>NZ_CAKZHQ010000057.1 GCF_936925435.1 uncultured Ramlibacter sp. | reverse complement strand
AACGTATCGAGCCACAGCGCCTCCGGTACGAGTTGCCGCAGTCTAAGAGTCAGGGGGTTTTCACACAACCTCGGCCATGAGCGACCGCGCCATCCCGCGCAGCTACCGCATGATGGAAGGCTTTGGCGTCCACGCCTTCCGCTTCATCAACGCCCGCGGCGTGGCCCACTTCGTCAAGTTCCACTGGAAGCCCCGGCTGGGCCGCCACGGCCTGGCCTGGGACGAGGCACAGAAGATCGCCGGCAAGGACGCCGACTTCCACCGGCGCGACCTGTGGGAGGCCATCGAGCGCGGCGAATTCCCCGAGTGGGACTTCGGCGTGCAGGTCATGGACGAGGCCAAGGCCGCCAGCCTGGGCTTCGACCTGCTCGACCCCACCAAGCTGGTGCCGGAAGAACAGGTGCCGGTGCAGCTGGTGGGCAAGCTGGTCCTCAACCGCAACCCCGACAACTTTTTCGCCGAGACCGAGCAGGTGGCCTTCCATCCCGGCCACGTCGTGCCCGGCATCGACTTCAGCAACGACCCGCTGCTGCAGGGCCGCCTGTTCTCGTACACCGATACCCAGCTGTCGCGCCTGGGCGGGCCCAACTTCCACGAGCTGCCGATCAACCGCGGCGTCTGCCCCATGCACAACTTCCAGCGCGATGGCATCGGCCGCCAGCTGATCGCCAAAGGCCAGGTCAGCTACGAACCCAACTCGCTGGCCAGCGGCTCGGAGTTCCGCGTCGACGGCGGCCAACAGGGCCTGCAAAGCCACGCCGAGGAGATGGAGTCGCCCAAGATCCGCCGGCGCAGCCCCAGCTTCGACGACCACTTCAGCCAGGCCACGCTGTTCTACAACAGCCAGAGCGCGGCCGAGAAGGACCACATCGTCGCGGCCTTCCAGTTCGAGCTGTCCAAGGTGGACACCATCGCCGTGCGCCAGCGCATGGTCGACAACCTGGCCCACGTGGACGCCAAGCTGGCACGCAAGGTGG
Organism: uncultured Ramlibacter sp.; assembly: GCF_936925435.1. Lineage (GTDB taxonomy): Bacteria > Pseudomonadota > Gammaproteobacteria > Burkholderiales > Burkholderiaceae_C > Ramlibacter. The sequence continues at coordinate 23,645 of NZ_CAKZHQ010000057.1, read as the reverse complement.
CGGAGCCCCTTGGCATCGCGCCGCCCGACGCCAAGGCCGCCGCCGGCCGGCCGGGCTTTCGCGACCACCGCGTCAAGCTGGCGGTGGATGCCTCGCCGGCCCTGTCCATGGAAGGCAGCGGCGGCGGGATCGCCACCCGCAAGGTGGCGGTGCTGGTGGCCGACGGCGTGGAGACCGGCGCGCTCAAGGCCTTGCAGCAGGCGCTGGCCGACGAGGGCGCCGCCTGCAAGATCGTCGCGTCCCGCCTGGGCTTCGTCTCGACCTCCTCTGGCCAACAGCTGGCGGTGGACCACACCCTGGCCAACACGGCGTCGGTGATGTTCGACGCCGTGCTGGTGCCCAGCGGCGCGGCCAGTGCCCAGGCCCTGGCGACCAGCGGCGACGCCGTGCACTTCGTGCTGGAGGCCTACAAGCACTGCAAGGCCATCTGCGTGATCGGTGACGCGGTGCAGCTGCTGCGCACCCTGGGCATCAACGGGCCCGACAGCTCCAGCGCTGCAGCCGGCGTGGTGGTGGGCAGCAACGAGGCCACCGGGCGCGCCCAGCTGGCACAGGACTTCATCGCCGCCATCGCCAAACACCGCCACTGGGGTCGCGCCAACGTCGACGCCGTGCCGGCCTGAAGCACTTGCATTGGGGCGCTGTCGGCGGCCACCGCCGGCAGCGCGTTGTGCAAGGCATGCCCTTTCGCCCTGTCGCCTTCTTCGCCTTTCTGTGCCTGGCCGCACTCCAGGTCCAGGCCTATGAAGGCACGGTCAGCCACGTGAGCGACGGCGACACGCTGTGGGTGCGGCCCGCCAAGGGCGGCGCACCGCGCGCGCTGCGGCTGGATGGCATCGACGCCCCCGAGATCTGCCAGGCCCATGGCGCTCTTGCGCGCGATGCGCTGGCGGCGCGCCTGCTGCACCGGCAGGTGGCCGTGCGCACACGCTCGCGTGACAGCTACCACCGCGCGCTGGCGTCCGTCAGCCTGGACGGCCAGGACATGGGCGCCTGGATGGTGGCGCGCGGCCATGCCTGGGCGCACCGCTTCCATGGCCACGCCGGCGCCTACGCCGCGCAGGAAAGCGCTGCGCGCAGCAAGCGTCTGGGCCTGTGGGCGCACGCGCAGCCGCTCGAGCCCCGCGCCTTTCGTCGCAAGCATGGCGCCTGCCACTAGGTCAGACTTGCCGACGGTGCCGCGCGAGACTGCTGGCGAAGCGGCGCGCTGAGCGCAGAGCCGCCTGCAGGGCATCCCCAGCCCCATGTCCCAGATCGCGGATCGCCTGGCGGCGCAGCGCAGCGGCGCGCTCGCGGCCCGCCTGCATCAGGCGGTTGTGGTCGGCGTTGCTGCGGTCGATGCTGTTCATGGCGCTGTCCTTCGCCTTTGTGCAGAGGCGTGCGCCGACTGTAGGCAGGGCCAGACGTCGGGGAAACGGCGCCCCGCGCAAATGCGTCTTGCAGTCTGCGCAAGAGCGCACGCCGTTACCATGCAAGCCATGCGCAACCTCGACTTCGATGCCATGCACCTGTTCGCCCGCGTGGCCGATCTGGGCACGCTGTCGGCGGTGGCGCGCGAGCGCGATGTGCCCGTCAGCCAGGTCTCGCGCACGCTGGCGCGCATCGAGAAGGCCTGCGGCGCGCGCCTCATCCACCGCAGCACCCACGGCCTGTCGCTCAGCGCCGAGGGCCAGACCTTCCTGCAGTACTGCCGCCGCCTGACCGGCACGCTCGACGAGCTCGAGGGCGAGTTCGCCGGCCACGCCGGTGCGCCCAGCGGCCTGGTGCGCGTGGCCGTCAGCTCGGTGATCGCGCAGTTCCAGATGGTGCCCAGCCTGGCCGGCCTGGCGCAGCGCCATCCCGGCCTGAAGGTGGAGGTGGCCGTGGACGACCGCCTGGTCGACATGGCGCGCGAAGGCATCGACATCGCCATCCGCACCGGCGGCACCCTGCCCGAGACGGTGGTGGCGCGCCAGATCGGCGCGCGGGCACGCGCCCTCTACGCCGCGCCTTCCTACGCCCAGGCCCATGGGCTGCCGCAACACCCGGATGAACTGCGCCAGCATGCGCTGGTGACCAACAGCGCCGTCCCCATGCTCAACCACTGGCCCTTCATCATCCAGGGCAAGCGCTGCGAGATCCTGGCCGAGGGCCAATGGCGCAGCACCGACACCAACGTGCTGGCCAGCATGGTGGTGCAGGGCCTGGGCATCGGCCGCCTCGCCACCCTGGCGACCGCGCCGCTGCTGCGCGAGCACCGCCTCGTTCCCGTGCTGGAAGATTTCACCGACATCCAGCCCGTTCCCATCTATGCCGTGACCCTGCCGGGCCGACACCGCCTGCCGAAAATCAAGGCCTGTCTGGACTGGTGGGCGCAATGGTTCGCCCAAACCGACACATGACCTCACTCAACCCACCCATACAACCGGCCGTGCTGCGGCCCAGCCTGCGCTTCATGCTCTCGCACCCGGCGCACCTGATCGCGCTGGGCTTGGGTTCCGGCCTGTCGCGCGTCGCGCCGGGCACGGTGGGCACGCTGTGGGCCTGGGCCGCCTGGTGGGCCATTCAGGCCTGGCTCACGCCCACGGCCATCGCCTGGGTCATCGCCGCCTCGCTGCCCATAGGCTGGTGGGCCTGCACCGTCACCGCCCGCAACATGCGTGTGCTGGACCCGGGCCACATCGTCTGGGACGAGGTCGTGGCCTTCTGGATCATCCTGTGGCTGCTGACGCCGGCGGGCTTCCTGGTGCAGCTGGTGGCCTTCGGCCTGTTCCGCTTCTTCGACGCCGTCAAGCCCGGACCTGTGGCCTGGGCCGACGAGCTGTTTCACGGCTTCGGCTGGCGCGGCGGATTCGGCATCCTGTTCGACGACCTGGTGGCAGCGTTTTGCACGCTGCTGCTGTTTGCATTGTGGAGGTCCGCATGATGGAGCCGCTATCGAATCAGGAGCATCTCGCGCACGATCTGTGCGGGCAACTGGCCGATTTGTTGTTGAAAAAAGGCTGGATGCTGGCCACCGCGGAGAGCTGCACCGGCGGCCTGATCGCCGCCGCCTGCACCAATGTGCCGGGCTCCAGCCGCTGGTTCGAGCGCGGCTTTGTCAGCTATTCCAACGAGGCCAAGACCGAACTGCTGGACGTCGATGCCGCCCTGATCGCAGAACATGGCGCGGTCAGCGAGGTGGTGGCGCGGGCCATGGCCTTTGGCGCAGTGCGGCGCTCGCGCGCCCGCGTCAGCGTGGCGGTGACCGGCATCGCCGGGCCCGACGGCGGCAGTGACGACAAGCCGGTGGGCACGGTCTGGTTCGGCTTCATGGTCGACGGCCTCCTGTCCAGCGAGCTGCAGCGCTTTGACGGCAACCGCGCCGCCGTGCGCGGCGCCACCGTGCGCCACGCCCTGCGGCGCCTGCTCGAACTGCTGGCTTAAGACAGCAGCAGGGCCTGCAGCGGCCGCCGCGGCGCCGCCTCCACCGGCGCTGCCGGATAGCCCAGGCGGCAGAACATCTGCAGCGTGGCATCGCCCGGTCCGCGCGGCGCCGGCCGGCCCAGCAGGCGGCGGTGCGCCTCTTCGTAATGCGCTGCCATCTCGGGGAACTCCTGCAAGGCCTGGCTCATGGGATGGACGCCCAGGCCCAGCTCACTGGCCTTGAGCTGCATGCGCACATAGGCACGGCCCGCCTCGATTTGCTGGCTGTGGCTGTTGCCCGGCGTGGCCAGCCAGGCAAAGCCCATGGCGCTGGCGCAGTGGCCATCGAAGCGCTGCATCATGTGCTCGTACCCGGCACTGCCTTGGGCCGGCGGCGCCGAACGGTCGAACAGGCCCAGGGCATTGGCGATGCGCGGCATCGCGCCGTTGACAGCGATGCCGTCGCGGTGCTGCAGGATCTCCCGCGGGCCGACGCGGGTCAGGCGCACGCTCTCCATCACCGTGCGCGGCGTCAGCAGTTCGACCTGGGCCGAGGCACGGCACAGCGTACGCAACGCAGGCAGGGCCTGCGCGTCGCCCGTGCCACCGCCCTGCACGCGCGGCGCCGGCACGCCGGCCAGCAGCGCTTGCAGCGTGGCCGCAGCCACAGTCCGGGTGGTGTCGAAGTCGACCTTGGGCGTGTGGCGGCGCAGGATCTGGCCGAACAGCGGGTCGGCGACGCCACCGGGTAGCAAGCGCACGCGGGCCACAGGCCGGCGGTCCCAGTCCTGCAGTTGCGGCGGCAGCTCGCCCTGCGGCCAGAGCGCGACGTCGGCGCGCAGGCCCTGCTGGGCCAGCGCGATCACCAGCAGCTCGAGGAAGGCGCCATGGCCGATCAGGATCTGCCGGCCAAAGGGGTCGGTCTCGGGCAGCAGGCGCTCGCGGTCGCACAGCAAGGTGATCACACCCGGCTCGCGCAGGTCGGCGATCCAGGGCTGCAGGTTGTGCGGGTTGGGCGCGGTCAGCGCATAGGCCAGGGCTCGCCGGCGCGGCTCGGCCTCCTGGCCCGGTCCGTCCCAGGCCTCCACGGCCTGCGCCGGCAGGCCGCTGCCAGCCGCGCAGCCCACGGCGATGCCGGCCGTGGCGGCAGCCACCACGCCGCCCCCGGCCAGGCGCATGAAGTTGCGGCGCTTCATGATGCGCTGCCTTGCAGGGCCAAGGCGCCACTCTGTCCGGGCTGCGCCAACAGGCCCAGCTCGCCCAGGGCCTGGCGCACGGCCTGCGCGAACGGTGTGTGCGGCTCGGGGCCGGCCAGCTGCGCCATCCGCGTGTTGACCAGGGTGTAGGGCGTGGTCCAGAGGTAGCGCATCTCGGCCAGGGCAGCGGCCATGGGCGCCACCAGGCCGGCCAGGCGCAGCAGCGGCCAGGACAGCGTTGTCGCCCGCAGGCGACCGTCGGTGCGCAGCCAGCCCTGCTCGCGCGCAATGTCTTCGAACACCTGGGCCCATTGCGCGCCCGTCACCGCGTGGCCGGCAAAGTGCAGGGTCTCGAAAGCGCCCAGCCGTTCGCGCTGCTGCGCCACCTGCACGAAGGCGCGCGCCATGTCGGGCAGGAAGGCCCAGGTGGTGGTCACGTGCATGGGGCCGGGGTAAGTGAACTTGCCGGCGCGCAGGCCCTTGGCCATGACCTGGTCGAACCAGGAACCGCTGCCGCTGCCGAAGAAGTCGCCGCCGCGCATCACCACAGCCTTCATGCCGCCGTCACGCGTGGCCGCCAGGATCTGCTGCTCGCTGGCCTGGCGCAGGCGACCCTTGAAGCTGCTGGGCGCCTGCTGCGTGTCCTCGTGCAGCAGGGCCGGCATGGCAGCGCCGAAGTTGTAGACGCTGGCCGGCAGCAGCATCGTGGCGCCGAGTTCGCGCGTCACATCGATGGCGTTTTGCGTCAGGCGCGGCACGCCTTCGCGCCAGGCCTTGTGGGTGTAGGCCGGGCTGAGCGCCTGCACCACGACGTTGGCGCCGCGGGCCGCGGCGGCAAGCGTGGCCGTGTCGGCGGGATCGGCCTGGACCCACTGCACGCCGGCGATGGCCGGCCCGGTAGCGCCGGGGCGCAGCTGGCCATGAACTTGCCAGCCGGCCTGGACAAAGGCCCTTGCGGCGGCACTGCCGAAGCGCCCGTGGGCGCCGAGGATGAGAGCGGAGGATGTCGGGTGCTGCATGGCAGTTGTCCTTTGCGGTTGGATGGCCCGATTGTGGAAAGCCGCAAGCTGTTCGACAATTGCCTAACTGTCCATAGCAGGTATGCATGAATGAATAGCAACTTCGACTGGAGCCTCGCCCGCTCCTTCCTGGCCGCGCTGGACCACGGCAGCCTGATGGGCGCAGCCCGCGCCCTGGGCGCCACCCAGCCGACCCTGGGCCGCCACATCGCCGAGCTGGAGGCGCAGCTGGGCACGGTGCTGTTCGAGCGCACCGGCCGCGGCCTGCTGCCCACCGAAGCTGCACTGCGCCTGGCCGAGCCCGCGCGGGCGATGGAGGCCGGTGCCAACGCGCTGGCGCGCAGCGCAGCGGGCGCGGAAAGCCAAAGTACGGGCACGGTGCGCATCACGGCCAGCCAGCCCATCGCCTGCATCCTGCTGCCGCCGGTGCTGGCCCAGATGCGGCTGGCCCTGCCCCAGGTGCAGGTCGAACTGGTGGCCAGCAACCAGGTGAGCAACCTGCTGCGGCGCGAGGCCGACATCGCCCTGCGCATGGTGCAGCCCGACCAGGCCAGCTTGGTCACCCGCAAGATCGGCAAGGTCACGCTGGGTGCCTATGCCCACCGCGACTACCTGCGCCGGCGCGGCACACCCAGACAGCTGCAGGACCTCGCGGCCCATGAAGTCATCGCTGACGACCGCGCTGGCGCCGTGCTGGCGGGCATCGAGCAGATGGGGGTAGCGCTGACCAGGCAGGAGCTGGCCTTTTGCACCGACGACCTGATCGCCTACTGGGAAGCGGTGCGCGCCGGCCTGGGCATAGGCTTCGTCGCCGACTGGCTGGCGCGCACCGACAACCAGCTGGTGGCCGTGCTGCCCACGCTCAAGATCCCGCCGCTGCCGATCTGGCTGACGGTGCACCGCGAGATCCGCACCAGCGTGCGCATCCGTGCGGTGTACGATTTCCTCGCGCAAGCTGTGCCGCGCGCCCTCTGACGGCCCTTCAGAAAGATCCCATGCAGTTTCGCGACCGTCTCATGCGCTACCCCTTCCGCTACACCGTCTTCGCGCTGTGCGTGCTGGGCCTGCTGCTGTGGGCCAGCATCTTCCTGGCCACCGGCTGGGGCCTGGCCGTCGCCCTGGTGTTCGCCGGCCTGGTGCTGGTGGGTCTGCGCGACCTGCGCCAGAGTCGCCACGCCATCTTGCGCAACTACCCGGTGATCGGCCACATGCGCTTCCTGCTGGAGTTCATCCGGCCGGAGATGCGCCAGTACTTCATCGAGAGCGACACCGAGGCCGCGCCCTTCTCGCGCGCCCAGCGCTCCCTCGTCTACCAGCGCGCCAAGGGCGAGCAGGACAACCGGCCTTTCGGCACGCAGCTGGACGTGACGCGCCAGGGCTACGAATGGATCAACCATTCGATGCAGCCGACCACGCTCGCGTCCTCCGACTTTCGCGTCACCATCGGCGCGGACACGGCCCAGCCCTATGAGGCCAGCGTCTTCAACATCTCGGCCATGAGCTTCGGCTCGCTCTCGGCCAACGCCATTCTGGCGCTGAACCAGGGCGCCAAACTCGGCGGCTTCGCCCACGACACGGGCGAAGGCTCGATCTCCTCCTACCACCGCCAGCATGGCGGCGACCTGATCTGGGAGATCGGCTCGGGTTACTTCGGCTGCCGCGACGCGCAAGGCCGCTTCGATGCGGAGCGCTTTGCCGCCAACGCGCGCGACCCGCAGGTCAAGATGGTGGAGATCAAGCTGAGCCAGGGCGCCAAGCCCGGCCATGGCGGCATCCTGCCGGGCGCCAAGGTCACGCGCGAGATCGCCCTGGCGCGCGGCGTGGAGATCGGCGTCGACTGCAACTCCCCGTCCTCGCACAGCGCCTTCTCCACGCCCATCGAGCTGATGCAATTTGTGGCCCGGCTGCGCGAGCTCTCGGGCGGCAAGCCCACCGGCTTCAAGCTGTGCATCGGCCATCCCTGGGAGTGGTTCGGCATCGTCAAGGCCATGCTGGCCACCGGCATCACACCGGACTTCATCGTGGTCGACGGCGCCGAGGGCGGCACCGGCGCGGCGCCGGTGGAGTTCAGCGACCACGTGGGCGCGCCGCTGCAGGAAGGCCTGCTGCTGGTGCACAACAGCTTGCTGGGCGTGGGCCTGCGCGAGCGGGTCAAGATCGGCTGCGCAGGCAAGGTCATCACCGCCTTCGACATCGCCCGCATGATGGCCCTGGGCGGCGACTGGTGCAATGCCGGCCGCGGCTTCATGATGGCCCTGGGCTGCATCCAGGCCCAGACCTGCCACACCGGCAACTGCCCGACCGGCGTGACCACGCAGGACCCGCTGCGCGAGCGCGCCCTGGTGGTGCCGGACAAGGCGGTGCGGGTGCACAACTTCCACCGCACGACGCTCCTTGCGCTGAAGGAGTTGGTGCAGGCGGCGGGGCTGCGCCACCCCAACGACATCACGGCGCACCACATCGTGCGGCGCCTGACCGACACCGAGGTGCGGCAGCTGTCCAACCTCATCCTGCGGGTGGAGCCGGGCTCGCTGCTCAGCGGCGACATGAGCGCGCAGCACAACGTCTTCAAGTACTACTGGCCCATCGCCAGGGCCGACGCCTTCGCGCCCGCCTGATCAGTCCAGCACCAGGCCGCCATTGAGGTTGACGATGACGCCGGTGAGGGCGCCGGCCTCGTCCGAAGCCAGGAACACCGCCGTGGCCGCCAACTGCTCCAGCGTGGGCAGGCGCTTGAGCAGCGTGCCCTGGGCGGCGCCGGCCAGCATCTCGTCCACGCTGACGCCGGCCGGCCCGGCCACCTGGGCAAAGACCGCGTTGGCATGCGAGTCCGCCGCCAGCGTCTGGGGAATGGCATGCGAGCGGATGCAGGCCACGCGCACGCCCTGCGCGGCCAGCTCGCCCGCCAGGTGCCGCGACATGCCCTCGACCGCGGCGCAGGCGGCGCTGTGGCCCATGTAGCCCGGCCCCGGCATGCGGCTGGCCAGCGTCGTCAGCAGCAGGACCACACCGCTGCCGCGCCGCACCATGTGGGCTGCCGCGGCCTTGGTGGTGAGGAAGTTGCTGCGCGTGTAGACCTGCAGCGGCAACTCGAAGTCGGCCAGCGACAGCTGTGCCAGCGGCGTGCCCTGCACGTGGAAAACGCCGATGGCGTTGAACACGATGTCGATGCGGCCAGCCTGTTCGGCGACGGCTGCGGCATGGCGTTCGACCGCTGCTTCGTCCAGCGCATCGACAACCGCGGTGTGGGCCGTGCCACCGGCCGCGCGGATGCTGTCCGCCACGGCGTCCAGCCTGGCCAGCGTGCGGCCGGCCAGGTAGACGCTGGCGCCCTCACGCCGAAGGCGCGTGCCACGGCAGCGCCGATCGCGCCACCCCCGCCGTGGACCACGGCGACCCGCTTGGCCAGCCGCATCACATCTCACCGAGCAGGCCGATCATCCAGGACACTCCGAATTTGTCGGTGACACCGCCGAAGTAGGGTGACCAGAACGTTTTGGCCAGAGGCATCTCCACCTTGCCGCCGTCCAGCAGGCCGTGGAACAGGCGGTCGGTTTCGGCCTTGTCCTGGGTGGTCAGCGAAATCGAGAAGCCATTGAAGGCGGTTTCGCCGGCGCCCATACCGTCCGAGACCATGATGTTCTCGCCCAGCAGCTGCAGGTTGGCGTGCATGATCTTTTCGTCCGAACCGGGCGGCATGTAGGCGCTGGCGCCTTCGTCCGGGTTGTCCTTGAAGCGCATCAGCATGGTGACCTGGGCGCCCAGGGCCTTTTTGTAGAACTCCAGCGCCTCCTCGGCGCGGCCGTGGAAGAACAGGTAGGGCTGGATCCGGGTGGCGGTCGATTGCATGGCGGGCGTCCTTTCCGTTTGTTAACCGAACGGTAAAGTATAGAAGCCGGCGCGGCCTTGTCAACCTCGGCGGTATCTCAGCCGCCGGACGCCCTCAGGCGCCGCAGCACTTCTTGAATTTCTTGCCGCTGCCGCAGGAGCAGGGGTCGTTGCGGCCGGGCGTTTCAGCCTTGCGCAGCGTTTCCACCTTGGGGCCCAGGCTCTTCCAAAGCTGGCGCAGGTCGTACACCGCCCAGATGGCGGCGCCGAAGTCGTCCAGCCGGCGGTCGCTCACGCTGGGCGGGCCGTCCTCGGTGTGCATGGAGACCGTGGGCTTGCCGTTGTCGTCCTCGCTGAGGGCGACAACGGCTTCGAGCGCGCCGTCGAGCATGCCGGCAGCATCGGCGTCGCGCGGCGCGGCCCAGTCCTCGGGCCAGGTTTCCACCGCGTACATGAAGCCCAGGGCCCAGACCTGGGCGAAGGACGGCACGGCCGCCAGGTCGATCTCACCGCGCTCTTCTTCGGGCATGGCCAGCACGGCACCGCGCGTGTCCAGCACTTCGGGCTGGAAGCAGCGCTCGTCGTCCAGCGTTTCCACCGGCGCGTCCAGGGCGGCCTCGATCTCGGCCCAGCGCTTGCGCCAGCGCCAGACGAACTCCATCTGCGCCACCGGCTTGAAGCCGTCGCCCAGCAGCACAGGCCAGTACTCCTCGGGCGCGATCGCGCGGCGCGAGCACACCAGAGCGGCCAGGAAGCCTTCGCAGAACTCCCACTGCGGAATCTCTTCGTCCTGCTCGCGCAGCTGGTCCAGCACCGTGTCCTGGGCGTCGAAGTCGTCGGGGCCCAGCGGGGCGGTGGAAGCGGTGTCGAGAGCGGTCATGGCGTGGCGGTTGCTATGGCTTGCATAGCAGTATCAACAGGAACGGCGAGGGCTAGCAGCCTCTTGCGCATGGAAAGAACGGCCTTGTCCTTGCTCAGGAGCAGGGCCTGGTGGGCAACGGCCAGGTCGATGAACTTCTGGTCGTCGGGGTCGGAGCAGGTCACGCTCGCCTTGGCCGGCACGTCCACCAGCTTGGCTTGCTGGTCGAAACGCGCCAGCACCTGGTCGGCGGTCAAGGCATAGAACGCCAGGCGCGGCTGCAGCTGCGGATAGTCCAGCACGCGGCGCAGTTCCTCGCGCATGGGCGGCGTGGCCAGCCATTGCAGGCTGGAATCGTTCAGGCTCTGGCGCAGCGGCCCGGTCCTCGGGTCGGAGAACACGAACAGGTCCAGCACCACATTCGTGTCAATCACGACCGGGGCTTGCATTCGCATCCTTGTTGCGGGCCGAGCCCTTGACCATGTCGAAGCGGAACAAGCGGCACTCGATGGGGCCGTTCCACATCGGCACGCGGCGCGACTCCTTCAGGCGCATCTTGGACGGCAGCTTGAGGTCGGGCGTCAGCACCCAGGCCGTCCAGCCGCTGTAGTTTTTCTTCCAGTGCGTGGCCAGCTGGCCGAAGAACTCGCCGCCATCCTCGGTCTGCGCGTTCTCGCGCGCGCCGAAGCGGCCCGGGCCGGCCACGCCGGCGGCCTCGATGCGCTCGCCATACGGCGGATTGAGCAGCATCACGCCCGGCGTTTCCGAGGGCGGCATGCGCTGCAGGGCGTCGCCGCCGCGCAGCTGGACCACATCGGCCACGCCGGCGCGCTGCGCGTTGCGTTCGGCGAAGTCGACCATGCGGTGGGCCACGTCGCTGCCAAAGACCGGCCCGGTGGGTGGGCGGCGCGCGGCCTGGGCCTGGTCCTTGAGCGCGTTCCAGACATGGGCCTGGAAGGGCAGCAGCTTTTCGAAGCCGAAGCGGCGCAGCAGGCCCGGCGCGATGTTGCAGGCGACCTGGGCCGCCTCGATGGCGATGGTGCCGCTGCCGCAGCAGGGGTCGTACAAGGGGGCAACACCGTCCCAGCCGCTGGCGGCGATCATGGCCGCGGCCAGGGTCTCCTTGAGCGGCGCCTCGCCCTTGTCCTCGCGCCAGCCGCGCTTGAACAGCGGCTCGCCCGAGGTGTCGATGTAGAGCGTGGCCATGTCGGTGGTCAGGTGGGCATAGATGCGCACGTCCGGCCACTGCGTGTCGACGTTGGGCCGCACGCCGGTCTTGTGACGGAAGCGGTCGGCCACCGCGTCCTTGACCTTGAGCGCGGCAAAGTTCAGGCTGGTCAGCGGGCTGTGCTGCGCCGTGATCTCGATCTTGAAGCTCTGTTTCGTGGTGAACCAGATCTCCCAGGCGATGGCGCTGGTGGCCTCGTACAGGTCGTTCTCGTTGCGGTAGGGCGTGTGCGACAGCTGCACCAGCACGCGCTGGGTCAGGCGGCTGTGCAGGTTCAGCAGCATGGCGTCGCGCCAGGAGGCGCGCAGCTGCACGCCGCCGCGGCCGACCAGCAGGTCGTCGCCGGCCAGGCCGGTGAGGCGGTGCACCTCGTCGGCCAGCATGTCCTCGACGCCGGCGGCGCAAGGCAGGAAAAGCTGGAGTTGGTTCATGTTGAAGTGAGATAGTAGGGCCTGCACCCGTGTCCGGTCCAGGCCAGGGCCACCGCGGATCCGGCTTTGCCGGGCCGCTGGTGGCGCCCCCTTGAGGGGGAGGCGCCGCAGGCGCTTCGGGGGGGAGTCATAAGGCCCGGCGCAGGTTGGCCGGCGCGATGCGCAGCGCCTCGCGGTACTTGGCCACGGTGCGGCGCGCGCACTCGATGCCCTGCTCCTTGAGCATGTCGGAGATCTGGCTGTCCGACAGCGGCTTCTTGAGGTTTTCCGAGGCGACGAACTGCTTGATCAGCGCCCGCACCGCGGTGCTGGAGGCATTGCCGCCGGTCTCGGTGCCCAGGGCCGAGCCGAAGAAGTACTTGAGCTCGAAGGTGCCGAAGGGCGTGGACATGTACTTGGCGGTGGTGACGCGGCTGATGGTCGACTCGTGCAGGCCCAGCTCGTCGGCGATCTCGCGCAGCACCAGCGGGCGCATCGCCAGCTCGCCGTGCACGAAGAAGTTCTTCTGACGCTCGACGATGGCATTGGACACGCGCAGGATGGTGTCGAAGCGCTGCTGGATGTTCTTGATGAACCAGCGCGCCTCCTGCAGGCGCTGCTGCAGCGCCTGGTGGCCCTCGCCCTTGTGCGACTTGAGCGCGCCAGCATAGATGTCGTGCACCCGCAGCCGCGGCATCACGTCGGGATTGAGCTGCACCCGAAAGCGGAACTGGTTGCCCCGGCCGATCTGGGTGACCAGCACGTCGGGCACGACGATGTTGCGCTCGACGTTGACGAAGCGGCGTCCCGGCTTGGGCTCGAGCCGGGCGATCAGGGCGATGGCGGCCTTGATGCGCACATCGCTCTCGCCGGTGATCTGGGCCAGGCGCTTGACGTCGCGGCGGGCCAGCAGGTCGATCGGCTGGGCGCAGATCGCCAGGGCCGTGTGACAAGGCGCGTCGGCCGCCGCGCCCTGGCCCATGGCGCGCAGCTGCAGGCTCAGGCATTCGGCCAGCGAGCGCGCACCCACACCGACCGGCTCCAGGTGGTGCAGCAGGCCCAGGGCCACGGTGAAGTGGTGCACCACCTGCTCCTGCTGCTCCAGGTCGCCCGGCGCCAGGCCGGCGGCCAGCGACTCCAGCGTGTCTTCCAGATAGCCGTCGTCGTTGAGCGACTCGATCAGGAAGCGCAGCGCGGCGCTGTCTTCCGGGCTCAGGCGCAGCGACAGGGCCTGGCGGTGCAGGTGGCTTTGCAAAGACTCCTGACTGCGCGCCAGCTCGGTGGCGTCCATGCCCTCGCCGTCGTCCAGGTTGTTCTTGCGGGCCGGCGCGTCGCCGCCCCACTCGCCGTCGTCGGGCACGACCTCGGTGCTGCCGTCGCCGTCCCAACTGGGCGCCTCGACCTCGGTCGTGGTCGTCGCTTCGGGCTCATTCTGGCTCGTAGCCCCCGCCATGTCTTGGGGAGTCGCTACAAAATCAGTAGCAAAATCGGTCTCGTGGTCGCTCTCCGCGGCCGGCGTGTCGGAGCGCTCCAGGCCGAATTCCTCGCGCGGCGCCTCTTCCTGCGTCACCTCCAGGAAGGGGTTGTCGTCGAGCATCTGCTCGACTTCCTGCGACAGCTCGAGGGTGGACAGCTGCAGCAGACGGATCGACTGCTGCAGCTGCGGCGTCAGCGCCAGGTGCTGGGAGACGCGAAGGGACAGGCCCTGCTTCATGGCCGAAAAATCACGATTACATCCTGAAGTGTTCGCCGAGATAGACGCGGCGCACGTCGGCGTTGTTGACGATCTCTGAAGGCGTGCCCTTGGCGAGCACCGAGCCGTCACTGATGATGTAGGCGTGGTCGCAGATGCCCAGGGTCTCGCGCACGTTGTGGTCGGTGATGAGAACGCCGATGCCGCGCGACTTGAGGAAGCCGATGATGCGCTGGATCTCGATCACAGCGATCGGGTCGATGCCGGCAAAGGGCTCGTCCAGCAGGATGAAGCGCGGCTGGGTCGCCAGGGCGCGGGCGATCTCGACCCGCCGGCGCTCACCACCGGACAGGGCCAGGGCCGGCGAGTCGCGCAGGTGGTCGACCCGCAGGTCCTGCAGCAGGGTCGACAGGCGCTTGTCGATCTCCTCGCGCGGCAGCGCCTTGCCGTCGGCGCCGCGCTGCAGTTCCAGCACCGCGCGCACGTTGTCCTGCACGTTGAGTTTGCGAAAGATCGACGCCTCCTGCGGCAGGTAGGACAGGCCCAGGCGAGAACGGCGGTGGATGGGCATGTGCTCGACCGAGGCGCCGTCGATGGAGATCTCGCCGGCATCGGCGCGCACCAGGCCGACGATCATGTAGAACGAGGTGGTCTTGCCGGCGCCATTGGGGCCCAGAAGGCCGACCACCTCACCCTTGTCCACCGCCAGCGAGACGTCCTTGACCACCTTGCGGCCGCCATAGCTTTTTTGCAGGTGCAGCGCTTCCAGGCGGCTGCGACCGGCGCCGGGCTGCTGCGCCCGCGCGTCGACTGTGGTCACTGTCACTTCTTGTCCCCGCCCAGGGTGAGGCTGGGTCGCAGGCCGGCAGGCGGCGCGGCCGGCGTGGCGGCCGCCGAAGCGGCGCTACGCGGTGCCAGCACCGCCCGTACCCGACCGCCGGGCTGGGCCGTCGAGCCGGGCGGGCCGCCGTCCACGCTGAAGACGTCGGTCAGGTTCTCATAGGTGATGACGTTGCCGTTCATCTCGTCGCTGACCACCGTGCCGCGGTAGCGCCGCATCTCGGCGCGGCGGACGAATTTGACACGGTCGGCCTTGCCGTCGTACTCGATGGTCTCGGCCTCGCCCTCGATGTACTCGTCCACGCCCTCGCGCTTTTGCCGGTAGAAGGCGCGCTGGCCGGACTCGCCCGTGACCAGCCCGTGCTGATAACCCTCGGGGTCCTGCCGCACGTCCACCCGGGCGCCGCGGATGATGATGGTGCCCTTGGTCAGCACCACCCGGCCGGTGAACACGCTGGTCTGCTTGAGGTCGTCGTAACGCAGGTTGTCAGCCTCGACGTTCATGGGCTTGGTGCTGTCGGCCCTCTCGGCCCGGGCCGCGCCGGCCGGCAGCAGCAGGGCCAGGGGAAGCAAAAGGGTGGCGTGGAGGTGTTTCATAAAGGCACGAATCTTGCTGTCCATTGTAGCGGCCGATCCCCCGCCTCCCATGCAAAAGGCCCGCAGTGCGGGCCTTTTGCATGGATGACCGTGGCGCCGGCGCGCCGCGGCTTCAGCGGCTCTTGCGCGCTTCGGCGATCAGGAAGTCGCTGACCTGCAGGGCCCGCGCCATGGTCCCAGCCATCGAGCCATCGGTGTAGTAGCGCCCGGCGATGCCCAGGGCCGGCACGCCTTCCACCTTGAACGCATCTTGCAGCTGGACCGCCTTGCGTGCCTTGGTCTGCACCGAGAAGGAGTTGTACAGCTCCTGGAACTTGGCCTTGTCCAGGCCCTGCTTGTCGGCCCAGGCCAGGATGGCGGCCTCGTTGTCGATGGGCTGCTTGTCGACGTGAATGGCCTGGAAGACCTTGGTGTGCAGCTCGGGCAGCTTGTTGAGGGCCTCCAGCGTGTAGAACAGACGCTGCTGCGGCACGAAGCTGTCGCGGAAGGCGACCGGCACGCGCTTGAGCACCACATCGGCCGGCAGCTTCTTGGCCCAGGCTTCCAGCTGCGGCTCGAATGCGTTGCAATGCGGGCAGCTGTACCAGAAGAACTCGACCACCTCGATCTTGCCGGCCGACGCTTCGGTCGCGACGCGCTTGTCCAGCGACTTGTACTCAACCCCGTCCTCGGGCTTCTTCTGGGCCCAGGCCAGTTGCGGCAGGCCCAGCGAGGCAGTGGCCAGGACGCAGGCGGTGCCTGCGGAAAACTCGCGTCGGTTCATTTCAATTCACTCCTTGTCAGGGTCTGAGCGCAGGTCTCCACGAAGGTTCCTGCGGGTGCGGCGATCAGCGTTGTACGCGAACCAGGGCCGTTTCCACACCGCCGGCTTCGAGCTTTTCCTTGCTGCGGTCGGCCTCTTCCTTCTTCTCGAAGGGGCCCACGCGCACGCGGAACACCTGGCGGCCGGACTGCTCGCGCTCGGTGACCTTGGCGTCGATGCCCATGAGCGAAAGCTTGGCGCGCTGCGCCTCGGCATCTTCGGGCGTGCGGAAGGCGCCGGCCTGCACGAAGTAGAGGAAGGGGTCGGCGCCCACAGGCGCTGCAGCGCGGGCCGCGGCCAGGTCGCCCAGCGGGTCGGCCGAGGGCTTGGCGCCGGGGCGCGCCGCGCTGGCGGCAGGGGCAGCAGCCTGGGCGGCCGACGCCGGGCGCTGCGGCGCCGAAGCACCGGCAACGGCGGGCGGCACCGGGGCCACGATAGCGGGCGACGGCGGCAGCGCCTTGGCCGGGTTCTTGCCGTGCAGCGGGGCGTTGGGGTCCCAGTTCTGGTTCTTGCGCGTCTCGGCCGCGTCCTGTTCGGCCGTGCGGCTCTGGCTCTTGCTGTTCATGAAGGGGATGGGCACCTTGGTCACATAGACCGCGACGGCCAGGGCCGCCGCCAGACCCAGCACGACACCAATGATGATGCCCACGATGACGGAACCACGTTGTCTCTTCAAGATTGAGCCCTACATTTTTTGCGGCGCGGACACACCCAGGACCGCCAGGCCATTGTGCAACACCCGCGCCGTCGCGGCGACCAGCGCCAGCCGGGCTTTCTTGACGGCTTCGTCATCCACCAGGATGCGCTCGGCGTCGTAATAGCTGTGGTACAGCGAGGCCAGCTCGCGCAGGTAGAAGGTGACGTCGTGCGGCGCGAAGTCGCTGGCCGCGCTGGCCAGCATCTCGGGGTACTTGGCCAGTTGCAGCATCAGGGCCAGGGCCTGCGGGCTTTGCAGCGGCGCGAGCCCGGCGTCCGCGAGCGTGGCGGCGTCGCCGCCCCAGGCCGCCAGCACCGAGCAGATGCGCGCGTGGGCGTACTGCACGTAATAGACCGGGTTGTCGTTGTTCTGGGCGACCGCCAGGTCGATGTCGAAGGTGTACTCGGTGTCGGCCTTGCGCGACAACAGGAAGAAGCGCACCGCGTCCTTGCTGGTCCACTCGATCAAGTCGCGCAGGGTCACGTAGCTGCCGGCGCGCTTGGAGATCTTCACTTCCTCGCCACCGCGCACCACGCGCACCATGGTGTGCAGCACGTAGTCGGGGTAGCCCTGCGGGATGCCGACATTGGCCGCCTGCAGGCCGGCGCGCACGCGGGCGATGGTGCCGTGGTGGTCCGTGCCCTGGATGTTGACGACCTTGCTGAAGCCGCGCTCCCACTTGGCGATATGGTAGGCCACGTCGGGCACGAAGTAGGTGTAGGTCCCGTCCTGCTTGCGCATCACGCGGTCCTTGTCGTCGCCGTAGTCGGTCGACTTGAGCCACAGCGCGCCGTCCTGCTCGTAGGTCTTGCCCGCCTGCTGCAGTTTCTGCACAGCGGCGTCGACCTTGCCACTGGTGTAGAGGCTGGACTCCAGGTAGTAGTTGTCGAAGTGCAGGTTGAAGGCCCGCAGATCCTTGTCCTGTTCGTTGCGCAGGTAGGCCACGGCGAACTGGCGGATGTTCTCCACGTCGTCCACATCGCCGTTGGCGCTGAACTCGCGGTCATCAGCCTTGACCGTCTTCTTCGCAAGGAAGTCGTCGGCGATGTCCTGGATGTAGTCGCCGTTGTAGAACGCCTTGCTCTCGGGGTTGTCGGGGTCGGTCGGCCAGCAGGCGTCGCCCGGCTTGAAGCCCTTGGCGCGCAGTTGCGTGCTCTTTTTGAGAGTATCGATCTGCACGCCGGCGTCGTTGTAATAGAACTCGCGCCAGACGTCCCAGCCCTGGCTGGCGTAGAGGTTGCAGATCGCGTCGCCCAGCGCGGCCTGGCGGCCGTGGCCCACGTGCAGCGGGCCGGTCGGATTGGCCGAGACGAACTCCACCAGGATGCGCCGGCCATTGGCCGGCTGCTGGCCGAACTTCTCGCCGGCGGCCAGCACCTCCTTGACCACCTGCTGCTTGGCCTCGGGCTTGAGCTTGATGTTGATGAAGCCCGGGCCAGCGATGTCGATGGCCTCCACCCATTGCTGGAAGGACGGCGTGGCCAGCAAAGCGCTACGCAAGGTCTCGGCCAGCTGGCGCGGATTGAGCTTGAGCGGCTTGGCCAGCTGCATGGCGGCGGTGCTGGCGAAATCGCCGTGCGCCGCCACCTTGGGCGATTCGAAGACCGCCTTGCCGGCGGTACCGGGCAGCAGCTTGTCCAGCTCCGCAGCCAGGCTGCCGAGCAATTCTTGTTTCACGAGGAGCATGGGGGGATTTTAAGTGGCGGCCTGCGCTGCCCCAGGCTTACTTACCAAAGCCGCGCGCCAGGAACACCGCCGCCAGGGGAATCAGCGCCACCAGGTGGGCCTCGACCATCACGAAGCGGCGCGCGAGTTTGATCTGCTCGGGCGCCGGCAGCCCGCCGGTGGCCCGCAACTCACGGCGCCAGCGGATGAACATGAGGGTGGGCTTGATCGACAGCAGGCCAACGATGACAAACAGCGTCAGCTTGACGTGCAGCAGCGGGTTGGTCCAGTACCAGCCCATGCCCTTGGCGCCCAACCAGGTGCGCAGCACGCCGGTGGCCAGCACGACGATGGAGGCCACGCCGACGATGGCATCGACCTTGGCCAGGCGCTCCACCACCTGGGCGTTGAGCCATTCGCCGCGGCAAAGGGCCGCTTCACTGGCCAGGAAGACCACCAGGGTCAGGATGGCCAGGATGTGGGCGTAGGCGAGGATGGCTTCGAGGGTCATGGCGCGTCCTTTCAGGCGGCTTTCCAGAATTCGCTCTGGCCGTAAGTGTGCTTGAGGAAGTCGATCCACAGGCGCACCCGCAGCGGCATGTGCTTGCGCTGCGGGAACACCGCGTAGATGCCATTGGGCGGCGCGGCGAAATCGGCCAGCACCTCCTGCAGGCGGCCCGAGGCGATCTCCTTTTCCACCTCCCAGGTGCTGCGCCAGGCGATCCCATAGCCGGCCATGCACCAGTCGTGCAGCACCTGGCCGTCCGAGCAGTCCAGCGGGCCGCTGGGCTTGAGGTGGGCCAGTTCCTCCTGGCCGTCGCTGCGCGGAATGCGAAATGCCCAGCCGCGGGTCTGCGAGGCGTCGCTGGACAACGCCAGGCAGGCGAACCTGGCCAGCTCGCTGGGATGCTTGGGCGTGCCATGGCGCTTGAGGTATTCGGGGGTGGCCACGCACAGGCGCCGGTTGTCGGCCATGCGCACGCTCACCAGGGAGGAGTCGGGCAGGTCGCCCACGCGCACGGCGCAGTCGTAGCCTTCGCCCGCCAGGTCGACCACGCGGTCGCTCAGGTTCAGCGAGATGGTGACGTCGGCATGCAGTTCGCGAAAGCGCGGCACCAGGGGGGCGACGTGGCGGCGGCCAAAGCCGGCCGGCGCCGTGATGCGCAAGTGGCCGCTGGCCTTGACGCCGCCTGCGCTGACGCTGGCTTCGGCA
This sequence comes from uncultured Ramlibacter sp., assembly GCF_936925435.1. GTDB lineage: Bacteria > Pseudomonadota > Gammaproteobacteria > Burkholderiales > Burkholderiaceae_C > Ramlibacter. Next base: position 4,214 of record NZ_CAKZHQ010000057.1, on the reverse strand, counting down.
TTGGCGAAGTCGGCCAGCAGGCGCTGGCAGTCCTCCAGGAAGGCGCTGCCTTCGTGGGTCAGGGTCAGGCGCCGCGTGGTGCGCACCAGCAGCTTGACGCCCAGGCGCTCCTCCAGCGCGTCCAGGCGCCGGCCCATGATGGCGGGCGCCACGCCCTCGGCCTTGGCGGCGGCCGTCAGGCTGCCCTTGGTGGCGACGGAAACAAAGGATTCGAGCTGCTTGAGTTTGTCCATGCGAGGCAAATTATGCGCATGGAAGTTCTCAATTTCAGCAAATTGGCGGCAGATTAGGCCGAAACCGTGATGTTGCGGCGACACAGTGACGCCACCTGCTCGTCGGAATAGCCCAGTTCGCGCAGCAGCTGTGCACTGTGCTCGCCCAGCTGCGGCGGCTGCAGGCGCAGCCCCGGGCGCTCGCCGTCCAGCGTCAGCGGCAGCAACGGCACCCTGGTTTCACGGCCATCGGCCAGAGTCAGCGGCGCCAGGCCGCCGGTCTGGTTCAGGTGCGGGTCGTCAAACAGCGCCTCGGGCTGGGTGATGGGCGCGAAAGGCAGGCCGTTGGCCTCGAACACCGCGCTGAGGTGCGCCGCGCTGTGGCCGGCCAGGCGCTCACGCAGCATGGGCATCATCCAGTCGCGCGCCTGGACGCGCAGGTTGTTGCTCGCCAGCCGCGGGGCGGCCAGCAGGTCGGCAAAACCGAAGGCCTCGCACAGCAGCTTCCACTGGCTGTCGCTCACGGCCGCCAGGAAGATCTGCTCGCCGTCCTTGACGGTGAAGACGTCGTAGACCGCCCAGGCCGAGATGCGGCCCGGCATGGGCGCGGCCGGCTGGCCGGTGACGGCGTACTGCATCATGTGCTGGGCCACCAGGAAGACGTTGTTCTCGAACAGGGCGCTCTGCACCTCCTGGCCCTTGCCGGTGGCGGCGCGTTGCATCAGGGCGGCCATCGCGCCGATGGCCCCGAACATGCCGCCCATGATGTCGTTGACGCTGGCGCCGGCGCGCAGCGGGTCGCCGGGCCGGCCCGTCATGTAGGCCAGGCCGCCCATCATCTGCACCACTTCATCGAGCGCCGTGCGGTGGTCGTAGGGACCGGGCAAAAAGCCCTTGTGGCTGACGTAGACCAGGCCGGGATGGAGCTTGCGCAGGCTGGCGTGGTCCAGCCCCAGCTTTTGCATGGTGCCAGGCTTGAAGTTCTCGCTGACCACGTCGGCGGTGGCGCACAGCTTGAGCGCCACCTCGCGGCCCTCGGCTTGCTGCAGGTCCAGCGCGATGCTCTTCTTGTTGCGGTTGAACAGCGGGAAGAAACCCGCGCCCGAGCCCAGCAAACGGCGCGTGCTGTCACCCGTCACCGGTTCGACCTTGATCACCTCGGCGCCCAGGTCGGCCAGCACCATGCCGCAGGTCGGGCCCATCACCATGTGGGTGAACTCCACTACCCGGATGCCGGCCAGCGGCAGGGCGGCCTCGCTCATTTGAGCGGGATCACCGTGCCCTGCGGCACGGCCACGACGGCCACGCTGTTTTGCGGCGAGCCCTCGATCACGCGGTCGGAATAGGTCAGGTAGACCAGCGAGTTGCGCTTGGCGTCGACCATGCGCACCACGCGCAGCTTCTTGAAAACCAGGGAGATGCGCTCGGTGAAGACTTCTTCCTGGCGCTCCAGCTTGCCCTTGAAGCTGATGGGCCCGACCTGGCGGCAGGCGATGGAGGCCTCGGCCTTGTCCTCGGCCAGGCCCAGACCGCCCTTGACGCCGCCGGTCTTGGCGCGCGAGACATAGCAGGTGACGCCACTCACGCCGGGGTCGTCGTAGGCATCGACCACGATCTTGTGGTCCGGCCCCAGGAATTTGAAGACTGTGTCGACTTCGCCCACGGGCTCGCCGCCGGCCTTGCCACAGGCCGCCAGCAACATGGCCAGGGACAGGATCAGGTGCTTGTTCATGGGTGCTCCTTGTGGGACGGAAAGCCAAGGCGCAGTATGCCGCGTGCCCCCAAAACGGGGACCAGCGACCGCTTCAGGCTTGGGACAGGGCAAATTTGCCTTATTTTTGTCACCAATATTGGGACTTTTGCCCGTCTTAATAGTTTGCAAAGTATCCAATACAGTGCTGGCACTGTATTTGCCAGAGGAATTCCCATGACCGCCCGCACCACCGTCCACGGCCTCGAAGTCGCCACCGAACTGTTCCGTTTCATCGAGGACAAAGTCCTGCCGGGCACCGGCGTGGCCAGCGCCGCCTTCTGGAAGGGCTTCGACGCCATCGTCACCGAACTGGCGCCGACCAACCTGGCCCTGCTGGCCGAACGCGACCGCCTGCAAAGCGAACTCGATGCATGGCACAAGGCCCATCCCGGCCCCATCAAGGACATGAAGGCCTACCGCGCCTTCCTCGAGAAGATCGGCTACCTGGTGCCCTCGCCGGCCGAGGTCAAGGCCACCGCTGCCAACGTCGACGACGAACTGGCGCTGCAGGCCGGCCCGCAGCTGGTTGTGCCGGTGCTCAATGCCCGCTACGCACTGAACGCCGCCAACGCGCGCTGGGGCTCGCTGTATGACGCGCTGTACGGCACGGACGTCATCGCCGAAACCGAGGGCCTGGAAAAGGGCAAGGGCTACAACCCGGCGCGCGGCGCCAAGGTCATTGCCTATGCCCGCAACGTGCTGGACCAGGCCGCGCCGCTGGCATCGGGCTCGCACAAGGACGTCGCGCTGTACAGCGTGGCCGGCGGCCAACTTGCGGTCCAGCTCAAGAACGGCGCCAGCACCGGCCTGAAGGACCCGGCCCTCTTCGTGGGCTACCAGGGCGCGGCCGAGGCGCCTTCGTCCATCCTGCTGCGCCACAACGGCATCCACCTGGACATCCGCATCGACCGCAGTACCACCATCGGCAAGGACGACGCGGCCGGTGTCAGCGACCTGGTGGTGGAAGCCGCCCTGTCCACCATCATGGACCTGGAAGATTCGGTCGCCGTGGTTGACGCGCAAGACAAGGTGGTAGCCTATTCCAACTGGCTGGGCATCCTGCAGGGAACGCTGACCGAGGACGTGCAAAAGGGCGGCAAGACCTTCACCCGCGGCCTGAACCCCGACCGCGAGTACACGGCCGCGAACGGCGGCAAGCTCACGCTGCACGGTCGCTCGCTGATGTTCGTGCGCAATGTCGGCCACCTGATGACCAACCCCGCCATCCTCTACGCCGGCGGCAAGGAAATTCCCGAAGGCATCCTGGACGCCATGGTCACCACGGCCATCGCCATCCATGACCTCCAGCGCAAGGACCAGCCGGGCATCAAGAACTCGCGCAAGGGCTCGGTCTACATCGTCAAGCCCAAGATGCACGGCCCGGCCGAGGCGGCCTTCGCCTCCCTGCTGTTCAAGCGGATCGAAGCCGCGCTGGGCCTGGCGGAGAACACCGTCAAGCTGGGCATCATGGACGAGGAGCGCCGCACCAGCGTCAACCTCAAGGCCTGCATCGCCGAGTCCGCTGCGCGCGTGGCCTTCATCAACACCGGCTTCCTGGACCGCACCGGCGACGAGATGCACACCGCCATGCTGGCCGGCCCGATGCTGCGCAAGGGCGACATGAAGACCAGCGCCTGGATCCAGGCCTACGAGCGCAACAACGTGCTGGTCGGCCTGGAGTGCGGCCTGCGCGGCAAGGCGCAGATCGGCAAGGGCATGTGGGCCATGCCCGACCTGATGGGCGCCATGCTCAAGCAGAAGATCGTGCACCCGCAGGCCGGCGCCAACACCGCCTGGGTGCCGAGCCCGACGGCCGCCGCCCTGCATGCCACGCATTACCATGCGGTCGACGTGTTCGGCCGCCAGGCCGAGGTGGCGAGGCAGCCGGTGCCGTCGCTCGATGCCCTGCTCACCATTCCGCTCGCCACCGGGCAGAATTTCTCCGAACAAGATGTGAAGGACGAACTCGACAACAACGCGCAGGGCATTCTCGGCTATGTCGTGCGCTGGGTCGACCAGGGCGTCGGCTGTTCGAAGGTGCCTGACATCCACGATATCGGCCTGATGGAAGATCGCGCCACCTTGCGCATTTCCTCCCAGCATATGGCCAACTGGCTGCTGCATGGGGTCTGCACGAAGGAGCAGGTCGATGCCGCCTTCAAACGCATGGCCGCCAAGGTGGATGCGCAGAATGCCGGCGACCCGCTCTATCGCCCGATGGCAACCGATCCGGACAACAGTCTCGCATA
>NZ_CAKZHQ010000056.1 GCF_936925435.1 uncultured Ramlibacter sp. | reverse complement strand
GTTTGCGCTGTAGGGTATTGTTGCCTCCCAACATGTTCTCGAACGTCGCCTCGCAATTGTGGCCTTCCGCCTTCTTGGTGCAAGTCTTGCTCGTGTGATTCTTGTTGTAGGTACCCCCGTGGGTCCAGCAGTAGTAGCGTCCTTGGTTAGCGTTCACGGCCGGTTCCGTTACTTGGGTTGCGTTGGGCGTGGTTCCTGCTTTCTCCTTGGTGGCGAAGGCTTTTTCCGAGCGTTTGGTCGGATTATCCTTGAGGCGCATGCGATTGGCTTCCTGGAAATGGGTGCGGATGTTCTTGACGGTCTTCTCGGCCTCGGGCTTGTTGCGCCATTCGCGGACAGCATGCTCGAAGAGGTTGCTGTTGTTGAAGGCTTGGAGAATGGTGCGGACGGCGGTCTGCTCGGTGATTGGATCGCCCCCTTCTTCTGCAAGTAGACAACATTTGGCGACGTTGTTGAAAATCGTTTCGATCGGCATATCCAAATCCCACGGTTTGCCCAACTGGTTGAGGTTGTCCTGTAGGTCTTCTGCGTTGAGCGTGCCATAGTTGGACATAAGATGGGTGAGTAGTTCACGGGTAGTTACCAAAGCATAGCCATGCGCTGGATGTTCGAGTTCGCCGATGAAGAGACGAGGGACCGCCTTGATGATTTGATTCTTGAGCTGCTTTTCGAGGGAGTGGGCAGTGTTGTAGACTTGTAGCGCTGTGGCATAATCTGCTTTGGCGTTGGCGATTTGAGGTCCTGTCTTGCCTGTGTAGTCAGGGACGGCGGGCATGGCGGGCATGACGCAAAGGCGGCGGGGCCGCGGTAGTAACTTACCCCAGGATTATTGAGTAACTGAGTTACATCGTCAAATCATCGGCTGCCTGCCGGCGCGGGCATCGGCGCCGCCCGGCAGGGCGGCATGGGCTACGCTCGGCGGCGTGACGCCACATGCCCGTTTTGCAACGTGAGCCGACCGGCCGCCCGCGCACCCCGCGACCCGGCCGCGCGCCTGCGCGCCGACACCTACTTCATGGGCGTGACGGGCGTGCACCCCGAGGCCGGACTGAGCACCGGCGATGCCGAAGAAGCGGCCGTCAAGCGGGCCTTGCACGAGCGCGCGGCCGAGACCGTGGTGCTGGCGTCCAGCGTGTTGGCCGCCACCTCGAAACCGGTGATGCCGGTGGCCGCGCGCAGCGTCAGCACATCGGCCACCACGTCGGGCGCATCGTCGACGAAGTTCTCTTCGATGCTGCCGCCGGTGGAGGTGATGCTGACATCGCCGGCCGAGCTGTGCGTGGGCGTGGCCACGACGTTGCCCTTGTCGTCCAGCACCTGCGGCGCCAGCGCCGCCAGCGGCTGTTTCGACAGCTCGATGCCGCCCTTCAGGCCGATGGCCAGCAGCAGGTAGATCGACAGCGTTTCGTACAGCGCCTCGGGCAGGCGCAGGGCGGCCTGCACGTCGGAAAGCTGGCCCTGGCCCACGTTGTCAGCGAACCACAGGCGGGTCTTCGGGACGGCGGAGACGGGCCAAAGCTTCAGCAGCTGGTCCGTCGCGATCCGGTTGAAGTCAAGGTCAAGGGCCGCGTTCCAGCCTGTCTCCTCGGCCGAGGCGCTGCCCGACAGAAGCAGGCGTTCATCGCCCTCGACCAGCGCGACGCACCGCTGGCCACGCTGGAACAGGTGGAGCGGGCGCACACGGTCAACTACGTCACCCAGCTGCGTGAATTCATGGAACAGGTGCAGGCCAACGGCGAGAGCCGCCACCTGGACCCTGACACGGTGGTGTGCCCCGGCACCTGGCGTGCGGCGCTGCGCTCGGCCGGCGCGGCGGTGGCGGCCACCGAGGCGGTGGTGCGCGGCGAGGTCGAGAACGCCTTCTGCGCCGTGCGCCCGCCAGGCCACCATGCCACGCGCGACGAGACCATGGGCTTCTGCTTCTTCAACAACGTGGCGATCGGCGCGCGCCATGCGCTGGACG
>NZ_CAKZHQ010000055.1 GCF_936925435.1 uncultured Ramlibacter sp. | reverse complement strand
CTGCTGATGGGCCTGTACGTCATCAGCAAGGTATTCAAGCGCCTGCGGCAGGCGCGCGGCGAGCCGCGCCATGTGGCCAATCTGGCGCTGGCCGGCGGCTTCCTCGACGCCGTGGGCGGCGGCGGCTGGGGGGGCCGCAGCCGCGGCTGCGCCGGCTGCGGGTGCGGCCTGTGCGGGCGAAGCGGTCGTATTGGCCGGGCCGGCAGGCTGCGTCGTCTGCTGGCGCTGCATGCCGCTGGACTTGGCGCCGCCCAGCCGCTTGGCTTGCGCGTCAAAGGCCATCGTGGTGCCCAGGGCAAGCACCAGTGCTGCCAGACCAATGATCTTTTTCATGAGGGTCTCCTTCGTGTGAAATCGAAAATGAAGGTCCGAACATACGCGCGGGAGCAAGAAGAGAAAAGCAGTGTCAGGCTGCAGTTGATTCAGGTAAAACCTTCAAGTTCAAGCACTTGCACGATGCACAGGAGTCAGAAAGTCGACGCAGGACATCCGCTTTGGGTCGCAGCGGACATCGCGCAGAATGTTGCTCATGCTGCCCTCCGCTCACCCTGCCCCGCTGCCCTGGCGCCGCCGCCTGCTACTGGGCGGAGCCGGCTTTCTCGTGGCCCGCGCCGCCGGCGCGCAAACCCCCTCCGGGCCAGCACTGACCGACGTCCTGGAGACCGGCAAGGACATCCATGCATTGCGCGCCGTCGCGGTCATGCGCGATGGCCAGTTGCTGGCCCAACGCGCGTACGGTGGCGGCTCGGTGGAAACGCTGTTCCGCATCAATTCAGCGACCAAGAGCGTCAGCGCCGTGCTGGTGGGCAGCACGATCGCCCAAGGCAAGCTGGGCGGCTTGTCCCAGACCCTGGGCGAACTCCTACCCGACGCCGCCGCCGCCAACCCCGGCTCCGCGGCCGCAGGCGTCACGCTGGGCCAGGTGCTGACCGGGACGACAGGACTGAAGTTCGACTGGATGACGGAATTTCGCGCGCTCGCCACCGCCACTGACCCCGTCCGCTATGCGTTCCAGCTGCCACGCGAGGGGCCCACCGGCGCCAGCTGGACATACAACGATGCAGCCGTTGGCCTGCTCTCGCCCATCCTGGAGCGTGCCCGCGGCATCGCTCTGACCGAGATCGCGCGACAAGACCTGTTTGGCCCGCTGGGCATCGACGCATTCGAATGGCAGCGTGACCGGGCCGGCCGGCCCACAAGCTACGCCGGCTTGCGGCTGCGTGTGGCTGACCTGGCCAAGCTGGCCTGGCTGATGGCCGACGGCGGGCAGTGGCAGGGCAAGCGCGTACTGCCCGCCGACTGGGTGGCGCAAAGCACGCGCCAGCAAGTGGGCAGGGCCTGGCCGAACCCGCCCATCACCGATGCCGGCTACGGATTCCTGTGGTTCACGGGCCGCTACAAGGACGTGCCCGTGGCCTGGGCCTGGGGCTATGGCGCCCAGTTCGCACTGGCCGCTCCCTCGCTGCGGCTCGCGGTCGCGACGGCAGCAACCGAACCGCCGCCTCAGCAGCTTCCGGCGCAGAACGCTGCGGTCGCTGGACTGGTTGCGCGCATCCTCGACGCGTTCGGCTGAACTGCACACCGCCCAGCGGTTGCGTCCTACACCAAGGCTTCGCGCGCTGCGCGAGGATGGGCCATGACCCGTTCGTACTGCCGCCACTTGCCTGGCCTGCTCATGGCCGCGATGCTCGCCGCCTGCGCGGTCCCGCCGCCGCAAGCCAGCGTTCAGGTCTTCACCCGGCCGACGCAGTTTTCGCCTGGAACCGCCTACCGCCACGAGCGCCTGCCTTCGCAGGCCTTGCGGCCTGATCAGGCCATGCTCGAAGCTGTTGCAGACACGGCGCTCACGCGCGCGGGGCTGCGGCGCGACGACACGAACCCACGTCTGGCTGTGCAGGCGACGGTGAGCCAGGATGCCGTGGCGTACGGGTCCGGGTGGGGCCCGTCATGGATGAACGTGGGTGTCGGCGGCGGCAGCTGGGGCGGCGGCGGCGTGGGGGTCGGGCTGAGCTTTCCGGTCGGCGGCAGTGTCGCCTACCCGGTGCAGCGCGTGGACCTTGTGCTGCGCGACCTGACCAATGGCCAGGTGGTGTTCCAGTCGCAGGCCAGCAGCAACTCGGGGGCGGGCGCCGCCCTCCTGCTGCAGGAGGCTCTGCGCGACTTCCCCAACCTGCCGCCAGGCACGCGGCTGGTGCCCCTTCCGAGGCCAGCCGCGTACTGACGCCTCGCGGCCTTAGAAGCCCGCGACCACCGAGCCCTTGAACTCGGTCAGGACGAACTTGCGCACCTCGTCCGAGTGGTAGGCCTTGACGATCTTGGCGACCCAGGGCTTGTCCTTGTCCTGCTCGCGCACGGCCAGCAGATTCACGTACGGGCTCTTGGCGCTCTCTTGCGCGATGGCGTCCTTGCCCGGGTTCAGGCCGGCCGACAGCGCATAGTTGGTATTGATGGCCGAGGCATCGAGGTCGTCCAGGGTGCGCGGCAGCTGGGCGGCGTCGACCTCGACGAATTTGATCTTCTTGGGGTTGTCGATCACGTCCAGCGGCGTGGCCTTCAGGCCGGCTTCGGGCTTGAGCTTGATCAGGCCCTGGTCCTGCAGCACCAGCAGCACGCGGCCGCCGTTGGTGGGGTCGTTGGGGATGCCCACGCGCGCGCCCTCCTTCAGGTCCTTCAGGCTCTTGACCTTCTTGGAATAGATGCCGATGGGGAAGTTGACGGTGTAGCCCACAGGCACGATCTTGTAGCCGCGGTCCTTGACCTGCTGGTCCAGGTAGGGCTTGTGCTGGTAGCTGTTGGCGTCCAGGTCGCCAGCGGCCAGGGCGGCGTTGGGCTGGATGTAGTCGCTGAACTCGACGATCTGGATCTTCAGGCCGTCCTTCTCGGCGATCTTCTTGACCTGCTCGAAGATTTGGGCGTGCGGGCCGGCGGTGACGCCGATCTTGAGCGGCTTGTCCTGGGCCAGCAGACCGGTGGAGAACGCAGCGGCGATGGACAGAGCCACAGCCGAGCGGAGGAGATTGCGTTTGTTCATGGTGAGTTTCCTTGGCAAAAAGAGGTGAAATTGAAAGCGGGGGCACCCGCGGAACCGGCTTTGCCGTGCCGCTGGGTGCGCCCCCTTGAGGGGGAGGCGCCGTAGGCGCTTCGGGGGGGAGTCATCTATGGCTGAGCCGCCGCACGGCCCAATCGCCGGCGCTTTGCACGGCCTGCACGAAGAGCACGAGGACGACAACGACGGCCAGCATCACCTCGGGCAGGAAGCGCTGGTAGCCGTAGCGGATGCCCAGGTCGCCCAGGCCGCCGCCGCCGATGGCGCCGGCCATCGCGGAGTAGCCCGTCAGGCTCACCAGGGTGATGGTCAGGCCGGCGACGATGCCCGGCAGGGCCTCGGGCAGCAGCACCTTGTAGACGATCTGCCAGGTGCTCGCGCCCATGGCCAGAGCCGCCTCGATCAGGCCGTTGTCCACTTCGCGCAAGGACGTCTCCACCAGGCGCGCGACAAAGGGCGCGGCGGCGATGGTCAGCGGCACGACGGCGGCCGCCGTGCCGATGGACGAGCCGGCCAGCAGGCGCGTCAGCGGGATGATGGCCACCAGCAGGATGATGAAAGGCGTGGAGCGCACGGCATTGACCACGCCACCCACGATCTTGTTGGCGGCGCCATTCTCCAGCACGCCGCCACGGTCCGACAGGCGCAGATAGACGCCCAGCGGGATGCCCAGCAGCGCGCCGATGGCGCCGCTGATGCCCACCATCACCAGGGTCTCGCCCAGGGAGCTGGCAAACAGCTCCAGCAGGGCCGGGGTGAAGCTATCGAACATGGTTGACCTCCTGCACGCGCACGCCCGCCAGGCGCAAATGGTCCACCGCGGCCTGCAGGGCGTCGCGCGCGCCGCGCACGAAGACCGCCAGCGAGCCGAAGGGCCGGCCCTGGATCTCGTCGACCTGGCCGTGCAGGATGTTCAGGTCCAGCCCGAAGCGGCGGATCACGTCCGACAGCAGCGGCCCTTCCGATTCATCTCCGCTGAAGGCCAGGCGCAGAAGGCGGCCCGGCGCCGGGTCCACCGCCATCAGGTAGCGGATGCGGGCGATCACGCTCTCGGGAAGTTCTTGCGGCATCAGGTCGTCGATCAGGCTGCGCGTGATCGCCTCACGCGGATGGGTGAAGACGTCGATGACGGCGCCCTGCTCCACCACGCGGCCGGCGTCGAGCACGGCGACGCGGTCGGCGATCTGCTTGATCACCTGCATCTGGTGGGTGATGAGCACGACGGTCAGGCCGAAGTCCTTGTTGATCTGGCGCAGCAGGGCCAGGATGGAGCGCGTGGTCTCCGGGTCCAGCGCCGAGGTGGCCTCGTCCGAAAGCAGCACCTTGGGCTGGCTGGCCAGTGCGCGGGCGATGCCCACGCGCTGCTTTTGCCCGCCCGAGATCTGCGCCGGGTAGCGGTCGGCCAGGGCCGACAGGCCGACCAGGTCCAGCAGGTCGTCGACGCGCTTCTTGATGTCATCGGGCCGGGTGCCGGCCAACTCCAGCGGCAGGGCCACGTTGCCGTAGACCGTGCGGGATGAGAGCAGGTTGAAGTGCTGGAAGACCAGGCCGATCTGGCGCCGCGCAGCGCGCAGCTCGCGCTCGGGCAGGGCCGACAGCTCCTGGCCACCCACGATCACCTTGCCAGCGCTGGGCCGGTTCAGCAGGTTGATGGTGCGCACCAGCGAGCTCTTGCCGGCCCCGCTCTTGCCGATGACGCCGAAGATTTCGCCGGGCTTGATCTTCAGGTCGATGCCGCGCAGGGCCTCGACCGGGCCGCCGGGCCCGGGATAGGACTGGTGGATGCCTTGCAGTTCGATCATCGTTGGAGGTGCTTGTTCATTGCGGCGCGATTGTCCCGGTCACAGCGCCCGATGGGAACGAAGGAATTTCTTTTTGCTTATCCGCATAAGCATGTGCGGCCAGCCTGGCATGGCGGAACGCCGACAGGTCCACCGTCGGCGTGCGGCCCAGCACGCGTTCGGCCAGCGCCTCGCCCACGGCCGCGGAATGCTTGAAGCCATGGCCCGAGCAGGCCGAGGCCAGATGCACACCAGGCCATTGCGGCAGCTCGTCCAGCACGAAGTTGCTGTCGGGCGTGACGGTGTACATGCAGGCCCGCGACTGCAGCGGCGGCGCGCGCGGGATGTCGAAGCGCCCCTGCACCCGGCTGCCATGCATGGCCAGCCCTTCGACTTGGCTCACCTCGCGCTCCAGCGTGGCGGGCGTGGTGGACAGGCTGTACTGCTCGGTCGCCACCTTCAGCGCCAGCGGCCCCGGCCCCACCGCCGGGAAGCCGTACATGTAGTCTTCCTGCGCATCGCCGAACTTCCAGATGAAGACCGGGAACTTGCCGGGCGCGAAGGCCGGCGTGCCGGCGCCCGCGTCGAACCAGTGCATCACCTGGCGATGCACGCTGAAGCTGGCGGACCAGGCGTGGCCCAAGCTGTCGCGCAGCAGCTGCCCGATCCAGGGGCCGGCCGCCAGCACCAGCTGCGCGGCCACATGCGTGGCCCGGTCGGTGCGCACCTGCCAGCCACCGGCGTGGGGCTCCAGGTCCAGCACGCGCTCGCCGGTGCGCAGCTGCGCGCCCAGCACCCCGGCCAGCCGCAGCTGGGCCTCGATGGCCGCTTCCGGCCGCACGAAGCCGGCTTGCGGCTCCCAGTAGCCGAGCTCGTCCCCACGCAGGCGGAACTGCGGATAGCGTCGGGCGATGCCGGCCGCATCGAGCACCTCGTGCGCGATGCCGTGGCGCTGCGCGCAGGCGATGGTGCGGCGGACGAAGTCGGGCTTGCCGTGGTGGGCGGCCACGGCGTCGCGCGGCCCCAGGATCAGGCCGGCCGTGGTCGTCATGATGTCCAGCCCGGTGGCGGACTCCAGCTCGCGCCAGATCTGGTGCGAGCGGTGCACCAGGGGCACATAGGCATCGCCCTCGCCCACCGCCAGCCGCGTGATGCGCGTGAGGCCGTGCGAAGAACCCAGGTCGTGCGGCGGCTGGTACTGGTCGATGCCCAGCACCCGGGCGCCGCGGCGCGCGGCCTGGTACAGGGTGGCGGCGCCGACGGCGCCCAGGCCCACCACGATGGCGTCGTATGCGTGCGCGGCCATGCTCAGGAATACAGCGATGCGGGCGGAAACACGCCTTCCAGCGCATGGCGGCCGATGTCGCGCAGCTTGTAGTCCACCGGGTCGTGCAGGGTGTGCGTGCGCGCATTGCGCCAGAACCGGTCCAGGCCCAGCGATGCGCGGGTGGCCCGCGCGCCGGCCACGTCGAACACGCCTTCGCCGGTCGCAAGCGCAGCGCGGTGCGCCAGCACCTTGGCCCGGGCCACCTCCACCGCCAGCGCGCCGCGCTGCGCGGCCTGCAACGCAGCGCCCTGCTGCCAGGCCTGTTCCAGCCCGGCGATGGCCTGGCGCGCCACCGCGTCCGCGGCCGCGATCGCAACGTCCATTTCGGCATAGCGGTGGATGATGTAGGGGTCGTCGGCGGCGCGGCTCACGCCGGCGGCATGCCAGGGCCGCGCCTCGTGCAAGGTATAGCCCCGCGCCTGCCGCAGCGCGCCCTCGGCGATGCCGATGTACAGCGTCACCAGCACCAGCTGAGCGACCAGGCCGCGCAGGCTGAGGAAGGGCGTGGGCTCGCCCGGCGGCGGGCGCAGCAATTCATGGGGTTCCACGCGCACCTGGTCGAACTGCACGCTGCCGCTGTCGGTCTGGCGCTGGCCCACCGGGTCCCAGTCCTCGTTCACGGTGATGCCCTGGCGGGCGGTGGGCAGCACGGCAAACAAGCGCTGGCCGGACTCGGCCAGCACGGCGCTGGTCAGCACCACGTCGGAGCCTCGCGTGCCCGAGCAGAAGCCCTTCACGCCGTCGAGCCGCCAGCCTTCGCCGTCTGCGCGGATCGCCAGCCGGGGATCGGCCGGGTTGGCCGCATTGCCCCACCACCAGCGGTGCAGCACGGTCTGGCCGAACCAGTGCGCCACCTGCTCGGGCGTGCCGTAGGACTGCACACCCGAGAGCTGCAGGTACTGGAAGGCCAGCAGGTGGGCCATGGCGCTGTCCACCTGCGCCAGCCTCCGTACCGTCGCCAGCGCCTGCGGCCAGGAAGCGCCGCCGCCGCCAAAGCGCGCGGGGATGGTCAGCGTGAGCAGGCCCGCAGCGCGAATCCACTCCTTGGCCTGCGCGGCATGGCCGCCCTGGCGGTCACGCTCGGCCGCGCTGCCGTCCAGGCGGGCCAGCAGGTCATCGGGCACATGGCCGGGTCCGTGTTGCGCGCCCTGCCCTGCGGCCCCGGGCGCGCCGCTGGAAAAATCCGCCATCGTCAGACCAGGCTGAGTTTGCTGAACAGATCGCCCACCTGCACCGGGGCCGGGATCAGCTTGAGGCTGGCAAAGGCATCGCCCAGGCGTTGCTGGTCGGCCGCGATCTCGGGGCTGAGCGCCACCAGGCCGTACTGGCGCCGCTCGGTGGCCAGCGCCAGCACCTTGGGGTCCACGCCCAGCTGCGGCGCCAGCAGGTCCACCAGCGGCCGCGGGTTGCTGTTGGCCCACTGGTTGGCGGACTTCAGCTCGCTGAACAGCACGCGCAGATTGGCCTCCTGGGCCTGGGCCGTGGCCGGCAAGGCGAAGTGGTAGGTGCGGTTGGTGGTGTAGCCCTTGCCATCGAACAGCAGGCGCGAATCCGTCCCCAGCTGGGCGCTGGCCAGGAAGGGGTCCCACAGGCCCACAGCGTCCACGCGGCCCGACTGGTAGGCGGCGATGTGGTCGGCCGCCGTCACCAGGTACACCGGCTCAATGTCGGTCCAGCCCAGGCCGGCCGATTCCAGCGCGCGGATCAGCGCGTACTGGATGTTGTAGCCGCGGCCGATGGCGATCTTGCGGCCCTTGAGGTCGCGCACCGACTGGATGGCGGAAGCACGCGGCACCAGCAGGCCCAGCCCGCCTGGGTAGGGGCTCTCGGCGGCCAGGTAGTGCAGGCCCTTGCCCGACGCCTGCTGGAAGATGCCGATGGCATCGGCCGCATGGCCCACGTCGATGGCGCCCACCGTGAGCGCCTCCGCCACCTGGCTGCCACCGGCGAACTCCTTCCATTCCACCTGCACGCCAGCCGGCGCCAGCGCCTTCTCCAGCTTGCCCGTGCCCTTGAGGATGTTGAGCGTGTTGAATTTCTGGAAGCCGATGCGCAGCTGCCTGGGGCGGGACTGGGCGAACAGGGGTGCAGCGGCGGACAGGGCCGCGGCGGACAGGGCGGCCCGCACCACGCTGCGGCGGGACAGGGAAAGCTTGTGGTTCATGGTGTTCATGGGGGTGGCATCCGTCTCAGCCCTGGGCCGTCGGCGCCGCGTCCAGCACATTGATCTTTTTCGGGATCAGGCCGAGTGCGGCAAAGGTGTCGGCGATCTGCTGCTGCTCGGCCAGAATCGCCTTGGTGATCGGACCTGTGCCGTAGGCCGAGCGGGCCACGGACACGTCGACCACCGCCTTGGGGATGCCCCACAGCGTCGCCAGCTCGGTCGCCAGCTCGCCCTTGTTGGCCGTGCCCCAGATGTCGATCTTGTTGATCTCCTCGATGACGATGCGCAGCACGTCCTGGTTCTTGGCCGCGTAGTCCAGCGACGAGAAATAGTAGGCGCGGTTGTTCACCACGCCCTTGCCGTCGGCCAGGATGCGCGCCTCCAGCGTGCGCTCGGCGGCGGCCAGGAAGGGATCCCAGATCACCCAGGCATCGACCGAACCCTTTTCGAAAGCGGCGCGGGCGTCGGCCGGCGGCAGGAAGACCGCTTGCACGTCGCCGTAGGCCAGGCCGGCTTTCTCCAGCAGCTTGACCAGGAAGTAATGGACATTGCTGCCCTTGTTGAGCGCAACTTTCTTGCCCTTGAGGTCGGCCACGGTCTTGATGGCCGAGCCCTTGGCCACCAGCACGGCTTCGGCGGACGGGCGCGGCACGGTGGCCGCCACATAGGCCAGCGGCGCGCCGGCGGCCTGGGCAAAGATGGGCGGCGCCTCGCCGACGTCGCCGAAGTCGATCGAGCCCACGTTCAGCGCCTCCAGCTGCACCGGGCCGGCGGTGAACTCCACCCACTTGAGGGACACACCCAAGGGCGCCAGGCGCTTTTCCAGCGTGCCACGGCCCTTGAGCAGGCTGAGGAACCCCTTCTGGTGGCCCACACGGAGTTGCCGGGCGGTTTGTGCCTGCAGGATGGACGGTGCTGCCGCGAGGGCGGCGGCGGACACACCGGTGAGCAGCAGCTCGCGGCGCTTGCGGAAAATGCTGGTGTTCATTGCTGCGCCTTCCACGATGCTTCGCGCACCGAAATCGCCTTGGGGATGAGCTTGAGCTCGAAGAAGGTGTCGGCGATCTTCTGCTGCTCGGCGATCACGGCATCGGTGACCGGCTGCACGTTGAATTCGTAGCGGCGCAGGGCCTGCTCCACCACGTCCACCGGCAGGCCTTGCAGCGGCGCGATGATGGCCGCCGCCTGCTGCAGGTTCTTCTTGAGCCAGATGCCCTGGGTCACCGAGTCCTCGAACAGGGCCTGGATGACCTTGGGGTTCTTGGCCACGAAGCCGCGCTCACCCAGGTAGTACAGGTAGTTGTTGGCCACGCCGCCCGTGCCATCGGCCAGGATGCGCGCGCCCGTGCCTTTCTCGGCCGCCGACTGGAAGGGCTCCCAGATCACCCAGGCGTCGACCGCCTTGCTCTCGAAGGCGGCACGGCCGTCGGCCGGCGCCAGGTAGACCGGCGAAACGTCGCTGATCTTCAGGCCGTTTTTCTCCAGCTGGCGCACCAGCAGGTAGTGCACGTTGCTGCCCTTGTTCAGGGCGACCTTCTTGCCCTTGAGGTCGGCGACCGACTTGATGGGCGAATCCTTGAGCACCAGAATCGCCTCGGCGCGCGGTGCCGCCGGGTCATGGCCGATGTAGACAAATTTGGCGCCGGCCGCCTGGGCAAAGATGGGCGGGGCCTCGCCGACATGGCCGACGTCGACCGCGCCCACATTCAGGCCTTCCAGCAGCTGCGGACCGGCGGGGAACTCCACCCACTTCACGCTCACGCCCAGCGGCGCCAGCTTCTTGTCCAGCGTGCCCTGGGCTTTTTGCAGCACGAACAGGCTGGCGGACTTCTGGTAGCCCACGCGCAGTTCCTTGCTCTGGGCTTTGGCCACCGGCAGCAGCAGCAGGCTGGTGGCCAGCAGCGCGGCGGACAGGACGGCCAGGCCGGTGCCGGCGCGGCGCAACAGGGTGGAGACGGTCATGGCAGGTCCCTCTTACAGCTTGGCCAGCGACACTTCGGTCGCCTTGACCAGGGCCACGACCTCGACGCCCGGCTTGAGCTGCAGGTCATCGACGGAACGGGTGGTGATGACCGAGGTGACGATGCCCCAGGGGGTCTCGACGTCCACTTCCGAGACGACGTCGCCGCGGATGACCTGCTTGACCTTGCCCTTGAACTGGTTACGGACGTTGATGGCTTGAATCGACATGGTGCTTCCCTTTGGTGTGAATGAAATGATTGCTACGTTTTCAATAGCGCTGCAGGTCCGAAGGTCGGGGGCTACAGGCTGTTTTGACTCTGAATTTGGCTAAACGGCCCAACGCAGGGCATGGGCCGGCGTGCCCGGCCAGTGCGGGTCGGCTGGCACCTCGGCGGCCGGCCGCTGCAGCACCCGGTCCAGGATGCGCTGCTCCAGCGCGGCAAAGGCCGGGTCGCCGTGGTGGCGCGGCCGCGCCAGGTTGATGCGCTCGTCCAGCGCGATGCGGCCGTCCTCGATCAGGATCACGCGGTCGGCCAGGGCCACCGCCTCCTGCACGTCGTGGGTGACCAGCAGCGCGGTGAAGCCGCTGCGCTGCCACAGGCCTTCGATCAGCTGGTGCATCTCGATGCGGGTCAGCGCGTCCAGCGCGCCCAGGGGCTCGTCCAGCAGCAGCAGGCGCGGGTTGTGCACCAGGGCACGCGCCAAGGAGACGCGCTGGCGCTGGCCACCCGAGAGCTTGGCCGGCCAGTCGGCTCCGCGGTCGCCCAGGCCCACCTGGGCCAGCACGTTCTCGGCGGCGACACGCTTGTCCTTGGGCAGGCCCAGCGCGACGTTGTCGATGACGCGGCGCCAGGGCAGCAGGCGCGAGTCCTGGAACATGATGCGGGTGTCGTCGGACAGGCCGTTGACATCCTTGGTGTCGATGCGCAGCGTGCCGTCGCTGGCCTGCTCCAGGCCGGCGACCAGGCGCAGCAAGGTGCTCTTGCCGCAGCCGCTGCGCCCGACGATGGCGACGAACTCGCCCGGCTCGATGGTCAGGCGCGCATTGCGCAGCACATCGCGCGCGCCGTAGCGTTTGCCCAGATTGGCGGCCTCGACCCGCACGCCTTGCGTGGAATCGCTCATGCTGCGGCTCCCGGCTTGAACAGCACCACGTCCTGGGCATTGACCTTCTTGGGCAGCAGCTTCTCGGCCAGAAAGACGTCGGCGATCTTCTGCTGCTCGGCCAGCGCGGCCTGCAGCACCGGGCGCACCTCGTAGCTGCGCCGGCTGTTGGCCTGCTCGATGGTGGCAGCGTCCAGACCCCAGGCCGTCGCCAGCAGGGCCGCAGCGTCCTTGGGACTGGCCTTGACCCACTGGCCGGCCTTCTTCAGCTCGGTGTAGACGCGGTCCAGCACCTCGGGCCGGGCCTTGGCGAAAGCCCGCGAGGCCAGGTAGTAGCGCTGGTAGGAGGCCAGGTCGCGGCCATCGGCCAGCACGCGCACCGGCGACTGGGCCTGCACGGCGGCCAGGAAGGGGTCCCAGATCACCCAGGCGTCGACCGCGCCCTTTTCAAAGGCGGCGCGGCCGTCGGCCGGTGCCAGGTAGGCCGGCTCGATGTCCTTCAAGCTCAAGCCGGCTTGCGCCAGCGCGGCGATCAGCAGGTAATGCACGCCCGCGCCCTTGGCGAAGGCCACCTTCTTGCCCTTGAGATCGGCCACCTTCTTCAAGGGCGAATCGGCCTTGACGACGATGGCCTGGGCCGAGGGCGACGGCGCTTCCTGGGCCACATAGGTCAGCTCGGCGCCTGCAGCTTGCGCGAACACCGGCACCGTGTCGGCGACGTCGGCACTGAAGTCCACGTTGCCCACGTTGAGCGACTCCAGCAGTGGCAGGCCATTGGCGAACTCGTGCCAGCTGATCTTGACGTTCAAGGGCGCCAGCTGCTGCTCCAGCGTGCCGCGGATCTTCAGCACGGTGATCAGGGTGGACGACTTCTGGTAGCCGATGCGCAGCGTGGCCGGCGCCGCGCCCTGGGCGCGGGCGCCGGTGGCGGCCAGGGCCAGCAAAGCGGCCGTCGCGGTGCGGCGCGAGATGGTGTGCGCGATTTTGCTCATGGTGTGTCCTTGGGGTGGGTTCAGTGCTGGTAGCCCGGGTGCCAGCGCAGCCAGTAGCGCTCCAGCGCGCGGGCAAAGACGTCGGCCAGCTTGCCCAGCAGGGCGTACAGCAGGATGCCGACCAGCACCACGTCGGTCTGCAGGAATTCGCGGGCGTTCATGGTCAGGTAGCCGATGCCCGACTGCGCCGAGATGGTCTCGGCCACGATCAGGATCACCCACATCAGGCCCAGCGAGAAGCGCAGGCCGACCAGGATGGACGAAAGCGCGCCCGGCAGGATGATCTGGCGGTACAGCTGCCAGCGGCCCAGACCGTAGGTGCGGCCCATCTCGATCAGGCCGGGGTCGACGTTGCGGATGCCGTGGAAGGTGTTCAGGTAGATGGGGAAGAACACCGACACCGAGATCAGGAAGAGCTTGGCCGTCTCGTCAATGCCGAACCAGAGGATGACCAGCGGGATCAAGGCCAGGGCCGGAATGTTGCGCACCATCTGGATGCTGGAGTCCAGCAGGGTCTCGGCCAGACGCAGCGAGCCGGTCAGCAGGCCCAGGGCCAGGCCCAGGCCGCCGCCGATGGCCAGGCCGGCCAGGGCGCGGCCGGCACTGACCTTGACGTGGGTCCACAGTTCGCCCGACACGGCCAGGGTCCAGGCGGCTTTCACCACCTCGTTGGGGGCCGGCAGCACGCGGGTGGACAGCCAGCCGAAGGAGGATGCGGCCTGCCACAGCGTGATCAGGGCGATGGGCACCAGCCAGGGCAGCAGCCGCGTGGCTATGGCGCGCAGGAATCCCGCCAGGCCGGCGCCGATGGGTTCTTGCGGCTCGTCGGCAATCGCCGTGACCTGCAGTTCGCGTGTTTGGGTGTTCATGGTGGTCTTCAGCTTTGCGAGGCCTGGGCGCGCGGCACATAGTTATTGCCCACGACTTCGCCGAAGGGGCCGGTCAGGCTGCCGCCACCCAGCTTCTCGCGCACGCCCAGGGGCAGCAGCGGGAACACCAGTTCGGCAAAGCGGTAGGCTTCTTCCAGGTGCGGGTAGCCTGAGAGCACAAAGGTGTCCAGGCCCAGCTCGGCGTACTCGGTGATGCGCGCCGCCACCGTCTTGGCGTCGCCGACCAGGGCCGTGCCCGCGCCGCCGCGCACCAGGCCGACGCCGGCCCAGAGATTGGGGCTGATCTCCAGGTCGGCGCGCGTGCGCTTCTTGCCGCCGGCGTGCAGGGCCGCCATGCGGCGCTGGCCTTCCGAGTCCATGCGCGAGAACGCGGCCTGGGCGCGGATGACGGTGTCGTCGTCCAGGCGGCTGATCAGGCTGTCGGCCGCGGCCCAGGCCTCGTCTTCGGTCTCGCGCACGATGACGTGCAGGCGGATACCGAACTTCACCGTGCGGCCATTGCGGGCAGCGCGCTCGCGCACGTCGGCCACCTTCTTGGCGACGTCGGCGGGCGGCTCGCCCCAGGTCAGGTAGGTCTCCACCTGTTCGGCGGCCAGCTCGTGGGCGGCGGCCGAGGAGCCACCGAAATACACCGGCGGGTGCGGCTTTTGCACCGGCGGGTAAAGCAGCTTGGCGCCCTTGACGCTCAGGTGCTTGCCCTCGTAGTCGAAGCTCTGGCCCTCATGGCTGCGCGCCAGGACCTCGCGCCAGATGCGGATGAACTCGGCCGACTGCTCGTAGCGCGCCGCGTGGTCCAGGAAGACGCCGTCGCCTTCCAGCTCGGTCTGGTCGCCGCCGGTCACCAGGTTGACCAGCAGGCGCCCGCCCGAGAGCCTGTCGAAGGTGGCGGCCATGCGCGCGGCCAGCGCGGGCTGGTGCAGGCCGGGCCGCACGGCGACCAGGAACTTCAGTTTGGTCGTCACCGCCAGCAGGCTGGAGGCCACGACCCAGGGGTCTTCGCAGGAGCGGCCGGTGGGGATGAGCACGCCTTCGTAGCCCAGGGTGTCGGCGGCCTGCGCCACCTGCTTGAGGTAGTCGAGGTTGACCTCGCGCGCGCCCTCGCCTGTGCCCAGGTAGCGGCTGTCGCCGTGGGTGGGGATGAACCAGAAGACCTGCATGCTTCGCTCCTTGTGGACTTATTTGGCGTTCTCAGGCCGCCAGACGACCTCGGAGACCCGAACCTGTCTGGGGATCAGCCCCAGCTTGAAAAACGAATCGGCGACGCGCTGCTGGTCGGCCACGGTCTGGGCCGACAGCGGGCCCACCGGCGAGCGCGGGCGGCGCTGGATGAACAGGCTGACCACGCCGGCGTCCAGGCCGCTGAAGTCCGACACCAGCTTGATGGCGGCGGGCCGGTTCTCCTGCACCAGGCGGTCGGCGCGGGTGAGTTCCTCGTACAGCACGGCCAGCACATCGGCGTGCTGGTTGGCAAACGGCCGCGAGGCCAGGTAGAAAGAGTTGTTGCTGGACAGGTCGCGGCCAGTGGCCAGGGCGCGCGGCTTCAAAGCCAGCTCGGTCGCCGCATAGAAGGGGTCCCAGATGGCCCAGGCGTCCACGGCCTTGCGCTCGAAGGCGGCGCGCGCATCGGCAGGCGCCAGGTAGATGGGCTGGATGTCGCTCCACTGCAGGCCGGCTTTTTCCACCGCACGCACCAGCAGGTAGTGGGCGCTCGAGCCTTTTTGCAGCGCGATCTTCTTGCCCTTGAGGCCGGCCAGGGTCTTGATCGGCGAGTCGTTGGGGACCAGCACGGCGGAGCTGTCGGGCTTGGGCGGCTCGGCGCCCACATAGAGCAGGTCCTTGCCAGCGGCCTGGGCAAAGACCGGCGGCGAGTCGCCCGTCAGGCCGAACTCCAGGCTGCCCACGGCCAGGGCTTCGAGCAGCTGCGGGCCGGCGGGGAATTCAATCCACTGCACCTTGGCGTTGGGGAAACGCTTTTCCAGCGTGCCCTGCTGCTTGATGATGACCAGGTTGACCGCGGCCTTCTGGTAGCCAATGCGCAGTTGCTGCAGGGGCTGCGCGCTCTGGGCTTGCGCGCCCACGCCCCAGGCAGCGACGGCGGCGGCCAGGATGGCCAGCATGCGGCGGCGCAGCGTGGACCGTTCGGATGTCTTGGTGGTGTCCATGGCGCTGCCTTACTGGCTGGCTTTCCAGGAGGCTTCGCGCACGGCGATGGCCTTGGGGATCAGCTTGAGGCCGGCAAAGGTGTCGGCGATCGTCTGTTGTTGCGCGATGACGGCATCGGTCAGCGGCTGCACGTTGAACTCATAGCGGCGCAGGCTCAGTTCGGTCACGTCCACCTGCAGGCCCTGCAGGGGCGCAATCAGTTCGGCGGCCTGGCGCAGATTGGCCTTGACCCACTTGCCCTTTTCCACCGAGTCTTCGAACACGGCCTTGATCACCTGCGGGTTCTTCTCGACGAAGCCGCGCTCGCCCAGGTAGAACTGGTAGTTGTTGGCCACGCCACCGCTGCCGTCGGCCAGCACGCGGGCGCCGATCTGCTTTTCGGCGGCGGCGGTGAAGGGGTCCCAGATCACCCAGGCTTCGACGGCCTTGCTCTCGAAGGCGGCGCGAGCGTCGGCCGGAGCCAGGTAGACCGGCTGGATGTCATTGAGGCTCAGGCCATTCTTCTCGAGCAGGCGCACCAGCAGGTAGTGCACGTTGCTGCCCTTGTTGAGCGCGACCTTCTTGCCCTTGAGCTCGACCACCGACTTGATGGCCGAGTCCTTGCGCACCACGATGGCCTCGGCCAGCGGAGCGGCCGGGTCGTGGCCGATGTAATAGAACTTCGCGCCGGCGGCCTGGGCAAAGATGGGCGGCGCTTCGCCGACGAAGCCGAAGTCCACAGCGCCCACGTTCAGGCCTTCCAGCAGTTGCGGACCGGCCGGGAACTCCACCCACTTCACGTTGAAGCCCAGGGGCGCGAGCTTCTTTTCCAGGCTGCCCTGGGCTTTTTGCAGCACCAGCAGGCTGGCGCCCTTCTGGAAGCCGATGCGGAAGTCGCCTTTGGCCTGGGCCAGCGCGGACGCGGCCGGCAAGGCCAATGCAAGGGTGGCGAGCAGGGGCGCGAGCCAGCGGGAGAGTCGGTGCGTCTTCATGGAAAGTCCTTTCGGTGGCCCGGCCGGCAAGGCTGCGCCCTGCCGCCCTGCCGGCGGTTGTTCAAATTCGAAACGGGAAATGGAGGAAGCTCGGGGGCTAGACGCTACATCGCACGCGCGAGAAGGCGATGGGTTCGAAACCGGTGACTGCCGGCAGGCGCAGGCCCTCGTGGACCAGGTTGGCGACGGCCTCGTCCAGCCGCTGGGCGATGTCCAGGCCCAGGTGGTGCGCGCCCTCGGGCGTGAGCGTGACCTGCGAATCGGTGGCGTAGATGCCGGGCAGGATGTGGCGGGCCGCCAGCGACTGCAGCACCGGCCGCAGTGCGTAGTCCAGCGCCAGCATGTGGTTGGGGCTGCCGCCAGTGGCCAGGGGCAGCACGGTCTTGTTCTTCAGCGCCGTCTGCGGCAAGAGATCAAGGAAGACCTTGAGCACGCCGCTGTAGGCCGCCTTGTAGACCGGCGTGGCCACCACGATGACCGTGGCCCGCGCCACCTGGTCGATGGCAGCCGCCACCGTGCGGTGCCCCGTGTCGGCCAGCAGCAGGGCCTGCGGCGACAGGTCACGGATGTGCAGCCGTTCGATGGTGACGCCCCGCGCCGCCAGGCGCTGGGCCACCGAGTCGAGCAAGGCCGCGGACCGCGAACGCTCCGAGGGACTACCTGCAATGAGAAGGACCGACATGCAAATCCGTTTAAAAAAGAGACGTGACTGTTCCAGGGCCACCGTGGATCCGGCTCTGCCGGTCCACTGGTGGCGCCCCCTGGGCGGAGGCGGCCGCCAGGCCGCTTCGGGGGGTTACTTTTTCGTGTAGATCTGGTCGAAGCTTGCGTTGTCTGCGAAGTGTTCCTTGTCGGCCTTGGCCCAGCCGCCGAAAGCCTGGTCGATGGTGAACAGGTTCAGCTTGGGGAACTGCTTGGCGTACTTGGCAATGGCTTTTTGCGAGACGGCCGGACGGTAGAAGTTCTTGCCGGCGATGTCCTGGCCTTCCTCGGAGTACAGGTACTTCAGGTACTCCTCGGCCACGGCGCGCGTGCCCTTCTTGTCCACGTTCTTGTCGACCACGGCCACGGCCGGCTCGGCCAGGATGGAGATGGAGGGCGCGACCACGTCGAACTTGGCGCCGAATTCCTTTTCCAGCAGGTAGGCCTCGTTTTCCCAGGCGATCAGCACGTCGCCCTGGCCGCGCTGGGCAAAGGTGATGGTGGAGCCGCGCGCGCCAGTGTCCAGAATGGACACGTTGCCGTACAGCTTGGCGACGAATTCCTTGGCCTTGGCATCGCTGCCGTACTTGCGTTTGGCGAACTCCCAGGCGGCCAGGTAGTTCCAACGAGCCCCGCCCGAGGTCTTGGGATTGGGCGTGATGACCTTGATGTCTGGACGGATCAGATCATCCCAGTCCTTGATGTTCTTGGGATTGCCTTCACGCACAGCCAACACGATGGTTGAGGTGTAAGGCGATGAGTTGTGGGGCAGGCGTTTTTGCCAGTCGGCAGGAATCCAGCCGCCGTTTTTGTGCAAGGCATCGATGTCGCCTGCCAAGGCCAGCGTCACCACATCCGCATCCAGACCGTCAATCACCGAACGCGCCTGCTTGCCCGAGCCGCCGTGCGATTGTTTGATGGTCACGTCCTTGCCGGTTTTGGCTTTCCAATACTTGCCGAACGCCGCGTTGATGTCCACATACAACTCCCGTGTCGGGTCATACGACACGTTCAGCAAGGTCTGCGTTGACTGGGCATACGTGGCCAAAGACGCCCCTACCAGGGCGAGGGCAGCAGAAAGCTTGATAAAGTTGCGGCGTTGCGTCATGTCGTGTCCTTTTCCAAATCGAGGTGTGAATAGCGATGGAAAGGATTCTGTTGAAACATGATCAAAACTGGAACGAATAAGATTTCAGTTGCTTATTCTGAAAACATCTAAGTAATTGAAAGAGGCTCACAATGGCACGTATGGTGAACTGCATCAAATTGGGCAAGGAAGCCGAGGGGCTGGACTTCCCCCCCTACCCGGGTGAACTGGGCAAACGCATCTGGGAGAGCGTGAGCAAGGAGGCTTGGGCCGCCTGGCTCAAGCACCAGACCATGCTGGTGAACGAA
The DNA here is from genome assembly GCF_936925435.1 of uncultured Ramlibacter sp. Taxonomy (GTDB): domain Bacteria; phylum Pseudomonadota; class Gammaproteobacteria; order Burkholderiales; family Burkholderiaceae_C; genus Ramlibacter. The sequence continues at coordinate 2,599 of NZ_CAKZHQ010000055.1, read as the reverse complement.
AACCGGCTGAACCTGGCTGATGCCAGGGCCCGCCAATACCTGGCACGCCAGATGGAAAACCACTTTTTCGGCTCAGGCGCCGACCAGGCCCAGGGCTACGTGCCCCCCAGCGCCTGAGTAGGACGCGCTGGCGCCTGACTCCGTGACACCCCAGGCATCAGCCCCCCAGGCCGTGCTTCAAGCCGGCCAACAACCTCAGGCCTGGGCTCAGCAACATGCCTGGCGCGTGCTGGACACCGGCTTTGACGCCCTGCGCTTCCTGCGTCTGTGGCACGCTTGGCAACAGGACCCTGGGCGCCCACAGGTCTTGCATGTGGTCGCCCTCAGCACCGAAGTGCCGTCGTTGGCCGCCTTGACCGCACAAGCATCCGCTGACCTGGCTTATCTGACGCAGGAACTGGCTCCGGCTTGGCACGGCTTTCTGCCGGGTTTTCACCGCCTTTCGCTGGCACAAGGACAGCTCCAGTTGACCTTGTGTGTGGGCGAGCGGCAAGCGCTGCTGCGGGAACAGCAGTTTGCCGCCGACAGCGTGGTGCTCGACACCCACAGCGCCTGGGACCGCTGGAGCCTCAAAGCCCTCACGCGCTGCTGCCGCCGCGGCACGGTGTTGACCTGGACCCCGACATTGGACAGCACACTGGCCGAGCAGCTCAGGCACAACGGGTTTGCGCTTGACGCCGGGTCGGCCCGTTTCAGCCCTCATTGGCAGCTCAAAACCAACCGCGACGTATTGCGCACGCAGGCTGCGCCGCTGGGCTCGTGCGCGGTTGTTGGCGCCGGCCTGGCAGGTGCCAGTGTGGCCGCCGCATTGGCCCGACGCGGCTGGCAGGTGCAGGTCCTGGAGGCGGCCCAGACCCCGGCTGCCGGCGCGTCCGGCCTGCCGGTCGGTTTGGCGGTGCCGCATGTTTCGGTGGACGACAGCCCCCGTTCGCGGCTGTCACGCGCCGGCCTGCGCTTGACGTTGACAGAGGTTCGGCGCTTGCTGCACCAGAACCAGGACTGGGGCCTCAGCGGTGTGCTGGAGCGGCGCCTGGACAGCCAGGCTGGCGGTCGACCCGCAGCGCAGCGCCGACCCGCAGCTGGCCATCGCCCAGGCGCAGCAGTACGCCCGCGACCTGGCCGCGCTGATGACCCGCGCCCGCCCCCCCGCAGCCCGCGCCGCCGCCCGGTGATGAACTCAGCTTGCCTCCGTTCCCGGTCAATGGCCACGGCAGCCTGATTCCGGCCGTTCCCACCGACGAAGGTTGGGCTTGGTATGCCGGCGCCACCTACGAGGCGGCGCACCTTCCCCCCGCCACTGGCGCCGAGCACCACCTTAGCAATCGCGACAAATTGAGCACCCTGCTGCCGGCAGCAGCGCAGACCCTGGCGCCTTGTTTTGAGGCCCCTGCCGCACGCGGCTGGGGCAATACACGCTGTGTCAGCCTGGACCGCCTGCCCTTGGTGGGTCCGCTGGAAGAGGGGGAACACCCCAGCCTGTGGCTCAGCGCAGCGATGGGCTCACGCGGCCTGACTTTTGCCCTGCTCTGCGCCGAACTGCTCGCGGCGCGACTGGGCGCAGAACCCTGGCCCATCGAAGCCAGTTTGGCACGCAGCCTGCATGCCCGCCGCCGGCGGACGGGCTCACCACCGGCCGCCCCGGCGCAACCCACCGCCGAACCAGCGGCGCCTGAGCCCAGCCCTTCCACGTAAAGCAGTAAGCTAGGCAGCCATCCGGCCCGTCTTTGCCAACTATCACACCACCGTCAGGAGATCATGCCGCCATGCGCCCGCACCATCGCATCATCCTCGATGCCGACCCCGGCATTGATGACGCCATGGCTCTGTATTTCACGCTGGCGCAGCCCCAGCTTGAGCTGCTGGGTATCACGGCCACCTTCGGCAACGTCTCGGCGTCTCAAGCGGCGCGCAATGCCATCTACCTGTGTGCGCTTGCAGGTCGGCAGATCCCGGTCTGCGAAGGGGTCAACACGCCCACACGCAACAAGCCTGTGCGCCCGGCACCCGAGATCCAGGGGGCGGACGGTCTGGGGGATCTGCCCGAGCGCCTGCGCCTGGCCTACGCACCCGACGAACGTTCGGCCGCACGTTTTATCGTTGACCAGGCTCACGCCCATCCCGGCGAGGTCACCCTGGTGGCGCTGGGCCCCCTGACCAACCTGAGCCTGGCCCTGCGGCTGGAACCCCGACTGCCCGAATTGCTTCAGCAAGTCATTGTGGTCGGCGGCAGCATCAGCGCGCCGGGCAACGTCTCTCCTGTGGCGGAATCGAACGCCTGGCATGACCCCCATGCCGCCGACCACATCTTCACCGCAGGGTTTGCCCTGACCCTGCTGGGCCTGGACGTCACCCAGCAGATGGTCCTGCCTGTGTCTGTGCTGGAGCGCATCGCCGCCCAGCAGCCGCACCCCGCCACCGAGACCTTGCTGCATGCGGCCCGCTTCAGTGCGCTGTACCAGAGCACGCTGGAGCCTGAACGGGCACCAGCTTGTTACGCCCACGACCTGCTGGGGCCGATGTACCTGGTGCAGCCGGAGCTGTTCACGATGGCCAGCGGCCGGGTGCGGGTCGTGACCGAGGGGCTGGCAGAAGGACAGAC
>NZ_CAKZHQ010000054.1 GCF_936925435.1 uncultured Ramlibacter sp. | reverse complement strand
TATGAACTTGCCGCCGTTCGGCGGCCTTCGGTCATCGATCAGCGCAAGGGCCGGAGTGTTTCCACACAGCCTCGGCCCACATCAGCATGTGGGTGGTCTCGGGCATCAGCGAGGCGAAGTCCCAGAAGGTGTCGTGCGCGCTGGCCGCCTGTGGCATGCCGTGGTGCGGCTCGGGTTTGACGGCGTGGACCAGGTCGGGGAATTTCATCGCGTCCTGGATGAAGAACACCGGGATGTTGTTGCCCACCAGGTCGTAGTTGCCTTCGCGGGTGTAGAACTTGACGGCGAAGCCGCGCACGTCGCGCACCGTGTCCGCCGAGCCGCGCTCGCCGGCCACGGTGGAAAAGCGGACGAACACCGGCGTGCGCGTGCCCGGTTCCTGCAGGAAGTCGGCCTTGGTGACCTGCGACAGCGACTTGGTCAGCTCGAAGTAGCCGTGGGCGGCACTGCCGCGCGCATGCACAGCCCGCTCGGGGATGCGCTCATGGTCGAAGTGGGTGATCTTCTCGCGCAGGATGAAGTCTTCCAGCAGGGTTGGCCCGCGCACGCCTGCCTTGAGCGAGTTGTGGTTGTCGGGGATGACGCCGCCCTGGTTGGTGGTCAGCAGGTTTTGCGGCTCCTGCGTCGAAGCCTCCAGCTGCTTGAGCTTGGCGCTGTCACCGGCCTTGGCCTTGGGTTTGCTGCGCTGGGGATCCTGTTTGGGCTGTGCCATGGCGACTCCGGAAAAACTGTGTTGCTGCGGACAAAAAGAAGGCGACGCGCCCTGCGAGGTGCGCCGCGCTGCGGATGGGGATCACTGGGTTTCGAAATCGAGCAGGGCCCGGATGGTGTTGGCCACCGCCACCGCGGCGACCATGCCGGCCGCGCCGGCCACGCTCCAGATCAGCCAGTCCGGGATGCCGGCAAGCAAGTCCATGTCCACTCCTTGAAGGGCCAGACCCGGCAAAGGGTCAATGGCTGCCAGCTTAGGCAAACTCATGGGTGCTACCCGTAGCCGGGCAGCGGGCCGGTTTGTCAGCAAGCGTGGTCAAACGCGGTAGGACGGCTCCCACACGAAAAAAAGCGCCCGCGTCCTACCCCGTAACGCCGCGCCAGGCAGCACGATGGGAGCTCACCCATCGAAAGGAACGAGCCATGCAGCTGCGAAGACCCAGCCGGACGCGCCCGGGCAACACTGTTGCGGCGCAGGGCGAGACCCAGGCACCCAAGCGGGTGCCGCGCCTGCCGCATGAGCGCGACGAGTCGGCGGACAGCCAGCCGCAGGGCGAGGCGTCAGGCCGTCAGATGGGAAAGATGGCGCACACCGACCTGGCACAGGGCCGGGTCGACACCGACAAGGGGCCGCCCATGGGTGCGGCCTACGACAAGCTCAAGCGCTAGTGAGTTGGACGCCGAATCAGGAGGCGCGCGTCGCAAGCGCCGCGCGCATGGCGTCGATCACCGCCTTGTAGTCGGTCTTGCCAAAGATGGCGCTGCCGGCCACGAAGGTGTCGGCGCCGGCGGCCGCCACCCGCGCGATGTTGTCGGTCTTAATGCCGCCGTCCACTTCGAGCCGGATGTCCTTGCCCGACGCATCGATGCGCTTGCGCGCCTGCTCGATCTTGCGCAGCGCCGAATCGATGAAGCTCTGGCCGCCAAAGCCCGGGTTCACGCTCATGATCAGGATGAGATCGATGTCATCGATCACCCAGTCCAGCACGTCCATGGGCGAGGCCGGGTTGAACACCAGGCCGGCCTTGCAGCCCTTGGCCTTGATGGCCTGCACGCTGCGGTGCACGTGGCCCGAAGCTTCCGGGTGGAAGCTGATGTAGTCGGCGCCGGCCTCGGCGAAGGCCTGGGCCAGGGCGTCGACGGGCTGGACCATCAGGTGCACGTCGATCGGCACAGCCTGGCCCGCGGGGGTCTTGGCATGTGGCTTGAGCGCCGCGCAGACCATGGGGCCGAAGGTGAGATTTGGCACGTAGTGGTTGTCCATCACATCGAAGTGGATCCAGTCAGCGCCGCTGGCGATGACGTTCTTCACTTCCTCGCCCAGGCGGGCGAAGTCGGCCGAGAGGATGGACGGGGCAATGCGGTGGATTTTGCTCATGGCCCGATTTTCGCAGGTTGGACTAGCAGTTACCATCCGCCGATGGCCAAGTACCAGTTCAAGGTGGATGTCGTTCCCCAATATGTGCCCGAGCAGTCCTCGCCGGCCCAGGGCATCTATAGCTTCTCTTACAGAATCACCATCACCAACAGCGGCGAAGTGCCGGCCCAGCTGATCTCGCGCCACTGGGTCATCACCGACGCCGCCGGCCAGGTCGAACAGGTCAAGGGCCTGGGCGTGGTCGGCCACCAGCCCCTGATCCCGCCGGGCGAAGCCTTCCAGTACAGCAGCGGCGCCCGCCTGCGCACGCCCTCGGGCACCATGCAGGGCAGCTACTTCTGCGTGGCCGAGGACGGCGAGCGCTTCGAGGTGGAGATCCCGGTCTTCGTGCTGGACGACGGCAGCGCCCGCGTCCTTCATTGAAGCCCCAAGCTGTGGCTGACCTCAACCAGCTGCTGGACAGCGTCGACCCGCAAGCCCCATTGGCCCAGCGCCATCTGTGGGTGATCGCCCTGTTGGACTGGGTGCGCGGCAAGAGCGACGCCCAGCCGGGGGCGGCCGCCAGCCGCGTGCGCCTGCTGCTCGATGCGCTGGACGCGCGGCCGGAGGCGCGTGAGCGCGTGCGGGCCTGGTGGCTGGTGCTGGCCAACACGGTGGACGGCGCGGTCTGGCTGGCCGACTTCGGCTTTGCCGCGCGCATGGCCTTTCTGAGCGAACTCAATGAGCGCATGCGGCAGAAATTCCTGCCCGCCACGCCCGAGACCAGCGACAGCGCCGAGCTGTTCAGCCTGGCCATGCCGCACCCGCGCGACGCCGCCTGGATCGCCGCGCTGGACGCCGACACCCTGGCCCGGCTGGCCCAGCTGCTGACAACGGCCTCGCCTGTGCCGGGCCTGACGCACTGGCAGCACGAGGTGCTGGAAGCCATCAACTACTGCGCCAGCCAGATCAGCGCGGCGGGATTTTCGGCTGGCCTGCGCCAGCGCATGAGCACGCCGGCGCGCGAGATGCAGCCCTTCCACGACCTGGCGATGGACGTGCAGGCTTTTCGCTCGGCCTTCATCGCCACGCCGCGCGAGGCCGAGGCGGTGGATGCGGCCGCGGCGCGCCTGCGCGAGCGCCTGGAAGCCTGCCGTGCTGCCGCGGCCAGCGTCTACCCGCACCTGAACGAGCACGGCATCTCGGTCGGCCTGGTCTTCATGCTGCGCCAGCTGCGTGAGCGCCTGCTGCGCGTGCGCGAGCTGATGGACTGCCTGCTGGCGGCCGAGCCGACGGCCAGCGCCGCGCGCCTGGTTGGCCGGCTGGCGGCGCTGGGGCGCGAGCGGCGCAGCCTGCGCGCCCTGCTGGCGGCCAATTCTTCGCTGCTGGCGGCCAAGGTGGCCGAGCGCAGCGCCGAGACCGGCGAGCACTACATCACCCGCACGCCGGCCGAATACCGCGGCATGCTGGCCCAGGCCGCAGGCGGCGGCGCCGCCACCGCCATTACGACCTTGGCCAAGTTCGCGCTGGGTGCCCTGGCCCTGGGCGCCTTCTGGGCGGGCTTCTGGGCTGGCGCCATGTATGCCGCCAGCTTTGTCTTCATCCAGCTGATGCACTGGACCCTGGCGACCAAGCAGCCGGCCATGACGGCGCCGGCGATGGCGGCCAAGCTCAAGGACCTGAGCTCGCTGGCCAAGGTGGAGGAGTTCGTCGACGAGGTGGCCTACCTGGTGCGCTCGCAGGCGGCGGCGGTGGTGGGCAACGTCGGCATGGTCGTGCCCTGCGTGCTGGCCATCAGCCTGGCCATGCAGTGGGGTCTGGGCCATCCCATGATCGACCGCGTCGAGGCCGACCATGTCTTTCACACGCTGCACCTGCTCAACCCCACGACGCTGCTGTTTGCCGCTTGCACCGGCGTGCTGCTGTTTGTCTCCAGCCTGATTGCCGGCTGGACCGAGAACTGGTTCGTGCTGCACCGGCTGGACTCGGCCATGCGCTACAACCCGCGCATCACGGCGGCGCTGGGCACGGCGCGCGCCGACCGCTGGGCCAGCTTCATGCGGCGCAACATCTCTGGCTTTGCCTCCAACATCTCGCTGGGCTTCATGCTCGGCCTGGTGCCGCCGGTGCTGGCCTTCCTGAGCATCGGCCTGGAGGCGCGGCACGTGACGCTGTCGTCCGGGCAGCTGGCGGCAGCGGCGGCCGCCTATGGACTGGACGCGCTGACCATGCCCGAGCTGTGGTGGTGCGCCGCCGGCATCCCGCTGATCGGCATGCTCAACCTGGTGGTGAGCTTCTTCCTGGCCTTTCGCCTGGCCCTGCGAGCGCACAACGTCAGCGGCGTCGACCGCATCCGCATCCGCAGCGCCGTGCTGGCACGCTGCCGCCGACGCCCGGCCAGCTTCTTTCTCCCTGTGCGGGACTGAATCGGCACGTAGCCCCCGTACAAAGGGCTTGAGTAGCTATCAATTCAGTAGCATTCCGATGGCGCATCCTCCTACAAGCCCAGCCATGGGGTGCTGCTACAGTGCCCGCCGGGGGACACGCAATGCATGAAATCATGGCCATCTGGTCCGAATGGCTCAAGCCTTCGGCCGGTCTGCCCACCGTCCAATGGTCCATCCTGCTGGCCGTGGCGGCGGCGGCGGGCCACCTGATCCAGCGCTATACCGGACTGCCCAAGGTGGTGGGCTACTCGGTGATCGGTGCCCTGGCCGGTCTGGCGGGCTTTTCCGGCGCGGCCTGGCCGCTGCAAGGCATCAGCCTGTTCCTGCTGGAACTGGGCGTGGCCGTGGTGCTGTTCGAGGCCGGCGGGCGCATCGCCCTGCGCTGGTTCCGCCACAACCCCATGGTGCTGCTGCAAAGCCTGCTCGAGGCCGCACTGACCTTCGTCTTCGTCTATTACCTGCTGGGATGGGCCGGCGTGCGGCCCGCCGTCGCCGAGGCCCTGGCCCTGATCGCCATGGCCTCCTCGCCGGCGGTGCTCAGCCGGGTGGTGATGGACACCCGCGCCGCCGGCCCGGTGACCGAGCGGGCCATGGTGCTGGCCACGCTGAGCACCTTGTACGCGCTGACCCTGGTGGCCGCGCGCGCCGGCATGATGCACAGGCCGGAGGCCGACGCCGGCCTGAGCGACACCTTCTACCCGGTGCTGGTGGTGCTGGGCCTGTCCATCGTGGTGGGCGCGGCGCTGGCCCTGGCCCTGCGCGTGGCCTTGCGCGTGATGAGCCCGACCAGCGAGAACACCTCCATCCTGCTGATCACCCTGATCGCCGCGGGCACGGCGTTGGCCGCGCACTTCGGCGGCTCGGCGCCGCTGGCGGCGCTGCTGGGCGGCATGCTGCTCAAGCAGCTCAACCCGCGGCCCTGGGCCTGGCCGCGCCAGCTGGGCACGGCCTCGTCGCTGCTGGTGATGCTGATGTTCGTGCTGGTCTCGGTGGTGGCAGCCAAGGCCGACTGGAATCCGGCGGTGGCCGGCCTGGTGGCCCTGCTGGTGGTGGCGCGCGGCGTCGCCAAGGTGTTGGGCGTGGGCCTGGCCAACTGGGGCAGCGGCCTGTCCTGGCGCCAGGCCTTGTGGACCGGCAGCGCCATGTCGCCGATGTCTTCGGTGGCCCTGCTGCTGGTCTCGCAATTCATGGCCTCTTCGGCCAACCTGGGCCCGCGCATCGCCAGCATCGCGCTACCGGCCATCTTGCTGATGGAGGTGCTGGGCTCGGTGGTCTGCACCCTGGCCATCTACCGGGCTGGCGAGAGCTCCAAGCCCTGGGCCGTGGAGGGCGCGGGCGGCCCTGTGCAACCGGGAGAGCTGCGTGGATAGCCACCTGCGCCTGGCAGGCGATGCCGCCGCGCCGCATGACATCACGCCAAAAATGACGCTGCCAGGCGAGCCGGGGGCCGCGCCGCCGCAGGGGCTGGAGCCCTTCCACACCTCGGCGGCCCTGTCGCTGGGCGTGGAGCTGGAACTGCAGCTGGTCAACACCCACGACTACGACCTGGCGCCCTATTCCGACGAGATGCTGCGCCTGATGGCCAAGTACTCGCTGCCGGGCAACGTGGTGCCGGAGATGACCTCCAGCATGATCGAGATCTCCACCGGTGTGTGCCACTCGACCTCCGAGGTGCTGGGCGAGCTCTCGCAGATCCGCGACGCCCTGGTCAAGTGCGCCGACAAGCTCAACATCGCCATCGTCGGCGGCGGCACCCATCCCTTCCAGCAGTGGCACGAGCGGCGCATCTACGACAAGCCGCGCTTTCGCGAGCTGAGCGAACTGTATGGCTATCTGAGCAAGCAGTTCACCATCTTCGGCCAGCACGTGCACATCGGCTGCCCCAACGCCGATGCGGCCCTGCTGATGCTGCATCGCATGTCGCGCTACATCCCGCACTTCATCGCGCTGTCGGCCAGCAGCCCCTATGTGCAGGGCCAGGACACGCAGTTCGACTCGGCGCGGCTCAATTCGGTGTTCGCCTTCCCGATGTCGGGCCGCGCGCCCTTCACGCTGACCTGGGATGGTTTCAGCGAGTTCTTCGCCAAGACCACCCGCACCGGCGTGGTCAAGAGCATGAAGGACTTCTACTGGGACATCCGGCCCAAGCCCGAGTTCGGCACCATCGAGATCCGCGTCTTCGACACGCCGCTGACGGTGGAGCGCGCCTCGGCGCTGGCCGGCTTCGTGCAGTCTCTGGCTTCCTGGCTGATGCACGAGCAGCCCTTCATGCCGCAGGAAGACGACTACATGGTCTACACCTACAACCGCTTCCAGGCCTGCCGCTTCGGCCTGGAGGCGGTCTACGTGGACCCGGTCAGCGGCCAGCACATGCCGCTGCGCGACCACATCAAGCTGACCATGCTGCAGATTGGCGAGCACGCCCGCAAGCTCGGTGCCGGCCCCGGCGTGCAGATGCTGCGCGAAGACGCCGAGCTGGGCACCAACGACGCCCGCTGGCTGCGCGACAAGCAGGGCCAGGAAAGGCTGCTGGCCGAGGTGGTGCGCCAGGGGGCGGGGCGCTTCCGCGGGCGCGGCTAGCGTACCCGGCAACGCAGACCGGCTGCTATGGCGCGGCCGGCGCACCCGCCAGCAGGTCCAGCACCGTCTCGGACGGGCGGCACAGGCGGGTCGCCCAGGCCGTGACAACGATGGGCCGGTTGATGAGGATGGGGTGGGCCAGCATCTGGTCGACCAGGGCGTCGTCGGTCCAGGACGGGGCGTCCAGGCCCAGTTCGTCGTAGGGCGTGCCCTTGCGGCGCAGCAGTTCGCGCGGCGTGATGCCCATGGCCGCGATCAGGCCCAGCAGGGTGGCGCGGTCCGGCGGTGTCTGCAGGTATTCGATGACCTGGGGTTCGACACCGCTGTTGCGGATCAGCGCCAGCGTGTTGCGCGAGGTACCGCAGGCGGGGTTGTGGTAGATCACGACGGGAGAGGGGGGCTTGGGCATGGAGAGGGGCAGGGCAGGTGCAGAGCGCATTGTCAGCGGCTTGCGCTGGCGGGCCAAGCGACAATGCCGCATGGGTGAATTCGAGCTGATCGACCGTTTCTTCAAGCGTCCCGTCCAGCGCAACGCGCTGGGCGTGGGCGATGACTGCGCGCTGCTGGCGCCGGCGCAGGGCATGCAACTGGCCGTCTCATGTGACATGCTGGTCGAGGGCCGGCATTTTTTCCCCGACGTCAATCCCTTCACGCTGGGCCACAAGGCGCTGGCGGTCAACCTCAGTGATCTGGCGGCCTGTGGCGCCAGGCCGCTGGCCTTCACGCTGGCCCTGGCCTTGCCGCGCGCCGACGCGGCCTGGCTGGAGCCGTTCTCGCGCGGCCTGCTGGCGCTGGCCGACGCCCATGGCTGCGAGCTGGTGGGCGGCGACACCACGCGCGGCCCGCGGACCATCTGCATCACCGTCTTCGGCGAGGTGCCGGCCGGCCAGGCCCTGTTGCGTTCGGGCGCGCGTGCGGGTGACGACCTCTGGGTCAGCGGCACGCTGGGCGATGCGCGCATCGCGCTGGAGGTGTTGCGCGGCACGCTGCAGGCGCCGGCCGCGGTGTTCGATGCGGCCCGTGTCCGGCTGGAGCAGCCCACGCCGCGCGTGGGCCTGGGCCAGGCCCTGCGCGGCCTGGCCACGGCAGCCATCGACGTCAGTGACGGTCTGCTGGGCGATCTCGGCCACATCCTGCGCCAGTCCGGCGTCGGGGCCACGGTCGAGACTGTGCTTGCTATGGAGTTGATAGCTTATGGCGGCCATTCCACGGGTGCTGCAGGCCAATTGTCCGCCGAAGTGCAGCTGGAATGCGTGTTGGCGGGCGGCGACGACTACGAACTGGCCTTCACCGCGCCGGCCGCGCAGCGCGCTGCGGTGCAGGCCGCCGCCGCCGAGGCCGGCACGCGCGTCACGCGCATCGGCCGCATCGAGGCTGAGCCCGGCCTGCGCCTGGTGGATGCGCAGGGCGCGCCGCTGCAGCGCCGCTACGCTTCCTTCGACCATTTCGCCTGAGAGCGCGCCACCCCATGTCCACACCCGACCGCATCGACCAGCGCCTGACCGACCTGGAGATCAAGGCCAGCTTCACCGAAGACCTGGTGGAGCAACTCAACCAGGTCGTCATCCGCCAGCAGGAACAGATCGACGTGCTGGTGCGCGAGCTGGGCGCGCTCAGGCAGCAGCAACGCGACAGCGGTGGTGCGGACATGGGCCACCCGCGCGACGAGCGGCCGCCGCATTACTGAGCGCTGCGCTTTGGGCCGCCGTCCGGGCGGCCGGCTCTATCAGCTGTCCCAGTCCATCAAGACGACGCCGTAGTGTGTCTCCCACAGGATGCGCGCGCGCGTGCCCAGGGGATGCGGGTTGGGCGTGGGCGGGCCGCCCAGGCCCTGCTTGATGGCTGCCACTTCGGCCGCGGCCAGCACCGCCAGCGCGTCGTCGTGCGCCAGCGCTGGCAGGGCCGAGTCCGGACTGGCGTCCTCGTCCTGCGCCTCCTGCTCCAGCGAGGCCAGCCGGCGTCGGCGTTTCCAGGCGCCCAGGGCGGCCAGGCCGGTGGCGGCGACGGTGAGAAAAATCGGGGTGGGCATTCCAAAAATAGTGCCACAAGCCCGCGCGCATGGGGGAGCGCCACGGCCGCGCTGCCACGTAGGCCATTGCCCTGTTGGCCTACCGCGCCAGCAGCTGCTCCAGGTCCACCAGGTCGGCCATCGCCTTGTAGCCGGCGTCGCCGGGGTGCAGGTGGTCGCCGGAGTCCAGCGCCGGCAGCAGGCGGCTGGGCCGGGCCGGATCACGCAGGCGCAGGTCGAAGTCCAGCACCGCGTCGAAGGCGCCGCTGCCGCGAATCCACTGGTTGACCGCCTGGCGCACCCGCTCCTTGTCGGCGCTGTAGTGGCCTTGCAGCGGCGTGCCGGCCAGCGCGTCCTCCAGCGGCGCGATGGTGCCGGCGATGGCGCGCACGTTGTGAGCCTGGGCCTGCTGCGCCAGCAGGCGCAAGCCCTGAATGATGTCGTCGGCGCTGGCTGGGCGTTCGTGCGGTGCGAAGGGGCCGCCCGGCCAGCCCAGGTCGTTGACGCCCAGCAGCACCACCAGGGCCCGTACGCCGGGCTGCGCGAAGACGTCGCGGCCCAGCCGCTCCAGCGCGCTGCGGCCCATGCCGTCCTTGAGCAGGCGGCCCCCGGAGATACCAGCGTTGAGCACGGCCACGCCGCGCCCGGCCAGCCTTTGCGCCAGCGCATCGGGCCAGCGCGTGTCGGCGCCGGGCGTCGCGCCGTTGCCGTCGGTCAGCGAGTCGCCCAACGCCACCACGGTGGCCGGCGGCTGTGCCGTCTCCACCAGCACAGCGCTCACATAGAGCCGCGAGTTCAATTGCTTGGCGTTGGCCGGCAGCGCGGCGGCACCGCTGTGGTCGCCCTGCGCCAGATAGGCGGTCTCGCGGGCGTCGAAATGAAAGCCCGCCGGCGCGCTGGCCTGCGGCAGATAGACCGAGACCGCCACGCGCGCCAGGTCCGGTAGCGGCAGGTCCACCGGGTCGCTGGCCAGACGCGCGCCCGGCGGCAAGGTGACATGGTCCTGGCCGCCAAAGCGCAGCCTGCGCGTGCTGCCCGGCGCGATGGCCGCGCCCTGGGCCGGGCGCGCCACCCAGGCGGCGGCTATGTGCAGCGGCGCGCTGCCGCCCTCGTTGCTGAGCACCACGCGCAGACGGCTGCCGCCAATGCTCAGGCGCGCCAGCTGGCGCAGGGTCTGCTGCTCCAGGTGAGGCGGCAGGCCGCTGGGCAGGATGAAGTCGCTGCCCCAGACCGGCTGGGTGCTGGCCATCCAGCTGGGGCTCCACCAGGTGGTGGACGCCGCGGCATGCGCTGCCAACGCGACGCTCCATGCAAGGCTGGCAAGGCCGGCCTGGAGCCAGCGCAGGGCAAGTGGGATGGGCATGGTGTCTTTCAGGAGTGGGCAAGGAAAGGAAAGCGCACTTTCCGGCATGCCCAATAGCTTGAGAAGACGGCAAAATCGCATGCTTCCCATTCCAGATTCGAATCCACCATGGACAGTCTGCGCGCGATGGAGGCCTTTGTGCTGAGCGTGGAGCTGGGCAGCCTGTCGGGCGCCGCCAGGGCGCTGGGCACGACCCAGCCGACAGTCAGCAAACTGGTCGCGGCCCTGGAGCGTTCGCTGGGCGCCAGACTGCTGCGCCGCGGCACGGCGCACCTGAGCCTGACCGACGAGGGCCAGCGCTTCCACGGGCGCGCCATGCGCCTGCTGGAGGACTACCGCGACGCGGCGGCCGAGGTGCGCGAGCAGTCACAGCAGGCGAGCGGGCGCCTGCGCGTGAGCGCGCCGGTGGCCCTGGGCGAGCGCTGGCTCAACGCGCTGATGCTGGAGTTCCTGCGCCTGCATCCCAGCATCGAGATCGAGCTGCTGCTCGACGACCGCTTTGCCGATCCGGTGGAGGAGCGCATCGATGTGTCGCTGCGGCTGGGCGCAAGCCTGCCGCCCGACCTGGTGGCGCGTTCGCTGGGCCGCTGGCCGCGCGTGCTGGTGGCCTCGCCGGCCTACCTCGCGGCGCGCGGCGAGCCGCGCCGGCCGCAGGAACTGGCGGCGCACGACTATCTGCGCTACGCCGCCGGCGACAACGGCGATGTGCTGCTGCAGGGCCCGAGTGGCGCAGTGGCCGTGCCGGTGCGCAGCCGCTACCAGGTCAGCAACGCGCTGGCCTTGCTCGATGCCGTGCTCAGTGGCGCCGGCATCTCGCTGCAGCCGACCTGGATGGTGGACGACCTGCTGCGCTGCGGCCGCCTGCGCCGGGTGCTGCCCCGCCACACCGGGCCGGCCCAGCATGCCCACCTGTTGTACGCCGCGCGGCGGCAACTGCCTTTGCGCGTGCGTGTGCTGATCGACTTCCTGGCCGAGCGCCTGGCCGGCTTGCCCGGCCGCGTGGCCGATTGAACGGCCCCATCCCAAGCGACTTCTTCCCGACTTTCGGTGCGCTCTGCGCTGGGCGGGCTGGCAGGAGTGGCTTGTGGAATCAGGGCATGGGTTGGATGTGGGCGCGCTCAGGTGTAGTGGAGACGCCACGCCGATTCAGGCCTTGCATCTTGGCCAGACGATCTCCGGTTTGTGACGTACATCACACCGAAAAAATTCAACTTCACGCCTTAACTGTCGAAAACCCTAAGGTCGCCATGTGACTTGGTGCGCTCCGTAATGTAACAACTGGTGAGCGCAGTTCCTTGATTGTTAGCAGTAGTGATTTAGTAGGACAGTAATGATTGCAAAGATGTACCGCCTTGCCCCTGTGGCTGTGGCAATTTTCGCGTTCGGCGCTTCGGCCAACGCCGCTGACGAATCGGCGTTCACCTTCTCTGGCTTTGGCACTGTCGGCCTGACGACCACCAATACCAACGACGCTGACTACGTGATTGTTGGCCAACCGCACGGCGCCACCAAAAAGGCCAGCGGCGAGGTCGATAGCAAGCTTGGCGTGCAGGGCACCTACAAGCTCAACAGTACATTCTCGGGCACCGGCCAGTTGCTGACCAAGCAAAACGGCGACGGCAACTTCAAACCCGAACTCGAGTGGGCCTATGTCAAGGCCCAGGTCTCGCCAACCCTGGCGCTGCGCGCCGGCCGCATGGGCGCTCCGATGTTCGCAGTCTCCGACTTCCGCGATGTCGGCTACGCCAACGTCTGGCTGCGCCCGCCGCAGGAAGTCTATGGCCAGGTGCCGATCAGCCACATCGATGGCGTCGATGCGGTCTATCAGATGCCGCTCGGTACCAGCAATGTCTCTGCCCAAGTGTTTGCCGGTCAGTCGAGCTCGGTGTACGAGCACAACGACCTGGACGTGAAGAAGCTGGTCGGCGTGAACCTGGTGGCTGAACTCGCCAATGGCGTCTCGCTGCGCTTCGGCCATGCCCAAGGCAAGCTGACTCTCAGTCACCCCGCTGTGAATGGTCTGGTCTCGCTGCTGCGGACAACGCCATACGCCAGCGTCGGCAATCAGATGGACGCCACCGACAAGGGCGTCAGCTTCACCGGCATCGGTGCCAGCTACGACCAGAACAACATCATCGCCAACTTCGAATACACGAAGCGCCGCACCGATTCCTTTGTGCCGGACACGACAGGCTGGTACACGACGTTCGGTTATCGCTTCGGCAAGTTCGCACCCTATGTGACGTTGTCGCAGGTCAAGCAGGATGATTCCAATGTCGTCAACACGGTGCCCGGCGGCGCTTTGAAGACGGCAGTCGATTACGTCCTGGCCGACCAGGTTCTCAACCAGAAGACGACGGCCCTCGGCGTGCGCTGGGACGCCGTGCGCAATGTCGCACTGAAGGCGCAGTACGAGCATGTTCGCCCTGACGGCAATGGCATGTTCGCGAACGTCAAGCCGGGCTCTGGCTTCGGCAAAGACGCGGTCAACGTCTTCAGCGTTAGTGCTGACTTCGTGTTCTGAGTCCAACAGCAAACATCATGACCAAGTACATCAAGAACGCGGCGATGGCCGCACTTCTGGCCGCCGCCGGCCTGGCACAAGCCCAGGTGGCAGTGATCGTCAACCCGAAGAGCCCGAATGCCAGCATGACGGCAGACCAGGTTGCCAGCGTCTACCTCGGCAAGAGCAACAGCTTGCCCAATGGCGCAGCAGCGGCCGCGGTCGACCAGCCGGAAAGCGCCGCGATTCGCGAGCAGTTCTACTCCAAGGTGACCGGCAAGCAGGCCGCCCAGGTCAAGGCTGCCTGGTCGCGGCTGGTTTTCTCCGGCAAGGGAACCCCTCCGAAGGAACTGGCCAGCACGGCGGACATCAAGAAGTATGTCGCCGCCACGCCCGATGCAATCGCCTATATCGAGAAATCGGCCGTAGACGCCAGCGTCAAAGTGGTCCTGTCCGTCGAATAGTCGCGACTCGGGGTCGCAAAACCTCGATGCGCGCCGCTGCTGCGGCGCGCTGTCGTTTGGAGAACGAAATGAATGTGAAAACTCGAATCTGGATGCTGCCGGTCGTCGCCGCCGTCATCTTCGCCGTTGGAATCGCCGTGGTGCTGGCTTTTTCAGCCCGGACTTCTGCGGCCATTAACTCGGTCGGTTCGGTTGACTATCCCTACCTCGACTCCACAACGCAGTTCGCGGCGCAACTGGACGCGCTGGGTGCTACGGTACAGAGCGCTGTGGCCGAGGGCGAGAAAAAGAGTCTGGACGACGCAGGCGAGCGCGCGGTTGGTATTCGCAAGTTGCTCTCAACGATTGAGAAGATTGACGGGAAAAGCGCCGCCGCTGCGAAGCTGAAGGGTTTGTTCGAGGCCTATTACAGCGCCTCAGTCGAAACGGCACAGCTGTTCCTGGGAATCAAGCAGGGTGACCAGGCCGGCTCGATTCCGAAGATGCAGGCAGCGTTGAAAGCGCTGGAGACTGAACTTGCGCAGCAGCGAAAGCAGGCAGGCGAAAACTTCGCATCCGGCCTGTCCGATGCCAATGCCGGCGTGTCGGCCAGCGTGACGTCCACCATCCTCAGCGCCATCGTCGTCGTCGCAAGCCTGGTGCTGGCCTCCTTCCTCGTCATCGGCAGCGTGTGGCGCCAATTGGGCGGTGAGCCCGAATACGCCCGCGACGTGATGCGCCGCATGGCCGAGGGTGACTTGTCTCAGAAGATTGCAGTGGCCACTGGTGCAGAGTCCAGCCTGTTGGCGGCCGTGCGCGACATGTCGCAAGGCCTGGCGGCAATCGTCGCCGACGTCCGTACCGGCACTGACTCGATGACGGTGGCCTCGCGAGAGATTTCCATCGGAAACCAGGACCTGTCGGCACGTACCGAAAAACAGGCCTCATCCCTGGAGCAGACGTCCAGCAATATGCAGCAGCTCACCGAGGCGGTGCGCCAAAGCGCAGATGCGGCAGCGCAAGCCAACCAGTTGTCTGGATCGGCAGCAGAGGTGGCACAGAGGGGTGGCGCCGTTGTGGGTCTGGTCGTCTCTACGATGAACGAAATCAACGCCAGCTCGCAGAAAATCAACGACATCATCGGCGTCATCGACGGTATCGCTTTCCAGACCAACATCTTGGCGCTGAATGCGGCGGTCGAAGCGGCCCGGGCCGGCGAGCAGGGGCGCGGGTTTGCCGTTGTGGCCAGCGAGGTCCGTTCTCTGGCGCAGCGAAGTGCTGGTGCAGCGAACGAGATCAAGGAACTGATCAGCGCGAGCGTGGAGAAGGTCGAATCCGGTAGCCGTCTGGTGCGCGATGCCGGTGCGACGATGGATGAAATCGTTGCCAGCGTGCAGCGCGTCTCCAACATCGTTGCCGAAATCACCACGGCGGCGAATGAGCAGAGCCAGGGTATCGGCGAGGTCAACAAGTCGGTGACACAGCTGGACCACATGACTCAGCAAAACGCGGCGCTGGTCGAGGAGGCCGCGGCCGCCGCGACAAGTCTCGAGCAGCAGGCTCTCGGCCTTCAGACCTCGGTATCAACGTTCAAGCTGGGCTGAATAAGCGCTGGACAGTTCTTGCCCTGCAGACGGTCTGCGGGCCTGGACGATCAAAGGTTTGGGCGCTCTGCGCTGAGCGGACTGGCAGAGGAGGTTGCTGGTCCATTCTGGGTTCGAGCTGGAGGCCGAACACAGTTGTGAACGCTGGTGTTTCGCGTTGCCCTTTAAAGTTGACCGTTTTGCGCACGCTATTGCCAATTCGTGAACTCTATTCGCTGGCCCCACGGCCCCTTGCAGGCCGCCATCGTCGATCTGGACGGCACCATGGTCGACACCCTGGGCGACTTTGCCGCCGCCCTGAACCGGATGCTCGCCGAGCTGGCCCTGCCGCCGGTGGCGCGCGCCGCCATCGAGACCATGGTGGGCAAGGGCTCGGAACATTTGATCGCCTCGGTGCTGCGCCATGTGGGCGCCGATGGCGGCCTGTATGAGAAGGCCTGGGTGGCTTACCAGGCGCATTACCTGGCCATCAACGGCCAGCACTCCGACCTTTACCCCGGCGTGCTCGAGGGCTTGCGGGCGCTCCAGGCGCGCGGCCTGGTGCTGGCCTGCCTGACCAACAAGCCCACGGCCTTTGCCCTGCCGCTGCTGCGCGCCAAGGGGCTCGATGGTTTCTTCTCGCAGGTGTATGGCGGCGATGCCTTCGCGCGCAAGAAGCCCGACCCGCTGCCGCTGCTGGAGACCTGCAAGGCCCTGGGCACGGCGCCGGGCCGCACGCTGATGGTGGGCGACTCCAGCAATGACGCGCGGGCCGCGCGCGCCGCCGGCTGCCCGGTGCTGCTGGTGACCTATGGCTACAACCACGGTGAGCCGGTGCGCGCCGTCGATGCCGACGGCTTTGTCGACTCGCTGGCGGACATCGGCCGCTTTCTCGGTCTCGATTAGGCCGGCTTGCCCAGCAACGCGTCCTTGAGCTTCCAGTCGGCCGGGTTGGGGCCCAGCCAGATGCGCAGCAGGGCGTTGAAGAACTCCTGCTCCTTGAAAGGCTCGCCCTGCTGCTTGCCCATCACGGTCAGGACGGCGCCGGTGCCGGGCACCCAGTCGATCATGAAGTTGTCGCCGGCGTTGAGCTTCTTGTAGTCCGAGAAGATCTGGCTCATGCGCATCACGCCGGGGATCAGCTTGGAAAACGCCGCGCGGTCCATGTTGTCTTCCATGCCACGGGTGAACAGCTTGCCCAGTTCGCCGGAATCGATTTCGCGCAACGAGGTCAGGCTGATGCGCTTGGGGCCGGGCATGGCCAGTATTTCTTCCAGCGTGCCGGCCTTTTTGGGCAGGTACAGGCCCAGCGTGTAGACCTTGATCACGGTCTTGTAGCGGGTGCCGGCGCCATTGAGCTGCAGCTTGGTGCCGCGCATGTCGATGGTCTCCTCGTACTTGACGCCGGAGACATCCACGGTCGCCAGGGCCGCGCCAGCCAGCAGCAGGCCGGCGGCCAGCAAGGCCAGTTGTTTGAGCAGTTTCATCGTGTGTCTCCTGGGAACAGAACAGCCGTTCGCTACCTGTTGCAAATTGTTGCCCACTGCGGCAGGCCAGCTATCAGGGTTTTCGAGCGGCCTAGTCGCCTGGGCTACACTTTGGTCCATGTTCATTCACCGTACGACGATCACAGGTTTGAGCGACCGGGGAGCCTGGCCCTGGCGCAAGCCTCATTTCGTTCGCACCTGACCGCACGGGGCAGCCCGTGCCCCGCGCTTCGGCCCCGCCGGAGCAAGATTGAATGAACTGGCGGCAGGCCTTGCCGCCGAGCTTGTGGAGGCTCAGCCTTGATCACCGAACTCGAATTCAAAAGCCTTGCGTTGCAGGGCTTCAACCGCATTCCCCTCATCGCCGAGGCGTTTGCGGACCTGGAAACCCCGCTGTCCCTGTATCTGAAGCTGGCCCACGCCAAGGGCGACGGCAAGCACAGCTTCCTGCTGGAGTCCGTCGTCGGTGGCGAACGCTTCGGCCGCTACAGCTTCATCGGCCTGCCGGCGCGCACCCTGTTGCGGGCCAGCGGCTTCGGCGCCGATGCCGTGACCGAGGTGGTCAGGGACGGCAAGGTCATCGAGACGCACGGCGGCAATCCGCTGGACTTTGTCGGCGAGTACCAGAAGCGCTTCAAGGTGGCACTGCGCCCGGGCCTGCCGCGTTTTTGCGGCGGCCTGGCCGGCTACTTCGGCTACGACACGGTGCGCCACATCGAGAAGAAGCTGGAAAAGAGCTGCCCGCCCGACACCCTGGGCTGCCCCGACATCCTGCTGCTGCAGTGCGAGGAGCTGGCCGTCATCGACAACCTGTCGGGCAAGCTCTATCTCATCGTCTATGCCGATCCGGCCCAGGGTGAGGCCTTTGCCAACGGCAAGAAGCGGCTGCGCGAGCTCAAGGAACAGCTCAAGTACTCGGTCAGCGCGCCCAGCATCAAGCAGACCCAGAGCTTCCCGGCCGAGCGCGACTTCGCCAAGGCCGACTACATCGCCGCTGTGGAGCGCGCCAAGGAGATGATCGCCGCCGGCGACTTCATGCAGGTGCAGGTCGGCCAGCGCATCAAGAAGCGCTACACCGAGTCGCCGCTGTCGCTGTACCGGGCGCTGCGCTCCCTGAACCCCAGCCCCTACATGTACTACTACAACTTCGGCGACTTCCACGTGGTGGGCGCGTCGCCGGAGATCCTGGTGCGCCAGGAGCAGACCGACGAAGGCCAGAAGATCATCATCCGCCCGCTGGCCGGCACGCGGCCGCGCGGCGCCACGCCCGAGCGCGACAAGCAGATCGAGCAGGAGCTGGTCAACGACCCCAAGGAGCGCGCCGAGCACGTGATGCTGATCGACCTGGCGCGCAACGACATCGGCCGCATCGCCAAGACCGGCAGCGTCAAGGTGACCGAGGCCTTCGCGGTCGAGCGCTACAGCCACGTGATGCACATCGTCAGCAACGTCGAGGGCATCCTCAACGACGGCATGACCAGCATCGACGTGCTCAAGGCCAGCTTCCCGGCCGGCACGCTCACAGGCGCGCCCAAGGTCCATGCGATGGAGATCATCGACCAGCTCGAGCCCACCAAGCGCGGCCTGTACGGCGGCGCCTGCGGCTACCTCAGCTACGCCGGCGACATGGACGTGGCCATTGCCATCCGCACCGGCATCATCAAGGACCAGGTCCTGTACGTGCAGGCCGCGGCCGGCGTGGTGGCCGACTCCGTGCCGGAGCTGGAATGGCAGGAGACGGAAGCCAAGGCCCGTGCCTTGCTTCGCGCATCCGAACTGGTCGAGGAGGGCCTGGAATGAAACTCCTGATGATCGACAACTACGACAGCTTCACCTACAACCTGGTGCAGTACTTCGGCGAACTCGGTGCGCAGGTGGAGGTGCACCGCAACGACGAGATCACCGTGGCCGGTGTGGCTGAGCGCCAGCCCGACCTGCTGGTGGTCTCGCCCGGCCCCTGCTCGCCGGCCGAGGCCGGTATCTCGGTCGAGGCGATCCGCCACTTCGCCGGCAAGCTGCCCATCCTGGGCGTCTGCCTGGGCCACCAGAGCATCGGCGCGGCCTTCGGCGGCAACATCATCCGCGCGCAGCAGCTGATGCATGGGAAGACCAGCGAGATCACGACCACGCGCGAGGGGGTGTTCGCCGGCCTGCCCGAGACATTCACCGTCAACCGCTACCACTCGCTGGCCATCGAGAAGGCCACCTGTCCGCCCGAGCTGCTGACCACGGCCTGGACGGCCGACGGCGAGATCATGGGCGTGCGGCATCGCGAGCTGGCCATCCAGGGCGTGCAGTTCCATCCCGAATCCATCCTCACCGAACACGGCCACGCCATGCTGAAAAACTTCCTGGAGCAGACGGCATGACCATGAGCGCCGCTGGGCCGTCCCAAGGTGCGAAGGCCCCCTCGGGGGGCAGCGACCCACACGTAGTGGGGGAGCGTGGGGGCGCTATCGTGGACCTGCGCAGCGACACGGTGACGCAACCCACGCCGGCGATGCGCGCGGCCATGGCGGCCGCGCCGTTGGGCGACGACGTTTTCGGTGACGACCCCAGCGTCAACGCGCTGCAGGAGAAGATTGCTGGCATGCTGGGCTTCGAGGCGGCGCTGTTCGTGCCCACCGGCACACAGAGCAATCTGTGCGCCATCCTGTCGCACTGCCAGCGCGGCGACGAATACATCGTCGGCCAGATGCAGCACTGCTACCGCTGGGAAGGCGGCGGCGCCGCCGTCTTCGGCAGCGTGCAGCCGCAGCCCATCGAACACGAGGCCGACGGCACTTTGGCCCTGGCCGCCATCGAGGCCGCCATCAAGCCGGACGATCCGCACTTCGCGCGCAGCCGCCTGCTGGCGCTGGAGAACACCTTGGGCGGCAAGCTGCTGCCCTTTGCCTATTTGCAGGAGGCGACTGCGCTGGCCAGGTCGCGCGGCCTGGCCACGCATCTGGATGGCGCGCGCCTGTTCAATGCGGCCGTGGGCCAGGCCGCGCAAACCGGTGGCGACGCGCGCACCGAGGCGCGACGCATCGCCAGCCTGTTCGATTCCGTGTCCGTGTGCTTCAGCAAGGGCCTGGGCGCGCCCGTGGGCTCGGCCCTGTGCGGCAGCAAGGACTTCATCGCGCGGGCCCGCCGCATCCGCAAGATGGCCGGCGGCGCCATGCGCCAGGCCGGCATGCTGGCCGCAGCCGCATCGCATGCGTTGGACCACCACGTCGAGCGCCTGGCCGATGACCACGCCTTGGCGCTGCGGCTGGCCCAAGGCCTGGCGGGCATCGATGGCCTGCAGGTGGAAGCGCCGCAGACCAACATCCTGTTCGTGGACCTGGGCGGGCCGGCCAAGGTGCGGGCCAATGACTTGCTCGCGCATCTGGCGCAAGCGGGCGTGCAGGCCACCGGCCTGTACCGCCTGCGTTTCGTCACCCATTTGGACGTGGACGTCGCCGGCGTGGACCACGCCATCGCAGCCATCCGCGGCTTCTTCAGGGCCTGAGCCATGGCCATCGACCAGTTGTTGCTGTTCATCGCCGCCGGTCTGTTGCTCAATCTCACGCCGGGGCCCGACGTGCTCTACATCGTCGGTAACGCCTTGCGCCAAGGCGCGCGTGCCGGCTGCGTCGCTGCGCTGGGCATCACGGCCGGCTGCTTTGTCCACATCATCGCGGCGGCCCTGGGGGTGAGCGCGCTGATGGCCGCCTCGGCCACGGCCTTCACCGTGCTGAAGTGGGCGGGCGCCGCCTACCTGGTCTATGTGGGCCTGCGCCTGCTCTCGTCGCGCGCGCCCTCTGCTATGAATTTAGAAGCTGCTCAGGTCCAACCCATGCCGGCTATGGGCCTGAAGGACATCTTCTACCAGGGCTTCTGGACGAATGCGCTCAATCCCAAGGTGGCGCTGTTCTTCCTGGCCTTCGTGCCCCAGTTCATCGCCCCGGCCGTGCAGAACAAGAGCCTTGCCTTTCTGCTGCTGGGCCTGCTGTTCAACTTCAATGCCCTGTGGGTCAACTTCGGCTGGGCACTGGCCGCCGCCTGGCTGGCGCGCCGCGTCGGCGCCGTGCAGCGTGCCATGCACTGGCTGGACCGCGCGGCCGGCGCGCTCTTCATCGGCTTTGGCTTGAAGCTGGCTTTTTCAGACAATCCCGCAGCACACTAGAACTCCCCAGGAGAGCGTCATGCCCATCACCCCGCAAGAAGCGCTGCAGCGCACCATCGAGCACCGAGAAATCTTCCACGACGAGATGCTGAGCGTGGTGCGGCTGATCATGAGCGGCGAGTGCTCGCCGGTGATGATGGCCGCGCTGATCACCGGCCTGCGCGTCAAGAAAGAGACCATCGGCGAGATCACGGCCGCGGCCGAGGTGATGCGCGAGTTCTCCACCAAGGTCCAAGTCGCCGACAAGACCCATCTGGTCGACATCGTCGGCACAGGCGGCGACGGCTCGCACACCTTCAACATCTCGACCTGCTCGATGTTTGTCGCGGCGGCGGCCGGCGCCAAGGTCAGCAAGCATGGCGGGCGCAGCGTCAGCAGCAAGTCCGGCAGCGCCGACGTGCTCGAGAGCCTGGGCCTGAACATCAACCTGCCGCCCGAAGCCATCGCCCAATGCATCGCGCAGGTGGGCATAGGCTTCATGTTCGCTCCCAACCACCATCCGGCCATGAAGAATGTGGCGCCGGTGCGCAAGGAGCTGGGCGTGCGCACCATCTTCAACATCCTGGGCCCGCTGACCAACCCGGCCAGCGCCCCCAACATCCTGATGGGCGTGTTCCACGCCGACCTGGTGGGCATCCAGGTGCGCGCCCTGCAGCGCCTGGGAGCAGAGCACGCGCTGGTGGTCTACGGCCGTGACGGCATGGACGAGGTCAGCCTGGGCGCCGCCACCATGGTGGGCGAACTCAAGAACGGGCAGGTCACCGAGTACGAGATCCATCCCGAGGACTTCGGCCTGGCCATGGCCAGCAACCGCGCGCTCAAGGTCGATACGCCCGAGCAGTCGCGCCTGATGCTCATGAGCGTGCTGGACGATGTCGCCGGATCTGCCCGCGACATCGTCATCCTCAACGCCGGTGCCGCGCTCTACGCGGCCAACGTGACGGACTCGATCAAGGCCGGCGTGGACAAGGCCCGAGCAGCCATCGAGTCCGGCGCGGCCAAGGCCAAGCTGGAGCAACTGATCCAGATTTCCAATTCACTGGCGCCCTGAACCATGTCCGACATCCTCAACAAGATCATTGCCGTCAAGCACGAAGAAATCGCCGCAGCGAAACAGCGCGTGTCGCTCGAAGCCATGCGCGCCGACGCGAACAGCCGGGTGCTCACCCGCGACTTCGAAGGCGCCCTGCGCAAGAAGATCGCCGCCGGCCAGGCCGCGGTGATCGCCGAGATCAAGAAGGCCAGCCCCAGCAAGGGCGTGCTGCGCGCCGACTTCATCCCGGCCGACATCGCCCAGAGCTATGCCGAGGGCGACGGCAAGACCAGCGCGGCCTGCCTGTCGGTGCTGACCGACCGCCAGTTCTTCCAGGGCGAGCCCGACTTCCTCAAGCAGGCGCGGGCCTCGTGCGAGCTGCCAGTGCTGCGCAAGGACTTCATCGTCGACCCCTACCAGGTCTACGAGTCGCGCTCCATGGGCGCCGACTGCATCCTGCTGATCGCCGCCTGCCTGCAGGACGGTCAAATGGCCGAGATGGAAGCCATCGCCCGCAGCCTGGACATGGCGGTGCTGGTCGAGGTGCATGACGCCGCCGAACTGGAGCGGGCCCTCAAGCTCAAGACCCCTCTGGTGGGCATCAACAACCGCAACCTGCGCACTTTCGAGGTCACGCTCGACACCACCCTGGCCATGCTCAAGGATGTGCCGGCCGACCGCCTGCTGGTGACCGAGTCGGGCATCCTCCAGCAGGCCGATGTGCACAAGATGCGCGCCGCTGGGGTCAACGCCTTTCTGGTCGGCGAGGCCTTCATGCGCGCTGACGAACCGGGCGATGCGTTGGCCGCATTGTTCGGCTGACTGCGCAATTCAATCGCAAGATGATCCGGGGGCTACAGGCCGATATGGGCTTTGAAGCGGCGCTGCCGGCGCGGCTGGCGCGCTGGGCGCCGCAGGACTGGCCGGTGGCATCGGGCTGGCGCGAGGTGGTCGACGACTTCCTGCGCAGCCCGGCGGGTGAGGGCCTGGCTGCGTTCATTCGCCAGCGGCTGGAGGCTGGCGTCGTGGTCTATCCGCCGCAGCCTTTGCGGGCCCTGGAACTGACCCCGCTGGAGGACGTGCATGCCGTCATCCTGGGCCAGGACCCGTACCACGGGCCGGGCCAGGCCGAGGGGCTGGCTTTCTCGGTGCCGGCCGGCGTCCGGATCCCACCCTCGCTGCGCAACATCTTCAAGGAGATTGGCTGCAAAGGCAGCAATGGCTCGCTCACCGCCTGGGCGCAGCGTGGCGTGCTCCTTCTCAACACAAGCCTCACGGTCGAGGATGGCCAGGCCGCCAGCCACGCCAAGAAGGGCTGGGAACAGCTGACCGATGCGCTGCTGGCCAAGGTGGCGGCCAACGCATCTCCTTGCGTCTACATGCTGTGGGGCGCCCATGCCCAGGCCAAGGCCGCTCTGATCCGCGAGACGGCGCTGCGCCACGGCCGCGACATCCTGCTGCTGCAGGCCAACCATCCCTCGCCGCTGTCGGCCAGCCGGCCGCCCCTGCCTTTCATCGGCAGCGGCCACTTCCGCCAGGCCAGCGCCTGGCTGGCCGAGCGCGGCCATTCACTGGCGTTTGAGCCGGCGTAGCTGGCGCGCCAGCCAGGGCCGGAAGCCTCGTGAGGGCGGCGCGCCAGTGGTGGTGGCCGGCCTGCTGGGCATGCGCGTGTCGTCCAGGTAGTCGCGCCGCACATGCACCGTGCCGTGCTGGCCCAGCGCCTCGTAATGGCTGTGCAGCCACTGCTTGGCGGCCGTCTGGCCGATGCCGAACAGGGCGCGCACCAGGGCCGGGTCGGCCGAGCTTTTGCTCGACGCCGAGTAGGGCTGCATGGCGGCGCCGCCGTCGATGCGGTGCAGGCGCACGTGCTTGCAGCGCCCGGGTGGCAGCGAGCCGTCGGCCAGCAGGCGGTTGACGAAGTCGATGGCGCGCATCTGGGTCAGCAAGCTGGCGTTGAAGGTCAGCTCGCTGATGCGGTCGGCGATGTCGGCCGCGCTATGCGGCGTGCGCTCGCGCTGCAAAGGATTGATCTGCACCACCATGATGTCGGCGCTGCCGCAGGCGTCGATCAGCGGCGTCATCGGCGGGTTGACCGAATAGCCGCCGTCCCAGTAGGCCTCGCCGTCGATCTCCACCGCCTTGAACAGGATGGGCAGGCAGGCCGAGGCCATCACCGCCTGGGCCGTGACCTCGCGGCCGGCGAAGATCACCGCCTTGCCGGTGTTGACGTGGGTGGCGGACACGAAGATCTTCAGTTCCGGGCTGGCGGCGATGGCCTCGAAATCGATCTCGCGCTCCAGCCACTGGCGCAGCGGGTTGATGTCCAGCGGGTTGGTCTGGTAGGGCGAGAACAGGCCTTGAAAGGCGCTGGCGAAGATGTTTGTGGGCGCAAACTCTGGCGTCAGCCCGCCCCAAAACAGGCGGGCAAAGCGCGCGTGCTGCGCGCCCGGTGTGCCCCAGGTGGTGATTTCATTCCACAGCCTGGCCAGGGCCTCGCGCGCGCCCTCGCGCGGATCGCGTCCGGCATGCAAGGCGCGGGCGTAGCCGCTGGCCAGTGCCGCGGCATTGACCGCACCGGCGCTGGTGCCGCTCAGGCCCTCCAACTGGATGCGGCCGTCGGCCAGCAAAGTGTCGAGCACACCCCAGGTGAAGGCGCCGTGGGAGCCGCCGCCCTGCAGAGCCAGGTTCAGAGTTTTCATGAAGTGATCAAGCAACATTCATGCGGCAAGCCTGGGATGGTTGCAAAAAGCTTTTTTCGCAACCGGGGAGGTGACTGGCGACACAAAACCGTGCTATATTTCGAGGTTCGCCGGAGGGGTGCCCGAGTGGCTAAAGGGGGCAGACTGTAAATCTGTTGGCTTACGCCTACGCTGGTTCGAATCCAGCCTCCTCCACCAGGCCTTTTTGAAAGGCCAGGCGAAATGTGTTGAAGCGATTTGTGAGAGCGGATTCTGTTGAATCCATTGGGATTTAGGGGAGCCTGCGGGGGTCTTTGAAGTTCGCCCGTTGCGGGAGTAGTTCAATGGTAGAACCCTAGCCTTCCAAGCTAATGACGCGGGTTCGATTCCCGTCTCCCGCTCCATGGATCGTGATGGCACGGCGAAAGGAATTTCGCCCTTGTGGCTCAGTGGTAGAGCACTCCCTTGGTAAGGGAGAGGTCGCGGGTCCGATTCCCGCCAAGGGCACCAATTCAAGCGGTGCGCGGTTTTTGATGTTGCGCCGGTGTTGATGTTGATCTAGTTACTTTTTCGGAGTCGAAAAAATGGCAAAAGGAAAATTCGAGCGGACCAAGCCGCACGTCAATGTGGGCACGATTGGTCACGTTGACCACGGCAAG
>NZ_CAKZHQ010000053.1 GCF_936925435.1 uncultured Ramlibacter sp. | reverse complement strand
GCTTCAGAAAACAGCGCCGCGGGGTTGAAGCGAGCCAAGGAGAAATTGCCGCCGATCGAGTTCTTCAACACAATCGGCCAGAAGCGGACATCTTCAATTAGCACACCGAAGTCAGTCCACTGAAGCAGAGCGAAGTCGAAGCGCGTTCGCAATGACGCTTACCGACGACAACGCCATCGCGGCCGCCGCCACCACTGGCGAAAGCAACAGCCCAAAGAAGGGGTAGAGCACGCCCGCCGCGAGCGGGATGCCGGCTACGTTGTAGGCGAAAGACAAGAACAGGTTCTGCCGGATGTTTTTCATGGTCGCATGCGACAGCTGTCGAGCCCGGACGATGCCCATGAGGTCGCCCTTCAGCAGGGTTATGCCCGCACTCTCCATGGCCACATCGGTGCCGGTGCCCATAGCGATGCCGACGTCGGCGGCGGCTAGCGCGGGCGCGTCATTGACACCGTCACCTGCCATGGCCACCACCCTGCCTTCGCTGCGTAGCCGCTTAACGATGGCGGCCTTGTCTTCGGGAAAGACCTCCGCAACCACCTCGTTGATGCCCAGCTCCTTGCCTACCGCCTCGGCAGTGGTCTTTCCATCGCCAGTCAGCATGACGATGCGGACGCCTGCGTCACGCAGGCCCTTGAGCGCAGCCGGCGTGGTCTGCTTGATAGGGTCTGCGATGGCCACGAAGCCAGCGAGCTTGCCATCCAGCGCAACGAAGATGACGGTTGCCGACTTCACACGCTGCTGTTCTGCGGCGACATTCAGAGGCGCAACGTCGATGCCCCGCTCGGCGAGGAACTTGGCGGCACCGCTCACCAGCTCAAGGCCTGCGACCTTGCCGACGACGCCCTTGCCCACGGGAGAGTCGAAGTCTGTCACTTCGGAGAGCTGTAGCTTGCGTTCTTGGGCCGCGGCGACGACGGCCATGGCCAGGGGATGCTCGCTCGCGCGTTCGACGCTTGCGAGCTTCTGTAGCAGATCCTCTGCTTGAAATCCGGCGGCGGGCTCGACGTGGACGACCTTGGGCCGGCCTTCCGTCAGGGTGCCGGTCTTGTCCACGACCACTGTATCGACCCTCTCCATGCGCTCCAGCGCCTCGGCGTCTCGAATCAGCACGCCATGCTGGGCGCCGCGCCCGACGCCGACCATGATGGACATGGGCGTGGCCAGCCCCAGCGCGCAGGGGCACGCGATGATAAGGACGGCCACTGCGGCGATGAGGGCGTACGAAAACGCCGGGCTCGGGCCCCAGACCAACCAGGCAACGAACGTCAGCGCCGCAACTACCAGCACCACGGGCACAAACCAGCCTGCGACCTGGTCAGCCATCCGTTGGATGGGTGCGCGACTACGCTGTGCGGCGGCGACCATGTGGACGATTTGCGAGAGCAGGGTGTCCGCTCCGACCTTCTCCGCGCGCATTACGAAGCCGCCGCTCTGGTTGATGGTGCCCGCAGTGACCTTCGAACCTGGCGCCTTCACGACTGGCATGGGCTCGCCGGTCACCATCGACTCGTCGACCGTGCCTTTGCCCTCAACCAGCTCGCCGTCCACCGGCACCTTCTCGCCAGGCCGCACGCGAAGCCGTTCGCCGACCTGGATGGTGTCAATCTGCACGGTCTCATCTGAGCCATCGTCTTTGACCCGCACCGCCGTCTTCGGCGCCAGGTCTAGGAGTGCCTTGATGGCGCCGGAAGTCTTCTCCCGCGCGCGCAGCTCCAGTACTTGGCCAAGCAGCACCAGAACGGTGATGACTGCGGCCGCCTCGAAGTAGATGGCAACCGCGCCGCCGTGAGCTCGCAGCTCCTGCGGGAAGAGGCCGGGCGCCAGCGTGCCCGCCATGCTGTACAACCACGCCGCGCCCGTCCCGAGAGCAATGAGTGTGAACATGTTGAGGCTGCGATTCTTCAAGGAAGCCCAGGCTCGGGTGAAGAACGGCCAACCGGCCCAGAGGACGACCGGAGTTCCGAAAACCATCTGAATCCAGTTCGAGGTCTGCGCCCCGACCAGGTGTCCGATGTCAAACAGGTGCCCGCCCATCTCGAGGAAGAACACGGGCACGGTTAGGGCCAGCCCTATCCAGAAGCGCCGGGTCATATCTCGCAGCTCGGGGCTCTCACCGGACTCACCCGTCGCAATCACTGGCTCCAGGGCCATGCCGCAGATTGGGCAGTTTCCTGGCCCCATTTGGCGAATCTGGGGATGCATGGGGCAGGTGTACTCGACGTCCTTGCCGCCTTTCACCACAGCTGCCGGCGCCGTGTCAGGCGCCGCGTGATGGTGCGCATGCCCGTGGTGGCCACCAGCATGGCCGGCGTGTGCCGACGCGCCCACCGGCTGCAGGAACATGCCGCATTTCGGGCACTTGCCTGGGCCAATCTGCCGCACCTCCGGGTGCATGGGGCAGGTGTACTCGACGTCTGATGACTGGCCGGCGTGGTCGTGAGAGGCGACAGCGCCATGCTCTCCATGAGATGAGTTTTCTAGTTGCATGGCGTGTTCCTAATTCTTCCAGTGTGAGGCCGAACGCCGGCTTGCGCCGCCATTGCCTCATTTTGTGAGCAGACGGACGAGCACCCAGGCCCCAAGCGCGGCCAAGCACAGCCAGCAAAGCCAGAAGAGCGCCCGTTCCCACCAAAGGGGTTGGCGCTCGACCGATTCCAGCCGATGTTTGAGGGTCATGCCAACCCCGTGCACCAAGACGCCGGCCACCAGGATGGGAATTGCGAATCCACCAAGGACGTCCGGCACAAGCAATGCCAGGCCAGCGCCCAGGACAATGGCCCCCAGGCCGGAGGCGAGCTCAGCCGCCTTAGCCTTTCCGCGCGCCATCATTGTCCCGGCTTGCGCCGTGCGCGTGGCCACCGTGGCCGTGTCCGCGGTGCATGAAGATGTGCATCAGTGGGCAAGCGGCCAGAAAGGCTAAAGGCAGCAGAGACAGCACGTGGTCCTTGTGGGCGACCCACAGGTAGACGCTCGCGGCAACAGCGACGAGGGTCGCGACGATTCCGAAAGGCGTCTTCCAGAATGACGGGCGGGATTGTTGCTGGTCCATGGTGGTCTCCTGTACTAACCGCAGCATGAGCTGCGAGGCGGGGCGACACCTTGACCGACGTCAACCGATGCCTTCTTTCGGCCGCCGCCACAGCAACCGCCGCTCGCTTGCGGTGTCGCAGGTTGGATGCCGGGTACTGCTTCGACTACTTGGGGCGTGTACCCGGCATCCTGGATGGCCTGCCCCAGGTCGGCTGCCGGCGCTCCGCTGCTGACGCGTACGAGCTTTCGTGGGATGTCGACCTCGGTAACGGCGTTCTTATCGACGCCAGCCACGGCCTTGGCAATAGTGCTGGCGCAGTGACCGCACGTCATGTCGTTGACTTGGAAGGTGACCATTGCTTGTCCTTTCGAGGTTGAAGAAGCAACTATCAACCTTCCCATCATGTCAATGTCAAGTCTTATTTGGGACTTGACCTTCCCCAGGGGGTAAGGTTCATAGTAGTTAATGGCACGGCTAAACGGCCGAGCTACACAAATTGAACTTTCCTGCCCGTGCTAACCTAACTGCTGTGCGAACGCTCCGAATCTGGCTGCTGGTCTTCCTTGCGGTACTGCTCCCCATTAGGGGCGCGGTCGCAGCCGCCATGCTCTGCCCGCCCTCCGGTGCTGAGCAACCGGTCCAAGTTCACGCTCATCAGGACCACGATTCTCACCAGGCGCACGGCGCCGCGCACCAACACTCAGCTGTTGCCGATGCCGGGGCTGGTCACTCCGATACCGGACATCACGACCACGATGCCGCCGACAAGTGCAACCTGTGTGCGTCGTATTGCTCGCTAACCGGCCTCCTAGGCCACTCTCCCTCTGTGCCGGACCAGCATTCACCTGCTACCAAGTTCCCCGGCCTGAACGCTCTTGTCCCGAGCTTCTACTCGGGTGCCCAAGAGCGTCCCCCCCGAACCATCTGACCCAGTAAGGCCTCCGCGAGAGGCCTGATGGCGCTCGTGCGTCCGCACGGGCATAGGCCGACCATGTCGGCTGCTCAGATGACTTCGACAGATGAAAAATACTACATTCCGGCTGGCGACAGCCGTGGCGCTGTGCCTTCCCGGCTTGGCGCTTGCGCAGACTGACCCGGCGCCCGCGTCGGCCCTGCGGTATGAATCTGCTTTCGCGGACTACAAGCCCTGGACTGATGTGTCGCCAGCCGACTGGCGTACGGTGAACGAGACCGTACGCTCCAAGGCAGGTGCGGGTGCGCATTCCGGACAATCCGCTCCGGCGGTGCCGGCATCCGCTACCCAAGGCAAGCCTGCCCCGCCGCCCGCCGCTACGACTGGCGAACCGGGCCACAGTGGGCATCAGATGCACGGGGGTCAGAAATGATGCGCCTCGCAGCGGGGGCCCTTGCCACACTCGTCCTGGTGGGGTGCGCCTCCTTTTCGACCGATGGCGGCTTTGGCAAGGTCTCGGAGCTCACGAAAGAGCGCACAGGGCAGGTTGTCGCCGTGCAGCGTAGCCAGGAGGACTCCGACACCGCACGCGCACGGGTTTCAGAGCTTCTGAAAGCGCCACTGACGACTGACTCCGCCGTGCAAGTGGCTCTCATGAACAACCGCGGCTTGCAGGCAAAGTTCGGCGAGCTCGGCATTGCCGAAACGGACCTCGTCCGAGCGGGGCGACTGAAAAACCCGTCCTTCAGCTTCGGGCGCCTCAGCGGTGGAGGTTCGGTAGAAATCGAGCGCGCCGTGATATTCGACGTCCTAGGCCTCCTGACCATGCCCTTGGCCGCAGAGGTTGGCCAGGGCCGCTTCGAACAGACGCAGTACCAGGTCGCGTACGAAGCCGTGGGCCTGGCCACTGACGTGCGGCGCGCGTACTTCGATGCCGTGGCCGCCCAGGAGTTGGTGAAGTTCTTCCAACAGGTCAAGGAGACGGCTGACGTGTCGAACGAGCTGGCCAAGCGCATGCTGCAGGCCGGCAACTTCGGCAAGCTCACGCAGATGCGGGAGCAGGCCTTTTACGCGGATGCGACCGCGCAGCTCGCTCGTGCACGACATCAAGCCACCGCGGAGCGCGAGAAGCTCACGCGCCTTCTGGGCCTTTCTGGTGACCAGCTGACCTTTCGCTTGCCGGAGCGCTTGCCCGACCTGCCGAAGCAACCGACCGAGCCGCAGAACGCGGTGCAGACCGCCATGGACAAGCGCCTGGATGTTCTGATGGCCAAACGCTCGACCGATGCGACGGCGCGCTCACTCGGACTCACAAAAGCCACGCGCCTGGTGAACGTGCTGGAGCTCGGATACCAGAACAAGAGTGAGTCAGGCAGTCCGCGCGCCAACGGCTTTGAAATAGAACTGGAGTTGCCGCTCTTCGACTTTGGCTCCACCCGTGCCGCGCGTGCCGAGGCGACGTACATGCAGGCCGTGAACCGCACGGCCGAAGTGGCCGTCAACGCGCAGTCGGAGGTGCGGGAGGCCTACTCAGCGTACCGCACGGCCTTCGACTTGGCCAAGCACTACCGCGATGAAGTTGTGCCGCTGCGCAAGCGCATCTCCGAAGAGAACCTGCTGCGCTACAACGGAATGCTGATTAGCGTCTTCGAGCTCCTGACCGACGCTCGCGAACAGGTGGCTGGGGTGACCGGTTACGTGCAGGCGCTGCGCGACTTTTGGGTCGCCGAAACCAACCTCCAGACCGCTCTGACCGGCCGCTCGCCCGGTGCCAGCAATGTCTCCCAGCCTGCAGCTTCGGCCGGCACAACCCCGGCCCAAGGGCACTGAGAAAGAACACCATGTCGAATCGTCGCAACTTCTTCAAGACCGCAGGCGCCGTAGCGCTTGGCGCGACCGCGGTCAGCCGCGTCGGCGCTGCATCCCTGCCGGAGGCTGTGCTGCAGTCCACCGCTGCCACACACCCCCCTCCGGCGCCGTCCACTGGGCGGCCGTTCAACCCCGTCATCACCTTGAACGGCTGGTCGCTCCCCTGGCGCATGACTAACGGCGTCAAGGAGTTCCATTTGGTCGCCGAGCCCTGCGTGCGCGAGTTCGCGCCGGGGATGAAGGTCAACATGTGGGGCTTCAACGGCTCCAGTCCTGGTCCGACCATCGAAGCCGTTGAGGGGGACCGCATCCGCATCTTCGTCACGAACAAGCTGCCGGAGCCGACCGCCGTCCATTGGCATGGCATCCTGCTGCCCTCGGGCATGGACGGTGTTTCCGGCCTTACGCAGCCCCCGATTCCCGTGGGCAAGACCTTCGTCTACGAGTTCACCCTGCTGCGCCCGGGCTCGCACTTTTATCACACGCACCTGGACGAACAGTTGCAGCTCGCCCTCGGCATGTACGGCTGCCTGGTGGTGCATCCGAAGGACCCGCGGCAACTGAAAGTCGACCGCGACTTCATGTTCATGCTGGCCTCTTACGACGTGGAGCCGGGAGCGATGACGCCGAAGGCAAGCACGATGACCGAATTCAACATGTGGACCTGGAACAACCGCGTGTTCCCGGGCATCGACCCGCTGGTGGCCCGCACCGGCGAGCGGGTTCGCATTCGCATTGGCAATTTGACGATGACCAACCACCCCATTCACATGCACGGTCCGCACTTCGAAGTGACAGGCACCGACGGAGGCTGGGTTTCCAAGGCAGCCCGGTGGCCGGAGGTGACAACGGACATCGGCGTGGGGCAATTGCGCGCGATTGAGTTCGACGCGGTCGCCGGCGATTGGGCCATCCACTGCCACAAGAGCCACCACACCATGAACGCCATGGGGCACAACATCCCCACCATGGTGGGCGTCGACCACCGGGGCCTGGCCGAACGCATCACGAAGCTCGTGCCCGACTACATGGTGATGGGCGACAAGGGCATGCACGACATGACCGAGATGGAGATGCCCCTCCCGGACAACACGCTGCCGATGATGACCGGCAAGGGGCCGTTTGGCCCGGTCGGCATGGGCGGGATGTTCAGCGTCGTGAAGGTCCGCGATGACGTCCGGCCCGGTGACTACAAAGACCCTGGCCCGTACAAGCATCCGCCCGGGACCGTTGCCTACGAGTACACCGGACAGCTGCAAGAACCGGCACGTGCGCAGACGCCTGGCACCGCCGGCCTGTCCGTGCGCCGCCCGAATGGCCACACCGGCCATTGAGAACAGGAGAACAAATGAAATACACCGCTCACATCCTCGCTTTGACGCTTCTGTTCGCCAGCGGGTCTGTCTTCACGCATGAGAACCAGGCGCACGCCACGCCGAAGCAGTTCGACGCCAGCCAGGTTGAGGCCACTCCGTTCGGTCAAGAGGGTGACCCGAAGAAGGTGACCCGGACCATTCGCGTGTCCATGAACGACCGGATGCGCTTCGAGCCGGGGAGCCTCACGGTACGCAAGGGTGAGACAGTCCGGTTGGTCGTCGCGAACAAAGGTGCCGTGCTCCACGAGATGGTGCTCGGCACCGCCCAGGCGCTCAAGGAGCATGCCGAGCTGATGAAGAAGCATCCCGGTATGGAGCACGACGCGCCCAGCATGGCGCACGTGAAGCCAGGTGCCACCGGAGAAATCGTGTGGCAATTCACCCAGGCCGGCGAGTTCCAGTTCGCCTGTCTGATTCCCGGTCACTTCGAGGCCGGCATGGTTGGAAAGGTAGCCGTCAAATGAACAGAAGAAATCTTCTCTCACTCGCCGCAGTTGCGGCAGCAATCGCGTCATTGCCCTCGCTTGCCGCGGCGCCCTTGCCGCAGGTGGAGGTCTACAAGAACTCGGAGTGCGGCTGTTGCGGCGCCTGGGTGGAGCACATGAAAGCTGCTGGCTTCCCGGTCAAGGTGCATGAGACGCCTGACACCAGCGCCATCCGCAAGCGCTACGGAATTCCCGATTCGTTCGGCAGCTGTCACACCGGCGTGGTTGCAGGCTACGCCCTGGAGGGCCATGTGCCCGCCGAGGAAGTCAAGCGCCTCTTGGCCAAGAAGCCTGCGGCAGCCGGCCTCAGCGTGCCTGGCATGCCCGTGGGGTCACCCGGCATGGAAATGGGCTCCCGCAAGGACCCGTTCCAGGTGCTTCTCATCGACAAGGCGGGCCGCTCCAGCGTGTTCGCCAGCTACCCCAAGACTTAAAGGAGATTCACATGAAAGCAATGCACACGTTAGCCCTCGCCGCCGTGCTGGTGGCGTCAACCGTCGGGGCGCAGCCAGCGACCAAAGACGCCGACCACGCCGCGCACCATCCCGTCGCAGGGGCCAGTGCGCCCCAGTCCGAGGGCGAGGTGCGCAAGGTAGACCTCGAACAAGGCAAGGTCACGCTCCGGCACGGGCCGCTCGCGAACCTGGACATGCCGGCGATGACGATGGTCTTCACAGCTGCAGACCCGAAACTGCTGCAAGGCCTGAAGCAAGGTGACAAGGTTCGATTCACTGCGGACAAGAAAGACGGTGCGTTCATCGTCATCGCCATTGAGCCCGCGAAATGACCTGAGTCCCAACCAGATGGAGACGCTTGACGCACGTCAACCCTGTTGTGCCTGCCCGGGCGTAGCCTGTGAATAGGGCGGCACTTTGGCGTCGCAGTTGTAACATGAAAGGAAGCCCAATGAAGCTGATTCAATTTTTCCTCCCCCTGGCCTTGGTCGGCTTGTTGGCCGGCTGTGCCGCCGCTCCTGCGAAGAGCGACAACCATGCTCACGCGAACATGGGTGCGATGGATATGCAGTCCCATTGCGAGATGCACAAGAAGATGATGAGCGGCAAGCCCTCCGCAGAGCAGCAGGCGATGATGCAGGAGCACATGAAGTCGATGACGCCTGAGATGCGCCAGCAAATGGTGGCAATGCACGAGCAGTGCAAGTAGGGTGGCAATGACCAAGCAAGGCGCGGCCCCAATTGGTGTCGTGGAGAACCGCGCTCAACTCTCCTCGAGCGCGCTAACGCTCGGCGGCGTCATTCTGATTGGGCTGGGCCTGTACTTCATCTTCATCCGCCCAGCGCTTCTTCCCGAAGACCCTCGCTTCATGGGTACGTCGCTGGAGCAAATACGCAGTT
Source organism: uncultured Ramlibacter sp. (assembly GCF_936925435.1). GTDB lineage: Bacteria > Pseudomonadota > Gammaproteobacteria > Burkholderiales > Burkholderiaceae_C > Ramlibacter. The sequence continues at coordinate 22,765 of NZ_CAKZHQ010000053.1, read as the reverse complement.
CCTTCCCGGGTCTGCTTCTATGGCTGCCACGCGTTTTCTGGGTCATGGGCGGTTACATGGTCTCCACCGGGCTACTGACTTGCTACTTGGCCAGAACCAGCTTCCGCAGCCGAACGCCCGGTGCCGTCTGGGTCGCTGCGGTAAGCGGCCTCACGTCCATTGGCCTGATGGTCGTTGTGAACTTCATCATCGACTCTGACTTCAAATGGCTACTTCTGGCGTTCACAGCGCCGTGGGTGGCGGCGCTCTTGCTCTACGTGCGAGAGAAGTGACACCCTGGGGCCCCGGACACCTAGCGATTGCATAACCTGGTGACGCCGAATAGGACTAAGCTCTAAACTCTCCGTGAAAATGCGCCGTTGCTCTCGCCCGTTCACCGCCGTTCTGGTGGTGCTGTCGCTGCTGTTCTCCCAGCTGGCGTTGGCGAATTACGTCTGTCCTTCTGAGGCTGCACAGGCCGAGGCCGGCATGGACGCCATGGTGATGGCCGACGGTCAGCCCTGTGAGGGCATGGACACCGGTGTACCGGTGGACCAAGCGCAAGCCGTGCTTTGCCATCAGCACTGTTTGAACGCGCCGCAGTCGCTTGACGCGGTCAAACTGCCAACAGTCAGCCTGCCGGCCGTCGTGCACGTCTTGATTATTCCATTGGTGATGGACGAAGCGACCGCCCATTCGACTCGCTGCGCAACCGTCGGCGAGCCTCGACCACCTCCGGCCCCTCTTTTCCTCTCAACGCTCAGACTTCGCATCTGACAACTCCGTCGACTGACCGGCGTCGGCGCGGTTTCGCCCGCGACCCGACAAACGCCTACTTGTCCTCGGAGATGCCATGTTCATCCGTCTTTCTTCAGCGGTTGCCGTAGCGACGGCGATGCTGTCCGCGCCCGGTTGGGCCGCACCCCTCAGCCTTGACCAGGCGTTGCAACTCGCGACGGAGCGCTCTCAGACCGCTCGAGTAGCGCGCGCCGGCGCCGCAGGCGCAGCCGAGGCCGCCCGGGCAGCCGGCCAACTGCCGGACCCAGTGCTGAGCGTCGGCATTGACAACCTGCCCGTCACCGGCCCCGACCGGTTCCGCACCACGGCGGAATCCATGACCATGAAGCGGCTGGGCATCAGCCAGGAGTGGGTGTCTTCCGAGCGGCGCTCCCTGCGCCAGGCGGCTGCCCAGGCCCAGGTCCGGCGGGAAGCGGTCATGGAAGGGGTGGCTCTTGCCGACACCCGACTGCAGGCTGCGTTGGCCTACCTCGACGCGTACTACGCAGGCGAATCGCTCAAGCTCACGACACTTTCCGAGCACCACGTCCACGAGGAGGCCGAAGCTGCGAAGGCCCGCTTGTCGTCGTCGACCGGGAACAGCCAGGAAGTCTTGCAGCTGACGGCTGCCCGCGGCGTCGCGCAGGACGAATCGGCAGAGGTGACCCAAGTTCAAGCATCCGCGCTCGTCGCCCTCCAGCGCTGGGTCGGCGTGATGCCGGATGCCCTTGCCGCCCCAGCGCTTCCAGCTCCTTTGAGTGAGCAGTCGTACGTGGCCTCTCATCCGGCTGTCCTGGCCGCGCAGCGAGATATCGAACTTGTGCGGGCAGAAGCAACATCCACAGCATCGAACCGCCAGTCCAATTGGACCTGGCAAGCCTCGTATGGCCAGCGCACCGGCTTCTCGGACCTGGTGTCTGTCGGCGTCAACATCCCACTGCAGATTTCGCCCGGTGAGCGGCAGGACAGAGAAACGGCCGCCAAGTTCGTACTCGTCGAGAAGGCTGAGGCAGCACTCGAGGAGGCCACCCGCATGGCGCGCGCCGAATTTCACGGCTTGGCCAGCGATGCCCAGCGCCTGGGCCAACGCATTGAGCGCTACCAGGCGACTGTCGTCGTGCCGACGCAGCAACGTACCCAGGCCGCACTGGCTGGCTACCGGTCCAACCAGGTGTCCCTCGTGACGCTCTTCGAGGCCCGGCACGCCGAGGTCGATACGCGGCGCAAGCTGCTGAACTTGCAACGTGACCTGGCCAAGGTGCAGGCCCAGCTTGCTTTCAAACCTGTTTCCGGAGGTGCCCCATGAAGCGCGTTCACGTTGCGGCCACCGTAGTGGCAACGTTGGCCCTCGTAGCAGGCGGCTTCCTCGCCGGCAAGCACGCCAGCGCACCGGCGGAGAGTGTCGCCAGCGCTGCTTCCACCGGGCCCTCGGCCGAGCGCAAGGTGCTCTACTGGCGCGACCCCATGGTGCCGGGCCCGAGATTCGACAAGCCGGGCAAGTCGCCGTTCATGGACATGCAACTGGTGCCGGTCTACGCCGACGAACAGACCGACAGCGGCGGCGTGAAGGTCAGCCCCCAGGTGCAGCAAAACCTCGGAATCCGCACGGCGACGGTCACACGCTCGCAGTTAGCCACTTCTTTCGAGGCCGTAGGAGCCGTGCAATTCGACGAGCGCTTGACCGAGGCCGTCCAGACCCGCGTGAACGGATACGTCGAACGTCTCCTGGTGCGGGCGCCCATGGAGTACGTCCGCCGCGGGCAGCCCCTGGTCACCATCTACGCGCCAGACTGGCTGGGGCCACAGAACGAGTATCTGGCGCTCAAGCGGGCTGGAGTCTCTGAAGAGCTTGTGACTGCTGCTCGCGACCGCATACGTGCCCTGTCGATTCCGGACGCATTGCTGCGGCAAAGTGAGCAGGCGGGCGCCGCGCAGGCGCGCTTCACGGTGTCGGCGCCGGTGAACGGCGTCGTCGTAGAGCTCGGAGTCCGGGAAGGCGTGGCCGTGACAGCGGGTACGACACTCTTCCGGATTGCTGGACTCGAGAAGGTCTGGGCCGTGGCCGAGATTCCGGAAGTCCAGGCCGTCCGGCTGGTTCGCGGGCAGAAGGTCAAAGCAGCATTGCAGGCGGACGCATCACAGACCTTTGACGGCGAGCTGAAAGAAATCCTTCCGCAGGTCAGCGCGAACACGCGAACCGTGCAGGCCCGGTTCGAAGTCGCCAACAAGGCAGGCCGCCTGGTGCCAGGCATGCTGTTGCGCCTTCAGGTGGCCGGCGCCTCGGCGTCACGCCTGGTCGTGCCTGCCGAAGCGGTCATCCGTACCGGAACGCGTGCCGTGGTCATCCTCCGCAGGGAAGGTGGCTCCTTTGAACCGCGGGAGGTGCACATGGGCGCCGACTTCGGCGACCAACTGGAGATTTCACACGGACTGAGCGAAGGCGACCAGGTCGTCGCCAGCGGTCAGTTCCTGGTGGACTCCGAGGCCCGGTTGAAGTCGGTTTTGGGAAGCATGGCTGCCGGAGGTCTAGTCGCCGCCCCGCCCGCAACCGCCGCCGCGCCGCCTGCATCCGCCGCCGCTCCGCAAACGGCCGCTGCCGCTCCGCAAACGGCCGCTGCCGCTCCGCAAACGGCCGCTGCCGGTGGCGGCATCTTTGCCGCCACCGGCAAGGTCGAGAGCGTGGAGCCCGACGGCATCACCATCTCACACGGCCCCGTGCCGGAGCTGAAGTGGCCGGGCATGACGATGGGGTTCGGCAAGCCAGGCGCCAAGTCGTTCCCCGGCGTCAAGCCCGGAGACAACGTCCAGTTCACGTTCAAAAAGGGCGGCCCAATGGGTTACGAGCTGGTCAACGTGCAGCCCACTGGAGCCGGCAAGTGATAGCCGCCCTCATTCGGTGGTCCATCGGCAACCGCTTCCTGGTGCTGATGGCGACGGTGTCCATTGTTCTAGCGGGCATCTGGTCAGCGCAGCACATGTCGCTCGACGCGCTTCCCGACCTTTCGGACACGCAGGTCATCGTTCGCACACCCTACCCGGGCAAGGCACCGCAAGTTGTCGAAGACCTGGTCACCTATCCGTTGACCACGACGATGCTCAGCGTGCCGGGTGCCAAGACTGTCCGGGGCTACTCCTTCTTCGGAGACTCGTTCGTCTATGTCCTGTTCGACGACAAGACCGACCCGTATTGGGCACGTTCGCGGGTCGTGGAGTACCTGAACCAGGTGCAAAGCAAGCTGCCGGCAGGTGCCAATGCCTCGCTGGGCCCGGATGCGACCGGGGTGGGCTGGGTCTATGAGTACGCATTGGTCGACCGCAGCGGCAAGAACGACATCTCGCAGCTCCGGGCGCTGAATGACTGGTTTCTGAAGTTCGAGCTCAAGACGGTCACCGATGTCGCGGAGGTGGCCAGCATCGGCGGCATGGTGCGCCAGTACCAGGTGGTGCTTGAGCCGGAGCGCATGCGCACCCTGGGTGTGACCCAGCGCATGGTCATGGAAGCGCTCCAGAAGGCCAATCAGGCCGCCGGCGGCTCGGTCGTGGAGCTTGCCGAAGCCGAATACATGGTCCGTTCGCGCGGGTTTCTCCGGTCGCTGGAGGACTTCCGCACGATTCCCATCAATGTGTCGGGGGCGACGCCGGTGCTCCTGCGCGACGTCGCTTTCGTCCAGATGGGCCCGGAGATGCGCCGCGGCATCGCCGAACTGGATGGCCAGGGCGAGGTCACGGGTGGCGTGGTCGTCATGCGGTCCGGCAAGAACGCGAAGACGACCATCGAGGCGGTGAAAGCCAAATTGGCCGGCCTGAAGTCCAGCCTGCCGCCTGGCGTCGAGGTGGTCGCGACGTACGACCGCTCGCTTCTCATTGACCGAGCGGTCGACAACCTTGGGTGGAAGCTCGTCGAAGAGTTCGCCGTTGTCGCACTCGTTTGTGCGGTGTTCCTCTTCCACCTGCGTTCCGCCTTCGTTGCGGTGGTGACCCTGCCGGTGGGCGTGCTGGCCGCCTTCATCGTCATGCAGTGGCAAGGCGTCAGCGCGAACATCCTGTCGCTGGGGGGCATCGCCATCGCGCTCGGTGCCATGGTCGATGCCAGCATCGTGCTCATCGAGAACGCGCACAAGCACCTGGAGACATTCGAGCACCAGCATGGCCGCGGACCAACGTTAGCGGAGCGCTGGGAGTTGGTGGCCGAAGCCTCCGTCGAAGTTGGTCCCGCACTGTTCTTCTCGCTGCTGGTCATCACGCTTTCGTTCGTCCCGGTGTTCACCTTGCAGGCGCAGGAGGGAAAGCTGTTCTCACCATTGGCGTTCACCAAGACGTACGCCATGGCGGCCGCAGCCGGCCTTTCGGTGACGCTCGTGCCTGTCCTCATGGGATACCTCGTTCGTGGGCGCATTCCCCCCGAGGCATCGAACCCCCTGAACCGGTTCTTGACGGCCATCTACCGGCCGGCTCTTGAAGCGGTTCTTCGCTTCCCCAAAGCCACGCTCGCCGTCGCCGTTGTGCTCCTGGCGCTGACCGTCGTTCCGGTGATGCGTCTGGGCGGAGAGTTCCTGCCGCCCCTGGATGAAGGGGACCTGCTGTACATGCCTTCCGCCTTGCCTGGACTATCGGCTTCCAAGGCTTCGGAATTGCTGCAGCAGACTGACCGCCTCATCAAGACCGTGCCCGAGGTGGACCGGGTGTTCGGCAAGGCCGGGCGCGCAGACACGGCCACGGACCCGGCGCCGCTGGAGATGTTCGAGACCACCATCCAGTTCAAGCCGCGTGCGCAGTGGCGCGCCGGCATGACACCAGACATGCTGGTCGAGGAACTGGACCGCGTCGTCAAGGTGCCAGGGCTCTCGAATGTCTGGGTGCCACCCATCCGCAACCGCATCGACATGCTGGCCACCGGCATCAAGAGCCCAGTGGGGGTGAAGGTCGCCGGCGCGGACCTCCTGGCCATCGACCGCCTGACCGGTCAGATTGAATCGGCCGTGAAGAAGGTGCCAGGTGTGTCGTCCGCACTCGCAGAGCGGCTCACTGGTGGGCGGTACATCGACGTCGATGTCGACCGGGCGGCCGCTGCCAGATTCGGGCTTTCGGTGGCCGACGTTCAGAGCATCGTGTCGACAGCCATCGGCGGTGAGAACGTCGGCGAAGTCATCCATGGACGAGAGCGGTTCCCAATCAATGTTAGGTACCCACGTGAGGTTCGAGACTCGCTAGAGAGCCTGCGCACGCTGCCATTCGTGACGGAAAAAGGGGCCCAGCTCCTTCTGCAGGACGTCGCACGGGTGAGCATTCAGGAAGGGCCGCCAATGCTGCGCAGCGAGAACGCACGCCTGTCCGGTTGGGTGTACGTCGATGTGCGCGGCAGGGACCTGCGGTCGGTCGTCAATGACATGCAGGCCGCAGTGGCGAAGGAGGTCAAGCTGCCAGCCGGCTACTCGGTCTCCTGGTCCGGCCAGTTCGAGTATCTGGAGCGAGCCACGCAGCGCTTGAAGGTGGTGGTTCCAGCGACGCTGGCAGTCATCTTTGTGCTGCTCTACCTTCTGTTCCGGTCGGTCAAGGATGCGGGATTGGTGATGGCCGCGGTGCCCTTTTCCTTGGTGGGCGGTTTCTGGCTGGTCTGGGCTCTCGGGCACAACGTTTCCGTTGCGACAGCTGTGGGGTTCATTGCGCTCGCAGGCCTTGCGGCGGAGTTCGGAGTCGTGATGTTGGTCTATCTGAAGAACGCCTATTCCAGGCGCCTTGCGGCGGGAGAGCCGGACAACGATGAAACCTTGCTCGCTGCCATCCGGGAAGGCGCTGTGCTGCGCGTGCGCCCCAAAGCCATGACGGTTGCTGTGGTGATGGGCGGCTTGCTGCCTATCCTGCTGGGAAGCGGCACCGGCTCGGAAGTCATGACCCGTATCGCTGCCCCCATGGTGGGCGGGATGGTCACCGCGCCGCTTCTCAGCATGCTGGTCATTCCGGCCGCGTGGTACTTGCTGCACCGTCGGCGACGCCAAGAACTCAAGCCCCTACCTGTGCCTGATGGCACCGTGATTCATCAATCCTCAAGCCCATAATCCAGGAGCTCCCCATGAAAGCCTCCCGTCTCCTATGCGCCCTCATTCTGGTTGCTGCTACGTGCGTTCAAGCACAAGGCACAGCCAAGCCAGTGGCGCCTGCTGCGTCGGCCAGCAAGTCGACCATGCCACTCGTCGTTGCTGAAGTGAAAAAGGTCGACATGGAGAAGGGGCTCATCGTGTTGAACCACGGCGACCTTCCAAATCTCGGCATGCCTGCGATGACTATGGGCTTCGATGTTGCCGATAAGAAGATGCTCCAGGGCATCAAGGTCGGCCAGAAGGTCAAATTCCAGGCCGAGATGGTCGGCGGCAAGGCGACCGTGACAGAGCTGAAGCCGGCGCGCTAGCCTGCCGAGGGTCTGAGACCGCGCGCCGGCGCCGCTAGGGGTTGAGACGGCCGCTTTTGATGAATTGCCAAAGTGCCAAGCCAACCCCGAAGGCAATCGCGATGTTCCACATCGCCACAGACGTGGCGACATTGAATGTCCTCAGTCGTTGAGCACTACGAATCAGATGTCCATCCGCGAGATCGCAAGGCGTACAGGCCTGGCTCGCAACACCGTCAAGAAATACCTGCACTCGGAAGAGACGGAGCCCAGGTATGCACGGCGGGTCAGCTTCAGCAAGCTCGATCCCTACGCCGAGAAGCTGGTCACCTGGCCAGGAATCGAGGCAACAAAATCGCGGAAACAGCGGCGCACTTTGAGGCAGATCCACACAGGTAGCGGGCTTTTCTCTTTTTTGGACAGCATATTTGACACTGCCCAATATCCAGTACTGCAACTGGCGTCAGGCCGACAAGCTGGGATATGGCGGGCGCCGCCGCCAGCCTAGCGGGGATGGGGATCATCGTTTTCCAGCCGCGCCAGTTGTGAACCTCAGCGCAGGTGGTTGCGCGCCCGCGGGGCGGCGGCACCATCCTGTGCGGCGACTGCCAGTCCGGCAAGGATGCCGCACTGATCGGCAGTCTGCGACGCGCAGCACAACCGCCTGAGGTTCTTCAGCTGCTTCTCTAGCGCCCGCAATTCCTTGATGCGGGTCGTTACGTGGCTGATATGTTCGTCCAGCAGCGCATTGACATCGCCGCAATCCTGCGCACCAGCATCTTTGACGCGTAGCAGCACACGGACCTCGTCCAGCGACATGTCCAGCCCGCGGCAGTGGCGGATGAACTGCAGCCGCTCCAGGTGGGGCGACTCGTAGATCCTAAAGTTGCCTTGAGTCCTCGACGGGGCGGGCAGCAGCCCTTCACGCTCGTAGAAGCGGATGGTCTCGATAGGGGTTGAGGAGGCGGTGGCCAACTCGCCGATCTTCATGGGACGTTCCTTGCTGGGATTCCAGGGTGATTGTAGGGACTTGACTCTGTAGTGACTACAGGGAGTCAAATAGCCAGAATCAGGAAAAAACCATGTCCCAATCCCCCAACACCGATAACGAGCAGGGCAAGACGCAGCGGCGCGTGATCCCCTTGAAGGCAGCTCCTGTCGCGCCGGCGGCTCCGGCAGCTTGCTGCGACGACACGGCGTGCTGCATGCCCGAGCCGGCTGCGGCAACAACGGCCGCCGTGCCGCCTGGTGCGCTGCTGTTGCGCATCCCGGCCATGGATTGCGCGGTCGAGGAAGGCCAGATCCGACAGGTCCTGGAGCCTTTCGCAGGCTTGCGTCTGCAATTCAACCTTGCCGCCCGCACTCTGATGATCGACACGTCCGAAGCCGCTTGGCAGGCGGTTGTCGCCGCCATTCAGGGGGCCGGCTTCAAGACCGAGACGCTGTCGGCGCCACCGACGGCCGAAGCTACGGCGACAGCGCAGCGCGCCGATCTGTGGCGTCTGGTGGCGGCGCTGGCGGTGGCAGCTTTGGCCGAGCTGCTCCATTTGCTAGCGCCTGAGACCATGGTCTTGAAGGTGGCGGGCATGGCTCTGGCCGCCAGCGCCATCGCCCTGTCTGGTCTGACGGTGTTCCAGAAGGGCTTGTCAGCCCTGTTGCGTGGGCAGCTAAACATCAACGCGCTGATGAGCGTAGCCGTGCTCGGCGCCTTCCTCATCGGCCAATGGCCGGAAGCCGCCATGGTCATGGCGCTCTACTCGCTGGCTGAGCTCATCGAGGCGCGGTCCTTCGAGCGTGCGCGAAACGCCATCGCCGGCCTGCTGGCCTTGTCGCCGCCGCAGGCCGAGATTCGGCAGCTCGATGGCTCCTGGGTTCTGCAAGATGCCAAGTCGGTCCTTGTCGGTGCCACCGCTCGGGTCAAGCCCGGCGAGCGCTTCGCGCTGGACGGTCGCGTGACCACCGGCCGCGGAGCGGTTGACCAGTCACCAGTAACCGGTGAGAGCATCCCTGTCGACAAAGAACCCGGTGATGAGGTCTTCGCCGGCACCATCAACCAGAGCGGCGCACTGGAATTTGAGGTCACCAAGCCGGCGTCCGACACAGTGCTGGCGCGCATCATCCATGCGGTCGAGGAGGCCCAAGGACAGCGCGCACCCATGCAGCGCTTCGTCGACCGCTTCGCTGCGGTCTACACGCCGGCGGTTTTCGTCCTAGCGCTGCTCGTTGCCGTCGTCGCGCCGCTGGCGTTCGGCTGGACCTGGCTGGCAGCGCTGTACAAGGCGCTGGTGCTGCTCGTCATCGCTTGCCCCTGCGCACTCGTCATCTCCACGCCTGTCACAGTGGTGAGCGGCCTGTCGGCAGCCGCGCGCCGCGGCATCCTCATCAAAGGCGGCATCTACCTTGAGCAGGCCCGCACGTTGCGTGTCATTGCAGTGGACAAGACGGGCACCTTGACGGAGGGCAAGCCGAAACTCGTGGCGCGCGAGATCCTGTCCACTTCGATTGACCAAGACAAGGTGCTGCGCATTGCCAAGAGTCTGGCGGCGCGATCGGACCATCCCGTCTCAAAAGCAGTCGCTGCCGGCCTGCAGGCCGACGCTTTGCCCGTCGAATCGTTCGGCGCCGAACTAGGCAAAGGCGTGCGCGGGACCGTGGGTGGCCAGGAGTACGTGCTGGGCAACCACCGCTGGATCCACGAGCGTGGTCAGTGCGCGCCGGAGATCGAGGCAGCGATGCGGCAGCACGAAGCGCAAGGACGAACGCTGTCGCTACTGGCAAGCGCCGACGGCGTGCTGGCGCTGTTTGCGGTGGCGGACACAGTGAAGGAGACCAGCCGGCAGGCCGTCGCAGAGCTGAAGGCGCTAGGCGTGCGCAGCGTGATGCTGACCGGGGACAACCAATCGACGGCGCAAGCCATAGCCAGCCAGGTTGGCATCGAGGACGTCAGGGCGGACCTGCTGCCCCAGGACAAACAGCAAGCCGTGCAGGCACTCGGTGCGTCGCAGCCTGTGGGTATGGTGGGAGATGGCGTGAACGATTCGCCCAGTCTGGCGGCGGCGACCGTCGGATTCTCGATGGGAGGAGCCGGCACCGATATCGCCAAGGAAGCGGCCGACGTCATCATCATGAACGACGACCTGCGCAAGGTGCCCGAGACGATCCGCCTATCGAGGAAGACCTACGCCGTGCTCTGGCAGAACATCACGCTGGCGCTGGGCATCAAGGCCGTTTTCTTTGTGCTGGCCGTATTCGGCAGCGCCACCATGTGGATGGCTGTCTTCGCGGATATGGGGGCCAGCCTGCTTGTGGTGGCCAACGGCTTGCGGCTGCTGAAGGGCCTTAAGAACGCGGACGCCAAAGCCGTCCTTCAGGCTCAACAAGGTTCCCATGTGAGCTGATTGCTTGTCGGGCCTGACCGCTACTTTTCAGTCAGGCCTCCATCGCTAGAAACGATTTGATTTGCGGGTTGACTATGATAATTTCAAACGGGTTTAGGGCATACGCCGCACTCCTTTTCGCGTTGGCTCTGACCTTTGGTACAGCGGCACGTGCAGCAGAGGCGGACGTCCGTCGGGTGTGGCAAATGCTCGACTACCTTGCCGTGGACTATGCCGGCGCGGTCAAGGACGGTGCAGTCATCAGCCCGTCTGAATTCGAGGAAATGCGCGAATTCGCCAAGACGAGCCAAAGCAAGCTGACTGCGCTTGAGCCGCACCCCGAACAAGCCGCGTTGATCCGCGAGGCACAGGTGCTCTCCGCTGCCATTGAAGCGAAGAAGAGTCCCACGGAAGTGGCCTCATTGGCCAAGTCACTGGCCAATCATTTGCTTGCGGCCTACCCGGTGCCGTCCTCGCCTGCTACCGCTCCGTCAATGGCCCAAGCGGTAGGGGTCTACCAGGCCCAATGCGCTACGTGCCATGGTGCGACTGGCAGCGGCGACGGGCCTGCAGGTCTCAAGCTGGACCCTCGACCCGTCGCATTTACAGACAAGGACAGGGCGCGAGAGCGAAGTGCCTTTGCTCTTTACCAAGCGATCAGCCAAGGCATCGACGGGACGGCCATGCCCAGCTTTGCCAGCATTTCCGAATCCGACCGCTGGGCGCTGGCGTTTTTCATCGGTCAGTTTGCGCACGATGACAAGGAAGTTGCCGCCGGCCAGAAAGTGTGGGTTGAGAATGCGGCGGTTCGCGCCCAACTCACGAACCTGGATTCGCTATCCCGAATGACCCAGGCCGACCTGGCGGCGCAAGTAGGCGAAGTGCCTGCGGCGGCAACCATGGCCTATCTGCATGCGCATCCGGAAGCAGTGGTGCAAAACAGAGCGATCAGTTTCGATGTCGCGCGCCAAAAACTGGCGCAGAGCATCCAGGCGCTCGAAAGAGGTGACAACGGGAACGCCAAAGACCTCGCCTTGTCGGCATACCTGGATGGAGTGGAGCCCATTGAGCCAACACTCGCCACGCGCGACTCGGCGCTAATGGGGCGAATAGAGACGGCGATGGGAAAGTACCGTTCGCTGCTGGCCGACAAAGCCTCGCTGCCGGAACTGCGAGCGCAGATCCACGTCATCGACGAGTTGTTCAAGGAGGCGGACGCACTGCTCGGCTCCAGCGCGGACGCGACAGCTGCGTACCTGGGGAGCCTGACAATTCTGGTGCGGGAAGGCCTGGAAGCACTGCTTGTCGTTGTGGCCATGATTGCGTTCCTGCGCAAGGCCGGGCGCAGCGACATGCTGCGCTACGTGCATGCTGGATGGATCGGTGCACTGGTTTTGGGCGCGGTGACCTGGGCCGTGGCAACCTACTTTGTCAGTATCAGTGGCGCTAGCCGCGAGGTCACCGAGGGCCTGTCGTCGCTATTTGCTGCGGTGGTGCTACTCAGTGTCGGGATGTGGATGCACCAGAAGAGCATGGCCGGAGCCTGGCAGAAGTACATTCACGACAAACTTACAGCGGCCCTCAGCCGAAAATCCGCCTGGTTCATGTTCGGTCTGTCGTTCATCGCGGTCTATCGCGAGGTGTTCGAAACCATCTTGTTCTACGCGGCGCTCTGGGAACAGGGCAACCACCCGGCTCTTCTTGGGGGACTGGCCAGCGGCTTGGTCGTTCTGGCCATCATCGCCGTAGCGTTGCTGCGCTTTAGCGCACGCCTGCCGATCGGCAGATTCTTCACCTGGAGCTCTGCCCTGGTTGCCGTGCTCGCTGTGGTTTTGACAGGTAAAGGGATTGCCGCCCTGCAAGAAGCCGGATGGCTTGACGCTACGGTCTTCAACGTGCCGCGCATCGACCTGCTCGGCATCTACCCTTCGTTGCAAGGCATCGTCGCCCAACTGTCGATGGCTATCCTGATCGCTGTCGGATTTGTATGGAATGCCCATGTCGCAGCCAAAAAATTTGGCACTGCCTCGAATTAGATGTCTAAGGGCGCAAGAACCTGCATTTTGGAGTTTTTTGATGCTGGCTGTGGTCAAGAGCGGGCTAACAGCCCGGTCTTGCTGTGGGCGGGCAAGTCCTGACCTCGACGCGGGCCAATTCCTTCCTGCTACGATCCACGCCGATGAAGCGCTTCTGGCTTTCGCTGCTGGTCCTTGTGCTGTCTCTGCAAATGGGACTGGCCACCGCGCACGTGTGCACGGACGATCTACCAGCGGCAGCGTCTTCCCAGGTCCAGGTGGCCAGCGAAACGGCAGAGGGTGCAGAGGAGACACAGCTAAGCGCGACGAATCCCCTCGCCGACACATGTTGCTCCGGCAACGTCTGCCACGAACTTCACAACGCGATTGACCTCGCTCCCGCGCAACTGGTCCTTCCCCGCAACACTGGGCTCTTGGTCCAGTCTGAGGCGCGCCTTGCACAAGGCAACTTTGCCGTTCGCCACGAACGGCCTCAGTGGTCCGCCGCCTGACGGCGGGCCGCGAACTTCTTTCTTCCCCTTTCTGTCGCGGTTCGCCGGAGTCCTGTGTCTGACTTCCGGAGAACTGAATGCATTGGTATGTTTCCAGGCCCATAGCGGCCTTCCTGTGGTCGTGCCTCGCCGTCGCGGGCCCGAGCCAGGCCCAGACCGTGTCGTCATTGGGTCAAGCAGTCGAGGCGGCGTGGACATTGAGCCCGCAAGCGCGCTCGCTGGCCAGCCGGCAAAACGAGCTGGACGCCCGTTCGCGCGCCGCGTCATCGCTCTTCGCCGGACCTCCCAGCCTTTTGCTGTCCCATCGCACGGACCGTCTGGGCAGCAATGGGGGCCTGCGCGAAGATGAGATCGAGGTCTCCGCACCCGTCTGGACGCCAGCCGTGCGGCGGAGCACCTCGGAACAGGTCGATGCGGACCGCGCCGCTTTGGCTGGCCAGTACGCACTGGCCAAGCTCAAGCTAGCGGCCGAGGTGCGCGAGTTGGCAGCACAAGCTGCAGCGGCCCGCATCGAGCGCGACATCGCCCAAGGCAAGCTGCGCGAGGCGCAACTGCTGGCAGCCGATGTGGAGCGCAGGGTCAAGGCCGGCGACGCCGCCAGGGTGGACTCCCTGCAAGCGCAGTCGACGCAACGCCAGTCGGGCGCCGGACATGCACTCGCCGAAGGCGCGCTGGCACGCGCCTTGTCGCAATGGCGGGCATTAACGGGTCTGGCCAGTGTGGCCAGCCTGGACGAAGCGCCCGGCAGCCCGCAAGACCATCCCGCCGTGCTGTCCGCCCAGGCACAGCTTCGTGCAGCCCAAGCGCGGCTGGCGCTGGCGCAAGCAGACCGCAGGGAGCCAATGGAAGTCGGTGTGGGTATGACGCGGGAACGGCCAGCATCCGGCTTTGCCAGCGACAACTCGCTGCGGCTTGCTCTGCGCATTCCGCTGGGCAGCGCAAGCCGCAACGCGTCCAAGCTGGCAGCCGCGCAGGCTGAAGTAGACGAAGCCGATGCGCAAGCCCTGGCCGCGGTGCGCGCCATAGAAGCGGAGCGCGATGCAGTGCGCAGCGACCTGGACGCAGCGCGCCGGGCTGAGTCGCTCGCTGCTGACCGGGAACGGGGCAGCCGCGAGGTCCAGGACCTCATCGCCAAGTCGTACCGCCTCGGGGAAAGCGACCTGCCGACGCGGCTGCGTGCAGACAACGAGCGCTTCGAGGCAGAACTGGCCCATGCCAAGGCGCGCCTGGAAACTCAGCGCGCCACCGCCCGACTGAATCAAGCCTACGGGATCCTTCCATGACCACCTTTCCTCCCAACACATTCATCGCCAGATTGCTCCGCAGCTTCCTGACCACCCTTGTGTGCACTGCTGCCATGTCGTCCTTCGCATCTGACGACCATGACCACGGCGCGCCCGCGCCCGCAGGGACCGCCAGCCCGCGCATCCAGGTGCACTCGGACCTGTTCGAACTTGTCGGCGTCGTCGACAAAGGCCGGATGACCGTGTATCTGGACCGCTATGCGACCAACGAGCCTATTGCGGGCGCCAGGATCGACTACGAGTCCGGCACGGACAAAGGCACTGCGCAGCCACAGGCCGATGGCACTTACCAGATCGCATTTGCTGCATTGGCCAAGCCTGGCGATCTTCCTTTTTCCTTCACTGTGGCGGCCGGTCCGGATACAGACCTTTTGGCTGGCGATCTCGACATCCATGATCCGCACGCGCACGCCGCCGACGCTCCGCCCCGCTGGCCGCAATGGCTTGGCTATGCCCTGGCCGCTGCCCTCGTCCTCGCACTCGCCACCTTTGCCGCGCGCAGATACAGGTTGAAGAAATGAATAAGCATCTTTTCCCCGTGGCGGCAATCGCCACCCTTTTGTCTATCCATCCCGTCTGGGCGGGTGAGGGCCATGACCATGGCGCCCCGGCTTCCGCAGCCACGGGCAACGCACCCAAGCGCCAGCCCGACGGCAGTGTGTTCTTGCCCAAGACCTCGCAACGCCAGCTGGCTGTGCGCACGGTGGTGACCGAGAGCAAGGAATTGCCACAGACCGTAGAGCTCACCGGACGGGTACTGATGGACGCCAATGCAGGCGGCCGGGTCCAGCCGACGCAGGCGGGACGCATCGAAGCCGGTCCCAAGGGCCTTCCCCAGCTTGGCCAGTCCGTGCGCAAGGGCGAGATCCTCGCTGTCGTGCGGGCCTCGGCGGGCGCAATCGACCGGGCCAATCAGCAGGCCCAGGGTGCGGAACTAGCGGCCCAACTGGAGACGGCACGGCGCCGCGCCGCGCGGCTCGCCCAGTTGGAAGGGACCGTGCCCCAGAAGGACATCGAGGCAGCCCAAGTCGATGTCACCAGTCTGCAGCAGCGCCTTGCTGCCGTCAGCGGTTCAGTCTCGGCCGGCGAGGCTCTGGTGGCACCCGTCAGCGGCGTCATCTCTTCGGCCAACGTGGTGGCGGGACAGGTGGTGGACGCCCGCGAAATCCTGTTCGAGATCGTTGACCCCGCGCGGTTGGTGGTCGAAGCGCAGGCCTTCGATGTCGCCCTGCCCGCCGGCATCGCATCTGCCAGCGCGAGCACAGGAGCCGGCCACAGCGTGCAGCTGCGCTTTGCCGGCGCCGGCCGCAGCCAACGTGAAGGTGCGATCCCACTGCTGTTCCGCACGGTCGGTACAGCAGCGGTCCCTCTGGCGGTGAACCAGCCCGTGAAGGTCCTCGTCCAGACAAGAACGCTCATCCAAGGCATTCCCGTTCCCGCCGAGTCCGTGGTCAAGAGTGCCGGCAATCAGGACATCGTCTGGGTGCACACCGAAGCCGAGGCGTTCGAGGCGCGGCCGGTCCGCACAGTGCCGCTGGATGGCGCCTCGGTGTCCGTGGTGAATGGCCTGAAAGCCGGGGAGCGCGTGGTGACGCAGGGCGCCGCCCTGGTCAACCAGGTTCGCTGAGGTCCCCATGTTTGAAAAACTTGTCCATTTCTCCCTGCACAACCGCCTCATCGTTGCCATTGCCGCGGTGATCCTCATGGTCTATGGCGCGTTCACCCTAACGCGGATGCCTGTGGACGTGTTTCCGGATCTCAACAAGCCCACGGTCACGCTGCAGGCAGAGGCCGGTGGCATGGCGCCGGAGGAAGTCGAGCAACTGATCACTGCGCCGCTGGAGACCGCCATGGGCGGCATCCCGGGTGTCGAAAGCATCCGCTCGGTGTCCAGCGTCGGCTTGGCCTTCGTCTACGTCACCTTCGACTGGAAAACCGACATCTACCGCGCACGCCAGATGGTGGGCGAACGGCTCTCCACAGTGCGCGAGCAGCTGCCCGCAGGCGTCGAGCATGTTGGCATGGGGCCGGTGAGCTCCATCATGGGCGAGATCATGTCGGTTGCATTGCCGATCGACCCGGCCAGGATCAGTCCGATGGTGGTGCGTGAGTACGCCGACTTCGTCATCAGGCCCCGCCTGCTGACCATTCCTGGCGTGGCTCAGGTGGTGCCTATCGGTGGTGAAGTGCGTCAGTACCAGGTCCAACCGAACACACAGCGAATGGCGGCGTTGGGTGTGACCATTGAGGACGTCGAGGATGCGCTGAAGGGCTTTTCCGGCAACACCAGCGGCGGCTTCCTGGAACTCAATTCTCGGGAATACCTGATCCGCAACATCGGGCGCACCACCCGGATCGAAGATCTTCAACGGCTCCCCGTGGCCTTTCGCAACGGCCAGCCTGTCAGCCTGAGCCAAGTCGCCACGGTAGCTTTCGCAGCTGCTATCAAGCGGGGCGACGCAGGCTACAACGGCAAGCCGGCCGTGTTGCTGGGCGTCCAGAAGCAGCCCGATGCCGACACCGTGAAACTCACCGCGGCTGTGGAGGATGCCCTCGCCGGCTTCAAGAAGAGCCTTCCACCGGGCATGGGTGAGCCGATCGTCACCATGCGGCAGGCCAGCTTCATCGAGGCCTCGGTGCAGACCTTGCAGGGCAAGTTCCTGGCGGCGGCGCTTGTCGTCGCGGTCGTTCTCTACCTGTTCCTGATGAATGTGCGCACCACGCTGATTGCGCTGACGGCCATCCCGCTGTCGGTCATGATCACCGTGCTGGTGTTCAAGTACTTCGGTTTCTCGATCAACACCATGACCCTGGGCGGCCTCACGATCGCCATCGGCGGCCTGGTGGACGACGCGGTGGTTGGCGTGGAAAACGTCCTGCGGCGCCTGAAGATGGACCGAAGCGCGCACCCGGAGCACCGGATGGGACCGCTGGAGCTGATAGCGCGTTCGACGCTGGAGGTGCGCTCGGCGATCCTTTATGCCACCGTCATCATCGTCCTGGTCCTGATGCCGCTGTTCTTCCTGCCGGGAATCGAGGGGCGGCTGATGCAGCCGCTGGCGGTGGCCTACATCGTCTCGCTCCTGGCTTCCATGCTGGTCTCCGTCACTGTCACTCCGGTGATGGCCTACTACCTGCTGCCTCGCATGAAGGGCATGGACCATGGCGACACCCGGCTGCAGGCGTGGGTGAAAGTCCGTTACCAGAGCGGCCTGCAGCGCTTGCTGCAAAAGCCCAAGCCATGGCTGCTGGCCGGCGTTGCAGCGGTTGTGCTGGCTGCGGCTGCCGTGCCATTCTTTCCGACCACCTTCCTGCCCCCATTCAACGAAGGCACGGCGCTGGTGGGCGTGCGGCTGAACCCCGGGACCACTCTGGCGGAAACCACGCGCGTGGGCACGGTGGCGGAGAACAATCTGCGCAAGGTCGCAGAAGTCGAGCACGTGGGCCGGCGTTCCGGCCGCGCGGAACTGGATGAACACGCCGAAGGGGTCCATGTGTCGGAACTCGATGTGCGGCTGCGGCGCAGCGACAGGAGCGTCGAGCAGATCTACGCCGATTTGCGCGAGCAGGTCTCCACTCTGCCCGCATCTATCGAGATCGGCCAGCCGATCAGCCACCGCATCGACCACATGCTGTCGGGCGTGCGCACGCAGATCGCCATCAAAATCTATGGCGATGACCTGGACACACTACGCGGCCAGGCCGAGGGGCTGCGCCAGCAGCTGGCAGGAATCGAAGGTGTTGTCGATCTGCAGGTGGAGAAGCAGGTGTTGACGCCGCAGATCCAGGTGCGCGTGGACTATGACAAGGCACTGGGCTATGGGCTGCCACCGGCCAAGCTGCTGCGCGAGCTGCAAATGCTGATCGACGGTGAAAAGGTCACGCAGATCGTCGAAGGCAGCCGGCGTTTCAACCTGGTGCTGCGCCTGCCGGAGTCGGCCCGGGGCCTGGACGGGCTGCGCAACCTCTTCATCGATACGCCAGGCGGGCGCGTGCCGCTGTCACAGCTGGCCACGGTGGAGGAGTCCGACGGTCCCAACCAGATCAGCCGTGACGATGGACGCCGCCGTATCGTTGTCTCGGCAAACGCGCAAGGCCGTGCGCTCAGCGACGTGGTGAGCGATATCCGCGTGGTGACATCACAGGTCCGGCTGCCTGAGGGGTACTTCATCACCATCGGCGGCCAATTTCAGGCCCAGGAGGACGCGAGCAGGCTGATCGGCCTGCTGTCGATTGCTTCCGTGGCGCTGATCTACCTCATCCTCTACTCGCGCTACAAGTCCGGCGTCCTGGCGGCCATCATCATGGCCAACATCCCGCTGGCGCTGGTGGGCGCCGTGTTCGGGCTGTGGCTGTCGGGCCAGCCGCTGTCGGTGGCGGCGCTTGTGGGTTTCATCACCCTGGCGGGCATCGCCATCCGCAACGGGATCATGAAGGTGTCGCACTACATCAACCTGTGCGCCTTCGAGAACGAGAACTTCGATGACAGGATGCTTGTGCGTGGTTCGCTGGAACGGCTGACGCCTGTGCTGATGACCGCACTGGTCGCAGCACTGGCCCTGGCGCCGCTGCTGTTCGAGGCCGACCAGCCGGGCACGGAAATCCTGCATCCCGTGGCCGTGGTGATCTTCGCAGGCCTCATCACGTCGACGTTGCTCGACTCATTCCTGACGCCTGCCATGGTCAAGCTGTTTGGCCGCAAACCGATTGAAAACCTAGTCAACCAGGCCGGCAGCGAAGCCTACTGATCACTCTATCCACCGTCCAACTAAAAGGAAACCTCGTATGAAGTTAAAGACCATGGCCACTGCGGCGGCAATCGCGCTGACTGCCTACGCTGGTGCGGCATTCGGGGACGATGATCACAAACCGAAGCACGGCGGAATCGTTGTGGAGGGCAAGGCGCTGGACATGGAGATCGTGGCCAAGCCGGACCTGATTCAGGTGTATCCCAGTGACCATAGCAAGCCGGTGAAGGTCGAAGGTGCCAAGGGGAAGCTGACGCTTCTCAATGGCACCGAGAAGACCGAGGTAGACCTTGTTCCGGCCGGGGACAAGCTGGAAGCCAAAGGGAGCTTCAAGATCGCCAAGGGAACTAAGGGCATCGCATCCGTCACCCTGGCAGGGAAGCAGGCGACGGTAGCGCGGTTCGAGATCAAGTAAGCCGTGTTGCTCGCGAGGTCCGCTTTGGGTGGCGGATTCAACCGGTCGACGCAACACAGTCGTTGAACATTTCAGCCGGTGTTCTGAAGCCCAGAGTCTTCCTGGGCCTCTCATTCAATTTTCTCGCAATCGCATTCAAGCTGGCCTGAGAGTAGCCAGAGATGTCGATGCCCTTGGGCAGGTACTGCCTGAGCAGCCCATTCGTGTTCTCGTTGGTGCCGCGCTGCCACGGGCTCTGAGGATCACAGAAGTACACCTGGATGTCAGTCGCCAGGGTAAAGCGCTTGTGGCCGGCCATCTCCTTGCCACGGTCCCAGGTGAGTGATTTGTACAGCTCCTGCGGCAGCTTGCGCGCGTGCCGCGCGAGGGCATCGACCACCGTCTGCGTGTCCTTGCCCGCCACCTTGACCAGCATCACGTAGCGCGTCTGACGCTCCACCAAGGTCGCGATCTGGCTGTTGCCGCTACCGAACACCAGGTCACCTTCCCAGTGCCCAGGCACAGCCCGGTCCTCCACCGTCGCCGGACGCTCGCTAATGGACACGGCATCGGCAATTTGGCCGTGGATAGCAGTCTTCTGGGTGTGGTGCCGCGAGCGCCGCATCCCGCGTGTGCGCCTCAAGTGCTCAAGCAGCTCCTTCTTCAAGGCCCCTCGGGCTTGAATGAACAGGCTGCGGTAGATGGCTTCGTGTGACACGTGCAGGCTCTCGTCGCCCGGGTAAGTATGCTGGAGCCAGCCAGCGATCTGCTCTGGCGACCATTGGCTTTGCAGCTTGGCCGTTACCAGCCGCGCCAGCGCCGGGCTCTGGGCCAGCTTGCATGTCTTGGGCCGGTGCGCCCGTTCCCACGCAGCCTGGTCGGCCTGGGCTGCCCGGTAGTAGGAGGCGCCTCCGTTGCGGTGAATCTCCCGGCTGATGGTCGAGGGAGAGCGCGCAAGCCGGGTGGCCACCGAGCGGATGGATTCGCCGGCAACCACTGCACGGGAGATCTCCTCGCGCTCGGCCAAAGTCAGGGCAAGACGGGAGCGGCGGCGCTCGGCAGGCCGGAAGCCACCTGTCTCGGCCAACACACCTCGGATTGACGTGTGCGGCCGGTCAAACAGCTTGGCTATCTGATGGAGCGTCTCTCCCTTCTTCCAGCGCTCCCACATCAGCGCCTTCTGCGTGTCGGTGTAGTAGGTCGGTCTTCTGCGCATTCACACACTCCTTCTGCTCTCGCAGTTTCAGTGTGTTGCATCGACCGGTTGAATCCGCCGCCAAAAGCGGACGCGCTTTCGAGGGCTGGACATTGGCTGCCGTAGCGATTCCAATTGTGAGTCTTCTCTGCCGTTCAAATTCATGCTGAGGCTCCCTTCGGGGCCCAACGAAGCTGCTTGCTGCGTGATGGCTAGAGGCTGACAGGGTAAGAGCTACCATCGGCAGATGCGTCGTTGTCCTTGGATCATCGCACTCCTGTTGTTCCTGGTGTCCCTACCGTCGGCCGCGACGGGCACGTTCCCCCGTGAACATTGGGAATCGTTTGCAACTCCAGAGGACGCGGGTTTCTCTAGCGAGGGCTTACGCGCCGCGCAGGCCCACGCATCAAGCATTGACACAGCCGCAGTCATGCTTGTGGTTCAGGGGCGGGTTGTGACGCAGTGGGGTCGCACTGCGGAGCGCCTCAACGTGCATTCGATCCGCAAGAGCTTGGTCAGCGCGCTTTATGGAATAGCCGTCGGGGACGGTACCGTATCGTTGGATTCGACACTGGCGGAATTGCGTATCGATGACAACGAACCGTCCCTCACGGAGGGCGAGAGGCGCGCAACCGTGCGGCAACTCATCACGGCTCGCTCGGGCGTGTACCACCCTGCACTTTACGAAACTCCCGGCATGGCGGCAATGCGACCGCTACGTGGCAGTCATTCCCCCGGCACCTTCTGGTACTACAACAATTGGGACTTCAACGCCCTCGGCACGATCTATGTGCAGGCGACGGGGACCGACATTTTTGAAGCATTCCAAGCAAGAATTGCCAAACCCTTGCGCATGGAGGATTGGCGCAGCGGAGACGGCGAGTACTTCCGAGGCCGCGACTCCATACATGCCGCGTACCCGTTCCGAATGAGCGCACGTGACCTCGCTCGATTCGGGTTGCTGTACCTACACAGAGGCAATTGGGAGGGCAACTCGATCATTCCCAGCACATGGGTAAAGGACAGTGTTGCAGCACACTCGGATGCGGGTTTCGCCGGGGGTTACGGCTATCTGTGGTGGGTGGCAGTTAATGGCAGGCACCTGCCATTCGTTAACCTGCCGGCTGGTTCCTTCTCCGCACAAGGCGCTGGCGGACACTATCTCCTAGTAATACCCTCCATGGACCTCGTCCTTGTCCATCGCGTGAATACAGATATCCGCGGGCAGTCCGTCAACGCGAGACAGTTCGGAGAACTGGTGCGCCTAATACTTGAGGCGAGAGTAGTCCCGGCCGCGAACGCGAGGGACCGAGAGTCAAACCGTAGGCATCGCTAGGCTACTCGCCTTCAAATGAAGGCTTAGAAGTCCACGAAGTCGGGCAAACACCGACCCGTAAAGACTATGCTTCGTCTATGAGAGAAGAGACGGGTTTGCACGGGCGACTCATCGAAATCGCGAGCGGCTCAACATGGTTCATGACTGCATTGAGGGCAGTGCAGGGGATGCGAGTCGAGGAGTGGTGCATCGGCGCCGGCGCGGTGCGAAACTTGGTGTGGGACCACCTTCACGCTTATTCGGTTCCATCCAAGCTTCCGGATGTAGATGTTGCCCACTTCAATGCGCAAGATCTGAGTCTGGAGACTGATGAGGTCCTACAGGCACGGCTGTCGGCCTGTTGCCCCCACATTCCGTGGGAGGTCACGAACCAAGCTGCCGTTCACCTCTGGTTCGAATCTCACTTCGGTCATGCGGTGCCCCCGCTTCAATCTCTGGAGGAGGCCGTCGCGTCTTGGCCGGAGTTCGCTACCTGTGGTGGGCTGTCGCTGGACAGGTACGGAAGAATGAGCGTGGTCGCTCCCCACGGACTGACCGATCTGTTCCAGATGAGGGTTCGCAGGAACCCTGCGCGGGTCAGTGTGGCGACTTACCAGCAGCGGCTTGCTGAAAAGCGCTTCCGAGAACGGTGGCCGAATGTGCACGTCGTGCCTTGCTGAGTCGAACGTCTGCTTCCGGCCGAGGCTGTGTGGAAACACTCCGGCCCTTGCGCTGATCGATGACCGAAGGCCGCCGAACGGCGG
>NZ_CAKZHQ010000052.1 GCF_936925435.1 uncultured Ramlibacter sp. | reverse complement strand
ACTTCCCGGGCAACCCGTGTCACCTCCGAGGCAAACGAGGAGAGCTGGTCCACCATGGTGTTGATGGTGTTCTTGAGCTCCAGGATCTCGCCCTTGACGTCCACCGTGATCTTCTTGGACAGGTCACCGGCCGCCACCGCCGTCGTCACCTCCGCGATGTTGCGTACCTGGGATGTGAGGTTCGAGCCCATGGAGTTGACCGAGTCGGTCAGGTCCTTCCAGGTGCCGGCCACGCCCTGCACATCGGCCTGGCCGCCCAGCTTGCCTTCAGTGCCCACTTCCCGGGCAACCCGTGTCACCTCCGAGGCAAACGAGGAGAGCTGGTCCACCATGGTGTTGATGGTGTTCTTGAGTTCCAGAATCTCGCCCTTGACGTCCACCGTGATCTTCTTGGACAGGTCACCGGCCGCCACCGCCTTGGTCACGTCGGCGATGTTGCGCACCTGGGAGGTCAGGTTGGACGCCATGAAGTTCACCGAGTCGGTCAGGTCCTTCCAGGTGCCGGCCACACCCTGCACATCGGCCTGGCCACCCAGCTTGCCTTCGGTGCCCACTTCTCGGGCCACCCGCGTCACTTCGGCCGAGAAGGTGCCCAGCTGTTGCACCATCTTGTTGATGATCATGGCGGTGCGCAGGAACTCGCCTTCCAGCGCCCGCCCCTCGGCTTCCAGCGCCATCGACTTGGACAGGTCGCCCTGCGCCACGGCGCCGATCACACGCGCCACTTCGGAGGTGGGATGGACCAGATCGGCGATCAGCGAGTTGATGGATTCGGCCGAATCGCGCCAGAAGCCACTGGCATTTGGCACCTGGGCCCGCTCCTTGAGCTTGCCTTCCTTGCCGACCACGCGCGACAGGCGCGCCAGCTCATGCGACATGCGCACGTTTTCCGCCACCACGTCGTTGAAGGCGTCCGCCACCTTGCCGAAGATGCCGGGCCAGTCCTGCGGCAGCTGGGATGTCGCCTTGCCCTTCTTCAGGTCGGTCAGGGCCGTCAGCAGGGCGCGGGTGTTTTCAGCGGCCAGCTCGCCCTCGTCCACCAGGACGTTGACCGCGGCCACGTTGTCCTGCCAGAACCCCAGCAGCTTGTCGTCATTGAGATGCCGGTCCAGCCGGGCGCCGCTGCGGGTGTTGGCCTCGA
Source organism: uncultured Ramlibacter sp. (assembly GCF_936925435.1). Lineage (GTDB taxonomy): Bacteria > Pseudomonadota > Gammaproteobacteria > Burkholderiales > Burkholderiaceae_C > Ramlibacter. The sequence continues at coordinate 26,361 of NZ_CAKZHQ010000052.1, read as the reverse complement.
TGGCCTTGAGGCTGTGCGAGGTGCGAGTCGCCTGGACCGACAAGGCATTGAATTCGGCGGCAATCTTGCCCTGCACGCCGTCCCATTCGGTGGGCAGGGTCACGCCCTGCTCACCACGCCTGAAAGCACTGAGCGCCTTGAGCACGAGTTTGAGTTCGCTATCGCGCTGCTCCACTGCCGAGGGCAGTTTCGTCACTACTTCCATGTTGTCCCCCAAACGTAAGCAATCCGTCGACAAAGCTACAAATCGAAGCAGCGTAATGATTTCCGGCGGATGAGACAACTGAGGCCCGGGCCCGAACTGGCCGCAAAGCCAATGCTGGTGCGGCTTGTAGGAGTTTGCCTACGGCAAGATACGGGGAAACACTACGGTTGCATGTAGCGTGCAAGCGACCCCCGGCAGCCTTGCCGCCGCCCATGAAAAAAGCCGCCCGAAGGCGGCTTTTTGCGGGAACGCGAAGCTTAGTTCAGCGCGGACTTCTTGCCGTCCTTGTAGACGTACAAGGTCATCGCCGGGTTCTTCAGTTCGCCGTTCGGTTCGAAGGCGATGCTGGCGGTGATGCCCTTGAAGTTGGACTCGGCCAGCTTGGCGGTGTAGACCTTGGGGTCGACCGAGTTGGCGCGCTTCATGGCGTCGACCAGCACGAAGGTGGCGTCGTAGGTGTACGGGCTGTAGACCTGGAACTGGTTGGGGTACTTGGCGTCGTACTTCTTCTTCCAGGCTTCGCCGCCGGGCATCTTGGCCAGCGAGGCGCCGCCTTCGGCGCAGACCACGTTGTTCAGCGTCTTGGCGCCGGCAGCCAGCTTTGCGATTTCCGACGTGCAGATGCCGTCACCGCCGAAGTACTTGACGTTGCTCAGGCCGAGCTGTTCCATCTGGCGCAGCATCGGGCCGGCCTGGGGGTCCATGCCGCCAAAGAAGATACCGTCCGGGCCCTTGGCCTTGATGGCCGTCAGGATGGCCATGAAGTCGGTGGCCTTGTCGGTTGTGAACTGTTCGTCGACGATCTGGATGCCCTTGGCAGCGGCCGTCTTCTTGAACACTTCGGCGACGCCCTGGCCGTAAGCCGTGCGGTCGTCGATGATGGCGATCTTCTTGAGCTTGAGCGTGTCAGCTGCGTAGAAGGCCAGACCGGCGCCCAGCGCGTTGTCGTTGGCAATGATGCGGAAGGTGGTCTTGTAGCCGGGCTTGGTCAGGTTGGGGTTGGTGGCAGCGCCGGTGACGTGGGGGATGCCGCAGTCGTTGTACACCTTGGAGGCGGGGATGGTGGTGCCCGAGTTCAGGTGACCGACCACACCGGCAACCTTGGCGTCGCACAGTTTCTGTGCGGCGGCCGTGCCCTGCTTGGGATCGGCTGCGTCGTCTTCGGCCTGGATCTCGAACTTGATCTTCTTGCCACCGATGGTCACGCCTGCCGCATTGATGTCCTCGAGGGCCATGCGCACGCCGTTTTCATTGTCCTTGCCATAGTGGGCTTGGGCGCCGGAAACCGGGGCGACGTGACCAATCTTGACCACTTGGTCCTGGGCCGAAGCCAGGCCAGCCACTGCGGCAATGGCGGCGGCAACCGTCAATTTCAACTTCATTTGCATAAAACCTCCAGATTAGGGAAAAAGGTTGAGATATTTATAAAGGCTCAACGGCGGCGAACATATCGCAATTTCCGGGCCCGGAACATAGGGGAACATCTAGGAGAGCGCGGATCAGAGCTTTTACTCTGATCATCGTCGCGCTAATGAAACGAATGGCGAGCGCGCAAATTTTCCGCGGCCCCGCCTACGCCGGCTTGCTGCTGGCGGTCAACTCCTCGGCCAGCGCCTGCGACACGCTGTCACGTACCACCGCCTCGATCTCCTCGCGCAGCATGGGGCCGAGCGAGCGGGTCTGCTCCAGCACGGTGGTCGCAATGGCCTCGCGCAAGCGCCGCTCCAGCGTCAGGTCGACACGCTGCATGATGCGATGCACCAGCTGTTCTTCAGACAGGCTGGTGGCCGCGCCCGGTTGCGGCTGCGCCCCCACACTCACCACCTCGGTCAGCGTGGGCACATAGCGCGGCGGCGTGCGGCTTGCCATCAGCCGGCCTCCTTGTGTGCCAGGTCATGCCGGGTGATGGCATAACCGCGCTCGGCGTAGTGCTTCCAGCGCTCACGCGCCTGCAGGCGGTCGCCCTCCTCGCCCGTCACGACCTCGATCAGGCGCTCGAAGCGCTCGAAGCCTTCGGGCACCGGCCCGCCCAGGTTGACCAGCACCTGCTGGTGCGGCGCCGTCGCCGGCTGGTCCGCCAGCACGATGGGCGAGCGCGCCAGCGCCTCGCCGCCCTGCGAAACATGGCAATGCGCCAGGAATTCCAGCGGCGAGAAGGTCCACAGTGCCGTGTCCAGCTCGCGCAGCAGCGCGGGCTCGGCCGTCACCACCACGCGCGCGCCGCTGGCCGTGGCCTTGCGCAGCAGCCGGCAGGCATAGCCCAGCCGGTCCGGCGCGTTGAAATGGAAGGCAACCTCGGTCATGCCGCCGGTTTGCGTGTGCCCTTGGCGACCTTGGCCTTGGCCGGCGCGGCGCCCTGGCGTCCCACCAGGAACTGCACGAGCAGGCCCACGGGCCGGCCAGTCGAGCCTTTGGCCGCGCCGCTCTTCCAGGCCGTGCCGGCCACGTCCAGGTGGGCCCAGGGATATTTGCCGGTGAAGCGCTGCAGGAACTTGGCGGCGGTGATGGCACCGCCCTGGCGTCCAGCCACATTGGCGACGTCGGCGAAGTTGCTCTTGAGGCCCTCGCCATATTCGTCGTCCAGCGGCATGCGCCAGCAGGGGTCCAGCGCCGCCTCGCCAGCGGCCTGCAGGTCGGCCGCCAGGGTGTCGTCGGAGGCGAAAAGGCCGCTGCGCACGCCGCCCAGGGCGATCACGCAGGCGCCGGTCAGCGTGGCCACGTCCACCACAGCCGAAGGCTTGAAGCGCTCGGCGTAGGTCAGGGCGTCGCACAGGATCAGGCGCCCTTCGGCATCGGTGTTGAGCACCTCGATGGTCTGGCCGCTCATGCTGGTGAAGATGTCGCCGGGCTTGAAGGCGCCGCCGTCAGGCATGTTCTCGCAGCTGGGAATCAGGCCCACCACGTTGAGCGCAGGCCGCAGGTCGCCCAGGGCGCGGAACGTGCCCAGCACGCTGGCAGCGCCGCCCATGTCGAACTTCATCTCGTCCATCTCGGGCGAGGGCTTGATCGAAATGCCGCCGCTGTCGAAGGTGATGCCCTTGCCCACCAGCACCACAGGCGCCTGCGATGCGGCCGCGCCCTGGTACTTGAGCACGATGAAGCGCAGCGGCTCGTCCGAGCCCTTGGCCACGGCCATGAAGGACCCCATGCCCAGCTTGGCCACTTCCTTGGGGCCCAGCACCTCACACTGGAAGCCGTGGGCCTTGGCCAGCTTCCTGGCCTCCTCGCCCAGCCGGGTCGGTGTGGCGTGGTTGGGCGGCAAATTGGCCACTTCCCGGGCGAATTCGATGCCATTGGCCGCCGCACGGGCGGCGGTGAAGGCCGCCTGGTGCTTCTTTGGATCGGCCACCGCCAGCGTGACGCGCTGCAACTCGCGCCCTTCGGGCTTGGACTTGGTCGCCACATAGACATAACTGGTTTCGGCCGTCGCGGAGACCGCCGCCCGCACAGCCTCGTCGCCCGCGTTGGCGGGCAGGACGATCAGCAGCCGCTTGGCCTTGGACGTCCGCAGCGAAGCGACCGCGGCCTGCACAGCCGCATGGATGCGCCTGGCCGAGCCATCGCCAGCGCCGGCCAGCACCACGCGCGGGGCGGCGATGCCGGCGCTGCGGTAGGCCTGCAACAGCCGGCCGGGCTTGGGTTCAAAATCGCCGGCCTTGAGGGCGCCGGCCACCAGGGCCGACACGGCGTCCTTGCCGGGCCGCCAGAGCTCGCCCACCAACACCACCAGGGCGTCGCATTTTTCGCCGGCCGCGCCGGCCGGCCCCAGAGTCTTGAGTTCGAAGTCCATAATCCGCGTTTTCCCCGCTGCTGCTATTCCCGGCTGATGTTATTCCATTCCTCCCTGCGCAAGGAGCTCGCCCGAAGTTTCGGCGCGACCCTGGTGGTGCTGGTCACCATCGTCATGACGATGACGCTGATCCGCACACTCAGTCAGGCCAGCCGCGGCAGCGTCAATCCGCAGGAAGTGATGATGGTCATGGGCTACACGGTGCTGGGCTACCTGCCGCCCATCCTCACCCTGAGCCTGTTCATCGCCATCGTCGGCACGCTCTCGCGCATGTACCGTGACAGCGAGATGGCGATCTGGTTTTCAGCCGGCCGCGGCCTGTCGGCCTTTCTCAAGCCCCTGTTCGGCTTCGCCTGGCCGGTGTTGCTGGTGATCGCGCTGCTGGCCCTGGTGGTCTGGCCCTGGGCCAACCAGCAGACGCAGGACCTGAAGGACCGCTACGGCAGCCGCGGCGACCTGGAGCGGGTCGCGCCCGGCCAGTTCCAGGAGTCTTCCAACGGCACCCGGGTATTCTTCCTGGACAAGGACACGCCGGACAACAAGTCGGGCAAGAACATCTTCATCTCCACACTGGAGCGCGGCAAGGAAACCGTGACCTCGGCGCGCAGCGGCCGGGTGGTGACCGAGGGCGACCGGCAGTTCCTGCTGCTGTCCAACGGCCAGCGGATGGAAAGCTCGCTCAAGGACCGCCAGCTCAAGGTCAGCGAATTCGAGGAGCTGGGCAACCGCGTCGGCACCGTCCCTCTGGGCAGTTCGGACACGACCCCGGTCAAGACCCGTTCGACCTTCGCCCTGCTGATGGACCCGAGCCGCGCCAACCAGGCTGAACTGGCCTGGCGGCTGGGCCTGGCGCTGGCGGCCTTCAATTTCGTGGTGATCGCGGTGACCGTGTCCAGCGTGAACCCGCGCGCCGGGCGCAGCGGCAACCTGGTGTTCGCGCTGTTCGCCTTCATCGTCTATTTCAACCTGCTCAATATCGGCCAGAGCTGGGTCGGTGGGGGCCGCGTCGGTTTCGTGGGCTTCGTGCTGGCGCTGCACGGCGGGGTGCTGCTGGCGGCCCTGCTGTGGCTGGCCAAGCAGCACAACAACTGGCCCCTGTGGCCGCGGCGTCCCCTGACGCGCAGGAGCGCGCCATGATGACCATCCGCCGCCTGATCTACCGCGAAGTGCTGGCCGCGGTGGTGTTCGTCGCCATCGGCTTCCTGTCCCTGTTCTTCTTCTTCGACTTTGTCGACGAACTGCCCAACGTCGGCAAGAGTGACACGCCGTACCGGCTGACCCAGGCCCTGGTCTACGTGGCGCTGAGGATCCCCAACCACCTGTACGAGCTGCTGCCCATCGCGGTGCTGATCGGCAGCATCTTCGTCATGGCGCGGATGGCCCAGAGCTCCGAGTACACCATCTTGCGCACCAGCGGGCTGGGCCCCTGGCGGGCGCTGCGCACCCTGCTGGCCCTGGGCATGATGTTCACCCTGCTCACCTTCGCGGCCGGCGACTACCTGGCGCCGGCGGCGGACAAGGCGGCCCAGTTGCTCAAGGCCCGTTACCAGGGCCGCATCAGCGTCGGGCAGACCGGCGCCTGGCTCAAGGAGCGGCAGGGCCAGCGCACCTACACCGTCAACGTCAACGCCCTCACGCCGGACGGCGACATGCAGGGCGTGCGCATCTTCGAAGCCGACGCGCGCGGCTTCCTGGTCTCCACCACGCAGGCGCCGCGCGGCAGCTTCGCCGACGGCGCCTGGCTGCTGCAAGAGGCTGAACGCAGCCAGTTCAACACCACCGGCGCGGACATGGCGACGGTGGAGCGCAACCAGCTGCCCAAAGTGCGCTGGCCGACCGAGATCACGCCGGAAATGGTCTCGGTGGCCCTGCTCAAGCCGGACCGCATGAGCACCATCGACCTGTTCCAGTACATCCGCCACCTGGACGACAACGGCCAGACCTCGCAGCGCTACGAGATCGAGTTCTGGCGCAAGGTGTTCTATCCCCTGAGCTGCCTGGTGATGGTGGTGCTGGCCCTGCCCTTCGCCTACCTGCACTTCCGCTCCGGCGGCATCACCAGCTACGTGTTCGGCGGCGTGCTGATCGGCATCAGCTTCTTCCTGCTCAACAACGTGTTTGGCTACATCGGCAACCTGCGCAACTGGTGGCCGTGGCTGACCGCTGCCGCGCCGGGACTGATCTACTCCATGCTCTCGCTGGGCGCCTTCGGCTGGCTGGTGCTCAGGCGTTAGCGCCGCAATCGGCCATGCCCGGGCGCAAAGCCATCATCCTGTTCGGTCACGGCTCGCGTGATCCCCTCTGGCGCCAGCCCATGGAGGCCGTGGCCGCCCGGCTGGCCAGCCGCCAGCCGCAGCTGCCGGTGCGCTGTGCCTATCTGGAGCTGGACCAGCCCGACCTGCGCACGGCGGCGGACCAACTGCTGGCCGCCGGCGCCCGCATCATCACCATCGTGCCCATGTTCCTGGGCACAGGCCGCCACGCCCGGGAAGACCTGCCGGCCCTGGTCCATGCTCTGCGCCATGAGCACCCCGGCGTTGCCTTCCGGCTACAGACGGCCGTGGGAGAGGACACGAGGGTGCTGGATCTGCTGGCCGACATTGCAATGGAGTAGATTCGATAGATGGTTTCGGCCATAATGAATTTCTCTCTTAGAAGAAATTCGTATGAATCTTCACCAATTCCGCTTCGTCCAGGAAGCAGTCCGCCGCGGTCTCAACCTGACCGAGGCCGCCAAAGCGCTGCACACCTCACAGCCGGGGGTCTCCAAGGCCATCATCGAGCTGGAAGAGGAACTGGGCGTGGAAATCTTCGCCCGCCACGGCAAGCGCCTCAAGCGCGTCACCGAACCCGGTCAGCATGTCCTGAGCAGCATCGAGCTGATCATGCGCGAGGTGGGCAACCTCAAGCGCATCGGCGAGCAGTTCAGCGCCCAGGACAGCGGCACCCTGTCGATCGCCACCACCCATACCCAGGCGCGTTACGTGCTGCCGGTGCCGGTGGCCAAGCTGCGCGAGGCCTATCCCAAGGTCAACGTCAGCCTGCACCAGGGCTCACCCGACCAGGTGGCGCGCATGGTGATCGACGAAGTGGCCGAGATCGGCATCGCCACCGAATCGCTGTCGGACTACACCGAGCTGGTCACCCTGCCCTGCTATGAGTGGCAGCACGTGCTGGTGATGCCGGTGGACCATCCACTGGCCAAGAAAGAGCGCATCTCGCTGGAAGACCTGGCGGCCGAACCCATCATCACCTACCACCCGTCCTTCACCGGCCGCACGCGGGTCGACAATGCCTTCGCCGCGCGCAAGCTGACACCGCGCATCGCGCTCGAAGCCATCGACTCGGACGTGATCAAGACCTATGTGCGCCTGGGCCTGGGCATCGGCATCGTGGCCGAGATGGCGGTGCGCGACGACGGCAGCAACGCCGACCTGGCTGTGCGCCCCCTGGGCAGCCTGTTCGGCCAGAACATCGCCCGCGTGGCCTTCAAGCGCAGCGCCTATCTGCGAAACTTCGTCTACAAGTTCGCCGAGCTGCTGTCTGACAGGCTCGACCGCAACCTGATCGCCAAAGCAATGACCGGCCACGTGAACGACTATGAGCTCTGAAACCCTCGTCCGCACTCCCCACATCGAAACCAAGCTGCCGGCCGTCGGCACCACCATCTTCACCGTCATGTCCGGCCTGGCCGCCGAAAAAGGCGCGGTCAACCTCGGCCAGGGCTTTCCGGACTTCAACTGCGACCCCAAGCTGGTCGAAGCCGTCACCGACGCGATGACCCAGGGCCTGAACCAGTACCCGCCCATGACCGGCGTGCCGGTGCTGCGCGAGGCGGTGGTCGCCAAGATCGCCAGCATGTACGGCCACAGATACGACGCTGCGACCGAGATCACCATCACCGCCGGCGCCACCCAGGCCATCATCACCGCCATCCTGGCCGTGGTGCGGCCCGGCGACGAGGTCATCGTGCTCGAGCCCTGCTACGACAGCTACGTGCCCAACATCGAGCTGGCCGGCGGCACCGTCGTGCGCGTGCCGCTGACGCCCGGCACATTCCGTCCCGACTTCGCAAGAATAGCCGCCGCCATTACCCCGAAGACCCGCGCGATCCTGGTCAACAGCCCGCACAACCCCAGCGCCACCGTCTGGTCGCGCGAAGAGATGTTGCAGCTGCAGGACCTGCTGGCGCCCACCGAGATCCTGCTGATCAGCGACGAGGTCTACGAGCACATGGTGTTCGACGGCCAGCAGCACCAGAGCGCGGCGCGCTTTCCCGGCCTGGCGGCGCGCGCCTTCATCGTCTCGAGCTTCGGCAAGACCTACCACGTCACCGGCTGGAAGGTCGGCTATGTGGCGGCGCCGGCCCCGCTGTCCGCTGAATTCCGCAAGGTCCACCAGTTCAACGTCTTCACGGTCAACACACCGGTGCAGTACGGCCTGGCCAGCTACATGGCCGACGCCCAGCCCTATCTGGAGCTGCCGGCCTTCTACCAGCGCAAGCGCGACCTGTTCCGCGAGGGTCTGGCGGCGCGCACCAAGTTCAAGGTTCTGGGCACGCAGGGCAGCTACTTCCAGTGCGTGGACATCTCCGGCGTCAGCGACCTGCCGGAAGAAGACTTCTGCAAATGGCTCACCACAGAGATCGGCGTCGCCGCCATCCCGCTGTCGGCCTTCTACGGCAATGGCTTCGACCAGCGGGTGGTGCGCTTTTGCTTCGCCAAGAAGGACGAGACCCTGCAGCTGGCGCTGGACCGGCTGGCCAGGCTCTGAGCGCCGGCGGCCTCAGCACTGCACCGGGTTGCGACAGAACCGGCTCAGCTCACGCACCACGGCCTGGCCGCTGACCGCGCTCCTGGCCCTGGGCCCGACGTCCAGGCTCAGTTTCATCTCGTACTTGCGAAAGAAGGCGTCGAACAGCTCGCCGCCCAGCGTGGCGTAGGCCGTCAAGCTATCGGCACGGGCGTCATGGGCCAGCAGCACCGCGCACAGTGGTTGCGGCGCCGGCCCCGCCAGCACCTGGGCGCCGCGCGCCGGGTCGTACTGGCTGTGCTCGGCGCAGCAGTGAATCAGCTGGTCCTGCACGCCGCGCTGGGCCCTTGTCTTGCGAAAGCTGATGAAGCTGACGTCACGGGTCGGGTAGACCAGCTGGTGGGCGCAGATGGCGCTGAAGGCCACGATGCTGCGCAGCGCTCCGACGCCGCCGGGCCAGGCATAGGCATCGCGGTTCTGCGTGCTCAGGGTCTGGGGCGCAGCCGGCTTGCCCAGGTCGAGCAGGAACACCGGCGTGGCCTCGAAGGGATAGTGAAAGACATAGTTGGTCGCCACCTGCAGGCGCGAAGCCCTGACCGGGTCCCCCTGCTCGTCGACCAGCAGCGCACGTGCATAGGCCTTGGGCCGCGCGTCGGCGGCGAGCGCCGGCCAGGACGCCGCCGACGCGCAGGCCGCGCCTGCCGTGCAGGATCCGATGAAACCGCGCCTGTCCATGGGCACTGCTCCCGAAGCGAAGCCCCAAGCTAACCAGCGGCCAGGCCCCTTGTCACCGCGGTTTGTACCGAAGAACAAAGTACCGTTTGTGCCGATGGTCACCGAGGCCTGCGGCCTTGCGGGCGTAGGAAGGGCCTGACCGCAAGGCGCGGCAAACCCTGTCGAGCTTGCCCCGCTGCGAATGCCAACATGGCTGCATTCAACACCGGAGAACTCCATGTCCCTATCCCTGCTCCTTCTGATCGTCGTGATCCTGCTGCTCGTCGGCGCCCTTCCCACCTGGGGCCACAGCCGCAGCTGGGGCTACGGTCCCAGCGGCGGCCTCGGCCTGGTGCTGGTGGTGCTGCTGGTGCTGCTCCTCATGGGCCGCATCTAGAGCGCCCGTCCCCGCGCCGGCAACCCCAGGGTTGCCGGCGGCAAGGCCGCGGCGTCCAGCCGCGGACGCAGCATCATTGGCACGAAACGCCACAGGTACAGCGCGAACGCCAGCACCCAGGCCGTGGCCGAGGCATGCAAGACTGCGGGCGTCGTGACGAATGGCGCCAGGGCCAGCAGGCGCAGCGCAGCAGCGGCGATCACCAGGCCATAGCAGCAGACGATCAGCCTGTCGGCGCGCAAGGGCTGGCCCAGGTGGCCCAGCGCGGTGCGCGTCACCATCCCCATGACCAGGACAGAAAAACCGGCGACGCCCACCACATGGGCGGGCCATGCCGCGCGTTGCACCCAAGCTGCCGCATGCGCGCCCGCCACCAGCAGGCCGATGCCCAGCCCGGCATGGCCGATGTACAGAATCCAGAGCAAGGGCACGCGGCGCACGGCCCAGGGCTTCCAGGCCAGCACCTGGACCAGCGCGATCGCGCCGGCCGCCGCCAGCGACAGGGCCGCCGCCTGGCCCCAGCCCAGCAGGCCCAGGCCGATGGCCGCGCCCAGCGCCGCCAGCTGCCACTGGCCACTGCGCGTGTGCTGCGGGATTTGCAGACCTGCGACCGCGCGCATCGCGAAAAACGGAATGACCCGGCGCGCCACCAGCAGCGCGATGCCCGCCATGCACAGCAGCCCGGCGTTGAAGCCCTGCATCAGCAGGGAATGGTCGCCGCGCCATGCGGCCAGCAGGAACAGGCCATCGGCCGAGCCCAGCGCCAGAAGGGCCAGCGGCACCCCGTAGTTACGCTGGCTGCGCGAGCGCCAGACGGCGTTGCCCAGCGCCGCGCCGGCCCAGGCGAAAAACGCCAGTTCGCAGGCTGTGGCCACACCAAAGGCCTGGGCGCCGGGCACGAGGTAGCCCGCCCGCGCCAGCATCCACAGCAGCACCAGTCCGCCCAGCGCCCGGCCCTTGAGCGGGTTGATCCCGGTCCAGTTGCTGCCTGCCGTCAGGAGGAATCCCACCGCGATGGTGGCAATAAAACCCCAGAGCATCTCGTGGACGTGCCAGGCCACGCCGGCGAGCCGGCCGGCCAGCAAGGCAGGCGCGAACACCCACAACGCCACCGAGACGGCAGCCCAGAAGCAGCCCGCCAGGTACAAAGGCCGGAAACCCAGCTCGAGAAAGGCGCCCCACTGCGGCGGCGCCGGTTTCGTTGCAGCCGGCTGCGTGGTCCGCAGCAGCTCAGACATCGGACAAGGCCGCCGGCAGCGCGTCCGGGTCGCGCTGCATCTGGTAGCCCAGCCACAGGCTCTGCGCGATGCGCCCGGCGGCCGCACAGGCCTGGCCAGCCATCGCCTGGTTGGGCTGGACGGCGGCGACCTCGTGGAACAACCGCAGCCAGCGCTGGAAAAGTTCGGCCGTCAAGCCGGGCAAGGCGGCATGCCTGGGCATGGGAGCGCCGCTGAAACGGCCGGTGCGGCGCAAGATCGAGGACCAGAAGTCCACCAGCTTGGCCAGATGGCCGTCCCAATCGCCGATGCGCGCGTCGAAGATGGGACCGAGCACTTCGTCCGCGCGCACCCTTGCATAGAAGCCGTGCACCAGGTGCGACACATCCTCCTCGGTGCACAGTTCGGTGGCCGGCGTGCTGTTGTCCATGCACAGCATGATGCAGCATGGCCCGCGTCGCGGCTTGATCCAGGTCAAGCAGCGCGCCGATGCGTCGACCCAAGCCCGGCTCGCTATTGTTTCAGGAGCAAACCGGGTCCATTGGACGGGGGCCAGGAGAGGTTCATGCCTTGAACAAGGCGGCCCACAGCATGGTCGCGCCGGCCACGCCCAGCAGGCCGTCCATCAGCAGGCGAAAGCGCTGCGGGTCGAGTTGGCGCACGTAGCGCTTGGCGATGAAGGCGCCAGCGACCAGCGAGCTGCCGATGACCAGACCCTTGCCCACCGCGTCCAGCGGCAGCGCGCCCAGGCTGCGGAACGCCACGGCCTTGGCCAGGTAGACCGCCAGCGAGCCCAGCGCCTCCGTGCCCAGGTAAGCGCCCTTGACCAGTCCATAGGCCAGGAAGAACGGCGCGTTGATCGGGCCGGTGCTCACCACGATGCCGGTCAGGAAGCCAATGACCGCGCCCAGCAGCGCCATATGGCCCAGCGACAGCCGCCATTGCTGGCGCGCCATCCAGCGGCGCACCGGGATCATGACGATGAAGAACACCCCCAGCGCCGCTTCCACCGCACGCGAGGGCAGCGCCAGCAAGGTGGCTGCGCCCAGCGCAGCAGCCGGTGCGCCAGTGACGCTGTAGGCAGCGACCGCCTTCCAGTCGACCTCGCGCCACCAGGCGACCACCCGGGACGCATTGGCCATGATGGAGGCGATGGCCATGATGGGCACGGCCTCGCGCGGGCCGAACACCAGCACCAGGGCCGGCATCAGCATGATGGAAGTGCCGAAGCCGACGATGCCGCCGAGCGTGCCGGCCACCAGGCCCAGCACAAGGACGAGGGCGAAGTCGAACGGCATCAGGCGATCATACGGACCCGGCAGCCTAAGCAATTCACTTAGGCCGGGCGGCGGCGCCAACCCTAGAGTGTGTCCATTCGACCTCACTCGCCATGGAACGCATCTTCACAGCCATCGCTGGCCTGATCGCCTTCATTGTCGCGGTCGGCCTGCCTGCGGGCTACTTCACGGTCCACTACAAGATCCAGGCCGCCGAGATCCGCACCGAGGCGCAGATCCATTCAGCCTGGATCAGCAGCGTGATCGACGCCGATCCGGCCTCCTGGAAGTCCGAATCGGCGCGTCTGGGCTATCTGCTGTCGCGGCGCCCGGAACTGGGCGGAGCCGAAAGCCGTGTGCTGCTCAAGGAAGGCCGGATGGTGGCCGAGCACGCCGCGGAGCTCCTCAGCCCGCTGCTGCACACCAGCGTCGCGATCGACGGCAGCACCGGCAAGGCCGACACCCTGGTCATCAGCCGTTCGCTGCGCGCCCTGGTGGAACAGACCGTCTTCCTGGCCTTCCTGTGCGCAGTGATCGCCGCAGTGCTGTTCTCCTTCGTGCGGGTGCTGCCGCTGCGGCTGATCCGCAAGTCCGGCCTGCTGCTGCTGCGCGAGCAGCGCCGCCGGCGCGCCATGAAGTCGGCGCTGGACGCAGCCACCTCCAATGAGGCCGCTGCCACGCGCCGGGCGGCGCGGGAAAAAAGCCAGCAGCAGGCCATCCTGCGCGCGCTGATCGACTCCTTCCCCGACCTGATTTCCTACAAGGACCCGGACGGCCACTACCTGGGCGGCAACACTGCCTTCGAGAAACTGCACGGCAAGCCCATGGCGCAAATCATCGGTCGCACCGATGCAGACCTGCACCAGGACGAGCGCGCCGCCCTTGTGCGCGCGCGCGACCGCGAGATGGTGCGCACGCTGCAGCCGCTGTTCCTGGAAGAGTGGCTGACCATGGCCGACGGCAGCCGCGCCTGGATGGAAATCCGCAAGACGCCGTTCTGGGACAACGAGGGCCGGCTGATCGGCCTGGTGGGCATCGCCCGCGACATCACCGAGCGCAAGAAGGCCGAGGATGCGATCCGCCAGGCCAAGGAACTGGCCGAGGAAGCCACGCGCATGAAGTCGGACTTCCTGGCCAACATGAGCCACGAGATCCGCACGCCGATGAACGCCATCCTGGGCCTGTCGCACCTGGTGCTCAAGACCGGGCTGGACACGCGCCAGCGCGCGTTCATGCACAAGGTGGAGCTGTCGGGCCAGCACCTGATGCGCATCATCAACCAGATCCTGGACTTCTCCAAGGTCGAGGCCGGCAAGCTCGAGATCGAGCAGGCCGACTTCGAGCTGCAGGCCCTGATGGACATGGCCACAGGCCTGCTGGCCGAGCGCTGCCAGGCCAAGGGCCTGGACCTGGCCTGCTCCATCGCACCCGACGTACCGCGCCATCTGGTGGGCGACAGCCTGCGGCTGGGGCAGATCCTGATCAACTACGCCGGCAATGCAGTCAAGTTCACCGAGCGCGGCGGCATCCTCATCTGCGTGGAAATCGAGCAGCGCCTGCCCAGCCAGGTGCTGGTGCGCTTCTCGGTGCACGACACCGGCATCGGCATGGCGCAAGACCAGAAGCGCCGGCTGTTCGAGAGCTTCCACCAGGCCGATTCCTCGACCACCCGCAAGTACGGCGGCACCGGCCTGGGGCTGGCCATCTCCAGGGAGCTGGCCACGCTGATGGGCGGCGAGGTCGGCGTCGACAGCGCGCCCGGCCAGGGCAGCACCTTCTGGTTCACTGCGCGACTGGGCCTGGGCGTCGCGGCGCAGCCGGCGCTTGCCGCGCCGATGGACAGCGCAGGGGCAGCCGCGCCGGCCCTGCGCAACGCGCGCATCCTGCTGGTGGAAGACAACGACATCAACCAGATCGTCGCCAGCGAGATCCTGCGCGAGGCGGGCTGCGACGTCGAGATCGCGGACAACGGCCGTATCGCCGTGGAAATGGTGCGTGCGCGGCCCTACGACATCGTGCTGATGGACATGCAGATGCCCGAGATGGACGGCATGGAGGCGACGGCGGCGATCCGCAAGCTCGATCGCCACGGCGCCGTGCCCATCATCGCCATGACGGCCAACGCCATGCAGCAGGACCGCCAGCGCTGCCTGGACGCTGGCATGAACGACTACATCAGCAAGCCGGTCGATCCGCAGCAGCTGTGGCGTGTCGTCGCCCAGCACCTGGGCCTGGACGCCTCACCCGGCAACTAGAGCATCTCCAGCGGCGCGGGGCCGGTGGGCGGCGGGAACAGCCGGTCCAGGGCCGCCAGAGCCTGCGCGTCCAGGTCCCGTTGCAGCGCGCCCAGGTTGTCCTGCAGGCGCGCGCGCGACGCCGTCTTGGGAATCGCCACCACGCCATCGCAGCGCAGCACCCAGGCCAGCGCCATCTGGGCCGGCGTCATGCCGTGGCGCTGCGCCAGGGCGGCCAGGCGGTGGTCGCGCAGCAGGCGGCCCTGCTCCACGGGCGAATAGGCCATCACCGCCTTGCCCTGGGCACGCAGCCAGGGCACCAGGTCCCATTCGACGCCGCGCCGCATGAGGTTGTAGAGCACCTGGTCCAGCTGCGCCTCGCGCCCGCCCGGCAGGGCCTGCAGCTCGTGCATGTCGGCCAGGTCCAGGTTGCTCACGCCCCAGTGGCGGATCCAGCCCTCACGCTGCAGCGCCTGCATGGCCTCCACCGTTTCGGCCAGCGGCACGCTGCCGCGCCAGTGCAGCAGGTACAGGTCGATGCGGTCGGTGCCCAGGCGCTGCAGGCTGGCGCCACAGGCGGCGCGCATCTTCTGGCGCGAGGCGTTGTGCGGATAGACCTTGCTGACCAGGAAGACCTGCTCGCGCCGGCCGGCGATGGCCTGGCCGACCAGGCGCTCGGAGGCGCCCTCGCCGTACATCTCGGCGGTGTCGATCAGGCGCAGGCCATTGTCGATGCCCAGTTGCAGCGTGGCGAGTTCCTCCTGCCGCAGCGCCGGATCGTCCCCCATGTTCCAGGTGCCCATGCCCAGGACCGGGACGCTTTCGCCGCAGGGCAGGACGACTTGCTTCATGGCCGCATTGTCAGCTGTTCAACTGGCCCCAGACCTTGTCCAGCCGCTTGACGCTGACCGGCTGGGGCGTACGCAGCTCCTGGGCAAAGAAGCTCACGCGCAGCTCCTCCAGCAGCCAGCGGAACTCCTGCATGCGCTCGTCAACCGCGCCCTTGCGCTCGGCCACCAGGCGCCAGTAGCGCTGCTCCTGCGGGCGCAGCTCGGCCAACCTGGCGGCGTCGCGCGCAGGGTCGGCGCGCAGCTTGTCCAGCCGCAATGTGATGGCCTTGAGGTAGCGGGCAAGGTGCTGCAGCGCAGACCAGGGTGTGGCGGCCAGGAAGCGCTTGGGCAGCAGGCGCTGCAGCTGTTGGGCGGCGTCGGCCGTGGCCTCGGGCCCTATCCTGGTGTCCTTGATCTTGCGCGCTGCCGTGGCGTATTCAGCCAGGATGACGCCGGCCAGCCGCGCCACCTCGTTGGCGATCAGGGTCAGGCGGCCGCGCCCCTCCTCCACCCTGCGCTTGAAAGCCGCCTCGTCGCTGGGCAGCGGATCGAGCAGAAAGGCCCGGTCCATCGCCACGTCGATGATCTGGGCGCGCAGTTCTTCCTGCGAGCCCAGCGGCATGAAGGCCACCGCCATCTTCTGCAGCTCGGGGATATTCTTCTCGAGGTACTTGAGCGCATCCTTGATCTGCAGGGCAAACAGGCGGCGCAGGCCGGCCCGGTGTTTGGCCGCTGCCACCTCGGGCTCGTCGAAGACCTCGATGCTGACAGCGTCGCCCAGGTCGATCAGGGCCGGAAAGCCCACCAGGCTGGCCCCGCCCTTGCGCACCTCCATCAGCTCGGGCAGCTCGCCAAAGCCCCAGGCCGTGAACTTCTGGCCCATGACCACGGCCGGAGCTGCTCCTGATCCAGGAGCATGCTTTCCAGAAAGGACGGGGGCTACAGCCGTTTTTTCTTCTGAAACCGGGCTGGAGCCGGCTTTCTCCAGCTTCATGCCCGCCAGGGCCTGGAAGGCGCCGCGCGCCTGCGCGCCCAGATCCGCCTTCAACGCGCCCAGGTTGCGGCCCATGCCCAGCTGGCGGCCGTGCTCATCGACCACCCGCAGATTCATGAACAGATGGGCCGGCAGCATGTCCAGCTTGAAGTCGGTGCGCTTGACGTCCAGGCTGGTGGCGTCGCGCACCCGGCGCAGCAGCGTGTCGGTCAGCGAACCGCCGCCCCAGGTGTCGGGCTTTGTCAGTTCCTCGGTCAGCCGCGCGGCCGACTCGGGCAGCGGCACAAAGCGCGAGCGCGGCTTTTGCGGCAGGCTTTTGAGCAGGCCCTGGACCTTGTCCTTGAGCATGCCGGGCACCAGCCATTCGGCGCGGTCCTCGCTGACCTGGTTGAGCACGAACAGGGGCACGGTCACCGTCACGCCGTCGCGCGCGTCACCGGGCTCGTGCAGGTAGCTTGCAGCGCAATCCACGCCGCCCAGGCGCAGTGTTTTGGGGAAGGCGTCGGTGGTGATGCCGGCCGCCTCGTGGCGCATCAGCTCGTCGCGCGAGAGTTGCAGCAGCTTGGGGTTCTTGCGGCTTTCCTCGCGGTACCAGCCCTCGAAGGTGGCGCCGCTGAAGACATCGGGCGGCAGCTGCTGGTCGTAGAAGGCGTAGATCAGCTCGTCGTCCACCAGCACGTCCTGGCGGCGCGACTTGTGCTCCAGCTCCTCGACCTGCTTGACCAGCTTCTGGTTGGCGGCCAGGAAGGGCAGACGGGTCTCCCACTGGCCGTCCACCAGGCCTTCGCGGATGAAGATCTCGCGCGCGCCCTGCTGATCGACCCGGGCAAAGCCCACGCGCCGGCCGCTGTAGACCACCAGGCCGTAGAGCGTGGCACGCTCCAGCGCCATCACCTCGGCCGCCTTTTTTTCCCAGTGCGGGTCCAGCACCTGCTTCTTGAGCAGATGGCCGGCCACCTGCTCGATCCATTGCGGCTCGATGTTGGCGATGCCACGGCCGAACAATCGCGTGGTCTCGACCAGCTCCGCCGCCACGATCCAGCGGCCCGGCCGCTTTTTCAGGTGGGCGCCGGGGTGCGGGAAGAACTTGATGCCGCGCGCGCCCAGGTACTCGCCCCCCTGGCCCGCGCCCGGCGCCGCCGGGTCTTCCATCTTCCAGCCGATGTTGCCCAGCAGGCCGGCCAGCATGGACTTGTGCAGTTCCTCGTAGCCGGCCGGCCGGGTGTTCAGGCGCCACTTGTGCTCGGCCACCACGGTGTGCAGCTGCGAGTGGATGTCGCGCCACTCGCGCACCCGGCGGATGTTGATGAAGTTCTGCCGCAGCAGTTGCTCGTACTGGCGGTTGGACAGCTTGTGTTCGTTGTCGTGGCCGCCGCGCGCGTCGTGGATCCACTTCCAAAGCCGGATGTAGCCCGAGAACTCGCTTTTCTCGTCGTCGAACTTGGCGTGCTGCTGGTCGGCCTGGGCCTGCAGCTCCATGGGACGGTCTCGCACGTCCTGCACCGACAGGGCCGCGGCGATCACCAGCACCTCGTCGAGCGCGCCGCGCTGGCGCGCCTCCAGGATCATGCGGCCCACACGCGGGTCCAGCGGTAGCCGCGACAGCTCCTGGCCGATGGACGTCAACTCGTTGTCGTCGTCCACCGCGCCCAGCTCATTGAGCAGTTGGTAGCCGTCGGCAATGGCCCGCGGCGACGGCGCCTCCAGGAAGGGAAAGCGCGCCACGTCGCCCAGGTGCAGCGACTTCATGCGCAGGATCACGCCGGCCAGCGAGGAGCGCAGGATTTCCGGGTCGGTGAAGCGCGGGCGGCCGTTGAAGTCTTTCTCGTCGTACAGGCGGATGCAGATGCCGTCGGCGACGCGGCCGCAGCGGCCAGCGCGCTGGTTGGCCGCTGCCTGGCTGACCGGCTCGACCATCAGCTGTTCCACCTTGCTGCGGAAGCTGTAGCGCTTGACGCGCGCCGTGCCGGCATCGATCACGTAGCGGATGCCAGGCACGGTCAGCGAGGTCTCGGCCACGTTGGTGGCCAGCACGATGCGCCGGCCGCCGTGCCCGTCGAAGATACGGTCCTGCTCGGCCTGCGACAGCCGGGCAAACAGGGGCAGGACCTCGGCGTTGCGCGTCAGCGGGCTGTGCGACAGGTGCTTGCGCAGGTGGTCGGCGGCCTCGCGGATCTCGCGCTCGCCGGGCAGGAAAACAAGAATGTCGCCACCGGCATTGCCTTGCCAGAGCTCGTCCACCGCGTCGGCGATGGCGTCGTTCAGGTCATGCTCGCGGCTTTCCTCGAAGGGCCGCCAGCGCTGCTCCACCGGGAAGGTGCGGCCCGAGACATAGATGATGGGCGCAGGACCCTGCGCAGATTCAAAGTGTTTGGCAAAGCGATCGGCATCGATGGTGGCCGAGGTCACCACCACCTTCAGGTCGGGCCGGCGCGGCAGGATTTCGCGCAGGTAGCCCAGCAGGAAGTCGATGTTCAGGCTGCGCTCGTGGGCCTCGTCGATGATGATGGTGTCGTAGGCCTTGAGCAGCGGGTCGTTCTGCGTCTCGGCCAGCAAGATGCCGTCGGTCATCAGCTTGACGGAAGCGTCCCTGGACAGCCGGTCCTGGAAACGCACCTTGTAGCCCACCACCTCGCCCAACGGCGTTTTCAGCTCCTCGGCGATGCGCTTGGCCACCGAGCTGGCGGCGATGCGGCGCGGCTGGGTGTGGCCGATCAGCCGGCCCTGCCCCGCCGGGTAGTTCAGCTTGCCGCGGCCCATGCCCAGGGCGATCTTGGGCAGCTGGGTGGTCTTGCCCGAGCCGGTCTCGCCGCAGACGATGACCACCTGGTGGGCGGCCATCGCCGCGGCGATCTCATCGCGCCGCAACGAGACCGGCAGGGATTCAGGGAAGGTGATGCTCAGGGACGACAAGGACGGGCGCTCAAAGCCCGTGATTATCAGGGGCGGCGCCCCTGCCGGCTCAGGCGCCGCCCATCGCCCATTGCCTGGCCGCTTCCAGGTCCACTGCCGGGAAGCGCCGGATCTCGGCCGCCACGAAATGCGAGGCCAGCTGCTCGGCCACCTTGCCCAGGGCCGAATCGGTGGAGACGGCGATGCGGCGGATCTGCCTGTGGTGCTCGCGCACGAAGCGCACATGGGCAGCCAGCGCGCCCAGGTTCTCCCAGCCGGGAAAGGCCGGGGCCTTGATCACCAGGCCGGCCAGGCCGCCGGTTTGCGTGATGTGCGGGTCCACCGCGGCCGCCAGCTGCTCGAAGTCGGCCTTCTCCAGGCTGCCCTGGAGGCGCACGTGGAGGATGGAGTTCGTGCTGTCCAGGCTGTATTCGATCATCTTGCTCTCCTTGGCTGTGTTGCGGGCTCAGCCCGGGTGGGCCGCCGGCAGTTCGGCGATCTGCTCGGCCTGGTGGTCGAACCAGGCCAGCCGGCTGGAGTAGCTCCAGGCGGTGCGCGACATGGCGCGGCCCATGGCGACGGCGCTGGCCGGCCGCACCTGGGGCGGCGCCTGCAGCACGCCAACCCCGACGTCGGCCACCCACTGGGTCTCGCCGGCCTCCAGGGCGGCCGGATGGCTGCCGGTGCTCAGGGCCACCGGCCGGCCCAGGCGCTGGGCCACCTGGCGAGCCAGTTGCACCAGGGCCTGGGAGTCGCTGGCATTGCGGATCAGCAGCAGGAAGCCATCCTCGGCCAGCCGGCCCATCTCCACCGACAGTGGCACCATGCGGCGCAGGCGGCTGGCGCAGACGAACAGCGCATGGTTGGTGGCGGCGCGGCCATGCAGGTTCTCCAGCGCATAGAGGTTGCCGATCGACACCACGATCACGCCTACCGGCCGGGTTTCGCTCTCGTCGCGCACGAAGGCCGCGCCCAGCATCAGGCCGGTCTCGGCGTGCGAGCGCATGCGGGTGACCGGATCGTAGGCCGGGCCGTGGGCCATCACCTCGCGCAGCTCGATCAGGTAGGAGTAGCGGGTCCACAGCGCGGCCGCCATGGTCGCCAGGTAGGCGATGCCGGCCATTGCGCTGACCGCGTGCAGCGGCCAGGAGACGCGCTCGCCGTCCAGCGCGATCCAGCTCAGGCCCGACACCGCCACCAGCAGGAACAGCACGCCCGCGACCGCCACCCAGGCCAGGCGGTCGCCGCGCACCGCGCTGCGGACGCAGGCGATCAGGGCCGCCATGCCGATGGCCAGGGCCCAGCCCGAACTCAGGGCCAGCGACTGGACCGGCGACAGGCCCCAGCCCAGGGCCATGACGCTGACGGTGAGGAGGGTCAGGCCGCGCACGATCCGTCTGGTCCGGCGGCGATCCCGCAGCACACCCAGCATGGCCAGCAGCATCAGGCCCAGCGCGGCCGAACTGACGGCCGCCAGGTGGGACGCCAGCCGCACCTCCAGGGCCCGGTCGGCAACAGGCAGCCAGCCCAGGTAGGCCACGACGAACAGGGCCGAGACCACGGCCGACAGGGCCGCCGTCAGCGCCACCCGGTGCAGCGAACGGACGAAGGCGAGCAGCGAGACCGCCAGCATGAGCGCGTCGACGCCGAAAAAGGCGCCCCAGAAGGCAACGGCCACGGTGTCCATGAGCAGCGACGATACCTGCAAAGCCGCAGGCTCTCTCCCAACAAATGTTTACCGTACACTTTGCCGCAGTTTTCCTCCCTTGCCCAGCCCTATAGTCGCCTGCCGACCGCCCTGCGCCGATGTCCACTGTTTTCAACTTCACTTTCGTGCCCTGGTTCCGCTCGGTCGCGCCCTACATCCACATGCACCGGGGCAAGACCTTCGTGGTGGGCATCGCCGGCGAGGCCATCGCCGCCGGCAAGCTCCAGCACATCGCCCAGGACCTGGCGCTGATCCAGAGCATGGGCGTCAAGGTCGTGCTGGTGCACGGCTTCCGGCCCCAGGTCAACGAGCAGCTCAAGGCCAAGGGCCACGCGGCCAGGTACTCGCACGGCATGCGCATCACCGACGAGGTGGCGCTCGATTCCGCCCAGGAAGCGGCCGGCCAGCTGCGCTACGAGATCGAGGCGGCCTTCAGCCAGGGCCTGCCCAACACGCCCATGGCCGGTTCGACCGTGCGCGTCATCTCCGGCAACTTCATCACCGCCCGCCCGGTCGGCGTGGTCGACGGCGTGGACTTCCAGCATTCGGGCCTGGTGCGCAAGGTCGATGTGGCCGGCATCCAGCGCACGCTGGACTTCGGCGCCATGGTGCTGCTCTCGCCGTTTGGTTTCTCGCCCACCGGCGAGGCCTTCAACCTGAGCATGGAAGAAGTGGCGACCAGCGTGGCCATTGCCCTGCAGGCCGACAAACTGGTCTTTCTGACCGAGATCGCCGGCATCCGCATGCAGCCGCTGCAACCCGAGGGCGAGGACAACCCGATCGACACCGAGCTGCCGCTGGCGGCGGCCGAGCAGCTGCTGGCCAGCCTGCCCGGCGCGCAGCAGCCCACCGACACGGCTTTTTACCTGCAGCACTGCGTCAAGGCCTGCAAGGCCGGCGTCGAGCGCAGCCACATCATCCCGTTTGCCACCGACGGCTCGCTGCTGCTGGAGGTCTATGTCCACGACGGCATCGGCACCATGGTGATCGATGAGAAGCTCGAGAGCCTGCGCGAGGCCACGGCAGACGACGTCGGGGGCATCCTGCAGCTGATCGAGCCCTTCGAGAAGGACGGCACCCTGGTCAAGCGCGACCGCACCGAGATCGAACGCGACGCAGCCAACTACACGATCGTCGAGCACGACGGCGTGATCTTCGCCTGCGCCGCCCTCTATCCCTACCCCGAAGCGAAGACTGGGGAAATGGCGGCGCTGACCGTCTCGCCCCAGGTCCAGGGCCAGGGCGACGGCGAGAAGGTCTTGAAGCGCATCGAGCAGCGGGCCCGCGCCATGGGCCTGGACAGCATCTTCGTGCTCACCACCCGCACCATGCACTGGTTCCTCAAGCGCGGCTTCGTCCAGGTCGACCCCGACTGGCTGCCCGAGGCGCGCAAGCGCAAATACAACTGGGACCGCAAGAGCATGGTCTTCGTCAAAAAACTGCTCTGAAAGGAGTCCGTGATGCTGCAGCTGCGCCCCAATTGCGAGTGTTGCGACAAGGACCTGCCGCCGGATTCGGGCGAGGCCCGCATCTGCACATTCGAGTGCACCTTCTGCAGTGACTGCGCCGAAAACAAGCTGGCCGGCATCTGCCCCAACTGCGGCGGCGAGCTGCTGGCCCGGCCGCGCCGGCCGGCGTCCAAGCTGGAGCGCCACCCGGCCTCGACCGAACGCATCCTCAAGCCCGCCGGCTGCGCGGCCAGGCCCTGAGCGCCGCCTGACAGCGCCTGATTAGCTATTTTTTTCATAGCATCTCAAGTCCACTGGACAAGGGCTGGCTGCTTTTTTCTTGTAAAACAGGGTGCAGGGCCTACCATGGTGCTTCCTACACAGGAAGGCATGTGGTCTGACAGCGCAGCCCACCCGCCCAGCCTAGTGTGGGCACTTCTTCCGAGGGCCAACCGATGCGCAACCCGACCCATTCCGGCACAGCACATGAAGTCCGCATCCCGTCGGGAGATGCCTGGCTGCACGGCGACCTGGTGCTGCCGCCGGGGGCTGCGGCCCTGGTGCTGTTTGCCCATGGCGGCGGCAGCGGCCGCCACAGCGCGCGCAACCGCCTGGTCGCCCAGCGCCTGCAGGAGGCCGGCATCGGCACCCTGCTGTTCGACATGCTGACCGCCCAGGAAGACCAGGTCGACACGCAGACCCGCGAGCACCGCTTCGACATCCCCCTGATGACCCGGCGCATGCAGGACGCCACCACCTGGGCCGAGTCCCAGCCCGAGCTGCACAACGCCTGCCTGGGCTATTTCGGCGCCAGCACCGGCAGCGCGGCCGCCCTGATCGCCGCCGCCCGCCTGGGCGATCGCATCGCCGCCGTGGTCTCACGCGGCGGCCGGCCCGACCTGGCTGGTTCCGCCGCAGTGGCTGCGGTCACCGCGCCCACCCTGTTCATCGTCGGCGGGGCCGACCCCGCCGTGCTGGAGGTCAACAAGCAGGCCCACGCCCAGTTGCAGGCGCCCAGCCGGCTGGTGATCGTGCCCGGCGCCAGCCACCTGTTCGAGGAGCCCGGCACGCTGGACCAGGTGGCCAAGGTGGCGGCCCTGTGGTTCAGCGCCTACCTGCTGCCGGTGGAGCAGCAGGCATGAGCCGCCCCGCCGCTGCGAAGGCGCATTGCACCGCAGCCCACAGGCCAGAGGTGCTCCAATGATTTTCGAGCCCTCGACCGATCCCCCCCGGCTGCAGGACCGGCGCCACGCCGGGCGCGTGCTGGCCCGGAGGCTGGCGCACTACCGGGGCCGCCCCAACCTGCTGGTCCTGGCCTTGCCGCGCGGCGGCGTGGCAGTGGGCTTCGAGGTGGCCCATGCGCTGGCGGCGCCGCTGGACATCTTGATGGTGCGCAAGCTGGGCTTTCCCGGCCATGAGGAATACGCCATCGGCGCGCTGGCCAGCGGCGGTGTCCGGGTGATGAACACCATGCCGGGCATCGAACTGCCGGCCCAGGTCGTGGATGCCATCGTCGCGCGCGAGCAGGCCGAGCTGGAGCGGCGCGAGCTGTTGTACCGCGACGGCCGGCCGGCCCTGGGCATCCGCGGCCGCACCGTCATCGTGGTCGACGATGGCCTGGCGACGGGCTCGACCATGCGCTGCGCCCTGCTGGCCCTGCGCCAGCAGCACCCCGCCCATCTGGTGGCGGCCGTGCCGGTGGGTGCACTGGCCAGCTGCCAGGCGCTGGACGAGGATGCCGACGAGGTGGTCTGCGCTTTCACGCCCTCGCCCTTCCAGTCGGTCGGCCAGTGGTACCAGGCCTTCCCCCAGTCCAGCGACGAAGAGGTCCACAGCCTGCTCGAAGAAGCGCGGCGCGAGCGGACGCCGGCGCCGCACTGAACGGCTTTACGCCGGCGAGAAGGCGGCGCCGCCGCGACGGCGCGCCTGGCGCACGATCAGCAGCAACGCCACCAGAGCGAAGAAGACAAAGCACAGGAAGGACCAGTTGGCGATGGAGCCGCCCAGGAAGGTCCAGTCGATCTTGGTGCAGTCGCCGCTGCCCTTGAAGATCATGGGGATGGCGCGCTTGAGCGGGAAGGTCTCGATCATCCCGTAGAAGTCGCGCCCGCAAGACGCGATCTCGGGCGGGTACCACTGCAGAAAGCTTTGCCGGGCCGCCACGAAGGCGCCGAAACCGCTGGCCAGCAGGATCAGCACCGCGGCCCCGATATGGATGGATTTTTGCCTCGCAGCCCCCGCCAATCCTGCGAACACCGCTACCAAAATGAGAGCATAGCGCTGCACGATGCACATCGGGCACGGCTCCAGGCCGACCACATGCTGCAGGTAGAGGCCAAAGGCCAGCATGCCCACGCAAGCCAGGCACACCAATGCCAGCACGCGGCGCGGCGCCGTATCAAACCACTGCAAGACCAAATTTTTCTCCCCGATCGGCGCCGCCGCTCAGGTGGCGCCTTCCACGAACACGCGGGCACGGCGTGGTGTCACCACCAGCGTCTCGCCCTCCTTGAAGCCCAGATCCCTGAATTGTTGCGCAGGAATCTGCGCCTCAATGATGGAGTCCTTGTTGGGATTGTCGGAGGGTTGGGTGTCTTCGGCCGGGATAAGTTCCAGCCGGGCGATCGGGCCGACCACGATGGCGCGCGACAACTGCACCACGATGCCGGTGGCGCCCGGGGCGTAACGCTGCACGTCCAGGTCGTGCGGCCGCACATAGGCAAAGGCCTTGGCGTTTTGCGCGCCGGCGTGCTCGGGCGCCTGCAACTGCAAGCCTTCGAGGTGGACCTCGCCCTCGTGGGCGCGGCCGTGGAACATGTTGACGTCGCCCAGGAAGCCGTAGACGAAGGGGCTGGCCGGGTGGTCCCAGACCTCCTGCGGCGAGCCCACCTGCTCCACCTTGCCGGCGTTCATCAGCACCACCCGGTCGGCCACTTCCAGCGCCTCTTCCTGGTCGTGGGTGACGAAGATGGAGGTGACGTGCAGTTCGTCGTGCAGGCGGCGCAGCCAGCGGCGCAGTTCCTTGCGCACCTTGGCGTCCAGTGCGCCGAAGGGCTCGTCCAGCAGCAGCACCTTGGGTTCGACAGCCAGGGCGCGGGCCAGGGCGATGCGCTGGCGCTGGCCGCCGGAGAGCTGGTGCGGGTAGCGGTCGGCCAGCCAGTCGAGCTGCACCAGCTTCAGCAGGGCCATGACCTTGCTCTTGATCTCGGCGTCCGAAGGCCGCGTGGCCTTGGGCCGCACGCGCAGGCCGAAGGCCACGTTCTCGAAGATCGTCATGTGGCCGAAGAGCGCGTAGTGCTGGAACGCAACGCCGACCTGGCGGTCGCGCACGTCGGTGTGCGTGGTGTCCTCGCCGTTGAAGAGTACCTGCCCCGCGTCAGGCATCTCCAGCCCGGCCAGGATGCCGATCACGCCCACCAGCCCGTAGAGCATCACGCGGAAGGGCAGCTCGGCGCTGGCCGGCAGGCTGCTGTGCGCGGTGAACAGCAGCGCCGGCATCAAACCGCCGATGAAGGCCACCAGCACTTCTTGCCCGATCCGGGGCGTGAAGACGCTGCCCCAGTTCTGCCCGGCCACCGGCGTGGCCACCCGCACCCAGGTGCCGCTGGCGTCGGAGGCCGGCGCGTTGTCGCCCGCCGGGTGCTGCAGGCGGTGGCTGGCGCGGGCGCCGCGCTGCCAGTGGAACTGGATCTTGATGCGGTGGTCGCGGTCGGTGTGCACCGGGGCGCCGGTGCCGACCACCAGCGCGCGGGCGCCGTCGAGCGGGCAGCCCTTGCGGCGCAGGCCGCGCACGAAACCGGCTGGGGCCAGCGCAACATCCGCAACGCGGACGGCAGCTCGTCGAACAACCTGTTCGGCATCAAGGCCGGGCCAGGGTGGAAGGGGCCGGTCGCAGAGATCACG
>NZ_CAKZHQ010000051.1 GCF_936925435.1 uncultured Ramlibacter sp. | reverse complement strand
GATGACGTCGTCGCGTTCCAGAAGCGCCCGGGTTGCCGAGTGGCGCATGCGGTCGATCTGTTCGTTGATCTGGGATTCCTTCTCGATATAGGTGTCGGTGCGGGCGACATAGGCTTCGGGCTGGTAGTAGTCGTAGTAGCTGACAAAGTACTCCACCGCGTTCTTGGGGAAGAACTCGCGGAATTCGCTGTACAGCTGGGCCGCCAGGGTCTTGTTGGGGGCAAACACGATGGCCGGCCGCCCGGTGCGGGCGATCACGTTGGCCATGGTGAAGGTCTTGCCCGAGCCGGTCACGCCCAGCAGGGTCTGGAAGACCTCGCCGTCGTTGATCCCCTCGACCAGCAGCTCGATGGCCCTGGGCTGGTCGCCGGCCGGCGGGTACGGCATGAACAGCTCGAACGGGGAATCAGGAAAACTGATGAATTCGCCGTTTTGCTGCTGCTGCGGGGCTTCGGTGACTTCGGACATGGCGGTGGGGGCGTGGGGTCTGGGGTGACAGCTTAAAATTGGGGACAGCCGGACAGAGTACAACACCGCCGGCCTCCTGTGCACGCAAGCGCTACTGACAACTTCCAGAGGAACTTCATGTCTTTGTTCACCGCCGTCGAAATGGCCCCGCGCGACCCCATCCTGGGTCTGAACGAACAGTTCAACGCCGACACCAATCCCCACAAGGTCAACCTGGGCGTGGGGGTCTACTACGACGACAACGGCAAGCTGCCCCTGCTCCAATGCGTGCAGGAAGCCGAAAAACAGATGGCGGACGCGCCCAAGGCGCGCGGCTACCTGCCGATCGACGGCATCGTCGCCTACGACAAGGCCGTCCAGACCCTGGTCTTCGGCGCCGGCAGCGAGCCGGTCACCAGCGGCCGCGTGGCCACCGTCCAGGCCCTGGGCGGCACCGGTGGCCTCAAGATCGGCGCCGACTTCCTCAAGAAGCTCAACCCCGCCGCCAAGGTGCTGATCAGCGATCCCAGCTGGGAGAACCACCGCGCTCTGTTCAGCCAGGCAGGCTTCACCGTCGAGGCCTACCCCTATTACAACGCCGCCAGCCGCGGCATCGACTTCGACGCCATGCTGGCCGCCCTGAAGGCCGCGCCCGAGGGCACGGTGGTCGTTCTGCACGCCTGCTGCCACAACCCCACCGGCTACGACATCACCGCCGACCAGTGGGACCAGGTCATCGCCGCCGTGAAGGCCAGCAAGCTCGTGCCCTTCCTGGACATGGCTTACCAGGGCTTCGGCTACGGCATTGCCGAAGACGGCGCCGTCATTGGCAAGTTCGTTGCCGCCGGCCTGTCCTTCTTCGTCTCGACCTCGTTTTCCAAGAGCTTCAGCCTGTACGGTGAGCGCGTCGGCGCCCTGTCCGTGCTGTGCCAGGACAAGGAAGAATGCTCGCGCGTCCTGAGCCAGCTCAAGATCATGATCCGCACCAACTACAGCAACCCGCCCACCCACGGCGGCACGGTCTGTGCCATGGTGCTCAACACCCCCGAGCTGCGCGCCCTGTGGGAAAAAGAGCTGGGCGACATGCGCGCCCGCATCAAGCAGATGCGCGTGGCCCTGGTCGAAAAACTCAAGGGCGCCGGCGTGACCCAGGACATGGGCTTCATCACCGACCAGATCGGCATGTTCAGCTACTCGGGCCTGAGCAAGGACCAGATGGTGCGGCTGCGCAACGAGTTCGGCGTGTACGGCACGGACACCGGCCGCATGTGCGTGGCGGCGTTGAACAGCAAGAACATCGACTACGTCTGCGCCTCCATCGCCAAGGTGATCTGACCCTGGCGCAACTTTTGCCTTGCGCGCTGGCGCGCCTCTTGCTGTGAAGGCGGCATGACCATGGCCGCCCCTTCCCCTGCCCCCGTCGTCTCCCGCGCCATCGCGGCCGTGCAGCCGCACAGCCCGGTGGAAGACGCGCAGGCGCTGTTTGCCGGCACCCTGTTCGTCTCGCTGGCCCTGCTGCTGTACAACAAGGCCGGCCTGCTGACCGGCGGCACGGCCGGCGCCGCCTTCCTGCTGCACTACGCCACAGGCTGGAGCTTCGGCAAGCTGTTCTTCGCCATCAACCTGCCCTTTTACTGGTTCGCCTGGCGCCGCATGGGCCGCGAGTTCACCCTCAAGACCTTTGCCAGCGTCAGCCTGCTGTCGCTGCTGGCCGACTGGTCACCCACGGTCTTTCGCATTGAAACCCTGCACCCGGCCTATGCGGCCATCGCCGGCGGCTTTCTGCTCGGGACGGGCTGCCTGTTCCTGGCCCGGCACCGCGCCAGCCTGGGCGGCGCCACCATCGTCGCCTTGTACCTGCAGGACCACCACGGCATCCGGGCCGGCAAGGTGCAGCTGGCGATCGACTGCTGCATCGTGCTGCTGGCCCTGTTCGTGGTCGATCCCGCACGCGTGGCCTGGTCCATCCTGGGCGCCGCCGTCATGGGCATCTTCCTGTGGCTCAACCACAGGCCCGGGCGCTACACAGCACTGTGAGCTGCGCGGGGCAGTCATCTGCCCGTCACGAAGCCGTCATGCCTTGGTCACGCCACCGTCTTAACTTCGGCGGATGCCCTCTGCCGTCACTGTCCACCACGCCACCAAGACCTTTCCGACCCAGCGCGCGCTGAGCAACGTCAGCTTCGAGGTCCAGCCCGGTGAGCGGGTCGCCCTGATCGGCGCCTCGGGTTCGGGCAAATCCACCCTGCTGCGCAGCCTGTGCGGCCTGGAGCGGCTGGACGCCGACAGCGGCAGCGTCGAGGTCTTCGGCCGCCAGCTGCAAGGCGGCGGCCGCCTGTCAGCCGACATCCGCGCGCTGCGCCGCCAGGTCGGCATCATCTTCCAGCAGTTCAACCTGGTCGGCCGCCTGCCGGTGCTGACCAATGTGCTCACCGGCCTGGCCGCTGAACAACCTCTGTGGCGCACTCTGTCGCGCAGTTTCCCAATAGAAGCCCAGGCCCGCGCCCTCGATGCCCTGGCCAGCGTGGGCCTGCAGGCCCATGCCTTCCAGCGTGCCTCCACCCTGTCGGGCGGCCAGCAGCAGCGCGCCGCCGTCGCCCGCGTGCTGCTGCAGGGCGCCCGCCTGCTGCTGGCCGACGAGCCCGTGGCCTCGCTCGACCCCGAATCCACCCGCCGCGTGATGGACCTGCTGCTGGAACTGAACCGCCAGCAGGGCATGACGCTGATCGTCAGCCTGCACAACGTTCCGCTGGCGCGCCGCTATTGCGAACGCGCCATCGCGCTGCGCAACGGTGCCCTCATCCATGACGGCCCGACCTCCGATCTAACGCCGCAGTTCCTCGAACACCTGTATGGCAGCGCCGCCCACGAGCTGCTGGCCGATGGCGACGCGACCGACAACCAGACCACAGCGCCGCGGCCTGCCTGCGTGACCGTGCCCACACGCCTGGCCGAGGCCGCCATCGCGGCCTGACAGCTTTTCCATCCATCCGACCCGAAGAGACGCACCATGAAACACCGCACCCGCCTGCTCGCTCCCCTGCTCCCCTTGCTGGCCTGCATGGCCCTGGCCGCGCCGGCCCAGGCCCAGGACATCAGCTTCGGCATCATCGCCACCGACTCGGCCAGCACCCAGCGCGAACGCTGGGAGCCCTTCTTTCGCGACATGGAGAAAAAGACCGGCCTGAAGATCACCTCGTTCTACGCGCCCGACTACGCCGGCGTGATCGAGGCCATGCGCTTCAACAAGGTCCAGGTCGCCTGGTACGGCAACAAGGCCGCCATGGAGGCGGTGGACCGCGCCAACGGCGAGGTTTTCGCGCAGGTGATGTTTGCCGACGGCACTTTCGGTTACCACAGCCTGCTGATCACCCACAAGGACAGCCCTTACAAGACGCTGGACGACGTGCTGAAGAACTCCAAGAACATCAACTTCGGCATCGGCGACCCCAACTCCACCTCCGGCTTCCTGGTGCCGACCTACTACGTGTTCGCCCAGAACAACGTCGACCACCGCACGGCTTTCAAGACGGTGCGCAACGCCAGCCACGGCGCCAACATCCAGGCCACCCTGGCCAAGCAGGTCGACGTGGCGGCCAACAACACCGAGGAGTTGATCAAGCTGCAGTCGGCAAAGCCCGAGCTGTACAGCCAGCTGCGCACCATCTGGCAGAGCCCCCTGATCCCCAGCGATCCCTTCGTCTGGCGCAAGGACCTGGACCCGGCCGTCAAGGCCAAGCTCAAGAACTTCGTGCTCGGCTACGCCAAGACCGACGAGGCCGAGAAGGCCATCCTGAAGAACATCTACAACTACGGCGGGTTCCGCGAATCGAGCAATGACCAGTTGATCCCAATCCGCCAGCTCGAGCTGTTTCGCGACCGCACCAAGATCGCCAGCGACGACAAGCTCAACACCGACGAGCGCGGCAAGCAACTGGCCGAGATCGACCGCAAGCTCGCGGCGCTGAAGAAGTGAGCGCGGTCCAAGCCGCTGCGGCCGATACCGCCGGTTTCGCCCAGGCCAGCGCGGCTTCGCTGCAGCAATTGCGCCTGCGCGCCGAACAGGAACGACCGGGCTGGCTGCACTACGCTGCTTGGGCGGCCGCCATCGCCCTGCTCGCCTGGGCCTGGCGCGGCGCCGAGATCCGCCCGCTCGACCTGGTGCGCGACTCCGGCAACATCGCCACCTACGCGCGCGACTTCTTCCCGCCGGACTTCCGCGAATGGCGCATCTACCTGCGCGAAATGGTCATCACCTTCCACATCGCCATCTGGGGAACATTGCTGGCGGTGATCGCAGCCGTCCCGCTGGGCCTGCTGAGCGCCTCCAACGTCACGCCGCGCTGGGTCCACCAGCCAGTGCGCCGGCTGATGGACGCATGCCGTGCCATCAACGAGATGGTCTTCGCCATGCTCTTCATCGTCGCCGTCGGCCTGGGGCCCTTCGCCGGCGTGCTGGCGCTGGCGGTGCACACCACCGGCTCCCTGGCCAAGCTGTTCTCGGAGGCGGTCGAGGCCATCGACCCGCGGCCTGTCGAAGGCATCCGCGCCACCGGCGCCCACAGCCTGGTCGAAGTGGCTTACGGCGTGCTGCCCCAGGTGGCGCCGCTGTGGGTCTCGTTCACGCTCTACCGCTTTGAATCGAACGTGCGCTCGGCATCGGTGGTCGGCATGGTCGGCGCCGGCGGCATCGGTGTGGTGCTGTACGAGGTGATCCGCGGCTTCCAGTACGCCCAGACCTGCGCCGTCCTGCTCATCCTGGTTGCCAGCGTCACCCTGATCGATCTGCTCTCAGCGCGCTTGCGCACGAGGCTGATATGAGCACCGCCTTCCAGTGGCACATGCCGGTGGCGGTGGACGCCGGCCCCGGCAGCCTGGAGCGCATCGCCGCGGCCCTGGACCAGCGCCGCGCCGTGGTGCTGGCCTTCACGCCGGCACGGGCGCTGGGCATCCACACGCGCCTGGCGACGGCGCTGGGCGAGCGGCTGGCGCTCTGGCTGGACTGCGACGACAGCATCTCCAGCCTGGCCCGGGCGCGCGAGCTGGCGGCCGCCGCCTGGCCCGCATTGGCCGCGCCCGATGCGCCGGTGCTGTTGGCCATCGGCGGCGGCACCACGCTGGACCTGGCCAAGCTGCTGCGCTGCCGCCCGCAAGACGGCAACTTCAACGCCCTGCAGGCCGCCGTGCGCGGCGAGCAGGCCTGGCCGCTGCTGCAACTGGCCGACCTCTGGCTGGTGCCGACGACGGCGGGCACCGGCAGCGAGGTCACGCGCTGGGCCACGGTCTGGGACACCGAGGCCGCCCTGCCCTGCAAGCGCTCGCTGGACGAGCCCTTCGGCTGGGCCCAGCGCGCCTTCGTCGACCCGGCCCTGACCCACAGCTGCCCGAGCGCGGTCAGCCGCGACAGCGCCGTCGACGCCCTGGCCCATGCGCTGGAGGCGATGTGGAACCGCCATGCCAACCCGGTCAGCGACAACCTGGCGTTCTCGGCGGCGCGGCGCATCCTGCGGCATCTGCCACGCAGCCTGCGCGATCCCGGCGACGCGGCCTTGCGCGCCGAAATCAGCCAGGCCGCACTGGAGGCAGGCCTGGCCTTCTCGCAGACCCGCACAGCCCTGGCCCACGCCCTGTCCTACGCGCTGACGCTGGACCAGGGCATCCCGCACGGCATGGCCTGCGCGATCTGGCTGCCTTCGGCCTGGGAACTGGCCGTGGGCCATGACCCGAGGCTGGACGGTTTGCTAGGCGGCCTGTTCGGCGGCGACCCGGCCCAGGGTGCGCAGCAGTTGAAGGAATGGCTGGGCTCGATCGGCATCGATGCGCGCCCGCAAGCCCATGGCATCACCGACGCGCCCGAACGCATCCACGACGCGCTGACCAGCGCCCGCGGCCGCAACTTCCTGGTCGCGGCCTAGGCTGGGATCAACCCCAGACCACCGAGCGCATCGCAATCGATGCGCTCTGGTAGTCGGCGTTGAAGAAGCGCACCGGCTCCTTGGCGTCGGCCGCGCCAGCGGCGTGCAGCAGGGGCAGGTAGTGGTCGTAGGTGGGATGGGCCAGCTGCGCCACGTTGCCCAGCTTCTGGAAGTCGGCCAATGCAGCCAGATGGCCCTTTTGCAGCAGGTCGGCGGTCTTGCTGTCGAACTCCAGCGCCCAGTCATAGGCCTGGTTGGGCGCCGTGCCGCGGCGGGTGGCGCGCAGGTTGTGGACGATGTTGCCGCTGCCCACGATCAGCACGCCGCGCTCGCGCAGCGACTTGAGCTGCTGGCCCAGGGCGAAGTGTTCGGCCGGCGGCCGGCTGTAGTCCATGCTCAGTTGCAGCACCGGGATGTCGGCCTTGGGAAACATGGGCTTGAGCACCGACCAGGTGCCGTGGTCGTAGCCCCATTCGTGCGCGTCCAGGCCCACGGGGGGCTGGCGCAGCGAGCGGCTGATCTCGGCCGCCACTGCCGGCGCGCCGGGCGCCGGGTAGCGCTGGTCGAACAACTCCTGCGGGAAGCCGCCGAAGTCGTGGATGGTCTTGGGGCTGGCCATGCCGGTCAGGTACCAGCCCTGGGTCAGCCAGTGGGCCGAGATGCACAGGATCAGTTGCGGCTTGGGCAGTTTGGCGCCGAATTCCGCGCCCAGGGCCTGCCAGCTGCGCCGCCAGGCGTTGTCCTCGATCGCGTTCATGGGGCTGCCGTGGCCCAGGAACAGCACCGGCATGCGCGGGCTGGGCTTGAGCGCCTTGAGCGGCTCCAGGGTTGCTGCTTCGAGTTTGTCCGTCATCCAGTGTCCTCCTGCCAGGGTCAGACCGCCGGCGGCGGCGACCAAGCTTCTTCTGCGCATAAGTGATTGATTCTGATTTGTAACCAGTTTGGGATGGTCTTGCATCCGCAAGGTTCCCGGGTTTTTCCCGTGTTTCTCCGGGGACTGGAGGATTGTCTCAACTGCTATATTGCACTGCACAACACCGGACATCCGCATGCTTTACCAACTCTATGAAGCCCAACGGTCGCTGATGGAGCCCTTCGCGGACTTCGCCCAGGCTGCCTCCAAGATGTACAGCAACCCGCTGACCGCATTTGGCCAGAACCCGCTGTCGCAACGCGTGTCGGCCGGCTACGACCTGACCTACCGGCTGTGGAAGGACTACGAGAAGCCCGAGTTCGGCCTCAAGACCGTCAACGTCGATGGAACGGACGTGGTGATCCAGGAAGCCATCGAGCTGGACAAGCCGTTTTGCGAGCTGCGCCGCTTCAAACGCTTCACCGACAACGCCAAGGTGCTCGACGGCCTCAAGACCCAGCCCGTGGTGCTGATCGTCGCCCCGCTGAGCGGCCACTACGCCACCTTGCTGCGCGACACCGTGCGCACCATGCTCAAGGACCACAAGGTCTACATCACCGACTGGAAGAACGCCCGCATCGTGCCCCTGGCCCAGGGCGCGTTCCACCTGGACGACTACGTCAACTACGTGCAGGAGTTCATCCGCCACCTGCAGGCCCAGTACGGCAACTGCCACGTGGTCAGCGTCTGCCAGCCCACCGTGCCGGTGCTGGCCGCAGTCTCGCTGATGGCCTCGCGCGGCGAAACCACGCCGCTGACCATGACCATGATGGGCGGCCCCATCGACGCCCGCAAGTCGCCCACGGCGGTGAACAACCTGGCGACGAACAAGAGCTTCGAATGGTTCGAGAACAACGTGATCTACCGCGTTCCGACCAGCTTCCCGGGCGCCGGCCGCCGCGTCTACCCGGGCTTCCTGCAGCACACCGGTTTCGTGGCCATGAACCCCGACCGCCACATGACCAGCCACTACGATTACTTCAAGGACCTGATCAAGGGCGACGACGCCAGCACCGAAGCCCACCGCAAGTTCTACGACGAGTACAACGCGGTGCTGGACATGGATGCCGACTACTACCTGGAGACCATCCGCGTGGTGTTCCAGGAGTTCGCCCTGGTCGCCGGCACCTGGGACGTGATCAGCGAAGAAGGTGACCTCGAGCGCGTGCGCCCGCAGGACATCCGCGGCACGGCCCTGCTGTCGGTGGAAGGCGAGCTCGACGACATCTCCGGCTCGGGCCAGACCGAGGCCGTCCATGGCCTGTGCACCGGCGTGCCCAAGAGCCAGCAACGGCACCTGGAGGTCAAGGGCGCGGGCCACTACGGCATCTTCAGCGGCCGCCGCTGGCGCGAGACCGTCTACCCCCAGGTCAAGGCCTTCATCGCCGACCACAATACGCAGCAAAAACGCGCTGCAGCCCCCGCAAAACGGACCCGCTCTGCTACCAAAAAGGTAGCATCCAAGGCGTGAGCCCACTGGCTGCGCGGCTGCATGCCGCCCTGCCCCAAACCCAGTGCACGCGCTGCGGTTACCCCGACTGCGCGGCCTATGCCCAGGCCGTCAGCACGGGCGAGGCCGCCATCAACCAGTGCCCGCCCGGCGGCGCCGAAGGTATTGCGCGGCTGGCGGCACTGACCGGCCAGGCCGTGCTGCCGCTCAACCCCGTCCATGGTGTGGAGAGCCCGCGCGGCATGGCGGTGATCGACGAGGCCTGGTGCATAGGCTGCACCCTGTGCCTGGACGCCTGCCCCACCGATGCCATCCTGGGCGGCAACAAGCGCATGCACACCGTGATCGAGGCGCACTGCACTGGCTGCGAGCTGTGCCTGCCGGTCTGCCCGGTGGACTGCATCAGCATGGACAACGCCAGCGGCGCTGCCACGGGCTGGCAGGCCTGGTCGGCCGCGCAGGCCGCACAGGCCCTGCAACGCTACGAACTACATAGCAAGAGGCCAAAGAAAGACGGGAGCTCCGCCCTGGAAGAGCCGCAAAAAGACGGCAAGCGCTCCGTCATTGAGGCGGCGCTGGCGCGCGCGCGGGCGCAACGCGGCCAGGCCTGATCAGGCGGCCTTGGCCAGGGCCACGCTCTTGTAGACGCCGCAGCCCACGTACAGCTCGCCCAGCTTGAGCACATAGGACATCTTGGTCTGGACGGCGCGCGTCACCGGGTTGGTGATGTCGTACTCGGCCCAGCCGGGCTCCAGGTCGGCCTGGCGCACGATGGCCGCCAGCAGGGCGTCGCCGTCCACGCCGGGGATGTCCTGCACGCGCGTTCCCAGCTTGGCGGGGTTGCCGCCAAAGCCCAGGTAGCTGCCCTGGCTGTCCAGCGCAAAAACATACATGTCGCGGTCGAAGAAGCCGCCTGCCTGGGCCGTCAGCTGGCGCAGAAAGGCCTCGCGGCCCAGGCCGCTGGCGAACAGCGACTGCGCCCGCTCGACCAGGCCGATGGCCTCGCCCGCCGTGCCCTGGGCCAGGCGGAAATGGGCGACCGCGCCGGACAGGGTGCCGGCGCGCTCCTTGAGGTAGACCGCCTGGTTGGCCGATTCCTCGACCAGCGTGGCGTTGTGCCGGGTGATCTCGTCCAGGTCGTGCACCGTGGCCGAGATCTGGCTCAGGCCCGTGCTCTGCTCGCCCGAGGCGCGCGAAATCTGCGACATGCTGTCGGCCACGCCGCGCACGCCGTCGACGATGCCCTGCATGCCGCCGCCGGCGGCGCGGATGCGCAGCACGCTGTCCTCAACCTGGGTGTTCGAACCCTCGATCAGTTCGCGGATCTTGCGGGCCTCGTCGCTGCAACGCTGGGCCAGGCGGCGCACCTCGGAGGCCACGACGGCAAAGCCGCGGCCCTGGGCGCCGGCCCGCGCGGCTTCCACCGCGGCGTTGAGCGCCAGGATGTTGGTCTGGAAGGCGACGCCGTCGATGATGCCGACGATGTCGCGCATGCGCTGGGTGTCGGCCTGGACGGCGGCGATGGTCTCGACCGCCGCGGCCATGGAGCGCTGGCCCTCTTCGGCGGCGCTGCGCACGTGAACGGCCCGCGCGTCGGCCTGGCCGGCGGTCTGGGCGTTTTGCTGCACCGTGCCGGCCAACTGGGTCACGCTGGCCGAGGTCTGTTCCAGGCTGCTGGCCTGGCGTTCGGTGCGGCCCTGCAGGTCGACAAAGCCCCGGGCCAGCCGGCTGCCTGCCTGCTCCACCAGAGCGGAATTGGTGCGCACGTCGGCGACGATGGCCGACATGCGGCCGGCCATGCGTTCCATCATCTGCGATAGCGCGGCCAGCTCGTCACGGCCGGTGCCTGCGGCCGCGGCGGCCAGGTCGCCCTGCTCGATGCGCTGCATGCGCTCCAGCGCCGCGCCCATGTCGGCGCGCAGGCTGCTGGCCAGCGCCGCCAGCAGGTACAGAACCAGGGCGATGCAGGCGCCGGCACCCAGGCGCAGGGCTGGGGTCGGGGCCAGCCAGGCGGCGGCGCACAGCGGCGCCAGCACGCACAACGCCAGGCAGGCCAGCTTGGCGTTGAGGGACAGTCGGCGCATCAGGCGCGCGCCGGGTAAAAGAATTTTGGACAGCAAGGTCAACAAACAGCGGATGCTTCAGGACCAGGGGCCGCAACGCGGCCGCCGGCTCAATTGGCGTATTGCAGTCCCGTGCGCTGGCGCTCGAAATAGCGGAACAGGCCCATGGCCAGCGCGCGCAGTTCGTCGTCGGCAGTGGCATGGGCCTGGCACAACTGCTCCAGCGCATAGCGGCGCTCGCCCAGCATCATGGTGCTGCTCACGTACACGCCGTGGTCGGCCATGCGCACTTTGAAAGCCTGCAACGCGTACGGCGGCCAGTCGACTTCGCTCGCCGGGATGGCAGGCAGCGAGTGCGCGTAGGCGCGCGGCGTAGCGGAAATGGCTTGCTTGAGTTGGGCCATGGCGAACTCCTGTTTGGTAGGACAGGTAGAGCTTAGGCAGGCAAGGCTGTCTGCATTGCCGCGATAAAAGGCGGCAAAAGGGGCTATTTCGTCAGCCGGGCGCGACCTGCAACGCGCAGAAGGCCTTGACCACCTCGGGCGGGGCCTGGACCAGCTCGATCAGCACGCCCTCGCCGCCGATGGGATGCTCCTCGTTGCCCTTGGGGTGGATGAAGCAGATGTCAAAACCGGCCGCGCCGCGGCGGATGCCGCCCGGGGCGAAGCGCACGCCCTGCCCGGCCAGCCAGGCCACCGCGACCGGCAGGTCGTCGACCCACAGGCCCACGTGGTTGAGCGGCGTGGTGTGGACAGCAGGCTTTTTGTCCGGGTCCAGCGGCTGCATCAGATCGACCTCGACCTTGAACGGGCCGACGCCGATGGCGCAGATGTCCTCGTCCACGTTCTCGCTCTCGCTGCGGAAAGTCCCGGTGACTTCCAGGCCGAACAGGCCGACCCAGAGCTTTTGCAGGCGCTGCTTGTCGGGGCCGCCGATGGCGATCTGCTGGAGGCCGAGGATCTTGAAGGGACGGGTCATGTCATGCCTTGAGGTCGTTGAATGCGATGGCCTGGCCCAGGCGCTCGGTGCCCTGGGCGTCGCGCACCGCCAGGCGCAGGCTGCGCCCGGCCCAATCGATGTCGACGGTGGCGTAATTGAAGCCGGTGTAAGGCGCGCCAACGCGGTTGCCCTGGGCGTCGGTCGGGCTGTCCCAGCTGTGGGTCACGCCGCTGGAGGTCAGCTCGGTCAGCCCATAAGGCAGGCCGGCCTCGCGCCGGTACAGGGCGCCGAAATGGCGGTCCCCCGAGAGCAGCACCACGCCCTGGGCGCCTGTGCCGCCGACCAGGGCCAGCAGGCGCTCGCGCTCGGCCGGCAGATTGCCCCAGCGCTCCCAGCGGTGGCCCTCGGCCAGCACCTGGATGCTGGAGACGAGCAGCCGCACCTCGGCCGGCTGGCGCAGCTGTGCCTCCAGCCACTGCCATTGGGCAGCGCCCAGCATGGTCTTGGCCGGGTCCGGGTCGGGCGTGTAGCCGCCGTCGCCGGGCAGCCGTACCGTGTCACGCAGGATGCGCGAACGGAACGAACGCGTGTCCAGCACGATGACCTGGACACGCTGGCCGGGCGGGCCGAAGGTTTGCGCGTGGTACAGACCCTCCTGGCTGCGGCGCGGGTCCTGGGACTGCACCTGCCAGAAGGCCAGGAACTCCTCGCGCGCCTCCTGCCGGAAGGCAAAGCTGGCGCCGCCGTCGGCCGAGTCGTAGTCGTTGTCGTCCCAGACCGCCATGTGCGGCTGCTTGCGGCGCAGGCGGGTGTAGCCAGGCGCGGCCGCGGCCTTGTCATAGGCGGCGCGCAGCTTGTCGCGCCCATAGGGCCGCGGCGCGTAGACGTTGTCGCCGCCGAACAGGAACAGGTCGAAGGCCTGCTCGGCCAGGAAGTCCACCAGGGCTTGCGGCCGCTCCTGGTGGATGCAGGAGACAAAGCCGATGCGGCGCAGCGGCCCGGCGGCGGCGTGCGCAAGCGGCAGGGCGGCGGCCGCCCCCAGCGCAAGGACGCCCCGCCGCTGCATCAGGCGAACTCGACGATGGGCTGGTCCACGCTGAGCGACTCGCCCTGCGCTGCCAGCACCTTGGCCACCACGCCGTCGGCGGCGGCGAACAGCACGTTCTCCATCTTCATGGCCTCGATCACGGCCACGCGCTCGCCGGCCTGGACCTTCTGGCCCGGCTGCACCGCCACCTGCACCAGCAGGCCTGGCATGGGCGAGAGCACGTAGCGGCTCATGTCCGGCGGCGCCTTGTAGGGCATCAGCGCATGCAGCTGCGCCGTGCGCGGCGACAGCACCATCGCGTCCAGCTGCGTGCCGTTGTGGCTGATGCGCAGGGCCAGCGGGTTCTTGCCTACGCCGCGTTCGACCTGGGCAGAGAAGGCCTGGCCATTGGCCGTGCCGCGGATGCGGGCACCGCCCAGATGCCACTGGCCGCTGCAGATCTCGTAGCGCTTGCCATTGGTCTCGACCACGCTGGAGCCCGATTGCTGCTGGAAGTCGCTGACAGTGGCAGCTTGAGACAGGTTCTGGCCGTCCGCGCCCAGTTGCACCACGACAAACTGCTCGCCGACCTTGAACTGGTGGCCGCTGAGCTGGCCGCTGATGCCGGCCGAGCGCTGCAGGGCGCGGCGGTTCACATAGGCCGCCAGCGCGATCAGGAAGTCCGGGTCGGCGTGCGCCACGTCCGAGGCGTTGAAGCCGCCGGCGTAGTTCTCGGCAATGAAGCCGGTGTTGAAGTCGCCGGCCTGGAACCTGGGATGGGCCAGCAGCGCCGCCTGGAACGGGATGTTGCTGCTGATGCCGCGGATCACAAAGCTGTTCAAGGCTTCGCGCATCTTGGCAATCGCATCGGCCCGGTCCGTGCCATGGACGATGAGCTTGGCGATCATCGAGTCGTAGTACATGGGGATCTCGCCGCCGTCCTGCACGCCGGTGTCCACCCGCACGCCTTGCAGGTGCTCTGTGTCCGAGGCCCACATGCTGGCCTTGGGCGGCTGGAAGCGCACCAGGCGGCCGGTCGACGGCAGGAAGTTGCGGAAGGGATCTTCGGCGTTGATGCGGCACTCGATGGCCCAGCCCTTGCGCTGCACGTCCTGCTGCGCGAGCGGCAGCTTCTCGCCGGCAGCCACGCGGATCATCAGTTCCACCAGGTCCAGGCCGGTGATGCACTCGGTGACCGGATGCTCCACCTGCAGCCGGGTGTTCATCTCCAGGAAATAAAAGCTCTGGTCCTTGCCGACCACGAACTCCACCGTGCCGGCCGACTGGTAGTTGACCGCCTTGGCCAGGGCCACGGCCTGCTCGCCCAT
Organism: uncultured Ramlibacter sp.; assembly: GCF_936925435.1. Lineage (GTDB taxonomy): Bacteria > Pseudomonadota > Gammaproteobacteria > Burkholderiales > Burkholderiaceae_C > Ramlibacter. Next base: position 125,946 of record NZ_CAKZHQ010000051.1, on the reverse strand, counting down.
GGCCTTGCGGGTGGCCTCGCTGATGAAGGGCGACGGCGCCTCCTCGATCACCTTCTGGTGGCGGCGCTGGATCGAGCACTCGCGCTCGTTCAGGTAGAGGACGTTGCCGTGGGCGTCGCCCAGCACCTGGATCTCGATGTGGCGCGGCTCCTCGACGAACTTCTCGATGAAGACGCGGTCGTCGCCGAAGCTGTTGCGCGCCTCGTTGCGGCAGGAAGTGAAGCCCTCCAGTGCCTCCTTGTCGTTGAAGGCCACGCGCAGGCCCTTGCCGCCGCCGCCGGCGCTGGCCTTGATCATCACCGGGTAGCCGACGTCCTGGGCGATCTTGACCGCCGCCTCGGCGCTCTCGATGGCGTCGTTCCAGCCCGGGATGGTGTTGACCTTGGCCGCATTGGCCAGCTTCTTGGAGGCGATCTTGTCGCCCATGGCGGCAATGGAGTGGTGCTTGGGACCGATGAAGACGATGCCCTCCTCCTCCACCTTGCGGGCAAAGGCCTCGTTCTCCGACAGGAAGCCGTAGCCCGGGTGCACGGCCTGGGCGCCGGTCTGCTTGCAGGCGGCGATGATGCGATCGGCCTGCAGGTAGCTTTCGCGGGACGGCGCAGCGCCGATGTGGACCGCCTCGTCGGCCAGCGCCACATGGCGCGCGTCCTTGTCGGCGTCGGAATACACGGCCACGGTGGCGATGCCCATCTTCTTTGCTGTGACGATGACGCGGCAGGCGATCTCACCCCGATTCGCGATCAGAATTTTCTTGAACATTTTTCTCTCCGTCGGGGCTACTGAAGGCCCAGTTGCTTGCGCATCTGCAGGTTGCGCGCGTCGGCGCGCTGGAAGGCCGGCCGGGCATCGAGCCGGGCCACATAGTCCGTGAAGGCGGGCCGGGGCTCGATCTGCTTGAAGCCCATCATGAAACGCAGCGTGCCGCCGAACACCACGTCCGCCATCGAAAACTGCTCGCCCAGCAGGTAGGGCCCGGCCGCGATGGCACTTTCCGCCGAGGCGATCATGGACTCGAAGTTGCCCCAGCCGGCTGCCATCTCCTTGACCTCCCAGCCCGAGTTCTTGGCCATCACGGCCGGCTCGATCACGCTGGGCGCGAAGAACGACCAGCGCAGGTAGGTGCCGCGCCGAGGATCCTCCAGCGCCGGCGCCAGCCGGCCAGGCGCGTAGCGGTCGGCCAGGTACAGCGCGATGGCCGCTGCCTCGGTGACGACCACATCGCCATCGACCAGGGTGGGGATCTTGCCCATGGCGTTCTTGCCGGTCAGCGGCGGCTGCTTTTGCTCGCCCTTCATGATGTCGACGAGCTCCAGCGTGCAGGCAACACCGGCTTCCTCCAGCGCCCAGAGAGTGCCGGCGGCGCGGGAATACGGGTGGTAGGACAGGCTCAAGGACATGGGGATGCTCCTTTCAAGGCTCACAGCGGAATGTTGCCGTGCTTGCGCCACGGGTTTTCAAGCTTCTTGTCGCGCAGCATGACCAGGGAGCGGCAGATGCGCTTGCGGGTCTCGTGCGGCAGGATGACGTCGTCGATGAAGCCGCGGGCGCCGGCGACAAAGGGATTGGCAAAACGGGCTTTGTACTCGGCCTCCTTGGCCGCCAGCTTGGCCGGGTCGCCCTTGTCCTCGCGGAAGATGATCTCCACCGCGCCCTTGGCGCCCATCACGGCGATCTCGGCGTTCGGCCACGCAAAGTTGACGTCGCCGCGCAGGTGCTTGGAGCTCATCACGTCGTAGGCGCCGCCGTAGGCCTTGCGCGTGATCACGGTGATCTTGGGCACCGTGCACTCGGCGTACGCGTACAGCAGCTTGGCGCCGTGCTTGATGATGCCGCCGTACTCCTGGCTGGTGCCGGGCATGAAGCCGGGCACGTCGACAAAGGTGACGACCGGGATATTGAAGGCATCGCAAAAGCGCACGAAGCGCGCCGCCTTGATGGAGCTCTTGATGTCCAGGCAGCCGGCCAGCACCAGGGGCTGGTTGGCCACGATGCCCACGGTCTGGCCTTCCATGCGGCCGAAGCCGATGATGATGTTCTTGGCGTACTCGGGCTGGATCTCGAAGAAGTCGCCGTCGTCCACCGTCTTGGTGATCAGCTCCTTCATGTCGTAGGGCTTGTTCGGGTTGTCCGGCACCAGGGTGTCCAGCGAATGGTCCATGCGGTCGACAGGATCGTTGCTGGGGCGGATCGGCGGCTTTTCGCGGTTGTTCAGCGGCAGGTAGTTGTACAGGCGGCGCAGCATCACCAGGGCCTCGACGTCGTTGTCGAATGCCAGGTCGGCCACGCCGCTCTTGCCGGTGTGGGTGGCGGCGCCGCCCAGCTCCTCGGCCGTCACGTCCTCGTGGGTCACCGTCTTGACCACCTCGGGACCGGTGACGAACATGTAGCTCGAATCCTTGACCATGAAGATGAAATCGGTCATGGCCGGCGAGTACACGGCGCCGCCGGCGCAGGGGCCCATGATCATGCTGATCTGCGGCACCACGCCCGAGGCCATGACGTTGCGCTGGAAGACGTCGGCGTAGCCGCCGAGCGATGCAACGCCCTCCTGGATGCGGGCACCGCCCGAGTCGTTCAGGCCGATCACCGGCGCGCCGACCTTCATGGCCTGGTCCATCACCTTGCAGATCTTCTCGGCATGGGCCTCGGAGAGCGCCCCGCCGAAGACGGTGAAGTCCTGGCTGAAGACAAAGACCAGGCGGCCATTGATCATGCCGTAGCCGGTGACCACACCGTCGCCGGGAATCTTGTTGTCCTGCATGCCGAAGTCGTGCGAGCGGTGCTCGACGAACATGTCCCATTCCTCGAAGGTGCCGTCGTCCAGCAGGATCTCCAGCCGCTCGCGGGCGGTGAGCTTGCCCTTCTTGTGCTGCGCATCGATGCGCTTCTGGCCGCCACCAAGCCGGGCCGCCGCGCGCTTTTGTTCCAGTTGTTCGAGGATGTCTTGCATTCGGTCTCTCCAGGGAAATCAGTGCGGGCGCGGCTGCGCCCAGTCGTAGAGGAAGGAAGCGGCTGCCTGGGCGCTGATGACATCGCGGCCCCAGGGCTTGCGCTCGCGCGGCAGGTGCCGCATCCAGCCCAGTCTGCGCGCGGTTTTGAGAAGCAGATCGGCCTGCAAGCCGCATGTGACGGGCACGAATTGCTCCCAGATCGATAGCAGGCGGGGATGGGCCTCAGGCAGCAGCCAGAGGGTGGACAAGAGGTAGACCAGCCAGTCGTGGGCCTGGGCCTCGGCCAGCGTCATCACTTCCAGCGGGTCGTCCTCGAAGTCGATGGCCACCGGGCCTTGGGGCGTGACGATGAAGTTGCGGGCATGGGCCTGGCTCAGGTACTGGCCGCACGCGTGGGTCCGGGCGATGGCCTCCAGCCCCTGCTGCCACAGCGCCAGGCCGTTGGCGGGGCGGCCGGCCAGCCACTGGGCCAGGTTGCGGCCCGGCACCAGCTCCATGACGAAGAACTCAGTCTCGGCGTGCAGCACCTCGGGCACCGACACGCCGGCAGCGTGCAACGCGGCCAGGCGGCGCAGCTCCACTTGCTGCGAGGCGGCGCCGCCGTGCATGGGCACGGCCTGCAACAGGCGCGAGCCGCTCAGCCTGGCCATGGCATTGAGCGCGGCGTAGCCCAGGTTGCTGTGCGGCGCCCGCTGGCCCTTGGCGATGACCGGGCCCTCGCCGGTCTCGAAGATTTCGACGCGGTCGCACCGCCAGCCCTGCGAGGCGCGGATGCGCTCAATGTCCTGCGCCTTCATGGACGGCTCCGCAGCACCAGGTCCAGCAGCTGGCGCGCCGCCGCCGAGGGCACAGCATCGCCGGCGGCCACGCGCTGCTGCAGGGCCGGCAAGAGCTCGCGCACCTGCGGGTCGCCGCGGAAGGCCTGCTTCAGGCCCGCGTCGATGCGTTCCCACATCCAGGCCAGGGCCTGCTGGCGGCGCCTGTGGGCCAGCAGGCCGTTGGCGCCCTGCAGCTGCCGGTAGCGCGTGACGGCGGCCCAGAAGGCGGCAATGCCCTCGGCCTTGAGCGCGCTCAATTGCAGCACCTGCGCATGCCAGACCTCGCCTGCCACAGCCGCACCATGGCCATGCTGGCTGAACAGGCGCAGCGCGCTGGTGATCTGGGCCTGGGCCCGGGTGGCGGCGTCCACATCCAGGTCGGCCTTGTTGATGGCGACCAGGTCGGCCAGCTCCATCACGCCCTTCTTGATGGCCTGCAGGTCGTCGCCGGCATTGGGCAGCTGCATCAGCACGAACATGTCGGTCATGCCGGCCACGGCGGTTTCCGACTGGCCGACACCCACGGTTTCGACGATGACGGTGTCGTAGCCCGCGGCCTCGCAGACCAGCATCGCTTCCCGCGTCTTCTCGGCCACGCCGCCCAGCGTTCCGCTGGAGGGGCTGGGCCGGATATAGGCCTGGTCGTGCACTGAGAGCAGCTCCATGCGGGTCTTGTCGCCCAGGATGGAGCCGCCGGAGACGGTGGACGAGGGGTCGATGGTCAGCACCGCCACGCGCTGGCCCTGGGCGATGAGGAACAGGCCGAAGGCTTCAATGAAGGTCGACTTGCCAACACCGGGAACACCCGAGATGCCCAGGCGCAAGGCCTTGCCGGTGTGCGGCAGCAGCTCGGCCAGCAATGCGTCCGCCTGCGCCCTGTGGTCGGCGCGGGTGGATTCGAGCAGCGTGATCGCCTTGGCGATGGCACGGCGCTGCTGCGGGCCCTGTTGCGTGATGGCGGCGGCGGAAACCATGTCCTTCAGGCGATGGCCTTGCGGATCTGCTCGAGCACGTCCTTGGCCGAGGCGGGGATGGGGGTGCCGGGGCCGTAGATGCCCTTGACGCCGGCGTCGTAGAGGAAGCCGTAGTCCTGCTGCGGAATGACACCGCCGACGAAGACGATGATGTCGTGGGCGCCCTGCTTCTTGAGCTCCTCGATGATGGCCGGCACCAGGGTCTTGTGGCCGGCGGCCAGGGTGGAGACACCGACCGCATGCACGTCGTTCTCGATGGCCTGGCGGGCGCATTCCTCGGGGGTCTGGAACAGCGGCCCCATGTCGACGTCGAAGCCCAGGTCGGCGAAGGCCGTGGCCACCACCTTGGCACCGCGGTCGTGGCCGTCCTGGCCCAGCTTGGAGATCATCACGCGCGGCCGGCGGCCCTGGGCTTCGGCAAATTCAGCGATCTCTTTCTGGAGTTTCTCCCAGCCCTCGGCCGAGTCATAAGCTGCTGCGTACACACCAGTCACCTTTTGCGTGTCGGCGCGGTGGCGCCCATAAACAGTTTCCAGCGCATCGGACACCTCGCCCACCGTGGCGCGCAGGCGCACGGCCTCGATGGCCAGCGCCAGCAAATTGCCCTCGCCGCTGTGCGCCGCGGCCGTCAAGGCCTCCAGCGCCGCTTTCACCTTGCTGGCATCCCGCGTGGCGCGGATTGTCTCCAGCCTGGCGATCTGGCCGGCGCGCACCATCATGTTATCGACGTCGCGGATTTCCAGCGGGTCTTCCTTGGCCAGCTTGTACTTGTTGACGCCGACGATCACATCCTTGCCGCTGTCGATGCGGGCCTGCTTCTCGGCGGCGGCCGCCTCGATCTTGAGCTTGGCCCAGCCGGAATCCACGGCGCGGGTCATGCCGCCCATGGCCTCAACCTCTTCGATGATGGCCCAGGCGGCGTCGGCCATGTCCTGGGTGAGTTTTTCCATCATGTAGCTGCCGGCCCAGGGGTCGATCACATTGGTGATGTGGGTCTCTTCCTGGATGATCAGCTGGGTGTTGCGGGCGATGCGGGCCGAGAACTCGGTGGGCAGGGCAATCGCTTCGTCGAAGGAATTGGTGTGCAGCGACTGGGTGCCGCCGAAGACCGCGGCCATGGCCTCGATGGTGGTGCGCACCACGTTGTTGTAGGGGTCCTGCTCGGTCAGCGACCAGCCCGAGGTCTGGCAGTGGGTGCGCAGCATCAGGCTCTTGGGATTCTTCGCATCGAAGCCCTTCATGATCTTCCACCACAGCAGGCGCGCCGCCCGCATCTTGGCCACCTCCAGGTAGAAGTTCATGCCGATGGCCCAGAAGAACGAGAGGCGCCCGGCGAATTCATCCACGTCCAGGCCCTTGGCCAGGGCGGTCTTCACGTACTCCTTGCCGTCGGCCAGGGTGAAGGCCAGTTCCAGCGCCTGGTTGGCGCCGGCTTCCTGCATGTGGTAACCCGAGATCGAGATCGAGTTGAACTTCGGCATCTTCCTGGCCGTGTACTCGATGATGTCGCCGATGATGCGCATCGAGGGCTGGGGCGGGTAGATGTAGGTGTTGCGGACCATGAACTCCTTGAGGATGTCGTTCTGGATGGTCCCGCTCAACTGGTCCTGCGCAACGCCCTGCTCTTCTGCCGCCACGACATAGCCAGCCAGCACCGGCAGCACGGCGCCGTTCATGGTCATCGAGACGGACACCTTGTCCAGCGGAATGCCGTCGAACAGGATCTTCATGTCTTCCACCGAATCGATGGCCACGCCGGCCTTGCCGACGTCACCGGTCACGCGCGGGTGGTCGCTGTCGTAGCCGCGGTGGGTGGCCAGGTCGAAGGCCACCGACACGCCCTGGCCGCCGGCCGCCAGGCCCTTGCGGTAGAAGGCGTTGGACTCTTCTGCCGTGGAGAAGCCAGCGTACTGGCGGATGGTCCAGGGCCGGGCCGCATACATGGTGGCTTGCGGGCCGCGCAGATAGGGCGCGAAGCCAGGCAAGGTGTCGGTGGCCGCAAGGCCCTGCAGGTCGGCTGCGGTGTACAGCGGCTTGACCGTGATGCCGTCGGGCGTGACCCAGTTGAGCGCGTGGATGTCGCCGCCGGGCGCGGATTTGGCGGCCGCCTTGGCCCAGGCTTCGAGGTTGGTGGCGGGAATCTCAGGCGTGCTCATGGATGGTCCGGGTGGTGTCCGTGGAATTCCCGCATCATACCGTATTCATAATTATTGATAAAGAATTGCGTTTCCCCTAGAATCCGGCCCATGTCCGCTGTCTCCCTTGCCCCCCGCGCCCTTTACGAAGAAGTGGCTGAGCTGCTGCGCCAGCGCATCTACCGGCGCGAGCTGGCGCCCGGCAGCTGGATCGACGAGATGAAGCTGGCCGAGGAGTACGGCATCAGCCGCACGCCCTTGCGAGAGGCCTTGAAGGTGCTGGCCACGGAAGGCCTGGTGACCATGAAGGTGCGGCGCGGCGCCTATGTGACCGAGGTCTCGGACAAGGACCTGTCCGACGTCTACCACCTGCTCTCGCTGCTGGAAAGCGACGCCGCCGGCGTGGTGGCCCAGAGCGCGACCGACGCGGAGATCAAGGAACTGCAGGCCCTGCACGCCCAGCTGGAAAAAGCCGTGGCCGACACGGACAGGTTCTTCACCCTGAACGAGCGCTTCCACATGCGCCTGCTGGAGATCGCCGGCAACCGCTGGCGCGACCAGATGGTGGCCGACCTGCGCAAGGTGATGAAGCTCAATCGCCAGAACTCCCTGCTCAAGTCCGGCCGCGCCGCCGAATCTCTGGCCGAGCACGGTGCCATCGTGAAGGCCCTGGTCGCCCGCGACGCCGCTGGCGCCACGCGGCGCATGCAGGAGCACTTTGCCAACGGGCTGGAAGCGGCGGCCTGAACACACAGGGAGCAGCGCACATGGAAGCCATCAACCTCGCCAACAAGCTGTCCACCTTCAGCGAGCACTGGCAGCCCAGGACCGTGGGCCAATTCAACGGCAACGACCTGATGGTGGCCAAGGTCAAGGGCGAGTTTGTCTGGCACAAGCATGACGACACCGACGACTTCTTCCTGGTGCTGCAAGGCCGCATCACCATCCAGATGCGCGACGGCAACGTGACCCTGGGCCCGGGCGAGGTCTTCGTCGTCCCCAAGGGCGTGGAACACCGCCCCGTCGCCGAGGAGGAAGCCCACATCCTCCTGATCGAGCCATCCAACACGCCGAATACCGGCGATCCGGCAACGGCTGCGGCTCGCCGGGTCGTCTAGGCGCTATCAAAAAAAGAGCGCCTCAGGGCCATTTGACGGGAGGTAGCGGCTGATTTCGCTCTGGAATTGCCTGTTTCCCGTCATCCCGGGCTTGACCCGGGATCCATCGTGGCGTGCTCCCAGCCGCATGCGGGCGGGCTGCGGGGCGCAGGTGTGGCGGCCGCGTCGCTCGCTGCGCTGTGCTCCCGGCTTCCCTGGGCTGGCACGGTTGTCCGGCCGCACGGTACAACTCACAGAGCGCCTAAGGCCGCTCTGTTCGAGCAAGTCCCGTGAGTCAGAGCACGAAGCGCGCTAGAGCGCGCCGGCCGGACAACCGGCCAACCCAGGCGCCCCACAAGCGCCCCGCAGCCCGCCCGCATGCGGCTTGGCGAATGGTTGGCTCGGCTGCATACAGAGGGGAATGCCCACAAACGCAGCGCGTATCTTGCGGCGGACGATGGCGTGGTGCATGAAATGGCTTCTTGCCTCAGCGCGGCGGGAACCTGGGCGCGGACTCTTCATGCTGCACGCCGAAGGCATTGACCATGAAAGACACACCGTGGTAACTGCCCGCCAGCATGACCAGCTCGATGAGTTGCTCCGCGGAGAAGGATGCAGCGGCGCGGCGCCAGGCCTCGTCGCTGACGCCGCTGCTGGCGTGCAGCTGGTCGGCCAGCAGGAGGACCGCCTGTTCCTGCTCCGACCAGCAGGCGTCGTCCGGGCCGCCGTGGACCGTGGCGCGCAGCTGCTCCTGGGTCCACTGCGCCTTGGCGCCGAAGCTCGCGACGTGGACACCCCATTCGTATTCCGCGCCGCACAGAGCGGTGGTGCGCAGAATCATCAGCTCTCGCAGGCGCAGCGCAATGCTTCCCTTGTCCAGAAGCCCACCGGCGAACCAGCGCTGCAGGACGCGGGGATTGCGGGCCACCGTCCTGAACAGCAGCAGCGGCGGCGCGCCCCGCATGATGGTGTCGAACTCCGCCTGGATCTCCGGCGGGAAGGGCGCTTCGAGAGGGGCGATACGGGCGTCGGGCATGGCGCCCGTTATAAATTCTTCGCCCGGGGCCGGCAAGCAAAAGTTGCCGCCCTCCCGCTGTTACGCTTGTTGTTGGAAAGGGAGGCTCTTTCCGATGAAAGACGGAGTGCATACATTGAAAACAAAAATTTCCGCAACTCGCAAATCGACGCTGGCCTTTTTCCTGATGGCCGCAAGCATGAACGCGTTGGCGGCAGACCCCGGTCCAACCGGCCCGTGGACCAAGTTTGTGAAGGTCGAAGGCCAGAGCGAGCCTGTGCCTGAGGAGTGGCTGAAAGACGAGGAAGCGCGCATCGCCTACAGCCTCAAGCTGCCGGACTCGGTTCCAAAGCCCGTGCCATTTGACTTCGCGGCCGCTGCGCGAACGGGCTGGCTTCCTGGCCGGCCTTCTGCGGACGTCCAGTATTTCTTTCACCTGTGTAACACCGAAGCCGGCGAATGGATCTTTCGGAAAGAAGCCAACGTCGAGGGGCTGTACTTCGCCCGGCCGCAGAAGGCGCCGGCGAGCGGAGTATTGACCGAACCCTACGCGCCGGAGATGCCCTGGATCCAGCGATGGTTTGTATTGCAGGGCAATCCGTTGTCCAGTCAGGGAGGGTGGTTTGTCTACCCACCGATCTACAACTACAAGTTCATCGAGCAGCCTAGACGTGATCTTGAATGGCAAAGCGCGATTCGCGATCCGTATGTTCGTATCTTCGGACTTACGCATGAGCAAGCCCCAGGGCCCGACGGAAAACCCACAGTGCACTTAAAGCAAAAGAGTCCCATGCAAGTCGTCGGTATCCCCTCGCTCTCAGCGCGTTACGGCTATACGTGGAGAGGGCTTAAACGACTTCAAGACCGTGAGAACGGAATTGCGGGTGGAGAACTTCTCATCTACGACCTGCAGACAAAGGAAGTGCTTGCAGTGCGTCGCCAGTTTCTCAAGGCCAGTCGCAATCCGCGTGGAGAAGGAAAAACCATGTGGGAAGTTGCAGCTTCATGCAGAGAACCAGAAGCGCGAACAGGAGAGTTCTCGCAGTTTGCGTTTGATGTCCTCACTACAAAACCGCCGTCGTCAACAAAACCATGAGCCCGAGCCGGCGCCCAGAAGAAGCCCGCCCGCATGCGGCTTGGGGCAAGCAGAAACTAGGCTTCCGCCAGACGCCCCAGCCGGACCAGGCTCCAGACGACGATCGCCAGCTGGACGATGTTGATCAGGATGGCGATGGCGTGGGTTTTGCGGAAACCCGGGATCGCATCTATGGGGTTGACCTGGATCTGTTCGCCCAGCGCATCCATCTTGGGAATCACCTGCTTGCGCAGGACCACGGCCATCAAGGCCAGCGCAGCGGCGCCGGCGGCGAAGGCCGGGTGGCCGGCGAAGGCATAGCTGATGGCCGTGGCGCCGGCGGTGAAGACCGCACCACGGTAGTAGATGTTGAAGAAGGCCCGCACAAAGCGCGCGTCCAGCGGCGTGTCGTGCTTGAGGACCAGCAGCGGGATCGAGCCCAGGATGAAGTAGGCCGTCGTGGCCAGCAGGGCCACCGTGAAGAACAGGGCAGCAACCATGGGAAAAGTCATGTTGCTCAGGCCTTGCGAAAGTTGAATCGGGTCAGGCGTTTATAGGGTGTCCCGCCCCGACCGGCAAGAGCTGCTTTCCCGGTGCGGCGCCAACTAGGCCAGCACGCCCGATGTCAGCCGCAGCTGCCGGCCGCAACGCGCCGCCAGGGCCTGGTCGTGCGTCACCAGCACAAAGGCCGTGCCACGGTCGCGGGCCAGCTGCAGCATCAGGTCAAAGACGCCGTCGGCCGTGCTGCGGTCCAGGTTGCCGGTGGGCTCGTCGGCCAGCACGCAGGCCGGGTGACTGACCAGGGCACGGGCGATGGCCACGCGCTGGCGCTCACCACCCGAGAGTTCTGCCGGCCTGTGCCGCACCCGCTGGCTCAGGCCCACGGAGGCCAGGGCGGCCTGGGCCGCCTGCGCACACTGTTCCTTGCTCTCGCGCCGGATGCGCAGCGGCATGCTGACGTTGTCCAGCGCGCTGAACTCGGGCAGCAGGTGGTGGAACTGGTAGACGAAGCCCAGGTGCTTGTTGCGCAGCTGCCCTTGCTGCGCGGCGCTGAGCGTGGACAGCTCCTGCCCCATCAGATGCACCGAGCCGCTGGTGGGCGCATCCAGCCCGCCCAGCAGGTGCAGCAGCGTGCTCTTGCCCGAGCCCGAGGCGCCGACGATGGCCACCGTCTCGCCGGCACGCACCTCGAAGTCGATGCCGTGCAGCACTTCCACGTCCAGCCGGCCCTCGTTGAAGCGCTTGGTCAGGCCCTGACATTTCAAGACTACGTCACTCATAGCGCAGTGCCTCCGCCGGATTGACGCGGCTGGCGCGCCAGCTCGGATAGATGGTGGCGACGAAGGCCAGCGCCAGTGAAATGAAAGCGATGGGCATGATGTCCGCGCCTTGCGGGTCGCTGGGCATGCGGCTGATCAGGTAGATGTCCTTGGGCAGGAAGCTGGCGCCAAGGGCCTGCTCCAGCGCCGGCACGAGGACGTCGATGTTCAGCGCGATGCCCAGTCCCAGCAACAGGCCGGCGAAGGTGCCGATCACGCCCACCAGGGCGCCCTGCACGACGAAGATGCCCATGATGCTGGACGGGCTGGCGCCCAGGGTGCGCAGGATGGCGATGTCGGCACGCTTGTCGGTCACCGTCATCACCAGCGTGCTCACCAGGTTGAAGGCCGCCACCGCGACGATCAGGGTCAGGATGATGAACATCATGCGTTTTTCCAGCTGCACCGCGGCAAACCAGGTGCGGTTCTGGCGGGTCCAGTCACGGATCATGAACTGGCCGGTCAGCGTGGCGCCCAGGTCGGCCGCCACCTCGCGCGCCTGGTGCAGGTCCTTCAATTTCAGGCGCAGGCCGGTCGGCCCTTCCAGGCGGAAGATGCGCTGGGCGTCGTCCTGGTGCAGCATCACCAGGCCACTGTCGTACTCGAAGTGGCCGGAGTCGAAGGTGCCCACCACCGTCATCTGTTTCAGGCGCGGCACGATGCCGGCCGGCGTGACCTGGCCGCTGGGCGCGATCAGGGTCACCGGGTCGCCGGCACGCACACCCAGCAGGCGCGCCAGTTCCCCGCCCAGCACGATGCCGAACTCGCCGGGCACCAGCTTCCTGAGCACCTGGCCCTGGCTGACGGCCAGGTCGGTCACCTGCGGCTCCAGCGCCGGGTCGATGCCGCGCACCATCACCCCGCGCATGTCCTCGCCGCGGGCGATCAGGGCCTGGGCCGAGACGAAGGGCGCGGCGCCGATCACCTGCGGGTGGCGCCGCACCTCGTTCAAGGTCAGGGCCGGGTCGGCCAGCACGCCGCCGCCGGGGCCGTAGATCTCCACATGCGAGACCACGCCCAGCATGCGGTCGCGCACCTCTTTCTGGAAGCCGTTCATCACCGACAGCACGATGATCAGCGCCGCCACGCCCAGCGCGATGCCCAGCATGGACACGCCAGAGATGAAAGAGATGAAGCCGTTGCGGCGGGTGGCGCGGCCGGCGCGGGTGTAGCGCCAGCCCAGCACCAGTTCGTAGGGGATTCGCATGGAGCGGCGATTGTGGCATCCCGGACAATAGGCCCATGTCGGACAAGCTCCATTTGATCGTTCCGGGTGCCGTGCTGGCCCCCGATGGCGGCGACAGCGCTGCCGCGCCCTCCCCGCTGCCCCCCAATCTGCGCGCCCTGCTGGCCGGCATGGCGACGGCCGGCCGCACCGAGGCCGATGAGGACAGCCTGTCCGAGCCCAGCGAGATCGCCACAGCCCAGGCCCTGGGCCTGCCATCGGAAGACGGCCGCATCCCCTGGGCGGCGGTGGAAACGGGTACGGTGGGCACGCCCTGCGCCTGGGTCAGGCTGTGCCACTGGCGCGTGGGCGCCGACCACGTGGCCCTGGTGCCGGCCCAGGAGCTGGCACTGGACGAGGCCGACGAGCAGACCCTGCTGGCGGCGATGGCGCCCTACTTCCTGGAAGACGGCATCGCGCTGCGCCCCCGGCCCGGCATGGCCGGCACCTGGCTGGCCACGGGCGAGCTGTTTCGCGGCCTGCCCACCCTGGCGATGGAACGCGCCAGCACCCGGCGCCTGACCCCCACCTTGATCGACACCGGCGGCGCGGCAGCCGCCACGCTGCGCCGACTGCAAAACGAGATGCAAATGCTGCTCTACACCCACCCGCTGACCGAAGAACGGCAACGCCGTGGCCTGCTGCCGGTCAACTCCTTCTGGGTCGGTGGCGCCGGCATGCTGGAGCAGCCCTTCACACCCGCGCCCCATGTGCGCGTTGAATCGCGCCTGGCATCGCCCGCGCTGCGCGGCGATGCCGCCGCCCACGCCGCTGCCTGGGCCCAGGTGGACGCGGATGCCTGCGCCGCCCTGCTGGCCGTGCTGCGCGCCGGCGGCGACGCCAAACTCACACTCTGCGGCCCGCGTGCCGCCCAGACGCTGGCACCAGCCCCGACCGGTCTCTGGCCCCGAATTCAGAGGGGAATCGGCCTCAATCCCCCGTGGAATGGACTGGAACAGCTATGAAAATCGTAGCAAGAGACATCCCACCCCGGGCCGCCTGGGCACTGGAACAGGCCGGCGTGCACCCGCTGCTGGCCCGCCTGTACGCCGCCCGCGGCGTGCTGGGCAAGGACGAACTCGATGACGGCCTGGCGCGCCTGCTGCCGCCCTCGGGCCTCAAGGGCGTGCAGCAAGCGGCCGTGCTGCTGGCCGATGCCATCGCGCAAAACCGGCGCATGTGCATCGTGGCCGACTACGACTGCGACGGCGCCACCGCCTGCGCCGTGGGCATGCGCGGCCTGCGCCTGCTGGGCGCGCAGCATGTCAGCTACATCGTCCCCGACCGGGTGGTGGACGGCTACGGTCTGACCGCGCCGATCGCCAAACGCGTCAAGGACAGCGGCGCGGACCTGCTGATCACCGTGGACAACGGCATCGCCAGCGTCGAGGGCGTGGCCATGGCCAATGCCCTGGGCCTGCAGGTGCTGGTGACCGACCACCACCTGCCCGGAGCGCAGCTGCCGGACGCTGCGGTGATCGTCAATCCCAACCAGCCAGGCTGCGATTTCGAGAGCAAGTCCATCGCCGGCGTGGGCGTGATGTTCTATGTGCTGCTGGCGCTGCGCGCCGAGTTGCGCGCGCGTGGTGTGTTCGACGCCCAGAATCAGCCCAAGCTCGATGCCCTGCTGCCGCTGGTGGCCCTGGGCACGGTGGCCGACGTGGTCAAGCTCGACGCCAACAACCGCCGCCTGGTGGCGCAAGGCCTCAAGCGCATCCGCGCCGGCCAGCTGCCCTGCGGTCTGGCCAGCCTGTTTGGCGCCGCCATGCGCAAGCCGCAGGCGGCCACCACCTTCGACTTCGGCTTTGCCCTGGGCCCGCGCATCAATGCCGCCGGCCGGCTGGCCGACATGACACTGGGCATCGAATGCCTGCTGACCGATGACGCCGCGCGCGGCGACGAACTGGCGCGCTCGCTGGACGCCATCAACCGCGAGCGGCGCGACATCGAGGGCGGCATGCGCGAGCAGGCCATGCTGGTGGCCGAGGCCATGTTCGACGAGGGCGAGGTACCGCCGGCGGCGATCTGCGTGTTCGATCCCGACTTCCATGAGGGCGTGGTCGGCATCGTGGCCTCGCGCATCAAGGACAAGCTGCACCGCCCAACCTTTGTCTTTGCCGCCAGCCAGGCCGACGGCAAGGAACACGAGCTGAAAGGCTCGGGCCGCTCCATCCCCGGCTTTCACCTGCGCGATGCGCTGGACCTGGTGGCGAAACGCCATCCCGGCGTGCTGCTGCGCTTTGGCGGCCATGCCATGGCGGCCGGCTGCACCATCGCCGAGGACCAGCTCGACACCTTCGAGCAGGCGCTGGACCAGGTGGCGCAGGAATGGCTGGACCACGAGACGCTGCTGCGCCGCCTGCACACCGACGGCCCGCTGGCGCCGGAGTACCGCCGGGTCGACCTGGTGGACACGCTGCACCACGAGGTCTGGGGCCAGGGCTTTGCACCACCGGTGTTCAGCGAGGAAGTGGAAGTGGTGTCGCAGCGTCTGGTGGGTGAGAAGCACCTGGCCTTGAAGCTCAAGCACCAGGGCCAGGCGGTGGACGGCATCTGGTTCAGCCACACCGACCCGCTGCCGCCCAAGGTGCTGCTGGCCTTCCGGCTGGACGCCGACGAATGGCAGGGTGTGCGGCGCGTGCGCTTCCTGGTGGAAGGCGCGGAGTACTAGGCGTTCAGGCCTGCTGCAGGGCCGCGCCCCAGCCGCGCGGATCGTCGAAATAAGTGAACAGGCGCACGGCCACGGCGCGCAGTGCTTCGTCGGCCATCGCATGGGCGCGGGCCAGCTGCCACATGGCGTACTCGCGGTCGCCCAGCATCATGGAGCTGCTGACACTGCGGCCATGGCCGGCCATCAGCAGGGTGAAGCTGGCCAGCAACTGCATGGGGCAGTAGCCCGCCACATCTCTCGCATCGCCCCAGTCATCGGACCAGTCGAGCGAGGCTGGCCGCGACCGGGTGGCAGTCAGGGCCGAGGCGAAGGTGGAAGCGGACTGTTGCATGGCGCTCTCCAATGCGTTGATTGCGTGCTGCAAAGATAGGCGGCACCCGCAGGCTGTGCAGTCGGCGGCAATGCCCAGCCGGTGTCAGACGCAAGCTCAACCCGGGAGGAAAGTTCCCCCCTCAGCGCAAGCGGTCGTAAGCCCACTCCGCATCGCGCAGGCGGTCGCGGGCCCGGCGCAGGCTGCGGTCCAGGTCGCTCAGGTCGTCACGCAGGCGCTTGCGCTCGTCGTTGCCCTTGGCATCTTCCAGCTTGTCTTCCAGGGAGTTGCGCCGGCTGTCCAGGCTGCGCAGCTCGGAGCGGGCGCGGTAGACCTCGCGCCCCACGCCATAGCGGTGGCGGAACTCGGCGTCGATGCCGGCAGCGCAGACGCCGTGGTAGCTCTTGCCGTCCAGGCCCAGGCGTGCCGCGTGGTCCAGGCGGCAATAGCTTTGCAGTCCCTGGTTACGCCCGTGCAGGTAGGCCTGGGCGTTGGCCTGTACACCCGCCTCGGCGCAGGACTTGGTGCGCGCATCCAGCGCGGTCAGCGGTTCGCCGGCCAGGCCGTCGCGCAGGCCGACGTCCTGCCAGTTGGCGTTCTTGCACTCGGCCGGCGTCATGCTGGCGCAGCCGCCCAGGGCGGCCAGCAACAGGCTGGCGAAGGCGATACGGAAGAAGGAGAGGGAAAGAAGAAACGGGCGCGGCGTCATGCGCCGATTATTGCCGCCGTCCGCGACGGCACTCAGCGGTAGCTGAAGCTGACCGGAATGGCGGCGCCCATGGGCGCACGGACCGCGACGATGGCGCCGGCCTCGCGGGTGGCCGTGGTCACGTCGTCGGCGCGGTACAAGTCACGCTCCCTGGTGTCAGCGGCCATCTGGCGGAAGCAGCTGCCGATGGTGGATTGGGCCTGGTACTGCAGGCAGTCGTTGACGGCCGTGCGCTGCATCTGGATCTGGCTGGCCCGGGCGTCAGCATTGCGCATCTGCTGGCTGCACAGCATGTACAGCGCCGCCAGTTGCACCAGAGCCACCACGCCGACTGCGGCCCAGAACAGCTTGGAATAAGGCGAGCGGGCGTTGGGGTCGATGAACCGGGACAGCATGGTGAAACTCCTGGTGGCGTTGGGGACATGCTAAGAAGCTGCCCGCCGTCTGCACGCACGCGGACAACGCGTCGCGGCGTAGGACAGAATCGCGACACGCGTCCTCACTCTCCAGCCGATGACTTCCCTGCCCCATCCTCTTCAGACAGCCGCCCAGACCGCCGCTCGCCTGCCCTATGGCGCGCTGGCGCGAGAGATTGCCGCCCTGCTGGCCGATCCCGCCGTGCAGGTGCCGCCGCGCCTGGTGCAGGCCCTGCCGGGCGGCGCCAGCCTCTTCGTCATGCCGGCGCTGGACGGCCGCATTGCCATCACCAAGCTGATCACCTTCACGCCTGCCAACGCCGGAACCCAAAGGCCGGCGATCCAGGGCGACGTGGTGGTCTTCGACATCGCCACCGGCAGCCGCGCCCTGGTGCTGGACGGTCCCACCGTGACGGCACGCCGCACGGCCGCCGTCTCGCTGCTGGCGGCGCAGCGCCTGGCCCCCCATCCTGAAGGTCCATTGCTGATCGTGGGTGCAGGGGCGCAAGGCTTGGCGCATCTGGAAGCCTTTGCCGAGGGCCTGCCGGTCAAGGAAGTGCGCATCGCCTCACGCAGCGATGCCAGCGCACAGGCCCTGGCTTCACGTGCGCGGGAACTGGGCCTGCAGGCTAGCGTGGTGGGCGATGCGAATGCGGCTTTGGCCGAATGCCCGCTGGTGGTGACTTGCACGCCGGCCAATGGCGTGGTGCTGTCCGCGATGCCGCGCGCCGACGCCTTCATCGCAGCGGTAGGTGCCTTCACGCCCAGGATGGTGGAGTTGTCAACGGCGTTCTGCCGCCACTGTGCGGAGCGAGGCAGCATCTTCGTCGATACCTCAGATGCAGAACATGAAGCAGGTGATCTGCTGCAGGCTGGGCTGGATGTGGCTCCGTTCGCGGCCTTGCGGGATGTGATTGCCGGCACCGCATCGGCGGCACGCGGCCCGGTGTTGTTCAAGAGTTGCGGCTGGGCGGGCTGGGATCTGGCTGCGGCGCGCTGCGCGATGAATCTCTGAGACTTATCACCCCGGTTTCCCCCCTAGTAGACTCCTGCCTCAGTCCCACAATGTCTTTAGATCCATACTCCACACGTCGCACTGATATTGAGGGACTACGGGCTATTGCCGTGCTGGCTGTGGTCATTTACCACGGCTTCCCTGTACTGCTCCCGGCAGGTTTCCTGGGCGTTGATATTTTCTTCGTCATCAGCGGCTACGTGATTACGCGCAGCCTGCTACGCGCGCGCTTGACCGGTCGGGCTTCGCTATGGGACTTCTATGCACGCCGGGTGCGAAGACTGTTTCCCGCGCTGACAGTTGTTTTGTGCGCAACGATCGCACTTTGCTGGTTTGTGTTGCTTCCCGAGGAATTCTTAGCTACAGCAAAACTGACAATTGCAGCTGGATTGTCGTTGGGCAATCTGCAGTTGCTTCGCGAATCAGGCTACTTTGACGCTGCCACGTCTACCAAACCGCTCATGCACCTGTGGTCCCTGGGAGTAGAAGAACAGTTCTACATGCTATGGCCGCTCATATTCGCATGGATAGCACCGCGACGTATGGCGTTGTCTCTGGTGATTATTTGCGCAATCGCTTCCTTGGCGCTTGAAGCGCTGTGGATGCCCGAAGACGCTGCAAGCGCCTTTTACCACCCACTAGCGCGTGCCTGGGAATTGCTTGCAGGTGTGGCACTGGCTTGGCTTCCTTCAACTTGGCGCAGCCCCCGCTGGCTAGCATGGTCAGGGTTCGCGCTCATTGCTGCGGCCTTGCTATCAGATGGCACCCAATCGCTGCACCTTGAGTTGATGATGGCGAGTGTCGGCGGCGCGGCCGCGATCATTGCTGGAGGCTATAGCGATAAAACCGTGCGCTGGCTTGCCAGCGCACCGCTGCAATTGCTGGGCCGCATAAGTTATCCCCTTTATCTATGGCATTGGCCGGTCATAGCACTTCGAAATTTATTGGGTCGTGGTGAGGCCGAAGCAGCCAGCTTTACTGGCGCATGGTTGCTTGCTGCCGCAATCCTGGCCTACGGCACCCACCGTTGGATTGAGAGGCCAATCGCCGCACGACCTACCCGGCAAATGGCGGCGTTGTGTGCCATTGCGCTTGCCGTTCCTATTGCTGGTGCTGCGGCAGTGCTGTCGGGCAATGGATTCTCAGATCGAACTGTTGCTCGCATCAATGCAAAGGCTGGAACAGGCGGCTTGCGCAGAGGAATTGAATTGACAATTCCCGATTGCATCTCCACCCGCAGTGGACCGCGAGACATGCACTGCGCGCGCAACGCTGGCGGTTTGCCTGACTCCGTGGTATGGGGCGATTCAAAGGCTGAGGCGCTTTACTGGGGATTGGTACGTGAGAGCCAAAGAGGCGACGACAGGTGGATGCTCATCGGGTCGTCTGGCTGTCCTCGCGGGAATGCAGAACTTGGCGCACCGACCTGTTCTCAGGGTAGAGCGCTGGTGTGGGAAGCCCTTGCCGACCCGAAGATAAAAACCGTGTTGTTGGTGGCTGCTTTCCGCGTATCCCATGAAGAAGGTCAGCGGCGCAATTTTGAAGATGCCGTTTCCGGGCTTGTTCAACGAGGCAAGAACGTCGTGCTTGTAGCTGATAACCCTACGGTTACCGGTGAACATGAGTCACCCGCAGCTTGCTCGCGCGAACTGATCGTTCCTTTTCTTGCTGAGATAGCGAGGCAACGCACTTGCATTCTTCCGCTTGCCCAACACCTGTCCGACACATCCAGCTATCGCGCATGGCTGCGAGAAATTGCGAACTCTTCCCCCAAAGTAAGGTTTTTTGATATGACACCACTTTTGTGCGATGCCGAACTCAATATTTGTCCGGTCGCCAATGGTGGAAAGCTCCTGTACAGCTATGGTGACCATTTGTCAGACGCGGGAAATGAGCTTGTAGCGCGCGAGATTCGGCAGTGGCTGAAAAGCCCAAAGGAGGGGGGCGCTGTTTGATTTGCTGATCTGAACGTTCTTGTCGAGTCACGAAACAAGGATTTGCAATCCGCATACCGGCGCGCGTGAAGAGGAATAGCCACCCCAGACACGTCCTACCCTGCAACAGCACCGCGACCGACATACGCGCCGGCCCGCAGGGCTACCCTGGTTGTGTATCCCTACAGGAGACCGCCATGGACCTGCCAATTGCTTCCCCAAACGTCCCGGAAGAAGCCGACCCCGACCTGACCGAGCAAGCCAAGCCGGGCCATGGCGTGCCATCACAGGATCCCGAACCTTCGGCGCAGATTCCGATGGACCCTGAACATGCGGCGCACGAAGCCAAGTCGGTCTTTGTCGGTGCCGGCGTGGTGGCCGGTGCAGCCGCCGGCGCTGCCATCGGCGCGGCAGTGGCTGGGCCCATCGGCGTGCTGGTGGGCGGCCCTGTGGGCGCGATCGCCGGAGCAGGTGGCGCGGTTGCGGCGGGATCGCTGCAGCATGAGGACAAGACCGCGGTGGAACACTGACCCGTCAGGAGTGGCAGGCAACGCAGAGCTTGTTGCCCTCGGGGTCGCGGAAGTAGGCGCCGTAATAGTTCGCGTGGTACTCGGGCCGCAAACCCGGGGGGCCCTCCGAGGTCCCGCCGTTGGCAAGCGCGACCGCATAGACCTGGTCCACCACTGGCCGGCTCTGCGCCGAAAACGCCACCATCTGGCCGTTGCCCGGCGTGTGCAGCCCATCGAAGGGCTTGCCGATGACAAACAATGGCCGCGGCTCCGGTTGGGACTGCCAGCCCGCCCATGGCCGGCTGTGCTCACAAAAGCGCGCCTGGATGCCCAGCGCAGCCATCACCGGCGTGTAGAACGCCAGCGCCCGGTCGAAGTCGCGGACACCAACAAAGATGTGTGAGAACACGTCTTAACTCCGCCTGTCGGCCGGGTGATTCACCCCATCCGACACCGGCACGTCGCCCAGCAGAAAGGGGTTGATGCCCTCCAGGCAGCCCACGTTGTAGCCGTACTGGTCGGGAAATGAGCGGCGCTGGTGGTGGGTGTAGATGCCGCAGACGCCGCAGAAGTAGTGCCTGGCCACGCCGGTGTTGAACTGGTACTGGCGCAGATGCTCTTGTCCTTGCAGCAGGCGGATGCCACTCAACGGAACCGAAGCAACGACCGCGCCCTTGCGCCTGCAGATCGAGCAATCGCAGTGGCGCGGATTGACGATGCCGTCCGGCAGGTCCACCTCAAAGACCAGGGCGCCGCAGTGGCAGGACAGGCGGTGCTTGGGCAGGACGGGGGCGCCGCCCACAAACTTGATGGACACAGCAGCCTCCCTTTCCAAGGACTCAGGCCTTTGGGAGCGTCACACCGCGCTGGCCCTGGTACTTGCCGCCGCGGTCCTTGTAGCTGGTCTCGCAGACCTCGTCGCTCTCGAAGAACAGCACCTGGGCGCAGCCTTCGCCGGCATAAATCTTGGCGGGCAGGGGCGTGGTGTTGCTGAACTCCAGCGTCACATAGCCTTCCCACTCGGGCTCGAAGGGCGTCACGTTGACGATGATGCCGCAGCGCGCGTAGGTGCTCTTGCCCAGGCAGATGGTCAGCACGTTGCGCGGGATGCGGAAGTACTCCAGCGTGCGCGCCAGGGCGAAGCTGTTGGGCGGGATGATG
Source organism: uncultured Ramlibacter sp. (assembly GCF_936925435.1). Classification (GTDB taxonomy): domain Bacteria; phylum Pseudomonadota; class Gammaproteobacteria; order Burkholderiales; family Burkholderiaceae_C; genus Ramlibacter. The sequence goes on along the minus strand of NZ_CAKZHQ010000051.1, from coordinate 104,609 downwards.
CAGACGTCGTCGTGGAAGTCGACAAAGCTCTTCTCGTCGAAGTTCTTCGGGTCGACCACGGTGCTGTGGATGTTGGTGAAGACCTTGAATTCGGGCGCGCAGCGGATGTCGTAGCCGTAGCTGGAGGTGCCGTAGCTGATGACTCGCTTGCCGTTGGCCTCGCGGATCTGGCCGGGCTCGAAAGGCTCGATCAGGCCGTGCTGCTCGGCCATCTTGCGGATCCACTTGTCGCTCTTGATCGTCATTGCGTTCTCTCCTGTGGGTCATTTTACGGGCCACCCTCCCGGCGCAGCCGCCGCCCTCCTCATTTCCTCCCCGATCGGCGCCTAAAGTGGGCGCATGACGCCACCCAACACCCTCGCCGGCGGCAACCAGCCTCCTGCAAAATGAGCCGATGCCCCGCCTGACGCTGCAGCGCAAGTTCTTCATCGCCCTGGCGCTGCTGCTGGCCCTGCTGCTGGCCCTGTTCACCGGCCTGTCGCGCCTGGGCCTGCAGCGCGGCATCGGCGCCTATGTGGCCGAGATCGAGCTGTCACGCCTGGACTGGATGGTGGCCAACCTGCAGCGCATCTACACCCGCGACGGCAACTGGAACCGCTTGCGCGGCGACAGCCAGGCCTGGCATGCGGCCCAGATGCCCGGCGGCATGCTGCCGGTGCGCGACGGCGGGCCACCCGGGCCGCCGCGCGGTGCAGGGCCGGACCGCGGTCCCGGCTTCGGGCCTGGGGGCCCGGGTAGGCCGCTCGGCGGGCCGCAGCTGGACGTGCTGCCCGACCGCTATACGCCGCCCCCGCCACCCGGCCGCCCTGGCGACCCGCGCGCCATGCCCGGCTCGATTTACAGCCGACTGGCCCTGCTGGCCGCCGACGGCAGCGAGCTCATCGCCGGCAATGCGTCCATCGATGCCGATGCGCTGCGCACACCGGTGCAAGTGGACGGCCGCACCGTGGGCTGGCTGGCGCTGGCGCCGCTGGCCGGCATAGGCTCGGCCGCCGACCAGGCCTTCATCGCCCAGCAGTCGCGCTTCATCATCTATACCGGCCTGGCCGGCCTGCTGCTGGCCCTGCTGCTGTCGGCCGCTCTGGCGCGCCGCTGGCTGCGGCCGGTGGAGCAGCTGGTGGGCGCGGCCAGCGCCGTGGCCGACGGCCGGCTGAATGTGGCTGTCCCGGTGCAGGGCAACGACGAGCTGGCCGACCTGAGCCAGACCTTCAACGCCATGGCCGCCAAGCTGGCGGCAGTGGAGCAGTCGCGCCAGCAATGGCTGTCCGACGTGGCGCACGAGTTGCGCACACCGGTGGCAGCGGTGCGCGCCGAGATCGAGGCGGTGCAGGACGGCGTGCGCAGCTTCGATGCCGGCACGGCCCGCCGCCTGCATGGCCAGGTGATGCGCCTGGGCCAGCTGGTGGACGACCTGCGCCTGGGCATGGAAGAGGCCTACGACCCGCAGGCCTTGCAGGCGACGACGGCCGAACCGCTGCAGGTGCTGCTCGATGCGGCCGAGGCCATGGCCCCGCGCCTGGCGCAGCGCGGCATCCGCATCGAAGGCCTGGACAGCCTGCGCGCCCTGCAGGCCGGCGCGCGCCCGCGCGTGCGCGGCGACGACGGCCGCCTGGCCCAGGTGACCAGCAACCTGCTGGAAAACAGCCTGCGCTACACCGACACGGGCGGAACGCTGCGCCTGTTCGCGGCCCTGGGCGCCGGACCGGGCAGCCTGCTCACCCTGGTGGTCGAGGACTCGGCGCCCGCGCCGCGGCGGGAGGACCTGCCGCGCCTGTTCGAGCGCTTCTTCCGCGGCGAGGCCTCACGCGCCCGGGCCAGCGGCGGCGCCGGCCTGGGCCTGGCCATTTGCAAGGCCATCGTGCAAGCACACGGTGGCAGCATCGCGGCGGCGCTGTCGCCGCTGGGCGGGCTGCGCATCACCATCACCCTGCCGGTGGCCCCGGCATGAGCGGACCGGCCATCTTCGTCGTCGAGGACGAGGCCGACATCGCCTCCGTGCTGGTCGACTACCTGCGCGCCGCCGGCTACACGCCCCAGCACTTCGCCGATGGCGAGCTGGCCCTGCAGGCCGCGCTGGCACAGCCGCCGGCCCTGGTGCTGCTGGACCTGATGCTGCCGGGACGCGATGGCCTGTCCGTGCTGCGCGCCCTGCGCGAGCGCGGCAGCCTGCCGGTGGTGATGCTCACGGCCCGGGTCGAGGAGGTCGACCGCCTGCTGGGCCTGGAGCTGGGCGCGGATGACTACATCTGCAAGCCCTTCTCGCCGCGCGAGGTGGTGGCGCGGGTCCAGGCCGTCCTGCGGCGCAGCGGCGGCCAGGCGCCGCGCAGCGGCCTGCAACTCGATGCGGGCCAGGGCAGGGCCATGCTGCAGGGCGCGCGGCTGGATCTCACGCGCAAGGAGTTCGGCCTGCTGGCGGTGCTGGCGGCGCGGCCCGGCCGCATCTTCTCGCGCGCCCAGTTGCTGGACCTGGTTTATCCCGAGGCGCTGGACGCCAACCAGCGGGCGCTGGACAGCCACGTGAAGAACCTGCGCCGCAAGCTGGGGGCGGTCGATCCCGGCCATGACTGGATCCGCTCGGTCTACGGCGTGGGCTTCAGCTTCGAAGAGCGCTGAACAGCGCGCGCGGGCCGCTGCGCTTCTGCCAGATTTCTGCGCAATTGGCCGCGATGCTGGAGGCCATGCAAGCACACAAACACTCCCACCCCGAGGGCCTGGCCCACGACCTGTCCACCCTGCTGCAGCGCCGCCAGGCCCTGGCCTGGCTGGGCGCCGGCGCCACCGTCCTGCTGGGCGCCTGTGGCGGCACGGAAGACGAGGAAAGCTCCTCGTCTTCCAGCAGCGGCACCAGCTGCAGCGCCATCCCGCAGGAGACCGCCGGCCCCTACCCTGGCGACGGCACGAACGCCGGCGCCGGTGGCAGCACGGCCAATGCGCTCACGCAAAGCGGCATCGTGCGCAGCGTCATCACCTCCAGCTTCAACGGCGCCAGCGCCACCGCAGCCGGCATTGCCCTGACCCTGCGCCTGCAGCTGGTCAACACCGCCAACAGCTGCGCCTCGCTGGCCGGCTTCGCGGTCTATCTCTGGCACTGCGACGCCCTGGGCCGCTACTCGATGTACTCCCCGGCCATCGCCGGCGAGAACTACCTGCGCGGCGTGCAGGTCAGCGACACCGCCGGCGACGTCACCTTCACCACCATCTTCCCGGGCTGCTACGACGGCCGCTGGCCGCACATCCACTTCGAGGTGTTCTCCAGCCTGTCCGCGGCCACCGGCGGCAACAATGACATCCGCACCTCGCAGCTGGCTTTGCCCAAGGCGGCCTGCAGCGCCGTCTATGCCGATTCGCGCTACACCGGCAGCGCCGCCAACCTGGCGGGCACCAGCCTGTCGGGCGACAACGTCTTCGGCGACGGCTCCAGCCTGCAGCTGGCCAGCGTGACGGGCAGCAACAACGCCGGCTATGTCGCCACGCTGCAGCTTGGCGTGGCGGCTTAGGAGATCACGGTCCGTTCGACGATCCGGTCGTCGCCCAGCACGATCAGCGAGAACAGCAGCTCGTCGAGGTTGCGCGCATGCGCCACTTTGCGCGCCAGCAAGGGCATGGCCTGCGGGTTGAGCACGATGAAGTCGGCCTCGCAGCCGGGCTGCAGGTTGCCCACCACGCCGTCCAGGCCCAGGGCCTGGGCCGCGCCGGCCGTGTGGCGCCACCACAGCTGCTGCGGCGACAGCGACACGCCCTGCTTGGTTTGGCCCTCGCGGCCCACGTAGTAGGCCGCCAGCATGGTGTGGAAGGGGCTGAAGCTGGTGCCGCCGCCGACGTCGCTGGCCAGGCCGTACTGGAAGCCGATGCGGTCGGCCCCGGCAAAGTCGAAGAAACCGCTGCCCAGAAAGAGATTGCTGGTGGGGCTGACGGCTGCCGCCGCGCCGGTGCTGCGCATCAGGGACCGGTCTTCGTCGTCGAAGTGGATGCAGTGGGCGTAGATGGCGCGCTCGCGCATCAGGCCGAAGTCGTCGTACACAGCCAGGTAGCTGCGCGAAGCCGGGAACAGCTGGCGCGCCCAGGCGATCTCGTCCTTGTTCTCCGCCACATGCGACTGGATCCACACGTCGGGGTACTTGGCCGCAAGCTCGCCGGCGCCGCGCAGCTGGGCCTCGCTGCAGCTGGGCGCAAAGCGCGGCGTGATGGCATAGCCCAGGCGGTCCGTGCCGTGCCACTTCTGGATCAGCGCTTCGCTGTCGGCCAGCGATTGCTCGGTCTCGTCGCGCACGCCGTCGGGCGAGTGGCGGTCCTGCAGCACCTTGCCGGCGATCAGGCGCAGGCCGCGGCGCTGGGCGTCTTCCATCAAGGCATTGACGGAGGCCGGATGCGAGGTGGCAAAGGTCAGGGCCGTGGTCACGCCGTGGCGCAGCAGTTCATCGAAGAAGACGGTGGCCACGCCCTGGGCATAGGCCGGGTCGGCAAAGCGCGATTCGTGCGGGAAGGTGTAGTTCTCCAACCAGGGCAGCAGGCCCTCGGCCGGCGAGCCGATCACGTCGGTCTGCGGGAAGTGCACATGCAGGTCAATGAAACCCGGCGCCAGGATGCGGCCCGGCAGGTGCTCCACCGCCACGCCGGGGAAATTGCCGGCCAGCGCGCTGTACGCGCCAGCGGCGCGCACCACCTTGCGGCCGCTGGCATCGGGGCCGATGACCAGCAGGCCGTCTTCGTCGTAGAGGGCCGACCCATCATCGGCAAAACGCAGGAGGGCGGCGCGGTAGGCTTTCATGCCCTTATTTTGCAAGCTTCCCCTGCACTCCCGATACAAGAAAATTCATACCCAGGATCTGTTCGTCGCTCAGCGATGCACCAGCAGCGAGTACGGACTTGCCCTCGTTGTCGCTCAGGGGGCCGGCAAAAGGCCGCAGCTTGCCGGCGGCGATGTCCTTCTGGCGCGCCAGCACTTCCTCTTGCACCGCCTTGGGCACCTTGGGGCCGAAACCCTCGACGCGGGTCATGCCTTCCTTGACGCCGCCCCAGAGATTGGCGCTGGTCCAGCTGCCATCGAGCACCGCCTGGGTGCGGCGCTTGTAGTACTCGCCCCACTGGTGGGTGACGGCAATGATCTGGGCGTCGGGCGCGGTCTTGCGCATGTCGGAGTGGTAGGCCACGGCCATCTTGCCGCGCTCCTGGGCCGCTGCCATCACGGCGGTGGAGCCGGTGTGGAAGGACACCACGTCGGCCTGCTGGTCGAACAGGCTCATGGCGGCGTCGCGCTCGCGCGGCGGGTCGAACCAGGCGTTGAGCCAGACCACCTTGACCGTCGCCTTGGGGTTGACCGAGCGCATGCCCAGGGTGAAGGCGTTGATGCCTTGCAGCACCTCGGGGATGGGAAAGCCCGCCACGTAGCCGGCCACGCCGGTCTTGCTCATGCGGCCGGCGGCGATGCCGGCCAGGTAGCGGCCCTCGTAGTGGCGCGCGTTGGCCACGGCCACGTTGGCCGCGGTCTTGTAGCCGGTGATGGACTCGAACTTCACGTCGGGGAAGTCCCTGGCCACCTTGAGCGTGGGCTCCATGTAGCCGAAGCTGGGCGTGAAGATCAGCTTGTGGCCCTGGCGCGCCAGGTCGCGGATGACGCGCTCGGCGTCCGGGCCCTCGGCCACGTTCTCGACGAAGCTGGTCTTGACCTTGCCCGCGAACGCGGCCTCGACGGCCTTGCGGCCTTCCTCGTGCTGGCGGACCCACCCGGCATCGGTGACGGGCGTGACGTAGACGAAGCCGACCTTGAGCGGCTCCCTGGTCTGGGAGAAAACAGGGGAAGCAAAACAGCAGGCAGCCACAAACGTGGCGGCGAGGTTTTTGTACATGGTGGTCCTCTACATGGCCCCGAACAATGAAAAAAGCCGCTGCGGGGCACAGCGGCTGGATGCATTTTAAACGCTAGCCCTATAGAGCGCGCACCAGTGCTGGGAGCTGGGCAAACAGCGGCGCCCAGTCGCCAGGCGTGGTCTGGCGCAGCAAGCGCGCCGTCGGGTACCAGGGGCTGTCAGTCCGCTCTTCCAGCCAACGCCAGTCGGCCGGGCGCGACAACAGCAGCCACAGCGGCCGGCCCAGCGCGCCCGTGAGGTGGCCGATGGAAGTGTCGACGCTGATGACGGCGTCCAACGCGCAGATCTGCGCCGCCGTGTTGGCGAAGTCGCTCTGCGCAAACTCCAGGATGGGCTGGCCATCTGGCACGCCGTCGCTGGCATCCCCGGGCTTTTGCAGGCTCCAGTAGTCGGCGCAGGGCGGCAGGCCACGCTGCATCACGGCCTTGGCCATGGAGCGGCGGTGGTCGTTCCAGTAGCCGGCATTGCCCGACCAGGAGACACCGATCTGCGGCCTGCCCGTGGCGGCCTTGCGCTGCGCCAGGAACTGCTGCCAGTGCGCCACCAGGGCAGGCTCGGCGCGCAGGTAGGGCACAGATGCGGGAATGGTGTCCAGCGTCGTGCCCAGGGCCAGCGGCACGCTCAGCAGCGGGCAGTGCAAGTCGATGGGTGACAGGGCGTCGCCGCGCGCCACCAGCTGCGCCACGCCCTCCAGGCCTTGCAGCAGGCCCACCAGCGGCGCCTGCACTTCCAGCACCACGCGCGCGCCCAGCGCCGCCACCGCCGCGGCATAGCGGCAGAACTGCAGCGTGTCGCCCAGGCCCTGCTCTGCATGCAGCAGCACGGTGCGGCCGGCCACGGAGGCATCGCCCAGCCACAGCGGCACGCCGAAATCGCGCGCACGGTGGCCCAGCTTGTCGGCCTGGGCGCGTGCCTGGTAGTCGCGCCAGCCCTGGGCGTAGTCGCCAGTGGCCAGCAGCGACAGGGCGCGGTTCCAGCGCACGCCGGCATTGCCCGGGTCCAGCGCCAGGGCCTGGTCGTACCAGGGCTGGGCCTGGCTGTGGTCGCCGCTATCGCGCAAGGTGTTGGCCAGGTTCATCAGCGCATCGACGTCGCCGGGCCGCGCGGCCAGCACCGCCTGGTAGTCGGCGATGGCTTCGCCGTGGCGCTCCAGCGCGGCCAGCACATTGCCGCGGTTCAGGCGGGCATCGGCCAGCTGCGGCTGCAAGGCCAGGGCGCGGTCCAGCATGGCCAGGGCGTCGTCATGGCGCTTGAGTTCCAGCAGGCTGACGCCGGCATTCATCATCGCCATGGCATCGGGCTGCAAGGCGACCGCCTGCTCAAAGGCTGCCAGCGCCTGCGCGTGCTGGCCTTGCTGGTGCAAGGCGATGCCCAGGCTGTTGTACAGATCGGCCGAGCGCGGCTGCAGCGCCAGCGCCGCGCGCCAGGCGTCGATGGCCTCGTCCAGCCGGCCCAGCTGCTTCAGGGCCACGGCCCGGTTGTGGTGGGCGCTGAACAGGCGCGGATTCAGCTGCAGGGCCGCGTCGTAGGCGGCCAGGGCCTCTTGCGGCCGGTCCAGGTTTTTCAAAGCAATGCCGCGCGCCTGGTGGAAAACGTCGACATCACCGCGCAGCCGCAATGCCGCGTCGAAGGCCGCCAGCGCCTGCGCATGGCGGCCGGCCTCCTGCTGCACCAGGCCCAGGTTGAAATGCAGGCCGGGATTGGCGGGCGCGGCCTGGGCCGCGCGCTGCAGGAGGGCCGCACCCTCGCTCAGCTTGCCCTTGTGGGCCTCGATCAGGCCCAGAAGGCCCAGGGCGTCGGCGCTGCAGGGCGCGCCCTGCAGGTAGCTGCGGCACAGCACCTCGGCCAGCGCCCAGTTGCCCTGGCGCTGGCAGGCCAGGGCCTCGCGCAGTGTCTGCAGGTCCGCCATCAGCTGGTGTGGCTCTTGACTTCGACGATGTCCGAGCCCAGCAGCTGGTTGATGCGCAGCTTGAGCGCGGCGCGCCTGTCGTTGCCGGCGTAGATGCTGCGCGCCGAGCCGATGAAGGCCGCGTCGAAGCGTTGGGCCGCCTCGGCCGCGCGCACGCTGTTCTCCAGATCCCACAGGGTGCTGTTGACAGCGTGCAGTTCGGCCACCAGCACGTTCACATCGGCGGCCTGCGGCGCGCCCTGCAGCAAGCCGGCGGCGATGCCGTCCAGCAGGCCCAGCTCGCGCCCCACATGGGCCAGCTTGGCGGCGTCGCTGATGCGCTCCTGCTTGATGCGCAGGATGGTCTGCTTGTCGAACAGCTCGCCGGCGGAGACCGGCACCTCGATGGCTTGGGACATTGCCTCTCCGGAACTCAGACGAAAGCAGCGACGCTGGCGTCCAGCAGATCGATGTACTTGCGCTTGTGCGAAGCCGCGATGAAGCTGGCGTCGAAACTGTTCTTGGCCAGCTGGTAGGCCTGCGCCGCATTCAGCCCGGTGGCGGCAAAGGTCTGCAGGAAGTTTTCGTTCATGTAGCCGCCGAAGTAGGCCGGGTCGTCCGAGTTGACGGTGGCGACCAGGCCGGCGTCCAGCAGCAGGCCGATGTTGTGGTCGGCCAGCTTCGGGAAGACGCAGAGCTTGAGGTTGGACAGCGGGCAGACGGTCAGCGCAATCTTGTCTTGCGCCAGGCGGCGCATCAGGGCCGGGTCCTTGGAAGACTGCACGCCGTGGTCGATGCGCTCCACCTTGAGCAGGTCCAGCGCGGTCCACACATAGGCCGGCGGCCCCTCTTCGCCGGCATGGGCCACCAGGTGCAGGCCCAGCGCGCGGCAACGGGCGAAGACCTTGGCGAATTTCTCCGGCGGATGACCGACCTCGCTGGAGTCCAGGCCGACGCCGATGAACTTGTCGCGGAACGGCAGGGCCTGCTCCAGGGTCTCGAAGGCCTCCTCCTCGCTGAGGTGGCGCAGAAAGCACAGGATGAGCGCGGCGCTCACGCCCAGTTCGGCCTCGGCCTGCAGGCAGGCGCGGTGCAGGCCATTGACCACCGTCTCCATCGCCACGCCGCGCGCCGTGTGGGTCTGCGGGTCGAAAAAGATCTCGGCGTGGACCACGTTGTCGGCCTTGGCGCGCAACAGGTAGGCCCAGGCCATGTCGAAGAAGTCCTGCTCCTTGAGCAGCACGCTGGCGCCGGCGTAATAGATGTCCAGAAAGCTTTGCAGGTTGCTGAAGGCATAGGCTCGGCGCAGCTCCTCCACCGAGGCATAAGGAATCTGCACGCCGTTGCGCTGCGCCAGGGCGAAGATCAGCTCAGGCTCGAGCGAGCCCTCGATGTGGATGTGCAACTCGGCCTTGGGCATGGCGGCCAGGAAGGCGGGAAGGCGGTCGGGGGACAGGGTGGAAATGGTGGTCATCGTGGAAGCTCCTGCCTCAAGTGTCTTTCATTTTGCCGCGGCGCCGCCCGCGGTGAGCGCCTGCGCCAGGGTCTGTTCCAGCCAGTCCTGGTAAGCCTGGGGCTGCCAGCCCGATTCCAGCACCAGCTTGTGGTAAATCTCCCGGCCGGTGTACATCCACAACAGGGTGGCCGCCGCTTCGCGCGTCAGCCCGGGGCGCTCGCGCCCGGCGTCGAACAGGGCATCGATGCGCTCTTTCTGCATCTGGCGGCGCAGGTTTTCGAAGCCCTGCTGCGACTTGCGCAGCTCCGGCGAGAAGGCCGAGGCCTTCATCAGCAGGCTCAGCTCCGAGCTTTCGCCCTCGTAGATCGCCCGCGCCACATGGGCGCTCAGGGCGATGCTGCGCTGCGGGTCGCTCACGCCCTTGAGCCGCTCCTGGGCCTGCTGGAACTGCGGGCCGAACAGGGCGCGCTGCATCAGGCCCTGCAGCAGGCCGGCCTTGGACCTGACCGTGGCGTAGACCGTGGCCTCCGACACCTTGGCCCGCTCGGCGATCTGGGCAATGGTGGTGGCGTCGATCCCCTTGCGCGAAAACAGGTAGCGCCCGGCGTCCAGCACGCTGGCCAGGGTGCGGGCGGCGGATTCGGTCCGGGCCTGCGAACGGTAGGCCCTTTTGCCAAGGTTTTCCATATTGGATATAGTTATCAATACTCAATTAAGGAGTTCACCTGCATGAGTTTTGAAGCCTACATCAAGAACATCCACGCCAAGACTGGCAAGAGTCCGCGCGACTTCTTCGAGCAGGCCGTGCGCGAGGGCATCCTGCGGCCGGACACCAAGACCATGGAGTTCGTGCGCTGGCTCAAGGACAGTTCGGGCCTGGGCCACGGCCACGCCATGGCCGTCTGGGAAGCCTGCCGGCGTGAGGGCTGGGTGCCGCTGGCCGGCGCCGCGCCGGCGCCAGTCAAAGCCCGCACGGGGGCACGGCGATGAGCTGGGCCCAGCGCATCGGCGTCGGCCTGTCGGCCCTGGCGACCCTGTTCTTCCTGATGGATGCGGTGGGCAAGCTGCTGCGGATCGAGCCCGTGCTCAAGGCAAGCGTGGAATTGGGCTGGCCGGCCGCCAGCGCTGTGCCCTTGGGCATGCTGCTGATGGCCGGCGCCCTGCTCTACGCCCTGCCCCGGACCAGCTTCATCGGCGCGGTCTGGCTGACCGCCTACCTGGGCGGCGCCATTGCCTCGCAATACCGCATCGGCGCGCCGCTGGTCAGCCACGTGCTGTTCGGCGTCTACGTCGCCCTGGTGATGTGGGGCGGCCTGGCGCTACGCTACCCGGCGGTGTTCCGCGCCGCGCTGGCCAACCCGCAATGAGCGGACGCTGCGTCGCTGGCGTTCAGCTCTGGCACTGGCCCGCAATACCCGGCACCAGGCCGCTGGTATCGGTCCCACGGAAGGACACGGCGGAACCCACGCCGCCCGCGCCTGGGCGGACGAGGGCCGCGGAGCCGGCGGGTGGCTGCTGGGTGGGAACGTAGACGTTGTACGCCGTGCCATTGGCAAGCACGGTTTCCACCCAGACAGGTGTGCGTGCGTTGGTCGCCCATTTCAAGGCGATGCAGTCGGCGGCGGCGGTGGGGGACAGAGCACTGGGGCCCACGGGAGCCGCAGACGGCGGTGGCGGTGGCGACTGGCTGGCGCAGCCGCTGACGGCAATGATGAACGCGGTGGATGCAAGTCTGAGTTTCATGCTGTGGCTCCCTGTGAAGAAATGGGTGATTCCGTTTGAGAAATTTGCCATCAGACAGCATGAGCACGGTCATCTCAAGTGCTAGCTCGTCCGCGATACCGACCAGTGTAAGAACCATTGCACGTGACAGTGTCCACGCATTTGTATCCGTTTGAGGGCCGTGCTGAGCCCGCACAACGGGAGCGGGCCCATGAAAAAGGGCCGCATGCTGCGGCCCTTTGCATTGGCGCGAAGCGCGCTTACTTCTTGTCGCCGCCCGGGACCTTGCCTTCCACGCCCTTGACGTAGAAGTTCACGCCGGACAGGAATTTGTCATCAGCGACGGCGTCCTTGGCAACCACTTCCTTGCCGGTGTTGTCAACGATCGGGCCCTTCCAGATCGAGAACGTGCCGTCCTTCAGGCCAGCCTTGACCTCGTCGATCTTCTTCTTGGTCTCGTCCGGCACGTCGGCGGCGAGGGACACCATGTCGATGGCGCCTTCCTTCACGCCCCACCAGGTCGAGCCCGTGGCCCACTTGCCGTCGAGCGCGTCACGCGTGGCCTTGATGTAGTACGGAGCCCAGTTGATGATGGCCGAACCCAGGTGAGCCTTGGGGCCGTAGGCGGTCATGTCGCTGTCCCAGCCGAAGGCGCGCTTGTTCATTTTCTCGGCGGTCTGCAGCACGGCCGAGGAGTCGGTGTTCTGCATCAGGATGTCGGCGCCGCCGTTGATCAGGGCGGTGGCGGCTTCGGTTTCCTTCGGGGGAGCGAACCACTCGCCGACCCAGACCACCTTGGTCTTGACCTTGGGGTTGACCGACTGCGCACCCAGCGTGAAGCTGTTGATGTTGCGGATCACCTCGGGGATGGGCACCGAGCCGACCACACCCAGCGTGTTGGTCTTGGTCATCTTGCCGGCGATCACGCCGGCCATGTAGGCGCCTTCGTAGGTGCGGCTGTCGTAGGTGCGCATGTTCTCGGCGGTCTTGAAGCCGGTGGCATGCTCGAACTTCACGTCCTTGATGTCGCCGGCGACCTTGAGCATGGGCTCCATGTAGCCGAAAGTGGTGCCGAAAATCAGCTTGTTGCCCTGCGATGCCATGTCGCGGATGACGCGCTCGGCGTCGGCCGACTCGGGCACCTTCTCGACGAAGCTGGTGACGACCTTGTCGCCGAATTCCTTCTCGACCGCCTTGCGGGCGTTGTCATGGGCAAAGGTCCAGCCGCCGTCGCCCACCGGGCCGACGTAGGCAAAGGCGATCTTCAGCGGCTCGGGCTTGGCTGGGGCCGGGGCCGGGGCGGCGACGGGCGCGGGCGCAGGCGCCGGCTCTTCCTTCTTGCCGCAACCCACCAGGGCCGCCGCAGCCACCGCGGACAGTGCCGCAGCTTGCAACAGGGAGCGTTTCTTCAGGTCAGTCATGTCTAAGTCCTCTGAGGGGTTGGCTTGTGAAAATGGCGATTATGTGCCGGGATAAAAAGGTTTTCCAAGGGATGCAGGCATGTTGATGCGGATCCATGCGGGGTTGCGCGAGATCAGCGCCAGCACGACGATAGTGGCCAGGTAGGGCAGCATGGTCAGGAACTGGCTGGGCACATCCACGCCGATCGCCTGGAGATGGAACTGCAGCATGGTCACGCCGCCGAACAGGTAGGCACCAAGCAACACGCGTGCCGGGCGCCAGGTGGCGAAGGTCGTCAGGGCCAGGGCGATCCAGCCCTTGCCGGCCACCATGCCCTCCACCCACAGCGGCGTGTAGATGATGGCCAGGTAGGCGCCGGCCAGGCCGCACAGGGCGCCGCCGGCCACCACCGCCATGAAGCGGATGCGCCGCACCGGGTAACCCAGGGCATGGGCCGACTCGGGCGACTCGCCCACCGAGCGCAGCACCAGGCCGGCGCGCGAGCGGTACAGGAACCACACCAGGAACAGCACCAGGAACAGGCCCAGGTAGACCATGGGGTGCTGGCGGAACAACGCCGGGCCCACGAGCGGAATGTCGCCCAGCACAGGAATATGGAACTGCGGCCGCGGCGGCAGTTTCTCCTGCACGTACTTGATGCCGGCAAAGGCCGAGAAGCCGGCGCCGAACAGGCTCAGGGCCAGGCCGGTGGCGTACTGGTTGGTGTTGAGCCAGACCACCAGCACGCCGAAGATGGCGGCCAGCAGGGCGCCGGCACCAATGCCGGCGGCAAAACCCGCCAGGTCGCTGCCGGTGTGGACCACGGCGGCAAAGCCGGCGAGGGCAGAGCACAGCAGCATGCCCTCGGCGCCCAGGTTGACGACGCCGGCCTTCTCGTTGACCAGCAGGCCCAGGGCCGCCAGCGCCAGCACGGTGCCGGCGTTGAGGGTCGCGGCCATCAGGAGCGCATAGGATTCCATCAGGCCACCGCTTTCTTCGCGCTGCTCCAGCGGATTTTGTAGGCCATCAAGGTGTCGCAGGCCAGCAGGGTGAACAGCAGCAGGCCCTGGAAGACGCCGGTCAGCGACTTGGGCAGACCCAGGCGCGACTGCGCCAGCTCGCCGCCGATGTAGAACATGCTCATCAACACCGCCGAGAAGACCATGCCCACCGGATGCAGACGGCCGACGAAGGCCACGATGATGGCTGCGAATCCATAACCTGCCGGCACATAAACCGTGAGCTGGCCGATGGGACCGGCCACCTCCAGCGCGCCGGCCAGACCGGCCGCGCCGCCCGACACCAGCAGCGCCGTCCACAGCGCCTTGCGCGAGGAGAAGCCCGCATAGCGCGCCGCCGCCGGCGCCAGGCCGCCAACCTGCTGGGCGAAACCGGCCCGGGTACGGAACAGGAAGATCCACAGCGCGGCCACGCCGGCCAGGGCGATCAGCAGGCCGATGCTCACGCGCGAGCCGGCCATCAGGCGCGGGATCTGGGTCATGGCATCGAAGGTCCGGGTCTGCGGGAAGTTGTAGCCGGCCGGGTCCTTCCAGGGCCCGAACACCAGGTAGCTGAGCACCTGGTCGGCCACATAGACCAGCATCAGGCTGACCAGGATTTCGTTGGCGTTGAAGCGATCCCGCAGCAGGGCCGTCAGCGCCGCCCAGGCCATGCCACCGGCAATACCGGCCAGCACGATGGCCAGCACGATCCAGCGCCCGGTCTCCTTGCCCGCCAGCAGGGCCACGCCGCCGGCGGCGATGGCGCCGATGACGAACTGGCCTTCGGCGCCGATGTTCCAGACGTTGGAGCGAAAGCACACGGCCAGGCCCAGGGCGATGATGAGAAGCGGCGTGGTCTTGACCATCAGCTCGCCCAGGGCATAGGGCGACTTGATGGGCTCCCAGAAGAACACCTGCAGGCCGCGCACCGGGTCCTTGCCCAGCGCCAGGAACAGCAGCACGCCCAGCACCACGGTGATGGCCAGGGCCAGCAGCGGCGAGGCCAGGCTCCAGAACTTCGAGGCCTGGGGACGGGGTTCAAGCCGCAGCATGGGCGTCCTCCTGCTGGCCGGACCACAGGCCACTCATCCACTCGCCCACCTGGCTGACCGTGGCGTCGGCGCGGCGCAGCGAGGGCGAGAGCCGGCCCTTGGCGATCACGTGCAGGCGGTCGCTGATCTCGAACAGCTCGTCGAGCTCCTCGCTGACCACCAGCACGGCGCAGCCGGCGTCGCGCAGGGCCAGGATGGCGCCGCGGATCTGCGCCGCCGCGCCCACGTCCACGCCCCAGGTCGGCTGCGACACGATCAGCAGCCTGGGGTTGGCGTCGATCTCGCGGCCGACGATGAATTTCTGCAGGTTGCCGCCCGACAGCGACCGGGCCGCCGCATTGGGGCCGCCGGCCTTGACGTTGAAGCGGCTGATGATTGCCGCGGCCTGCTTTTGCAGGGCGGCCACATTGATCCAGCCGCTGCGGCCGATGGCGTCGGTGCGCGTGAGCATCAGGTTGTGGGCCAGGCCCAGGCTGGGCACGGCGCCGCGGCCCAGCCGCTCCTCCGGCACGAAATGCAGGCCCAGAGCGCGGCGCGCCGCCGGGCCCAGCTGGCCGGCGTCCTGGCCGGCCACCTGGACCGCGGCTGCATCGGCCCGGGTGTCCTCGCCCGACAGGGCATAGAGCAGCTCGCGCTGGCCGTTGCCCGAGACGCCGGCGATGCCCACCACCTCGCCGGCGCGCACCTCCATGGCGATGCCTTCGAGGTCAACGCCGAAAGGCGACTCGCGCTGCAGCGACAGGTCTTGCACTCGCAGCACGGCCTCGCCGGGCACGCGGTCGTGGTGCTCCAGGGCCGGCGGCTCGGCGCCGATCATCATGCGGCTGAGGGACGAATTGGTCTCTTCCTGCGGGTTGCACACGCCGGTGACGACGCCGCCGCGCAGCACGGTGCACGCGCTGCACAGCTCGCGGATCTCGTGCAGCTTGTGGCTGATGTACAGCAGGCTGCAGCCCTGGGCCACCAGCTGCTTGAGCACCACGAACAGGCGCTCCACCGCCTGCGGCGTCAGCACCGAGGTCGGCTCGTCCAGGATCAGCAGCTTGGGATTGGTCAGCAGGGCCCGGATGATCTCCACCCGCTGCATCTCGCCCACCGACAGGGTGTGGACCGGCCGGCCCGGGTCAATGTCCAGCCCGTACTCCTGGGCCTTGGCGCTGATGCTGGCCGCGACCTGGGCCAGCGACAGGCTCTTGTCCAGGCCCAGCCAGACGTTCTGCGCCACCGTCAGGGTGTCGAACAGGCTGAAGTGCTGGAACACCATGCTGATGCCCAGGGCCCGTGCCTCCTGCGGGTTGCGGATGCTCACCGGCCGGCCCTCCCACAGCACCCGGCCCTCGTCGGGCTTGACGGCGCCGTAGATGATCTTCATCAGCGTGGACTTGCCGGCGCCGTTCTCGCCCAGCACCGCATGGGCCTGGCCGGCCTCCACGTTGAGCGACACCGCGTTGTTGGCCACCACCGCCGGATAGCGCTTGGTGATGTGTTCGAGTTGAAGCCGGGGCGTGCTCAAGCCGTTTCTTTCTGTGTTCTGGTCTGGTTGTCGTCAGTCTTTGCGCAGCGCCGCCGCCACGCCCTTGACCCGTTCGCGCAGCCAGCGGGCCGAGGCCGAGGCATGGGTGCGCTCGTGCCAGAGCTGGTAGTAGGTCAGGCGCGGGAAGTCCACCGGGCAGGGCAGGATTGTCACCGGCAATTGGCCGGTGAAACGCTCGCAGTACTGGCGGCCGGTGGTCAGCACCAGCAAACTCGATGCCACCATGGCCGGGATCAGGCCGAAATGCGGGCAGCGCGCCGTGATCTTGCGTGCCAGGCCCAGGCCGGCCAGGTGCTCGTCGATCACGCCGCGGGCGCCGGGATGGGTGGGCGTGGGGGCGATGTGCTCGGCGGCCAGCCAATCCTCGGTGCTCCAGCCGCGCCGCACGGCCGGGTGCTCCTTGCCCACCAGGCAGACCACGTCGTCGGAGAACAGCTCGCCGCGGTGCAGGTCCTGCGGCGGCTGCAGCCAGTTGCCGACCACCACGTCGACATCGCCCTGCCCCAGCTGGAAGTGGTAGTCCCAGTGGCCCGACAGGGCCAGGATCTCGATCTGGCACAACGGCGCCTGGGCCTTGATCTGGGCCACCAGCTGCGGCAGGAAGAGCGGGTCCAGGTAGTCGCTGGCGCCGACGCGGAAGGTGGTGTCGGCAGTGCGCGGGTCGAAGCCGCGGGCATCGCTGAACAAGACCTGGGCGGCACGCAGAATGCTTGCACTGGGCTCGACCATGCGCAAACCAGCATCCGTGGGCACCATGCCGGCGCCCGAACGCACCAGAATCGGGTCGCCCGCCAGCTCGCGCAGGCGCTTGAGCGCTGCGGAAACCGCCGGCTGGTGCATGCCCAGCCGGAGGGCGGCACGCGAGACGCTGCGTTCAGTCAACACGGTGTGCAAGACCCTGATCAAGTGGAGGTCTATCTTGTCGAAAAGCGCCTGGTCTCTCATACCTGAGCCTGGATTTTTGTCATAAGCCGGCCCTTATGCCGTGGCCACGCTGGTCTTCTACGCTCACACTACAGGCCAAAGATTTTTATCAAGCATGGACAAGCAAACGATCCGATTTTTCCGCCGTGGCGAGCTTGTCTCGCTGGGCAATGTACCACCCGAGCGCACGCTGCTGGAGCTGCTGCGGGAGGACCTGGGCGAGTGCGGCACCAAGGAAGGCTGCGGCGAGGGGGACTGCGGGGCCTGCACTGTTGTTCTGGGGGAGGCCGAAGGCAACAGCATCAAGTACCGTGCCATCAACAGCTGCATCCGCCTGGCCCATTCCATCGACGGAATGGCCTTGTGGACGGTGGAAGACCTGGCGGCCGGGGACGGCAGCCTGCACCCGGCACAAGAGGCCATGGTCCAGTGCCATGGCTCGCAATGCGGCTTTTGCACGCCGGGCTTCGTCATGAGCCTGTTCGGCATGTACCAAAACTACATTGCCCCCACGCTCGGCACTGCGTGTACCTCGCTGCCCCCCGAGGGGGCCCTCGCGCCTAGGGGCGGCCCGTCGGCGCTCGACGTCTGCGGGCGCAATCCGATCACGCGCGAACTGGCGCAGGAAGAACTCTCGGGCAATCTGTGCCGCTGCACCGGCTACCGGCCCATCCTGGACGCCGCCCAGCAGATGGCGCGGCTGCCAAGGGTGGCGGTGGACGAAGCCGATTTGCTATCAAAATTGAAGCGACTCAAGCTGCAAAGCCGGGGGCTACAGGCCGATTTGGCAACAAAAACAGCCTATCTGGCGCCCACCAGCCTGGCCGGCCTGCTGGCGGCCCGCGCCCAGCATCCGCAGGCCCAGATCGTGGCCGGCTGCACCGACGTGGGCCTGTGGGTGACCAAGCTGCACATGCAGTTTCCGCAGCTGCTGGACGTCACCCGGGCCAAGGAGCTGCGCCGCATCGAACGCTATGAGAACCACATCGCCATCGGCGCCGCCGTGACGCTGACCGAGGCCTTTGCCGCCCTGGTGGCGGACCGGCCCCAGCTCAAGAGCTTTGCCAATCGCTTTGCCGGCCTGCCGGTACGCAACTCCGGCACCCTGGGCGGCAACATCGCCAACGGTTCGCCGATCGGCGACTCCATGCCCTTGCTGATCGCCCTGGGCGCCCAAGTCATCCTCATGAGCGAACGCGGCCACCGCCGCATGGCGCTGGAAGATTTCTACACCGGCTACCGCAAGAACCGGCTGGCCCCCGACGAGGTGCTGGCCTGGACCGTGGTGCCGCGGCCCGCAACGGGTGAGTTCCTGCGGGCCTACAAGATCAGCAAGCGCTACGACGACGACATCTCGGCCGTCTGCCTGGTGCTGAATTTGCGGCGGGATGGGGAGCGTGTGACGCAAGTGAGCATCGGCGCAGGCGGCGTCGCGGCCACGCCGGTGCGCGCCTTGCAGACTGAAGCTTTCCTGGCCGGCAAGGCCTGGACGGACGCCACGGTGCGCGAAGCCACCCAGGTGCTGCGCGCCGAGTTCCAGCCGATCAGCGACATGCGCGCCTCGGCCGCCTACCGCAGCGAGGTACTGGGCGGCCTGCTGCAGCGCTTCTGGCTGGAGAGCCAGGGCATGGCCAACATCAACCTCGAATCCTTTGCCCTGGTGGAGGAAGCGGCATGAACACGCGCAACAAGGAGTTCAGCGCGCAAGACGGTGGCGGGCCCGGTGGACCGGCCGCCGCCGGCGAGCGCAACATCGCGCCGGCCACCCTTTCGCCCCATGCGCCGGCCGCGCCCGGCCCGGCCTCGGGCGTGTCGCGCCCGCACGAGAGCGCGCGCGCCCAGGTGGCGGGCAGCGCCACCTATGTCGACGACATCCCCGAGGTCAAGGGCACGCTGCATGCGGCGCCCATCCTGTCCACCGTCGCCCATGGCCGCCTGCTGGGCGTGGACGCCAGCGCCGCCCTGGCCCTGGCCGGCGTGCGCGGCGTGGTGCTCAGCGCCGACATCCCGGGCGACAAGCTGCTGGCCACCTTCGTCCACGACGAAGCCATCTTCGCCATCGACAAGGTCGAACACATCGGCCAGGTCGTCGGCCTGGTGCTGGCCGACACTGTGATGCAAGCGCGCCGCGCGGCGCGCAAGGTGCAGCTCAAGATCGAGCCGCTGCCGCCGGTGCTGTCGCCGCGCGAGGCCCACGCCCAGAAAAGCTATGTGCTGCCGGCCGTGACCGTGCGGCGCGGCGAGCCCGAGGCGGCAATGGCAACGTCGCAGCACACCCTCAGCGGCCAGCTCGAGGTCGGCGGCCAGGAGCACTTCTACCTGGAAGGCCAGGTGGCCTATGCCCTGCCGCTGGAGCAGGACCAGTGGTGGATCTATTCCAGCACCCAGCACCCGGGCGAGATCCAGCACTGGGTGGCCCATGCCCTGGGCCTGGAGAACAACGCGGTGACGGTGGAATGCCGGCGCATGGGCGGTGGCTTCGGCGGCAAGGAAACGCAAGCCGGCCACCTGGCCGTGTGGGCCGCGCTGGCGGCACGCAAGTTCAAGCGCCCGGTCAAGCTGCGGCTGGACCGCGACGACGACTTCATGGTCACTGGCAAGCGCCATCCCTTTGCCTACGACTACCAAGCCGGCTTCGACGGCACGGGCCTGCTGACAGCCCTGAAGCTGACCATGCTGGCCAACTGCGGCTTCTCGGCCGACCTCTCGGGTCCGGTGGCCGACCGCGCCATCTTCCATGTCGACAACGCCTACTACCTGAGCGACGTGGAGATCGTCTCGCACCGCTGCAAGACCAACACCCAGAGCCACACGGCTTTCCGCGGCTTCGGCGGGCCGCAGGGCGTGATCGTGATCGAGGCCATCCTGGGCGACATCGCGCGCCAGCTCGGACTCGATCCCTTCGATGTGCGCATGCGCAACCTCTATGGCATCGAGGAGCGCAATGTCACCCACTACCAGATGAAGGTGGAGGACAACATCCTCGCGCCCCTGCTATCGAAACTGGAGCAGACTGCGTCCTACCGGTCCCGGCGTGCGGCCATTTCGGCATGGAACAAGAGCAGCCCGGTGCTCAAGCGCGGCATCGCCATCACGCCGGTCAAGTTCGGCATCAGCTTCACCGCCACCTTCTTCAACCAGGCCGGCGCCCTGGTCCATGTCTACACCGACGGCAGCGTGCAGGTCAACCACGGCGGCACCGAGATGGGCCAGGGCCTGAACACCAAGGTGGCGCAGATCGTCGCCGACGAACTGGGCGTGCCCTTCGAGCGGGTGCGCTCCACAGCGGCCGACACCAGCAAGGTGCCCAACGCCTCGGCCACGGCGGCGTCGAGCGGCACCGACCTGAACGGCCGCGCCGCCCAGTACGCGGCGCGCAATGTGCGCGACAACCTGGCGGCCTTCGTCGCCGGCCTGGACGGCTGCGGCGCGGGTGCCATCGAGTTCCGTGGCGGGAGTGTGCTCAGCCCCAAGTCCACGCGCTCTTTCGACGAGGTGGTGAAAGCGGCTTACGCCAACCGCATCCAGCTGTGGAGCGACGGCTTCTACCGCACGCCCAAGATCCATTACGACAAGGTGACGCTCACGGGCCGGCCCTTCTACTACTTTGCCTACGGCGCAGCCTGCTGCGAGGTGGTGATCGACACCCTGACAGGCGAGAGCCGCGTGCTCAAGGTCGACATCCTGCATGACGTGGGCACCAGCATCAACCCGGCGCTGGACATCGGCCAGATCGAGGGCGGCTTCGTGCAAGGCATGGGCTGGCTGACCACCGAGCAGCTGGTGTGGAACGACAAGGGCTATCTGAGCACCCACGCGCCCAGCACCTACAAGATCCCGGCCACGGGCGACATCCCGGCCCACTTCAAGGTCGATCTCTGGCCCGAGGCCAACCGCGAGGACAACGTGGGCGGCAGCAAGGCCGTGGGCGAGCCGCCCTTCATGCTGGGCATCGCGGTGTGGGAAGCGCTGCGTGAAGCCGTGGGCTCTGTGAAGGCTTCGAAGGAACAGGTGAAGCTGCAAGCGCCGGCAACGGCGGAGAACCTGCTGCGGGCCTTGAACGGGCGCTAGGCGCTCTGTGCGGCCTGCGCCTTGCGCACACGCGCGCAGGCCGCATGGAGCAGCAGCCGCGCATACAGCCGGTGGAAACCCAGCAGGGCATGGAAGACCCAGCCCATGCTGCGTTTTCCGTCCGAAGTGCGCGCCACCGGCACAACGGCCGAGCCGAAGTACAGGCGCGTGCCCTCGCCCCCTATAGTCGCCACCATCAGCCAGGACTTGGTGCGGCCGCTGAAGTCGCCCAGCAGGATCTGCGTTGCGTCCTGGCCTTCGACCCGCCAGGCGGCGAAGGACTGCAGCGTGCCCTGCGCCAGTTGCCGGGCCTGTATATCGGTCGAAGGGCGGCGCACAGCCCAGCGCAGGATGGCGCGTTCGAGCTTGAACAGCCAGGTCGTGTAGAAGGCTTCGACATACATCGGCCGGCTGATGGCGCCCGGCAGTTCGGCGGCATAGCAGTCCGCATAGGCGCCGCTCTCGCTGTAGCGGCGCAGCAACGCGCTTGCAGGGAGCTCGCAGGGCTTGCTGCCCAGGAAGGTGGCGGCCATGAAAGGCATCGTACAGGGCCATCCCAAGATCGCGACAATGCAGCCATGCAAGCGCTCAAACACATCAACGCCGGCGTTCTGTCCATTGCCTATGCCGAGTCGGGCCCGGCCGACGGCCCGCCGGTGTTCCTGATGCACGGCTTCCCCTACGACATCCATGCCTACGCTGAAGTCGCACCGCTGCTAGCCGCGGCCGGGTGCAGGGTCATCGTGCCCTACCTGCGCGGCTTCGGGCCCACGCGCTTTCTCGATGCGGCCACGCCGCGCTCGGGCGAGCAGGCGGCGCTGGGCGCCGACCTGCTGGCGCTGATGGACGCGCTGGCCGTGCCGCGCGCCGTACTCGCCGGCTACGACTGGGGCGGCCGCGCCGCCTGTGTGGTGGCGGCGCTGTGGCCGCAGCGCTGCGCCGGGCTGTTGTCCTTCAACAGCTACAACATCCAGAACATTGCCCGCGCCATGGAACCGGACACGCCGGCCAATGAGCACAGCTACTGGTACCAGTACTACTTCCACAGCGAGCGCGGCCGCGCCGGCCTGGCCAAGGACAGGCGCGGCCTGGTCCGCCTGCTGTGGCGCCTGTAGTCGCCGACCTGGGTTTTCGACGACGCCACATTCGAGCGCAGCGCGCCGGCCTTCGACAACCCGGACTTCGTCGAGGTGGTGGTCCAGTCCTACCGGCACCGCTTCGACCTGGTGCTGGGTGACCCGGCCTACGAGGCGGTCGAACAGCGCCTGTCTGCGCAACCAGTCATCACCGTGCCCACCATCACTTTCGACGGCGCAGACGATGGCGTGCGGCCACCCGCCGATGCATCGGCCCACGCCGCGCGCTTCAGTGGACCGCGCTCGCACCGCGTCGTGCCGGGTGTGGGCCACAACATGCCCCAGGAAGTGCCGCAGGTCTTTGCCGATGCGGTGCTGGAGCTGGTGCCCGCGCTGCGCGCCGGCCGGTCCTAGGCCAGCGGCTGGTCCGGCGCCAGCGGCATCTCCAGCAGGCAGCCGAACTCGGTGGCGAAGTTGACCGAGACGCGGGCATGAACCGCGCCCTGCTCGTCGTAGAAGCTGCGCCGGCCGCTGGGCGCGAACACACCTTCGTGCCAGACGTTGGGATGCATGCGCAGGCCCTGGCCGCCGCGGAACCAGAAGCAGACGAAGTCCTGCGGCTTCACGTCGTCGCCCGGCAGCGCCATGGGCACCAGGAAAGGACCGGGCTCCAGCGGGAAGAACATCTGGCCGCCGTCCGGGTGGTAGTTGCAGTGCCACAGCAGCAGCCTGGCGGGCGGGCGGCGGTGCGTGGTGTCGGCCTGCTCGGGCAGGCTGTTGTAGCCCAGGATGTAGTGGCCACCGACAGCGTCGTTCTTGCCGTAGAGGATGTCGCCCTCCCACTCAGCGATAAAGGTGCCGGTGGTGGTGCCGCCCTCGTCGCCGCTGTCGCTGTCCACCGGCCGCCAGCCCTGGGCCGGCCAGCGCACGATCTCCACCTTGTGCGCCTTGGGGTCGTCGACCAGCACGCCATAGCCCTGCAGCGAAGCCTCGGTGGCTTCGACCAGGGGAATGCGGACGGTGGCCAGGCCGGCCGGCAGGCCAGGGTTGAGGTAATTGGGAGGAAGCGTCGTCATGGCTTCATTCTGGGCCAGGAACAGCTGAGGCGTGGGGCCACGTTGGTGCCGTCCGACAGCGGGAAGCGCGCTTTGTCCGCCAACCGGGACGGAAACCGCCTACAGGGCCAGTGGCAGGTCTTGCGCAGGATCCATGACATGAAAATCCTGCACTTCATCCATGTCACGTTCGCCCAGGCGTTCTACCGCTGGGCGATGGCCGAGATCAATCCCTTGCACCCCGACGTGCCGCGCATCATGCAGCGGCAGCTGGAGCTCAAGGACAAGGCAACGCGCATCTTCGCCTGAGGCTGGACGTCGACACGACGGCCAGTTGCAGCGCGGGCGCGCTCACGACTTGAACAGCCCCACCACGGCCTGGCGCAGCCAACGGTTGCCGGGGTCGGATTCGAAGCGCTTGCTCCAGTGCAGCGACACCGCGAAGTCGCGCAGCGGCAGCGGCGGCTCGACGATGGCGTAGCCACCCTCGGCGGCAAAGCCCTGCGCGATGTTCAGTGGCATCACCACAGCCAGGTCCGTGGCCTTGACGATGGAGGGCAAGGCCATGAAATGCTCGGTGGTCAGCCGCACCTGGTCTTCCAGTTGCAGCAGCTGCAGGATGCGCAGCGTGTCGGCATGGGTGCGCACCGCCACGAACTCCAGCTTGTGCAGGGCGTCGAGCAAGGCCTTGCCCGTGCTGCGCCGGCGCGTGAAGGGATGGCCTTTGCGTAGCAGCACGCAGTAGCGGTCCTTGAGCAGTTGCAGCCGCTGCGTCTCCTTGACCATGGGCAGGAAGCCAAAAGCAAAGTCGATGCGGCCGCTGTCCAACGCCTCGGTCACCTCGCCGCGCGGCAGCGGCATGGTCTCGATGCGCACCCCCGGCGCCTGGTCGCGCAGCAGCACCATCAGCTCGGGCAGGAAACGTCCCTCGCCGATGTCGCTCATGTGGATGCGAAAGCTCTTGTGCGACTGCAGCGGATCGAAGTCGGCCGAGTCGTTGAGCGCCTCTTCCAGCGTGCCCAGCGCGCTGCGCACCGCGTCGGCGAGGCGTTGCGCCTTGGGCGTGGGCTGCACGCCGCCGGCGGCACGTACGAACAGCGGATCCTTGATGAGCAGGCGCAGCCGGGTCAGGCCGTGGCTGGCGGCCGGCTGGGTCATGCCCAGCTGCTCGGCCGCGCGGCTGACGTTGCGTGAGCGGTGCACCGCGTCGAACAGACGCAGCAGGTTGAGGTCGATGTCGTTGATATGCATGGCTTGCATACTGAATAGATTGATTATTGTATTGAACTGCGTCCAGGCGCCGCGCACACTCGCCCGCACTGCGCTGACGGGAGCGCCACAAGAGCAACAAAAGGAGACAAGCATGAGCACACGAGAACGCATCGCGCGCTGGTGCGCCGCAAGCCTGGCGCTGGCAGCAGCAGTCGCTGTCGCACAGACACCGCCCGCGGCGCCCGCTGGGGCGCCAGCGCAGGAAGAGCCCTTCTGGGCGCGCGGCCGGCCGCGCAGCGACGCCACAGCCATGCGCATGGCGCCTGTGCCCTCCTATCCCATCCCGACCGCGGCCGACAAGCTGCCCCTGGCCAAGTTCAAGCTGCCGCCGGGCTTCAAGATCGAACCCTGGGCCACCGGCCTGCTCGATGCCCGCGCCCTGCGCCAGGGCGACAGGGGCACGGTCTTCGTCAGCACCCGCTTCGTCGGCAGCAAGGTCTACGCCGTCAGCGACAAGGGCGGGAGCCGCGAGGTCAAGACCCTGATCGACAAGATGCAGCTGCCCACCGGCATCGAGACGCACAACGGCGCGCTCTATGTGGCCACACCCAAGCAGGTGCTGCGCTACGACAACATCGAGGGCAAGCTGGACAACGTGGGCCAGCCCGTCGTGGTCTACGACAAGCTGCCCGGCGACGTGCCGCATGGCTGGAAGTACATCCGCATCCGCGACAACAAGCTCTATGTGCCTGTGGGCGCGCCTTGCAACATCTGCGAGCCCGGCGACACGCACGCCCAGATCCTGCGCATGAACCTGGACGGCAGCAATGTCGAGGTCGTCGCCAAGGGCGTGCGCAACACCGTGGGCTTCGACTTCGACCCGAAGAACGGCGAGCTCTGGTTCACCGACAACGGCCGCGACTGGCTCAGCGAAGACCTGCCCCATGACGAACTCAACCGCGTCGGCGCGCCCGGCCAGCACTTCGGCTTTCCGTACTGCCACCAGGGCGACTTCACCGACCCGGAGTTCGGCTGGGGCAAGAGCTGCTCGGCCTACCAGAAGCCGGCCCTGCTGCTGGGCCCGCACGCCGCGGCCTTGGGCATGACGTTCTATACGGGCGCCATGTTCCCCAGCAACTACCAGGGCGCGATGTTCATCGCCCGCCACGGCCCCTGGAACCGCACGGCCAAGTACGCCGACATCCTGGTGGCCTGGCCCGATGGCAAGGGCGGCATCGCCAGGAGCGAGCCCTTCCTCACCGGCCTGGTGGAAAACAACCAGTACCTGGGACGCCCGGTCGACTTCCTGCAGCTCAAGGACGGCTCGCTGCTGGTCAGCGACGACTTCCACGGCGCGGTCTACCGCATCAGCTACAGCCGATGAGGCGGGCCGCCCTGCTGCTGGCCGCCGGAGCGCTCTGGGCCGCGGCCGCAGGGGCCCAGCCGGCCCAGACCTATGCACAGCGCTATGCCGCGCTGTGCGCCACCTGCCACGGCGGCAATGGCCGCAGCGAGATGGCGGGCACGCCCAGCCTGGCCGGCCAGCCCGGCTTCTATGTGGTCACCCAACTGTTCCTGTTCCGCGAGGGCCGACGCGATAACGAAGCCATGACGGCGGTGGCCAAGAGCCTGAGCGACGACGACCTGCGCGGCTTTTCCGAGCTGGTCGGCAAGATGACGCCGGTGCCGGCCCCGGCGCTTGCGCCGGTTCCAGATCCGGCCCGCATGGCGCGCGGCAAGGCGCTGGTAAGCCAGCACCTGTGCGTCAACTGCCACGGCGCGGACCTGGGCGGCGGCGAGCAGGTGGCGCGGCTGGCCGGCCAGCGCGAGGACTACCTGGCCCTGGCGCTCAAGGAGTTCAAGGCCGGCAAGCGCGTGGGCTACACGCCGGCCATGAGTGAGGCGCTGGGCGGCCTGGCGGCGGTCGACCTGGACACGCTGGCGCACTACCTGGCGCACCTGCCCTGAGCCATCATGCGCAAACCGCATACCGCATAGCTTGCTCATTGCATTGAGGAATGTGCGGGAATCACCGACACTGCCCGCTCCTTACAAATAGAAGGCCCACGGGCGCCCCACATGGAAGTTTCATTCAGCAAAGAAATCGAGTCGCTGCGCCTGGGCGCGGGCGAGACCTTCCACGGCGAAGGCATTCTGGCGATCACCAAAGCCTTGCTGCAGTCCGGCGTGGCCTACGTCGGCGGCTACCAGGGGGCGCCGGTCTCGCACCTGCTGGACGTGATGGTCCAGGCCAAACCCTACATGGACGAACTTGGCGTGCACGTGGAGGCCTGCTCCAACGAGGCCTCGGCCGCCGCCATGCTGGGCGCCTCCATCCACTACCCGCTGCGCGGCGCCGTCACCTGGAAGTCCATCGTCGGCACCAACGTGGCCTCGGACGCGCTGTCCAACCTCTCGTCGCCGGGCGTCACCGGCGGCGCCCTGATCGTGGTGGGCGAGGACTACGGCGAGGGCGCCTCGGTGATCCAGGAGCGCACCCAGGCCTATGCCCTCAAATCCAGCATGTGCCTGATCGACCCGCGGCCCGACCTGGGCGTGATGGTCAAGATGGTGGAGCACGGCTTCCGGCTGTCGGAAGCCTCCAACATGCCCGCCATCCTGGAGCTGCGCATCCGCGCCTGCCATGTGCGCGGCAGCTTCGAGGCCAGCGACAACGTCAAGCCGGCGGTCTCCACCCGCGCCTGGATGGAAAACCCGGCCGGCTTCGACTACATGAAGCTGGCCCATCCGCCCGTGACCTTCCGCCACGAAAAGCTCAAGGGCGAGGAGCGCATCCCGGCGGCGCGCAAGTACATCGCCGACAACAATTTGAACGAGCTTCTGCCCGGCAAGCATGCGGACTTGGGGATCATCATCCAGGGCGGCCTGTACAACTCTGCCATCCGCAGCCTGCAGCAGCTGGGCCTGGCCAATGCCTTCGGCGACAGCGACATCCCACTGCTGGTGCTCAACGTCACCTACCCGCTGGTGCCCGAACAGATCGCGGATTTCTGCGCCGGCAAGCGCGCCGTCATCGTGGTGGAAGAGGGCCAACCCGAGTACATCGAGCAGGAGATCGCCACCCTGCTGCGCCGCCGCGACATCCAGACCCCGCTGCACGGCAAGGACCTGCTGCCGCCGGCCGGCGAGTACAGCGTGGAAGTGATGTCGCAGGGCCTGTCGCTGTTTGCCTCTGCCTACCTGCCGGGCGCGGCCACGGAGTCGGCCAAGCGCTGGCTGGAAGGCAACCGCACGCGCCGCAGCGAAGTGGCGGCGGTGCTGGACAAGCCCCTGCCGGCGCGCCCGCCCAGCTTTTGCATCGGCTGCCCGGAGCGGCCGGTGTTCTCGGCGCTGAAGATGACGCAGGCGGAGATCGGCGCTGTCCACATCGCCGGCGACATCGGCTGCCACGCCTTCGGCACCTTCGAGCCCTTCTCCATGGGCCACTCCATCCTGGGCTACGGCATGAGCCTGGCCAGCCGCGCCGGCGTCTCGCCCATGATGCAGCGGCGCACCCTGGCCATCATGGGCGACGGCGGCTTCTGGCACAACGGCCTGCTCACCGGTGTGCAGTCGGCCCTGTTCAACGGCGACGACGCCGTGCTGCTGATCTTCAAGAACGGCTATTCGTCGGCCACCGGCACGCAGGAGCTGATCTCCACGCCAGGTCCGCATGAAGCCATGTCGTCCGAGCGCATGAAGAGCCAGACCCACACCAACACCACCATCGAGGCCACGCTGCAAGGCCTGGGCGTGCAGTGGCTGCGCACAGTCCACACCTACAAGGTGGCGAAGATGCGCGACACGCTCAAGGAGGCCTTCACCAGCGACTTCAACGGCCTGAAGGTGATCGTCGCCGAGGGCGAGTGCCAGCTGGAGCGCCAGCGCCGCATCAAGCCCTGGATCGCCAAGCTGCTCAAGACCGGCAAGCGCGTGGTGCGGGTCAAGTACGGCGTCGACGAAGACGTGTGCAACGGCGACCACGCCTGCATCCGCCTGTCTGGCTGCCCGACGCTGACCATCAAGGACAACCCGGACCCGCTCAAGGTCGACCCGGTGGCAGTGGTGATCGACGGCTGCGTGGGCTGCGGCCTGTGCGGGGAGAACGCGCACGCGGCGACGCTGTGCCCGTCGTTCTACCGGGCTGAGGTGATCCAGAACCCGAAGTGGCATGAACGCCTTGTCGCCGGCTTGCGCGGCAGCTTCGTGAAGATGCTGCAACCGGCCTAGAAAGAAAACAACAATGACCGACGCAAGACCCACCAGCCTCCTGATCTGCGCCCTCGGCGGCGAAGGCGGCGGCGTGCTGACCGAATGGCTGATCGAGACCGCGCGCCACGCCGGCTATGCGGCCCAGAGCACCTCCATCCCAGGCGTGGCCCAGCGCACCGGCGCCACCACTTACTACATCGAGGTCTTCCCGGTGCCGGTGGCGCAGCTGGGCGGGCGCAAGCCGGTGTTCAGCCTGAACCCCGTGCCCGGCGCGCTCGACGCCATCGTCTCGTCCGAGCTGCTGGAGACCACGCGCCAGATCGGCAACGGCATGAGCGCGCCGGACCGCACGGCCGTCATCACCTCGTCGGGCCGCACCCTCACCACCCAGGAGCGCATGCAGCTGGGCGACGGCCGCGCCGACAGCGCCGAGCTGCTGGCCGTGGTGCGGCGCTTCAGCCGCGAGCACCACGTGTTCGACATGGGTGCGGTGGCCAAGGAGGCCGGCACCATCGTCAGCGCCGTGATGCTGGGTGCGGTGGCCGGCAGCGGCCTGTTCCCCTTCAGCCGCACCGACTACGAGGCGGTGGTGCGCGGCGACGGTGGGCGCATGGCGCAGGCCAGCCTGCGCGGCTTCGCGCGGGCCTACGACATCGTCAGCCAGCCCCGCATCCAGGCCGCCTTCGTCGGCGATCTGCTATCGAATGAGGAGCATGTTGCGCCCATTCAACGGGGGCTGGAGGCCGATATCGCTGCAATGTTCCCGCCGCAGGTGCACGCCATGCTGGCGCTGGGCCATGCCCGCATGCTGGACTACCAGGGCCCGGCATATGCCCGCCTGTACCTCGAGCGCCTGCAACAGGTGCTGGCGGCCGAACGCGCCGCCGACCCGGCCGGTGCCCAGGGCTTTGCCACCACCACCGAGATAGCGCGCTGGCTGGCCCTGTGGATGGCCTTCGACGACATCGTGCGGGTGGCCGACCTCAAGAGCCGCGCCACGCGCTGGCAGCGGGTGAGCGGCGAGGTCAAGGCCGGCGAGGACGACCTGCTGCAGGTCTATGACCACTTCAAGCCGGGCGCGCCGGAGTTCGCCGCCCTGCTGCCCGTAGGTCTGGCCAACAAGGTGCTGGCCTGGGACCGCGCTCGCGTGTTGGCAGGCAAGACGCCCTGGGCCCTGCCGCTGAAGATCGGCACGCATTCGGTCTTTGGCATGCTGGCCCTGCGCAGCCTGGCCTCGCTCAAGTGGCTGCGCGTGCGGGGCAGCCGCTACGCCAACGAGCAGGCCATGATCGGCAAATGGCTGGCCGGCGTGGTGCAGGGAACCCGCCGCGACTGGCAACTGGGCCACGAGATCGCCCTATGCGGCCGCCTGATCAAGGGCTATGGCGCGACCAACGAGCGCGGCAAGGACAACCTGCTGCACGTGCTGGACCACCTGGCCCTGGGCGCCGACGCCCAAGCCGCGGCCCAGGCCGTGGCAGCCGCGCGTTCCGCTGCCTTGGCCGACGACGCCGGCCGCGCGCTGGATGCGACACTGCTGGCCCATGGCGCGCCGGCCCGCCCCGTCAAGGAGCAGCCGATCCGCTTCGTCCGCAAGCCCAAGACCCTGGCAAGCTAGACCACCCCGATTTTTTTCAAGGAGACAACCATGACAAAAAGCATTTCCTTCGGCCGCCGCGCGGCGCTTGCAACCGCCGCAATGCTGGCCCTGGCCGCGCCGGCCGCTTTTGCCCAGGCCTGGCCCAGCAAGCCGGTGCGCTTCATCGTCAGCTTTCCGCCCGGCGGCGCCGCCGACCAGATCGCCCGCGCCATTTCGCAGCCCCTGTCGGACGCGCTGGGCCAGCCAGTGGTGGTGGAGAACCGCGCCGGCGCCAACGGCAACATCGCGGGCGACTACGTGGTCAAGCAGCCGGCCGACGGTCACACCCTGCTCATGAGCTCTGGCGGCACGGTGTCGATCAATCCGCACCTGTACCCCAAGATGCCGTTCGACCCGGCCAAGGACCTGGTGCCGGTGGCCGCCGCGGCGCGCGTGCTGGTCTACCTGGAAGTCAACCCCAAGCTGCCAGTCAACAACGCCAAGGAATTCCTGGCCTACCTCAAGGCCAACCCCGGCCGCCTGAGCTACGGCTCGCCCGGCAACGGCAGCTCACCGCACCTGGCGGCCGAGATGATGAAGGCACAGACCAACCTGTTCGCCACCCACATCCCCTACCGCGGCGCGGCGCCTGCCATGCAGGACCTGCTGGGCGGCCAGATCGACTTCATGTTCGACCCCGGCATCGGCCTGCAGCAGGTCAAGGCCGGCAAGCTCAAGCTGCTGGCCGTGGGCAGCCCCAAGCGCTCGCCCCAGTACCCGGACGTGCCGACCATGGAAGAAGCAGGCCTCAAGGGCTTCGACGCCGACACCTGGTTCGGCTTCTACGCCGCCAGCGCCACGCCGGCCGCCGTGGTGACGCGCCTGAACACCGAGATCAACAAGATCGTGCGCAGCCAGGCCTTCGGCGAGCGCATGGCTGCCATCGGCGGCATCCCCGCGCCCATGAGCCCGCAGGACTTCGGCATGCGCGCCCAGATCGACAGCGTGCGCTTCGGCGCTTTGATCCGCGCCCGCAACATCAAGGGTGATTGAATCTTGAGCGAAGCGAAAGACAGCGGCCGCAGCGTCGCCTACACCGTGAAGGTGGAATTCGGCGACTGCGACCCCGCGCGCATCGTCTGGTTTCCCAACTTCTTCCGCTGGATCGACGCGGCCTCGCGGCATTTCTTCGTGGAATGCGGCGTGCCGCCCTGGCACGAGACCGAGAAGACCCTGGGCGTGATGGGCACGCCCCTGGTCGACACCCATGCGAAGTTCGTCAAGACCGCCAGCTATGGCGACACGCTGCAGATCCACACCAGCATCGCCGAGTGGCGCGGCAAGAGCTTCGTGCAGCGCTACCGCGTTGTACGTGGCGAGGACCTGATCATGGAGTGCGACGAGGTGCGCATCTTCGCGGCCCACCGCGAAGGCGGCGGCATCCGCGCCCTGGAGATTCCGCCGTCGATCAAGGCTCTGTGCGCGTGAGCCTGCTCATTGCACGGCCAGGGTCACCATGATTTGCTGGCCGGGGTATTGGCGAATCATGTTGTCGCGCGCGGCTTCGGCACCCGCCAATTTCTCGTCATTGATCACATTCCACTCCCCGCCCATGACGGTTCCATCCGGCCTCGGAAGGATGCGCTGGCCGTCCGCCGCCGCAATGCACTTGGCCCTCATTTGCGCGTAGTAGGAGTCGAAAATGATTTTCGCGTTCGCAAAGGATTGCGCGCTGGATTCGGCCGGCTTGGCAACGCTGATGGTCTGCGAATAGCAACCCGGGTTGACGGTCGCGCTCGGCCCTGCATGCATGGGCTGGTAAAGATAGAAACGCAACTGCCCTGCGCCACCGCTGCCCGTGGAAGCGTTGTACTTCGTCGCCACCCGCTCGATGTTCTCGGGCGATTCGGAGAACGAGGCCAGGGTGTCGGCGTAGTCCAGGCGCCGCGTCGCCAGATTGGACTCATGGAAAAACAGGCCGGCGGTGTCGGGGGCGCGGCCCAGGACATTCTGGTACAGCAGTTCCACGAAGATCCTGGGGCTGACCTCGCCGTAGCGCGCCTTGAATTCCGGGCTGTTGAAGAAGCCCACAGCCATGTTCTTCAGCGTCAACTGGCCTGTCGACAGCTTGTCGACGTAGTACGCCAGGCCCTGCGCGTCCGGCGCCCTGTCGAACGCCGCCTGGTACATGCGGTAGGCCTGGCCGCTGTAACCCGAGAGCACATCCGCCGCCATGGGCGTTTCGGCGCTCTGTGGAGCCTGCCCGCCGGCGACTTCAGCCGGGCCGCCGCCGCCACATGCCCCCAACAACAGCACCGTGGTGAGCAGCACGCCGGACATGAAACGGGAAGGAAAGTGCAATGGCGTGTGCATCAAGGTCCTGGGGCGATGGTTTTTTGCTTGCGCGATTTGACCAAATATCCTCTGGCTGCGCGATCTTCCCCCATCAGCTGCCGGCGCCCTTGTCGCGCCCGCACAACGGCGCCGCCATCATGCGGCCCGGGCGTGGGCCGCCCCGGGCCCCATCAGAGGTCCAGGTAGGTCACCTCGATGCCGGGCAGGACGCTGTCCTGTTCCTTGCACGCGTGGGCGCAGGCCAGGGCCTTTTCCAGGCGGCGCTCGTCCGCCGCCCGCTGCTTGCCTGAGCTGGAAGAAGCCCGAAAGCGTTCCAGTAGGTCACGCAGAACGCGCTGGGCCGGGAAGTCGGAAGCTTGTTGCACTTTCATGCCGCAAGCATGCCCGCAGCCCCGCCATCGCGCGATGACGGACTGCTTCAGATTGCTGTGACGTATTGCCCGGACAGCTGCGGCACTGCGACCACGGGCACCAGTGCGGCGGCCACGGCCTTGATGGCGGGACGCAGGCGGCGCGCCAGATCGGCGCCTTGCCGTGTCGGGTACAGCACGCCGTCGCGCGCGGTGAACAGCGGATCGCCGACCTGCAGTCGCAGCATCGCAAGCGCATTGCGCACCGTGCTTTCGCTCACCCCGAGGGACCCAGCCGCACCCTTGAGCGAGCGGCACTCCTCGAGCGCCACCAGCACATGGGCCAGATTCAGGTCCGGGCGCACGGCACGGTCTCAGCGGTCGGCCTCGCTGGCCGGGGGTGAGAAAGGGGGGACGGACGCGGTGTCCACAGGCGTGGCCGAGTACGACAGCTGGTACAGGCCGCTGACGCTGCCGGGCGAGGCGCCCAGGGTTGCCAGCGCGGCCTGCCCGAACTCGGCACGCTCCAGGGCTTGCAGCGCCTGGGCGTCGTAGCCGGTGGCCACCAGCACCCAGTCGGCAAAGCTGTCGCCGCCGCGGATCTTCTGTTCGGTGGTCTGGGCAATCGCCGGCGTACGGTGCTGCAGCAGGTGGGCGCCGGTCAGGCCGGCGCGGCCGGGCAATTGGGCCAGCAGCGGCGCCAGTTGCTGGCGCAGGATGTCGCCATCGCTGCCAGGCGCGGGCGACAGGCGCACCGTCAGCGCGTGGCGTGCCGTCACGCCGCCATGCGACTCGAGCACCCCGCACTGGCTGCGCACCATGTTGCGGTGGTGCGGCATCATGCGCGTCGACCAGGGAGACGGCGCGTTCAGCCGCGCCAGGTAAGGGCCGGAAGACAGCACGCCGTGGTCCTCGAGTTCGTACATCTGGAACACGCCCTCACCGCCGCGGGCATCGCTCCAGCGGCTGGCGCGGCGAAAGCCGGGAATGGCCAGGCGCTCGGGAAAGTGCTCGTGGCTGTGCCAGTGCTCGAAGTCGGCGCGCATGGCGCCGGCCATGTCCCACCACATGGCCAAGGCCGCTTGTCCCAGCATGCTCATGGGCACACCACCGGGCTGGAATTCTTTTGCATCAGGTTGATCTCGTCGTTGCCAGGCGGCGGCGATCATGCCAGAAAGTTGAACGCCATTCAAATTTCTGCTAGCGTTCAAATTTTGAACGACAGGATCCCCATGAGCGGCGCAATGGAAAAGGCACTGGCGATCCTGGAATACCTGACCGACTGCCCCGAGGGCGCCGCCCTGGCCACCATCGCCACCGAGCTGAACCAGCTGCGCAGCGGCTGCCACCGCACGCTGCACGAACTGATCCGCTACGGCTACGT
Source organism: uncultured Ramlibacter sp. (assembly GCF_936925435.1). GTDB lineage: Bacteria > Pseudomonadota > Gammaproteobacteria > Burkholderiales > Burkholderiaceae_C > Ramlibacter. The sequence goes on along the minus strand of NZ_CAKZHQ010000051.1, from coordinate 70,470 downwards.
CCGCCAGCTGCCGCGCGGCGACTACGCGCTGACCACCAAGATGGCATCCATGGGCCTGAGCTTCCTGAGCAAGTCGGGCGTGGTCGATATCGCGCAGCCGGTGATCCACCGCTTGGCCCAGGCCACCGAGGAAATGGTGCGCCTGGCCATCGTCGACGGCGAGCGCCTGACCCTGGTGGCCAAGGCCCAGGGCGCGCGCTCGGGCCTGCTGTACGACCCCGACATGGGCATCGACCTGCGCCTGTCGTGCAGCGCCGCCGGCCAGGCCTGGCTGATGACCCTGCCCGAGGACCTGGCGATCGAGTTCGTCACGCACCAGGGGATGGGCGACCCCAAGCACTACGGGCCGAACGCGCCAACCAGCGTCAAGGCCTTGCTCAAGGTGCTGGACGAGGCCCGCCATCGCGGCTTCAGCATCATCCAGGAGGCCTACGCGCCGGGCATGAGTTCGATGGCGGCGCCGGTGCAAAAGGCCGGCGAGCCCGCCACGGGCGTGATCGTGGTGGCCGGGCCCTCGTCGCGGCTGACGCTGGCACGCATGAAGCAGTTCGCGCCGGCCCTTCTGTCGGCCGCGCAGGAGCTGGCGGTGTCGGGCCATGCCTCGCCCCTGCTCAAAGGCGCCAACGTCGGCACCTGGGGCAACCTGGCCGACCAGCCCAAGCGCGGCCGCGCCGCAGGCCCGCGCTAGCCGCGCCGGCCGGGTTGGGCGACGATCTTTGCCTCCAGGCACGTGCGCGCTACACGCCCAGGCCAGGCCGGCATACCCCACAACTGGGGGATAGCCAGAGGAGGCCTTCTGGGCCACCCTCATTGTCGGCGCTCCGCCCGCGTTTCCTCCCTTGCAGGTACCACCATGTTCATGCAGAGCCTTCGTCTGGTTGCCGCACAAAGTGCACTGGTTCTCCTGGCGTCGTGCGGAGGGAGCCAGGAGCCCACACCTGACTTGGTCGCGGGTGCACCACAATCTGCTGCCCAGGCGCCACAGGCTCCGACGGCACTGGGCGAGGAGGCAATGTGCTGCAACCTGGTGACCAATGGCCACTTCGAACAAGGCACAGCCTCATGGAGCGGACAAGGCTTCACGGTTGTCAACGCACCCTACGTGACCAACAAGATCGACAAGGTGCTGTACCTGAACGGGGCCAACGCGGCTGTCTATCAGGACATCTCGATTCCAGGCCTGCAGGGTAATCAGGTCCAGCCCATTTTGGAGGTCAGCTACCGCAGCGCGGGCACGGATCCTCACCTCCAGGTCTCCGTCACGCCAGGCAGCGTTCAGGACGGGCCATGGCCGCTGCTCGACGGCGGCGCCAACGGCTCCGGCACTCTGCGCGTCCAGCTCAGGCCCGCGCCACGGCAGTTTTTTGCCACGGGCAACTTCCGGGTGCACATCACCGGTTCCAATGTCTACTTGGACAACATTTATGTTGGCTACGGCTTCAAGCGCATGGAAACCGCCAACCCCAGCCTGGGTCTGTCCGTGCAGTCCTATGGCACCCTCAAGCTTGACCAGGGAATCGCGATCGCTTCCCGGTCTGGCGTGGGACGCTGGTATCCCAATGCGCAGCAGGTCAAGTTTTCCGATTCGGTGGTCAGCACGAACGTGGATGGCCCGCCGGGGGCGGTGTACCGCCTGTACCGCGCCGCCTTTGGCCGCGTACCCGACGCCCAGGGATTGGGCTACCAGATCGCAGAAGTGGAAACACTCAACCTGCCCATGAGCAGCGTCGCGCGCAACTTCATCAACAGCCCGGAGTTCCAGAGCAAGTACGGCTCGCTCACGACCAGCCAGTTCATCACCCAGCTGTATGCCAACGTCCTGAATCGCGCGCCCGATGCGGGCGGCTTGCAGTACCACGTTGACCGGATCGACGGGCAGGGGGGCAGCCGCGCAGACACACTGATCGGGTTTTCCGAATCTCCAGAGAACAAGGCCAACGTGGCGCCTGCGATCCGCAACGGCATCCCGTTCACGGAACGCCAGATCACGCCGCCAAGTGTTGGCGGCAGCGGTACCAGCGGCTCAAGTTCGGGCTGCAATTTCACGGACCGGATTTCCGCGGCAGAAAGGACCCAGGCCAATGCCTGCGGCATCCAGGTGTCCTCTTTCGTCGCGCAAGCAGACCTGCGGCTCCAGCAGATCGTCGCCGCGTGCCAGCGCGGATTGGTCTCCCAGGCAAACGCCGAGTACAACGACGTGTACGCCAAGATGATCCTGACCACCCGCAACGCGTTCGAGGCGACGTCCTGCGGCACGGCGGGCAGCACAGGCATCGTCGCAGGCACCAGCAGCCCGGGCGCCAACGGCTTTGGCGAGGGCCTTCGTTATCACGTCTGCACCATGACGTACCAATCGCTCGACGCGCTCATGGCGGGGCAGGTGCGCACGCTGGTGGAGGCCGAATGCGCCGGCCCCTCCGACGTCAATGACACCTTCTGCGGCGCAGCAGGCTACAACTACCGCGCTTCCTATGAAACCGGCGAACAGTGCAACGCCGCCCGCGTCAGCCTGATGCGCCGCTGAGCTCCGAGCAAGGGCAGGTCACTGCTCACAGCACCAGCATTGCCCGGAAGTCGTTGACGTTGGTGTGGGTCGGCCCGGTGACCACCAGGTCGCCCAGGGCGCTGAACCAGCCGTAGGCGTCGTTGCGGTCCAGGAAGGCCGAGGCCTTCATGCCCAGGACTTGCGCCCGCGCCAGGGTGTCGGGCGCGACGAAGGCGCCGGCGTTGTCTTCCACGCCATCGATGCCGTCGGTGTCGGCCGCCAGCGCCCAGACATGGGGCTGACCTTGCAGGGCCTGGGCCAGGCCCAGGCAAAACTCGCCGGCACGGCCACCGCGGCCCTTGGGCGCGCCCTCGGCCCGCTTCTTCACCGTCACCGTGGTCTCGCCGCCCGACAGGATGACGCAGGGTTTGCCAAAGGGCTGGCCACGCTGGGCCACAGCGCGTGCCAGCGCGGCATGGACCTTGCCGACCTCGCGCGACTCGCCTTCCATTTCGTCGGACAGGATGTGGGCATCGATGCCGGCGGCGCGGGCCGCAGCGGCGGCCGCCTCCAGCGACTGCTGGGGCGTGGCGATCAAATGCACCTGGTGGCCGTCGAAGGCACGATCACCCGGCTTGGGGGTCTCCAGGGCGCCCTGCTCCAGCAGGCGCATGATGCCGCCGGGCACGGCGATGCCATAGCGCTGCAGGATGGCGAGCGCATCGGCACAGCTCGTCGCATCGGCCACGGTGGGGCCGCTGGCGATGACCGAGGGGTCGTCGCCCGGCACGTCGCTGATGGTGAGCGTCACCACGCGGGCCGGCGCGCAGGCCGCGGCCAGGCGGCCACCCTTGATGCGCGACAGGTGCTTGCGCACGCAGTTCATCTCGCCGATGTTGGCGCCGCTGTTGAGAAGGTCGCGGTTGATGCGCTGCTTGTCTTCCAGCGTCAGGCCCTCGGCCGGCAGCGTCAGCAGGGCCGATCCGCCGCCCGAGATCAGGCACAGCACCAGGTCATCGGCCGTCAGGCCCTGGGTCATCGCCAGGATGCGCTGGGCCGCGTCCTGGCCGGCGGCATCGGGCACGGGATGGGAGGCCTCGACCAACTCCAGCCGCTGCGCCAGGCCGGCGGGGCGCGGCGGGATGTGGTGGTAGCGGGTGACGACCAGGCCTTGCAGCGGCGCATCGGCCGGCCACAGGGCCTCGACCGCTTGGGCCATCGAGCCGCCGGCCTTGCCCGCGCCCAGCACGATGGTCCGGCCCTTGGGCGGCGGCGGCAGAAAGCCCGCCATGGTGTGCAGGGGCAGGGCCCGCAGCACGGCCGCCTGGTACAGGTGCTCGAGGAAGGCGCGGGGCTGGGTGGCGGGGTCGGGCGCGGTCATTCTTGTCTCCTGCGCCGATTGTGACGCTGCCAACTGTAAGCATAATCATGCCCGTTCGAAAGCAGTCGATCCCAGGGGCAATGGGCTCCCTTTTCTGCAGCGTCGCTGGTGCGCTTCACCTTCAAGCGGCTGCCAAGCCCATCCGTCTTTCAGGGGTTAGTTTGTCTGTTTCCAAATCTGAGCTCATCGAGCTGTACCTGGCCTACTTCGGCCGTCCTCCCGACGCCGCTGGCCTGGCGTACTACACGTCCAACCCTGCCTTCAGCCTTCAGACGGTCTCAGCCGACTTCAGCACTTCGGCGGAGTCGATCGCCCTGTATGGCAGCGCTTCCGGCAGCGCGCCGATCAACGCGATCTACCAGAATCTTTTCAATCGCGACGCCGAACCCGACGCCCTGAGCTACTGGTCCGCGGAAATCACTTCGGGCCGGCTGACCGCCGCATCCGCCGCGCTGGCCATCCTGCAAGGCGCGCAGAACTCGGACCGGACGGCGGTGCAGAACAAAGTCGCGGTTGCAACCGCCTTCGTGGTCCAGCTGGACACTCCCGCGGAAATCGCGGGTTACTCGGGCGCGGCTGCCGCCGCAAGCGCAAGAGCCTTTCTCAAAACCGTGGATGCGACCGCTGCCAGCCTGTTCGCCGCCAACAGCGCCCTGCTTCATCAGGTGGGCCTGGCCACCAACCCGCCAGCACCAGCCCCCGCACCGTCGGCTCCGGCTCCGGCCCCGGCGCCCTTCACGCTGGTCGAAGCCACGCACGCGGTGAGCCTGTCGGGCACATCCACCGACGCCTTCGTCTACACCCTCAATGGCGCAGCCACGCGTGCCGCCAGCCCCGTGACTGCATCGTCCGGCTCGCTGACCAACAGCGTGACGAGCTTCAGCGCAGCGGGCTATGCCGGCGCGACCACGGTCACCTTGAACGCCGCCGGCGACTCGGTCACCGGCGGCTCGGGCGACGATACCGTCAAGGTGCTGGCATTGCGGGCAACGGGCAATCTCAACGGCGGCGCCCCCTTCGGCAACGCCATTGAAGTCAGGGACGGCGCGGACCTTTCCGGTGCCACGCTCAGCAACTTTGTCCGTCTGACGTTCGACAGCACCGGCGTTGCCGGGACCAATGACCTGACGATGACGGCAGCCCAGCATGCGCTGTTCATCAGCATGAACGTCGCCGCCAACGGAGCGGGCGGTGAAAGCATCACCTTGACCACCGCCTTCAACGGCTCAGGCTTGTCCAACATCGAAAAGTACATCCTGCAGGCGGCCTCGACCTTCACGCTGGGCAGCACCGTCCAGCAGGTCTCCGGTTCCATAGCGGCCGACACGTTCAATGTGGGACAGCTCTCATTGAACGCCACCAGCGTCCTGGACGGCGGTACAGGCGCCGCCAACACCCTGAACGTCAGGGACCTGGCGAACCTGTCACAGGCCGCAATCAGCAACATCACGCAGCTGAACTTCGACGCGACGTCAGTGACAGGCACCAACGACGTCAGCATGACGGCGGCCCAGTACCTCGCTTTCACCGGCGTCACCGCCGCCGGCACCGGAGCGAACGCCGAGAAGATCATCCTGACAACAGCCTTGACCGGCGGTGCCACGTTGGCGGACGGCGTTGAATTCTTCCAGTTGGCGGCAGGCGCCAACAGCGTGACCACCGGCGGCAGCGGCCAGACGGTCAATGCCGACGCGCTGCTAGCGGGGCAGACGCTGACGCTGGCCGGCACGCATGCGGCGACGGTCTCCCTGACCGCCGGCAATCTCGCGTCAAGCTCCTCGGGAAACCTCACGGTCACTGCCACGGCCGGTGCAAACACCATCACCACAGGCGCCGGCAGGGACACCATCTCAGGCGGTGGGGGCGCGGACGTGCTGACCGGCGGCGCGGAGTACGACACCTTCGTCATCGGCGCGACCGAGTCACTCAACACCTCGCTGGTGACCATCACCGACTTCCAGACCAACCTCCAGCCGGCATGGGATGTGCTGAAACTGGCCACGAGGCCGACCTCCATCATCGCCACCACGGGGACGGCCAACTTCTCCGTCGCCGCTGCCTTCGCTTCCACCGGAACGACCGCCGGCACGCTGGCAACCGACATCGCAACCGCCGTTGCCGCACAGATTGCAGTCCATGCGAATTTCTGGGGCCAGGTGGGCGACACCATCGCCGTCACGCTCAATGGCGCTTCCTTGGCCGGCACGGGAGCCATCTACGTCATCCAGAACCGCGCCGAGGATACGACGTACGACCCAACTGCCGACACCGTCGTTGGCCTGGTCGGAACCTCGACCGCACCATACCTGGCGAGTTTCGGCTGAACGGCAGCGCCACCCGCCCGGCAAAAGGGCGGTGGCGCTACCCAGGCATGCGACCAAAGGGCAATGGCCTGCCGGGCGGCGCACTCCTATCCTCGCTGCAACACTGGAGATCACCATGCACCTGAAAAACCTGACCCCCTTCATCGCCGCGGCCCTGTTCGCGGCCGTCGCGCCCGCCACCCAGGCCCAGACCCTCACCGTCGGCGGTGCCAAGGCACAAGGCGCCGGTGCCATCGTGGCCGATGCGCGGACCACCGCCGTGGTCGAATCGATCGACCAGACCACGCGCAAGGTCAAGCTGCGCGGGGCCGACGGATCGGTCTACAGCTTTACCGCCAGCCCCGATGTGAAAAACCTGGCCCAGGTCAAGGCCGGCGACCAGGTGACGCTCAGCCACACCGTGGCCGTGGCGCTGGAGCTCAAGAAGAACGGCGGCGCCACCCGCACCAAGACCGAAACCGAAGGCGCGGTCCGCGCCAAGCCGGGCGAGGCGCCCGCCGCCGCGGCAGCGCGTGAGATCCGCGTCATCGCCGATGTGGTCTCGATCGACCAGGCAAAAAAGACGGTACGCCTGCGCGGACCGGAACGCACGGTCGACCTGAAGGTGGAAGATCCCAAGCAGCTGGCCGACATCAAGGTCGGCGACCAGGTCGAGGCCGTCTTCATCGAAGCCGTGGCCATCGCGGTCGACAAGGCTCCCGCCAAGAAGTAAGCCTCCCGGCCCGCAGCAGCGGGCCCGCGCGCGTCCTCAGGCCGGCACGTTGTCGAACTGCCGGTGGCAGGCGATGGTGTCCAGGCAGGCGCGCGCCACCTCCGTGCCCTTCTTGACGAAGTGCTCCCTGAAAAAGCGCAGGTGGTCCTCGTGCTCGTGGAAGTCGCGCGGCGTCAGCACCGCCGACAGCACCGGCACCTCGGTGTCCAGTTGCACGCGCATCAGGCCGTCGATGACGGCGCTGCTGACGAATTCATGGCGGTAGATGCCGCCGTTGACCACCAGGCCGCAGGCAATGATGGCGTCGTAGCGGCGGCTGCGCGCCAGCTTGCGGGCCAGCAGCGGGATCTCGAACGCGCCGGGCACGTCCAGCAGGTCGACCCGGCTGGACGGCAGGCCGCCGCGCTCGAACTCCGCCAGCAGTGCGTCGCGCGCCTGGTGGACGATGTCCTGGTGCCAGGACGAACAGATGACGGCGACGCGGATGCGGCTGCCGTTGGAAGAAGCGGAGACGGAGACAGAAGAAGCCTGGTTCATGGTGTTGCCAAAGAGCTGGTTGCCAGAATCAGGGCGCGTGCGAACGGCCGACCCCGCCTGCACCAGAGGCGCATGCGGCAGCCAGACTTCGCGTCTCTTTCATCCGGACTGTGACCGTCGGCCCTGGCATCGCACCAGGTCTGCTGACCCCGGCACGCGCTGTGGCGCAGGCCGGGCGCTCGCGGGCTCCCGCGCTTGCGCACGGATACCGCCGGTGGGGAATTGCACCCCGCCCTGAGAACGCTGCCAGCCTTTGCAGGCTGGCGCTGTGATTTTAGGCTGGGCACCAATCCCCGCGTGTCGCGCAGGGGATGGTTCGGGCTAATGCGCGCTGCGCGCCGCTTCGGCCAGCACGATGGCCAGCCGGTTGTGGCGCTCCAGCAGGGGCGGCAGGTCCAGAGTGGCCAGCCGGCCTTCGCGCACCACGGCGCGGCCATTGACGATGGTCCAGGCTGCCTGCGGGCTGGCGCACAGCATCAGCGCACCGACCGGGTCGTGCACCGCAGCGCCGGCCATCGCCGCAGTGCGCAGGTCGTACAGCGCCATGTCGGCGCACATGCCGGGCGCCAGGTGGCCGATGTCGCTGCGGCCCAGCACCTGGGCGCCGCCGCGCGTGGCCAGGGCCAGGGCGTCGCGCGCCGTCATCTGCGCCGGGCCCAGGTCGCAGCCAAAGAAGGTCCGGCCCGTGGGGTCCGTCTCCGGCGGCTGCAGCGCGCGCGCCACGCGGGCCAGCAGCAGGGCCTGGCGCGCCTCGGCCAGCAGCTGGGCGCCGTCGTTGCTGGCGCTGCCGTCCACGCCCAGGCCCACCGGCACGCCGGCATCGAGCATGCGGCGCACAGGCGCGATGCCCGAGGCCAGGCGCATATTGCTGCAGGGGCAATGGGCGACGCCGGTGCGGCTGGCAGCGAACAGGAAGATGCCCTCGTCATCGAGCTTGACGCAGTGGGCATGCCAGACGTCGTGGCCCAGCCAGCCCAGCTCCTGCGCGTACTGGGCCGGCGTGCAGCCGAACTTGGCCTGGCTGTAGGCGACGTCGTGGTCGTTCTCGGCCAGATGGGTGTGCAGGCGCACGCCATGGGCTCGGGCCAGCGCGGCCGACTCGCGCATCAGGTCGCGGCTGACGCTGAAGGGCGAGCAAGGCGCCAGCGCCACCTGGGTCATCGCGCCGTGCGATGCGTCGTGGAAGCTCTCGATCAGGCGCAGGCTGTCGCGCAGGATGGCGTCCTCGCGCTCGACCACGCTGTCGGGCGGCAGGCCGCCCTGGGACTGGCCCACGCTCATGCTGCCGCGGCTGGCGGTAAAGCGCATGCCGATCTGCGCCGCCGCCTCGATGCTGTCGTCCAGCCGCACGCCATTGGGATAGATGTAGAGGTGGTCGCTGCTGGTGGTGCAGCCCCCCAGCAGCAGTTCCGCCATCGCCACCTGGGTGGAGACACGCACCATCTCCGGCGTCAGGCCGGCCCAGATCGGGTAGAGGCCGCGCAGCCAGGCGAACAGCTCCGCGTCCTGCACGCCAGGGATGGCGCGCGTGAGCGACTGGTACATGTGGTGGTGGGTGTTGACCAGGCCGGGCACCACGATGTGGCCGCGCGCGTCGATCACCTCGTCGGCCTCTTGCGGCAGCGCGTCGGCCGGGCCGATGGCCTCGATGCGGTGGCCGCGCACCAGGACCGAGGCCCCGCGCAGCTCGCCCAGCGCCGCGTCCTGCGTGGCGATGCAGTCGGCACCTCGGATCAGCAGTGTGCGCATGGCGGCCTCAGTCCAGCGAGGCGCCGGCCTGGAACCAGCGGCCGATCACGGCGCGCTCGGCGTCGGTGATGCCGGTGGCGTTGTTCAGCGGCATGACCTTGGTGACCACGGCCTGCTGGTAGATGTTCTGGGCGTGCTGCTTGGCCAGGGCCGGCGAGTCCAGCCGCAGGTTCTTCATCTGCACCTGGGCGCCATGGCAGGCATAGCAGCGCTGCTCCAGCACCGTTTGCACGGATTTGAAGCCGGATTCGGCTCCAGCCCCCGTGGATTGGACCTGAGATGCTATTGAATCAGGAGCGGAAGGCTTGAGCCAGACGATGGTGGCGATGATCACCGCAATGCCCACCAGAGCGTAGGGCAGCGGGTTGCCGTTGCGCCCCAGCTTGTGGCCGTGGCGCATGACGAAGAACTGGCGGATGGCGGCGCCGGCGAACATCATCAGGATCAGCACCAGCCAGTTGTGCGGATGGCTCCAGGTGAAGCTGTAGTGGTTGCTCAGCATGGCAAACAGCACCGGCAGCGTGAAGTAGGTGTTGTGCACGCTGCGCTGCTTGCCGCGCTGGCCATGGACCGGGTCCACCGGCTCGCCGGCCCTGATCGATGCGATCACCTTTTTCTGGCCCGGGATGATCCAGAAAAAGACGTTGGCGCTCATGGAGGTGGCGATCATGGCGCCCACCAGCAGGAAGGCGGCGCGGCCGGCAAACCAGTGGCAGGCCAGCCACGAGGCGACGCAGACCAGGAGCAGCACCAGCGCGCCGACGATGGCCTCGCCGTTCTTGCGCTGGGCGAAAAACTGGCAGATGGCGTCGTAGAGCATCCAGAACACCACGAAGAAGGCCAGGGCCACGCTGATGGCCGCGCCGGGCGACCAGTTCATCAGCGACTTGTCGACCAGGTAGCTGCCGGCGTTCCAGATGTAGGAGGCCGTGAACAGGGCAAAGCCCGACAGCCAGGTGGAATAGCTCTCCCAGTAAAACCAGTGCAGGTGTTGGGGCAGCTCGGGCGGCTTGACCGCGAACTTGACCGGGTGGTAGAAGCCGCCGCCGTGCACCGCCCAGAGCTCGCCGCTGACGCCCTGCTTTTTCAGGTCTTCATCGACCGGCGGCGTCAGGCTGCTGTCCAGGAAGACGAAGTAGAACGAGGAGCCGACCCAGGCGATGGCGGTGATGACGTGGACCCAGCGCAGCAGCAGGTTGGCCCAGTCGAGAAGATAGCTTTCCATGTCTCAATCTTTCGGGGCCTGCTCACCACCGCGGGCGCTCTGAGCAGATGGGGCCGCGAACCAAGGGCTGGAAAGCCCGGCGCCGCTGCGGCCTGATGTCTAGAGCGAGAGTGTATGCAAAAGCTGTGCCGCCACGCTGACGGCGATCACCTCGGGCTGCTTGCCCGTGATACCGGCCAGGCCGATCGGGCAGGTCACATGGGCCAGTTCTTCGGCGCTGAAGCCGCGTGCCTCCAGCCGGTGGCGGAAGGTGGCCCACTTGGTCTGGCTGCCGATCAGGCCGATGAAAGGCAGGTCGGCATGCGCGCGCTGGCGCTGCAGGCAGGCCGCCACCACGTCCAGATCCTCGGCATGACTGAAGCTCATGACCAGGACCCGAGAGCCGGGCGCCAGGCCGGCAACCGCTGCCTGCACCGGGTCGGAATGCTCGCAGGCCACGTTGTCGGGCAGCTCGGTCGGGAAGATCTCGTCGCGGCTGTCGATCCAGGTCACGGCAAAGGGCAGCTGGCCCAGGACGCGGACCAGGGCCTTGCCCACATGACCCCCGCCGAACAGGGCCAGGGGCACGGCCGGCGTGGCCAGCTCCTGGCGCAGGGACGGCAGGTCAGCGGCCGTGACGCGACGGTAGCGCAGCTGCACCACGCCGCCGCAGCACTGGCCCAGGCTGGGGCCCAGGGGATAGCGCTGCAACGCCTCCTCGCCCTGCCCTGCCTGGTCGCCGGCCAGGCGGCGCCGCGCCTGGGCGATGGCCTCGTGTTCCAGCTGGCCGCCGCCGATGGTGCCGGCCACCGCATCGGCAAACACGGCCATCCAGGCGCCGGCCTCGCGCGGCACCGAGCCCTGGGTGGCGGCCACCTGCACCAGCACGGCATCGGAGCGGGCCAGGCGGCTTGTGAAATCTTTCATGGACATGGCGGGGAATCGCGCAAGCGGACGCAAGCGGCGGATTCTTTTGTAAACGCTGTCATCACAGTATGCTCAATGCCGTTGAATGGATCAGCCTTGCGGCGATCCGCCCACGATTGGAGACAAAACCTTGAAACAACAGCTTTCCAGACTGCGCCGCCTGGCTCTGCCCCTGAGCAGCGCAATGGCCGCCATCCTGGCCGCCTGCAGCTCCGCGCCGCCGCCCGCCGCAACGGCCTCGCCCGAGACCGTGCAATCGGGCGCCACCCCCATCACTGGCACACGCGCCTCGGCCGCCGGCAACCCCAAGGCCTACCGCCAGGACGCCGCCACCCACCTGTACGGGCTGAACCGCGATCGCATCTACCAGGGCCGGCTGCCGCCCATGCTCTATGCCATCGGCGTGCTGCAGGTGGACATCGACAACCGCGGCGCGGTGCGCAGCCTGAACTGGATGCGCGCGCCCAAGCACGCGCCGGAAGTGATCGCCGAGATCGAGCGCACCGTCCGCGCCGCCGCGCCCTACCCGGTGCCGGCCCGCATGGGCAAGGTGGTCTACACCGACACCTGGCTGTGGCACAAGAACGGCAAGTTCCAGCTGGACACCCTGACCGAGGGGCAGGACTAGTCTCAACTGCCGCGGTAAGTCGAATAGGCCCATGGGCTCACCAGCAGGGGCACGTGGTAGTGCTGGTCGGCGTGGGCCACGCCGAAGTCCAGGCTGACGCGGTTGAGGAAGTTGGGCTCGGGCAGGGCCACGCCGCGGGCCTTGAAGTACGCCGCCACATCGAACACCAGGCGGTAGGTGCCGGTTTTCAGGCTGGTGCTGTCATAGAGCAGGCCGCCGGGGTTGCGCCCGTCCTGGTTGAGCACAAAGCTCTTGACCAGCGTGGCGGCCTCGCCCTGCGTGGTGTAGAGCGACACCGTCATGCCGACGGCCGGCGCTCCATGCATGGTGTCCAGGACGTGCGTGCTCAAACCCATGGTCTTCTCCGTATTTGGTGGACACAAGTGTATACACTTTTCCCGTTCAGGACTATCATGCCGCCATGGAGTCCTCCACCAGCGTCATCGTCGAATCGCTCACCCGGGCCATCGTGGAGCACAGGCTGCAGCCGGGCAGCAAGCTGGCCGAGCAGAAGCTGGCCGACCACTTTGGCGTCTCGCGCACCCTGGTGCGCCAGGCCCTGTTCCAGCTGGCGCAAAACCGCCTGGTGACGCTGGAGCCGGCGCGCGGCGCCTTCGTCTCCACCCCCTCGGTGCAAGAGGCGCGCCAGGTCTTTGCAGTGCGCCGCATGCTGGAAGCCGAAATGACCCGCGCCTTCGTGCGCGAGATGACACCGGCCCGCCTGCGCGCCCTGCGCGAGCACGTGGCCCTGGAAAAAGCCGCCGTCGACAGCCAGGACGCTGCGGAGCGCGTCGAACTGCTGGGCGACTTCCACGTGCGCATGGCCGAACTCATGGGCAACGAGGTGCTGGCCCAGATCCTCAAGGACCTGGTCTCGCGCGCCTCCCTGATCACCCTGATGTACCAGCCGGGCGGCGCAGCGCGCCACTCGCAGGAGGAGCACGTGGAGATCGTCAAGGCCCTGGCGGCCCGCGACGAAGGGCGTGCCGTGCGCCTGATGGAGGAACACCTCTTGCATGTGGAGCAGAGCCTGGCCTTCGACCGCCAGCTGCCCACCCACGACATCGCCCTGGCACTCGCATGAACATGACGACCCCCACGCTCACATCCGTTCGCTGCCCCCCGAGGGGGCCTCAGTGCCCTACGGGCGGCCGGGCGGGCACTGAACCATGACCTACGACAGCACAGCCCCCTACCCGCGCGACCTGGTCGGCTACGGCCGCAATCCGCCCCACGCGCAATGGCCCGGCCAGGCCCGCATCGCCCTGCAGTTCGTCCTCAACTACGAGGAAGGCGGCGAGAACGCCGTGCTCCATGGCGACGCCGGTTCCGAGCAGTTTCTCTCCGAGATGTTCAACCCGGCGACCTACCCGGCGCGCCACATCAGCATGGAAGGCGTCTATGAGTACGGCTCGCGCGCCGGCGTCTGGCGCCTGCTGCGCGAGTTCGAGAAGCGCCAGCTGCCGCTGACGGTGTTCGGCGTGAGCATGGCCTTGCAGCGCCACCCCGAGCTGACGGCCGCCTTCCAGGAGCTGGGCCACGAAATCGCCTGCCACGGCTGGCGCTGGATCCATTACCAGGGCCTGCCCGAGGAAGTGGAGCGCGAGCACATGCGCGTCGGTATGGAGATCATCCAAGAGATGACGGGCGAGCGCCCCCTGGGCTGGTACACCGGCCGCGACAGCCCCAACACGCGCCGCCTGGTGGCCGACTACGGCGGCTTCGAGTACGACAGCGACTACTACGGCGACGACCTGCCCTTCTGGATGAAGGTGCAAAAGACCGACGGCGCCGTTGTGCCGCAACTCATCGTGCCCTACACCCTGGACACCAACGACATGCGCTTTTCCCTGCCCCAGGGCTTTGCGCAAGCCGAGGACTTTTTCGTCTACCTGCGCGACAGCTTCGATGCCCTTTATGCCGAAGGCAAAGAGGCGCCCAAGATGCTGAGCATCGGCATGCACTGCCGCCTGCTGGGCCGGCCCGGTCGCATCGTCGCCCTGCAGCGCTTCCTGGACCATGTGCAAAAGCACGACAAGGTCTGGATCACGCGCCGCATCGACATCGCGCGCCACTGGAAGCAGACCCATCCTTTTCAAGGCTGATGCACATGGCCCTCACCCTGGACCAACTCAACGCGGCCAGCGCCGCCGACGCCGCACAACTGCTGGACGGCACCTACGAGCATTCGCCCTGGATCGCCGCAGCCGCGATGGCGCAGCGGCCCTTCCGCTCCCTGGCCCACCTCAAGTACGCCATGGCGCGCGTGGTGGCCGATGCCGGCCGCGACAAGCAGCTCACTCTGATCCGCGCCCACCCCGAGCTGGCGGGCAAGGCCATGGTCAGCAAAACGCTGACCGCCGAATCCACCAACGAACAGGGCAAGGCCGGCCTGACGGACTGCACGCCGCAGGAGTTCGCCAAGATCCAGCAGCTCAACGCCGCCTACAACGAACGCTTTGGCTTCCCCTTCATCCTGGCGGTGCGTGGCCCGCGCGGCAGCGGCCTGACGCGCCAGCAGATCATCGAGACCTTCGAGCGCCGCGTGGACCACCATCCGGACTTCGAGCTGGGCGAGGCCCTGCGCAACATCCACCGCATCGCCGAGATCCGCCTGGCCGACAAGTTCGGCGTGCAGCCCGAGCTGGGCAACCTGGTCTGGGACTGGCAGGAAAGCCTGGCCGAGTTCAGCGACCCCGGCTTCAAGGAGCTGGGCCAGCTCACCGTCACCTACCTGACCGACGCCCACCGCGCAGCGGCAGCGCGCATTGCGCAGGACATGCGGGACTGCGGCTTCGACACGGTGGACATCGATGCCGTGGGCAATGTGGTGGGCCGCTACGAAGCAGCCTCCCCCGGCGCCAAACGCCTGCTCACAGGCTCGCACTACGACACTGTGCGCAACGGCGGCAAGTACGACGGCCGCCTGGGCATTTTCACGCCCATGGCCTGCGTGCGTGCCCTGGCGCAAGCCGGCCGGCGCCTGCCCTTCGGCATCGAGGTGGTGGGCTTCTCGGAAGAGGAAGGCCAGCGCTACAAGGCCACCTTTCTGGGTTCGGGCGCGCTCATCGGCGGCTTCAACCCCGACTGGCTGACACAGAAAGACGTCGACGGCATCAGCATGGCCGATGCGATGAAGAATGCCGGCCTGCCGGCCGATCTGCAGGCCATTGACGCCCTGCAGCGCACCCCCTCCGACTACCTGGGCTTTGTCGAGGTCCACATCGAGCAGGGCCCGGTGCTCAATGAGCTGGACCTGCCGCTGGGCATCGTCACTTCCATCAATGGCGGCGTGCGCTACCTGTGCGAGGTGATCGGCATGGCCAGCCACGCCGGCACCACGCCCATGAACCGCCGCCGCGATGCCGCCGCGGCCGTGGCCGAACTGGCGCTCTACGTGGAGCAGCGCGCGGCGCAGGACGGCGACTCTGTGGGCACCATCGGCATCCTCAACGTGCCGGGCGGCTCCACCAATGTGGTGCCGGGCCGCTGCGTCTTCACGCTCGATTTGCGCGCCCCCAATGACGCGCAGCGCGACGCCATGGTGGCCGACGTGCTGGCGCAACTCCAGGCCATCTGCGAGCGCCGCGGTGTGCGCCACACAGTGGAGCAGACCATGCGTGCCGCCGCGGCGCCCAGCGCGCCGGCCTGGCAGCAGCGCTGGGAACAAGCGGTGGACGCCCTGGGTGTGCCGCTGTTTCGCATGCCCAGCGGCGCCGGCCACGACGCCATGAAGTTGCACGAGGTGATGCCCCAGGCCATGCTCTTCGTACGCGGCCAGAACGCCGGCATCAGCCACAACCCGCTGGAAAGCACGACCAACGAGGACATAGCCCTGGGCGTGCGGGCCTTCCTGGGCCTGCTGGACCAGCTTGCGACCGAAACCCAATGAACGACATGACAGCCTACGCCACGCTCGACGCCTGGATCGACGCCCACTTCGATGAGGAAGTGCGCTTCCTGCAGGAACTGGTGCGCGTGCCCACCGACACGCCACCTGGCAACAACGCGCCGCATGCAGAGCGCACGGCCGAACTGCTCAAGGCCTTCGGCTTCGAGGCGGAAAAATATCCCGTGCCGCGGGCCGAGGTGCAGGCCTATGGCCTGGAGTCCATCACCAACCTCATCGTGCGCCGCAAATACGGCGAAGGCCGCACCATCGCCCTGAACGCCCACGGCGACGTGGTGCCGCCGGGTGAAGGCTGGAGCCATGACCCCTATGGCGGCGAGATCGTGGACGGCAAGATCTACGGCCGCGCCACGGCGGTGAGCAAGGGCGACTTTGCCAGCTTCAGCTTCGCCGTGCGCGCGCTGGAGTCGCTGCAGGCCCAACTCAAGGGCGCGGTGGAACTGCACTTCACCTACGACGAGGAGTTCGGCGGCGAGATGGGCCCGGGCTGGCTGCTCAAGAACAAGCTGACCCAACCAGACCTGATGATGGCGGCTGGCTTCAGCTACGAGGTGGTGACGGCGCACAACGGCTGCCTGCAGATGGAGGTGACGGTGCACGGCAAGATGGCCCATGCCGCCATCCCCGACACCGGTGTCGATGCGCTGCAGGGCGCCGTCGCCATCCTCAATGCCTTGTACGCACAGAACGCGCTGTACAAGAAGGTGACATCGGATGTCGCCGGTATCCAGCACCCCTATCTGAACGTGGGCCGCATCGAGGGCGGCACCAACACCAACGTCGTGCCCGGCAAGGTGGTGTTCAAGCTGGACCGCCGCATGATCCCGGAAGAAAACCCGGTGGAGGTGGAGAAATCCATTCGCCAGGTGATCGCCGATGCTGCCGCCCAATGCAAGGGCATCACGGTGGACATCAAACGCATCCTGTTGGCCAACTCCATGCGGCCGCTGGCGGGCAACAAGCCCCTGGTCGATGCGATCCAGAAGCACGGCGAACAGCTGTTCGGCCAGCCCATCCCCGCCATGGGCACGCCGCTGTACACCGACGTGCGCCTGTACGGCGAGGCCGGCATCCCCGGCGTGATCTATGGCTCGGGCCCGCGCAGCGTGCTGGAGTCGCACGCCAAGCGCGCCGACGAGCGCCTGGACCTGGCAGATCTGCGCAAGGCCACCAAGGTGGTGGCGCGGGTGCTGTACGACCTGCTGCAGTAAGCCGGCCTACTGCGCTTCCATCACCAGGCGGATTCCCACGAGGGTGTAGCGCGTGTCCTGTGCATTCCAGTTGCGGTAGGCGCAGCGCGCATAGAGCGGCCAGGTGTGCCAGGAGCCGCCGCGCCGCACCTTCACGCCGCCCTCGGCCGGTCCCTGCGGATCGTCCTGCGGCGAACGGGCGTAGTAGCTGTCGTCGTGCCAGTCAGCCGTCCATTCCCAGACGTTGCCGTGCATGTCGTGCAAGCCGAAGGCGTTGGGCGCGAACCGGCCCACAGGTGCGGTGAACGCAAAGCCATCCGCGGCGGGAAGCGCGAAGGCCTGCCACTTGGGCCAGTGCGGCGCCGCATCGGCATCGAACACATTGGCCACCGCGCTCAATGAGGCCGGCGCATCGCCGCTGTGGAATTGCGTGCGCGTGCCGGCGCGGCAGGCGTATTCCCATTCGGCCTCCGTGGGCAGACGGTAGTGGCGCCCCTCGGTGGCGCTGAGCCAGCGGGCCAGGGCCTGGGCGTCGTTCCAGGTCACGTTGACCACCGGATGCCCCTCTGTCTGCGCAAAGCCGGGGTTGTGCCAGGAGTAGCGCGGGTCGCGGCCTTCGAAGGCGTCGCCGCGCCGGGTGGCGCTGGGGTCGTAACTGGCGGAATAGCCGTAGCCGCCCGTGCCATCGGCCACGGACTCCGGCACGTGACCCGAGCCGGCCAGGAACTGGCGGAACTGGCCCACCGTCACTTCGTGCCGCGCCATGTAGAAGGGCCGCGTGATGCGCACGCGGTGGGCGGGGGTTTCGTCCCGCAGGTCTTGCAGGCGCGTGAGCTCCAGGCCGGGGAAGAGCTGGGCCATTTCCTGCACGAGCGCATCGTTGCCCATGGTGAACTCGCCGGCCGGGACCAGGACCAGTTCCATCCCCAGGCGGTTGGTGGCCAACGGTGGCGGGGTCGCACAGGCGGCGAGGGCCAGGCAGGCGATGGCGGCTAGCCATGACGGGACGGAGCTGCGGATCATGCTGGTGCTTGCTCTCTCGTTGAGGCGGAAGTCTCCATTAGAACCGGGCCGGCAAGCAGGCAGCCGCAACTTCATATTTCATGTATTATTGAAATATGGATGAAACAAGCGTTGTCAAAGCCCTTGCCGCCCTGGCCCAGCCCGTGCGCCTCCAGGTGTTTCGCGCCCTGGTCGTGGCCGGGCCCAGAGGCATGACGCCAGGCACCATGGCCGACGGCCTGGGCATCTCCCCTAGCGCCCTGTCCTTCCACCTGAAGGAGTTGACCAACGCCGGTCTGCTCACCCAGGAGCGCGCCAGCCGCAACCAGATCTACCGGGCCGCCTTCGGGCAGATGAACGCCTTGCTCGCCTACCTCACAGACAACTGCTGCCAGGGCGCGGAGTGCGCCGTCGACCCAGCGGCCGCCGCCTGCACCACCTGCTGACCACCACCGGAGACCCACCATGAAGCGCTTCCACGTCCATGCCCACGTCGAGAACCTGCAGGCGAGCATCGCCTTTTATTCCAGGCTGTTCGACGCCGAACCCAGCCGGGTGGAGAACGACTACGCGAAATGGATGCTGGACGACCCCCGCATCAACTTCGCCATTTCCACCCGTGGCGACAAGCCCGGTGTCGACCACCTGGGCTTCCAGACCGATTCCCAGGAAGAACTGGCTGTCTTGAAGGCGCGTGCCCAGGCCGCCGACATGGCGCTGGCCGACGACGGCGCCACCACCTGCTGCTACGCCCGCAGCGAGAAGCACTGGATCACCGATCCGCAGGGCATCGCCTGGGAGCAGTTCCACACGCTGGCGGATATTCCCGTCTTCAGCGAAAAAGCGGCTTCATCCGCAGGCCCTGCTTGCTGCGCACCCAAGTCTGCGCAGACGCAGTCCTGCTGCTAGGCCCTGGAGGTCCTGTGAGCGACAAAGCCATCAACGTGCTGTTCCTGTGCACGCACAACTCGGCCCGCAGCATCCTGGCCGAGGCCGCCCTGAACGCGCTCGGGCGGGGCCGCTTCCAGGCCTATTCGGCCGGCAGCAGCCCCAGGGAGAATCAGAGACCCAATCCGATGGCGCTGCAGGTGCTGGAGAAGGCTGGCATCCCCACGCAGGACTTGCGCAGCAAAAGCTGGGATGAGTTCGCCCAGCCGGACGCACCGCGCATGGACCTGGTGATCACCGTCTGCGACAACGCCGCAGGCGAGGCCTGCCCTTTCTGGCCCGGCCATCCCGCCACGGCACACTGGGGCTATGCCGACCCATCGGAGGCGCAAGGCAGCGAGGAACAACGCCTGGAAGCCTTCCGCCAGACCCTGCATGCGATCCGCAGGCGGTTGGAACTGCTGGTGAATCTTCCGGCGGACCGCGTGGACAAGTTGTTGCTGCAGCAGACCGCCCGCGACCTGGCCCGCAGCTGATGGCGCCGCAACTGCGTCGGGCCGCTGCGGCGGAGTTTGCCGGCACTGCCATGCTGCTGTGCGCTGTCATCGGCTCGGGCATCATGGCCGAGCGCCTGGCGGGCGGCAACATGGCCGTCGCGCTGCTGGCCAACACGCTGGCCACGGTGTTCGCCCTGTTCGTGTTGATTGAAACCCTGGGCCCGGTCAGCGGCGCGCACTTCAACCCCGTGGTCACACTGGTGCTCGCCAGCAAGGGCCAGTTCGGCCAGGGCGGGCGACGCGATGCAGTGCTGCTCTTCGTGGCCGCGCAGCTGGCCGGTGCAGTGGCCGGCGCCTGGCTGGCACACCTCATGTTCGATCTGCCCATCCTCCAGGCCAGCACCCGGCTGCGCGCAGGCTGGGGCCAGTGGGCCGCCGAGGCCGTCGCCACGGCGGGCCTGGTCTTCGTGGTCTTGAAAGCGCCGCAGGGCAAGGCCGCTGCGCTTGTCGCCTGCTACATCGGCGCGGCGTACTGGTTCACGGCGAGCACCTCGTTTGCCAATCCTGCGGCGGTGGCGGGACGCATGCTCAGTGACACGTTCGCAGGGGTCGCCCCGACCGATGCGCCGGCGTTCGTGCTGGCGCAGTTGGCCGGCGGATGGGCAGGAAGCGTGCTGGCCAGCGCGCTGTCTGCCAGCGAAGCGCCGCGCACTTGAGCCACACCGATGTTCTTCTTGTGGTTCAGGCGGAGTGCGCGGGGCGGCGAAGCAGTGGAGAGCTGGCAGCCGCCATTGCGAGCTCCTCGGCGGCTTGCACGAGCGGTTTGCCCAGTTCCTGCATGCGCGCGGCTGTCAGGCGCTGGAGCGGTCCCGCGATGGTGATGACGGCGGCCGCGGCGCCGCCGCGCCTGAGCACCGGCGCGGCCATGGCGCTCATCCCCGGCGCGTACATCTCCGCCATGAGGCTGAAGCCGCGCTGTCGGTCTTCCCCCAGCACCTTCATCAGCGACTTGAATGTGGTGGGCGCGTTGGGCCCGTACTCTCGCGGCGAGCCAAAGCCCTGGCGGGCCACGATTTCCGTTGCACGCTCCTCGTCCAGCATCATCAGCCACGCATGGCCACCGGCGCTGCAGGACAGGCGCACCTCGATGCCCATATCGGGGTCGTAGCGCAGGCCGGTGCGCGCGCCCTGCGCTTTCGCGACGAAGGTCAGGCGGTCGCCGTCCACCAGCGCCAGGCGCACCAGTTCACCGGACACTTCCGCGAGGCGGTCAATGATGGGTTGCGCGATATCCACAATGCCCGCCGCACCCAGAAAGCTCAGGCCGAGCGCCGGCAGGCGCATGGTGAGGGTGTAGTCGCCCATCTCACGCAGCTGACGCACATAGCCGCAGCGCACCAGGTCTGCCAGCAGTCGATGGCACGCGCTACGGGGCAGGTTGAGTTCATCGGCCAGTGACGCCAGAGGCAGACCCTCAGGCTGCGAGGCCAAGGTCTCCACGATGCGCAGGGTGCGCTCGACAGTGCCGGAAGGAATGACCGCCGAGTTCGTCATGTGATATTGAATTCCGACTTGGAACGGGGTTCTTGCTTCGTGCCTATCATGCCCCACTTTCGCATCGACACCAAAAGGAGACACGCATGAGATTCATTACCCGCCGCGGCCTGACCGCCATTGCCTTGCTCGCCGCCGTTACCGGTGTCAGCGCACAGGACATCCAAGAACGCACCATCAAGTTCGGCCACCTGAACAACGCCGGTCACCCGACCAGCCTGGGCGTGCAGAAGTTCGCCGAGATCGTTGCTGCCAAGAGCGGCGGCAAGATCAAGGTGCAGGAGTTCGCCGCGTCGCAGCTGGGCAACGAGCTGCAGCAGCAATCGGCGCTGCAGGGCGGCGTGCAGGAAATGTTGGTCGCGTCCACCACGTCCTTGAACGGGATCGCCAAGGAGTTCGGTCTGCTGGACTTCCCGTTCCTGTTCGCCAATGCCAAGCAGGCCGATGCGATGGTCGACGGCCCCCTGGGCAAGGCCCTGGCCGCGAAGCTGCCCGAAAAGGGCGTGATCGTTCTGGGTTTCTTCGACCTGGGCTTTCGCAATGTGACCAACAGCAAGCGCCCGATCATGAAAGGCTCCGACCTCGAAGGTCTGAAGCTGCGAGTGATCCCCAATCCGGTGTTCCTGGAAACATTCAAGACCTTCAACGCGAATCCGCTGCCCATGGCGTTCGCCGAGCTGTACGGCGCTCTCGAGAGCAAGGCTGTGGACGGCCAGGAGAACCCGTTCGCGGTCATTGCGTCGAGCAAGTTCTATGAGGTCCAGAAGTACGTCAGCGGCACCAACCACGTTTACGCGACCAATCCGGTCCAGATCAGCAAGCGCTTCTGGGACCGCCTGTCGGCGACTGAACAGAAGATCCTGGCCGACTCCGCCATTGAAGCCCAGAACTGGCAGCGCACCGTCAGCCGCGAAGTTTCCAGCAAGGCGCTGGGCGAGCTGACCGCAAAAGGCATGGTCTACAACGACCTCCCGCCCGCTGAACTGGCCAAGATGCGCGTCGCGGTTCGTCCGGTGTACGACAAGTTCTCGGCGGCTTATGACCCGGCCATCGTGACCCTCTTCAAGTCCGAACTGGAACGCGTGTCCAAGTTCTGAAGCGAATCGACGACTCCGTGAAAATTCTTGTCCTGCACGGCCCGAACCTGAACCTGTTCGGGCGCCGCGAGCCGCACATTTACGGCCATACCACCCTGGCGCAGATCGACGCTCAGCTCGCCACGCTGGCTGGCGAGCTCGGCGTGCAGCTCGAGACGATCCAGTCGAACCACGAGGGCGCGCTGATCGACTTCCTGCACCGCCACATCGACGACGCGCAGGGCGCCCTGGTCAACCCGGCGGGCCTGACACAGCACGGCGTGCCCTTGCACGACGCCATCAAGGCCATGCCGTTCCCGGTGATCGAAGTGCACATGTCCAACATCGCCGCGCGCGAGAGCTGGCGTGCGCACTCGATCATCTCGCCGGCCGTCAAGGCCACCATCCAGGGCCTGGGGCCCCTGTCCTATCTCATGGGACTGCGGGCCCTGGCCGCCCTGGCGCAACAGGCGCATTGAGCGGCCACAAGCAGCCGCTGATCGCGGCTGCGTCAGCGCGCTGGCACGAAGAGCGCTCGCCTCTTCGTGCTAGTCGCGGCCGAAGCGCCGCTCTGGCAGACCTTGAACGTCCACGTCAATGGCCAGCAGCGACCCTGACCAGGGCTCGTCGCGCAGCTGCTGGCGCGTGAGAAAGCGCCGCGCCGTGGTGATGTACAGGGTGCGCAGGTCCGGACCACCGAAGCACACGCAGGTGGGATTGCTCACGGGCAGCGCGATGACGCGGTCGATGCGGCCATCGGGCGCGTAGCGCACGACCCGCTTGCCCGCAAAGATCGCGTTCCACACATAGCCCTGGGCGTCCACGCAGGCGCCATCGGGCCGGTCGCGCACGGCCGTGTGATCGACGAACACCTGGCGTTCACCCAGCTTGCCCGCTTCCATGTCCAGGCCGAAGCGCCAGGTCGTGTAGCGTCGCGTGTCCGAGAAGTACAGCGTGTCCTCGCCCGGCGACATCGCGATCGTGTTGGCGACGATGACGTCACCGAACTGGCGGTGCGCGCTGCCGTCCGGGTCCACGCGGTAGACGCCGCCGTTGCCCCGGTGCAGCTGGTTGTCCATGGTGCCGACCCAGAAGCGCCCACGGCTGTCGCAGCGGCCGTCGTTCAGGCGGTTGTCGGCGCCACCGTCGGGCTCCACCTGGCAGACCAGTTCGCGCTGGCCCGTGCCCAGGTCGAAGCTGACCAGCGCCAGGTCCAGGCCCAGCAGCACCCGGCCCGGGCGACGCAGCAATGCCAGCGATCCGACGTAGCGCTCGTCGAACTGGAAGACGTCGTGGCGTCCGCTGGCGGGGTGGAAGCGCTGCAGCCGTGCCTGCTCGATGTCCAGCCACAGCAGGGACTGCGTCTGCTCGCACCACAAGGGCGTTTCGCCCAGCACATCGCTCCCCGGCACCACGCAGCGCACGCCTTCGGACATCACCATCACTGAGCTCCTCGAAAAGGGTTCCACTGTGCCACCAAACGGGCCCGTTCCAGCGACAGCGAAGCCGGGTTTTGCTGTCTAGAATGCCCCCAGCGCCGGGCAGTCGCATGGCGCAAAAGAACATCCAGGAGACAGCCTTGACCTTCCGCAAACTCGCCACCCTCGCGGTGCTCGCAGCCGCCTGTGCCGCCGCATCCGCCCAGGACATCCAGGACCGCGTGATCCGCTTCGGCCACGTCAATCCACTGGGCCACCACCTGTCGCTGGGCGTGCAGAAATTCGCGGAGATCGTCGGCGCCCGCAGCGGTGGCAAGCTCAAAGTGCAGGAGTTTCACACCAGCAGCTTGGGCGGCGAGCAGCAGCAGTTCAGCGCCGTGCAAGGTGGCGCGCAGGACATGGTCGTGTTGTCGGCCACCGTCACGGGCGGTGCCGTCAAGGAGTTCACGCTGCTGGACATCCCCTTCTCGTTCACCAGTGGCGAGCAGGTGGATGCGCTGGTGCAAGGACCGTTCGGCAAGTCGCTGCTGCAGCGGCTGCCGGAGAGGAGCCTGGTGGGGCTGGGCTTCTGGGAGGCGGGCTTTCGCCAGTTCACCAACAGCCGCCGGCCGATCCAGACCGTGGAAGACCTCAAGGGCCTGAAGCTGCGTGTGATCCCCAACCCCATGTTTGTGGAGAGCTTCGCTGCTCTGGGCGCGAACCCGGTGCCGATGGCCTTTCCCGAGCTCTACGGCGCTCTCGAGTCCAAGGCGATGGACGCGCAGGAGAACCCCTTCGCGATCATCGCGAACAGCAAGTTCTACGAAGTGCAGAAGTACCTGAGCGTGACCAACCACGTGTACACGGCCAGCCCGGTTCTCATCAGCAAGAAGCTGTGGGACCGCCTGAGCGCCACCGAGCAGAAGATCCTGCAGGACGCCGCGGTGGAAGCTGGCGCCTACCAGCGCCGCCTGAGCCGCGAGTCGGCCGTCGCAGCGCGCAAGGAGCTGGAAAGCAAGATGCAGATCAATGACGTGTCGCCCGCGACGCTGGCCCGCATGCGCGAACTGACCGCGCCGGTGGCCGAGAAGTTTGCCGCGACCTACGACCCGGCCGCGGTGAAGCTGTACCGGGCCGAACTGGACAAGGTGCGCGCGACGGTGCGCTGAAGAATCAGTCCACCTGCGCGCCGGAGCGCTTGACGAGAACGGCCCACTTGTCCATCTCCGCCTTGTTGAAGCCGGCCAGCTCCTCGGCCTTCAAGGCGCGCTGCTCGACGCCCTGCTCGCGCAGCTTGCCCGCCACTTCGCTTGAGGCCAGCACGCTGGCTGCGGCGGCGCGCAGCTTCGCCAGCGTGGCCGGCGGTGTGGCGGCGGGCGCGTAGAGCATGAACCAGGCGACCAGGTCGAAGTCGGCCAGGCCCTGCTCCATCAGTGTGGCCACCTCGGGCGCGGCGGCGCTGCGTTGCGCGCTGCTGGCGCCCAGGGCGCGCAGCTTGCCGGCCTTGACCTGGGGCATGACGGCCGCCGGGTGGTAGAACATCAGGTCGACCTGGCGGCCCATCACGGCCGTCATGGCCATCGCGCCCTCCTTGTAGGGCACATGCGTCATCTTCACGCCCAGGCGCTGGGCCAGCATCTCGCCGGCCAGGTGGCCGGAGGTGCCGTTGCCGGCGGAGGCAAAGCTCACGCCCTCGGGCCGGGCCGCCATGGCCTTGAGATCGTTGAGTGTCTTGGCCAGTGAGTCGGCGCCAACCACCAGCAGGGTGGGCGTGAAGCCCACCAGGGCCAGGGGCGCGAAGTCGCGCAGCGGGTCGTAGGGCAGCTTCTTGAACAGCGAGGCGTTGATCGCATGCGTGCCCACCGTGCCCATGACGATGGTGCGGCCGTCGGGCGCGGCCTTGGCCACCTGGTCCGAGCCGGTGGAGCCGCCCGCGCCGGCCCGGTTGTCCACCACCACAGTCTGCTGCAAGGCCTTGCCCAGGCCATCGCCGAGCACGCGGCTGACGATATCGGTCGTGGTGCCCGCGCCAAAGGGCACGACCAGGCGCAGCGTGCCATCGCTGGCTTGCGCCAGCAGCGCGGGCGCGGCAGCGGCCAGACCGGCGGCAATGAGGATGCGGCGGGAGATGGTGGTGGGCGACAGCATGCTTTGTCTCCTTCGTTTGGTATTGTTTTGCCGACGGGCCGCCCCTAGGCAAACCACGCGCCCTCGGGGGCAGCGAGCCACACGCCGTGGGCGAGCGTGGGGTCACATTCAGACGCCAAGGTAGGCTTTGCGAATCTCGGGTCGCTCCATCAATTCCTGCGGCAAGCCCTCGGCCACAACGCGGCCCAATTCCAGCACGCAGGCGCGGTGCGCCACTTTCATCGCCATCGAAACGTTCTGCTCGACCAGCACGATGGTGATGCCGGCGGCGCTGACCTTGCGGATGGCCTCGAACATGTCACCCACGACCAGCGGCGACAGGCCCAGCGAGGGCTCGTCCAGCAGCAGCAGGCGCGGCCGCGCCATCAGCGCCCGGGCTATGGCCACCATCTGCTGCTGGCCGCCGGAGAGCTCACCGGCCGGCGCAGCCAGCTTGGCTTTGAGGGCCGGGAACAGGGCCAGCACCTCATCGAGCGACTGGCCGCGGCGCGCCTTGGCCGCCGGCAGGAAGCTGCCCACGTCCAGGTTCTCGGCGACGGTCAGGCCGGTGAACAGGCGCCGGCCCTCGGGCACCAGGGCGATGCCGGCGGCGCAGAAGCGGTGCGGCGCCAGCCGCGTGATGTCCTGGCCTTCCATCGAGATGCGGCCGGCCATGGGCTGGAGCACGCCGGCGATGGTGTTGACCAGGGTGGTCTTGCCCGCGCCGTTGGGGCCGACGATGCACAGCAGCTCGCCCTGGGCGACGCGCAGCGACACATCCCAGATGGCGCGCGCCTGGCCGTAGGCCACGGTCAGTTGGTGCAGTTCAAGCATGCTGAATTCCCAGGTAAGCGCTCATCACGGCCGGGCTTTGCATCACCTCGCGCGGCGCGCCCTCGGCCAGCATGGCGCCCTGGTCGAAGACCACGATGCGGTCCGTCAGCGCCATCACGGCGTCCATCACGTGCTCGACGAAGACGATGGTCGTGCCCTGGTCGCGGATGCGGCGGATCTGGGCCACGGCCGACTGGATCTCGGCGGGCGTCAGACCGCACAGCACCTCGTCCAGCAGCACCAGGCGCGGCCGGCCGGCCAGCGCCCGCGCCAGCTCCAGGAACTTGCGCTGGTGCAGGTTCAGTTCGCCCGGCAGGCTGTGCGCCTTGCCCTCCAGGTGGGTGAAATCCAGCCAGCGCATGGCCTCGCGACGGCCCGCCTCCATGCTGCCCAGGCCCTGGCCGGCGTACATGGCGGCGACGGCCACGTTGTCCAGCACGCTCATCTGGGCGAAGGGCCGGGGGATCTGGTAGGTGCGGGCGATGCCGGCCTGGGCGATCGCATGGGCCGGCAGGCCGGCGATATCGCGGCCAGCCAGTTTGACCTGGCCTCCACTGGGCAGAAAGTGCCCGCTGACCACGTTGATGAAGGTCGACTTGCCCGAGCCGTTGGGCCCCAGCAAGCCCAGGATCTCGCCCTCGCGCACCTGCAGCGAGACCTTGTTCAGCGCCTTGAGGCCGCGGAAGGATTTGGACAGGTCGTGGACGTCGAGCAGAACACCTCCGTCATTCCCGCGGCGGCGGGAATCCAGGGCGCCCGCCTTCGGCTCAGTGGAAAGCACTGGATCCCCGCCTGCGCGGGGATGACGAATCTGCTTGCGTCGCAGTTTTCCCATCACACCTTCCGGCATGAAGAGCACACCCACCACCAGGATCAGGCCGATCACGCCCTTGCCCATCACTGCGTACTCGCCGCCGGTGAAGGAGAACAACAGGCAGGTGATGGCCACCGCGCCGATGGCCGGGCCGGCCCAGTGGCGCGTACCTCCCAGGATGCTCATGAGCACCACCGTCAGCGGCACGGTGAGGTTGAAGGTCTCGGCCGTGGTGACGTAGGAGACGAACAGCGCGTGGATGCCGCCGGCCCAGCCCGCCAGCGCGCAGGAAATCGCCAGCGCCAGCAGCTTCCAGCGGTAGGTGGGCACGCCCAGCACCTCGGCCGCGTCCTCGTCGTCGTGGATGGCGAACAGGGCCGCGCCGAAGCGCGAATGGCGGATGGCCCAGGACACGAGCAGGGTCACCACCGCCGCCACCAGCATCATCAGGTAGAGGCTGGAGGTGGGCGTGGGGCCCAGCTTGGGCACGGCCACGGCGTTGAGGTAGACGCCCGGGCCGCCGTCGATGGGC
The DNA here is from genome assembly GCF_936925435.1 of uncultured Ramlibacter sp. Lineage (GTDB taxonomy): Bacteria > Pseudomonadota > Gammaproteobacteria > Burkholderiales > Burkholderiaceae_C > Ramlibacter. Next base: position 42,681 of record NZ_CAKZHQ010000051.1, on the reverse strand, counting down.
GTGTTGCCGATGATGGTGGCGACCACGAAGGTCACAGCCATCGACAGCAGGGCAAAGACCTCGCCGCGGATGCCGCGCACGCGGAACACCACGGCGCCCACGCCCACGCCGATCAGCGCCGCCACCAGCGCCGCCACCGGCAGGGTCCACAGGAAGGGCCAGTTGAACTTGCCTGCCAGTGTGGCCGAGGTGTAGACGCCCGCGCCAAAGAAAGCGCCGTGGCCGAAGGAGAAATAGCCCGCGTAGCCCGACAGGATGTTCCAGGAGGTGGCCAGCACCATCCAGAACAGCGCCAGGTAGAGGAAGGATTCGTAGAAGGCCGGCAACTTGAGAAAGGGCAGCGCGGCCAGCAGCAAGCCGGCGGCCAGGATGCCGGCGGGAGCGCGTTGCAGCTTCATCGCACCCGCCCCGGCCGCAGCAGCAAGATGGCGATCAGCAATGCGAACGACACCAGCGGCGCCCACGAGGGCGAGGTCACCGCCATGGTGACGGCCTCGCTGACGCCGATGATGATGCCCGCCACCAGGGGACCGAGCGCGCTGCCCAGCCCGCCGAGCATCACGGCGGCGAAGACCACGCCCACCCAGGTGTACATCTGCGAGGGGCTGATGCTGCTGGACAGGGCGATGCACACGCCGGCCACACCGGCGATGGCCGCGCAGGTGCCGGCCAGCAAGAAACCGTTGCGTCGCTGGTCGATGCCGAAGGCCGCCGCCACAGGCGCGTCTTCAGCGCTGGCGCGCAAGGCCTTGCCCAGGTCGGTGAAACGCAGCACGACCCACACAGCGAAGGAGATCGCGATGGCCAGCACCAGGGTCAGGACTTCCGGCACCGGCAGGTACAGCGGGCCCAGGCGGAACTTCAGCTCGGCGTAGTGCGACTCCAGCTTGCGCGGGTCGGCCGTCCAGATGGTCTGCATCACGGATTCCACAATGCCCATGCAACCGAAGGTCAGCAGCAGCGAGCTGAAGGGCGTGAGACGGAAGCGCTCGGTCAGCCAGTGCAGGCCGGCGCCTAGCGCGAACATCAGAGGCACGACGCAGACCAGGGTGAGCAAGGGGTCCCACTTGGCCACCACCGACAACTGCCAGCAGATGTAGGCAGACAGGAAGGCAAAGGCAAAGTGGGCCAGGTTGATGGTGCGCAGCAGGCCCCAGCTCAGGCCCAGCCCAAGCCCCAGCAGGCCGTACAGCGCGCCGGCGAATACGCCGGACAACACCGATTGGCCGAGCAGCGTCCAGCTCGGAAAACTCATCGCGCTGCTGCCTTAGTTCGTCGCCATGCGGAAACCAGGCGTCACCATTTCGCGCGGCCACACCACGACCCACTTGCCGTTCTGGATCTGCTTGATGCGCATCAGGTCGTCGCCGTAGTTCGAGGGGCCGTCAAAACGCAGCGCCCCCTGGATGGTGTTGACCTTGTTCTTCTTCAGATAATCGGCGATCTTCTTATCGTCCAGGCTCTTGGTGGCGGTGACGCCCGCCTCCAGGATCTGCCACGCCGTATAGGAGGCCGCGGCCTGTACTTCGACCGAGGTATCGGGGAAATTCGCCTTGGCGGCGCGGGCGCGGTAGGTGGTGATGAATTTTTCCGCGTTCGGCCGGGTGTTGAAGGGCGGCTGGTCCTCGAAGATGGTCACCGACAGCGCGTTCTTGCCTTCCGGCGAGGCCACCAGCGGCCCCGGCGCCGGATACATGTAGAAGTGCTGCGGCGGCACATAGTCGATCTTCTTCATCGCGTCGAGCAGCAGGTTGCCGTCCAGGCCGATGGCGCCCACGTAGACAAAGTCGGGCTTGGCATCCTTGACCCGGCTGGCGATGGGCCCGAAGTCGCGGTTGCCGAATTCCCACTCGAGGAACAGCACTTCGGTCAGTCCCTTTTTCTTGATGGTCTCGCGCGCGCCCATGGACATGAAGTGGATGGAGGGGAACTTGCTGGTGACCACCGCCACCGTCTTGGGCGGCTTCGGGCCATTGGCCAGCGCCTCGAACAAGGTGTTGTTGACCGTCACGCCAGGGTCCGATCCCAGCGACCAGGCCGGGAACTGCATGTCGTACTTGACCAGCGAAGGCACGCCCAGCGTGTGGTGCACCAGCACCTTGTTGTAGCGCTGGGCCACGCCCACGGCCGACAGGATGGCGCCGGTGGCGTAGGGGCCCATCAGCAGGTCGACCTTGTCGGAGGTGAGCAACTGCTCGTACAGCGTGCGGGCCAGGTCGGCCTTGGACTGGTCGTCCTTGAGCACCCACTCCAGCTTGCGGCCCAGCAGGCCGCCGCGGCTGTTCAGATCCTCCACATAGATCTCGCCCACCAGCTTGTGTACCTGGGCGGTGGCAGACAGCGGGCCGGTCAGGGCCAGGGTGCTGCCGATCCTGATCGGCCCGCCCTGGGCCCAGGCCGCCAGCGGCAATGCGGCGGCCGTGACTGCGGATCCGGCGGCCGCGGCCAGGACGGTACGGCGATGGAAAGTCGGTTGCGTCATGCTTGTCTCCTCGTTGTGAATCGCTCTGTCGGTCTCAGGGTCCGGCGGTCGCGGCTGTCAGGCCGCGCTCGGGGTCGCGAGCATGCGTTCGATCTCGGCGTTGTGCTCGCCCAATGTGGGCGGCGGCAGCACCGACAGCGAACGCTGGCCGTCGAAGGACACGGGCGGCCGCACGGTGCGGAACTCGCCCATGGTGGGGTGCTGTGCCGACACCAGCAGCTGCAGGTGCTGGGCCTGTGGGTCTTCCAGCGCCTCGTTGGTGTCGTACATGGGGGCGTGCGGCACGTCCTGCGCCAGCAGGCGGTTGCACCAGTCGACCCGCGTGCGGGTGAGGAAGCGCTGGGACAGCACACCGATCATGGCATCCTGGTGGTCGATGCGGGCCTCGCGCGTGGCAAAGCGCGGGTCCTGGAAGATCTCGGGCCGTTCGATGGCCTGGGCCAGGCCCTGCCAGAACTTTTCCGGCGAGGACATGTGCAGCGCCAGCCACTTGCCGTCCTGGCACTCCAGCACATAGGACTGCGAGACGCGCGGCCGGCTGAACGGGCCCATCACCTCGCCGGCCGAGTAGTAGTGGGTGAAGGCGTCCAGGTTCCAGTGGCTCATGGCCTCGAGCATCGAGACCTCGACCTTGCGGCCCACGCCGCTGCGCTCGCGCTCGTACAGCGCGCCCAGCACGCCATAGGCCGCGTAAAAGCCCGTCACCGCATCGGCGATGGCCGGGCCCACCACGCGTGGATTGGCCGGGTTGACCAGCAGCTTGAGGTAGCCACTGGCGGCCTGGGCCACCGTGTCGTAGCTGGGGCGGCCCGCCGAGGGGCCGGTGGCACCGAAGCCGCTGATCGAGCAATAGATCAGCCGTGGGTTGAGCGCGCGCAGCTGCGCCTCGCCCACGCCCAGCTGCTCGGCCACGCCGGGCCGGAAGTTCTGGATGTAGACGTCGGCCGTCTTGACCAGCTCGTAGAAGCGCGCACGCTCGGCGGCGGACTTGGTGTCCACCGTGATGCTGCGCTTGTTGCGGTTGTAGGTCTGGAAGTGCGGGCTGTACAGGCCGCCCTTGAAGGCGCGGAAGGGGTCGCCCGTGCCGGGCTGCTCCACCTTGATGACATCGGCACCCAGGTCGCCCAGCAGCATGCCGCAGGCCGGGCCGGTGATGAAGGTGCCCTGCTCCAGCACCCGCACGCCCTTGAGCACTCCGATCATGCGGCGCCCTCTTTGGCGGCGGCCGGCTTGCCTTCGTAAATGACTTCGCGTGTGGCCTGGTAGGACAGTGCAAAGCCGCTGGGTGTGACTGCCTCTTCGCACAGGTGGGCGATCAGGCCGGCGGTGCGCGCCAGGATGGGCACGCCGCGCAGGCCACGCAGCGGAAAGCTGGTGCCCAGCAGAACGGCCGGGATGGCGGCCGAGACGTTCAGCCGCAGCTCCTTGCCGACGATCTCGGGAATGACCTGCTCGACCATCTCGGCGATCTCGACAAAGCGCAGGCTGGTGCCGGCTTCCAGCGCCACCGCGAACAGGCGCGCCACGCGCGGGTCCCTGTCCTTGTGCAGTGGATGGCCGTAGCCGGGGATGGGCTTGCCGGCAGCGCGCCAGCGCGCCACCACCGTGCGGGCGGCGGCTTCCAGGTCAGCGCCGGCCTTGGCCTCCTCATCCACCTCCGTGAACAAACGGCCCGCCGTCTCGGAGGCGCCCAGGATGACGCTGCCGCAGCCCAGGATGCCGGCCGCCACCGCACCCTGAAGCGCATCGGGCGCCGCGGCATAGGTCATGCGGCTGGCCTGCACGCTGGGCACCAGGCCATGTTCGGCGATAGCCACCAGGGTGGCGTCGAGCACGGCCGCATCGGCGCGGGTGGGGCGCTCGCCGGTGACCAGCAGGCTGAAGTAGTCGGTGAAACTGATCTGGCCGATCAGGTCGCGGCACAGGTCCTCGCCGCGCACCGTGATGCTGTGCTCGTCCGAGGTGCAGATGGCGGTGCGGGGCACCGTGGACTTGCCGATCTTGTTGATCGATGCAGTGGGGGCGCCAGCGCTCATGCCGTCTCCTGCGGAATCAGGCGGAAGTCGTAATGCGCCACGTGGTAGGGCTTGGCCATCTTGCGGCCGTCCATGGCGGTGCCGGGCTCGTGCTGTTCAAACTCCACGATCAGGCTGTCGCGCACACCGAAGACGGCGTCCGAGTCCAGGTAGGGGCTGCCCTTGACGAACAAATGGGTGGTCAGCTTCTTGTGGCCAGGCGCCGACACCATCATGTGGATGTGGCCCGGACGGTTGGGATGGCGGCCCATCTTGCGCAGCATGGCGCCCACCGGGCCGTCGTCGGGCACCGGGTAGTAGGTGGGGCGGATCGACCAGAACCAGTAGCGGCCCTGGGCATCGGTGCGGATGCGGGCGCGGGCGCGCATGCCGCCGTCCTCGATCTGCATGTCGTAGACGCCGTCGCCGTCGCCCGACCAGATGTCCAGCAGCGCGCCTTGCAGGGGCTGGCCTTCCAGGTCGGTGACGCGGCCGCTGTACAGGGCCGGCTCGCCCGACACGCCCTGCGCGATGTCGGCACCCAGCGGCAGCTCGGGCGCGCCCTCCCAGAAGAAGGGACCTTGGACGGTGGCATCGGTGGGCGGCGTGGCGCCGCTGCGGCCCTTGAGGGCGCGCGCATGTTCCAGCGCCACCACCTGCATGGACAGGCCCAGCGTGTCGGACAGCAGGATGAACTCCTGCCGCTTGGCGTCGCAGGCCTTGCCGCAGGCGGTGAGGAACTCGATGGCCTTGAACCACTCGTCGCCCTTGAGGTCGATCTCGCGGGCAAAGGCGTGCAGGTGGCGCACCAGGGAACCCATCACTTGCTTGAAGCGCGGGTCCTTGCAGTCGGTCATGCGGGCGATGACCGCGTCGGTGATGCTTTCCGTGTCGTATTCCAGTTGGGCCATGCAAATCTCCGTCAATGGGGCGGGACTGTATCGATTGACAGGACGCAGAAGAAGTGAAGAATTTCGATGATCCGGATCGATGCCGTCGATCATTCACCTTGGTAAACCCTATGGAACTGCGCCATCTGCGCTACTTCGTCGCACTGGCGGAGTGCCTGTCTTTCACCCGCGCCGCCGAGCGCGCGCATGTCAGCCAGTCCACGCTCTCGCACCAGATCCGCCAGATGGAAGACGAGCTGGGCCACCCGCTGTTCGACCGCATCGGCAAGCGGGTGCTGCTGACCGAGGCAGGCGAGACCTTTCTGGGCCATGCCGCCAAGGCGCTGCAGGAGGTGGACCACGGCCTGTCGCAGCTCAAACGCGCCGGCGACGCGTTGTCGGGCGAGGTGCGCATCGGCGCCACCGGCACCTTCAACCTGGGTTTCGTGCCCGAGGCACTGGCCATGTTCCTCAAGCGCCATCCCACGGTGAAGGTGACGGTGGACGAGCTGGCGGCCGATGCGATCGCGCAGCGGCTGATCGACGAGACCCTGGACGTGGGCATCGCCTACCAGCCGGCCGACCCCACCCACCTGTGGTTCGAGCCGCTCTACACCGAAGAGATGGTGCTGGTGGTGGCGCCCAGCCACCCGCTGGCCCAGCGCAAGCGGGTGCGCATGGTGGAGCTGCACCGGCAAAGCCTGGCCCTGCTACCGCGCGCCTTTGCCACGCGCGTCATGCTGGACGAGTGTTTTCGCGCCTGCGGCGCCGAGCCGGTGATCGCCGCCGAGATGAACACCATCGCCCCCATCGTCGGCCTGGTGGCCCGCACCCAGCTGGCCGCCATCGTCTCCAGCCACGCCGTGCAGCCGCGCGACGATGTTCGCGTCATCCCGCTGGAAAGCCCCAGCCCCGTGCGCACGCCGGGCATGCTGTGGAAGCGCGACGCCAGGCAGACGTCTTCTGTGCGCTCATTCGCCTCCTGCATCCGCAAGCTGGCGCTGGGGCGCAGTTTGCGGGCGGCGGCCTGACGCCTTTTTTAGAGGGAAATCGGCCTGTAGCTCCCGGGAAATGGGCGTGACTTGCTATGGAATTGGAAGCAAATGGGTGGCGATCCGCTCGCCTTGCATGGCCGTGTCTGGCCGGGGCGGACCTGCGGGACATGCCTAGCACACCTGCCTCGCCTGCTGTCCACCTCAGGCGTGGAGAAGGCTGTGGACAAGCTTGTGGAGCCCTTGCGGCAGCCGCGCCGACGCTCGCTCTGCAGCCATTGCCTATTGCTTAGGCAGCTGATCAACGCGGTGCAAAAATACTTCGATCCGTCGCGCAGGAGCGACGGCAGTCAACGACCCAAAGTGGTCTAGCGCGAGCCCGCGTAAGCGCGGGCCTGTCACGCGGGCACAAAGCCTGGTGACGGGCCAGCATCACCTCAAGTGATCGGCGCCGGATTGAAAAGCACGAGGGCGTTGTGCAGCTTCCAGTGCTCGGCCCAGGTCTTCTTGCGGCCGCTGGCGACATCGAGCATCAGCTGGAACAGCTCCCAGCCCACCTGCTCGATGCTGTGTGTGCCGTCGGCGATGGTGCCGGCGTTCACGTCCATCAGGTCGTGCCAGCGGCGCGCCAGATCACTGCGCGTGGCCACCTTGATGACCGGCACCTGCGCCAGGCCATAAGGCGTGCCGCGACCGGTGGTGAACACGTGCATGTTCATGCCGGCCGCCAGCTGCAGCGTGCCGCAGATGAAGTCGCTGGCCGGTGTGGCGGCGTAGGTCAGGCCGCGTTGCCTGAGCTTTTCGCCCGGCGCCAGCACGCCCGAGATCGGCGACGTGCCCGACTTGACGATGGAGCCCATGGCCTTTTCCACGATGTTGGACAGGCCACCCTTCTTGTTGCCCGGCGAGGTGTTGGCGCTCCGGTCGACGCTGCCGCGCTGCAGGTAGGCGTCGTACCAGGCCATCTCGCGGATCATCGCCTCGGCCACCTGGGGCGTGGTGGCGCGCGAAGTGAGCTGGTCGATGCCGTCGCGCACCTCGGTCGTCTCGGAGAACATGACGCTGGCGCCGGCGCGCACCAACAGGTCGGTGCAAAAGCCCACGGCCGGATTGGCGGTGACGCCGGAAAAGGCATCGCTGCCGCCGCATTGCACGCCCACCACCAGCTCGCTGGCCGGCACGGTCTCGCGCCGGCGCGCATTCAATCGCTTCAGATGCACTTCGGCCTGGCGCAGGATGGACTCGACCATGGACATGAAGCCCACATGGGCCTCGTCCTGCAGGCAGACCACGTCCAGCGCCGCATCCTGGGTCTGGCGCTCGTCGATGACGGCAATCGTTCCCGGCGGCATCAGCCTTTCGGGTTGCAGCTTCTCGCAGCCCAGGCTGACCAGCATCACCTCGCCGCCGAAATTGGGGTTCAGGCTGATGTTGCGCAGCGTGCGGATGGGCACGACGGCATCGGGCGCGTCGATGGCCACGCCGCAGCCGTAGCCGTGTTCAAGTGCGACGACGTCGTCCACATTGGGGTAGCGCGGCAGCAGTTCGTCCTTGATCCGCTGCACGGCGAATTCCGTGACCCCGGCCACGCATTGCACGGTCTGGGTGATGGCCAGGATGTTGCGGGTGCCGACCGAGCCGTCGGCGTTGCGGTAGCCCTCGAATGTGTAGCCCTCCAGCGGCGCCATGGGTTCGGGCTTGACGGTGGCAATCGGCAGCTTGTCCAGGCCCAGGGCGTCGGGCATCTGCAGCAGGCGCTCATGAACCCAGCTGCCGGCCGGGATGTCTTTCAGCGCGTAGCCGATGGGCACGTTGTAACGGCGCACCGCGCTGCCCTGGGCCAGGTCTTGCAACGCCACCTTGTGGCCCTGGGGAACGTGGTCGCGCAGCGTCAGGCCGCAAGGGAACACCGTTCCCGCGGGCAGGCCGCCATCGTTGGCGACGATGGCGACGTTGTCGCTGGCGTGCATGGTGATGTACAGGGGGGATGCGATGGCAGCTTGCATGGAATCAATCAAAAAACGCTTTAACGGATGTACTGGTCCACGAAGGCCGCGCCCAGTCCGCACTCGGTGTAGTGCTTGCGGCACATCTCGATCTTGGTGAAGACATCTTCGTAGCCGGTGACCTGCCGGCCGGCGAACAGCCCCTGGTCAAACGTCGCTTGAGTCCCCATTTTTTTCAAGTCCTTTGCCGGTCAGTGTATCGGGTGCGCTGGTGGTGAAGACCGCCAGCTGGTCGTCGAAAGCGCGCTTGTACGCTGGGCGCTCTTCGGCGCGGGCGACATAGGCGCAAAGATTCGGATATTCATCCAGCACAGGCCATGCGCCCAGGCGGCGCAGCACCGTCACCATCAACAGGTCGCCCGCGCTGAACGCACCGTCCAGCCATTGCGCATCGCCGAGCCGGCCGGAGAGCTCAGCCAGCCGCACACGCACGCGGTCGTCCAGAACCTGCTGGCGTTGCGCGTACCAGGGCTGGTCGCGCTCGAGCATCCAGGCAAACCGGTTCTCCAGGATGGGCGGCTCCACGGTATTGAGGGCAGCAAACATCCACGCCACCGCGCGGGCCCTTGCGTTCGCATCGTCGGGCAGCAAGCCGGCATGGCGCTGCGCGATGTGCAAGACGATGGCCCCGGACTCGAACAGGGCGAGATCGCCTTCCTCATAGGTGGGGATCTGCCCGAAAGGATGGAGGGCGCGGTGCGCGGGCTCCTTCATCTCACTGAACGACACCAGGCGGACCTCGTAGGGCTGGCCCACTTCTTCCAGCGCCCAGCGCACGCGCATGTCACGGGCCAGGCCCCTGCCGCGATCGGGCGAGCGTGCAAAGGCGGTGATGGTGGCGGGCATGGGACGCTCCAGCTGCTTGCAGGCGTTCCATTATCCGCGTCCCACCACCTCCCTCAAGCTGCGCAATCCGCCTCTCGCCGCGACGGCGGTGTCGAATGGTGCAGCAGGCGCAGCAGACCTTGCGCTCCATCTGCATGAGGTTCTGGGATGGGCGGCCGCGGCGCTCACGCTGCTGGCCTTCTCATGCAACAACATGCTCCGCCTGCGCTACGCGGCTCTGGCTGCCAATGCAGCCTTCATCGCCTATGCCCTGCAGGCCCAGCTCTGGCCTTGCATCTTGTGCTGGTGCCGGTCAATGTCTGGCAGCTGCTGCAGGCGCGGCGCAGCCAGGCAAAGGGGCTGTCGGAGGCCTTTGATCAGGCCGCCATGCCCCGCCGCTCCGCGGCGCGGGAGGTGCCGCCGTCCTTGGCGACCACCCAGAAGTCATAGAGGTGCCGGAAGTTGAGCGGCGTGACCAGGCCTAGATGTAGTTGCTATAAATTGCGAAGTTCGTGACGCTCGTGCTGCCGGAGTTGCTGTTGATCGAACCGACCGCGAACACCTCCCATTGCTGCCCGCCCCCAATGAGGGTGTCTTGCACGTAGTAGATCGTGCCGGTCGCGGAGCCACTTGAGTTGCCCGATGAGAATGAAAACACCACGGCCTTGCCGTCGTCGGCTATGGCCACTTCGCCGGCCACGGCGTTGTCAGTCGCGAGCCGGATGTTGCCAGTGCCCAAGCTGCCAGTCCCATAACGGATGCCGACGTTCTGCCCGGTCGTCAGGTCCAGCCCCACCAGCGGTTCGATCGCGTCCACCGCGGCGCGCTTGACGACGCTGGTGCCCAGAAACGCGGAGAAATTGAAGACGTCGTTGTAGGTGTTGTCAGCGCGCACTCCGTTCAGGGAGTCGTTGCCGTTGTTGCTGGCCGTGTTCTCGAAGACATAGGTTGTCGTGCCTGTGGGAGATCTGGTGATGGTGTCACCGCCGGCGCCACCGCGCATGGTGTCGTTGCCCCCGCCGCCGACCAGCGTGTCCGCACCCACCGACCCGGTCAGGATGTTGTTGCCGGCGTTCCCGGTCAGCGTGACGGCGCCCCCCGTATGGGTGCTGGCATTGATGTTTTCGGCGGTCGTCCCGTTGGCCGTTGCGGTGCTGTTGGTGGTGACCATGTAGGAAAGGCCCGCCTTGAAGTTGTTGCCCACCACCAGCGTCTCACCCGTGGTCGACCTGAACAGCACGCTGTCGGTGCCCCCCCCACCGGTGACGTCGTCCGCGACCGCGGCGGCCGCGCTGTCGTAGATGAAGAAGTCGTGGCCTGAGCCGCCAACGATGGTGTCCGCGCCCATGCCCCCGTTGATGGTGTTGACGGTGCCGACGCCCGTGCTGCCGATCAGCGTGTCCGCGCCCGAGCCGCCGGTGATGGTGTTCTTGCCCGCGCCCACGCCCTTGAGCGTCATGGCGGTGGTGACGCCGGTGAAATCGATGGTCGCGGCCGATCCGCTGTTGGTGTCGCCCGACAGGTCGATGGTGGTCACGCCGCCCAGGTTGAAGTCGCTGTTGACAATGACGCTGTGCGTCTGCAGGGCCGTGGATAGGGACCGCGCCGTGATCCTCTCGACGCTGGTCATGCGCGTCAGGTCGGACGCCGTCGCCAGGATGATGCTGCCTTCAATCTCGGCGGTGTCGATGTCGCTGCCGCCATTGACCAGGTCGAGCAGCGCGTTCGCCGAAAGAAACAGCGCCATCGAATCGTAAAAGAAGGTGTCGTTGCCGTTGTCGCCGTTGAGGGTGTCGGTTCCGTTGCCGCCGGTGATGAGGTCGTCGCCGCCGCCTGCGTTGACCGTGTCGTTGCCGCTGCCGCCGATGATGGTGTTGGCGGCCGTGCCTGCGTTGACGGTCAGGTTGCCACTCGCCGAGCCCGCCGACAGCGCGCCTGCCGTCAGTGTGACGGTCGCGGCGAAGCTGCCTGCCAGCGACAGAGCCTGGCCCGCGGTCAGCGCCGTCGCGTCGACGGTCTGCGCGGCTTCCAGGGTGGCCGAGTTGTTGCCCGCGGCCAGGGTGAAGTGCTCCACCGCGGCGTTCAGCAAGCTTGCGCCGAGCGCCTGGGTCAGGATGATCCTGTCGTTGCTGCCGCCCGCGGTGATCTGGCTGAACGCGCCGTACTGGTTGGCCCGCATGGTCACGGCGCCGGCCATTGCCAAGCGCTCGACCTGCGTTAGCGTGGCGCCTGCGATGTTGGCGCCGTCTGTGGCGTCCAGCACATCGGCTGCGTTGCTCAGGATGTACGTGCCGGTGACGGTGTTGCCGCCAATGCTCACCGTCGTGGCGTTGCTCGCATCGCCGATGATGCCGACATCCAGCTTGCCTCCGTTCACGTTGAGCGTGTTGGACGCGACGGAGGACAGGCTGTAGGTTCCGACGCTGGCCTTGGCGTTGACGGTACCGCCTGTGGTGATCTTCGCCGCGTCGGTGCTGCTTCCCACCGCGATGGCCATCGCCCCGTGCTGGGCCGCCGTCATGCTGACCGTGCCGGTGATGTTCAGGGTTTCCGCCCCCGTGGTGCCCGCGCCCCCGTTGACACCGGCGATGCTGGAACCACTGGCGGCGGTGATCACGTCGAATCCGTTGTTCAGCGTCCAGGTGCCCGACACGGCCAGCCCTGCCCCGACGGTCACCGTCGTGGCGTAATTCGCTGACCCGGTAATGCCGGTCGCGCCCGTGAGCACCGTGATGTTGTTTGCGCCGCCACCCGACAGCGCATAGGTCTCGATGCCGGTCCATGCCTTCACCGCGCCGCCTGAGGTGATCGTGAGCACATCAGAACTGCCGTTTGCCACAATGCTGGTGAATTTCTCGTGCTGCGCCTGCGACATCGAGATCGTGCTGCCGTTGACGGTGAGGTACCTCGCCGTCGTGTCAGCGCCTCCATTGATGCCGCTGAGGTTGACGCCATTGGCGGCGCCGATCGCGTCGAAGTTACCGCTCAGGGACCAGGTGCCGGTGACAACGGTGCCGGCATCGATCTCCACAGTCGTCGTGCCTTTGTCATCAGCGATGTTCACGCCGCCGTCAGCGGTGGTCATCGACACGGTGTTGGCCTTGCCAGGTTGCGACACGATGTAGCTCTCGACGCCGGCCTTCAGCGTGACGATGCCCTGGGTGGTGATGGTCACCGCGTCCGAACCGCCCGCGCCCGTGATGGCGAGCGCCTCGTGCTGGTCGCGCGTCATGGTGATGGCGCCAGTGAGCGTGAGCTTCTCGGCGGAGGTCACGGCGCCACCATTGACGCCGGCGATGTTCGAAGTGCCGGTGGCGACGATCGTGTCGTCGGTGGTGTGGGCCAACGCCCAGGTGCCGGCCACGGTCTGGCCCGCGACGGTCACCGTCGTGGCGTTTTTCATTGAACCGGTGATGCCCGTCGTGCCCGAGAGCACCGCTAGGTTGTTGGCGCCGCCACCCGACAGCACGTAGCTGTTGATGCCGGCCCCGGCCGTGATGGCGCCGCCGGTGGTGATCGTGATCGAGTCCGAGGCGCCCACCGCCGTGAAGCTGGTGAATCCCTGGTGCTGCGCCTGCGTCATGGTCATGGCGCCGATGAGGTTCAGGCTTTTGGCTGTGGTGGCCAGGCCGCCGTTGACACCGCTGATGTTGGCGCCGGTCGCGGCGCTGAGGCCGTCGCTGGTGCCGTTGAGCGACCAGTTGCCGGTCGCGGTGACATTGGTGTCGACGACAACCAAGGCATCGCCTTTGCCACCCGTGATGTTGACGCCGGCAACCGCAGCAGACACCGACATGGTGTTGGGCGTGCCGGCTTGCTGCGCCACGATGTAGCTTTCTACGCCAGCTTTCAGCGTGACGACGCCACTGGTGGTGATGGTCACCGAGTCGCTGCCGCCGCCGGCGGAGACGGTGCCGGTGAAGGCCTCGTGCTGGTCGCGCGTCATCGTGATGCCGCCGGTCAGCGTGAGGTTCTCGGCCGAGGTTGCTGCGCCGGTATTGACGGCGGTGATGTTCGCACCACTGGTGGCCACCAGCGCGTCGGCGCCGTTGGCCAGGGCCCAGGTGCCTGCCACCGTGCCGCCGCCCACGGTCACCGTCGTGGCGTTGCCGGCCGCGCCTGTGATGCCGGTCGTGCCCGCCAGCACCGTGATGTCGTTGGCGCCGCCGCCAGAGAGCACATAGGACTCGATGCCGGCCTTGGCCGTCACCGTGCCGGCAGTGCTGATGGTGATCGCATCAGCACCGCCAGCGGCCGTGATGGCCAGGCCGTCGTGCTGCGCCAGCGTCATGCTGATCCCGCCTGTCAGCGTCAGGCTCTCGGCAGTCGTGGCCGCACCGGCGTTGACCCCGGCGATGCTCGCGCCATCGGTGGCCACCAGCACGTCGGCGCCGTTGGCCAGGGCCCAGGTGCCGCTGACGGTGTTGCCACCCACGGTCACCGTGGTGGCGTTGCCAGCCGCGCCGCTCAGGCCAGTCGCGCCGGCCAGCACCGTGATGCTGTTGGTGCCGCCGCTCGAGAGTGCATAGGACTCGATGCCGGCCTTGGCCGCCACCGCGCCAGCGGTGCTGATGTTGACCGCATCGGCGCCGCCGGCGGCCGTGATGGATGTCAGGGCCAGGTACTGCGCCTGCGTCATGGCGATGCCGCCGCTCAGCGTGAGGTTTTCTGCGCTGGTGGCGCTGCCCGTGTTCACGCCCGAGATGTCGGCGCCATCGGTGGCGACGAGGCTGTCAGCGGCGTTGGCCAGGGCCCAGGTGCCACTGACGGTGTTGCCGCCGACCGTCACCGTGGTGGCGTTGCCGGCTGCACCGGTCAGGCCGATCGCACCCGCCAGCACCGTGATGTTGTTGGCGCCGCCGCCAGACAGCGCATAGGCCTCGATGCCGGCCCTGGCTGTCACCGCGCCACCGCTGGTGATGGCCACGGCGTCCGAGCCGCCGGCGGCCGTGATGGACGTCAGGCCCAGGTACTGCGCCTGCGTCATGGCGATCCCACCGGCCAGGGTCAGGCTCTCAGCGGTCGTTGCCGCGCCGGCGTTGACCCCGGCGATGTTCGCGCCGTTGGTGGCGACGATCGCGTCGGCACCATTGCCCAGGGCCCAGGTGCCTGACACCGTGCTACTGCCCACGGCCACCGTGGTGACATTGCCAGCCGCGCCACTCAGGTCTGTCGCGCCCGCCAGCAATGTGATGGCGTTGGCGCCACCACCCGAGAGCGCATAGGACTCGATGCCAGTCTTGGCTGTCACCGCACCTGCGGTGGTGATGGTGACCGCATCGGCGCCGCCGGCCGCCGCGACAGCCAAGGCCTCGTGCTGGACGCGCGTCATGGTGATGGCGCCAGTGAGTGTGAGGTTCTCAGCCGTGGTCGCCGCGCCTGTGTTGACGCCGGCGATGTTGGCACCACTGGTGGCCACCAGCACGTCGGCGCCGTTGCCCAGCGCCCAGGTGCCCGACACCGTGTTGCCACCCACGGTCACCGTCGTGGCGTTGCCGACCGCACCGGTCAGGCCGGTCACCCCCGCCAGCACCGTGATGTTGTTGGCGCCGCCGCCCGAGACCACATAGGACTCGATGCCGGCCTTGGCCGTCACCGTGCCGCCGCTACTGATGGTGATCTTGTCCGCGCCACCGGCCGCCGTGATGGCCAGCCCATCGTGCTGCGCCAACGTCATGGCGATCCCGCCAGTCAGCGTAAGGTTTTCTGCGCTGATGGCGCTGCCCGTATTCACCCCCGAGATGTCGGAGCCATCGGTGGCAACGAGGCTGTCGGTACCGTTGGCCAGGGCCCAGGTGCCACTGACGGTACCGCCACCGACGGTCACCGTGGTGGCATTGCCGGCCGCGCCGCTGATGCCAGTCGCGCCCGCTAGCACCGTGATGTTGTTGGCGCCACCACCCGAGACCGCATAGGACTCGATGCCAGCCTTGGCGGTCACCGCGCCGCCGCTGGTGATGCTGATCTTGTCCACACCGCCGGCTGCCGTGATGGCCAGCGCGTCGTGCTGCGACAGCGTCATGGCGATGCCACCGGTGAGCGTGAGGTTTTCCGCAGTCGTTGCCGCGCCGAGGTTGACCCCGGCGATGCTCGCGCCATCCGTGGCCACCAGCGAGTCGGCGCCGTTGGCCAGCGCCCAGGTGCCACTGACGGTGTTGCCACCCACGGTCACCGTGGTGGCGTTGCCAGCCGCGCCGCTCAGGCCAGTCGCGCCGGCCAGCACCATGATGCTGTTGGTGCCGCCGCTCGAGACCGCATAGGACTCGATGCCGGCCTTGGCGGTCACCGCACCGCCGGTGGTGATGCTGATCTTGTCCGAGCCGCCGGCCGCCGTGATGGCCAGCCCATCGTGCTGTGCCAGCGTCATGCTGACCCCGCCTGTCAGCGTGAGGTTTTCTGCGCTGGTGGCGCTGCCCGCATTCACGCCGGAGATGTCGGCGCCATCGGTGGCGACGATGCTGTCGGCACCATTGCCAAGGGCCCAGGTGCCCGCCACTGTGCCGCCGCCCACGGTCACCGTGGTGGCGTTGCCGGCCGCGCCGGTCAGGCCAGTCGTGCCCGCCAGCACCGTGATGTCGTTGGCGCCGCCGCCCGACAGCGCATAGGACTCGATGCCGGCCTTGGCCGTCACCGCGCCGGCGCCGCTGATGGTGATCGCATCGGCACCGCCGGTCGCCAAGACGGTGCCGGTGAAGGCCTCGTGCTGGACGCGCGTCATGGTGATGGCGCCGGTGAGTGTCAGGTTCTCGGCGGTGGTGGCGGCGCCGGCGTTGACGCCGGCGATGTTCGCGCCATTGGTGGCAACCAGGGTGTCCGCGCCGTTGGCCAGGGTCCAGGTGCCGGTGGCGGCCAGGCCACCGATGGCCAGGCTGCTGGCCGTGCCGGCGGCGCCGCTGACGTTCTGCGCCGCTGCGCCCAGTGTCGCGGTGTTGGCGAAGTTGCCCAGCACGAAGGATTCCACTGCCGCACTGAGCGTGCCCGAGGCCGGCGTGGTCAAGGTCAGCGTCTGTGCGCCCGGCGCCGTGGCCACCAGCGCGGCCTGTGCGGCCGTCATGGTGTAGTTCTGGCCGGTGGCCAGGGTGATGCTGTCGATGCCCGCCACGCTGATGGCCGACACGTCGGCGCTGGTGGCGGCCGTGGCGATCACGCTGTCGGCGCCCTTGGTCTTGAGCGTGGCGGCGACGCCGCCGCCCAGGGCTGCCAGACTGTCGCGGACGATGATGGTTCCGCCATCGGTGAGCGTGCCGGCGGCGCCAGCGGCACCGATGCGGCCGATCGCGGCTTGCGCTGCGGTCAGCGTGTAGCTCTCCCCGCTGGTCAGCTGAAAGCCTGTGACGCCAGTGGCGGTGAAGGTGCTGAGGTCCTCGCCGGTGGTGTTCGCCACGACCAGGGCCGTGCCGGCGCCGCTGAAGGTCTTGCCCGACGCCAGCACGCTGCTGATGCTCAGGGTGGTGCCGGTGGGCACGACGATGCCGGTGATGGGAGCGGCGGCGGTGCCGGTGGTGCCGCTGCTGGTGAAGGTGAAGACGCCAAGCGCCTCGGTCACGCTGATCTGCGCGCCGGCAGTGGTGAAGGAAACGATGTCGCCGCCATCCTTGCTGACGGCGAAGACCGGGTCGGGCGCTGCCGGCGGCCCGACCGGAGGAACCTGTCCGGTGCCGGTGATCGCCAGCACCTTGGCCTGCAGCGACGCCTGCGCGCTTGCCAGGCTGGCGTCCGACGCATCCACAGAGTGAATGAAGTTGCGGGCCAGCGCGGCCGCCGCGGTACCGGCGTAGCCGTTGATCTCTGCCGGGGTGTCGAGCTGCTCGTAGAAGCTGTGCGCCAGCGCCAGCTTGTTGCTCACCGCGGCCTTGTCCGCATTCTGCGCGCCGGTCAGGATGGCCATGGCGGCCTGGGCGGGGCTCAGGCGCCCCGAGTTCACTTCCTGCTGCCAGTAGGCCTGGCCTGCAGGCTCCGCATCCCGGTTGAACAGGCTCTGGTAGATCGCGTTGACCTGGGCCGTCCCGAAACTGCTGCCGTGCAGGGCCACCGACTCCGGCGAGGCGCTGAAGGCGGCGGCCACGTCCTTGAGTTCATGGTTGCCGCTGGTGTAGAAACGCATGCCATCCGCATCAGGCGGGCGGCCGAAGTAGGCAAGGTACAGCTGGAACAGTTGGTCGGTGGTGACGGACATTTTCAGACTCAAAAATGGCCTTCCACGTCAAGCGACGCGTCATGCCAGACTGGGATCAAGGATGGGAACGCAGGACGCTGCGCGGGGCAGCTTGCGTGGCGACACGAAGGCGGCGGCAGGTTGGAGGCCGCTGGCGGTGCTGGCTGAACTGCCCAGGCACCGCAGACAGACTTTCGTTGAGGGGACCACACCCCAGGCGGGAAATGCCCGCGGAGTGTAAGCGAACGTGACCCAAACGAACAGCCTCAGGTGAGCAGGCCTTTTTTGCTTCCAAGTTGATAGCAACGAAGGCTTTATTTTCAGGGGCTTGACGGCTATTTCGCCTCGAAACGCCAAGTAAAAACCGCCCCGCCCCCCCGGCCGGCCTGGCTTGCGCCCCCTTATGGATCCCGTATCGAGGAACTACTTCACGAAAGCAGCGGCCTCAGCCGCGCGCCTGGACGAGTTTCCAGCCATTGCCCGAGGGGTCGCGAAAGCCCGCGTCCACCGTGCCGTAGCGGTCCGTCGGCTCCTGCGTGAACTCCACGCCCCTGGCGCGCATCTGCTCGCAGGCGGCGCGGCAGTCCGTGACGCTCAGCACCAGGGGCGGCATCGCGCCCTTGGCCACTAGCGCGTTCAGTGCCTGGGCAGTCGCGTCGTCCATGACTGGCGGGCCGGGTTTGCACAGACCCAGCTGGAACGAAGGCTGGTCCGGGTGCTGCACCGTCAGCCATCGGTAGTCACCGTTGCGCACATCCGTGTGGACTTTGAAACCCAGCTTGTCCACATAGAAGACAAGCGCCTCGTCCTGGTCTCGCACATACAACCCCACCGACTGAACACCTTGGCTCATCACAGCTCCTTTGTTTCTGAAGCCGTGGTTGTACCGGCCGCCGCCTGGCGCCGCTTCTCCGAAACTGCGGTTCTCAGATCGGGTCGCTGCGCCGCACTCAAGAAGCAGGCTGGCACATAGCCCGGCGCCAGCGCCGGCCCGCGGGAGCGCACGGCGCTTGGGCTCTCGCCCGTGATGTCGCGGAAGGTACGCCCGAAGCTGCCAAGACTGGCCCAACCGGTGCCGAAAGCGATCTCGGTGATGGGCATGTCCGTGTCGCGCAGCAGGGTCGCGGCTTTCTCGATGCGCCGCGTCAGCAGATAGCGGTGCGGCGGGACGCCGAAGGCTTGCTTGAACAGGCGCGCGAAGTGCGCCTCGGAGATGTGGCTGACGCGCGCCAGCCGCTCGACCGGCCAGGCCTCCTGCGAAGCGGCGTCCATCCTGTCCCTGGCGCGCAGCAGGCGGCGCAGGACCTCGGCTTGGATGGGAGCGGGCAGGTCCATGGTCACGCAATCCGGCTGACATCGCCGTTGCCCGGCGTGGCGCTTTCGTGGAACAGGTCGAACAGGAACTGCGCAATTTCCTCTGCTTCAATGAAGTCCGGCACCACGAAGCCGGCCGGACTGCGCTTGCAGTCCGCACCCACAGCGTAGGCCTGCCACAAGCCGGCTTCGCGCTGGACCAGGTAGATGCGGCCGAAGACGCTTAAGCGCAGGGGAGGCATTGCGCCAGTCTAACGAGACAGGCGATATGGAAGACCGGCATGTCCGCTTCCGACCATAGCGGACCTCGTCCAGCGGGATGCGTCCAGAGATAGACCGCTCTCACGTAGAAATGACCGACGGACAGTCGGGCGGCGAAAGCCGACAGATAGGACGTCCGTATCGATTGCCAAGTTAGGGCTCACCAGGAGCTTCCTTGCCGCGACGGCGGCCCCGGAACAGCACACACGAGCCCACGCCGATGAGCGCTGCGGCAGTGCCGCCAAAGAGTTGAGCAATTGGCCACATGGTCGCTCCGCCGCCGCGGTATGGCAACACATACGCTTCAACGAGCAAGAGCGACAGGAAGCCGAACCAGGGGATAGCAGCGCCGGCAAGAATGGAGAACCACCTTCGATGGATGCGTGCGCACATGGCACCCACGAATGCAGAAACCGCAACGATCAAAAACCAGACTGTCATGGTGAACTCTAACGTTGGAGTTGCCCGGCGCGCACCGATACTGCGCCGCATGGCGCAGGCTCGTCCACACGCTTTGCGGCGCGGTGCCGGTGCGTGTCCGCGTCGAACGACCCGTTAGACCGCACCGCCGCTCCTCCACTCCCGCTTCAAGAGTGAGTGCAGCATCAAGTCATGATGTGACCCGGCCCAATAGCCGACTTCTCGTAGACACCCTTCCTCCACAAAACCGAGCCTCCCAAGCAAGGCTAAGGACGCTCGGTTGTCGGGATGCACATTTGCTTCTACTCGGTTCAACTCCATCTCCCTGAATCCCCAAGCAAGAACCGCAGCTAGAGCCTCACTCATATAGCCGCGGCCCTGGTGCCGTGGGGAAATTTCATAGCCCACCACGCACATTCTCCAGTTTCGATTCCAGCGGAACAGGCCGCAAGATCCAATCAGGCCGGGGACGCTTTTTAACTGTACGCCCCAGCGGGTGCCGGACGCAGGTTCCTCACGCCATTTCGCAAACGTCTGGATCAGTCTTCTCGCCCCCTCGACGCCTGTTAAGGGATCCGATCCAAACCACTTCATGTGCTGGGCGTCGCCATGAATGCTCAAAAGATCTTCAGCATCAGTGTCAACGATCTCCCGCAAAAGGAGATTCTGAGTCTCGAGCTCCGGGAAGTGGCTCATAGTGCGGTCAAACGTCGGAGTTGACCGGCGCACAAGCCAGGTGCGACCGAAGGAAGCATACGCACTTGTGCGTCCGTGTCCAACAACCTGTTAGGGTGCATAGCCGCTCCTCTAGTAAAACCACGCGAAGTAGACAGCAACCGCGACCGTCCACCCCGAGGCGAGCGCTGCCCAGATCAACCGCTTGAACCTACTTGCGCTCGCGAATACTCCCAAGATTGCGAGCGCCGCAGCAATGAAGAACCACCCCTCGACTACAGCCAAAAGGTCGTAGGCCGTGTGAATTCCGGTGCGACTTCCGGTAGTGAGCTGACGCTCTGAAATTCCCATGTAGCCCAAAGCTGTGCAGATGAGCGCTGCGCACACAATCGCCGCTGCTAGAAATGGTGGCATGAGGCTACGCTTCACATGCGCCCTAACGAATGAAAGGGACTTCCCCGTCCCGGGCCAGCCGCGTGTTGCGGCGACCGGCAACGAAGTGCCACGATGGGAAGTGCGAAGGTCTCATCAACTCACTCGGAAGGGGAAGTTGGCTATTGTCACTCTGGGAATTGAACTGGCAAAGAACGTCTTCGCCGTGCATGGCGTGGACGCCACAGGCAAGCCCGGCCTGGTACGCCCGGGCATTGCGCGCGCCAAGCTGCTGGAGCTGGTCGCGTCGCTGCCGCCGTGCCTGATCGGGATGGAGGCATGCTCGGGCGCTCACCACTGGGCACGCCTGTTCGCCGCCCACGGCCACACCGTGCGGCTGATGGCGCCCAAGTTCGAGGTGCCGCATGCGCTCACCGACATCCGCACAGTGCAGGAGCTTCTCAGCCATAGCGATGTGAGCACCACGATGATCTACACGCATGTCCTGAAGGTGGCCGCGGGCGGCACAAGGAGTCCTCTGGATGCCATTTTGGCCGGGTGAGGTCCGCACTGGCAGGGCCCATCAAGCCTTGGGCAGCGTCTCCCACCACTTCGCCCCAAAGTGTCCCTGCAAAAAAGCAATCAGCGCCTGGACCTTGCCGGGCACGAGCTTGGGCGAGGGGAAGACGGCGTGGATCTCCTGCTCGGGCAGGCTGTGGTCGCGCAGCACCTCCACCACCTGGCCGGCTTGCAGTGAATCGGCCGCCACGTAGCGCGGCAGCGCGGCGATGCCCAGGTCATTGCGGCAAGCCGCCAGCACGGCCGACAAATTGTTGGAACGCAGGCGGCCGCTGACCGGCACCGTCACCGGCTCGCCCTTGGGCGAGACCAGCCGCCACACATCGTCGCCCTGAACACTGCTGTAGACCAGCGCGTTGTGGCCGCTCAGGTCCGAGGGACGCTTGGGCGTGCCGTGCTTTTTCAGGTACTTGGGCGAGGCCGCCAGCAGCCAGGGGTTCATGCCCAGGTGGCGCGCGCCCAAGGTGGAGTCGGCCAGCTTGCCCATGCGCAGGGCCACGTCCAGGCCCTGGGCCACCAGGTC
This sequence comes from uncultured Ramlibacter sp., assembly GCF_936925435.1. Lineage (GTDB taxonomy): Bacteria > Pseudomonadota > Gammaproteobacteria > Burkholderiales > Burkholderiaceae_C > Ramlibacter. The sequence continues at coordinate 21,172 of NZ_CAKZHQ010000051.1, read as the reverse complement.
GCTGTAGCGGTCGTCGAAGCTCAGGTCCACCTGCACCTGCGGGTGCTTGGCCATGAACGCCAGCGCCAGCGGCACAACGACGCGGCGGCCGAAGGCCACCGAGGTGCCGATGCGCAGCAGGCCCTGGGCCTGCGACTGGCGCAGCGTCACGATGCTCTCGGCTTCCTGCGCGTCGCGCACGATGCTCTTGCAGCGCTCGTAGTACAGCGCGCCCGATTCGGTCAGGCTGACGCCGCGGGTGTTGCGGTTGAGCAGCCGCACCTTGAGCCGCGCCTCGGTGGCCGCCACCTGCTTGGTCACCGTGGGCTGGGTGGTGGAAAACTCCTTGGCGGCCTTGGAAAAGCTGCCCGTCTCCACCACCCGCACAAACATCTCCATTGCCTGCAGGCGGTCCATGGCTTGTCTCCATCTATTCCGTTATGGAATGGATGTTATGGCCCCCAGCCGTCTTCTTCAATCCGCCGCGCCTTCCTACAGTCGTGACCCCGATAGCAGTAAAGGAGACAGCAATGGCAAGAATGACCGCAGCCCAGGCAGCCGTGTGGGTGATGGAGAAAGAAGGCATCACCCAGGCCTTCGGCATCCCCGGTGCGGCGATCAACCCACTGTACTCGGCCTTGCGCAAGCAGGGCACGATAGGCCACATCCTGGCGCGCCACATGGAGGGCGCCGCCCACATGGCCGAGGGCTTCACCCGCGCCACAGCCGGCAACATCGGCGTGTGCATAGGCACATCGGGCCCCGCCGGCACCGACATGATCACCGGCCTGTACTCGGCCCAGGCCGACTCCATCCCCATCCTGTGCATCACCGGCCAGGCGCCGCGCGCCCGCCTGTACAAGGAGGACTTCCAGGCCGTGGACATCGAGACCATCTCCAAGCCCGTCACCAAGTGGTCGGTCACGGTGCGCGAGCCCGCCCAGGTGCCGCGCGCTTTCCAGCAGGCCTTTCACCTGATGCGTTCGGGCCGGCCCGGCCCGGTGCTGATCGACCTGCCGTTTGACGTGCAGGTGGCCGAGATCGAGTTCGACCCCGACACCTACTCGCCCTTGCCGCTGTACAAGCCGGCCGCCACCCGCGCCCAGATCGAGAAGGCCCTGGCCATGCTCGAAGAAGCGCAGCGCCCGCTGATCGTGGCCGGCGGCGGCATCATCAACGCCGACGCCAGCGCCCTGCTGGTGGAGTTCGCCGAGCTGACCGGCGTGCCCGTCATTCCCACCCTGATGGGCTGGGGCACCATCCCCGACGACCACCCGCTGATGGCCGGCATGGTCGGCCTGCAGACCAGCCACCGCTACGGCAACGCCACCATGCTGGCCTCGGACTTTGTGCTGGGCATAGGCAACCGCTGGGCGAATCGCCACACGGGATCGATCGAGGTCTATACCAAGGACCGCAAGTTCGTCCACGTGGACATCGAGCCGACCCAGATCGGCCGGGTCTTCGCGCCCGACTACGGCATCGTCTCGGACGCCAAGGCCGCATTAGAGCTGTTCGTGCAGGTGGCGCGCGAGCGCAAGGCTGCCGGTGCGCTCAAAGCCCGCAATGCCTGGGCCGGCGAGTGCCAGGAGCGCAAGCGCAGCATGCTGCGCAAGACCAATTTCGACAACGTGCCCATGAAGCCCCAGCGGGTCTACCAGGGCATGGGCAAGGCCTTCGGGCAGGACACCTGCTACGTCAGCACCATCGGCCTGTCGCAGATTGCCGGCGCGCAGTTCCTCCATGTCTACAAGCCGCGCCACTGGATCAACTGCGGGCAGGCCGGCCCGCTGGGCTGGACGGTGCCCGCCGCCCTGGGCGTACGCGCCGCCGACCCGACGCGGCGCATCGTCGCACTGTCGGGCGACTTCGACTTCCAGTTCATGATCGAGGAGCTGGCCGTGGGCGCGCAGTTCCGCCTGCCCTACATCCACATGGTGGTGAACAACTCCTACCTCGGCCTGATCCGCCAGGCCCAGCGCAACTTCGACATGGACTACTGCGTCCAGCTGGGCTTCGACAACATCAACATCCTGGATGAATCGGCGCCCGAGCGCGCCTATGGCGTGGACCACGTCAAGGTGGTCGAGGGCCTGGGCTGCAAGGCCATCCGCGTGCACCGCCCCGACGAGCTGGAGCCGGCCATCGCGCAGGCCGAGGTCTGGATGAAGGAGTTCCAGGTGCCAGTGGTGATCGAGGTCATCCTGGAGCGGGTGACCAACATCGCCATGGGCATGGAGATCAACAACATCATGGAGTTCGAGGACCTGGCGACCACGGCCGCCGACGCGCCCACCGCCGTCGCTCCGATGCTGGACTGAACCATGCCCATCTTCGCCGCCAACCTGACCATGCTCTTCACCGAGCTGCCCTTCATGGAGCGCTTTGCCGCGGCCGCCGCAGCCGGCTTCAAGCATGTGGAATACCTCTTCCCCTATCCGTATGCCAAGGAAGAACTCGCCGCCGCGCTCAAGGCCAATGGCCTCCAGCAGGTGTTGCACAACCTGCCGGCCGGCAACTGGGATGCCGGCGAGCGCGGCATCGCCTGCCACCCGGACCGGGTGGCGGAGTTCCGCGAGGGCGCGGCCCAGGCCATCCACTACGCCAAGGCCCTGGCCTGCCCGCAGCTCAATTGCCTGGCCGGCAAGCTGCCGGCCGGTGTGACACCCGAAGCCGCCCATGCCACGCTGGTGTGCAACCTGGCGTTCGCCGCCGCAGCCCTGAAGGAAGTGGGCATCCGCCTGCTGATCGAGCCGATCAACAGCTATGACATCCCCGGCTTCTTCCTCAACCGCACCGAGCAGGCCATCGCGCTGATGGACGAGGTGGCCTCGGACAACCTCTTCCTGCAGTACGACATCTACCATGCGCAGCGCATGGAGGGCGAGCTGGGTGGCAATCTGAAAAAGCATTTCGCTCGCATAGCCCACATCCAGCTGGCCGACAACCCCGGCCGCAACGAGCCGGGCACGGGCGAGATCAACTACCCCTGGCTGTTTCGCCACATCGATGGTCTGGGCTACAGCGGCACCATCGGCTGCGAATACAAGCCCAGGACCACGACAAGCGAAGGCCTGGGATGGCTGAAGGAACAAGCATGACCAAATCCGGACTCAAGATCGGCTTCATCGGCCTGGGCATCATGGGCACGCCCATGGCCGGCCACCTGCTCAACGCCGGCCACATCCTGTTCGTCAACACGGCCGGCAAGATGCCGCAGGCGCTGGCCGACGGCGGTGCCACCATCTGCACCAACGCCCGCGGCGTGGCCGAGCGGGCCGACATCATCTTCATCATGGTGCCGGACACGCCGGACGTGGAGGCCGTGCTGTTCAGCGAGTACGGCGTGGCGTCAGGCCTGGCCAAGGGCAAGACGGTGGTCGACTGCAGCTCCATCGACCCCATCACCACGCGCAAGTTCGCCAAACAGATCCAGGAGCTGGGCTGCGAATGGCTGGATGCGCCGGTCTCCGGCGGCGAGGTCGGCGCCAAGGCCGCCAGCCTGACCATCATGGTCGGCGGTGAGCAGGCCACCTTCGACCGCGTCAAGCCCCTGCTGGACCTGATGGGAAAGAACGTCACCCTGGTCGGCGGCCCCGGCGACGGCCAGGTCTGCAAGGTGGCCAACCAGATCATCGTGGCCCTGAACATCGCTGCCGTCAGCGAAGCCCTGGTCTTTGCTTCCAAGGCCGGCGCCGACCCGGCCCGGGTGCGCCAGGCCCTGATGGGCGGTTTCGCAGCGTCGCGCATCCTCGAAGTGCATGGCGAACGCATGATCAAGCGCACTTTCGAGCCGGGCTTTCGCATCGCCCTGCACCAGAAGGACCTGAACCTGGCGATGCAGGGCGCGCGCGCCCTGGGCATGGCCCTGCCGCAAACCGCCATGGCGGCGCAGCTGATGCAGTCCTGCGTCGCCCTGGGCCTGGGCCAGGCCGACCACTCGGCCCTGGTCAAGGCCATCGAAAACATGGCCCAGCACCCGGTCTGTCCCGACGCCTGAACACAAAAAGACCTGAGGCGCTACATTTTCAGTAGCGGCTCAGGCCCATTTGGCGGGAGCCAGAGGCCGATTCGGCCTCTTTTTTTGCTCAGCGCACGCGGCCGCGGCGGAACAGGTTGACGATGGCCAGCAGGATGACGGCGCCGATCAGCGAGACCAGGACCGAGCCCAGGCTGAAGCCTTCATTGATGGTGGCCACGCCCACCAGCGGCGAAATGATCCAGCCGCCCAGAAAGGCGCCGACGATCCCGACCACCACGTTCAGCAAGATGCCTTGCTGGCCGTCGGTCTTCATGATCAGGCTGGCCAGCCAGCCCACCACACCCCCTACGATGAGCCAAAGCACAAAACCCATGATGTTCTCCTTGGCCGCAACGGCCTGTTGTTGAAAAGCCGCCCGACCGGGCGGTGTGAGGAGCAATGTGCTGGGCGGCGTGCAGCGTCCGCGTAGTCGGTGGGACGGCCTGCCCGTGCGAGACCGCGCCGAGGCGGCGTGGGACAGGCCCTACCTCGGGCTGCGGTGGGTTTTCCCGCAAGGGCTGGCTGCGGCAGTCGGGCGACAATGCCGTCCAAGTTGTGCCCCATCTTGGATACCGGCATCCTTTTTGCTTCCAGCCTGCCAGTCATTCTTTTTCCTGCTTTGGAGCTTTTCAAATGAAAAAACGGGTCTTCCTCCAGTCCGCCCTCGTCCTGGCCGCCGCCACCGCCTTTGGTGGCGCGCAGGCGCAAGCCCTCACTCCCATCAAGTTCCAGCTGGATTGGCGTTTCGAAGGCCCGGCCGCCCTGTTCCTGCAGCCGGTGGCCAAGGGTTATTTCAAGGACGCCAAGCTGGATGTGAGCGTGGACGCCGGCAACGGCTCGGGCGGCACCGTCACCCGCGTGGCCTCGGGCTCCTATGACATGGGCTTTGCCGACATGGCCGCCCTGATGGAGTTCCACGCCAACAACCCGGACGCACCCAACAAGCCGGTGGCCGTGATGATGGTCTACAACAACACGCCAGCTGCCGTCATGGCCCTGAAGAAGTCGGGCATCAAGACCCCGGCCGACCTCAATGGCAAGAAGCTGGGCGCCCCGGTGTTCGACGCCGGCCGCCGTGCCTACCCGATCTTCGCCAAGGCCAACAACGTGAGCAACGTGGCCTGGACCGCCATGGACCCGCCGCTGCGCGAGACCATGCTGGTGCGTGGGGACATCGACGCCATCACGGGCTTCTCCTTCACCTCGCTGCTCAACCTGGAAGCGCGCGGCGTCAAGCTGGACGACATCGTCACCCTGTCCTATGCCGACTACGGCGTGAAGCTGTACGGCAACGTCATCATCGCCTCGCCCAAGCTGCTCAAGGACAACCCGGCGGCGGTCAAGGCCTTCCTGCTGGCCTTCACCAAGGGCGCCAAGGAAGTCATGGCCAAGCCCGACGACGCCATCCAGTACGTCAAGGCCCGCGACGGCATCATCAACACCGAGCTGGAGACGCGCCGCCTGAAGATGGCGATCGACTCCGTGGTCGCCAGCCCCGACGCCCGCGCCGAGGGCTTCGGCCAGGCCAACCCGGGCCGCATGTCGCTGATGGCCTCGCAGGTCTCCGACGCCTTCGCCACCAAGACCCGCGTCAACGCCGACGCCGTCTGGAACGCCAGCTTCCTGCCGACCAAGGCGGAACTCAATGTGCTGCCGCCGGCCAAGAAGTGATTGATGCCTGAAACAGAAGACAACTTTTTTGTTGATTTCCAGGACGTCTGGCTCGCCTACAACGAAGAGCTGCTGCGCGCCAACCACTTCGCGGTGGAGGCCATCGACCTGAAGGTCCGCCAGGGCGAGTTCATCGCCATCGTCGGGCCTTCGGGCTGCGGCAAGTCCACTTTCATGAAGCTGACCACCGGGCTGCGCATGCCCTCGATGGGCCGCATCCGCATCGACGGCCAGCCGGTGACCGGCCCGCTGAAGATCTCGGGCATGGCCTTCCAGGCGCCCTCGCTGCTGCCCTGGCGCACCACGGTCGACAACGTGCTGCTGCCGCTGGAGATCGTCGAGCCCTACCGCTCGAGCTTCAAGGCCAAGCGCAAGGAGTACGTGGAGCGGGCCCGCAAGCTGCTGCAAAAGGTTGGCCTGGGCGGCTACGAGGACAAGTTCCCCTGGCAGCTCTCGGGCGGCATGCAGCAGCGCGCCAGCATCTGCCGCGCGCTCATCCACGAGCCCAAGATGCTGCTGCTGGACGAGCCTTTCGGCGCGCTGGACGCCTTCACCCGCGAGGAGCTGTGGTGCATCCTGCGCGACCTGTGGACCGAGCAGCGCTTCAACGTCATCCTGGTCACGCACGACCTGCGTGAATCGGTCTTCCTGGCCGACACGGTCTACGTCATGAGCAAGAGCCCGGGCCGCTTCGTCGTCAAGAAGGAGATCGATCTGCCGCGACCGCGCGAGCTGGAGATCACCTACACCAAGGAATTCACCGACATCGTCCACGAGCTGCGCGGCCATATCGGCGCGATGCGCAAGACGACGGCCACGGCAGGCGCCGAGGTGGCCCAATGAACGCCGCGCACCGCAAACGCGTCGAGGGATGGGCACCCGTGATCGCCGCCGCCGCCATGCTGCTGGTCTGGCAGCTGGTGTGCTCGGCCTTCACCATCCCCGACTACATCTTCCCCAGCCCCTGGACCATCACCCTGGCCATGCAGGAGTTCTTCGGCCCCATCATGGAGGCGGCCTGGAAGACCTTCTGGGTGACGATGGTGGGCTTTGCCCTGTCCATCGTGGTGGGCGTGATGCTGGGCTTCCTGATCGGCTCCTCGCGCATGATGTACGCGGCGCTGTATCCGCTGCTGGTGGCCTTCAACGCCGTGCCCAAGGCGGCCATCGTGCCCATCCTGATCGTCTGGTTCGGCATCGGCGTCGGCCCGGGCATCCTCACCGCTTTCCTGATCTCCTTCTTCCCGATCACGGTGAACATCGCCACCGGCCTGGCCACGCTGGAGCCGGAGCTCGAGGACGTGTTGCGGGTGCTGGGCGCCAAGCGCTGGGACGTGCTGGTCAAGGTCGGCCTGCCGCGCTCCATGCCCTACTTCTACGGCTCGCTCAAGATCGCCATCACACTGGCCTTCGTCGGCACGGTGCTGGCCGAGATGACGGCGGGCGACTCGGGCATCGGCTACCTGATGCAGACAGCCGGCTCGCAGCAGCGCATGCCCCTGGCCTTTGCCGGCCTGGTGGTGATCGGCGTCATGGCCATGGTCATGTACGAGCTGTTCAGCGCCGTCGAGAAGCACACGACCGGCTGGGCCCATCGGGGCAGCCAGGGTGAATGACGATCAGGTCGTCCGACACCTCAGGCGCGCCAACGAAGTCGCGCGCCGGGCCATGGGCCTGGGCCGCCATCCCTTCGGCGCCATCCTGGTGGCGCCGGACGGCGAGACGGTGCTGGCCGAACAGGGGAATGTCGACACGGTCAACCACGCCGAGGCCGTTCTGGCCCGCAGCGCGGCCCAGAACTTCGCGCCCGACTACCTCTGGGACTGCACCCTGGTGACCACGGCGGAGCCCTGCGCCATGTGCGCCGGCACCCAGTACTGGGCCCACATCGGCCACCTGGTCTACGGCCTGTCGGAGCGGCGTCTGCTGGAGCTCACCGGCAAGCACAGCGAGAACCCGACCATGGACCTGCCCTGCCGCGAGGTCTTCGCGCGCGGCCAGAAGGCCGTGCAGGTGACGGGGCCGGTGGCGGCGGTGGAAGCCGAGATCGCCCAGCTGCACAGCGGCTTCTGGTCCTAGGCCAGTGCCCCGTCAGTAGACTCGCCGCATGCCCTGGCACGCCCGTCTCTCCCTGGACTACAGCCTCGAAAGCGGTCGCTGCGTCGCCCGCTTCGTGCACGAAGGCCCGCTGCGCATCCTGCAAAGCCTGTATCCCGAGGGCGATGCCATCTGCCACAACGTGCTGGTTCATCCGCCCAGCGGCATCGTCGGCGGCGACGTGCTGGACATCAGCGTGCATGGCGCGGCCGGCACGCACGGCCTGCTCACCACGCCAGGCGCATCGCGCTTCTACCGCTCGCAGGGCGAGCTGGCGCTGCAGCGCACGCGCATCGTGCTGGACGAAGGCGCGCGCCTGGAATGGCTGCCGCTGGAGGCCATCTGCTACAGCGGCTGCCGGGCTGAGAACCGGCTGGAAATGGAGCTGGCGCCCGGCGCCGAGATGCTGGGCTGGGATGTGACGGCTCTGGGCCTGCCCGAGGCCGGCCAGCCCTTCGCGCAGGGCAGCCTGCAGCAACACATGGAACTGGCCGGCGCCTGGCTGGAGCGCGGCCGCATCGACGCGCTGGACAAACGCTTGATGGACGGGCCGCTGGGCCTGGCCGGCCAGCGCTGCATGGCCACGCTCTACCTGGCCACAGGCTCAGCCCTGGCGCGGCCCCGGCGCGAACAGGCGCTGGACCTGGCCCGCCAGGTGATCGCCGCCCATCCGCTGGCGGCACAGGCCGGCGCCACCGCCGCCGGCCCCCAGGTGCTGGTGGTGCGGGTGCTGGCGCCCCTGGTCGAGCCGGCCATCGCCCTGCTCAAGGCCGTGCGCGACGCCTGGCGGCCCGCCCTGTGGAGCCTGCCGGCCCGCCAGCCGCGCACCTGGGCGCTGTAGCTGGCCAAGGGTCGCCCCTGACGGCCCCGTCCTACGGCATCACCGGCATTCAGCCGCCGTCAAGGCGCTGCCCTCTCCTGCCCTGGCAACCCGGCCGGATTCCTAGACTGCAGTCATTGAATCCCATCCGTCCAGGAGCACAGACATGAACGCCAAGCATTCCACCCATTCCCGCAAGAGCCTCGTCTCCTTCGGTATCGCGGCCCTGCTGGCGGTGACCGCCGCCACCGCCCAGGTCGCCACCGGCACCACCGGCATCGATGCCACGGGCAGCTACCAGAGCGAAGTGCAGTCCTGCATGAGCGGCAAGACCCAGCAGGACCAGGCCACCTGCCTGCGCGAAGCCCGCAACGCCCAGGCCGACAAGCGCCGCGGCGTGCTGGACAACGCCAATGGCAGCTTTGAATCCAATGCCAAGGCCCGCTGCGACGTGCTGGCCGGCGAAGAGAAGTCGGCCTGCCAGGCCCGTGTGCTGGGCTACGGCAGCACCACCGGCAGCGTGGCCGCCGGCGGCGTGCTGCGCGAGGTCGAGACCGTGGTCCTGCCTGCGGGCGCCAGCTCGGTGACCATCGAGCCCAAGACCAGCGACCCGGTGGTACTGGTGCCGGCGCAATAAGCCAGACAAAAAATTAAGCATCGCAATGGCGGGTCACGGACCCGCCATTTTTTTTTGCCGTCCGCCATGCCGACTGTTACGCGGCTTCACAAACGCAACAGAAATGCCTCCCTACGATGGGCTTCCCACAACGAAGGATGACAAAAATGAAATCACAAACCACGATGACACAGCGGCCCATGCGCTGGCTGGCGGCCCTGGCTGCGGCAACGGCCCTGGTGGCCTGCGGCGGTGGTGGCGGTGGCGGCGGTGACACCGGCGCTGCCCCCGGGACCTTGCGGGTCGCCATCACGGACGCGCCCAGTTGCGGCTACGACAGCATCTTCGTCACGGTCGAAAAGGTCCGGGTCCACCAAAGCCCCAACGCCGGCGACGCTGAAAGCGGCTGGTCCGACCTGACGCTGTCTCCCCCACGCAGGATGGACCTGTTGTCACTGACCAATGGCGTCCTGGAAGAACTGGGCTCGATGCCGCTGGCTGCCGGGCACTACTCCCAAGTCCGGCTGGTGCTCGCCGAAAACAGCAGCACGGCCGCCTTTGCCAACGCCGCGCAAGTGACCGGCGGCGCCCTGGTGGACCTCAAGACCCCCAGCGCGCAGCAAAGCGGCCTGAAGCTGCAGGCCCATTTCAACATCGCGTCGGGCCAGCTGGCCGACATGGTGCTGGACTTCGACGCCTGCAAGTCCGTCGTGAAAGCCGGCAACTCCGGCCAGTACATCCTCAAGCCGGTGGTGACCGTGGTACCCCGCCTGACCACGGCCATCCAGGGCTACGTGAGCACGTCACTGACGGCGGGCGCCACAACGGTCTCGGCCCAGCAAAATGGCGTGATCGTGCGCTCCACCGCGCCTGACACGAGCGGCAAGTTCAGCATTCCCTATCTGGATCCCGGCAGCTACACCCTGGTCGTCACCTCCGACGGACGCAGCACAGCCGTGGTCACGAGCATTCCGGTGGCGACCCTGACAGGCGTCACCACGGTCAATGGCACAGCCACCGCCATCGCGCCACCCGTGTCGGCGATGGCAGCGGTCACCGGCGCTGTCGCTGCCACGACTGCTTCGGGCAGTGGGACGACGACTGTGCCCGTGACCGATGCCTCCGTGCGCGCCTTGCAGGGCCTGGCCGGCGGACCAGCGATCCAGGTCGCGGCCCAGGGTGTGGACAGCGTGCTGGGAACCTACAGTCTTCGCTTGCCCGTCGGCGCCCCGGTCAAGGCAGCTTACGCAACGTCCGCCGCACTGGCCTTCACGGCCGACACAGCAGCGGCAGGCAAATACACCCTGGAAACACAGGCGCCCGGCCGCGCAACACTGAGCAAGCCGGCAGACATCAGCAGCGGTAGCGCCGCGACGGTCAATTTCTCGTACTGACCCTGAGCACAGACGGGCCCCTGGCCCGTCTGTTCCATTGTGCTTCCAGTTGTTCATACGGCCACCTCCTACAGAGCGCCGCCGTGCTGGGTGGCCACACTTGAAGCATGTATTTCGAGCACTACCCAGACGACCTGCCGGCCGTCACCTTCGACCTTGTCCTGCTGCTGGCCGTGCTGGCCTTCGGCCTGCTGTTCGACCGCATGGCGTCGTTCTAGCGGCCCGCCCAGCAAAAAGGCCTGCTCCGTCGCCGGGGCAGGCCTGCGTGTTGGGGTGCTGCACTCAGAGCACGCCGAACAGCATCAGCAGCAGCACGAGGCTCAGGGGAACGCCGAGAAGCCAGAGAATGATGGGCATGGAAATCTCCTTGGGTGGTTGATGCCCTCAGAGTAAGCCCCTGCCCCCGCTGCAGCTGAGCGACGGCGGCCCGACAAGCAGTAGGCAGCTGCCTACTGGCACTGTCGTCAGATCGCCACCAGCTGGCGCACACCCTGGGCTTCCATGTCCTTGCCCAGGCCGCGGGCGATGAACTCGCCGCGCTCCATCACCAAGTAGTCGTCGGCCAGTTCCTGGGCGAAGTCATAGTACTGCTCGACCAGCAGGATGGCCATGTCGCCGCGGTCGGCCAGCATGCGGATGACGCGGCCGATGTCCTTGATGATGGACGGCTGGATGCCCTCGGTGGGCTCGTCCAGGATCAGCAGCTTGGGCTTGGCGGCCAGGGCCCGCGCGATCGCCAGCTGCTGCTGCTGGCCGCCCGAGAGGTCGCCGCCGCGCCGCCCCAGCATCTGCTTGAGTACGGGGAACAACTCGTAGAGTTCCGCCGGCACCGGCGTGCTGCCGCTCTTGTAGGCCAGGCCCATGCGCAGGTTCTCTTCCACCGTCAGGCGGGCGAAGATTTCGCGGCCCTGGGGCACGAAGCCGATGCCGGCGCGGGCGCGTTCGTAGGGCGTGGCGTTGTGGATGGCCTTGCCGTCGAACTCGATGCTGCCGGTCTTGATCGGCACCAGGCCCATCAGCGATTTGAGCAGCGTGGTCTTGCCCACGCCGTTGCGGCCCAGCAGCACCGTGACCTTGCCCAGGTGGGCTTCCAGGCTGACATCGCGCAGGATGTGCGAGCCGCCGTAGTACTGGTTGACGTTCTTGACTGAGAGCATCGTCATCTTCCGAGATAGACCTCGACCACACGCTCGTCGTTCTGGACCTGGTCCAGCGTGCCTTGTGCCAGCACGGAGCCGTCGCACAGCACGGTGACGATCTCCGAGATGGTCTTGATGAAGCTCATGTCGTGCTCCACCACCATCAGCGAGTGCTTGCCCTTGAGCGTGAGGAACAGTTCGGCCGTGCGCGCCGTCTCCTCGTCGGTCATGCCGGCGACGGGCTCGTCCAGCAGCAGCAGCTTGGGGTCCTGCATCAGCAGCATGCCGATCTCCAGCCACTGCTTCTGGCCGTGACTCAAGTTGCCGGCCATGCGCGCCACGCTGTCGGCCAGGTGGATGGTGTGCAGGATCTCGGCGAGCCGGTCGCTGGCGGCCGAATCCAGCCGGAAGAACATCGAGGACTTGACACCCTTGTCTGTCTTGAGGGCCAGCTCCAGGTTCTCGAACACCGTGAGCTGCTCGAACACCGTGGGCTTCTGGAACTTGCGGCCTATGCCCATCTGGGCGATCTGCGGCTCGGTGTAGCGCAGCAGGTCGATGGTGCTGCCGAAGAACACCGTTCCCGAATCGGGCCGGGTCTTGCCGGTGATGATGTCCATCATCGTGGTCTTGCCGGCGCCGTTGGGTCCGATGATGCAGCGCAGCTCGCCCGGCGCGATGTCCAGCGAGAGATTGTTGATGGCCTTGAAGCCGTCGAAGCTGACGCAGACGTCTTCCAGGTAGAGGATGCGGCCGTGGGTGACGTCGACCACGCCGGGCGCGGCGGCGATGCGCGAGAAGCCGGCGGCGCGGCCGCCCGACTCGGTCTTGCCCAGCGCTGCCTGTTGCTGCATGCGCGCCTCGACGCGCCTGGCGCCTTGTTCGAGCAGATCGGGTGTCATGCCTTCTTGCCCCACAGCTTCTTGACCAGGCCGACCACGCCGTTGGGCAGGAACAGCGTCACGGCGATGAACAACGCGCCCAGGAAGTACAGCCAATACTCCGGCGCCGTCACCGTCAGCCAGCTCTTGGCGCCGTTGACCAGGAAGGCGCCGACGATGGGGCCGATCAACGAGGCGCGGCCGCCCACGGCCGTCCAGATGGCGATCTCGATGGAGTTGGCCGGACTCATCTCGCCTGGGTTGATGATGCCCACCTGGGGCACATAGAGGGCGCCGGCCACGCCGCACATCACGGCCGACAGCGTCCAGATCGCCAGCTTGTAGCCGATGGGGTTGTAGCCGGAGAACATGACGCGGGTCTCGGCGTCGCGGATGGCTTGCAGCACGCGACCGAACTTGCTGGCCACCAGCCAGCGGGCAAACAGGTAAAAGCCCAGCAGGGTCAGGCCGGTGAGCACGAAGATGGCCATGCGCATGGACGGCGTGGCGATCGCAATCCCCAGGATGCGCTTGAAGTCGGTGAAACCGTTGTTGCCGCCGAAGCCGGTCTCGTTGCGGAAGAACAGCAGCATGGCCGCGAAGGTCATGGCCTGGGTGATGATGGAAAAATACACGCCCTTGATGCGCGAGCGGAAGGCGAAGTAGCCGAAGACAAAGGCCACCACGCCGGGTACGACGACGATCAGCACCAGGGTGGCCAGGAAGCTGTCGCTGAAGGTCCAGTGCCAGGGCAGGGTCTTCCAGTCGAGGAAAACCATGAAGTCCGGCAGATCGCTCTTGTAGTTGCCGTCGCGGCCGATCTGGCGCATCAGGTACATGCCCATGGCATAGCCGCCCAGCGCGAAGAACAGGCCGTGGCCCAGCGACAGGATGCCGGTGTAGCCCCAGATCAGGTCCATGGCCAGCGCGCAGATGGCGTAGCACATGATCTTGCCGACCAGGGCGACGGCGTAGTCGCTCATGTGGAAGACGCTGCCCTCGGGCACGACCAGGTTGAGCAGCGGCGCCACCGCGCAGACCACGATGAGGGCCACGACGAAGGCGCTCCAGCCCATGCGGCTGAGCACGGCGGGCCGCGTCGGCAGCACCAGGGGCGCAGGCGGGGAAAGGGTTTCGGGTCCGCGGTCCATCATGCTTCTGCACTTCTGCCCTTCATCGCGAAGATGCCTTGCGGGCGCTTCTGGATGAAGATGATGATGAAGACCAGCACGGCGATCTTGGCCAGCACGGCGCCGGTCCAGCCTTCGAGAAACTTGTTGAGAACGCCCAGGCCCATGGCGGCGTAGACGGTGCCGGCGAGCTGGCCGACGCCGCCCAGAACCACCACCATGAAGGAGTCGACGATGTAGCCCTGGCCCAGGTCGGGACCGACGTTGCCGACCTGGCTGAGCGCGCAACCGGCCAGGCCGGCGATGCCCGAGCCCAGGGCGAAGGCGTAGGTGTCGATGCGCGCGGTGTTGACGCCCATGCACGACGCAATCGGCCGGTTCTGCGTGACGCCGCGCACGAACAGGCCCAGGCGGGTGCGGCCGATCAGGAAGCCCATGCCCAGCAGCACGGCGAAGGCAAAGCCCAGGATGATGATGCGGTTCCAGGGCAGCTGCAGGCTGCCGAACAGCACCACGCCGCCGCTCATCCAGCTGGGGTTTTCCACGCCCACGTTCTGCGCGCCGAAGATGGTGCGCACCAGCTGCTGCAGCATCAGGCTGATGCCCCAGGTGGCCAGCAGGGTCTCCAGCGGCCGGCCGTAGAGGAAGCGGATGACGCTGCGCTCGAGCGCAGCGCCCATCAGGGCCGAGGCCGCGAAGGCCACCGGCACGGCGGCCACCAGGTACCAGTCGAAGGCGCCGGGCAGGAATTTCTGGAACAGGCCCTGGACCACGTAGGTGGCGTAGGCGCCGATCATCATCAGCTCGCCGTGGGCCATGTTGATCACGCCCATCAGGCCGTAGGTGATGGCCAGGCCCAGTGCCACCAACAGCAGGATGGAGCCCAGGCTGATGCCGGAGAAGGCCGCGCCCAGGCGGTCGGTCCAGACCAGCGAAGCTTCAATGGAACGCAGCGAGGCCTGCAACGCGGCCTTGACCTCGGGGTCCTGCTCGCCGCGCAGGCTTTCGCTCAGCAGGGTCTTGGTCTCGGCCTTGCCCTGCTTGCCCAGCAACTCGGCGGCCTCCAGGCGCTTGGCCCTGTCGTCGCTGCCCAGCAGGATGGAGGCGCGCACCAGGCCCAACTGGTCCTTGAGCACGGCATCGGCTTCGGCGGCCCAGGCCTTCTCGATCAGCGGCAGGCGGGCGGCGTCGGTCGAGCCCTGCAAGGCCTTGATGGACGCAGCGCGCACCTTGGCGTCCTTAGAGAACAGCTGCAGCGAGGCCAGCGCGGCGTCGAGCTCGCCGCGCATGCGGTTGTTGTTGACCACGTCCTCTGCCCCCTCGGGCAGGGTGGCGGGCGCGCCGCTGACGGGGTCGAAGGCCTTGTCGTCCTTGACGATGAAGACCTTGTCACCAGCGACCTTGACCGCGTCGTCGGACAGCGCCTGGATGAAGGCTGCCGTCTTGTCGTCGGCCGCGGCCAGCGCCTTGCCCAGCGCTTGCACGCGGGTGTCGGATTCGCCGGCGGCGATGGCCAGCGCTTGCTCGGAGGTGAGGGCTTGCGCGGCGCCCGCGGCCCAGAGGGCGGCAAGCAGAAGCAGTCGTTTGATCATTGAAAGAACCTGTAGGGTGGACAGCCCGCTGTCCACCATGCAAGACCCTTGCCTGCCGGCCCGCGATACCTCTCTCTTTTCGTGGGCAACCGCGGATCCGGTTTTGCCGGTCCGCTGGTTGCGCCCCTTGAGAGGAGGCGGCCGCAGGCCGCTTCGGGGTGGTCTTATTTCGACTTGCCGTCCGGCTCGTCCTTCTTCTTGTCGTTGCCTTCGATGTACGGCGACCAGGGCTTGGCCTTGACCGGACCCGGGGTCTTCCAGACCACGTTGAACTGGCCGTCTGCCTTGATTTCGCCGATGAACACCGACTTGTGCAGGTGGTGGTTCTTTTCGTCCATCTTGGAGACGATGCCCGACGGTGCCTTGAAGGTCTGACCGGCCATGGCGGCGATCACCTTGTCGGTCTCGGTGGACTTGGCCTTCTCGACGGCCTGCTTCCACATGTTGATGCCGATGTAGGTGGCTTCCATCGGGTCGTTGGTCAGCGGCTTGTCCTTGTGGCCGGCGATGCCCTTGGCCTTGGCATAGGCAGCCCACTTCTTCTCGAATTCGGTGTTGGTCGGGTTCTTGATCGACTGGAAGTAGTTCCAGGCGGCCAGGTGGCCCACCAGCGGCTTGGTGTCGACACCGCGCAGCTCTTCCTCACCCACCGAGAAGGCGACAACCGGCACGTCCTTGGCCTTGAGGCCAGCGTTGCCCAGTTCCTTGTAGAAGGGCACGTTGGAGTCGCCGTTGATGGTCGACACCACGGCGGTCTTGCCGCCTTGCGAGAACTTCTTGATGTCGGCAACGATGGTCTGGTAGTCGCTGTGGCCGAACGGGGTGTACTTCTCGTCGATGTCGCTTTCCTTCACGCCCTTGGACTTGAGGTAGGCGCGCAGGATCTTGTTGGTGGTGCGGGGATAGACGTAGTCGGTGCCCAGCAGGACCCAGCGCTTGGCGCCGCCGCCGTCCTTGGACATCAGGTAGTCCACCGCGGGGATGGCTTGCTGGTTGGGAGCTGCACCCGTGTAGAACACGTTCTTGGACAGCTCTTCACCCTCGTACTGCACGGGGTAGAACAGCAGGCCGTTCATTTCTTCCACGACCGGCAGCACCGACTTGCGCGACACCGAGGTCCAGCAGCCGAAGATCACCGAGACCTTGTCCTGACCCAGCAGCTGCTTGGTCTTCTCGGCGAACAGCGGCCAGTTGGAGGCCGGGTCGACGATGACGGGCTCGAGCTTCTTGCCCAGCACGCCGCCCTTGGCGTTGATTTCGTCGATGGCCATCAGGACGGTGTCCTTGAGAACCGTCTCGGAGATGGCCATGGTGCCCGACAGGCTGTGCAGGATGCCGACCTTGATGGTGCCACCGGCCTGGGCGAAGGCCATGCCGGAGCCGGCCAGCGCGACAGCGGCCGTGAGCGCCTTGAGTGTGAAACGACGTTGCATTGAGTGCTCCTGAAAGAGGGTAAGGAAACCGCGAAATCAATCACCTGAAAACTTCGCCGCAGCGCCCCCTGAAGGGACTGGATGCGGACGGTTTGATTCTGGGCAGCGGCTGGGCTGGCGCAAATACGCCGCATGGCGTATGCGAAGGTTCTCAACAACACTCTTGTTTTGATAGCTGCCCATGGAGTCCCCGTGCGGGATTCAGGCCGCTTTGCTGATGAATCAGCCTTCGAAATGCGGATGCAGCTGGCGGATGCGGTTGATGGCCATGGCGGCGGCAGCGGTGCGCGTCTCCACCCCCAGCTTGGCAAACACCCGCTCCAGGTGCTTCTTCACCGTGGCCGGGCTGGCGCCCAGGATGTCGCCGATGTCGCGGTTGGTCTTGCCCTTGACGACCCAGTAGAGCACCTCGGCCTCGCGGGCGGTGAGCCGGAACTGGGCCATCATGGCTTCGAGCACGGCCGCGTCGTCGTTGGCGTCCTTCACCAGACGGTCGACGATCTGCTGGCGCGGCATCGCGGTGGCGATCTGCGCCAGCGGCAACGTGCCTGGCGCAGGTGTCACGCTGTAGGTTTGTTGCCACTGCTGCAGGCTGGCCGGGTCATACCGCCCCAAGGTGGACAAGTCCTCCCAGGCCAGACCCAATCGGCTGGCATCGAAACAGACGTCGGCCAGTTTCAAACTCAGTGCATCCCCGACGCCGATGACCTCGCTGGTCAAGGCCAGCCAGACGCCCCCCTGGCTGGGACAGCGGGCCAGGAACCAACCCCCACCGACGACGGGAAACAGGCCGATGTTGGTCACGGGCATGGCCATCATTGTGCGATCTCTCACGATCCGACATGCGGCGCCCTGGCTGATGCCCATGCCCCCCCCCATCACAATGCCGTCCATGAAGGCAATGTAAGGTTTGGGATAGTGGTGGATCAGGTGGTTGAGTGCGTATTCCTCGGTGAAAAAATCCTCCAGCTCGGCATCACCACGCAGCATGGCTTGGTGGAAAAAGCGAATATCCCCACCCGCACAGAACGCGCCGAACGGACCTTCTTTGCCCATGCCACGGATGGCCACCGCCTGCACTTGAGGGTCGTCGCGCCACGCGAGCAATGTCCCTGCCAAGGCCCGTATCATCGGCAAGGACAAGGCGTTGAGCGCACGCGGTCGGTTCAGCGTGATACAGCCCAGATGCCCTCGTACCTCGGTCAAAACGTCGTCACAGGTTGCAGTCAGCGCGTGGTTCATGGTTTGTTCTTCCAAATCATCCATTCATTGGCCAGCAGAGCCAGCAACACCAGTGTCCCGCCTTGCAACACGGCGGGGCCAGGGCGCTCCCCGGCGCCAAGCCAGACCAGCAGGATGCCAAACAGGATTTCCAACTGCGCCAGCAAAGAGACCTCGGGCGCTTGAAGTACACGCGCGCACACCACCAGCAGGGTGCAAGGAATGGCCAGTTGGACCACCCCCAGTACGGCCAGCAGGCCGAGGTCGTGTGCCGTGGCCTGCAAAGGCAGTGCCAGCGGCAGGGTCAGCAAGCTGGAGATCACTGCGCCCACCAGGACCGAGGGAATCAGATCGACATCTTTGCCGTGACTGTGGGCTTGTTGCACCACCACCCAGTTGATGGCGGCAGAAAGCGGAACACACAGGGCAATCAACAACCCCAACCAATGGTCGCCAGCCATCTGGGCGACAAACATCCAGCCCATGCCAGCGCCGGCCAGGACAATGGCCAGCCAGGTGTGTGCCGCAATCCGTTGGCGCAGAAAAAGCCATGCAATCAGGGCGGTGAACAAGGGGTTCAGCGCCGAGATCACCAGCACACACGCCACACTGGTCATGGTCATGGCCAGCATGAAGGAGGTGAACATGCCGCTCCAGCACAGTCCAGACCACCACAAGGCCGCTGGGGCACCGCGCAGTTGTTGCCAGACCGTCGCCGGGCCGCGCCACAACGGCAGGATGAAGACCAGCGACAGCGCCGTGAAGAAGCTGCGCCAGAACGTCACCTCGAAACTGCGCGCAGACTCCAGATGGCGCGTGACGATACCGGCGATGGACCACATCAAGGTCACCGCCACCATCAACCAGACCGCGCGCCGGTGCGTAAGTTTCATGTGCAGGGGCTGCCTGACGCCCGTATCCCCTTCGCGGGACGCCGTGGAACCGGCTTTGCCGGGCCACTGGCGTCATTCCCCTTGGAGGCAAGCGGCCCTGAGGCCGACTCACGGGCTAACTGGATCAAGGAGGTTAATCCCGTGATGCGCGCTTGCGCTCGTGTTCTTTCAGGAAGCGCTTGCGCAGACGCACACTCTTGGGCGTGATTTCGACCAACTCATCGTCTTCAATGAATTCCACGCCGTACTCCAGCGTGAGTTCAATCGGCGGCGTGATCTTGATGGCATCTTCCTTGCCGCTGACGCGGAAGTTGGTCAGTTGTTTGGTGCGCGTGGCGTTGACCACCAAATCGTTGTCGCGGCTGTGGATACCCACGATCATGCCTTCGTACACCGGATCGTTGGCTTTGACGAACATACGGCCGCGATCATCCAGTTTGCCCAGGGCGTAGGTGAAGATTTCGCCGTCATCCATGGAAATCAACACGCCGTTCTTGCGCCCACCGATGTCACCCTTGTGCGGTTCATAGCGATCAAAGATGTTGGAGATCAGGCCTGAACCACGTGTCAGGTTCAGGAATTCGTTGGAGAAACCGATCAGCCCACGCGCCGGGATGCGGTATTCCAGCCGCACGCGGCCACGGCCATCGGGCTCCATGTTCACCAGTTCACCCTTGCGTTCGCCCATGGCTTGCATCACCCCGCCCTGATGCTGCTCTTCGATATCGGCAGTCACCAGTTCGATCGGCTCGCATTTTTCACCATTGATCTCACGGAACACCACACGCGGCTTGGACACGGCCAGCTCATAGCCTTCACGGCGCATGTTCTCCAGCAGGATGGTCAGATGCAGTTCACCGCGACCCGAGACTTCAAAGATACCTTCCTCGTCAGTTTCCTTGACGCGCAAGGCCACGTTGTGTTGCAGTTCCTTTTGCAGGCGGTCCCATAGCTGACGGCTGGTCACGAATTTGCCTTCGCGACCGGCCAAGGGGCTGGTGTTGACGCAGAAATTCATGGTCAAGGTCGGCTCATCCACTTTGAGCATGGGCAGCGGCGCCGGGTTGCTCGGGTCGGTCACGGTCACGCCGATACCGATGTCTTCAATGCCATTGATCAGCACGATGTCACCCGGGCCGGCCTGGGGGGTTTGCATGCGGTCCAGACCTTGGAAGGTCAACACCTGATTCACACGCCCTTTGACGGACTTGCCGTCCGGCCCTTCCATGACCAGCACATCCTGGCTGGGTTTGAGTGTGCCCTGGCTGATGCGACCCACGCCAATGCGGCCCACAAAACTGGAGTAGTCCAGCGCAGAAATCTGCAACTGCAGGGGTGCGGCCGGATCGCCGGAGTTCGGCGGCACGTGTTTCAGAATGGTGTTGAAGAGGGCCGACATGTCAGGCCCCCACTGCTCACCGGGTGCACCCTCTTCCAACGACGACCAGCCATTGATGCCGGAGGCGTAGACCACGGGGAAATCCAGTTGCTCGTCGGTGGCGCCCAGCTTGTCGAACAAATCGAACGCGGCGTTCACCACCTTGTCGGGGTTGGCACCGGGCTTGTCCACCTTGTTGACGACCAGAATCGGCTTGAGGCCGAGAGCCAGCGCCTTTTTGGTCACAAAACGCGTCTGTGGCATCGGGCCTTCCTGGGCATCGATCAACAGCACAACACCGTCCACCAAGGACAACGCGCGTTCCACTTCTCCGCCGAAGTCGGCGTGGCCTGGGGTGTCCACGATGTTGATGTGCGTGCCTTCCCAGCTCACGGCGCAGTTCTTGGCCAGGATCGTGATGCCACGTTCCTTTTCGATGGCGTTGTTGTCCATCACCGTATCGACCACTTTTTCGTGCTCGGCAAAGGTGCCCGACTGCCGCAGCAGTTGGTCAACCATGGTGGTCTTGCCATGGTCCACGTGGGCAATGATGGCGATGTTACGGATCTGTTTCTGACTCATGATTCACTCTCCAAAATCTGTTGTATCTCTAAGGGGCTCAACAGTCGCCCAGGGATCAGTTCGCCCGCCTTGACATGGGCTGAGCCCAGCAGGACTGCCGCCTGTACTGCGCTGGTCGACCGGCCATACACGGCAATTCGCTCACCCTCCGGCCAGGCGCCACGACGGCGCAGTCCGCTGAGAAAACGACCGGCATTTTCACTGTCGAGCGTGACGGTGTCATGACCCGTTAACAGCGTGTCTATCGGTTGGATCTGGTGACGTCGCTCTGCCTCCAGCATGCGCTCCAGCGCGTCCAAAGTGACGCATTGCGACACCTCAAACG
>NZ_CAKZHQ010000050.1 GCF_936925435.1 uncultured Ramlibacter sp. | reverse complement strand
GCGCGGCGGGGGGGGGCGGCGGGCCTGCCGCCACCGGGGCGGCGGGCAGCGTCTTGCCGCGGCAGGCCGGGCCGGCGTGCGTGAGGCGGAGTTGGAACTTCTGCATGTCCCAGGCGCCGGTGGGGCAGCGCTCGGCGCACAGGCCGCAGTGCAGGCACACGTCTTCGTCCTTCACCAGCACGCGCTGCGTCTTCAGCGCCGGGCTGACAAAGATGTCCTGCCCCGGCGTGGTGGCCGGCGCCTTGACCACGGTCTCCTTGCAGACCGTGGCGCGTAATGCCTTGACCCCGTTGCCACTGGAAGAGCTGCAACAGTTGGCTGCGGTGTTTGGCATGGTCAAAACCGATTATGTTGAACCGGTGGATGAAAAGAAACTCATCACCGATGCCATCTCTGGCATGGTCGCCAGCCTGGATCCGCACTCCCAGTATTTCGATAAAAAATCGTTCAAAGAATTCCGAGAAGGCACCACCGGTCGTTTTGTCGGTGTCGGCATCGAAATCACGCAAGAAGACGGTCTGGTCAAGGTGGTCTCACCGATCGAGGGTTCACCGGCCTACCGCGCCGGACTCAAGACCAATGACCTGATCACCAAGGTGGACGACACGGCCGTCAAAGGCCTGTCGCTGAACGAAGCCGTCAAGCGCATGCGTGGCGAACCCAACACCAAGGTCATCCTGACCATCTTCCGCAAGGAAGAAAACCGCACGTTTGCGGTCACCATCACACGGGAAGAAATCAAGACCCAATCGGTCAAGGCCAAAGTGATCGAGCCTGGTTATGCCTGGATCCGTCTGAGCCAGTTCCAGGAACGCACCGTCGATGATTTCGTGCGCAAGCTCGAAGAAATCTACAAACAAGACCCTGGCCTCAAAGGCTTGGTGCTGGACTTGCGCAACGACCCGGGTGGCCTGCTGGATGCCGCGGTCGCGATTTCAGCCGCTTTCTTGCCGGAGAACGTGACGGTGGTTTCCACCAACGGCCAACTGGCCGAAAGCAAATTCACCTACAAAGCCGCCCCGGAGTTTTACCAACGCCGCGGCAACAACGACCCGCTCAAGCGGCTTCCCGCCGCCCTCAAGACGGTGCCGCTGGTGGTGCTGGTCAACGAAGGCTCGGCCTCGGCCAGCGAGATCGTCGCCGGCGCCCTGCAGGACCACAAGCGCGCCGCCATCCTGGGCAGCCAGACCTTCGGCAAGGGCTCGGTGCAGACGGTGCGCCCGCTGGGCCCCGACACCGGCCTGAAGCTGACCACCGCACGCTACTACACGCCCAGCGGCAAGTCGATCCAGGCCAAGGGCATCGTGCCCGACGTGATGATCGACGAGAGCGAGGAAGGCAATGTGTTCTCGCTGCTGCGCACCCGCGAGGCCGACCTGGACAAGCACCTGGGCAGCGGCCAGGGCGCTGAGGTCAAGGACCCGGCGCGCGACAAGCTGCGCGAAGAGGCCCGCAAGAAGGCCGAGGAAGAAGCCCGTAAGCCGGTGGCCGAGCGCAAGGTGCCCGAGTTCGGTACCGACAAGGACTTCCAGCTGGCGCAGGCCATCAACCAGCTCAAGGGCCGCCCGGTGCTGATCAGCAAGACCCAGGTGATCGAGCGCAAGGACGAGAAGAAAGAAAATTGACAGGCCGCAGGCCTGTCATCCCGGCGCAGGCCGGGATCCAGACGAAGCCGGCGCAAGCCGGCTTTTTTCTTGTTACCGCACAATCGCGCCATGACCGACGACCAGCTGCTGCGTTACTCGCGCCATATCCTGCTCAATGAAATCGGCGTCGAGGGCCAGGAGCGGCTGGCCGCTTCCCATGCGCTGGTCATCGGCGCGGGCGGCCTGGGCTCGCCAGTGGTCTTGTACCTGGGCTCGGCCGGCGTCGGCCGCATCACCCTGGTCGACGACGACGTGGTGGACCTGACCAACCTGCAGCGCCAGCTGGCCCACACCACGGCGCGCGTCGGCCTGGCCAAGGCCGAATCGGCCCGCCTGGCGGTCGGTGCCCTCAACCCCGAGGTTGAACTGCTGCCGGTGGTCGCGCGCGCCGATGCGGCGATGCTGGGCGAACTCACCGCAGCCGCCGATGTGGTGATTGACTGCAGCGACAACTTCGCCACCCGCCAGGCCATCAACGCCGCCTGCGTGCGACACGGCAAGCCCCTGGTGTCGGGCGCGGCCATCCGCTTCGACGGCCAGCTCACGGTCTACGACACGCGTTCGCCAGCCTCACCCTGCTATGCGTGCGTCTTCCCGCCGGACCAGGCGGTGGAGGAAACGCGCTGTGCCACCATGGGCGTGTTCGCGCCTCTGGTGGGCATCATCGGCGCCATGCAGGCGGCCGAGGCGCTCAAGCTGCTCAGCGGCACGGGCACGTCGCTGGCGGGCCGCCTGCAGATGCTGGACGCGCGCTCCATGGACTGGAGCGAGCTGCGCATCCCGCGTGACAGCGCCTGCCCGGTCTGCAGCCGGCGCGCGCCGTAGGCGCCTCACATTTGTCAGGCGACTGACAGCGCCCGCAGCTGCGCCAGCAGCGCCTCGGACAGTTGCAGACCCTGCGCGCGCGCCTGCTGCTCCAGCGCCAGCCGCCGCGCCCCGGCCAGGCGCACGCCATCGTCCACCAGCATCTCGTCCACCAGGGTTTCCATGCGCTCGAAGTAGGCGTCGGTCCCGGCCAGCGCGCCCGGGTCGATCAGCAGGAAGGCCTGGCCTATGCCCGGTGCATTGCCCTCATCGACAAAGAACGAGGACGCCTCGAAGCCGAAATGGGCGCCAGTCAGCGCGGTGACCAGCAGCTCCACCACCAGGGCCAGCATCGCGCCCTTGGGGCTGCTGGCCGCGCCCAGTGCCAGCATGGAGCCCTCCAGGCCCGCCTGCGCATCGGTGGTGGGCTGGCCGTGCTTGTCGAGCGCCCAGCCGGGCGGGATGGCCCGGCCTTCGCGGGCCGCGACCAGCAGCTTGCCACGCGCCACCTCCGACAGCGACAGGTCGATCATCAGCGGTGCTGCCGCTCGGCGCGGGAAGATGGCGGCGACGGGGTTGGTGCCGAACACCGGATGCTTGCCGCCGGCGGCCGGCATGGCAGCCGGCGAGTTGGCAAAGCCCAGGCCGACCAGGCCGGCGGCTGCGGCGGGCCGCAGGTGGTCGACGACCACGCCCGCATGGTGGCTGGCCCGCACACCGGCAAAGCAGACGCCGAATTCACGCGCCGTGGCAATGGCCGTGGCTACGGCCAGCTCGCAGGCCGGAAAGGCCAGCCCCTGGCCGGCGTCCACCAGCAGCGCCGCACCTTTGTGCCGCACCACCTGGGCCACAGCAGCGCCATCGGCTCGGCCATTGCGCAGGTGCGCAGCGTACTGGGCAACACGTGTGAGCCCGTGCGAGGCGATGCCCTGGGCCTCGGCCAGGACCAGCGCGCGCGCCGTGCTGGCCGCCATCGCGGGGCGTGCGCCTGCGCGCTGCAGGGCACGCTCGGCCAGCGCGCAGGCCTCGTCCAGGGAGCAGTGGACCATGTCAGGAAAGCAAGAAAAAATGCATGCCCGCACTGTACGGGAAGCGGCAAGCCGCCCGCCGGCACTTCAACGTGCCGGCTTGTCCAGCGGGTAGTGCGGGGCCGCCGAGCGCGGCGCAGCCGGGGTAGCTGAGGTCGCCGGCGCCGGTGGGGCGCCCAGCACCGCAGCGCCATTGCCGGCGAGTGGCGGCGCGGCCCTGGCCAGGCGCGAGGCGCTGTCGGAGGCAGCGGCTTCGCGCAAGGTTGCCGCGCAGTCGGCGTCCTTGCCTGGGCCAGTCTCGATGGTGGCGGCCAGGGCCAGCAGCGGGTTGATCGCACCCAGGGCCAGGGCGAGTGCGCCACGCCCGACCAGCGCAGCGGCGTCCACGCCGGCGCGCGGATGCGCGAAAGTGCCGGCCAGCCGCAGCGGCGAGCGCAGGCTCAGGATGCTGGCGTCCTTGGGTTGCGGCCGCAGCACCAGGTCCAGCGATTCGGTGGCCAGGTTGACGGTTCCCGTGCCATGGACAACGGTATCGGTGGTGTCGATCATCAGGGTGCGCGATGTCATCAGGCCCTTGTTGACGTCAAAGGCCGTGGCAGCGCAGCGCAGCTGGATGCTCCGGTCGCCGCCCAGCTTGAACTTGATGATCTCGGCGCCGTCCAGCCCAGCGAACTCCAGCAACAGGTTGCTGATCTCGCCGCGGCCCATGAGCATGGCGACATTGCCCGACGAGTTGCCCAGCATCTGCGCCACCGAATTGCCGCGGCCGCTGAGGTCGATATCGCCGTGGATGCGGCCGAAACTGCCCTGGGTGAACTTGAAGCCCGGGAAGAGCTTGCTCAATTCCAGCGAGCGGGCGTCCAGGTTGACCGAGGCCAGTGCCGGGTCGCTGTTGCCGTCGATGCGCAGGCGTCCGGCCATGCTGCCGCCGGCGACCCCGAGTTTGAGCTGGTCCAGTTGCATCACACCGCTCTTGAGCCCGATCTGCATGGCCATGCTCTCAAGGGGCAGCTGGCGTACATGGGTCATCTTCGCCGCGCTGTAGTGCACGTCGGCATCCATCGCCTTTAGGCGCGCCAGGTCCAGGGTGGCGGTTGGCAGCACCTTGCTCTGCGCCTTGCGTTCGGTCGCGGCCACGTTGCGCACGCTCGCTTGCGGCGCCGGCGCCACCTGCGGCAAGGCGGCGGCGCTGCGCGGCTGCTCGGGCAGGCCCACCAGGGGCGCCAGGTCGTCGAAATCCAGCGCACGGGACTGCAGCTTGCCGCGCAGCAGAGGCACCTGGCCGGAGCGGTCGAAGTCCAGGTCACCGCCCAGGTCGGAATTGCCCAGCTTGCCGTTGATCTGGCGGACCTGCCAGACCTGGCCTTGCTTGCTCAGGGTGCCGCGCAGCGCATAGCGCGGTGTCTCCGGCAGCACCACGCCCAAGAGCTTGTATAGATCGGCCAGGTTCTCACCCTGCAGTTGCACGTTGGCGGTGGCGCCATCGAGATTGGCCACACTCAGGATGGAGCCGTCGGCACGCAAGCTGGTGCGGCCGGCGCGGACCTCGACCTCGGCGGGAAAGGGCGTGGTCAGCCGCGAACTCAGGAACAGCACATTGCCGGTGCGGCCCTGGGCGGTGAAGCTGTCTTTCTTGAAGCTGCCCTTGGCGCTGAAACGCAGTGGCATCGCTGCTGCCGCCGCGTCCTGCACGCTGGTCGCAGTCGCCGTCGCAGCAGGCGCGGTGGCAATGGCCTTGGACAGCACCGCGCCTTCAATGGCGAAGTCGGCGCGGATGTCGGCGCCATGTTCGGGCGCGACGAAATGCAGGCTACCCCTGTCCACCACCAGGGCGCCGATCTCCGGCAGGTTGGCCGGGTCGGAGGTGTCGCGCCCCAGCGCCCAGCTGCGCCGGCCGTCGGCCTCGACCTGCAAGCCCAGTTGCGGCTCGCGCAACTGCACCAGGGGCAGCTCGATGCGCCCGCGCAGCAGCGGCCACAGCCGCAAGTCGATCTGCGCGCCCTCGGCCTTGACCAGATACGGGTCGCGCGCCCAGTCCGGGTTGGCGAACTCGATGCCATCTGCGACGATCCTCACGGTGCGCCCCAGCTGGACGTCCAGCTTGCGCGTGATCTCGAAATGGCGGCCGGTGCGCTCGCTGACGTAGCGGTTCAAGGGGCCGCGCAACAAGTCCCAGGGGAAAAAAACAAGGACAAGGACCAGCGCGGCCAGCAGCGCCGCCAGGCCGGCGAGCCACTTGACTCGCGCCGGGACCGGGCGCGGCGCGGTCATCGTGGTTTGCGTCATGCGCTGCTCATCGCGGCTGGCCTAGCGCGTCCTGCTGCATGCTGCCAGGCATGGCGGTGGTGGTAAGGGCATTCACGATGGCCAGTTCGGCCCCGCCGGGCTCGCCCAGGGCGACCAGGGCAGCGGCCAGCAGTGTGGCCAGAAAAATCACCATGGTTTCGAAGAACATCTTCACCTGCCCGCTCCTTGCAGGACCACGGCGGCCCTGTGTCAAGCAAGTGTGCATGGCGAACACGTCCGCAGGAGTCAGCAGCACGCGTGACACATCGTCAGCTGCGGCCTACACCGAAACTGTAGGAAACATCCTACGAGCCCGGCGAGGACCCGCTGGCAGAATCTCCAGGCCCAGATGACACCATCGAGGCACATGCGCCAGCCAGGGCTTTCCCCCAGCCACGCGAGATTGAAGTGCCCGGCACTGAGCCGACCCTAAATTGTGGAATTGCGAACCTATCTCGTCGAAGACAACGCCACGATCCGTGAGAACCTGATCGGCACGCTGGAAGAGCTGGCCTGCGTCAAGGCCTTGGGGTGGGCGGAAACCGAAAATGACGCGAAGACCTGGTTGGCGCAGCAGTGCGACGCCGCCTGGGAGCTGCTGATCATCGACCTGTTTCTCAAGCAGGGCAGCGGCCTGGGCGTGCTGGACGCCTGTCGCGAGCGCAGGCCGGATCAGCACGTGGTGGTGCTGAGCAACTATGCAACCGATGACATGCGCAAGCGTTGCGCCCAGCTGGGAGCGGATGCCGTCTTCGACAAGTCCAACGAGATCGACGCGCTGGTGGACTACTGCGTGCGGCTGTGCGACCCGGCGCCGCCCGCAGCCTGAGGCCGCGCGGCCGGCGGCCGCGCCGTTCAGTCGATCAGCTTGTTCTTCAGTGCGTAGTACGTGAGGTCGCTGTTGGACGCCAGACTCATTTTCTCCATCAGCCGCGTACGGTAGGTGCTGACGGTCTTGACGCTCAGCGACAGCGCCTTGGCAATGTCACCGGCGGTCTCGCCCTTGGCCAGCTTGAGAAAGACCTGGAACTCGCGCTCGGACAGTTGCTCGTGCGGGGCGCCGCCTTCCTTGCGATTGAGCTGCTGGGCCAGCAGTTCAGCAACCGCCGGCGAGATGTAGCGGCGGCCCAGCGAGATGGTGCGGATCGCGTTGACGATCTCCATCGGCTCGCATTCCTTGTTCAGGTAACCGCTGGCGCCCTGGCGGATCAGGTTCATCGCGTAGTGCTCCTCGGGATAGCCCGAGAGGATGAGGATGCCGACGTCCGGCGCCTTGGCGCGGATCATGCCAAGCGCATCGATGCCGCTCTGGCCCGGCATGGACAGGTCCATCACCAGCACATCGAGCTCGGTGGTGCGCACCAGATCGATGGCTTCTCGGCCGCTCGCCGCTTCGCCCACGACGCGAAGATCCACCTGCTCCGAGAAGAACTGCTTGAGTCCCGACCGGACGATGGCGTGGTCATCCACAATGCCGACTTTGATCATGTCTGTTCTCTTTCGATGCCTTGGTTTGAAACCATTGTGCCCAACCCTGGACTGAAATGACCTTCGCTTCGATCATGCTTTTGGTGGATTCTATGCACAACAGCTGTGGTTTGGGGGGACGTTGATGCCTTCGTACTCACTTCCCAAAATGGCCATCAGCCTGGTGCTGGCCATCCTGGCAGCAGTGGCGCTGATCGGCATCAACGAGACCGGCTACAACCAATCCACCGGCGCGCTCAACGATATTGCCGAGGCCTCGCAGACCCGCAGCTCCCTGAACCGCCTGCTCCAGCATGTGCTCGATGCCGAGACCGGCTCGCGCGGTTATCTGTTGACCGGTGACCCGCGTTACCTGGAACCCTACAACGCGGCCCTGGCCGAAATCAGCCAGAGCCTGGACGCGCTGCGGCTGACCTACGCGCCCAACGCAGACGAGTTCAAGACCCTGTCGCAACTGACCCACCACGTGCAGCGCAAGCAGGCCGAGATGGATCTGTCGGTGCGCATGCGCAAGCAGGGCAATGAGGACGCCTGGAAGTTCGTGCTCCTGACCGACGTGGGCAAGGAACAGATGGACGCCATCCGCGAGCTGACCATCAAGCTCATCGGCAATGCCGCTGCGCGCATCGAGGTCAGCCAGGTGCAGGTGCGCCGCTCGCTGCTGCTGTCGCGCATCGGCATCGCCGGCGTCGCCATGGCCGGCCTGCTGGCCTTCTATCTGTACCTGCGCCAGACCACGGCGCTGAAACTGGCTGGTGAGCGCCAGCAGCAGGCGCTGCAGCAGGAGCGCGATCTGCTGGAGCGCCAGGTGCGCGACCGCACCGCCACCCTGGCCGAACTGGCAACCCACCTGCAGCAGGTGCGCGAGGAAGAGCGCGGCCATCTGGCGCGCGAGTTGCACGACGAGCTGGGTGCGCTGCTGACGGCGGCCAAGCTGGATGTGGCCCGCCTGAAATCGCGGCTGGGGCCGCCCGCGCCCGAAGTCAGCCAGCGCCTTCAGCACCTGACTGACACCCTCAACAGCGGCATCGCGCTCAAGCGACGCATCATCGAGGATCTGCGCCCGTCCTCGCTATCCAACCTGGGGCTGACGGCCTCGCTTGAAATCCTGGCGCGCGAGTTCTCCGAGCACTCGGGCATCGAGGTCACCACCAGCCTGGAGCCGGCGGAACTGGACGAGTCACGCCAGCTGACCATCTACCGGCTGGTCCAGGAGTCGCTGACCAACGTGGCCAAGTATGCGGAAGCCAAGCAGGCGGAAATCAGCGTGCGCAGTTACGACAACCATGTGGAGGTCGACGTGAAGGACGACGGCAAGGGCTTCGACACCGGCCAGATCCGTCCTTCCACCCACGGCCTGGCCGGCATGCGGCACCGGGTCGAGGCCGCGGGAGGCCGCCTGTCGGTCACCTCCTCGCCGGGCCAGGGCACGCGCGTCAGCGCGGTGCTGCCGCAGAACCTGCCGGCGTCCTGACCACCGCCGCGCCGTCGGCTGCGTCCTACAGGCCACCAGCTCCCCTGCCGACAGCCAGTCAGGCGGGCCGCTGATCGCCCACAGCTGGGTTCGTCCTTACCCTTGCCTGCATGGCGTCGCGGTTGTCGCGCCGCCCGCCGCGCGGCATCGCCGCCGCAAGGAGATGGACATGTTGCACTACGCCGTTGTATTCCTGGTGATCGCATTGATCGCCGCCGTGTTTGGCTTTGGCGGCATTGCCGCCGGCGCCGTCGAGATCGCGAAGATCCTGTTCTTCGTCTTCGTCATCATGGCCGTGGTCACCTTCGTCGTCAGCCTGCTGCGCAAGCGCTAGCCGGTCCTTGCCGCGCGCCCTGCCCCGCGCACTTTCACGCTCTTTCTCTTCACCACCCAACGCAAAGGACCCGACATGACAACCACCAGCAAATCCATCCAGACCGGCGAGCATTCCCTGGAGGCGGGCCGCCAGTACGCCAGCGACGCCCTGGACAAAGCCGGCGAGACCGTGCGCGAACTGCGCTCGGGCGCTCGTGATTTCGCCAGCCGCAGCTTGCACGGCGTGGCCGACTCTGCCGCGGCCGCGCAACGACGCCTGGGCGAATACGCCGGCGCCACCACCCGCTATGTATCGGACCAGCCCGTGAAGTCGGCGCTGATCGCCGCCGCCATCGGCGCCCTGGTGGCCGGCGTGGTGATCGCCGCGCGCCGCCACAACCGCAAGTCCTACTGAGCCCGGCCGGGACCGCCCCATGGTGCATCCGATCTTCTCGGTGTTGATCAGCCGTCCCGAACTTGTCGTGGACCATGTGGCGGGCTACGCCGCGCTGGCGCGCGAGGAAGCTTCCAGCGTCGGCACGGAGGTGGCGCGTCGCGCTATCGCCTGGGGCGTCGCCGTGATCAGCCTGCTGGTGTTTCTGGTGCTGGCCGGCGTCGCCGTGATGCTCGGGGTGCTCCAGGGGAGCTTCCATTGGGTGCTGGTGCTCATCCCGGCGCTGCCGCTGGCGCTGGCCGCCAGCGCGCAGCAAGTGGCGCGCAAGCCCCTGCCTTCACAGGCCTTCGCCGAACTGCGCGCGCAACTGGACGCCGATGCGCAAACCTTGCGCACGCTGGGAGCGCGAGCATGAGCCGCTGGGCCGCTCCCAAGGCGAATACCGCAGCGCGTTGCGCGGAGGTTTCCGAATGAGCGATGGCAGCGACAAACTCGCACGCAGCCGGCAAGCGATCGTCGAACATGTGCGGCGCAAGGCGCGCCGCCGCGAAGAGCGCGCCAACGATGGCCTCGATGCGGCCGGACCCGACGACGAGGACACGCCCTTCGACAACGGCCGTGGTGGCTGGTTGGGCGGCCTGCGCCATGCGGCGCGCAGCTGGTGGCGCCACCACCCGGCCCAGCTGGCGCTGCAGCTGGCGACGCCGGCGCTGTCCTCTTTCGCGCGGCGCAAGCCCGTGGTGTTTCTGGGCGTGGCCGCCGGGCTGGGCGCCCTGGTGCTGGTCGCCAGGCCCTGGAAGCTGGTGTCTGCCACCGGCTTGCTGGTGGCGCTCCTGAAATCCTCGCAGCTGTCGGGCCTGGTCATGTCGGCCATGTCGGCGGCGGATTTCGAGAAAGACCACCAGCGCTACCGATGAATGCAAACCGGCGGATGTGGTGCGGCCGTCCGGCAAGCTTTTTTTGAACCCGCACTAGTGAAAACCATTCAACTTCCAAGGAGTTCATCATGAACAAGTACGCACGTTTCGCCGCCATCGCCGCCCTCACCGGCGCCACCATCCTGGGCGCAGGCTGCTCTGTCATCCGCGGCCAGGAAACCGTCGGCGCCTATGTGGACGACGCCACCATCACCAGCTCGGTCAAGACCCGTTTCATCGAGGACAAGACCGTGGACGCCGGCGCCGTCAAGGTCGAGACGCTCAACGGCTCGGTGCAGCTGTCGGGCTTCGCCAAGTCCAGTACCGAGAAGGCCCAGGCCGAATACATCGCCCGCAACACCAAGGGTGTGCGCGAGGTGAAGAACAACCTGTCGGTGCGCCCGTAAGCCAGGCGCCGGCCCGCATCCGTTGCGGGCTGGGAAGGCAGGCAGGCGCGAGTCTGGCCTGCCTTTCCATTTTCTGGAGAACCCATGCGAACCTTCCGCTGCGACCACTGCGGCCATCCGCTGTTTTTCGAGAACGTGCAATGCCTGCAATGCGGCAGTGAACTGGCCTTCCTGCCCGACCGGCTGGCCCTGTGCTCGGTCGAGCCCGCCGCCAACGGCGAGGGCCTGTGGCAGCGCAAGGGCCCGGCCCGGCGCAGGGGCACGCCGCTGCTGTACCGGCTGTGCCACAACCACGTCACCCACCAGGCCTGCAACTTCGCCGTGCCGGCGGATGACCCCAATCCCCTGTGCGCCTCCTGCCGCCAGACCCGGTTGCTGCCCGACCTGTCCATCGCCGACAACCACCGGCGCTGGTACCGGGTGGAAACCGCCAAGCGGCGGCTGTTCTACACCCTGGCACGGCTCACCCTGGTGCAGGCCACGCCGGCCAACGGCGAGCGCGACGGGCCGGTGTTCGAGTTCCTGGCCGACCTGCCGGGCCAGCAGGTGACGACCGGCCATTGCGAAGGCGTCATCACGCTCAACGTCAACGAGGCTGACGACGAGGAACGCGTCCGCCGCCGCGTCGCCCTGCACGAGCCCTACCGGACCTTGCTGGGTCACTTGCGCCACGAATCGGGCCACTACTACTGGGACCGGCTGGTCCGCGACGGCGGCCGTGTCGACGCCTTTCGCGCCATGTTCGGCGACGAGACACTTGATTACCAGCAGGCGCTGGCCACGCACTACGCCGGCGGCGCGCCGGCCAGTTGGCAAGGCACGCATGTCAGCGCCTACGCCACCGCCCATCCCTGGGAGGACTGGGCCGAGACCTGGGCCCACTACCTGCACATGGTTGACCTGCTGGAGACCGCCGCGTCCTACAACACCACCTTGCTGGTGCCGGGCAGTCCGCCCGACGAAGTGGACGAAGTGACCAATCCTTTTGGCGCCGGTGCCGACTTCGACCGTCTGGTGGAGCAGTGGGTGCCCCTGACCCTGTTGCTCAACAGCCTGAACCGCAGCCTGGGACAGGACGATGCCTATCCCTTCGCGCTGCATGCGCAGGCGCTGGACAAGCTGCGTTTCGTGCACGATGTGATCCATGCGCCGCTGCCGCAACCCACGGCAACGCCGGCGCCATCGGCCTGCGCCGTGGCGGGCTGAAAGGGTGTTACTCGTCGAAGTCCTTGTCACCAACCGGCATATTGAAACCACTTGATGTACGACGCCGACAGGCTGGTCGTTCGCGGTTGCTGTCGGACGCGACAGACCCTCGAACGCGCGGTTTAAGTTCGTGTCCTGAGCGCGGCCGACTGCTCATCAAGGTTGATCCGTGGATCGTGCCGCCTTGATTCGAACCAAAAAATAGCCCCCAGTGAGCGCCAGCACAACCGCGGCGACGCCGATGAGCGAACTGCCCGCCATGTGCTCCACGTCGAGATTGATCACGTGGCGACCGACGGCAATGATGGCCACGGCCAGGATGGTTTCCAACCGGATGTGATGCGATTTGAAGTACACACGCAGTGTTTCCATGAGCTCGAGCCCGAGGATGATGAGCAGGACTCCGGAGAACGCCCTCTGTACCGCCTTCATGAGTTCGGGGACGGAATCGATGCTGCCAAATTGACTGAAGATCGCGGACCCGAACATTGCCCACAGTTCGATGACCATCGCCAGGATCACTGCCATGAGCAGGATCTGAGCGGCCACCAGGACGCATTTTTCGAACAATTTGACGACGATGGAAGCGGACTTTTCTTCTTGCATGACTGATGAGTTTCTCGTTGGGGATCCGGGTCCCGGTTCGGGGTGGAGCCTTGGGCACTTTCGTCTTTCGTAGCAATAATGTCTACTTGATACTTCGTATCTCAGGTATTCACATGGTCAATCTCAGAAGTGTCGACTTGAACCTCCTTCCGGTCTTCGAAGCGGTGTATGAGGAACGAAATCTGACGAGTGCGGCCCACCGACTGGCCATGAGTCAACCAGCCGTCAGCAACGCTGTGGGGCGCCTGCGGGCTGTCTTCAACGATGAACTGTTCGTGCGCCACGGGCGGGGCGTATCCCTGACGCCGACTGCCGATGCCATCTACTCGAAGTTGCACGGCGCCCTGAGCACGGTTCGGGACTCGGTCTCGGAAACTCGTGGCTTTGACCCGAAGTCATCGACAAGATCGTTCTTCATCAGCGTGCCACACCCGCTGGGGCCATTCCTGGCGGTTCGCCTGCGGGAGCGACTGGCGGTTGCCGCGCCGGGCGTCGAGGTGTCGTTCAGCACGCGCTCGCGGCCGGTCGAGCAGGAGCAGGCGTTGCTGGACGGAAGGTTCGATGCCGCAGTCGATTGGCTGTTGCCAGGGCGAAGCCGGTTCGATGAAATCGCACTATTTGAAGACGCATTGGTCGCGGTGGCGCGCCAAGATCACCCTGCGATCCGGCGGGTTCGCACGGAGAAGGAGTTGGTTGCATTGGATTTCGTTGCGCTACGTCCTCGCGTCGAGGGTGAGAGTCTTATTCCCGGCATCCAGGAGTGGGGACGAATGAAGCTGAACATGGTGCTCGAAGTGTCGGAACTTCTGGAGGTTCTGGTGATTTCCAGCCAATCGGATCTCGCCGGCCTGATACCCAGAAGCATGCTGAAACTTGCACGCGACACCTTTGCGCTTCGCGCGCTACCCGTGGCGGTCACATCCAAGACGTTTCCCATCAAGTTGTTCTGGACACCGAGCAGGACGTCGGATCCGGCACAGATGTTCATCCGCAAGCAAATCCAGTTGGCATCATGCGCTGTCACGGGTGGCGGGTTGCGCTGACCTCCGGCGCACCGCCATGAAAGGGTGCAGCAGAAGCCAATTCGCTGCGTTTCATGGGTTGTTTTCCTCCGTGATGCTCAGTTGTATTGCTGCTGAGGACAGGTTGATCAGGTGTGCCGAGAATCGGTGATCAACGTAGTAAAACCCGGCTGAAAAAAAGGCCGCCCACAGGCGGCCTTTTCGTGGAAGGTGGCAGCCTAGCCAGCTGTCACGCTGAGCTGGTTGTTCACCGACTTCACGTCCTTGACGTTCTTGGCGATGTCACTGGCACGCTCCTTGGCGGTAGCCGAGGGCACGGGGCCGGTCAAGGTGACCACGCCGCCGGCTGTGTCGACGTTGATCTTGATCGCGCTCAGGTCCTTGTCGGCTGCCAGACCGGCGTTGACCTTGGCTGTGATGCCGGCATCGTCGAGCTTGGAAACGGCATTGGCGCCGGCGGTCCTGGTCGCATCGGCTGCGTCCTTCATGGCGTCCTCGGTCTTGGCCGCAGCCACCTTGGCATCTGCCTTGGCCTTGTCGGCGGCCTCGCCGCTCTTGGCGATGGCCGAGTCGAGCTGCTGGCCTGCGGTGCGCTCGTCATTGCGGTTGCAGCCGCCCAGGGCCAGCAATGCGGCCAGGGATGCGACAGCGATCAGGCTTGTCTGTTGGATGGTCTTCATGGCTTGTTCCTTTCTCGGGATGAACGGGCCGGCACGGCTGTGCCCGGGACTCTCCCTCCAATCTAGGCTCGGCCGCACACCTTCGCCGTGGGGCTGCTTCGAACATCCTCGTAGGACAAGAGGAGTTCGCGGCTGAGCCGCCGCGCGGGGCCCGCCATCTGGGCAATGACATACTCACAGCATGCCTCGCTGGTCACGCTGGTTTCCCTTCCTCCATTGGCCCCGGCCCACCGCAGCGCTTTTGCGTGGCGAGATCGCCGCCAGCCTGACGGTGGCGGTGGTGATGATCCCGCAGTCGGTCGCCTATGCCGGCCTGGCCGGCATGCCCCTGGTGACCGGCCTGTACGCCACCTTCCTGCCCATGCTGGCGGCCGTGCTGTTCAGCAGCTCGACCCGGCTGTCGGTTGGCCCCTCGGCCCTGAGCAGCGTGCTGGTGGGCGCCACGCTGCTGGGCATGGCGCCGGCGGCCAGCGAGCAATGGGTGGCGCTGGCGGTCTGGTTGGCCCTGCTGTCCGGACTGGTGCAGTTTGCGCTGGGCGCGGGCGGCGGCGCCTGGGTGCTCAACCTGGTGAGCTCGCCGGTGCTGGCCGGCTTCAGCCAGGCCGCGGCCCTGTTGATCATCGCCTCGCAGCTGCCCGCGCTGCTGGGCCTGCAAGGCGGCCTGTCCTCGCTGTGGCAGAACCCGGTGTTCGACCGCGAGGCCATGGCCTATGGCCTGGTCTGCGTCGCACTGTTCGTCGCCGGCAAGCGCTGGCTGCCGCGCTGGCCCATGCCTTTGCTGGCCGTGGCCGCGACCGCGGGCTTGAGCTGGGCCACCGGCTATGCGGCGCGCGGCTCGGTCATCGGCAGCCTGCCGGTGGGCCTGCCCACGCTGTACTGGCCCGGCTGGCCAGGCGCCGACGCCCTGTCGGCCCTGCTGGTGCCGGCGCTGGTGATCGCCCTGGTCAGCTCGATGGAGATGGCTTCCAGCGCCAAAATCGAAAGCCAGCACGACGGCAAACGCTGGGACGCCAACCAGGACCTGGTGGGCCAGGGCCTGGGCAAACTGGTGTCGGCCTTGTGCGGCGCCTTCCCCACCAGCACTTCGTTCTCGCGCTCGGCCATCACCCTGTACTCGGGCGCGCGTACCGGCTGGGCCACGGTATCAGCGGCCGTGGTGGTGCTGGGCGTGCTGCTGTTCCTCACACCTGTCCTCTTCCACGTGCCGCGCGCCGTGTTGTCGGCGGTGGTGGTGACGGCGGTGGCCGGCCTGGTCAAGCCGCGCATCTTCCAGCCGCTGTGGCGCATCAACCGTGTCGAGGCCATCACCGCCACCCTGACCTTCGGCGTCACCATCGCCACCGCGCCACGCATCTACTGGGGCGTGCTGTGTGGCGTGGTGATGGGCCTGGCCCACTTCCTGTACCTGCGCCTGCACCCGCGCATCATCGAGGTCGGCCTGCACCCGGACGGCAGCCTGCGCGACCGCCACCTGTGGAAGCTGGCGCCGCTGGCCAGCCAGACCTATGCGCTGCGCATGGACGACGAGCTGGACTTCGCCTCGGCCAGCGCCTTCGAGCGGGCCATCGTCGAACACCTGGCGGCGCACCCCGAGGTGCAGCATGTCTGCCTGTTCGCCCAGCCGATCAACCGCATCGATGCCACCGGCGTGGAGGTGTTCAGCCAACTGCGCAAGCTGCTGGCCACACGCGGCATCGCCCTGCACATCAGCGGCATCAAGCTGCCGGTGGAGCGGGTTCTGCGCCAGGCCGGCGCGCTCGACGAGGGGCCGCTGCTGCACATGTACCGCACCGACGTCGATGCGCTGATGGCCTTCGGCCGGCTCAGTCCCTGACGCCTGCCTCAGGTGTCGACGCGGACAAGCTTCATGCGGCCCGAGGCGCCGCTGCGGATGGTCACAGCCGAGCGCGAGCAACCGAAGTGCCGCGCCACCAGGGCCACCAGTTCCTCATTGGCCTTGCCATCCACCGGCGGCGACTTCAGCTGCGCGCGCCAAGTGCCATCGGCCTCCTGTTCCAGCCTGCTGGCACGGGCATTGGGCTTGACCTTGACCTGCAGCGTGGTCGCCATGGCCCGCCTCAGGCCGGCCGCACGGCGGCGACCAGGTCGATCTCCAGCGCTGCGTTCTTGGGCAGTTGGTACACGCCCACCGAAGTGCGGGTGTGGCCGCCGTTGGGTGCGAACACGCTGTACAGGATGTCCGAGCAGGCGTCGGCCACCTCGCTTTGCTGGGTGAAGTCGGCCGCGCTTTGCACGTAGACCGTGACGCGCAGGATGCGCTCGACCCGAGCCAGGCTGCCCAGTTGCTGGCGCAGGATGGCCAGAGCCCGCAGCGTGCTCACCCGCGCCCCGGCACGGGCTTCTTCCAGCGTCAGGTCCTGGCCGACGCGCCCCGTGCAGACGATCTGGCCCTGCAGGCGCGGAATCTGGCCGCTGACCCAGGCCTGGCCGCCGTGCTCCACCACCAGCTCGTAGTTGGCGCCGGGCCGGATGTCGTCTTCGAAAACCATGGCCAGCGCCTTGAGCTGGCGGTCGAACAATGCGTCGGCAGTCGTCACGGCTTCTCCTTGCTTTCAACGGTGAGGATCCAGCCTTCCAGCGGATCGAGTTGTTCCGGCAGGCCATAGCGCGGCGCGCCCTGCTGCTGCGCCCAGGCCGCCTGCACCAGGCAGAGAACGGCGTCCAGGCTGTCGCCGCTGGCATCAGCCACCACGGCGTCGCGTTGTGCGTTGCTCAGCTTCAGGCGCAACTTCAAGCGCGTCTGGCCCAGCTCCAGCCCGTGGACCAGGTCCTTGCGGGCGATCAGGCGCTCGGGCGTCTGCCTGGCCTTGTCGTCGCTCTTGTAGCTGCGCGTGCCCAGCAGCTCGCGCGCCAGCAGGCCGGGATAGGCCTCCAGCGCCACGCGTTGTGGGTCGCCTGCGTGCAGGCCGGGCAGATGGACACCGGCGGCCAGCAGCAAAGGCACGGCCGCATGCAGCATGTAGGCCACCGGCGGGTTGACCCATTTCATCGAGGGGCTGGAACCCGCCAGCTTGTCGAAGGCCCGGTGGGCAAATTTGCCGCCCACGGGACGCGCGTCGCAAAATGCGGCAAAGGTGGATCGGATCTCGGCGCGGCTCAGGCCCGCATAGTGCGCAATGCACTCGCGCCACTGCAGCGGCCAGCCCAAGTGCTCGACCAGTTCGCGCGGCAGGCCGAAGGGAACATCGAAGCCGCCGACCCAGGCCCGCGGCGCTGCCAGCCAGTCGCCAAAGGCCTGCAGCGATTCCAGGCGCTCCAGGCGCGTGAGCACGACCCGGCCACTGACAACACTGCCGATGGCCAGGACGATGGGCTTGCGCCGCGTGGGACTGCTGGAGAAGTCGCAACCAACGAGGAAGGGCGAATCCATCGCGTCAACCCAAAGCCAGCGCCATCACGCCCATGGCGATCAACACGGCGCCCAGCAGCCGCGCCCTGCGGTCACCCTCGCCCAGCAGGTGGCCGCCGATCAGGGCGGCGAACAGCATGGACACTTCGCGCGCCGGTGCCACATGCGACAGCGGCGCTTCTTTCATCGCATAGAGCACAAGCACATATGACACGGGACTGATGATGCCCACGAACACGGCGTACTTCCACTGCTGCTGCCACAGCACGCGGGCCTGCGGAATGTCGCGCAGCACGGCCGGCGCCAGCAGGCCCATGCGAAACAGGTTGCCGATGTAGTCCAGCAAAATGGGCGAGACCGCCAGCAGCTTGACCGCGTAGCCGTCGACCACGGTGTAGCTGGCGATGAAGGCGCCGGTCAGCAAACCGTAGCGCATGCCCTTGTGCAGGCGGATGCGCGCGGCCGGGTCATGGGCGGTGCGCAGCAGGGCCGGCCCGCCGGCAATGAGAAAGACGCCACCGACCACGCCCACGATGCCGGCCAGACCGACCAGGCTGATGTGCTCGCCGAGCACGAAGATGGCGACCAGCGACGACAGCAACGGGCCGGAGCCGCGTGCCAGTGGGTAGACCACCGTGAGGTCGGCCTTGCGGTAGCCGCGCAGCAGGGTCAGGTAGTACAGGGTGTGCAGAGCCGAGCTGGCGGCGATGAACAGCCACTGGGTCATGCCCCACTGCGGCAGTTCGTCGATGGCCAGCCAGATGCCCAGCGGCGCCCAGAACACCATCATCACCAAGCCGGTGAAGGCGGCGAAGCGGGCGTCGCCGCCGGCTTTCTTGGCGGCGATGTTCCAGCTGGCGTGGATCAGTCCGGCGAGGACGACGAGGGCAAGGGCGCTGAGCGGCATGGCCGCCCTCAGTGGGGACTAGACACGCCCGCAGATTGCGGCGGTGGCCATCAGGTCCTCCAGCAGGGCCAGCGAGACCTTGCCGGAGACGGCATAGGGGTCGAGCTCGGGCTTCTCGGAGTACTTGAGCAAGATGGAGTGGTTCAGCTTGGCCAGGTTGACCTGGCCCATGGTCCAGCCGCCGAAACGGCGCTCGAAGATCTCTTCGTAGTGCAGCAGGGCCACGTCCTTGTGGCGCTTGTCGGCCAGGATGGTGCCGAACAGCTCGCTGACCTGCATGCGCCCGCCTTCGATGGCCTGCAGGAAGATGCCGCCGCCGTAGCACAGGATGCCGGTGATGCCCGACACGGGGTTGTGCTCGCGGGCCTTTTCCAGGATGGCTTCGATGGCGGCCGGACTGGTGTCGACGGCACGGCTGGCATAGAGCAGGCGAACGAGCATGGTCAGTCTTTCCGGGGGATGAGGGCGAGGAATTCGCGGCGCAGGGTGGAGTCCTTGAGGAACTGGCCGCGCATGACCGAGTTGATCATCTTGCTGTCCAGGTCCTTCACGCCGCGCCAGGCCATGCAGTAGTGGGTGGCTTCCATCACGATGGCCAGGCCGTCGGGCTGGGTCTTTTCCATGATCAGGTCGGCCAGTTGCACCACCGCCTCTTCCTGGATCTGCGGCCGGCCCATCACCCATTCGGCCAGCCGCGCGTACTTGGACAGGCCGATCACGTTGGTGTGCTCGTTGGGCATGACGCCGATCCAGACCTTGCCGATGACCGGGCAGAAATGGTGGCTGCAGGCCGAGCGCACGGTGATCGGGCCGACGATCATCAGCTCGTTGAGGTGCTCGGCGTTGGGGAATTCGGTGATGGCGGGCGCGGCGACGTAGCGGCCCTTGAACACCTCGTTGAGGTACATCTTGGCCACGCGCCGGGCCGTGTTGCCGGTGTTGTGGTCGCTGGCGGTGTCGATCACCATGCTGTCGAGCACGCCCTGCATCTTGGTCTCGACCTCGTCGAGCAGCTTTTCCAGCTCGCCGGGTTCGATGAACTGGGCGATGTTGTCGTTGGAATGGAAACGCTTGCGCGCCGCCTGGATGCGTTCGCGGATCTTGACCGACACGGGCGTGCCGGCGTCCTCGCCGTCAGCTGCTTTCATGGATGGATCGGCTTTCATGAGCATGCCAGGATGCTAACACTGCCTGTTTTGCGCCTGCTTGGCAAGGGGTTTGGCCTGCATCCCCCGTCAAATGGTCCTGCAACGCTACCAATTCAATAGCACAACGGCTGCTGCAAGCCGCCTGGCGTGCTCCGGCCGGCACGCTCAGAGGTATTTGTAGCCCTGCACCGCCAGCGCCGCCCGCATCAGCACCAGCGCCAGCCTTTCGCGCAGCCGCTGGGTGAAGGGCCGGCTGGCATAGGCGGCCGGGTCCAGCGCCCTGCCCCCCTCGCGCATGGCCTTGAGCAGGCGCTCGCGCAGCTGCTGCGCGAACTGCGGTTCCTCCACATTGACGTTGGCCTCGCGCGCCAGCAGAAAGCTCAGGGGATCGAGATTGGACGAACCCACGGTGGCCCAGCGGCCGTCGATCACCGCCACCTTGGCGTGCAGGAAGCTGGGAGAGTACTCGTGGATCTCGACGCCGGCGCGCAGCAGCGCACCATAGACCAGGCGGGCGCCGTAGTACTGCATGAAGTACTCGTAGCGGCCCTGCAGCAGCAGCTGCACCCGCACGCCGCGCCCGGCGGCCTGGATCAGGGCGTCGCGCATCTTGTGGCCGGGCACGAAGTAGGCGTTGGCGATGATGATCTCCTTGCGCGCATGGCCGATCTCGCGGCGGTAGGCCCGCTCGATGCTGTTGCGGTAGCGCAGGTTGTCGCGCAGCACCAGCGCCGCCCGCGCCAGGCCCGGCGGCGCTGGCATGACGACCGGCGCCGGCGCATGGCCGCGCGAGGGCCTCAACACGCCTTGCAGCCAGGCGTGGTCGGCCGGCCGCTCGGGTCGCGCCCTGTGCCAGACCCGCAGCATGGTGGCATGCAGGTCATCCACCAGCGGACCGGTCACGCGCACCGCGAAGTCGAAACGGGGCGCGGCCAGCGTGCCCCAACTGGGGTCGTACAAGTCATCCAGGATGTTGATGCCGCCGCAAAACCCAATGACGCTGTCCACCACACAAAGCTTGCGGTGCAGGCGCCGCCAGTGGCCGGGCCAGAGCATGCCCAGCCTGCCGGGATGGGCGAACACCCGCCACTGCACGCCGGCGGCCAGGAAGCGATCCCGCCAGAGCGCGGGGATGGGGTCGCTGCCGAAGCCGTCGACTGCCACGCAGACCTGCAAACCGCGCCGGCTGGCGCGCTCGAGCGCATAGGCAACCTCGGCGCTGGCGCCGTGGAAGTCGAAGATGTAGCTCTCCAGCCGCACTTCGCGCCGGGCCGCGTCGATCGCCTGCACCAGCGCTGGGAAGAACTCGCCGCTGCCTTGCAGCAGCTCCATGCCATGGCCGCCGCGCAGGAGGGGAACACGCTGCGCCATCGATCTGCCCTAGAGGCGGAACTCCGCGATCAGCGGCAGGTGGTCCGACATGCGCCACCAGATGCGACCGCGCGGGATCTGCAGGCCCAGCGGCTTCAAGCCTCTTGCGTAGACGTAGTCCAGCTGGGTCAGTGGCAGCCGCGAGGGATAGGTCAGGGCCCGCTCGCCGACAAAGTCCTTCAGGTCCATGGCGTTCATCGCCGCGCGCAGCTTGCCGCCCCAGTCATTGAAGTCGCCGGCGACGATGACCGCGTCACGCCGCGGAATCTCGCGCTCGATGAAGCGCCGCAGCTGGGCGATCTGGCGCACCCGGCTGCCGGCGATCAGCCCCAGGTGCATGACGATGACGTGGACCAGCTTGCGCTCGACCTTGATCTGCACGTGCAGCAGGCCGCGCTGCTCGAAGCGGTGGTCCGACATGTCCTCGTGGCCCTGCGAGACCACAGGCCAGCGCGAGAGCAGCGCGTTGCCATGCTCGCCGTGGCGCGTCGTGGCGTTGGTCTGGTAGACCGCCGCATAGCCTTCGGGGCAGAGGAACTCGGCCTGCGGCAGCTCGGGCCAGCGGTTGAAGTAGCGCTCCTCCCGGCGATGGAGCTTGCGCACCTCCTGCAGGCAGACGATGTCGGCGTCGAGCTGCTCCACCGCGTGGCCCAGGTTGTGGATCTCGAGCCGGCGCGCCGGGCCGAAGCCCTGCACGCCCTTGTGGATGTTGTAGGTGGCGACCCGCAGAACTGTCATGTCAGAAATTGTGGCAGCAAGAGGATGGCTTCGGCGTTGGACGGCGAGAAGCAGGCATGCGCCGCATCGCGCCAGGGCAACCACCTGTAGGCCGTGTGCTCCCGCGGGCTCAGGCGCACCGGCGTGCCGGCGGGCACCTGAAGGCCAAACACGTGCTCGGTGTTGCGCGTGACGCCGGGTGCGTAGCGGTGCTGCCAGCGCGGGTAGATGTCGTAGACGTTCTCCAGAGCCCAGTCACGCAGCGTGCCGCTGCTGATGCCGGTTTCCTCGGCCACCTCGCGCAGGGCCGTGGCCGCGAAGTCCTCGCCCTCGTGGTCCTTGGCGCCGGTGACCGATTGCCAGAAGTCCGGCGCATCGGCCCGCTTGAGCAACAGGACATCACGGGCCGGCGTGTGGACCACGACCAGCACGGACTGGGGAATCTTGAAGGGGCGGGCATCCATGAAAAAAGAGCGCCGCAGCGCTCTTTTCATTGTGCCCGAACAGCCGGCTCAGGCCTTTTCGGTGCTGCGCAACCGGATGTGCAGC
The DNA here is from genome assembly GCF_936925435.1 of uncultured Ramlibacter sp. Lineage (GTDB taxonomy): Bacteria > Pseudomonadota > Gammaproteobacteria > Burkholderiales > Burkholderiaceae_C > Ramlibacter. The sequence continues at coordinate 111,949 of NZ_CAKZHQ010000050.1, read as the reverse complement.
TCGCGCAGCTGCTTCTCGTCGACCGGGCCCGGGGCCTGGGTCAGCAGGTCTTGCGCGCGCTGGGTCTTGGGGAAGGCGATGACGTCGCGCAGGCTTTCCGCGCCGGTCATCAGCATGACGAAGCGGTCCAGACCGATGGCGATGCCGCCGTGCGGCGGGGCGCCGTACTGCAGCGCGTCCAGCAGGAAACCGAACTTGAGCTGGGCTTCCTCGGCGTCGATCTTGAGCGCCCGGAACACCTTGCTCTGCACCTCCTCGCGGTGGATACGCACCGAGCCGCCGCCCAGTTCGATGCCATTGAGCACGGCGTCGTAAGCCTTGGCGATGCAGCGGCCGGGGTCGGTCTCGAGCCAGTCCTCGTGGCCGTCCTTGGGCGAGGTGAAGGGATGGTGGACCGCGTTCCAGCGCTGGCCGTCCTCGTCGAACTCGAACATGGGGAAGTCGACCACCCACAGCGGCTTCCACTGGCCGTCGATCAGGCCTCGGGCCTTGCCGAACTCGCTGTGGCCGACCTTCACCCGCAGGGCACCGATGGCGTCGTTGACGATCTTGGCCTTGTCGGCCCCGAAGAAGATCAGGTCACCGTTGGCGGCGCCGGTGCGCTTGAGGATCTCGGCAATGGCAGCGTCATGGATGTTCTTGACGATGGGCGACTGCAGGCCCTCACGGCCCGTGGCCACGTCATTGACCTTGATCCAGGCCAGGCCCTTGGCGCCGTAGATCTTGACGAACTCGGTGTAGCCGTCGATCTCGCCGCGGCTCATCTCGGCGCCGCCGGGCACGCGCAGGGCGACCACGCGGCCGTCTTCGGCATTGGCCGGGCCGGAGAAGACCTTGAAGTCCACGTCCTTCATCACGTCGGTGATTTCGGTGAACTCCAGCTTGACCCGCAGGTCGGGCTTGTCCGAGCCGTACAGGCGCATTGCTTCAGCATGCTTCATCACCGGGAAGGCCGGCAGCTCGGTGCCGATGGCATGCTGGAAGGTGCTGCGGATCATGCCCTCGAACATGGTGCGGATCTCTTCCTCGGTCAGGAAGGAGGTTTCCACGTCGATCTGGGTGAATTCGGGCTGGCGGTCGGCGCGCAGGTCCTCGTCGCGGAAGCACTTGGTGATCTGGTAGTAGCGGTCGTAGCCGGCCACCATCAGCAGCTGCTTGAACAGCTGGGGCGACTGCGGCAGCGCGAAGAACATGCCGTCATGGACGCGGCTGGGCACCAGGTAGTCGCGCGCGCCTTCGGGCGTCGACTTCGTCAGCATGGGCGTCTCGATGTCGATGAAGCCGTTGGCGTCGAGGAACTTGCGCACCTCCATCGTCACCTTGTAGCGCAGCATCAGGTTGTTCTGCATGTAGGGGCGGCGCAGGTCCAGCACCCGGTGCATCAGGCGGGTGGTTTCCGACAGGTTGTCGTCGTCCAGCTGGAACGGCGGCGTCACCGACGGGTTGAGCACCGTCAGCTCATGGCACAGCACTTCGATCTGGCCGCTCTTGAGCTTGTCGTTGGTGGTGCCGGCCGGGCGCGCGCGCACCAGGCCCTTGATCTGCACGCAGAACTCATTGCGCAGGCCTTCGGCGGCCTTGAACATGTCGGCGCGGTCGGGATCGCACACCACCTGCACATAGCCTTCACGGTCGCGCAGGTCGACGAAGATCACGCCGCCGTGGTCGCGCCGGCGGTTGACCCAGCCGCACAAGGTGATGGTCTGGCCCAGAAGGGCCTCGGTGACCAGCCCGCAATAGGTCGTTCGCATGATTTGGGATGACATGGCTGCAGCTTCCAGCGCCCTGTTGGCGGCGCGTTACTTGAGGAGGGGATTGGCGGGGCCGCCCGGGACGACCACACCCATGGAAATCACGTAGCGCAGGGCCTCGTCGACGCTCATCTTGAGCTCGATGCAGTCGCTGCGGCGAAGCATGACGAAATAGCCGCCCGTGGGGTTGGGCGTGGTCGGCACGTAGACGCTCAGATAGTCGCCCACCAGGTGCTTGCTGACCTCGCCGCCGGGCACGCCGGTGACAAAGCCGATGGTCCAGACGTCGGCGCGCGGCCATTGCACCAGCACCGCGGTGCGAAAGGCGTTGCCGCTTTCGGAAAACAGCGTGTCCGAGACCTGCTTGACGCTGGAGTAGATGGAGCGCACCACCGGGATGCGGCTGACGATGGCGTCGCCCCAGACCACCAGGCGCTTGCCCAGGAAATTGCTGGCCACGGCGCCCACCACCAGCAAGATGGCGAAGGTCAGCAGCACGCCGAAGCCCGGCAGATAGAACCCCAGCAGGCGGTCCGGCCGCCAGGCAGCTGGCAGGATCAGCAGGGTCTGGTCCAACGTGCCGATGATCCACTGCAGCACCCAGATGGTGATGGCCACCGGCACGATGACCAGGAGGCCGGCGAACAGCCATTTGCGCAGGGCGGCCATGGGGTCTTTCAGTCGCCAGCCGAGGCCGAGGGCGTGTCGGTCTTGGTCGCCGGCTTGCTGTCGGCGGGCTTGGGGGCTGCGGTCTCGGCCGGCTTGGCAGCATCCGCGGCGGGCGCGCTCGAAGCTGCCGGTGCCGGGCTGGGGCCGTTGCGGAAATCGGTGGCGTACCAGCCCGAGCCCTTGAGCTGGAAGCCAGCGGCGGTCAGCTGCTTGCTGAAAGCAGCAGCGCCGCAGGCCGGGCAAACGGTCAGCGGGTCATCGGACATTTTTTGCAGGACATCCTTGGCATGGCCGCAGGAGCTGCATTTGTAAGCGTAAATGGGCATGGCGTCGAAGAAGCCTCGCGACTGCAAAACCCTCAATTATAGGCGGGGGTCGACCCCCGCCTCCCGGCCCGCTCAGGCGCCGGCCAGCCTGTGGTGCGAACCCTGGCTGTTGCGAATGGCCTGCGGCCCCAGCGAGCCGATCAGCATGCCCGCCAAGCTGGCCAGCAGGCCAGCCAGCTGGCCCGGGAAGGCCTCGCCAGCCGGCGTCACCATGAACAGCAGCCAGGCCAGCAGGCCCAGCACGATGGAGAAGATCGCGCCCTGGGTGGTGGCCTTCTTCCAGTACAGGCCAAAGACCAGCGGCACAAAGGCGCCCACCAGGGTGACCTGGTAGGCGCCGGAGACCATTTCGTAAATCGACGTGCCCTGCATGTAGATGGCATAAGCCAGCACGCAGCAGCTGAACACCAGCACGGTGATGCGCATGGTCCGCAGCTCCTGGCGGTCGCTGGTGCGCGGGCGGAACTGGCGCCAGATGTTCTCGGTGAAGGTCACGCTGGGCGCCAGCAGGGTGGCCGAGGCGGTCGACTTGATGGCCGACAGCAGCGCGCCGAAAAACAGCACCTGCATGACGAAGGGCATCTTCTCGAGCACCAGGGTGGGCAGCACCTTCTGCGGGTCGTCCTTGAGCAGGGCGGCGGTCTGCTCCGGCATGATGATCAGGGCGCTGGCCACCAGGAACATGGGCACGAAGGCGAACAGGATGTAGCAGATGCCACCGATCACCGGGCCCTTGCGGGCGGCGCTCTCGCTGTTGGCCGACATCACGCGCTGGAACACGTCCTGCTGGGGAATGGAGCCCAGCATCATCGTGATGCCCGCGGCAAAGAAGAAGATCATGTCCTTGAGATTGGGTTCGGGCCAGAACTTGAACAGATCCTTGCTGAGGGCCAGGCTGATCACCTTGTCGGCGCCGCCGGCCATGTCGGCGGCGAACACCGCCAGCACGGCCAGGCCGACCACCAGGACGATCATCTGGATGAAGTCGGTGATCGCCACCGACCACATGCCGCCGAACAGGGTGTAGGCCAGGATGGAGACCACGCCGATCACCATGCCCACGGGCACGCTGATGGCGCCGCCGGACAGCACGTGGAACACCAGGCCCAGGGCCGTGACCTGGGCCGATACCCAGCCCAGGTAACTGAGCATGATGATCAGAGAGCAGGCCACTTCCACCGTGCGGCCGTAGCGCTCGCGGTAGTAGTCGCTGATGGTCAGCAGCGTCATGCGGTACAGCTTGCCGGCGAAGAACAGGCCGACCAGGATCAGGCAGGTGCCGGCGCCGAAGGGGTCCTCGATGACGCCGTTGAGGCCACCGCTGACAAACTTGGCCGGGATGCCCAGCACCGTCTCCGAGCCGAACCAGGTGGCGAAGGTGGTGGTGACGATCATCACCAGGGGCAGGCTGCGCCCGGCGATGGCGAAGTCGGCTGTGTTTTTCACCCGCTTGGCCGCATACAGGCCGATGGCGATGGTGATCAACAGGTAGACGAAGACCAGGGTCAAAAGCACGGCTCACTCCTCTCGTTTTTTCGGCGCCCGCGGATTATCCGGAAAATCAGCCGCCCTCAGAACAGCCGCACGCGCACCACCAGTTGCATCACGACCAGACCCAAAGCAAAACCCAGGCCGCCGTAGATGATGGCCTGCAGCAGGCGGTTGGTGCGCTTTTGCTCGGCCAGCAGCTCCTTGACGTGCCGGTCGTCGCTGCCAGCGGCGCCGCGCTGCAGGAAGTCGTGCAGCAGGCGCGGCAGGTCGGGCAGCAGCTTGGCATAGCGCGGCGCCTGGTCGCGCAGTTCGTCCAGCAGCTTTTGCGGGCCGATCTGCTCGATCATCCAGCGCTCCAGGAAGGGCTTGGCCGTGTGCCACAGGTCCAGCTCCGGGTCGAGCTGGCGCCCCAGGCCCTCGATGTTGAGCAGGGTTTTTTGCAGCAGCACCAGCTGCGGTTGGATCTCCACATGGAAGCGGCGCGAGGTCTGGAACAGCCGCATCAGCACCATGCCCAGGGAGATTTCCTTGAGCGGCCGGTCGAAGTACGGCTCGCAGACGGTACGCACCGCCGCCTCCAGCTCGTCGACCCGGGTCTCCGGCGGCACCCAGCCCGACTCGATGTGCAGCTGCGCCACCCGCTTGTAATCGCGCCGGAAGAAGGCCGTGAAGTTCTGCGCCAGGTACTCCTTGTCGTGCTCCGTCAGCGTGCCAATGATGCCGAAATCCAGCGAGATGTAGCGCCCGAAGGTGGCCGGATCCAGACTGACCTGGATGTTGCCCGGGTGCATGTCGGCGTGGAAAAAGCCGTCGCGAAAGACCTGGGTGAAAAAGATCGTCACGCCATCGCGCGCCAGCTTGCCCAGGTCCACGCCGGCCTGGCGCAGGCGCTCGGTCTGGCTGATGGGAACGCCGTGCATGCGCTCCATCACGATGACCTCAGGGTGGCAGAAGTCCCAGTGCATCTCGGGGATCAGCACCAGGTCCAGTCCCGTCATGTTGCGGCGCAGCTGGGCGGCGTTGGCGGCTTCGCGCACCAGGTCCAGCTCGTCGTGCAGGTATTTGTCGAATTCGGCCACCACCTCGCGCGGTTTCAGGCGCTTGCCGTCGGCCGACAGGTTTTCCACCCAGCCGGCCATCATGCGCATCAGGCCCAGATCCTTCTCGATCACCGGCAGCATGCCCGGGCGCAGCACCTTGACCGCCACCTCGCGCGTGGCGCCGTGCTTGTCCAGCAGCGTGGCGAAGTGCACCTGGGCGATCGAGGCGCTGGCCACCGGCTCGCGCTCGAAGCTGGCAAAGACGCTGTCCACCGGGCGGCGGAAAGCCCGCTCGATGGTGGCGATGGCGATCGCAGAGTCGAAAGGCGGCACGCGGTCCTGCAGGCGGGCCAGTTCGTCGGCGATGTCGGCCGGCAGCAGGTCGCGCCGGGTCGACATGACCTGGCCGAACTTGACGAAGATCGGACCGAGCTGCTCCAGCGCCTCGCGCAGGCGCTGGCCGCGCGGGGCGTCCAGCCTGCGGCCGAAGCTGATCACCCGCGCCACGCCGTGCAGCCAGGGCTGGCGGAAGCTGTTGAGCACCAACTCATCCAGCCCGTAGCGCAGGATGATCCAGACGATGTAGATGCCGCGCAGGATACGGGTCATGCCGGCCCCGGGCCTGCCGCAGGAGCGGCGAACCCGCGCAAAGCCTGTGCCACGCGCCGCGCCACCTGCGCGGCGGCGTGGGCCGGCGCGTCGCCGACCAGGCGCGCGAGGTCTTCTTCCAGGTCCCAGCGCACGTTGTCCACCAGCCAGTTGATCTCGGCGGCGAACTGCACGTCGCCGGCAATGCGGATCGGCGGCTTGTCGCCACGCACCGCCGCCTGCGCCAGGCCCAGCGGCGATTCGTCGGTGAGCGTCAGGGTCAGGTCAGGCGCGGCCGCGGCCGGCGCCAGTTCCAGCAGGCCGGCCGGGGTGGCGGCCAGCCGCACCACGAAGACCCGCCACTGCGCCTCCACCACCCTGCCGGACTGCCGCGCCAGGCGTTCGCGCGCTTGCGGCTCCTGCATCAACACGTGGTTGAGCAGCAGGACCAGGCGCCTCTGGATCTCATCGATCGCCCAGCCTGGCGGCTGCAGGGTGCTGGCGACCTTGTCGAAAAGGCCGTCCAGAAACGGAATGGGGGACTGTGTTGCCATAGTCCCCCATTATTCAAGAGATTTTGCCGGCGGAGCCCGCCGGACACGCACTACTGCAGCGCCTGCACGCCCGCCACCAGCCAGCCGCTGGTGCCGCTGCGCGGCTTGGTCATGTTCCAGACCTCGCGGAACGGGCTCGGGCCGGCCGACGGCTCCTCGCGGATCATGCCGGAGAACTCCACGCTGGCCATGTAGTGCTCGCCCAGGTCCTCGATGCCCAGCAACTGGGCATCGAGCATGACCACGTCGGTCTTGTTCACCTGGCCGCCGATGTGGGTCTCGCGCTCGGCCAGCTGGGAGCGGATCTCGCTGAGCATCTCATCGGTCATCATGGCCCGCAGCGACGGGATGTCGGACTTGTCCCAGGCATCCTGCAGCGACACGAAATTGCGCTTGGCGGCGCTGATGAAGCCCTCGGCGTCGAAGCCGGCAGGAATCCCCCAGGACTGCGAACCGCCGAGCGCCGAGCCGATCTGCACGCCGTTCTGGCCGTATTTGCCGGCCTCGAAGGCCATGGAGTTGCGCTCCCAGGGCCGGGCCGATGCGTCGTTGCCCACCTTGTCCGGGCTGTACTGTGGTGGCGCCGTGGCCGTGTCGGCCGGTGCGCCTGCGCCTTCGAAAGCCAGCGGACGGCCACCGGCCGTGGGGCTGGCCGCGCCGCGGCGGGCACGCATGATGAAGCCGATCACCACCATGACCACCAGCACCAGCAGGGCGATGGTCAGGAACTGACCGAACGCTGCGCCCAGGCCCAGCGAGCTGGCCAACCAGGCCAGGCCGAGGCCGGCGGCCAGGCCGCCGAGCATGGCACCCCAGGGGCGCTTGGGCGCCGCCGCCGGCGCTGCCGTGGCGGGCTTGACCGCCTGGGTCTGCGCGCCGGCAGGCGCTGCCGGTTGGGCGGGCGCCGCCTGGCGCTGCGTCACGTTGCCCGACTGCTGGCCGATCGAGCCGCCGCCACCCATCCGCTTGGCCGCCTCGGCATTGAGGCCACCCAGGGCCAGCACGGCCACCAGGGCCAAAGACCAGAGTTTCATGATTTGTCCTTCATCGCCGATGTTTCAGCACTTGATTCCAACATGCAAAGCCACGATGCCGCCCGTCAGGTTGTGATAGTCCACGTGGCCGAAACCAGCTTTTTTCATCAGGGTTCTGAGTTCTTCCTGGCCGGGATGCATGCGGATGGATTCGGCCAGGTAGCGGTAGCTGGCGTCGTCGCCGGCCACCAGTTTTCCCAATTGCGGCAACACCTTGAACGAATACCAGTCGTAGGCCTTCGTCAGCGGCTGGGCCACCTTGGAGAATTCGAGCACCAGCAGCTTGCCGCCGGGCTTGAGCACACGGTTCATCTCGGCCAGCGCCGCGTCCTTGTGCGTCATGTTGCGCAGGCCGAAGGCCACGCTGACCAGGTCGAAACTGCCGCTGGCAAAGGGCAGCTTCTCGGCATCGCAGACCAGGGTTGGCAGGACCACACCCTTGTCCAGCAGCCGGTCGCGGCCGGTGCGCAGCATGGCCTCGTTGATGTCGGTGTGGACCACGCGCCCGGTCGGCCCCACCTTGGCGGCAAACGCCAGGGCCAGGTCGCCGGTGCCGCCGGCGATGTCCAGCACCTGCTGGCCTGGCTGGAGGTTGGCCACCAGCACGGTATAGGCCTTCCATGCGCGGTGCAGGCCCATCGACATGAGGTCGTTCATCAGGTCGTACTTGGAGGCGACCGAATCGAAGACGCCGCGCACACGCCGCGCTTTCTCGCGCTCGTCGACGGATTCGAAGCCGAAATGGGTTGTGCTCATGAAGCCTTGATGCTACGGGCAATCAGCGCTGCGCAGAGGACAACCCTGCACCAATGCAGGGAATCCACTCAGGCTTGTGATGCATTTTCGCTACCAGCCCCGCCCCCGCTGCCTCAGACGCTACCGAATTGATAGCGATCCGCGTTCAGTGTCCGCAGGCATGGTCGGCCTTGCCGGCCATGGGCGCGTCGCGGCTGACACCGGCCTTGGCCAGGCGCTGCTCGTAGTCGCCCCACAGCTGCCCCTGCTGGGAACCCAGGTGGTACAGGTAGTCCCAGGAAAAGATGCCAGTGTCGTGGCCGTCCGAGAAAGAAGGCTGGACCGCGTAGTTGCCCACCGGCTCGAGGGCGGTGAGTTCGACCTCGCGCTTGCCGGTTTGCAGCACCTCCTGGCCCGGGCCGTGGCCCTGCACCTCGGCGGACGGCGAATACACGCGCATCAGCTCGAACGGGATGCGAAAGTGCGCGCCGTCGGAAAAAGTGATTTCCAGCTCCCGCGAGCGGCCATGCGCCGTGAGTGAAACGGGAGTGGGCGTGTCGGTGCGCAAGCCTGCCATGGAACTGCCTTGGCGCCGCGTCAGAAACGCAGCGCGAGATTGAAGTAAAGCTTATCGTCGCCCTTCTCGGGCGCCGCGGAATTGGCGGCCTGGGGGACCTTGCTGCCCAGGACCAGACGGCCATAGTCCAGCGACAGGATCAGCGGGCCCTTGCCGTAGCGCAGGCCCAGGCCCAGGCTGGCCAGGTGGTCGCTGGTGGGCTTGCCAAAACTCTCCGGGCTGTTGCTGCCCAGCCAGCCAGCATCGATGAAACCCAGCAGGCGCAGGCCTGGAAACACCTCGGGCGTGGTGACTTCCACCGTGGCCACCAGCCCCTTGTCGCCCGAGATCGGCCGGTCCAGGCTGGTGCCGCGCACCGAACTGAGGCCGCCCAGGCCGAACTGCTCGCCGGAAATCAGGGCGTCGGGGCTGTACTGAAAGCTGCCGCGCGCACCGAACTGCCAGCCCGTGGCGAACGGCATCGTATAGGCTCCGCCGCCATGCAACACCATCCAATGGGTGGTGGTGATGCGAGGATCTTCTGCCTGGTAGGACGCGAGGTCGTTGTTGGCGCCGCTGCTGGTATTGGCCGCGAAATCCAGGTTGTAGCCCCAGACGGAGGCATCGGACTCGGTGCGCGCCGTGTAGCCCACGGTCAGCGGACGGCTGCGCCGGTCGGTCTGGCCCTGGACCACGGTGTCGTTGATCTTGGAGGCGTCGAACACCTTGTCGTCGAACGCCAGCATGACGTAGCTGCGGCGCCCGCCCTCGGGCGGCAGATACCAGGTGTAGTTCAGGCCGAAGGTGTGGCCGGCGCCGGTGCTATTGAAGGTGCCGAAGTCGCCGACCACGTCGGACTTGGTGTAGGTCGCCCCCACCACGCCGCCCAGGCTGTACAGCGGAATCTTGTACGACAAGCCAAACTGCCTGACGTCGTCCGAACGCTCCACCGAGGTGGTGTAGGCGCCGACGAACTGGTGGTCCAGGTTGAACAGGTTGGTGTGGCCGCCAGAGATGGTGAGGCGGTCGTGGCCGGAAGAGTCGGAGCCGGCATTGGACAGGCCGACGCCGAAGGTCCAGGGACGGGCCTCCTTCACCGTGATGGTGGCGTCGATGCGATCGGGCTCGTCGGCCTCACGGATACCCACCTGCAGCTGCTTGTTGGGGTTTTCGTTGGCAATGGCCGACTGGATGGCCAGGGTCTTGAAGTTGGGCGTCTGGCCTTCGCGCAGCTCGGGCAGCGAGCGGCGGATATTGCCCTCGTCGTACAGGCTAGCGCCCTCGATGGCGACCTTGCTGATGGTGAAGGTCACGATGTTGAGCGTCACCGTGTCGCCCACCTCCTGCGGCGGCAGGGCCACACGGTGCAGGCCATAGCCCTTGCTGCGCAGCTGCGCTTCCAGGGCTGCCGTGGCCTGCTGCAGCGTCTCGATCGTGGCGTTGGCCCGCAGAAAGGGCGCCAGGATGCGCGATGTCTCGCCGTCGCCCAGCGGGTTGTCACCGGTGACCTTGAAGCCCCTGATCTGGAAGACGGCAGCCGGCGCTGGCGCGGGCATGGGGGTGGCAACGGGCTTGGGCGCCGTCTGGGCATGGACCGCGCCGCAAGCGGCCAGGATGGCGATGGCCAGTGCGGTCAAGGGACTGCCCCGGCCCCGGCTCGAACAGCGTGGCAAAAACCCGTTCACCATAGTCCTTTGGCCCTCTTTGGCGTCAAATGAGCGCGGATTGTCGCACCCTGCTGAGCTTGTCACCAGCCCCGTGCGCCCTACTTGCACTGGTTGTTCTTGTCCCGATTGACGTTGTTGTCGTTCAGGACGCTCACCAGCAGGGGGTTCCTGGAGTTCGGCAGGGGAAGCCTGTCGAAGTCGAGGAACTTGGGAACGTCGATCGGACGCTTGGTCTCGCCATTGGCGCCGGCAAAGCCGGCCTCGCCCTTGCCCAGCTGGAGGATGTCGTTGGCCGTCAGCAGCTCGATATGGCCGTCGCGGACAAAGACGAACAGGCCCTCCTCGGCGCCGGACATCTCCTCGCGCTCGAACAGCTTGGGCGGCAGGGTCACGCCGTCGGGCCGCTGCCCCTCGGCATCGGGCTGGTTGGTGATGGTGCGAATGCCCGTGGGCGTGATGAACAGGCCCTGGCCGGCCTGCAGCAACTGGATGGCGGTCTGGCCGGTTTCCTGGACGGTCCAGCCGCCCAGCCAGGAAAAAATGCTCAGGCCCGAATTGCCGTCGCCCGGCTCGCCGGCGCAAGCGCCGGTGCAGACCAGGTCGGCGCCGGAGCCGCGCACGCCGATGGTCGCCGTGGCGGTGCTGAAGCCGACGTTGCGGCTGTTGGCCTTGGCGATCAGACCGGTGAGGGCCCGCACCGAGCCCTTGAGCAGGGAGGCCAGGAAGCGGCCTTCGCCAGCGTTGCTTTCGTCGTAGACGAAGTTGTCGACGCGAAACCGCGTGGTCGAACCCAGCGTGATCCGCGTGTCGTCGCGGAAAGCCAGGATGGCACGGGTGCCGGCGCCGGTTTCGACGGTGTCTCCCGGATAGACGCTGCCGCCGTCGACCAGCCGCCGGCGCTGGCCGGCACCGTCCACCGCATTGAGCGCACCCTGGGCGTTGACCACCTTGGCGCTGGCCTGCACGGTATTGGGCCGGGAGTTCTCGCTCACACGCGACGACTCGGTGGCGCAGTCGCGGGTGCAGACGCGAGCGTCGAAGTCGGTGCCGCGGATGCCGATGGTGGCGGTATTGGTCTGTATCCTCGCGGCGCCCGGCGCGTTCTTGGAAATCAGCCCGGTGACGGCCCGGAAGCCGCCGCGCACCAGTTGCATCAGCATGGTGTTGTCGGCCGCGTCCTCCTTGAACTGGTACGTCTGCAACACCATTTCGGAATTGGGCCGCACCGTCATGCGGGTTCCATCTTCGAGCTTGATGATGGCAGACGCGCCTTCGGAGGTGGTCAGGCGGTCGCCCTGGCGCAGAGGCAATCCCTTGCCCAGCGTGCGGGGCGTCTCGCCCGGTGACTGCGCGAAGCCGACGCCACGGGAGAACTCCACCTGGCCTGCAACCTGGGCCATGGCTGGGCCGGCCAGCAGCAAGCCCGCAGCCAATGCAAGGCGTGCGAGCGAATACGGGAATGTCGGGCGAGCCATCGAACCTCCAGAACCTAGTCTGTCCCTTGTCTTTCTTCTTTTTGCAAGCTTATACAAATAAGCGCAAACAGGCCATGCCGATGGCGCCCCCTGGCGGCACAACGTGCAGATTTCACAGACTTGCGTGCTTTTCAGGCAGCGCGGGCGGCCTGGCCGCTCAGACCAGCACCCGTTCGATGCCGCCGTTGTTGGCCGCTTCCACGTAATCTGGCATCCAGTTCTCGCCCAGGATCTTGTTGGCCATCTCGACCACGATGTAGTCGGCCTCCAGCAGGCCGTTTTGCAGGTCGTTGCCGTAGCGCGAAAGCCCTTGCAGGCAGCTGGGGCAGCTGGTGAGGATCTTGATGTTGTCCTTGGCGCCGACCGAGCCGGACTCGCGCAGCACCGCTTCGTCCTTGCGCAGCTCTTCTTCCTTGCGAAAGCGCACCTGGGTCGAGATGTCGGGCCGGGTCACGCCCAGGGTGCCGGACTCGCCGCAGCAGCGCTCGGACTTGCGGATGTTGTCGCCCATCAAGGCCTTGACCGTCTTCATCGGGTCCTGCAGCTTCATCGGGCTGTGGCAGGGGTCGTGGTACAGGTAGCCGCCCTGGCCCTGCAAGGTGATGCCCTTTTCCAGCAGGTACTCGTGGATATCGATGATGCGGCAGCCCGGGAAGATCTTGTCGAACTCGTAGCCCTGCAACTGGTCGTAGCAGGTGCCGCAGGACACCACCACGGTCTTGATGTCCAGGTAGTTCAGGGTGTTGGCCACGCGGTGGAACAGCACCCGGTTGTCGGTGATGATCTTCTCGGCCTTGTCGAACTGGCCCGATCCGCGCTGCGGGTAGCCGCAGCACAGGTAGCCCGGCGGCAGCACGGTCTGCACCCCGGCGTGCCAGAGCATGGCCTGGGTTGCCAGGCCGACCTGGGAGAACAGGCGCTCCGAGCCGCAGCCCGGGAAGTAGAACACCGCCTCGGTCTCGGACGTCGTGTCCCTGGGGTTGCGGATGATGGGGACGTAGTCCTTGTCCTCGATGTCCAGCAGGGCGCGTGCGGTCTTCTTGGGCAGGCCGCCCGGCAGCTTCTTGTTAATGAAGTGGATGACCTGTTCCTTGACCGGCGCCTTCTCGTGCGTCGACCGCGGCGCGGCAGTCTGCTTGCGGGCCAGGCCGCGCAACAGGTCATTGGCCAGGCGCTGGAGCTTGAAGCCCACGCCGACCATGGCCGAGCGCATGAACTTGATGGTCTCCGGGCTGGTCGCGTTGAGCATCAGCATGGCCGCCGCGTTGCCGGGGCGGAAGCTCTTTTTCCCCATCTTGCGCAGCAGGTTGCGCATGTTCATGGTGACGTCGCCGAAATCGATCTTCACCGGGCAGGGCGACAGGCACTTGTGGCAGACCGTGCAGTGGTCGGCCACGTCCTCGAACTCTTCCCAGTGCTTGATAGAGACCCCGCGCCGGGTCTGTTCCTCGTACAGGAAGGCCTCGACCAGCAGCGAAGTCGCCAGAATCTTGTTGCGCGGGCTGTACAGCAGATTGGCGCGCGGCACGTGAGTGGCGCACACCGGCTTGCACTTGCCGCAGCGCAGGCAGTCCTTGACCGAATCGGCGATGGCGCCGATGTCGGACTGCTGCATGATCAGCGACTCGTGCCCCATCAGGCCGAAGCTGGGCGTGTAGGCATTGGTCAAGTCGGCGTAGACCGAGGTCGGCGAATCGGCCTGGGCATGGCGCAGCAGCTTGCCCTTGTTGAAGCGGCCCTCGGGGTCGACCCGCTGCTTGTAGTCGGCGAAGGGCTGCAGTTCCTCGTCGGTCAGAAACTCCAGCTTGGTGATGCCGATGCCGTGCTCACCCGAGATCACGCCGTTGAGCGATCTGGCCAGGACCATGATGCGCTTGACCGCGTTATGGGCCGATTGCAGCATCTCGTAGTCGTCGCTGTTGACCGGGATGTTCGTGTGGACGTTGCCGTCGCCGGCATGCATGTGCAGCGCCACCCAGACCCGGCCCTTGAGCACGCGCTTGTGGATGGCACTGGTCTCGGCCAGGATGGCGTCAAAGGCCTCGCCGGCGAAGATCTGCTGCAGCGGCGCGCGGATCTGGGTCTTCCAGCTGGCCCGCAGCGTGTGGTCCTGCAGCTGCGCGAACAGGCTGTCGACGCTGTCCAGCCAACCCTGCCAGAGGGCGCGCACCCCGCGCACCAGCTCCAATGCCTGGCCGACCCGGTCTTCCAGCAGCTCGGCCGAAGGGATTTCGCTGGCGTCGTCCTGCTTGCCCAAAGGCAGCCTGCCGCGGCTGAAGAAGGCTTCCAGCTCGCCGGCCAGCTTGATCTTGTTGGCCAGCGACAGCTCGATGTTGATGCGCTCGATGCCGTCGGTGTACTCGGCCATCCGCGGCAGCGGAATGACCACGTCCTCGTTGATCTTGAAGGCGTTGGTGTGTTTGCTGATGGCGGCCGTGCGCTTGCGGTCCAGCCAGAACTTCTTGCGCGCCTCGGGGCTGATGGCAACGAAACCCTCACCGCTGCGCGAATTGGCGATGCGCACCACTTCGGAAGTGACGCGGGCCACTGCATCGGCGTCGTCGCCGGCAATGTCACCAAACAGCACCATCTTGGGCACGGAGGACGCGTTGGGGCGCTTGGACTTGGTCGAATAGCCCACCGCCTTGAGGTAGCGGTCGTCCAGGTGCTCCAGGCCGGCCAGCAGCACGCCCGAGCGCAGCTGCTCGGCAAACATGAAGTCCTTGATCTCGACGATGCTGGGCACGGCGTCCTTGGCATTGCCGAAGAACTCCAGGCAGACGGTGCGGGTATGGGCCGGCATACGGTGCACCACCCAGCGGGCGCTGGTGATCAGGCCGTCGCAGCCTTCCTTCTGGATGCCCGGCAGGCCCGAGAGGAACTTGTCGGTGACGTCCTTGCCCAGGCCCTCCTTGCGAAAGCTCCGGCCCGGGATGACCAGCTGCTCGGTGCGCACCGGCGTCTTGCCGTCGGCCTCGAAATATTTCAGCTCAAAGCTGGCCACCTCGGCGTCATGGATCTTGCCCATGTTGTGGTCCAGCCGCGTGACTTCCAGCCACTGGGCCTGGGGCGTGACCATGCGCCAGGACACAAGGTTGTCCAGCGCCGTGCCCCAGAGCACGGCTTTCTTGCCGCCGGCGTTCATGGCCACGTTGCCGCCAATGCAGGAGGCCTCGGCCGAGGTCGGATCGACCGCGAAGACAAAGCCGGCGCGTTCGGCCGCATCGGCCACGCGCTGGGTGACCACGCCGGCCTCGGTCCAGACCGTGGGCACTGGAGCGGTGTGGCCGGGGATCAAGACCTGCTCGACCTCGGTCATGGCCTCGAGCTTTTCGGTGTTGATCACCGCGCTCTTCCAGGTCAGCGGGATGGCGCCGCCGGTGTAGCCGGTGCCGCCGCCGCGCGGGATGATGGTCAGGCCCAGCTCGATGCAGCCCTTGACCAGGCCGGCCATCTCGGCCTCGGTGTCCGGCGTGAGGACGACGAAGGGGTACTCGACCCGCCAATCGGTGGCGTCCGTCACGTGCGAGACGCGTGACAGGCCATCGAACTTGATGTTGTCCCTGGCCGTCAGGCGGCGCAGGGCCCGCTGGGTGCGCCGGCGCAGCTCGCCGACTTCCCGGAAACTGGCGTCGAAGGCGTCGACGGTACGGCCGGCCGCGGCCAGCAGCTCGCCCACCACGGCGTCCCGGGCGGCGTCGTTGGCCGGCGTGCGGCGCTTCTGCACCTCGGCCAGCCGGTGGTGCAAGGCCTCGACCAGCTGGCGGCGGCGCTTGGGGTTGTCCAGCAGGTCGTCCTGCAGGTAGGGGTTGCGCTGGACCACCCAGATGTCGCCCAGCACCTCGTACAGCATGCGGGCGGAGCGGCCGGTGTGGCGCTCCTCGCGCAGGCGGTTGAGCACCTCCCAGGCGCGCTCGCCCAGCAGGCGAATGACGATCTCGCGGTCGGAGAACGAGGTGTAGTTGTACGGGATCTCACGCAGGCGGGGCGTATCGTCCCCTGCGGCGGCGATCAAGTGGTTCAGCGTTGTAGGTGCGTTCATCGTGGTCTGAATGTCAGCCAAACGACAGCTACTCGGCTGAGGGAGGATGTTACCGCAGCGCAGCAAGCCCGTGCCGAGGTATGGAAACCCCGGTTGCCGGGATCGGACGCAAGCAGGTTAAATTCCGTCACAAAACGAATGTAGAGTCACGCCCTTTGTGACCCATCTCATCCAGGAGTTTTCATGAAGCTACAGATTTCCGCGGTGGCGCTGGCCGCCGTTTTCGCCTTGCCGGCCCAGGCCCAGACCGAGGTGCAGTGGTGGCACTCCATGGGCGGCGCCCTGGGTGAATGGGTCAATGACCTGGCCAAGGACTTCAATGCCAGCCAGAAAGACTACAAGGTCACCCCGACCTTCAAGGGCAGCTACGCCGAGTCGATGACAGCCGGCATCGCCGCCTACCGCGCCGGCAACGCCCCGCACATGATCCAGGTGTTCGAAGTGGGCACCGCCACCATGATGGCCGCCAAGGGCGCGACCGTCCCGGTGGCCAAGGTCATGACCGACGCCGGCCTGAAGTTCGATCCCAGCGTCTATGTGCCGGCCGTCGCCGGCTACTACACGGCTCCCAACGGCCAGATGCTGAGCTATCCGTTCAACAGCTCCACGCCCGTCTTCCACTACAACAAGGACGCCTTCAAGGCCGCCGGCCTGGACCCGGAGAAGCCGCCGACCACCTGGCCCGAAGTGGCCCTGGCCGCCGCCAAGCTCAAGGCTTCCGGCCACAAGTGCCCCTTCACCACCAGCTGGATCAGCTGGACCCAGCTGGAATCCTTCTCGGCCTGGCACAACGTGCTGTACTCGACCAAGAACAACGGTTTCGGCGGCACCGACACCCGCCTGGCAGTCAACACGCCGCTGCATGTGCGCCACATCGAAAACCTGGCCAACATGGCCAAGAGCGGGCTGTTCGTCTACAAGGGCCGCGAGAACAAGGCCGACGCCACCTTCGTCTCCGGCGAATGCGCCATGGCGACCGGCTCGTCGGCCCTGGCCGGCAGCGTCAAGCGCAACGGCAAGTTCGGCTATGGCACGGGCACCCTGCCCTACTACCCCGATGTTCCGGGCGCGCCCCAGAACACCGTGATCGGCGGCGCCAGCCTCTGGGTGATGGCCGGCAAGAAGCCCGAGGAATACAAGGCCGTGGCCGCGTTCCTGAACTACCTGTCCAAGCCTGAGGTGGCGGCTGCCAGCCACCAGCGCACCGGCTACCTGCCCGTGACCAAGGCTTCGTTCGAGCTGACCGAAAAGTCCGGCTACTACAAGCAGAACCCCGGCGCCGACGTCTCGGTCAACCAGATGATCCGCAAGACCACCGACAAGTCGCGCGGCGTGCGCCTGGGCAACTTCGTGCAGATCCGCACCATCATCGACGAGGAACTCGAAGGCGTCTGGCAAGGCAGCAAGCAGCCCAAGGAAGCCCTGGACAATATCGTGCGCCGCGGCGACGAGCAGCTGGAGAGATTCCAGAAAGCAAACAAGTCGTAAACTCCGCGCATGTCAAAAAAGTGAAACAAGGCCCCCAAGAGGGGCCTTGTTTCTTGTAAGCCCATGGAAAAACGAGTTCTTTTCAAATCCACCTGGTTGCCCTGGGCGCTGATCGCGCCGCAGATGGCGATCATCCTGGTGTTCTTTTTCTGGCCTGCCGGCCAGGCCCTGTACCAGAGCGTGCTGCAGGAAGACGCCTTCGGCGCCACCCGCGAATTCGTCGGCCTGGACAACTTCCGCCGGCTGTTCGCCGATCCGGCCTACATGGACTCGTTCCGTGTCACAGCGATCTTTTCGGCGCTGGTGGCCGTCGGCGGCCTGTCGCTGGCGCTGCTGCTGGCGGTCATGGCCAACCGCGTGGTGCGCGCCGCGGGCATTTACAAGACCCTGCTGATCTGGCCGTATGCGGTCGCCCCCGTGGTGGCCGGCGTGCTGTGGCTGATGATGTTCGCCTCGCCCTATGGCGTGATCCGCTATGCCCTGATCGAAATGGGCTTTGAGTGGAACCATGTGCTCAACGGCAAGCACGCCATGGCGCTGATCGTCATGGCGTCCATCTGGAAGTACATCTCCTACAATTTCCTGTTCTTCCTGGCCGGCCTGCAGTCGATCCCGCATTCGCTGATCGAAGCCGCCACCATCGACGGCGCCACGCCGTGGAAACGCTTCTGGAGCATCGTGTTCCCGCTGCTGTCGCCCACCACGTTCTTCCTGCTGGTCATCAACGTCGTCCATGCGTTCTTCGAGACCTTCGCCATCGTCGACGCCGCCACCAGCGGCGGCCCGGGCAAGGACACATCGATCCTGGTCTACAAGGTCTACTACGACGGCTTCAAGGCGCTGGACATCAACGGCGCGGCCGCGCAGTCGGTGGTGCTGATGGTGATCGTCGTGGTGCTGACCGTCGTCCAGTTCAAGTTCGTCGAGAAAAAAGTCCATTACTGAAATGATTCAGCGCAACCCCATCCTCGACTTCATCTCGCACGCCATCCTCATCCTGGGGGTGGTCGTCGTGTTCTTCCCGATCTACGTCACCTTCATCGGCTCGACCCAGACCGCCGAGCAGATCCTGAGCAGCAACCCGATCTCGCTGCTGCCCGGCAGCAACATCGTGGAAAGCTACCGCTTTGCCCTGTTCGGCGGCAAGACCGAGGCCGGCGCCACCGTCGCACCGGCCCTGCCCATGATGGGCATCAGCCTGGCCAGCGCCCTGATCATCGCCATCGGCAAGATCGCGATCTCGCTGCTGTCGGCGTTTGCCATCGTCTACTTCCGCTTCCCGTTCAAGAACATCGTGTTCTGGATGATCTTCGTCACACTGATGCTGCCGGTGGAGGTGCGCATCGGCCCGACGTATGAGGTGGTCTCCAACCTGGGCATGCTCAACAGCATGTCGGGCCTGACGGTGCCGCTGATCGCATCGGCCACGGCCACCTTCCTGTTCAGGCAGTTCTTCATGACGGTGCCCGATGAACTGGTCGAGGCCGCACGCGTCGATGGCGCCGGACCGATGCGCTTTTTCAAGGACGTGCTGCTGCCGCTGTCCAAGACGTCCATGGCGGCGCTGTTCGTGATCCAGTTCATCTATGGCTGGAACCAGTACCTGTGGCCGCTGCTGGTGACCACCGATGAATCCATGTACCCCATCGTGATGGGCATCAAGCGCCTGATCTTCGGCGAGGTCTACATCGAATGGAACGTGGTGATGGCCACCGCCATCCTGGCGATGCTGCCACCGGCCATCGTCGTGATGCTGATGCAGAAGTGGTTCGTCAAGGGCCTGGTCGATACCGAAAAGTAAGAGAAGAAAAATGGCTTCCATCCAACTGAAAAACGTCGTCAAGAAGTACGGCAAGGGCAAGCAGGAACTGCAGGTGATCCACGGCGTCAACGCCGATATCGCCGACCATGAATTCATCGTGATCGTGGGCCCCTCGGGCTGCGGCAAGTCCACCCTGCTGCGCATGGTGGCCGGCCTGGAGGAAGTCTCGGGCGGCGAAATCTGGATCGGCGACCGCGTGGTTAACGAGCTGGAGCCGGCCGAGCGCGACATCGCCATGGTGTTCCAGAACTACGCCCTGTACCCGCACATGAGCGTGTTCGACAACATGGCCTACGGCCTGAAGATCCGCAAGATGCCGATCGAGGAGATCAAGCAGCGCGTCGACAAGGCCGCCGGCATTCTGGAGCTGGGCCACCTGCTGGACCGCAAGCCGCGCCAGCTCTCGGGCGGCCAGCGCCAGCGCGTGGCCATGGGCCGCGCCATCGTGCGCCAGCCCCAGGTCTTCCTGTTCGACGAGCCGCTGTCCAACCTGGACGCCAAGCTGCGCGCCCAGACCCGCCTGGAGATCCAGAAGCTGCACCGCGAGCTGGGCATCACCTCGCTGTTCGTCACCCACGACCAGGTCGAGGCCATGACCCTGGCCCAGCGCATGATCGTCATGAACGCCGGCAACATGGAGCAGTTCGGCACGCCCGAGCAGGTCTACCACACGCCGGCATCGACCTTCGTCGCCAGCTTCATCGGCTCGCCGCCCATGAACCTGCTCAAGAACGCCCCCGGCGGCCGCGCCAATATCATCCTGGGCATCCGCCCCGAGCATCTGGACATCGGCAACACCGGCTGGGAAGTGCGGGTCGAGACCACCGAGCTGCTGGGCGCCGAACGCCTGGTCTACGGCCGCGTCGGCGGTGAGCAGATCATCGTGCGCACCGAGGAGCACACGGCCACGCCGGCGCCCGATTCCATCATCCACGTGGCGCCGCGCGAAGACCGCCTGCACTGGTTCGACGCCGCCAGCGGCAAGCGGATTTAACAATGCGTGATTGGCCCTATCCCCGCTGGGTCGCTCACCGGGGCGCGGGCAAGCTGGCGCCGGAAAACACCCTGGCAGCATTTCGCCTGGGCGCGCAGCACGGCTACCGGATGTTCGAGTGCGACGCCAAGCTGTCGGCCGACGGCGTGGTTTTCCTGATGCATGACGCCACGCTGGAACGCACCACCAACGGCAGCGGTACGGGAGGCGATCTGCCCTGGAGCGCGCTGTCGCAGCTGGACGCCGGCGGCTGGCATTCGCGGGCCTACGCCGGCGAGCCACTGGCCACGCTGGAGGGCCTGGCGCGCTTTTGCCTGGCCAACGGCCATTTCTTCAACATCGAGATCAAGCCCACGCCGGGCGTTGAGCAGCACACCGGCGAGGTCGTGGCACGTGAGGCGGCGCGCCTGTGGGCGCGCTCTGCCGTGCCGCCGCTGCTGACGTCGTTCCGGCCCGAGTCGCTGCAAGGCGCACAGACGGTGGCGCCGCAGCTGCCGCGTGGCCTGCTGCTCGATTCGCTGTGGAAGGGCTGGCTGGAAACCGCGCTGTCGCTCGAGTGCGCCGCCATCGTCTGCAACCACGCCCTGTGGGACCGCAGCACCGTGACCCAGGTGCAAAGCGCCGGCATGCGCTGCCTGAGCTACACCGTCAACGACGAGTGGGCGGCGCAGCGCCTGATCGATCTGGGCACCGACGGCATCATCACCGACCGGGTCGACCTCTTTGCCCCTGTTTGATCCGGCTTGAGAGGCGAATCGGCCCCCAACCCCCATCAAATGGACCTGAGGCGCTATCGAAAGCAGAGCGCCTAGCGCAGGTCACCGGCCAGCGATGCCAGGGATTCGGCCGGGATCGTCCGGTGCGCCGGGTAATTGCGGTGGTCACAGCCCAGCTTCACGGCGGCGCCGGCCTTGACGGCAGCCACCATGGCAGGACTGAGCTCGAAGCGCACGAAGTGCACGGCCGAGGTCTTCTCCTCGTTTTCGCGGTCCAGGTCCTCGTCGGCGATGGCGTAGACGCGCTCGTGGCCCTCGACCTCGATGAACATGCGGTCTTCCACCCCGATCAGCCGGGCCAGCTCGCGCCGGCGCTCGTTCTCGTCGGGGTACTCGATCAGCATGGTGGCCTTCCAGTTGCTGCCGTCGGGCACCAGCGGGGCGTAGGCCTCGATCTCCTGGGCGATGCCGTCCGCCTCGAAGATCTTCTCGATGCGCAGCATCTCCTGGATCTGGTAGCGGATGCTCAGCTCGCTCTCGAACTGCAGGGTGAGGTGCTCGCCCAGGCCGACCGAGCGCAGCTTGCGGTGGGCGATGACGTCCGCCTTGTGCGCCTTGCGGTACTTGCTGTAGGCCTCCAGCGGCATCAGGCTGTCGGCGGTGATCTTTCCGGTCAGCTGCATCAGCGCAGTCCATAAGCCATGCGCACCAGGGTCAGCGGATGGTGCAGCGGCGGCGCGCCCAGGCCGTTGCGCTCGAAGCCCTGGGCAATGTGGTGGCCGCCCAGCGGGCAGTCCGAACTGATGGCATCGGGCGCCCCGCCCTGCGGGTGCTCGGCCATCTTCTTGAACAGGGGCTTGCCGATCTTCATCGCCATCTCGTGGTAGGCCTTCTTCACGCCGAAGGTGCCGGCATGGCCCGAGCAGCGCTCGTGGGTGTTCACCCATGTGCCGGGCACCATCCTGAGCATCTCCTCGGTCTTTCTGCCGATGTTCTGGACCCGGCCGTGGCAGGGAATCTGGTAGCTGATCTTGCCCAGTGGTTGCGAGAAGTCGGTCTTGAGCAGGCCGTCACGCTTGCGCGCCATCATGTACTCGAAGGGGTCCCACATCGCCTCCTTGACCGCCTGCACGTCGGCGTCATCGGGGTACATCAGCGGCAGTTCCTGCTTGAACATCAGGGTGCAACTGGGCACCGCGGCCAGGATGGCCCAGCCGTCCTTCGCGTACTTCGCCAGCACCGGGATGTTGGCCTGCCGGGCCTGGTCCACCGAGTCCAGGTCGCCCAGCTCCAGCTTGGGCATGCCGCAGCACTTCTCCTTGCTCACCAGCACGTAGGGCACCTCGTTGTGCTGCAGGACCTTGAGCAGGTCCTGGCCGATGCCCGGCTCGTTGTAGTTGACGTAGCAGGTGGCATAGATGGCCACCTTGCCCGGCGTCTTGGCGCCGTCACGCACGGCGAAGTCATCTGACTTGGGCGCTGCGGAGCGGAACTTGCGCGTCGCCAGCGGCGGCAGCCAGGCCTTGCGGTCCACATGCAGCAGGCTTTCCATCGCGGCGCGTGCCGGCGCCGTGCGGTTGACCGCGTTGGCCACCTGGACCACGACGGGAATGCCGGCGAACTGCCCATGCACATCGGTGGAGGCCAGGAATTTCTCGCCCAGGCTGACCTCGCCCTTGCGAAACTTGATGGCCTTGGCACGCAGCATGGCGTGGGGAAAGTCCAGGTTCCATTCGTGCGGCGGCACATAGGGACACTTGGTCATGTAGCACAGGTCGCACAGGTAGCACTGGTCGACCACCTTCCAGAAATCCTGTTTGGCCACGCCGTCGACCTCGCCGCTCTTGCCTTCGTCGACCAGGTCGAACAGCGTGGGGAAAGCCCCGCACAGGCTGACGCAGCGGCGGCAGCCGTGGCAGATGTCAAAGATCCGCTCCAGTTCGGTGAACGCCGCCTCTTCGTCGTAGAAGTCCGGATTCTTCCAGGCGATCGGATGGCGGATGGGTGCCTCCAGGCTGCCTTCACGAATGGCCATGGGGGTGGGACTGATCAGTCCACCAGCTCGTTCAAGGCCTTGGTGTAGCGGTTGGCGTGCGAGCGCTCGGCCTTGGCCAGGGTCTCGAACCAGTCCGCCACCTCGTCGTGGCCTTCGTCGCGCGCCGTCTTGGCCATGCCCGGGTACATGTCGGTGTATTCGTGGGTCTCGCCGGCCACAGCGGCCTTGAGGTTGTCGCGGGTCGGGCCGATGGGCAGGCCGGTGGCCGGGTCGCCGCACTGCTCCAGCCATTCGAGGTGGCCGTGGGCGTGGCCGGTCTCGCCTTCGGCCGTGGAGCGAAACAGAGCCGCCACGTCGTTCTGGCCTTCGATGTCGGCCTTGTTGGCAAAGTAGAGGTAGCGACGGTTGGCCTGCGATTCGCCGGCGAATGCGGCCTTCAGGTTCTCTTCCGTCCTGGAGCCTTTGAGTGCTGCCATGGAGATCTCCTTCATCGTGGTTGAGGGTGACTTGGCCCTCTGGCTGCGATGGCCAAGACAGATCCAGCGTAGTCCCGGCCGACAGGTCCGTCTAATAGGGTCCGTCAATAAGGGGCCATCAAGATGTCCTATTGGCCGGCCTGTGAAAGCATCGCGCCGGACGCCCCGTCGATTACGGTATAGTAAATTCATTACGCATTGGTAAATCCAGGAGAGCCCATGGCCGCCGTCCTCAACAGCCCCAGCGCCCTGCCCGCGCCCGCGCCCATCCAGCAGTTGCACCACTACGCCTACCGCGCCAAAGACGCGGAGGAAACGCGCCACTTCTACGAAGACATCCTGGGCCTGCCGCTGTACCACATCATCCAGAGCGACCACGTGCCCAGCACGGGTGAGTACTGCCCCTACACACACTTCTTCTTCCGCCTGCAGGACGGCTCCTTCATCGCCTTTTTCGACCTGGGCGACGACCAGGCCTGCGAGCCCTCGCCCAACACGCCCAAGTGGGTCAATCACATCTCGTTCCGGGTCGACAACATCCAGGCGCTTCAGGACATGAAGGCCAGGCTGGAAGCGCACGGCATCGAGGTGCTGGGCATCACCGACCACCACATCTTCCACAGCATCTATTTCTTCGACCCCAATGGCGTGCGGCTGGAACTCACTGCCCAGCTGGCCGATGAATTCCAGATGCTGCAAGAGAGCAAGACCGCCCACGCCCGCCTGGACGAATGGACGGCGCGCAAGCAGCAGTGGCGCAGGGACCGCGCCGCCGGCAAGACCGAATCGCTCAAGCCCCAGCGCAACGACAGACCCGAAGTCACGGCCAGGCAGTAGCCCGCCTGGCGGGCAAGCGCCCGTGACCGGCCACGAGAGGAGACACAACAATGGCGGCGAGCTACGCGCAAACGGCTTTCAGCAACGGCTATGAGTTCAGCCAGGGCACGGGCTATTTCCTGCCCGAGTACCCTTTTGTCTCGCCGGCCGAGATCGCCGCGGGCGAGACCAGCCACCACTCCGTGGTCATCGTCGGCGGCGGCCTGGCCGGCCTGACCCTGGCCTGCGCGCTGGCGGCGCAGGGCGTGCAGGCCGTGCTGCTGGACGAGGACAACACCGTCGGCGTCAAGGGCGCGTCCTCGCGCGGCATCTGCTACACCCAGAAGTCACTGGAGATCTTCCACCGGCTGGGCGTTTACGAGCGCATCGCCGCCAAGGGCGTCCAGTGGAGCGTGGGCCGCACCTTCGCCGGTGCCGACGAGGTCTATTCCTTCGACCTGCGCGCCCAGGGCGCCTACAACCTGTCGGCCCAGCCGCCCTTCGTCAACATCCAGCAGTTCTACATCGAGGGCTTCCTGGTCGAGCGCATCGCCGAGTTGGGCCAGGTGGACATCCGCTGGTGCAACCGTGTCACCGCCCTCGAGCAGGACGCCGACGGCGCAACCCTGTCCATCACCACGCCGGCCGGCGACTACAAGATGCGGGCCGACCACGTGATCGACGCCACCGGCTCGCGCAGCCCCTTGCGCCAATGGGCCGGCGCGACGGTCACGGCGAAAAAGGGCGACGACCGCTGGTGCATCGCCGACGTGCGCTTCAGCAAGCGCCCGCCGGTGGAGCGCCACACCTGGATCGAGGCGCCGTTCAACGAGAACCGCGCCGTCTGGCAGCACCTGATGGGCGACGGGGTCTGGCGCATCGACTACCAGATGGCGCCCAATGCCGACCCCGACCAGGTCAGCCGGGAGGACGTGGTGCGTGAGCGCCTGGCCCGCCAGTTCGGCAGCGATTGCGAGGTCGAGATCGTCTGGGTCGGCCCCTATGCCTACCGCAGCGAGTGCATCGACCGCATGCGGCATGGCCACGTCTTTTTCATGGGCGATGCGGCCAAGGTGGTCAGTCCCTTCGGCGCGCGCGGCGGCAACACCGGCATCGCCGACGCCGACAACCTGGCCTGGAAACTCGCCGCCGTGCTGCAGGGCCGGGCCGCCCCGGCCTTGCTGGACAGCTACCACGCCGAGCGCCACGAGGCGGCGCTGCAGAACGTGCTGGTGACGGCGCGGACGGCCCGCTTCCTGCGCCCTGCCGATGGCGTGGAAAAGCTGTTTCGCAGCGCCGCGCTCAGCCTGGCGCGCCAGCATGTCTTCGCCCGCCAGTTGGTCAACACCGGCCGCATGGCCATCGCCAACCCCTACACCCGCTCGCCGGCCTGCGCCACGCATGCCGGCCAGTCGGTGCAGAACGTCGCCTTCGAATGGGCAGATGGCTCGGCCGGCGTGGTCAACGATCTGTTGCGCTGGGCCGGTGGCAGATTGCTGCTGCTGCTGTTCGAGGCGCCGGGCCGCGCCGCCTTGCAGCACCTGCAGGCTTTGGCCGGCGCAGCGCCCCTGCGCTGTGTGCAGGTGCTGGCGCAAGGCGACCGGGCCGCCGCTCGCGAGCATGTGCGCGACCCGCAAGGCCACCTGCGCGGCGCCTGCCATGTGGCGGGCCACGCCTGGGCCCTGCTGCGCCCCGACAGCTATGTCGCAGCCACCGGCGCAGACATTGACAGCGAACTGGTGCAGGCCGTGGCCACCGCGCTGGGCGCGGCCATGGAAACGGAGGCAGCATGAACACCGGTCTGAACTTCCAGGATGCCGACGGCTTTTACGAGCAGCTGCTCGACGCCCACCTGGGCCTGAACCGCGAACAGTCGGAGTTTCTCAACGCGCGCCTGATCCTGCTGCTGGCCAACCAGGTCGGCGACGCCCGGGTGCTGCAGGACTGCGTGGCCGCCGCGCGTCAGACCCGGGAACTGCCGGCCGCCTGAGGCCTCCTGCGTCTTTGCTATCGTTCGGGGAACTTTCACGGACGGACATACCATGGTGTTGATCACCGGCGGCTGCGGCTTCATCGGCTCGGCCTTCGTTTTGCAGTGGTTGGCGCAATCGGGCGAGCCGGTGCTGAATCTGGACCTGCTGACCTACGCCGGCCATCCCGGCAACCTGGCCGCGGTGCAAGGCCGTCCCGGCTATCACTTCACCCATGGCGACATCGGCGACAGCGCCCTGGTGGCCGATCTGCTGCGCACCCATCAGCCCCGCGCCATCGTCCACTTCGCCGCCGAAAGCCATGTGGACCGCTCCATCGCCGGGCCCATGGCTTTTGCCCATACCAATGTGCTGGGCACGCTCAAGCTGCTGGAAGTCACCCTGGCCTGGTGGCGGACGCTGCCGCCGGAGCAGGCGCAAGCCTTTCGCTTCCTGAACATCTCCACCGACGAGGTCTTCGGTTCGCTGGAGGCCGGCGCGGCCGGCTTCACCGAACGCCATCCCTTCGAGCCGAACAGCCCCTACTCCGCCTCCAAGGCGGCGGCCGACCACTTTGTCCGGGCCTGGCACCACACCTACGGCCTGCCGGTGCTGACCACGCATTGCTCCAACAACTACGGCCCGCGCCAGTTCCCGGAGAAGCTGATCCCGCTGATGGTCCACAACGCCCTGGCCGGCAAGCCGCTGCCGGTGTACGGCGACGGCCTGCAGGTGCGCGACTGGCTGCATGTGGACGACCATTGCGCCGCCCTGCGTGCCGTGCTGGCGCAGGGCCGGCCCGGCCAGACCTACAACATCGGCGGCCGCTCGGAGCGGACCAATCTGGCCGTGGTCCACGCCATCTGCGCCAGCCTGGATGCAGTCCGGCCGCGCAGCGATGCCAAGCCCTACGCTGAGCTGATCGCCCATGTGACGGACCGGCCGGGCCATGACAGGCGCTATGCCATCGATGACAGCCGGATCGCCAGCGAGCTCGGCTGGCAGCCCACGGTGCGCTTCGAGGACGGCATCCGCCGGACCGTGGCTTGGTATCTGGACAACCCGGATTGGGTGGCATCGGTCACCAGCGGCAGCTACCGCCAGTGGGTGGAGCAGCAGTACCCGTCCACCGCCACGCCATGAAGCTGCTGCTGCTGGGCGCCGATGGCCAGGTCGGCTGGCGGCTACGCCACAGCCTGGCGGCACTGGGCGAGGTGACCGCACTCTCCAGAAGCAGCCAGGATCTGTGCGGCGACCTGTCCCGGCCCGAGGCCCTGGCGCAGACCGTGCGCCAGCTGCGGCCCGACGTGGTGGTCAACGCCGCCGCCTGGACGGCGGTCGACCAGGCCGAGAGCGAGCCCGACGCGGCCTTCGCCGTCAATGCCACGGCCTGCGAGGTGCTGGCGCGCGAAACCGAGGCGCTGGGCGCCTGGCTGGTGCATTACTCCAGCGACTATGTGTACGACGGCAGCGGCGAGCGTCCCTGGCGCGAAACCGACCCCACAGGCCCCCTCAATACCTACGGGCGCAGCAAACTGGCCGGCGACCTGGCGATCGCCGCGCACAGCACACGCCACCTGGTGTTTCGCACCAGCTGGGTCTGCGACAGCCGGGGCAGCAACTTCCTGCTGTCCATCCTCAAAGCGGCCCAGGCCAGAGGGAGCCTGAGCGTGGTCGCCGACCAGTGGGGAGCGCCAACGCCGGCCGCTTTGATCGCCGACATCACCGCGCTGGCCTTGCAGCGGCTGGGCAGCACACCAGACCCGCAAACGCTTGCCGGCGTCTACCACCTGGCCCCCGAGGGCTTCACCAACTGGCATGCCTATGCAACGCTGGCCGTGCAGGAGGGCCTGGCCTGCGGCATGGCCCTGCGCACGGCGCCGGACAAGTTGCTGCCCATCGCGGCAGCCGACTACCCGGTGCGCGCCGCACGGCCCGCCAATTCGCGCCTTGACACCGCGCGCCTGCGCCAGGCCTTTGGCGTGGCGCTCCCCGCCTGGCAGGACGGTGTTCACGCGCTTGTGGCGCAGATCGTCGCGCAGGCACAATCACCCCACCACTAGCCCCGCACCGCATGCCCACCACAGCCCCGCCGCGCAAAGGCATCATCCTCGCCGGCGGCGCCGGCACCCGGCTCCATCCGGCCACCCTGGCCATCTCCAAGCAGCTGCTGCCGGTCTTCGACAAGCCGATGGTCTACTACCCGCTGGCCACGCTGATGCTGGCCGGCATTCGCGACATCCTGGTCATCAGCACGCCCCAGGACACGCCCCGCTTCGAGCAGCTGCTGGGCGACGGCGCCCAGTGGGGACTGCGCTTTTCCTACGCGGTGCAGCCGTGGCCCGAGGGCCTGGCCCAGGCCTTCCTGATCGGGCGGGAGTTCCTCGCCGGCGCGCCGGTGGCCATGGTGCTGGGCGACAACATCTTTTACGGGCACGACCTGGTCAAGCTGCTGCAGGAGGCCGATGCCGACCGCGAGCACGCGACGGTCTTCGCCTACCACGTCAAGGATCCCCAGCGCTATGGCGTGGTGGCCTTTGACGCCCAGGGCAACGCCACCTCGATCGAGGAAAAGCCGCAGCAGCCCTTGAGCAACTGCGCGGTCACCGGCCTGTATTTCTACGACGCCGGGGTTTGTGACGTCGCCGCGTCCTTGCGGCCCTCGGCCCGGGGCGAGCTGGAAATCACCAGCATCAACCAGCATTACCTGAACCAGGGCCAGCTGCGCGTCAAGACCATGGGCCGCGGCTTCGCCTGGCTGGACACGGGCACGCATGAGAGCCTGCTGGAGGCCGGCCAGTTCATCCACACCCTGGAGCAGCGCCAGGGCCTGAAGGTGGCCTGCCCCGAGGAGATCGCCTGGCGCAACGGCTGGATCACGGACGACCAACTGCTCGCCCTGGCCGCCCCGCTGGGCAAGAGCAGCTATGGCGACTACCTCAGCGCCCTGGTCCGGGGTCCCGGCGCATGGTGAAGCTCACGGCCACCGAACTGCCCGAGGTGCTGGTGGTGGAACCCCGCGTCTTCGGCGACGAGCGCGGATTTTTCACCGAAAGCTGGAACCGCCAGGCCTTCAACGAGGCCATCGGCCAGGTGGTGGACTTCGTGCAGGACAACCACTCCCGCTCGGCCCGCGGCGTGCTGCGCGGCCTGCACTACCAGCTGCAGCGGCCCCAGGGCAAGCTGGTGCGGGTGGTGGCAGGCCGGGTCTTCGACGTGGCGGTCGACCTGCGGCGCAGTTCGCCCCGGCTGGGCCGCTGGACCGGCGTCGAACTGAGCGCCGAGAACCAGCGCCAGCTTTGGATCCCGCCGGGCTTTGCCCACGGCTTCCTGGTGCTGTCGGACAGCGCGGATTTCCTCTACAAGACCACCGAGTACTACCTGCCGGCCGACGAGCGGTCACTGGCCTGGAACGACCCCACGGTGGCGGTAGCCTGGCCGCTCGCCGGGCTGGACGGCCCGCCTGTGCTGTCGGCCAAGGACCTGGCAGCCCTGCCGCTGGCCAGCTGCGAGCTGTACGACTGAGTCCGGCCAGGGGCGACCGGTAAAATCGGCCGCATGAGTGAAGCCCCGCAGCAACCCGGCCTGAACAGCCTGTCCAAATCCTTTGAACCCGCAGCCATCGAGGCCCAGTGGGGTCCCGCATGGGAAGAAAAGGGCTACGCCCGCGCTGGCCACCGCGGCAGCGGCAAGCCACAGGCCGGCGAGCCGGCCTTTTCCATCCAGCTGCCGCCGCCCAATGTCACCGGCACGCTGCACATGGGCCATGCCTTCAACCAGACCATCATGGACAGCCTGACGCGCTACCACCGGATGCGCGGCTTCAACACCCTGTGGGTGCCAGGCACGGACCATGCCGGCATCGCCACCCAGATCGTGGTGGAACGCCAGTTGCAGGAGCACGGCCAGTCGCGCCATGACCTGGGCCGCAAGAACTTCGTCTCGCGCGTGTGGGAATGGAAAGAGAAGTCGGGCAACACCATCACCACCCAGATGCGCCGCATGGGCGACAGCGTGGACTGGTCGCACGAGTACTTCACCATGGACGACAAGCTGTCCACGGTGGTGACCGACACCTTCGTGAAGCTGTACGAGCAGGGCCTGATCTACCGCGGCAAGCGCCTGGTCAACTGGGACCCGGAACTCAAGACCGCGGTCAGCGACCTGGAAGTCGAGAGCGAGGAGGAGGACGGTTTCCTCTGGCACATCCGCTACCCCCTGGTCGAAGGCGAAGGCTCTCTGACCGTGGCCACCACACGCCCCGAAACCATGCTGGGCGACGTCGCCGTCATGGTCCATCCGGAAGACGAGCGCTACAAGCATTTGATCGGCAAGCTGGTGCGCCTGCCGCTGTGCGACCGCGACATTCCGGTGATCGCCGACGACTACGTGGACAAGGAATTCGGCACCGGTGTGGTCAAGGTGACGCCGGCCCATGACCAGAACGACTACGCCGTCGGCCAGCGCCACAAGCTGCCCATGATCGGCGTGCTGACGCTGGACGCCAGGATCAACGACAACGCGCCGGCCAAGTACCGCGGCCTGGACCGCTTCGTTGCCCGCAAGGCGGTTGTGGCCGACCTGGAGGCACTGGGCCTGCTGGTGGAGACCAAGAAGCACAAGCTGATGGTGCCGCGCTGCGCCCGCACCGGTCAGGTGATCGAGCCCATGCTGACCGACCAGTGGTTCGTCGCCATGAGCAAGGTCAGCGAGCAGGATCCTACGGGCAAGTCGATCGCGCAAAAGGCCATCGATGCCGTGCAGTCCGGCGAAGTGAGCTTTGTGCCGGAGAACTGGGTCAACACCTACAACCAGTGGATGAACAACATCCAGGACTGGTGCATTTCGCGCCAGCTCTGGTGGGGCCACCAGATCCCGGCCTGGTACGACGAGGACGGCAAGGTCATCGTCGCGCGCAACGAGGCCGAGGCGCAGGCAAAAGCCCCGGGCAAGCAGCTGCGCCGTGACGAGGACGTGCTGGACACCTGGTACTCCTCGGCCCTGGTGCCGTTTTCCACCATGGGCTGGCCTGAAGCAGCCGAACGCCCTTCCAGTAGCGGAACTGAGGACTACGATCTCTACCTGCCTTCGACCGTGCTGGTGACCGGCTACGACATCATTTTCTTCTGGGTCGCCAGGATGATCATGATGACCACGCACTTCACCGGCCGCGTGCCCTTCCGCCATGTCTACATCCACGGCCTGGTGCGCGACTCGCACGGCAAGAAGATGAGCAAGTCCGAAGGCAATGTGCTGGACCCGGTCGACCTGATCGACGGCATCTCGCTGGCGCCGCTACTGGACAAGCGCACCACCGGCCTGCGCAAGCCCGAGACCGCACCCACGGTGCGCAAGAACACCGAGAAGGAATTCCCGGAAGGCATCCCGGCATTCGGCGCCGATGCCCTGCGCCTGACCTTCGCATCGCTGGCCTCGCTGGGCCGCAGCATCAACTTCGACGTCAAGCGCTGCGAGGGCTACCGCAACTTCTGCAACAAGCTGTGGAACGCCACCCGCTTCAGCCTGATGAACTGCGAGGGCCATGACCTCTCCGAGGCCGGCGCCACGCTGACGCAAGCCGACC
Organism: uncultured Ramlibacter sp.; assembly: GCF_936925435.1. Taxonomy (GTDB): domain Bacteria; phylum Pseudomonadota; class Gammaproteobacteria; order Burkholderiales; family Burkholderiaceae_C; genus Ramlibacter. Next base: position 80,159 of record NZ_CAKZHQ010000050.1, on the reverse strand, counting down.
ACTGGATCATCTCCGCCCTGCAGCGCGCCGAAGCCGATGTGGCCAAGGGCTTTGCCGAATACCGGCTGGACAACGTCGCCAACACGCTCTACCAGTTCGTCTGGGACAGCTTCTGCGACTGGTACCTGGAAATCGCCAAGGTGCAAATCCAGACCGGTGACGCTGACCAGCAGCGCGGCACCCGCCGCACCCTGGTGCGCGTGCTGGAGGCCATCTTGCGCCTGGCCCATCCCATCATCCCCTTCATCACCGAGGAGCTGTGGCAGAAGGTGGCGCCGGTCGCCGGCAAGGAGGGGGACTCCATCAGCATCGCGCCCTACCCCGTCAGCAACGCCGCCGCCATCAACCCCGATGCCGAAGCCCACGTGGCACGCCTGAAGGCCATGGTCGATGCCTGCCGCAACCTGCGCGGTGAGATGAACGTGTCGCCATCGACCCGCCTGCCGCTGTACGCCGTCGGCGATGCGGCCTTTCTGCGCCAGGCGGCGCCGGTGCTGCAGGCCCTGGCCAAGCTGAGCGAAGTCAAGGTGTTCGACGACGAGGCGCTCTGGGCCGCCGCCGCGCAGGCCGCGCCGGTGGCGGTGGCGGGCGAGGCCAAGCTGTGCCTGTACATGGAGATCGACGTGGCCGCGGAGAAAGCCCGCGTGGGCAAGGAAGTGGCGCGCCTGCAGGGCGAACTGGCCAAGGCCAACGGCAAGCTGGCCAACGAGGCCTTTGTTGCCAAGGCGCCGCCTGCGGTGATCGAGCAGGAGCGCAAGCGCATCGCCGACTTCAGCGCCACCCTGTCCAAGCTGCATGAGCAGCTGCAGCGCCTGGGCTGACTCCGGTTGCTATCGTTTCAGTAGCAACCCAGGTCCATTGAACGGGGGCCAGGGGCCGATTTCCTCAGCGAATGATGAACTGCGGCTCACCCGGCCGGCCGGCGCCGCCAGCGGCGCCTGATGCCAGCTCCATCGGGCCGCTGGGCAACTGGTCGATGCTGGAATGGCGTTGCGTCGACAGCGTCTCATGGATGCGGTGGGCCACATACCAGCTGGCCCGCAGGCGCGACTCACGGGTGTGCGAGCCCAGGCGCGGCGTCAGAAACAGGTTGCTGGCCTCGTGCAGCGGCGTGCCCTTGGAGGCGAAACCCGCTTCTGCACCATCGAGCATGCAGGCGTCGATGCGGCCATCGGACAGCGCGCGCGCCAGTGCCGCTTGGTCGAACAGGCCCGAGCGGCTGATGCCCACCCAGACCTGGCCGGGCTTGCAATGGGCCAGCATCTTGTCGTTGATGAAGCCCTGGTAGCGCGAGGCGTACATCACCTGTGCGGAGATGGCATCGGAACTGGCCATCAGCTCCTGCAGGCTCACCGGCTGCACCTGCAGGCGCGACCAGATCGGTGCCGTGTGGTGCACCGCCGGGTCATAACCAATCAGCTTGGCGCCCAGGGAATGCAGCATCAGGGCCAGCGTGTGGGCAGTGGGCGCCAGGCCCAGAATGCCGATCACGCTGCCATTGAGTTCGCGGCCCATGCGGATGTCGGCATGGCGCTCACCGTTAAGCGCCATGCCGATCCCGCGGCGGAACATCAACAGCAAACCGGCCAGCAAATACTCGGCGTTGGAGCGCACGTTGGCTGTGCTCGCCTGGACGACGCGCACCCCGCGTTCGCGGCAGGCCTCCAGGTCGGTGTTGTCCGTACCCACATGCATGCGTGCCACGGCCTTGAGCATGGGCGCGAAGTCGAGGAACTCTCGCGTCACGACGGCCTTGCGCGGCAGCACCACTGCCTGCACCTTGTAAATGGCCTTGCGCAGGGAGCCCGGGTCGGCGGCGAGCTCCGGACGGTACTCCAGCGAGTGGCGGGACTCCAACCAGGCAAGAGCCTCAGGAACCAGCCGATCGAGAAGGAGGATGTCCACCCTGAATTCGTCCTTGTCTGACAAAAGGTTGAGCGGTTATGCTGACGCGTGGCCGCCAAACTGTGAAAAACTTGGCAAACTGTAACTAGAAACCTAGAGAGCGTCGATGACAAAAGTCACAAAGATTACCAAGGCCGTTTTCCCCGTGGCGGGGCTGGGAACCCGTTTCCTCCCAGCCACCAAGGCGCAGCCCAAAGAGATGCTGCCCATCGTCGACAAGCCTCTGATCCAGTACGCTGTGGAAGAGGCTTACGAGGCCGGCATTCGCCACATGATCTTCGTCACCGGCCGCAACAAACGTGCCATCGAAGACCACTTCGACACGGCCTACGAACTGGAGAGCGAACTGGAGGCCGGCAAGAAGCACGAATTGCTGGCGCTGGTGCGCTCGCTGCAGCCCGAAGGCATGGCTTGCACCTTCGTGCGCCAGCCGCGTTCCCTGGGCCTGGGCCATGCGGTGCTGTGTGCCCAGCCCCTGGTGGGTGACGAGCCTTTCGCCGTGCTGCTGGCCGACGACCTGATGACCGGCGCCGATGGAGGCCCTTCGGTGCTGGCCCAGATGGTGGAGGTATACGACCGGGTCGGCACTTCGGTGCTGGCGGTGCAGGAAGTTCCACTGGACCATGTCAAACGCTACGGCATCGTAGCCGGCACGCCGGCCGGTGACAACCTGGTCAAGGTCAACCAGATGGTGGAAAAGCCGGACCCGGACCAGGCCCCGTCACGCCTGGGCGTGGCCGGCCGCTACATCCTGACGCCCGGGGTTTTCGAAAATATCCGCAAGCAGCCGCGTGGCGCGGGCGGGGAAATCCAGCTGACTGACGGCATCGCCGGCCTGATGGCCACGGAAGGCGTGCATGCTTACAGCTACCAGGGCAAGCGCTATGACTGCGGCAGCAAGCGGGGCTTCCTGCAGGCGACCGTGGAGTTTGCGTTGAAGCACCCTGAAGTGGGGCCCGACTTCCAGGCCTACCTCAAGACCCTGAGCTGAGTGCCTACCTGCGGCGCAGGATGTGAATGAATTCCTCGCCCAGGCTCTGCTGCTCGACCAGCTCGTTGCCGGTCTGCTTGGCAAAGGCCTGGAAGTCGCGCACCGAACCGGCGTCGGTGGCCACCACTTTGAGCAGTTGTCCCGCATGCATGTCCGTCAGGGCCTTCTTGGCCTTGAGGATGGGCAGGGGGCAGTTCAGGCCGCGGGTGTCGATTTCCTTGTCGATGTGCATCGTATGTCCTCAGGGCCTTGATTCTAGGAGGGCTCAGTCGCGCTTGGGAAACTCGATGAAGGCGGGCTCCTGGCCCCGGCTGCGCAACCAGTCCGCCAGCGCATAGCCGGTGCCTGCCGGCCAGCATTTGACGGCGTCATAGGCATAGAGCTTGTAATCCACCAGCTCCGGTGAGAGCTTGACCTCGCCGTCGGCCACCGCGTGGTAGGCAATGATGACCTGGTTCATGCGTTGGAAGTCGTAGACGCCGATCAGGTTGAGTTCGCTGGTGTCCAGGTTGGTTTCTTCCTTGATCTCGCGCGCAATGCCTTCCTTGGGCGACTCGCCCGCCTCCATGAAGCCGGTGATCAACGCATACATCTTGCCCGGCCAGGCGGCATTGCGCGCCAGCAGGATCTGGTCGCGGTACTGGATGACGGCCGCCAGCACCGGCGTGGGATTGTTCCAGTGGGTCCAGCCGCAACCGGTGCAGCGCAGGCGCTGCTTCTCGCCGCCGTCTTCCAGCTGCGCCACCCATGCCAGCGCAGTGGCGCAGGCCGGGCAAAACTTGTAGGCCTGCGTCACGCCGGGAACACCCCGGTGGACAGATAGCGGTCGCCGCGGTCGCAAACCACGAACACAATTGTCGCGTTTTCGACCTTTTTGGCGACCTGCTGCGCCACCCAGCAGGCACCGGCGGCAGAGATGCCGGCGAAGATGCCTTCCTCGCGCGCCAGCCGGCGGCACATGTCCTCGGCGTCGTCCTGGCGCACCGGGACCATCTCGTCCACGCACGAGGGATCGTAAATCTTGGGCAGGTACTCCTCGGGCCACTTGCGGATACCGGGGATGCGCGAACCTTCGCTGGGCTCTGCACCGATGATGCGCACGGCCGGGTTGTTTTCCTTGAGGAAGCGGGACACTCCGGTGATGGTGCCGGTGGTGCCCATGGCGCTGACGAAATGGGTGATGCGACCGTCGGTCTGCTCCCACAGCTCCGGCCCGGTCGTCTCGTAGTGGATGCGCGGGTTGTCCGGATTGGCGAACTGGTCCAGCACTCGGCCCTTGCCCTCGCGCTGCATGTTCTCGGCCAGGTCGCGGGCGTACTCCATGCCGCCGCTCTTGGGCGTGAGCATCAGCTCGGCGCCGAAAGCCTTCATGGTCTGGGCCCGCTCGATCGACAGGTCCTCGGGCATGATCAACACCATGCGGTAGCCCTTGATGGCCGCCGCCATGGCCAGGGCGATGCCGGTGTTGCCGGAGGTGGCCTCGATCAGCGTGTCGCCCGGCTTGATGTCGCCACGCTCCTCGGCGCGCTGGATCATCGACAGAGCCGGCCTGTCCTTGACCGAGCCAGCCGGGTTGTTGCCTTCCAGCTTGCCCAAAATCACATTGCCGCGCTGCGTGTTCTCTGTCGCGCCGATGCGCTGCAACGCCACCAGAGGTGTCTTGCCGATGGCGTCTTCGATGGTGGGGTAAGTCATGGCACTACTTTGCCATAACCTGGCGAAAGGATTCTGGTTCAGATTATTTCAGGTTAACCTCGACCTGAGCGGTACGGGTCGCGATCTCGAATAAAAAGGTCACGGCAGTTCTTGTATGCAAAGAGAGAATCGGAATGCAGTTTCGTCTAGATATCAACGGCCTGCGAGCCATCGCAGTCTTGGCCGTCCTGTTGTTTCACTTCAAGATACCGGGCTTCAAAGGCGGATTCATCGGAGTCGATGTCTTCTTTGTCATCTCCGGCTTCCTGATGACCCGCATCATTGTCGGGCGGATCGAGAAGGGGAATTTCGGCGTCCTGGATTTCTACCGGGCACGTGCCGTGCGGATCGTGCCGGCTCTATTGGCAATGTGTCTTTTCGTTCTGGGCTGGGCGTGGTTCTACTTGATGCCTCAGGACTACGAGCTCCTGGCAAAGCACGCCCTAGGCAGCGTGACCTTCCTCTCCAACATCGCATATTGGTCGGAAGCCAGCTACTTCGCCGAAACGGCATATGGGAAATGGCTGCTTCACACATGGTCGCTGTCCCTCGAATGGCAGTTCTACCTGCTATATCCATTGCTGATCGCTGCGCTTGTAAAGCTCTTCAAAAGCAACATGCGGGCCCTGCGGATGTGGATATGCCTGCTTTTTGTAATTTCGTTAGCGTGCAGCATACTAATGACCCCGCGATCCTCCTCCGCGGCGTTCTTCCTTCTTCCGAGCCGCGCCTGGGAGATGCTGGCCGGAGGGCTCGTCTGCCTCTACCCGTTGCAACTGAAGCCGCGCTGGAAACTGCCTGTAGAAGTCACCGGCATCCTGCTTATTGGCGCGAGCATCGCCCTGTTCCATCCGAACCACGCATGGCCCGGATGGCGCGCGCTCGGCCCCGTCGTCGGGTGCGTCCTTGTGCTGGCTGCTGCCAGCCAGCGGTCGCTGCTCGCATCGATGCCCTTCCAGTGGCTCGGGAACATCTCCTATTCGGTGTACCTGTGGCATTGGCCAGTGGTTGTCGCCCTCCACTATTTTTCCAAGCTGCATGATCCCTTGTTGGTTGTCGCGGGAATTTTCCTGTCCGTCGCTGCAGGCTGGCTGTCATACCGATTTGTCGAACTGCCGACACAACATGCGATGCGGCAAAGAGCATCGGATTCGAGAGTGCGCAAAGGTATCGGCCCGGCGCCGATTGCCGGCATCTTTGCCGCGTTAGTCCTCGCAGGAGGGGCAATGGTCTTCGCAAAAGAGAGCTTCATGCCTTTGCCACCAGAAGCGCGGCGGCTCATCAGCCAGACGAACGCCGACACCCGCGAACCAATGCGGGGAGGGTTCTGCTTCTTGACGTCAGAGTCAAATGACATGCGCAAGTTGATGAATGGCCCATGCCTGCGCATCGTTCCTGGACGGGTCAATACACTTTTGATAGGTGACAGCCATGCGGCTCATTTTTGGGCCGGATTGGCAGACACTTTGCCCAACGCCAACGTTCTTCAAGCAACAGCCAGCGGATGTGTTCCTGTCGTGGGAGCAAGCGGTGCACCTCGATGCACCGCGCTGATGGAGGAGATTTTTTCCAAATTCATTCCGCAACACAAAGGGGAGATCGATGCGGTCATCCTGTCCGGCCGATGGAAGGCTACAGACGGACCCCGCCTGATCGAGACAATTCAACAAATCAGGCAAAGCATCCCCACCGTGTATGTATTTGGCCCCATTGCCGAATATGACTTGCCCCTTCCGTCCCTTCTGGCCCGGGGCGTGTACTTCAAGAATCCCGATTTGCACAAGGAATTTTTGGTGCCCGACCGGAAAATATTGGACCATTCAATGGAGGCATCCCTTGCCGGATCTGGGGCAACCTACATTTCCGTCTACGACAAGATTTGCCCCATCGGTGGAGAGTGCGCCACCCTCGATCACAATGGCATGCCATTGCAGTTCGACTATGGGCATCTCACTCGCTATGGCGCGGGAATCGTTGTACGAAGCATGATGGGGCAGTCGACTCTGGGCCGTTGACGCACGCGACAACTCGCGGGCTTGCTTGCAAACTGTTTGGTGAAGTTGGCAAACGAAGCGGACTCAAAATTCCCGTTCGTACGGCATGGCAATTGGCCTCGAGCCTCTGGGTTGTTGCCTGCCGGCTTTCCCAAGATGACGTTGCCGCGTTGCGCATTTTCTGTTGCGCCAGTGTGCAGCAGAGCCACCAGGGATGCTTTGACAATGGTGGTGATCGAGGCGTTGCCGAAGAACACCGGGATTCTGCTGCTGACGCTCCATCGCTCAAGAGAGGCAGAGACACAACAGTTGATCTTTCGGCCTTTTCTACTCGGATTCAGGCTGCGATCAAGTCATTGCCAACGCTCCGGTACATCGAGGCAAGCGTCACATTTCCGCGTCATTCAATAGCGACTTGGCGAGACATCCTTGCCATGCCATTTCCGCCGCCGCATCGCAGAGGCCGGCCTTTGACCGCGATCCACCAAGTTGGGCAGTTGAAATAACGGCTCAAGCGCTTCGCTGGATCTTCAAGATGAACTTCATCGATCGTCGCTCAACCCATCGATAGGAGAAATGGGCGGCTACAAGCGACATGCCGATCACGCAGATGAAAGACAGAGCGAACACCATCGGCGTCAGAGGCACGGAGAGCTTTCCAAGCACGATGGTCACTGGTCTGACAATGAACATATGAACAAGGTACAGGCTGTAGGAGCAATCACCGATCGACGCAAATAGCGCTGAGTACGCCCCCCCCTGCTTGCCCTCCTGCGGTCTCGCAAGAATGAGCGCGGCGTTCAGACCGAGGGCGGGAATGGCCCACCCCCAGATGCGAACCGGATCGGGATGAAGCACCGCATACGTGACCCATCAAAAAACACTGATGGCGATGAGCGCCTTCGACGCAAAAGCACTTAGAAAAAACTCTCGAAGGCGTAGTTGCGCGAGCACAATACCCAAAGCGAATTCGAGGATGATCAGCGAAAAGAGATACTCGAGCGGGGCGCTGAATTCGAATACTCTACCCGCAAAGACGCACACCAGCAGTAGCAGTAGCAGTAGCAGTAGCAGTAGCAGTAGCAGTAGCAGTAGCAGTAGCAGTAGCGGTAGCGGTAGCGGTAGCGGTAGCGTAATCCGCCAACTCGCGCGAGACCACAAGAGGCCGACTGCCATGAGGCAATAAAAGAACACCTCATAGTTCAATGTCCATCCCAGGCCCAGCACCGGCTGAATGCGTAGGATTTAACGATGTATTCGACAGTCATGGCACTATTGCGGCGCTGCGCCGGGACAAGAAGCGCGATGGCCAGGGCAAGCGTCGTATAGAACCAGTAAGTAGGGACGATGCGAGCCACGCGGTGTCGAATGAACTCCGAGATTCGCGGCCTGGACGCTTGCAGCGCCCAAGTGATGATGACGCCACTGATGATGAAGAAAAGATCAACCCCAGCTTGGCCCCCTTGGGCGATACGGTTGAGAAAGCTGTCATCGTTCAACGCGTAGAAGTGCAGCCCCTCGAGCACGGCGTGGTGACATACCACCGCGAGCGCGGCAACGGCGCGCAAAATTTGCAGTGATCTGATCTGCTTGGTATTTGTATCCATCTGCTTGAGACTGCCTTAAAAGGCACGAGCCCTTTTAAGGTAGTCAAACTCGCCACAACACATGCGATAATTCGCGCGCTTACTCTTGGCCGGAGTGGTGAAATTGGTAGACGCAGGGGACTCAAAATCCCCCGCCGCAAGGCGTGCCGGTTCGATTCCGGCCTCCGGCACCACCGCATCTGTCACGGGGGCCACCGCGTTCCCGGCACCCGGTGCAAATCCCATTGCGAACCATGCCACGTCCTGTAGTGGCGCCTTGGCATCAGGCGCTCAACCTGGAATCACGCCCACATCTTGGCAACACAGCCTCATAAAAAAACCCGCCGATGGCGGGTTTTTTGCGAGAGGGCGAAGCCTCGGGATCAGCTACCGGTGGGGGCAGTGATTGTCACCGTGCCGACCACTTGACCATTCACCGTCACCACGCCAAGGGGGCTGATGGCAATGGTCACCGTAGCAGGCAAGGACAAAAGGGTTCCAAGGCGAAGCCGAACGGCCGCAGGCACGGCAACATTGTTAGCCGCGGTGCCTACCGTTTCGATTGTGATGCTGCAGGGGTTGATTCTGACACTGCTTCCCACCGTCAGCGGACTTCCAGGTTCGGTGAACGAAGATGCCCCGAAAGTGAAAATGCAGGAGCCGAAAGTCGTCGCGCCGGTGGCCGCGCCGCCAGCAGCACCGATCGTGAATGCCGAGCCGGCCCGGAACGTCAGGGTCGTCGGCCCGGTCGTTCCGAAATCGGGCACGCCCGATTCGAATGAAAAAGGCACATTCGCGACGGCATCCGCGACTGCAGGATTGACCGCAACCGTGGTATTGGTCGTCGCCACGGGCGCTGGCGTGATACCGCCAGCGCCAGAGTCGCTACCGCCACCACAAGAAACCACCAGCGGGACCACCGCAGACAGCAACGCCCACTTCCAGCCAATACTCTTGATCATTGCGACCCCTTCCGTTTCGTAACAAATTGAATAACGCGAGTATCCCAGAATTGACACCGGCATGAAAGCCCCTGAAATCAGAAACTGGATACACAGTGCAATTGTTGCTCTATCTCTCCAACGCAGCTACCATCCAGACGTAACTAAATCTCTTTCTTCGACGTCCAAAATGGTGCAGCCCGTTTGGACCTATCTCGCTGTGTCCAGATACCCCCTCCGATTCGCAGCTGCAGCCGTGCTTGCCTTGGCTTCAAGTGCCCATGCCGTCGACACCACTCTTGTGCAAGCAGGATTCACTGGTGTTGGCATCACACCCAACGCGCGCGTTCTACGGTGGGGCACGCTTGGCTTGGCCTATGACAATCAGCTCCCTGGCTTTCCCAATCCCAAGGGCCACAACCTGGTCGCGGGAATAGGCCTGTTTCCCGGCCTGGAAATCAGCGGCAGGATCGCATCGAACGATCTGAATTCGAACTGTTTCGCGCCACCCGGTTGCCAGGCACGGGACCTGTCCGCCAACGCCAAAATTGCCCTCCCTTTGGACGCCAATGGCAAATGGCACATCGCGGGCGGCGCCACGGACGCTGGCGGCGAAATCAACTTCGTGAACACGGTGTATGGCGTCCTGACGTACTCAACGGACTTCTTCGACGCCAGCGCGGGGGCTGCCAAACGCAGGAATACAACACGCGCGCGTCCAGGCTCACCGCTGAACGGCGTCTTTGGCAACGTCGTGGCGCAACCACTGCCCTGGCTGCAGGGCCACCTGGAATACTCGGACAACAATGCTTGGGCCGGCGCGAAGTTGCTCGCCCCCACCGGCTGGCTCCCGCAAGGATGGAATGCTTTTGCCGGCGTTAACTTCCGGCTTAACGACAACCGTCACACCGAAAAATCCTGGGCCACAGTGGGCCTGACCATCCCTCTTTATGCCGTCCCAAGACTGCCAGACGCCGGCCCGAAAGCCGAGCCCATAGCGCTGTTGCCAAATCAGGCGGCTGAGCCGAGTTACCCAGCCACCGTCTTGCCGCCGGTATTGCAGCAACTGGCGCCACCTGCTCCGCCCGCTTCCCAAGCGCCCCCCTCCGAGGAAGATTTCCGCGTCCTAGCCATCGCGCTTGAGGAAAAGGGGCTTGAAGACATCTCCGTCGGCCGACTGCCGGACGGCGGCATTGCCGTGCGCGCCAACAACGCCACTTACAACTGGAATGCGCTCGACGCAATGGGCGTGGCATTGGGTCTGATATCCCGCCAATTCGGGAGCAGCTCGCTCAGTTACCGCATCGTGCTCACCCAGCGCCAGCTACCCTTCGTTGGAGTGACCGGGCAGACCAACTGCCTGAAGGACTGGATCGACGGACGGGCGACCACCTGCACTGCCGGGCAGCTGTTCAGCGCCGGCAGCGGCGACCTGGACGAGTTGCATTCCGGGGTGACCTGGACCATCCGCGAACAGGCAGGCAGCTGGAAGACTGTGCGAGTGGGCTTGTCGCCTGTCCTGCGCACTGCGGTGGCGACGGAGGTTGGCGTTTTTGATTACTCCCTGGGCCTGCGAGCGGCTTTCCAGCTACCGTTGTGGCAGGGCGCGGTCGGCGAAATCCGGCAGGTAGTGCCGGTGGCCAATTCCAGCAATTTCTCCGACACGGGGATCTATTCCGGCCGTCGGATTCGCAGCAGGATCGATCGCGCGTTGTTCAGTCAGGCGGTGCGTGTCCCGATCGGGATGTGGACTGGCGCCAGCCCAGCGCAGGCCACCAAATGGGGCTTGTCCTCTGTGGTTGCACAAGTCCATGCCGGCCGCATCAACGATTACTATGATGGGGCAATGGGCGAGTTGCGATGGGAACCCGGCGAGGGACGCTATCGCATCGCCGCGCAGGCCGGATGGTTCACCATGGCCGACTACCATCAGCCGGTCAAGCGCGCCGGGGTCTTGTACGAGCCAAAGGTGGCGACGCCGATATTGGCCTCCTATCGATATAGCTTGATGCGTACGCGCACCGACTTCGAGGCAACTGGCGGCCGCTTCATGAACCGCGACACGGGCGTCCAACTCGGTATGACCCAGTGGTTCAGTGATGTGGCGGTGAGCGTCTACTATCGGCACACCACGCTGGACCCAATTCCGGCACGCCAGTTCGTCGGCGTCACCCTGTCCCTGCCTCTGGGCCCGCGCAAAGACATGAGTCCCGGCAAACTTGTCCAGGTCACGGGGACGCCTCGTTTTGGTCATAGCCTGGAAACGGTGGTCGGACGCTCCAATCTGGTCAGCCCTGGCTACGGAGTACTTCCTGATGTGCCCGATCTCGACTCGATCCACAATTCGGACCGTGCGAGCCTGCTTTATTTCGAGGACAACATGCGGCGCATTCGGGATGCGGCTCGCTAGTGTGGCAATTCGATACTTGTTGGCGTCGAATTTCCCGCAAACTGGGCATTTGTCCGGATTTGAACGTGGCATACCCGCGCAAATGGCAAGTCCATCCGTTACATTTTTGGTACGCAGCTACGGTCTGGCGATATCGCAACAAAGGGGAAGATGGTGAATTTACGTGTGGCCAGAACGCTCATGGCGTGCGCGCTGGCAATCCTGGTGCAGGGATGCGGAGTCGTCACGGTTCCTGGATTCGATTACGCCGATCCAGTGCAACGTACCAGTGTTCCCTTGGGCAAGTATGTGCCATCTGACCCGGATCGCCCCCCGGAGGGCAGTGTCGTTCCAATCACGCCAGAGCTGATCCAGGCCATGCGCCGATCGCAACCGCGCGGAGTCTCTCCCGAGGTAACGCAGCTTTTCGCGGAGCCGCAACCTTACACAATCGGTCCAAGCGATGTGCTCGGCATTGTGGTCTATGACCACCCGGAACTGCCCTCGGCCGGCGGCGTCACGATCCAGAGCTCGGATCCGACCGGGATCAGTGGAGCGCCTGGTTTTCTCGTGAATTCGGATGGCTATATCGGCTTCCCGTTCATTGGCCGGGTCAAGGTCGGCGGGTTGACCGAAATCGGGGCCATGGAGCTTCTCCAGAATCGCCTGAGCACCTATATCAAAAACCCGCAGATCACCGTTCGCATCGTCTCTTTCCGAAGCCGTCGCGTCTATGTCGATGGGGACGTGCGCAGCCCTGGCGTTCAGATCATCACGGACGTTCCCATGACGCTGCCTGAGGCAATCAACCGTGCAGGCGGAGTCACAAATTCCGGCGATCGGTCTTTCGTCACCCTCACACGCAACAGCCGCACGACCTTGATCAACATGACGCAGATGCAGGATTTCGGCATCAATCCCAGCAGCATCATGGTGCAAAACGGGGACATGATCAACGTGCGCAATCGTGACGAGAGCAAGGTCTATGTCATGGGCGAAATTCTGCGTCCGTCGGCGCTGCTCATGCGCAATGGCCGGTTGAGCTTGAACGAGGCGCTCGGCGACGCAGGGGGGCCGCACTTGACCACTGCGAACACGGCTCAAATCTACGTCATTCGCAACACTGACGCAGGTGGCATGCCCACGGTGTTCCACCTGAACGCCAGTTCGCCAACAGCCCTGGCTCTGGCCGATAACTTTCCGCTGCGCGCTCGGGATGTGGTGTATATCGATCCCGTCCCTCTGGTGCAATGGAACCGCATCATCAGCCTGATCGTACCGAGTGCATCCATTTTCAATACCGGGACATCCATCTTCAACCGCTTGAATTGATGAAAAACATCTTGGTGGTCTGCATCGGTAATATTTGCCGCAGCCCCATGGCGCAGGGAATTTTGGCAACGCAGCTGCCTCAAGTTTCTGTGTCGTCTGCGGGAATCGGCGCGCTGGTGGGCATGCCTGCCGACGATAAGGCGCAAAGTCTCATGCGCATGCGCGGCATTGACATTGGCGGCCACTTCGCCCGCCAGGTCACTCAAGGGATGTGCACTCAGTCCGACCTCATCCTGGTCATGGACTCTGAGCAACGGCGCCACCTGGAGGAGGCCTATCCCCTGGCATGTGGCAAGATATTCCGGCTGGGTGAGTTCTCCAAAAAGGACATCCCCGATCCATACCGGCAGTCTCAAGAAGCGTTCCGCGACGTGCTCACCCTAATCGACGAAGGAGTGCACGAATGGCTTCATCGAATACAAAAGTTATAGTCTGATAGCCAATGAACGCACCCGCTCCCATCCTGCCCCCGCAACCGGCCACTGCGGCCGAGGACAGTAACGAATTCAATCTGATCGAGTATTGGGACATCCTAGTCGATCACCGGTGGATCATTGCTGCGGTGACGGCGCTTTCGGTCATCATCGGCGCTGCTTACGCGCATCTCGCCTCACCGACCTTCGAATCCAATCTTCTCATCCAGGTCGAAGATTCCTCGAGCAGTCCTAAAAGCGCGCTGGGCGAAGCGGCCAGCCTGTTCGACATCAAGACACCCTCCGCTGCGGAAATCGAAATCATCCGCTCTCGGATGATCCTCGGGCAAGCTGTTGACAACACCGCCTTATTTATTAGAGCTGACCCGGTTTATCTTCCCCTGATTGGGAACTGGCTGGCTAGAAGCGCAAAAGGCCTGTCGAATCCCGGCTTTATGGGTTTTGGCGGGTTCGTCACCGGCACCGAGAAGATTTCGGTGCCTCATTTCAATGTTTCCGAGGACCTAGTGGGGGCGAAATTCGTCCTGACAGCGCTGGATGGCGGCCGCTACACGCTGGCGCACCCGATACTTCAAAAGCCGCTGACAGGCACTGTCGGCAAGCCGCTTGTCGCATCGGGTGCATATGGAACCCTCACCTTGCTTGTCTCCGCGATCGAGGCCAAGCCCGGCGCCGAATTTGAGGTGCGCCGCAGTTCGCGGCAGAACACGATCGAAAGCCTGCAGGAAGCTTTGAAACTGACGGAAGTGGGCCGACAGTCTGGCGTTATCAATGCGACCTTGCAGAACGTCGATCCTGTCCGCCTGACCGTGGTGCTCAATGAAATCGGCCGCCAGTACGTGCGCCAGAACATCGAACGCAGAGCTGCGGAAGCACAAAAGACCTTGGCCTTCCTCGATGTTCAACTGCCACAGTTCAAGAAGCAGCTTGAACTCGCCGAGGAGGCTTACAGCAGGTTCCGAGGCCAGCAGGGGACCATCGACCTGAGCACGGAATCCCGCCTGATCTTGCAGCGCATCGTCGACCTGCAGTCCAAGCTGCTTGAGTACCAGCAGCGCAGGCGCGAGCTCGAGTCACGATTCACGGCGGAGCATCCAACCATCCGCACGCTGGACGAGCAGGTCACGGCAGTCAACCGGGAAATTGAAGCGATGAACGGCCGCGTGCGCGGGTTGCCAACCGTGCAGCAAGACGCCATTCGCCTGGAGCGCGATGTCAGGGTCAACAATGAGCTGTACCAGCAGTTGCGCAACAACGTACTGCAGCTGCAGTTGGTGCGCGAAGGCAAGATTGGCAATGTCCGCCTGATTGACGAGGCGATTGTGCCCGAGAGGCCGGTCAAGCCGAAGAAGTCGGCTGTGATTGGCATCGCCTTTATCGTCGGCCTTCTCCTGGGGGCGTTGTTCGCCCTGGTACGCAACGCCTTGATGCGTGGCATTCGCGATCCGCAGGAAATCGAAGACTACACCGGCATCAGCGTCTACAGCACCATCCCGTTGAGCGCGAGTCAGACGGTGCTGGCCCGCAACGCCGCCACCAAGGTGGACGGCATTCACTTGCTGGCCGTGTTGCAGCCGCACGACCCCGCCATCGAAAGCCTGCGCAGCCTGCGCACAGCGCTGCAGTTTGCAATGCTCGAATCCTCCAACAACCGGGTCCTGATCACGGGCGCCACACCCGGAGTTGGCAAGAGCTTCATATCTTCCAACCTCGCCGCAATCATGGCGTCTGCCGGCAAGCGCGTGCTATTGATAGACGCCGACCTGCGCAAGGGCTACCTGAACAATTACTTTGGTCTCGCGCGGGGGCGCGGAGTCTCTGAACTGATCGCGGGCGGCTCGTCTTTCGAGGAGGTGGTGCGCTCGCAAGTGCTGCCCAACCTTGATCTGCTAACCACCGGCGTGTTGCCGCCCAATCCGGCGGAGCTGATGCAAAGCGGCAAGTTTGCGCGCATCCTGGAAGATCTTTCCGCACGTTATGACCTTGTCATCATGGACACGCCTCCGGTGCTCGTGGCGGCCGACACCGTGGCGGTTGCCCATCATGCCGGTACACTGCTACTGGTCGCACGAGCAGATCAGACGCAATTGGGCGAAATCCATGAGAGTGCCAAACGGATCGCGCATACCGGCGGGACTGTCAACGGCGTCCTTTTCAACGCGATCAATCTGACCAAGCGCCACTATGGAGCTTACGGCTACAAATACGGCGGCTACCGGTATCGGCACTATTCGTATCAAGCGCCGCAATGATGCAAGAAACATATTCTGCAGAATCGCCTACACCCAATCGCTGCTCGGAAGTAGTTGCAGGTAGCGCTCTCTGGCCCAGGCTCGCCCTCGCCGGCCGCCTGCTCTTGCAGTCTGCCATGTTTTTGACAACCCTCACGTCGTGCACCGGAACTTGGCTAGATCGGGACGACAGGCGCCCTAACTTGTGAAGATGAAAGAGAATCTTCGCATCGGGTACACGCCGTTCTCCATGTCGGGCAACGCTTATGGTGCCCGCATGCTGAATATTCTCAGCAGCTTCGGCAATGTGGTTCGGGTATGGAAGATTGTCAATCTGTTGCCCTGGAAGCGGCTGGACGTCGCCATCCTGAATTGGACTGAAAACGAACTGATCGACAAGAAAACCGGACATCCATCGTATGGTGGCGCGGTATTAGTTCTCCTGCGCATCTTGTTTGTCCGCCTGGCGAGCCGCAAAGTCGTTTTCGTACGGCACAACGTCTACCCGCACGACGTGCAAGAAGCCGATAGAGCGCGGCTCACGAGATGGGTGGACCAACTGGAAAGCCTCGTTCACCAGCGATGGATTCATTCAGGCCATCTCGCGAATACTTGGCACGAGTATGTTCCGCATCCGCGCTACGAATGGCCTGTAGTGACCGACCGCGTGGCCGCTCTGGCGGGAGACTCCCCCTACTACGTCATATTCGGAAGAATACTTCCGTACAAAGGTATCCACAATCTGCTTCCGCATCTGGACCGCAATCTCAGGCTCGTAATTTGCGGCCCTGCCTCGGATGCCGTCTATCTCCAACGGCTGCGGGAGCTTGCCGGTCCAAATGTCCGCTTCATCCCCAAGTTTACTTCTGAGGCCGAAGCGGCCAAGCTGGTTGCCGAATCCGAGGGCTTGATTCTCGCAAGCTCCGACGACGACATGATTGTCAGTGGAAGCTTGATCTATGGAGTTTCCATGGGAGCCACCATCTTCTGCGTCGGAAGCGCTTTCTCGCAATGGCTGACGGACAGGTTTCCTGCGGCTGCCATGTTCACCGCGCCGGACGCGCCCTCCCTGGCCAGAATTCTTAGCCAAGCCGCCAAAGCGCCGGCGGCGAAGCGCGATAACGCAGAACTACTATCACACTTGTCGGACAGTTCCTGCCGCCACTACATCGAGCAGGCTTTCATCAAATTAGGAGTCTAGTGGAATGTTCCATCCTGTTGGAACTTATGCGGCTTATCGCTTCCGGCCCAAGCTTCTGCGCTCGCCGATGCACCGTATCAGTGCCGAGTCGAGGCCAAGACGGCGGCCCTCATGCATGCTGACTACGCGAGTTTGATCCGAGCGGTTCGAGTAAGATATTCCCATAGTCTCTCCCGAAGCTTAAGGACCATTTTGCATTCCTGCAGAAACTAGCCACCCATGCAATTTCCCCCGTTCGCTGCAGCGCTTCGTCGACTGCGCAAGGCACACCATGGCGGATTGCAGGTCCCGGCCCAGCCCTACCCCATGGTCAACCTTGTGTTCTGGCGACCGGACACCCAAAGTCACAACTTCGGGGACCACCTTTCAAAGATCGTCGTCGATGCCATCCTCGCAGGGAAGGGACGCGTGCTGGAGGAGGAGGTGCCGAAGACGCGCAACTTGCTGGCCGTGGGGTCCATCCTGCATTTCGCAAACACTGGCGATGTCATCTGGGGTTCCGGCGTGAACGGCAAGATCGCCCCAGCAGCCCATCGCTTTACATCGCTGGATGTCCGCGCAGTGCGGGGCCCCTTGACCAGGGATTTCCTGCAAGAGCTTGGCATCCAGGTTCCACCGGTGTACGGCGATCCGGCCTTGTTGCTGCCCCGCCTGTTTCCCGGGCGGTTCCGGGCATCCGCATCGAAGCCTTACGTGGTCGTTCCCAATCTCCACGATTTGCGTCACTTTGCGCAGCTTCCAATCGGTACCGTGGTCTCGCCGATGGACAGCTGGAATCGCTGCGTCGAGGAGATCCTGCAGGCGGAACTCGTCATCGCCAGTTCCCTTCATGGCCTGATCATTGCCGAGGCCTTCGGGATTCCAGCGCGCTACCTGCGCGTCTCCCAGACAGAGTCGCTGTTCAAATACCGTGACTATGTACTGGGAACTGGACGGACCGAGCTCGTTTTTGCCAAGACAGTGGACCAGGCTTTAGAGATGGGCGGGATGGAGCACCCCACTTTCGATTCGCAAGCATTGCTGGATGCGTTTCCCTGGGATCTCTGGAAGGGACCGCTCGCGGCTCGGCCAGGCCACAGGCAGTCAACCAGCGCCCCATGAGTGAAATTCGCGGCAGGTTGATCAAGGGAAGCATCTGGATCGGTGCATCCCGGGCCCTCGTCAATGCTCTCGCCGCTCTGAGCACCATCGTTCTGGCCAGACTTCTGATGCCGGAAGACTTCGGTCTGGTGGCGTTGGCCACGACCATGCTGATGATTGTCAATGCCGCGACCGAGCTCTCCCTGGCGTCCGCGCTGGTGCAACATGCGTCTCCTTCGCGATCGCACATCGATACTGCATGGACACTGAGCGCATTGCGCAGCCTGGCGATTGGCGGCGTGTTCGCTGCGGCTGGTGGCCCCGCTGCCGATATCTATGGTGATCCACGACTCGCGGCGGTCATGGTGGTGCTCGGCATTGGAATCGGACTTACCGGGCTGACCAATCCGAAAGTGGCGCTGCTTCAGCGCGATCTTATTTTCTGGCAGGACTTCGCTCTGAGCGTAGCGCAGAAGCTCGTTGGCGTATTGGCGTCAATCACTTGGGCAATGGCATACAAGAGCTATTGGGCACTGGTGGTCGGCACGATTGCAATGCAAGTGACGAGCCTGGTTTTGTCGTACCTTTTCGTTCCCTACCGTCCCCGCATCTCCTTCAGCGGTGGCAAGGAACTGTTCCGCTTTTCGGGGTGGCTCACCGCGGGGCAGATTGTCAACACGCTGAATTGGAGGTTCGATTTCCTGCTGGTGGGCAAGGGGCTCGGCACGAGTGCTCTGGGTCACTATTCGGTAGGCAACAACCTGGCACAGTTGGCGACGCGGGAAGTGACGGCGCCCCTGACGAAGGTCCTCTTTCCTGGGTTTTCCAGCATCCGCGAAGACCGTTCGCGCCTTGCCACCGCCTATCAGCGCGCCCAGGGACTCGTTACCGCCTTCGCCCTGCCCGCAGGCATCGGCGCGGCCCTTGTGGCCGACCCGCTTGTCCGATTGACCATGGGCGACAAGTGGGCACCTGCGATTTTCATCGTGCAAGCGCTCGCATCAATATTCGCCGTGCAGACCTTGGCCTCCTTGTCGCAACCAATCGGAATGGCGCTCGGTGAGACCCGGCTTCTTTTCATCCGTAGCACGCAGATGTTGGCGATTCGCGTCCCGCTCATCGTCGTCGGGATGCTCGCAGGCGGGCTCACGGGGATCGTGCTCGCGCGCGTGGTGTCGGGTCTCATCGCCATCTACTTCAACCTGCGCCTTGTGCGGCGTTTCACGGGACTGGGCCTCCTGGAACAACTGGCCGCAAATTGGCGCGCCCTCGTCAGCTCCTGTGCAATGGTAGGGATCGCGCTCCTCATAGACCCCTACCTAACCACAGGGGACGCGTGGTCCCTGGCTTTTAAGATCGCCACAATTGGAATGGCCTCTCTGGCGACGTACTTGGTCACCATGATCCTGCTGTGGTTAGCCAGCGGGAAACCATCCGGCCCTGAACGGGAGTTCCAGGAACTTCTGAGAAAGCTTCTGAAACGCAAGGCCGCGTGACATGAACTTGAATCTCCAACCCATTACACCTATTCCAGTGACCACCACTCCCCGCTTGGCCATGATCGACGGCCTCCAGGCCCGAATTCACGAATGTTTGGCCCCGTTCGTGAAAGATGAACCGTTTGCGCTTCTCGATTTTCCGAATATTCGCAATGTCGGCGACTCCGCAATCTGGCTCGGGGAAGTCGCCTACTTCCGCAAGCACATAGGTCGGCAACCGGCCTATGTTTCGACTGGCTGGACGTTTTCGGAAGCCTCACTGAAACGGCATGCGCCCTCGGGCCCGATCTTCATCCATGGGGGTGGGAATTTCGGTGATATCTGGCTCGGCCACCAGGAATTTCGCGAACGACTCCTGAAGCGTTGGCCGGGACGTCCCATCATCCAATTTCCCCAGTCAATCCATTTCGGCAACCCGGGACGAGCAGACGAGACGGCCCGTATCATCGGCAAGCATGGCAACTTCACCCTGCTCGTACGCGACGAGGAGTCGAAGCACTTCGCCGAAAAAAGGTTCGATTGCCGCGTCATCTTGTGCCCCGACATGGCGTTCTCGATTGGCCCCTTGGAGGCGGCGCCCCCGACGATCCCACTGCTGGCCATGCTACGGGAGGACCGAGAGAAGGCGGGTGAGCACAACTTATCGGCGTATCCGGACGTGCCGGTCGAAGACTGGATCACGGAACCCTGGCTGCCGATCCGCATATCGAAACTTCTCGGGGCGTTGGGTGCAGCACACACGCTGGACGGCGCGCTTATACGCCAGGGCTTATTTGACGCGGCTGCCAATCAGCGTTTCGGGCGAGGTGTGAGGCAGTTGCAGCGAGCGCAAGCTATCGTGACAGACCGGCTGCATGTGCACATCATCTCCATTCTGCTGGGGCGCCCACACGCGGTACTTGACAACTCGTATGGAAAGATTCGCCGGTTCATGGACGCATTTTCCGGCGGAACCGACTTGGTCTACCGTGCCTCCTCGCTCCCTGACGCCATTCAATGGGCGAACGAGGCTGCGGGCGCCGCCCACCCCATGAAGTAGGACTCTCTGATGACCACACTGACGTTCATCATCCCCGTACGCCACCAGGACAATGCACGTGACTGGTCGCGACTGAAGGCCAACCTGGCGCAGACCGTCGCCTCCATCTCCAACCAGGCCGATGGTGATTGGAACGGAGTCATCGTCGCGAACGAAGGCGCGGACTTGCCTGATCTACCGGACCGCTTCCGTGTGGAATGGGTTCAGTTTGGCCCGAACCTGATGCATGAGAAGGGTGGGGGCTCCACGGAAGACTTCCTTGACGCCTTCCGCATCGACAAAGGCCGGCGGGTACTCAAAGGCATGCTGAGCAGCCGCGACAGCCGTTTCTTCATGATTGTGGACGACGACGACTTCGTCAGTTCTCGGCTTGCGGGATTCGTCGCCCAGCATACAGAAGCGCCAGGCTGGACCGTCAACCTGGGTTATATCTGGGACGACGGTGGCAACCTCTTGCTGCAACACGACAAGCTGAACCACGTCTGCGGTACGACCCTGATTGTCCGGTCCGACCTTTACGGGCTGCCGCAGCGATTCGAGGACGCTTCGCAGGACTACATCAAGACCATGCTGGGTAGCCATCGGCGCATCGACGACATCCTGACCGCGCGCGCGACGCCGCTGCGCCAGCTTCCGTTCCGCGGGGCGATCTACCGAGTGGGACACGCCGGCTCGCACAGCCAGGCGCCGAAGATCCTGCGCAAGTATGTGTGGAATTGGGGTGCGTTGCGGCGCCCGCAGCAATTGCTGAACCTGCTACGGCTGCGGCCGGTAGACACTGCAGTACGCAAGGAGTTCTTCGGCTCCCGTTGATCCGGCCTCAATCAACTTGAACCGAGCACACCACGCCCCGGTTGGTCTCAACGTATAGAAAACGATCCAGGCGATCAGCGCGATGTAAGCGCCCCTGTCGCGAGGACGTTTTCAATGTACCCGGTCAGTCCAGAGCGACTCGACATGACCGAGGTCAGCATCGGCGCAGGATCGAATTGCCGGTTATCTGCCCAGTCAAGCTGATCGGGACAGTCGCGGAACATGTCTGCCGCTTCGCCCCATCGCACCTGCATCCCGAATTCGCTTGCCTTGACCCGGTTCATGGGCTGCTCATTCGCAAGAATACGACTGCCAATTGCGGCCGCCTCGAGCAATTTGGTCGGCGTCTGGACGATGTGAGGAAAGTGATTGGGGAAATAGCAGGCCACAGCCGCGCATTTGTTCATGTTTTCAAACAGCGCCGGCTGCGTCAGCCTGCCAGTGAAAATAATATTGGTGTTCGCGCGATAACGTTCGCGCACTATGGGCTCGACCTCGCCCATCATCAACAGGGTCTTGCTCTGTGCGAACCGTGAAAGGAAGCTGTCGATCATCAAATGAATCCTGCGTTCACGGCTGATCGCGCCGATGTAGCAGAAATCGTATTCAGCCGCGCTGGCAACTGCCTGCCGGTAAGACAGGATGGAGTCGGGCACTCCGATATCCTGAATTACCTCGGGTACGTCATCTCGAAAAGAGTGCGTCGCCTTGATCTCCTGCTTCAGTATGCGCAGGTCCGGCTTAGCGTTAAACCGAAACTTCAGGAAATCCTTGAATGCGCTGAATCTGCCGAGTGATAGCGATTTGTAGTCGTGCACGGTCAGGGCGGCCGGTAGTTTTCTGGGATAAAACCCCATCATGTACCAACAGATGGCGTCTGACAGGTCCGCCTTGCCCGCCGCTTCGAGCGTCATTTCTTCGATCGCCAGGCGCGCCCTCCACAGTTCGCGAAATGCACCGATACTTGGATAGTTCGCCCGGCCATCGTGGATAAAGACCACTCTTAGCATGTCCCCCCCCGACAAAGTTGCTCATACACAGCCGCAGTCTGCGCGCTCATCACTTCGGGGGTGAATTTTTCCTGGTACATGTGTCGCCCTTGAGCGCCGAGTTTCCGCCAAGCTCCCGGGTCGCCATTCTGGATGGTCCCCGCCAACGCGCGCCAGTCACCCGAAGGGAACAACTCCCCATTGACCCCCGAGATCACCTGCTCAGGCAGTGAGCACGCATCGCTGGCAATCACGCACAAACCATATTGCATCGCCTCCAACGGAACCATCGCGAACCCCTCCCATCGACTCGGAATGATCAGAGCATCTGCAAACATGAAATAGGGTGCCAGTTTGCGAGAGGCGATCCACCCAGTGTATGTAACATTCGGCAGATTTGGAGGCTGCGTGCTCCCCACTACCGCTGCGCCGATCGCCGTCAACCGCACAGGGGCGCCATACAACTCCCCCATAGCCCGCAACAGGACATCAAAGCCCTTCTGCTGATCGAACCTGCCGACAAAAAGCAAATTCTTCGTCACACCCGGAAGGTACGGGTCAAGTTGTTCGCCAGAGCCCGCCTCATTGCGTACACCGTTATAGATGACGCACAAGCGATCGGCATCGATTCCGGCCTGGACCCCTTCCTGTCGTTCGAATTCGCTTACGCAAATGATCTTCGCAGCCATCGGACTCAGCATGCGTTCGGCAAGGCGATACGCTGTGAGTTTGCTGCGGCTGCCATGCTGAAGGAATGCAAACGCATGCGGACAATAGATGATCGCCGGGCGGCGATCTCGAGGCAGCGTCAGTACGGCCAAGCGCCCGATCAAGCCCGCAAAAGTGCTATGCAGGTGCACGATTTCCGGCCTAAGCATGCGGATCAAAGACAAGGTTTCGCGCCACAGCAGAAGCAACGATCTGACGTTTCTACCGGTGCGTCGGAAGATATATGCGCCAGGCAGCTTGTCCAAACCTAAATCCTCAGCATGTTCGGAAGGCACCAAATAGGAAACTTGATCGCGGCCGTATCGCTGGCACTGATCGCGAATCAGTTCTCCCATCACCGTACCAACCCCGCCCTTGCTGGTTTCGGCGATATGCAAAATCCTCATCGCCACGTGTTCGCTGAATTCGCCGTCTCAAACGGAACGGGCTGGGTGTCACGTCGGCCAAGCGTGACTCTACTGAACAAGATGCTGATGAATAGGGGGTAAAACGGTGCTAAGTGCCGCGCATAGCTGCCGTAGTCCGGCTCGAAAATGCTCTGAATGGTCATAAAGGCCAGGATCAGCACAGCGTAGTTGATCAAGCCGCCGCGCACCCCCTGCCGCAACAACGCACGAATCGCACGGAAGAACTTGACGAACGCCGTAATAGTCAAGGTAAAGAGCACCAGGTAGTATGGAGTCAAAAGCAGCAGCAGAGGGATGGGCAGGATCAGGGTGATCAATGTCAAAGAAACATTGACCCATCCCGTCAGTACATCGCCGCCGGGTAGCCAAGGCATGATCATGGTATTCGCATTCACATTCCCCTCCCGCAACCTCATTTGGTTCACTGCGTAGCGGAAATAGTCCACCCTGAAGCCCAGATACTCCTGCATTGCAAATGAGAGCACCAGCAAGGAGAAGAACATGGCGATGAATACATACCTCAGCTTCCGGGTCACCCGCATGACGAAATACAAGCCCCAAAACTCAATGATGACCAGCGACCAATACGCCCGGAAGTAATAGGCGTAGACCAATGCCAGAGCAGACCACGCCGCCAAACCGATCACGCCGCGCCGCTCCAGGAAGACGAATCCAATCAACAGGAACAGGACGATGAAATCCTTGCTGAAGGTCGTGGCATAAACGATCAACAGCAGGCAGAAATACCCGAAGATCACGAAGTCGGAGAATGCAATCGCGTCTGCCTTCGCCCTCTTGATGAAATGCAGGAAAAATCCCAGAATCACCAAGACGGAAATTGCTGGAACCGCAATGTCGCGGTCGGTCAACCCGAGAATGTTGTAGAACGCGGCCGCGCTGCCAAAAGATTCGCCCGCTGCTAATTCATCGACTGAGCCACCCGCAATCAAGGTGCTGATCTGATAGGAGTCGAAAAAGAAGTATGCGGGCAGCACGCCTTCTTTGACGAAGGCGAGGATACACATCATCAGGAAAGTTCCCATCCAGAGCAGGACGGACACACTTCTTTCCAGCGGACGTGATTTCCCGCGCGCGAAAATGGCAAAGACCTTGGGTAGGCGCATCGTTAGCGAACGAAGTCGCTCTTCAGTTTAAGGCGGTACGCGATTCTGACATACACGCTGTGCAAGCGAAGAGCGTGTATCGCGTAGATCAGTTTCAGGTAATTCGCGAGACTCATTTGGCCACGCAGTAAGTGCGGCACGAATTTGAACACGTAATAGAGTGGCGCCACCAAGGACTTCAGAATCGCCTTGAGGCGAAACGGCTCTTGAAACACGGCATCCACATGACGCAGTCGGTAGGCCCCCCCCACGATCCGGTGAACCTTGGAAATCAGCTCATCGAGGTCGCTTCGCATTGCATGTTTGACGACCGAATCACCACAATACGCGAGTCGGCTCCCCCCTGCCACGGCCCTGCGCGTGAACTCCGCATCTCCACCCGAATAGGTGACGGGGTCGAAGGCCCCCACTCGGTCGAACACCTGCCGGCGCACGAATAGGTTGGCCGTAACCGCATACCCCGCCTTCACATTATCTTCTTGCCGGAAGGCGAAATGGTTCTCATACAGTTCCGCACAGGTGCGCGGTGGCGCACCTGTTTGGGTGAACAACGTGACGCGGCCAGCGACCAAATCGACTGAAGGATTCTCGCGGAAAAACGCAAGGGCACGTGCCACCCAATCCACCTGCGGCAAGCAGTCCGCATCGGTGAATGCAACCACGGAAGCCGTCGCAGCGGCGATCCCCGCATTACGCGCGACATAAGACCCGGGGCGCGGCTCATGCAGCAGCGTGACACGCTCTCGGTAAGTCTCAGGTAGCTGGATCGACGGCGTCTGCCCGTTGTCCACGACGATGATCTGAAGTGAACCAGCGTCTTTCTGCGCCAACAGCCCGTCAAGGCATACAACAAGCCCACCCGCATCCTGGAAGCAGGGAATAACCACGCTCACGTCAGCCATCAATCAACATCCATCTGTGCGCACACGATCTGTCAAAGGCGGAATGAAGGCAACCCCGTTAGCGTCAATTGTGTCCCGCTTCGACAGGCTCACCAACGCCCCCGATCCCAAGCAGATGCTGGCTAATACGCGGAGAAAGTCCACGATAGACATGCAATTCATGCGCCAATGCTCGCTGCAGCACCTCGTTCTTCACGCCCGATGCCGTGGTATTCGAAGCCCAGCGCCGCTAGCTGCGTTGGGTCGTATTGGTTCCGTCCGTCAAAGATGACGCGCCCTGACATGGACTGAGACAGTTTGCTGAAATCCGGATGGCGGAAAGGCTTCCATTCGGTCACCAGCACCAGCAAGTCGGCGCGCTCAGCCGCCTCGTACTGGTCCGTTGCGAAGCTGAGTCTGCCCGAGGCGAATGCCTCCTCAGCGAACAAGGGACGGGCAGCCTCCATCGCCACCGGATCGAAGGCAACGACTGTCCCGCCGGCCGCCAGCAGCGCCTCGATGAGCGGTTTGCTGGGCGCCTCGCGCATGTCATCAGTTCCGGGCTTGAACGACAAGCCCCAGACACACACCTTTTTCCCCGTCAGCTGCGCGCCGTACCGCTTCTCGATCTTCTTGAACAGCACACGCTTTTGCTCGGCGTTGCGCTGCTCGACCGCCCTGAGCACCACAGGCTCGAAGTCCTGCTTCTCGCACATGTTGACCAAGGCCTTGACATCCTTGGGGAAGCAGGAGCCACCGTAACCCGCGCCGGGGTAAATGAAATGGAACCCGATGCGCTGGTCGCTGCCGATGCCCAGGCGGACATTCTCGACGTCGACGCCCAGGTGCTCGCAGAGATTGGCGATCTCGTTGATGAACGAGATTTTTGTGGCCAACATGGCATTGGCCGCGTACTTGGTCATCTCTGCATCGCGCACGCTCATATGGACAATGCGCGGATGATTGCGCACGAAGGGAGCATATAAATCGCTCATGACTTCGCGCGCCCAGCCGGTGCTGCTGCCGATGACGATGCGGTCGGGGCTCATGAAGTCAGCGACCGCCGCGCCCTCCTTCAGGAATTCTGGGTTGGAGACCACATCGAACTCCACCTTTGCACCGCGCCGGTCCAATTCGGCTTGCACCGCATCGCGAACCAGGTCGCCAGTACCGACGGGCACCGTCGATTTGTTGACCACCACGCTGCGCTGGGTGAGCCGTTGCCCGATCTGGGAGGCGACGGCCTTCACGTGCGTGAGATCGGCGGAACCGTCCTCGCCTGAAGGTGTACCGACAGCGATGAAGATCAGCGACGAACGGGCCATTGCCTCACCGAGGTCGGTGGTGAAAAGCAGGCGGCCAGCGGCAGCATTGGAGACGACAATTCCCTCCAGGCCTGGCTCGTAGATCGGGATGACGCCCTTTTTGAGGGCTTCAACCTTGCGTTCATCGACATCGACGCAAGTGACCGAGTTGCCCATCTCGGCGAAACATGCCCCCGTTACCAGGCCGACATAGCCCGTTCCCACCACTGTCAAATTCATGTGTCAGTCCGTCTATTTGTGGCGCGACGCGCCTGAGAATGATGGGCGAATTTTGGCATGGGGCATGCCACGCCCGGACGATAAGGAGGAAATTGCTCGTCAATGCGAGCCATCGGCCCAAAGAACCACTTTGACGGTTTTGAGCAGGATTTTGAAGTCGCCCAGCAGAGTCCATTCCCGCACGTAACGCGCCTCCAGCCGGACCCGGTCCTCAAAGCTGAGTTTGCTGCGCCCGCTGACTTGCCACAACCCCGTCAGCCCCGGATTGACGGCGCAGTAAGTGCGCCAGTACTTGCCGTAATACTTTTCCTGGCCAGGCATGCAAGGCCGTGGCCCCACCAGACTCATGTCACCCATCAGCACATTCCACATTTGCGGCAACTCGTCCAGGCTGGTGCGGCGGATAAAGCGGCCAAAGGGCGTGATGCGTGGATCCCGCTCCAACTTCTGGTGGGTATCCCATTGCGACTTCGCTTGCGGGTCGCTATGCAGAAAGGAAGTCAGAATTTCTTCCGAGTTCGGCACCATGGAGCGAAATTTGTAGAAACGGAACAACTTCCCGTCGCGGCCGACGCGGTCCTGAAAATAATGGACAGGGCCACGAGACGAGAGCCGCACGCCCAAGGCCACAGCCAGGTACACGGGCAAAAACAGGGTGACAAACACCAGCACGCCGAAAATATCAATCGCGCGCTTTGCCGCCAGGGCCAGCGGGCTGCGTTTCGGCGCAGAGTACTTGTCGCCAGCAACCCACTGCGAGGCATTTAGCACGGTATGCGAGTCCTCTAAATCTTGCCGGTACATGGCTATGACTCCCGTAAATGACCTATCAGAAGCGAAATTGCTGCACAGCACAATAACTGATTGGCTGAGGCGCCGATGTTACACAACGTACAGTTTTGGTTACAAGCTCAAAACTAGTGAAATATTCGCAAACACGAGTACTCCATCTGGCGTATTGACCAAGATTGTCGACAAACTCGTTACAGTAGTTTCAGAACGTTAATCCTTCGGTAACGCCAGCCGGGAGGTTTCCTTTTCAAGCCGTATGCCGCCATCGAAGGGAGTATTCACTCACTTCTATGTTTTGAGCTTGCACTTAAGGAGGGCGCCTCTGACGCCGCCTCAAAGCTCGGGGATGGGCCGCAGCCTCCGGACACGATGCTGCCGCGTCCGTTCGAACACGATCACTCGAATCCGGCACAGAAAGACCAGCGCCGCAAACGCACATATCAGCAGATACGAGATGCCAGCCACGCACCAGAGTCAGCAGCTTGCCCGATTTGGGCAGGGAAAACGGTTTCCATCCAAGGCGAAAGAAGCCGTAGCAGGCAATACATCACGACCGAGGCATAAAACGATGCGCGCACACTGCGCGGGCTCAGCCGAGCCACCACGCGCGCCGTTCAGGCCTGGATCGCCTGCTGCAAAAACTCCTGCTGCCTGGGCAGGCAAACAGTTCGCAGGTCGTAGCTATCCACGACAGTTTGTCTGGCGTTCTTGCCTATGGACTTCTGGGCTGCCGAGCCGTCCAGAATGCCAATCGCCTTGCGCACCAGTTCCTGGGTGTCGAAGAAGTTGAACAGCAGCCCGTTCTCGCCGTCCTTGATCACCTCCTTGACCGGTGCAGTGGCGCTGGCCAGCACCGTGCAGCCCGCGCTCATGGCCTCCAGGCAGCTCCAGGACAGCACGAAGGGATAGGTCAGGTAGACATGGCAGGCCGACACCTGCAGCACCCGCAGGTAGTCGGCGTATTTCAGGCGCCCCAGGAAGTGCACGCGCTCCAACGGCAGGCGGCCCCCTACTTCCTTGAGCATGGCTTGCCGCCAGGTGCCGCCGGCGGCGGGCGGCGCGCCGTAACTGACCGAGTCCTCGCCCACGATCAGGCAACGCGCTTTGGGACGCTGGGCCAGGATCTCCGGCAGCGCCCGCATGAAGGCATGGAAGCCCCGGTAAGGCTCGAGGTTGCGGTTGACGAAAGTGAGCACCTCATCGCCGGCCTTTAGAGTCAGGTTGTCACGCTGCAGCGTGATGAACGCGCCGGCATCAGGCTTGACCAAATCGGTGTCGATGCCGTCGAAGATGACGGCGGTCTTCTTCTGGTATTGCGGCGGCAGCTGTTTTTTCTGCCAATGAGTCGGCGTGTAGATGGCGTCGGCCGCGGCCAATGCATGCAGGTGGACGGTGTTTTTTAAACGCAAGCGGGCGCGCCCCTCCAGCGTGTCGGTGCTCAATTGCGGATCAAAGCTGCAATCCGCGCCTTCGGCCTGGTAGAAAAACTCGGCAAACATGACCAGCCGCACCGCCGGCCAGGCGTCCTTGCAGAACAGGGCCTCGCCCCAGCCGGGATCGGCCACGATCAGGTCGGGCCTGAAGCCGCCGGCCTTGAGCTTGGCCATCGCCGCCAGGCAGGCCCTGCCGCGCAGCACCTTGACTTCGAAGTCGGCCACGCCCGGCACCTGGCTGGCCTGGGCCGGGACGCTCACCTGGTAGCGCAGGAACTTGACGCCGGGCACGGGCCTGCCCTCGATCCCCAGCGCCACCACTTCAGCGCCCTGGCGCGCCAGTTCCTGCGCCACGTGGACAAACTGGCCGGGGAAGTTCTGGTGGATGAAGAGGATTCTTTGCATATGCATGCGCTGAGCGCGCGGGAATCATGCGGGGGTGTTGTAGAGACGGCGGTTTGGGAGCATTCTTGAATACCCGTCGGCCCAACCAGGAGCTTCACCATGTCCAAGCCCTCACGCCTGTGGTTCGCGTTCCTGGTTCTTCTGTCCACACTGGCGCAAGCCGCCACTCCCACCACCCCAGCCGCCCAGGCCGTCATCGACGCCCTCACACGGGCCAACGCCGCGGTGGTGGGCGTGCAAGTCACGGCGACACCAGGGGCGCGTTCGGCCGAGTCCCTGGGCAAGGACCGCAGCGGCTCGGGCGTGGTGATCGGGGCCGACGGCCTGGTGCTGACCATCGGTTACCTGATGCTGGAGGCCGACACCATCCAGATCGTCACCCAGGACAACAAGACCTTGCCGGCGCGCGCAGTGGCCTATGACCTGGCCACCGGCTTTGGCCTGCTGCGCCCGCTGCTGCCGCTGCGCGGCGTCAGTCCGGTGCCACTGGGCAGCCAGGCCGACGTCAAGGCCGGCGATGCGCTGATGGCCGCCACCGGCGGCGAGGACGGCGACGTGGCCATGACGCAATTGGTCAGCAAGCGTTCTTTCTCCGGTTACTGGGAATATCACATTGATGCGGCTTTGTTCACGAGTCCGCCCATCGGCAACCACAGCGGCGCGCCGCTGTTCAACCAGCGCGGCGAGCTGCTGGGCATCGGCAGCCTGTTCGTCGGCGATGCGCTGGGTGACAGCCGCCGCCTGCCAGGCAATATGTTCGTGCCGGTGGACCTGCTCAAACCCATCCTGGCAGAGATGCAGCGCACCGGCAGCAGCAAGCAAAGCCGCCGCCCCTGGCTGGGCCTGACCTCCAGCGAGCAGGGCGGCCGGGTGCAGATCGTGCGGACCAACAAGGACAGCCCGGCCGAGGCCGCCGGCCTGCAGCCCGGCGACGTGGTGCTGGCCGTGGACGGCAGCAAAGTGAGCAGCCTGGAAGAGTTCTACAAGCGCCTGTGGGCCCACGCCAACCCGGACGACGAGGTCCAGCTCACGGTGCTGCAGGGCGCCGACATCAAGACCATCACGCTCAAGGCGGTGGACCGCATGAGCACCATGGCCAAACCGGCTGGCATCTAGCCTGCATCATTCGAAAATCGGGCTGTAGCCCCCGTCCAATGGACCTAAGGCGCTATCGAATCGGGAGCAAACCGGATTCCACCGTGGGGTAGCGCAGGCGCAGGCGCAGTTCCTTTTTCAGCCGGGCGTTGTCCAGCCGGCGCGACTCGCCCATGAAGCTGAGCAAGACCAACGGCAGTTCATCCTGCGCCGTCGCACGGGCGATGCGTGGCGGGCGCGGCAGGCCATAGAGGTCGGCCGCCAGGTCGAAGTAATCGCCCATCTTCAGCTCGGTGTCGTCGCTGGCGTTGAACACCCGCTGAGGCTTGCCGCGCCACAGCGCCGCGCTCAGGGCGCGCGCCAGGTCGTCGGCATGGATGTGGTTGGTGTAG
The DNA here is from genome assembly GCF_936925435.1 of uncultured Ramlibacter sp. Lineage (GTDB taxonomy): Bacteria > Pseudomonadota > Gammaproteobacteria > Burkholderiales > Burkholderiaceae_C > Ramlibacter. The sequence continues at coordinate 49,238 of NZ_CAKZHQ010000050.1, read as the reverse complement.
ACGTCGTCGCGCGCCTGCAGCACCGGCGTGCCCTTGCGCAGGCGTTCGCGCGGAGTGCCGCCTTCGCGGTCGGGCGCGTAGATGCCCGGGATGCGCAGGATGCTGGCGCGCACATGGGCGGCGCGGCCGAAGTGGCGCACCGCTTTCTCGGCATCGACACGCCGCTGGGCCCGCGGCGTGGCCGGCCGCACCGCGCGGGTCTCATCCACCCGCGCGCCAGCGCAATCCCCATAGACACCGCTGGTGGAACCATAGGCCAGCGACCGCGGTGCGCTGCGCAGGCGCAGGGCGCGCAACAGGGCGACGGTGCGCGGGTCGCGCCACCATTGCGTCTGGCCCTCCCCCGGCGGCGGCGCCAGGTGCAGCACGCGGGTCGCCAAGCCGGCCAGACGGCGCAGGCTGGCCGGCTGGTCCAGATTGCCCTGCAGCGGCACGATGCCCTGCCCGCGAAGCTCGGCGGCCCGGCCGGGTGAGGAGGTCAGCGCGCGCAGCGCCACACGGCCTTGCAGACCACGCGCCACGCGCAGGCCAATGTCACCACAACCGACGATGAGCACACGCTCGCGGCGAAAGCGCGCCGGCAGCGCGCCAAGGGGGCTTTGGTTTGAGGGCAAAATCGGGGGGCGGTCACGCAAAAAACGACAGCCCGAGGATACATAAAACATGACGAGCGCCCAGGCCCCCGCGGGCCCTTACCAGGTCACGGTCCAGCCCAGCGGCCGCAGCTTCAGTGTCAACGAGGGTGAGGCCATCCTGGCCGCCGCCATCCGCCAGGGTGTGGGCCTGCCCTATGGCTGCAAGGACGGCGCCTGCGGATCCTGCAAATCCAAAAAGCTGCAAGGCGATGTCGCCCACGGCCCGCACCAGAGCAAGGCCTTGTCGGCCGAAGAGGAAGCCGCCGGCTACGTGCTCACCTGCAGCGCCCTGCCGCTGACGGACGTGGTGCTGGAGTCGCGCCAGGTCACCGACGAAAGCGCCTTCCCCATCAAGAAGATGCCATCCCGCGTGATCTCGCTGGAGAAGAAGTCGCACGACGTGATGGTCATCAAGCTGCAGCTGCCCGCCAACGATACCCTGCGCTACCACGCAGGCCAGTACGTGGAGTTCATCCTGCGCGACAACGCGCGGCGCAGCTATTCCATGGCCAGCGCACCCCACACCCTGGTCAAGACCGAGGCCCAGCCCACCGGCAACGGTATCGAGCTGCACATCCGCCACATGCCGGGCGGCAAGTTCACCGACCATGTGTTCAACGCGATGAAGGAAAAGGAAATCCTGCGCGTGGAAGGCCCTTACGGCAGCTTCTTCCTGCGCGAAGACTCGGACAAGCCCATGGTGCTGCTGGCCTCGGGCACGGGCTTCGCCCCCATCAAGGCCGTCATCGAGCACATGCAGTTCAAGGGCATCACCCGGCCGGCCACGCTGTACTGGGGCGGCCGCCGCCCGGCCGACCTGTACCTCGATGACTGGGTGCAGGAGCGCCTGGCCGAGATGCCCAACCTGCACTACGTGCCGGTGATCTCCAACGCCCTGCCCGAGGACAACTGGACCGGCCGCACCGGCTTTGTCCACAAGGCGGTGCTGGAAGACTTCCCCGACCTGTCGGGCCACCAGGTCTATGCCTGCGGCGCCCCCATCGTGGTCGACTCGGCCCGCGCCGAGTACAGCGCGGCGGGCAAGCTGCCGCCCGAAGAGTTCTACGCCGACGCCTTCACCACCGAAGCCGACAAGCACAAGGACGGCTGAAGCGCGCAGCAGGTAAGGGACAACCACACTGCGCCGGCCGGCCGAATCGGGACAATTGGGGCATGAACCGCAGAAACACCTTCCTGACTTCCGTCGCGGCCGCGGCCGTGTTCCTGACCACCGGCGCCTGGGCGCAGCAGCGGCCGATCCGCCTGGTCGTTCCCTACGGCGCCGGCGGCCCGATCGACGTCACGGCCCGCATCCTGGCCGAGCGGGTCAAGGACTCGCTGGGGCCCGTCATCATCGACAACAAGCCCGGCGGTGGCGGCAACATCGGCGCCGACATGGTGGCCAAGGCAGCGCCGGACGGCCTGACCATTGGAATCTCTGCGGTTGCCACCCATGCCATCAATCCCTGGCTGTTCAGCAAGATGCCCTACGACGTCACCAGGGACTTCGCTGCCATCACGCAGATGGTGCGCGTGCCCAACGTGCTGGTCATGAACGCCGAGACCGCCACGCGCCTGAAGATCAACAGCCTGGCCGACCTGATCGCCTACGCCAAGGCCAACCCGGCCAAGCTCAATTACGGCAGCGGCGGCAACGGCAGCGCCGGCCACCTGGCCGGCGAGATGTTCAAGCGCGATGCCGGCATCTTCGCCCTGCACATCCCCTACAACGGCGGCAACCCGGCCCAGCTGGCCCTGCTGGCAGGCCAGGTCGATTTCAACTTCGACAACCTGGCCACGGCCGCGCCCAACATCCGCAGCGGCAAGCTCAAGGCACTGGCCGTCACCACCTTGGGCGCGTCGCCCAGCCTGCCGGGCGTGCCGCCGGTGGCGGCCACGCTCAAGGGCTTTTCCATCGACACTTGGTGGGGCCTGGTGGCGCCGGCAGGCACGCCGCCGGCGGTGGTGGCCAAACTCAACCAGGCCTTCGTGGCGGCACTGCAGTCGCCCGAGGCCAGGAGCCGCTTCGCCACGCTGCTGGCCGAGCCGGTGACCAGCACGCCCGAGGAGTTCGCTGCCTTCATGAAGGCCGAACTGGCCAAGTACGAGAAGGTCGTCAAGGCCTCGGGCGCCAAGGTGGACTGAGAAAGAACACATGCACGTCAAACACATCGCCCTGCCCCTGGCTGCCCTGGCCTTTTGCGCCGCCAGCTTCGCCCAGCCCGTTGCCCCGGTGCAGACCCTGGCAGCCAGCGAGCAACCCAAGCTGCTGGAGACCCTCAAGACCCTGGTCGAAATCGAGACCGGCAGCACCAACCGCGCCGGCCTGGACAAGGCCTCGACCTTCATCGCCGAACGCCTCAAGGCCCTGGGCGCCGAAGTGGTGTTCATGGAGCCGACCGCTGCCGACACCTACCGCATGGAGGACACGCCGGAAAAGCCCGAGGCGATCGGCCGCACGGTGCGCGCCAGCTTCAAGGGCACGGGCACGAAGAAGATCCTGCTGATCGCCCACATGGACACGGTCTACCCGGCCGGCATGCTGGCCCAGCAGCCCTGGCGCATCGACGGCAACAAGGCCTACGGACTGGGCATTTCGGACGACAAGCAGGGCGTGGCCGTCATCCTGCACACGGTGGCCATGCTCAAGGCCTTGAACGTGCGCGACTACGGCACGCTCACGGTGATGGTCAACGGCGACGAGGAGATCAGCTCGCCGGCCGCGCGCAAGTGGCTGTCCCAGGCCGGCGCCGAGCACGATGCCGTGATGTCCTTCGAGGCCTCGCGCACCGAGTCCGACAAGATCGCCCTGGCCACCAGCGGCATCGCCCTGGCCACGCTCAGCGTCAAGGGCCGGGCCTCGCACGCGGGCGGCGCGCCCGAACACGGCGTCAATGCCTTGTATGAGCTATCGCACCAGCTGCTGCAACTGCGCGACCTGTCGGTGCCGGCGCGCGGCCTGAAGATGAACTGGACCATGTCCAGGGCCGGTGTGGTGCGCAACATGATCCCGCCGGGCGCCCAGGCCTGGGCCGACATCCGCCTGCTCAAGGTGGCCGATCTGGCCGGCCTGGAAAAGCAGATCGCCGAACGCATCAAGACCAAGCTGCTGCCCGAGTCGGAAGTCACGGTGACCATCGAGAACCGGCGCCCGCCGCTGGAAGCCACGGCCGCCTCGCGCGCCCTGGCCGTGCACGCCCAGCGCATCTACAAGGAACTGGCCATGAACCTGGTGGTCGACCCCGAGCCCGAAGGCGGCGGCACCGACGCGGCGTTTGCCGCATTGCAGACCAAGGCGCCGGTGATTGAACGCTTTGGTTTGCGGGGTTTCGGCGCCCATTCCACCAACGCCGAGTACGTGCTGATCGACTCCATCCAGCCGCGTCTGTATCTGGCAACACGCATGGTCATGGAAATCGCCTCCGGCAAAGCCCTGTAAAACCCAGTTTCCAGGGGTTTTCGGCCCTCAGCCCCCGTCTTGATTGCCCCAGGCGCTCCTGAAAAAGGAGCGCCCCGGCACCACAAGCTGTGCTGGCTGTGCGGTTTTCTGACAGCTGAGCGTGTAAGCAGGGCGTACAGTGGTGACATCCGTCCACGGGAGTACGCCATGCCCCAGCAGCGTCATGCCTTGTGTTGTGTCCTTGCCTTGCTCGCTGGCACGCCCGCCTGGGCCCAGAGCGAAGCCAACACCGCCTGGCCGGCGTTGAGCCGCGGCTACCTGGGCTTGAGCCTGGGCCAGTCCGACTACCGCGTCGGCTGCGGCAACACCCTGTTCCCCTGCGACGAAAAGGACAACTCGGTCAACCTCTATGCCGGCAGCATGCTGGGCAACTTCTGGGGTGTGGAACTGGGCTACATCAACATGGGCCGGGTCGACCGCGCCGGCGGCAGCACCAAGGTCCAGGGCCTGAACCTCAGCCTGGTGGGCAATGCGCCCTTGGGCGGCAGCGCCTTCGGCGTGTTCGGCAAGCTGGGCACAACCTATGGCTTCACAGACTCTTCGACGGCCGCCGGCAGCGGCGCGGCCGGCGGCTCGGAAAACGGTTTCGGCCTGTCCTACGGCGCCGGTGTCAGCTACGACTTCACACCCAAGCTGTCGGCCACCCTGGGCTGGGACAGCCACGACCTGCGATTTGCCGGCAGCGGCCGCGACGCGGTGCGCTCGACCAGCCTGGGCCTGCGCTACAGGTACTAGAAAGCCTATTCGCCCAAGTAGGCTGCCCGAACCTTGGGATCGCTGAGCATGGCCTTGGCCTCGCCCGACATGGTGATCAGGCCCGACTCCATCACATAGCCACGGTCGGCGATCTGCAGCGCGCGGCTGGCGTTCTGCTCCACCAGCAGCACCGTCACGCCCTGGGCATAGACCTCGCGCACCACCTCGAAGATCTTGTCGACCATGATGGGCGACAGGCCCATCGAGGGCTCGTCCAGCAGCAGTACCTTGGGTCGGCTCATCAGGGCGCGGCCCATCGCCAGCATCTGCTGCTCGCCGCCCGACATGGTGCCGGCCAGTTGGTCCTTGCGCTCCTTGAGCCGCGGGAAGATGGTGAACACCTTGTCCATGTCGGCCGCGATCTCGGGCTTGTCGTTGCGGATGTGGGCGCCCATCTGCAGGTTCTCGGTGATGGTCATGCGGGTGAACACGCCGCGGCCTTCCGGCACCATCGCCAGGCCCTGCTTGACCAGGTCCCAGGCACCCTTGCCCTTGATGCTCTGGCCCAGGTATTCGATGTCGCCCTGGGCCACGCCCAGGGTGCCGGTGATGGCCTTCATGGTGGTGGTTTTGCCGGCACCGTTGGAGCCGATCAGGGTGACCAGCTCGCCTTCGCGGACCTCGAAGTCCACACCCTTGACGGCCTGGATGCCGCCGTAGGCGACCTTCAGGCCGCTGACTTTCAGCAGGATCTTGCTCATTGTTCTTCTCCGCTCAGGGCTGCCGCGGCCGGGCCGCCGGCGCCGGCCGCCTGGGTGTGGTTTTGTCCCAGGTAGGCTTCGATGACTTTCTCGTTCTTCTGCACGTCATAGGGCGTGCCTTGCGCGATCTGCTTGCCGTAGTCGAGCACGGTGACGCGGTCGCACAGACCCATCACCAGCTTGACGTCGTGCTCGATCAGCAAGATGGTGCGGTTGTCCTTGCGGATGCGGTCGATCAGCTCGCGCAGCATCACCTTCTCGGTGGCGTTCATGCCGGCGGCCGGCTCGTCCAGCGCGATCAGCTGCGGGTCTGTGGCCAGGGCGCGGGCGATCTCCAGGCGGCGCTGGTCGCCGTACGACAGGGTGCGGGCCTTGTAGTCGGCGTACTTGCCGATGCCCACGTAGTCCAGCAGCTCCTGCGAGCGCTTGGCAATGGCCGCCTCTTCCTTCTTGAAGCCGGGGGTGCGCAAGATGGCGCCCAGCAGGCCCGAGTGGGTGCGGATGTGGCGGCCGACCATCACGTTTTCCAGCGCCGTCATGTCCGAGAACAGGCGGATGTTCTGGAAAGTGCGGGCGATGCCGGCCTTGGCCACCTCGTGCACAGCCGTGGGCTTGTAGGGCTTGCCCGCCAGCTCGAAAGTCCCGCTGTCGGGCGTGTACAGGCCGGTGATGACGTTGAAGAAGGTGGTCTTGCCGGCGCCGTTGGGGCCGATCAGGCCGTAGACCTGGCCACGCTCGATGGTCAGGCCCACGTCCGACAAGGCCTGCAGGCCGCCGAAGCGCTTGGAGATTCCGGCGACGCGGAGAACTGTTTCTGCCATGGTGTTCTCCTTACTTGGCGGCGGGCTGCAGCGACTTGCCGTGTTCCGGCGCCGGCCACAGGCCGCGCGGACGCAGCAGCATGACGATGATCATGGCCAGCGCGATCAGCAGCTGGCGCAGGATGGAGGCGTCGAGCCGGCCGCCCGTGAGCAACTGCAGGTCGAACACGCCGGAGACCCAGCGAAGCACCTCGGGCAGGGCCGACAGCAGCACCGCGCCCAGGATCACGCCGGGCAAGTGGCCGATGCCGCCAAGCACCACCATGGCGACGATCATCACCGACTCCATCAGGCTGAACGACTCGGGCGAGACGAAGCCCTGGAAGGCCGCGAACATGGCGCCGGAGACGCCGCCGAAGGTGGCGCCCATGCCGAAGGCCAGCAGTTTCATGTTGCGGGTGTTGATGCCCATGGCCTTGGCGGCGATCTCGTCCTCGCGGATGGCCATCCAGGCGCGGCCGATGCGCGAGCGCTCCAGCCGGTGGCAGATGACCACGCTGACCAGCACCAGGGCCAGGAACAGGTAGAAGTACTGCGTGACCGAGTTGAGCGTGTAGCTGCCGATCTCCAGCGGCTTGCCCAGGTTCAGGCCGAAGAACTTGATCGAGTCGATCTGGTTGAGCCCCTTGGGCCCGTTGGTGATGTTGACCGGATGGTCCAGGTTGTTCAGGAAGACGCGGATGATCTCGCCGAAGCCCAGGGTCACGATGGCCAGGTAGTCGCCGCGCAGCTTGAGGGTCGGCGCACCCAGCAGGATGCCCAGCACCCCGGCCAGCAAGGCCGCGGCCGGGATCACGAGGTAGATCGGCAAATGCAAGCCCGCGGGAAAACTCGCTGCGATCCAGGCGAAGCTCTCGGCCAGGTGCGGCGACGCCAGCAGGCCGTACATGTAGGCGCCGATGGCGAAGAAGGCGACGAAGCCCAGGTCCAGCAGGCCGGCATAGCCGACCACGATGTTCAGGCCCAGGGCCAGCAGCACGTAGAGCAGCGCCATGTCGGCGATGCGCACCCAGAAGTTGCCCATGCCCTGCAGCAGCAGCGGCAGGATGGCCAGGGCCAGCGCGCCCAGCGCGTAGACCACATACTTGTTTTGCTTGTTGATGAAATTCATCATGGTGATGTCCTCCTCAAGCCCGGTCCGCCACCCGCTCACCCAGCAAGCCCGAGGGGCGCAGGGTCAGCATGATGATCAGCACGATGAAAGCGAAAATGTCGGAGTAGTGGCTGCCCAGCACCCCGCCGGTCAGCGAGCCGATGTAGCCCGAGCCGATCGACTCGATCAGCCCCAGCAGGATGCCGCCGACCACCGCGCCGGCCAGGTTGCCGATGCCGCCGAACACCGCCGCGGTGAAGGCCTTGAGGCCGGGCAGGAAGCCCATGGTGTGCTGCACCGTGCCGTAGTTGGAGGCGTACATCACGCCGGCGATGGTGGCCAGCACCGCGCCAATGATGAAGGTGGCCGAGATCACCGTGTCGGGCTTGACGCCCATCAACGCGGCCACCCGCGGGTTCTCCGAGGTGGCGCGCATCGCTCGGCCCAGCTTGGTGTAGTTGACCAGGTACATCAGGACGGCCAGCGACACCGCCGTCAGGCCCAGAATCATGATCTGGGTGGGCGTGATCACCGCACCGCCGATGTTCAGGGGCGCAGCTGGCAGCAGCGTGGGATAGGGCTTGTAGTTGGGCTTGAAGATGATCATGGCCAGCGTCTGCAGCAGGATGGACATGCCGATGGCGGTGATCAATGGCGCCAGCTTGGGGCTGTTGCGCAGCGGCCGGTAGGCCACCTTCTCGATGACGAAATTGAGCGCCGCGGCGACCACGCAGGCGATCACCATCGCGATGATCAGGATGATCCAGCCCGGCGCGCCGGGCATGGCCTCCTGCATGGTCACGATGATCGCCCAGCTGGTGAGCGCACCCACCATGAGCACCTCGCCGTGCGCAAAGTTGATCAGGTTGATGATGCCGTACACCATGGTGTAGCCCAACGCTACCAAGGCATACATGCTGCCGAGAACCAGACCGTTGATGATCTGTTGCAGCAGGATTTCCATATTGCTTCTCCGTGTTTTTGACCGGCCTTGCCAGCCAGGTTGGCCCGGGGCGCTGTTGACCCCGGCCCTGTCGCCGGCGGCGGATCTCATGAATCCCCCATCCAGCTAGCAAAAAACCCGCCAAGCTGCTCCATGGGCGGGTTTGTGGGGGCGATTGTAGCGACGGGAACTGACTGCAAAAGCATTCCCTTGGCGGGGTTTTCCCTCTTCGCGCAGTTTTAGAGAGGCGTCTCTGCTTTACCGGTCCTGCTGGCCGTTGAGCCGCTTGAGTTCGCGCAGCTTGTCGGCGATGCGGATTTCCAGGCCGCGCTCGACCGGCCGGTAGAACTGCGGCGCGGCCATGCCCTCGGGGAAATAGTTTTCGCCGGCCGCGAAACCACCCTCCTCGCTGTGGGCATAGCGGTAGTCCTTGCCGTAATCAAGGTCCTTCATCAGCTTGGTGGGCGCATTGCGCAGATGCATGGGCACGGGCCGCGTGCCATCCTTCTTGACCAGGGCCTTGGCCTCGTTGAAGGCGGTGTAGGCCGCGTTGGATTTGGGCGCCACCGCCAGATAGAGCACGCACTGCGCCAGGGCCAGCTCGCCCTCGGGCGTGCCCAGGCGCTCGTAGGTCTCGGCCGCGTCCAGCGCCAGCCGCAGAGCACGCGGATCGGCCAGGCCTATGTCCTCGCTGGCCATGCGCACCAGGCGGCGCGCCATGTAGCGCGGATCGGCACCGCCGTCGAGCATGCGCACAAACCAGTACAGCGATGCATCGGGGTCGGAACCGCGCACGCTTTTATGCAGGGCGCTGATGGTGTCGTAGAACTGCTCGCCGCCCTTGTCGTAGCGGCGCATGCGCTCGCCCAGCACGCGCAGCAGCCAGACATCCGTCACCTCGGCCAGCTTTTCGCTGCTGGCGGCGACGGCAAGGGTCTCCAGCGTGTTGAGCAAACGCCTGGCATCGCCGTCGGCATAGGCCACCAGCCGGTCGATCGCCGACGCCTCGATGGGCGGCACGGCGTCGATGGCCTGGGCCTTGGCGACGATCTGCTTGAGGTCCTCCTCGGCCAGCGGCTGCAGCACATAGACGGCGGCGCGCGACAGCAGGGCGGAGTTGACCTCGAAGGACGGGTTCTCGGTGGTGGCGCCGATGAAGGTGAACAGCCCCGACTCCACATGCGGCAGGAAGGCGTCCTGCTGGCTCTTGTTGAAGCGGTGGACCTCGTCGACGAAGACGATGGTGCGTCGGCCTTCGGATCCCATGATCCCTTGCGCCACCTGGGCCTGCTCCACCGCCTCGCGGATGTCCTTGACCCCGCCCAGCACCGCGCTGATGGTGATGAACTGGGCATCGAAGGCATCGGCCATCAGGCGCGCAATGGTGGTCTTGCCGGTGCCCGGAGGCCCCCACAGGATGCAGCTGTGCGGCTGGCCGGACTCGAAGGCGATGCGCAGCGGCATGCCCTCGCCCAGCAGGTGCTGCTGGCCGATCACCTCGCCCAGGGTCTGGGGGCGCAGGCGTTCGGCCAGGGGGGGATGGGTAGAGGGGGAGGACTTCGCCACGTGCTGAGTTTATAGTCCGGCCATCATGGAATCAGCCCTCTCCGCCTTGCTGGGCGCCTTGATCGGCGGCGGCATCAGCTTTCTGCTCAATCGCCAGCAGTTCGCCCACCAGCAGCGCATGCTGGAGCAGCAGCACAAGACCGAGTTCATGGCGGAGTCCACCGCCCGGCATTTCCTCAGCCACAAGAGCTTCACCGACCGCTCCTTCGAGACCCTCAGGGCACACCTGGGCGGCTTTGAAGACGACGAATTGCGCAAGATCCTGGTGCGCGCCGGCGCCATGCGGGTCTACCGCGAGGACGGCAGCGAATGGTGGCGCCTGCTCTCGCGCATGGACGAATTCATCGAGCGCAAGCAGCTCGAGAAGATCACCCGCGAGATCTGAGATGGCGCCGCTGCGCATCCGGACCATGGGCAGCGCGGACATGGCGCAGGCCATCGAGTGGGCGGCGCAGGAAGGCTGGAATCCCGGCCTGCACGATGGTCAGACCTTCCACGCCGCCGACCCCGAAGGCTTTCTGGTGGGTGAGCAGGGCGGCCGGCCGGTGGCCGCCATCTCGGTGGTGCGCTATGGCACCGGCGCCGGCTTCCTGGGTCTGTACATCGTGCTGCCGGACGTGCGTGGTCAGGGCCTGGGCTGGCAGCTGTGGCAAGCCGGCATGGCCAGGCTGGCGGGGCGTCAGGTCGGCCTGGACGGCGTGCCGGCGCAGCAGGCCAATTACCGCAAGTCGGGCTTTCGCATGGCCTGGCGCAATGCGCGCTATGAGGGCCGAGGCCTGGCCGGTGCGGCCATCGACCCCCGCATCGTGCCGCTGGACAGCCTGCCGTTCGAGACCGTGCGCGGCTACGACGCGCCCTTCTTTCCGGACGACCGCGCGCAATTCCTGCGCGACTGGATCGCACAGCCCCAGGCCTGCGCGCTGGGCTTCGTGAACAACGGCAGTCTGCAGGGCTACGGTCTGGTGCGGCCCTGCCGCAGCGGCCACAAGATCGGCCCCTTGTTCGCGGACAGCGAGGCGGCCGCCCAGGCCTTGTACCTGGCCCTGGCCACCAGCGTGCCGGCGCAGGACCCGCTCTACCTGGACATCGCCGAACCCAATGCCGCGGCCCTGGCGCTGGCCCGCCGGCACGGCATGACCAAGGTGTTCGAGACGGCCCGCATGTACACCGGCTCACCGCCCGTGCTGCCGCTAGACCGCATGTACGGCATCACCAGCTTCGAGCTGGGCTAGCTACTGTTTGACGACAGTCGCGCCCTGCGGCGGCTTGAACTGGAAGGCTTCGGCCGGCACGGCGACATTGGTTTCCATCTTGCTGAAGGTCATCAGCGAGCGCTGGCCGAAGCTGTCCAGGATGTCCAGCGCCGCCAACTCGTTGCCACGGAACCCCACCTTCACGCTGGCCAGCTGGCCGTCCTTGGCCTTGGGCGTGGCCTGCACCCATTGCAGGCCGTCCTTGTCCGCCACGGCCTCCAGGTTGAAGTCCTTGCGCAGGGCGCCCAGGTCAGGCGCGGAGGCGATCAGGGCCGCCGGCGTCGAGCCCAGCACCTGGGCCTGCTTGCGCGCCGTCACCTGGTTGAGGTCCACGTCGTGCAGCCACAGGGTCTGGCCGTCGGCCACGATGGTCTGCTCGAAAGGTTTCTTGTAGATGAAACGGAAGCGGTTGGGCCGGGCGAACTCGAAGCTGCCGCTGGAGGTCTTGCTGCGCGCGGCCTGGCCGTCGCGCGCCGGGGCCGTCACCACCTGGCTGAACTCGGCGCGCCCGCTGCTTGCCGACTTGACGAAGTTTTCCAGGCTTTCCATGCCCGTAGCCCCCGCCGATTGGACGTATAACGCTATTAAAAAAGGAGCGATGAGTTGATGCATGGGTCTATCGTGGCATGCGCGGCCGGTCCGTGGGTCAAGCCCAGGTGGCAAAACGTAACTTTTATTCCGCCCGGCTGGGCACCAGGATCTCACGCTGGCCGGCGCCGCTCATGGCGCTGACCAGGCCGGCTTTTTCCATGTCTTCCACAAGGCGCGCGGCGCGGTTGTAGCCGATCTTGAGGTGGCGCTGGACCAGGGAGATGCTGGCCTTGCGGTTCTTCAGCACCACTTCCACCGCCTGGTCGTACATCGGGTCCTTCTCGCCCGCGGAGCCGCCCTCGCCCAGCACGTCGCCGTCTTCATCGACGGTGCCGCCCTCGAGCACGCCTTCGATGTAGTTGGGCTCGCCGCCCTGCTCCTTGAGATAGGCCACCACGCGGTGCACCTCCTCGTCGCTGACGAAGGCGCCGTGCACGCGGACCGGGAAGCCCGTGCCGCTGGCCATGTACAGCATGTCGCCCATGCCCAGCAAGGCCTCGGCGCCCATCTGGTCGAGGATGGTGCGGCTGTCGATCTTGGAGCCCACCGAGAAGGCAATGCGGGTCGGGATGTTGGCCTTGATCAGGCCGGTGATCACATCCACGCTGGGCCGCTGGGTGGCCAGGATCAGGTGGATGCCGGCGGCGCGGGCCTTCTGCGCCAGCCGGGCGATCAGCTCCTCGATCTTCTTGCCCACCACCATCATCAGGTCGGCCAGCTCGTCGATCACCACCACGATGTGGGGCAGGCGGTCCAGCGGCTCCGGGCTGTCGGGCGTCAGGCTGAAGGGGTTGTAGATGAACTGTTCCTTGGCCTTGGCTTCGTCGATCTTGTGGTTGTACCCGGCCAGGTTGCGCACGCCCATCTTGCTCAGGAGCTTGTAGCGGCGCTCCATCTCCATCACGCACCAGTTCAGGCCGTGGGCGGCCTGGCGCATGTCGGTCACCACCGGCGCCAGCAGGTGCGGGATGCCCTCGTAGACCGACATTTCCAGCATCTTGGGGTCGATCATCAGCAGGCGCACGTCGCGCGCCTCGGCCTTGTACAACAGCGACAGGATCATGGCGTTGATGCCCACCGACTTGCCCGAGCCGGTGGTGCCGGCCACCAGCACGTGCGGCATCTTGGCCAGGTCGGCAACGATGGGGTTGCCGATGATGTCCTTGCCCAGGCCCATGGTCAGCATGGACTTGGCCTCGTTGTACACCTGCGAGCCCAGGATCTCGGACAGGCGGATCGACTGGCGCTTGGCGTTGGGAAGTTCCAGCGCCATGTAGTTCTTGCCGGGGATGGTTTCGACCACCCGGATCGAGACCAGCGACAGCGAGCGTGCCAGGTCCTTGGCCAGGTTGACGATTTGCGAGCCCTTGACGCCGGTGGCCGGCTCGATCTCGTAGCGCGTGATCACCGGTCCCGGCTGGGCCAGCACCACGCGGACTTCGACGCCGAAGTCCTTGAGTTTTTTCTCGATCAGGCGGCTGGTCATCTCCAGGGTCTCGGGGGAGACCGTTTCCTGCCGGCCCTGCGGGCCATCGAGCAGGTCGACCTGGGGCAGCTTGCTGTCGGGCATCTCGGTGAACAGGGGCTTTTGCCGCTCCTTGGCGACGCGCTCGCTGCGCGGCAGGTCCACCACCAGCTGCGGCTCGATCAGCACCGGCGTGGGATGGTGCTCCTCGATCTCAATGCGCTCTTCCAGCACGATCTCTTCGCGCTCGCGCGCAGCCTGCTGGCCGAAAGCCAGGTCCTGGGCGATCTCGCGCTTCTCGCGGCGCGACGCAATGAAGCCGTCGATGCGTGCGCCGATGGTCTCGGCCAGCTGGCTCCAGGAGAAGCGGAACACCACGGCCGCACCCAGCACCGCCAGGGCGACAAAGACCAGCCCCGAGCCGGTGAAGCCCAGCCACTTCACGCCAGCCGGGCCGGCCAGGTAGCCCAGGGCCCCGCCGGCGTGGTCCGGCAGGCGGGCCTCGAAGCGGTACAGGCGCGACCATTCCAGCGCGCTGCTGGCCAGCAGCAGCAAGGCCAGGGCGATCCAGAAGGCCAGGCGGGTGCGCGTCAGGCGCCTGCGGTCGGCCGGCTCGCCCACGCTGCCGTGCATCCATCGCACCAGCGTGGCCAGCCAGGCTCGCACGCCGGCGGCGACACACCACCAGACCGAGAACCCCAGCAGGAAGTAGCTGGCATCGGCCATCCAGGCGCCCAGCCGGCCGCCCCAGTTGCTCACCGGCGCGCCGGTACCCGAGGTGGAGAAGGCGGGATCGTTGGCCGAATAACTGACCAGCGCCAGCAGCCAGAACACCAGGCCCACCAGGCCCAGCACCAGGCCGAATTCGTGGACAAAACGTCCCAGACCCGTACGTGGCGGCGCAGCGCCGCCAGCGGTTTTGTTCAAGGTGTTGAGCGAGTAAGTCATCCAGCGGCCAAGCTTACCGCAGCGCGCACCGCAGCCCGCTCACCCAAGGGTGGTGAGCCTGTCCTTGATATGCATCGAACCGTCCTCACGGGTCTCGATGAAGCCGCGGTCTTCCAGGTCCTTCATCACACGGCTGACCATCTCGCGCGAGGCGCCGACCATCTTGGCGATGTCCTGGCGCGAAATGCGGTCGCGGATGGTCATCAGGCCGTCGCGGTCGGGCGTGGCGAACTCCAGCAGGGCGCGGGCCACGCGGCCGTACACGTCCATCAGGGCCAGCGACTCGATCTTGCGGTCGGCCTGGCGCAGGCGCTGCACCAGGCCCTTCATGATGGCGTAGGCCATCGAGCTGTTCTCGGGCAGGCAGCGCGCGAACTCGGCTCGGCCCAGGGCCAGCATGTCGGTCTGCACCTCGGCGCGCACCGTGGCCGAATGCGCCTCGTTGTCGATCAGGCTCATCTCGCCGATGTAGTCACCCGGCTGCAACGTGGCCAGGATGACCTCACGGCCGCGCTTGTCGGAAGTGATCACGCGCACGCGCCCGGTCAGGATGATGAACAGGGTGTTGGACTTCGTGCCTTGCTCCACGATCATCTCGCCGCGCTTGAAGCGGCGCTTGGTGACCGCCTCGGCCACCGCCTCGGCCTGGATCGCCGTCAGCAGCGCGAACAGCGGCACGCGGCGTATCAGCTCCAGATTGGACAGCATCGACATTTACATCCCTCCAGTGTGGCCGCCTGCAGAGGGCCTGCGGCGCCGACGATGGGTTCTTACAATCACAAGGATTGAGATTGGCAAGCCCGACCTGCGTCCCGCACGGTTGATACTTGCCGGTCTGGCCCGAAATGTACACCGGCCTGTCGCGTTTCCCACACAGGTTTCTCCACCATGACCACCAAACACGCCAAAGTCCTGATCCTCGGTTCCGGCCCCGCCGGCTACACCGCCGCCGTCTATGCCGCACGCGCCAACCTCAACCCGGTGCTGGTCACCGGCATCGCCCAAGGCGGCCAGCTCATGACCACCACCGAGGTCGACAACTGGCCGGCCGACGTCCACGGCGTGCAGGGACCGGAGCTGATGCAGCGCTTCCTGGAGCACGCTGAGCGCTTCAAGACCGAGGTGCTGTTCGACCACATCAACACGGTCGATTTCAGCAGGCGCCCGTTCACGCTCAAGGGCGACAGCGGCGGCTACACCTGCGACTCGCTGATCATCGCCACCGGCGCCTCGGCCAAGTATCTGGGCCTGCCCTCCGAGCAGACCTTCATGGGCAAGGGCGTCTCCGGCTGCGCCACCTGTGACGGCTTCTTCTACCGCGAGCAGGAGGTCTGCGTCATCGGCGGCGGCAACACCGCCGTGGAAGAAGCGCTGTACCTGTCCAACATCGCCAGCAAGGTCACCCTGGTCCACCGGCGCGACAAGTTCAAGGCCGAGCCCATCCTGATCGACAAGCTGATGGACAAGGTCAAGGCCGGCAAGATCGAGCTCAAGCTGTTCAAGACCCTGGACCAGGTGCTGGGCGACGACACCGGCGTGACCGGGGTGCGCCTGAAGGACAGCAAGACCGGCGAGACCGAGGACCTGGTGCTCAAGGGCTGCTTCATCGCCATCGGCCACCAGCCCAACACCGAGATCTTCCAGGGCCAGCTGGAGATGAAGGACGGCTACATCGTCACCAAGTCCGGCCTGCAGGGCTTTGCCACCATGACCAGCGTGCCCGGCGTGTTCGCCGCCGGCGACGTGCAGGACCACATCTACCGCCAGGCCATCACCAGCGCCGGCACCGGCTGCATGGCCGCCCTGGACGCCCAGCGCTTCCTCGAAAGCGAGTAACCCCCCCCGAAGCGGCCTGACGGCCGCCTCCCCAAGGGGGCGCAACCAGCGGACCGGCAAAGCCGGATCCGCGGTTGCCCTGAATCAGGCACGGCGGTCCCGGCAGGCCGGGTTGGCATTCAGGTTATAATCTTTGGCTTTGCTGGCGTTGCGCCGGCCGGTTACCGCCCCCGTCAGGGCGAGGTGAGGCGGGGCTTGGAGCAAACACTGCGCGTTTGCGTTCGTTCCCCGCCGGTTTCAAGGAGTGCTTATGGCACGCGTCTGCGAAGTCACGGGCAAGGGCCCGATGGTCGGGAACAACGTTTCCCACGCCAACAACAAAACCAAGCGCCGGTTCCAGGTGAACCTGCAATACCGCCGTTTCTGGGTGGAGACCGAAAACCGTTGGGTGCGCCTGCGCATCTCCAACGCCGGCCTGCGCCTCATCGACAAGAACGGCATTGACGTCGTGCTCGCAGACCTGCGCGCACGCGGCCAAGCTTAAGGAGCAGCACCATGGCAAGCAAAGGCGGACGCGAAAAGATCAAGCTGGAGTCCACAGCGGGCACCGGCCACTTCTACACCACCAGCAAGAACAAGAAGACGATGCCCGAGAAGATGGCGATCATGAAGTTTGATCCCAAGGCTCGCAAACACGTCGAGTACAAGGAAACGAAGCTCAAGTAAGCTTCGCACCCTGCATGAAAAAGGCCCCGCACCGCGGGGCTTTTTTCATTGGGGCCGCAGCCCCGTGCGCACGTTACGCGTGGGCGGCGCGCAGCTTCCTGGAGAACTGCTGCAGTTGGGCGATGCCGCTTTCCTCGGCGCGGTGGCACCAGGCCTGCAGGTCGGCAGCCAGTTGCTCGCGCGAGTGCGAGGTGTTGAGCCACATCTGGCGCAGCTCTTCGCGCATGGTCACCATCTTGTCGAGCACCGGGTGGGCGGCACGGGCCTGGGCCAGGTGCGGGCGGGCGGCGGCCGGCACCTTGTCGTCGTCGCGGTGCAGCCAGCGGCGGGCCGCCTTCAGCGGCGACAGGTCGGCGCCCTTGGCTTGAAGCAGTTCCAGCTCGGTCTTGCAGGCGTGGCGCATTTCGCGCGCATAACCGGCCATCACCTCGTAGCGGTTGGCGATCAGCGCCTCCAGGGTCTTCTCGTCGGCCACCGGCTTGATAGCACCCAGCTGCAGCTTGGGCACGGTCTTCTTGACCTTGGCCCAGCCGATCTTCTCCATCAGCGAGATGTAGAACCAGCCGATGTCGAACTCGTACGGCTTGACCGAGAAGCGGGCCGAGGTCGGGTAGGTATGGTGGTTGTTGTGCAGCTCTTCGCCGCCGATGATGATGCCCCAGATGCTGACATTGGTGCTGGCGTCGGGCGACTCGAAGTTGCGGTAGCCCCAGTAGTGGCCGATGCCGTTGATGATGCCGGTGGCCATGACCGGGATCCAGGCCATCTGCACTGCCCACACGGCCAGGCCGATGACGCCGAACAGCGCCACGTTCAGGATCAGCATCAGGCCCACGCCCTGCCAGCTGTAGCGGGTGTACAGGTTGCGCTCAAGCCAGTCGTCGGGCGTGCCCGCGCCGTACTTGACCATGGTTTCCATGTTCTTGGACTCGGCGCGGTACAGCTCCACGCCCTCGAGCAGCAGCTTCTTCAGGCCGCGGGTCTGCGGGCTGTGCGGATCTTCTTCGGTATCGACCTTGGCGTGGTGCTTGCGGTGGATGGCGACGAATTCCTTGGTCACCATGCCGGTGCCCAGCCACATCCAGAAACGGAAGAAGTGGAAGGGGATGGGGCCCAGGTCGAGGGCGCGGTGCGCCTGCGAGCGGTGCAGGAAGATGGTCACGCCGGCGATGGTGATGTGGGTGGTCACCAGGGTGTACAGCAGGATCTGCCACCAGGCGAGGTTCCACAGCCCGTTGCTGAGCCAGTCGATTGCCGCGTTCAGCACGGCCCAGTCGGGAAGCATCATGTAAGGGTGTCTCTCTTTTAAAAACGACGTCTCAAGGCAGGGCCCTGGCCCTGTGCAACTGACATTTTAAGGCGTGGGGTCCAAAAACAAGCTGTGGATAAGCACAGCCAGGGGGCATTTGCCCTGCCAGTCGTTAATTTTTTACCCAGATGGCGGCAAAGAAGCCGTCCGTGCCATGCCGATGCGGCCACAGACGCAGGAAATCGCCGCCTTGCTCGCCGCCACTGCACAGGCCGGCGGCATTGGCCACTTTCAGCTGCTCGAGCACGCCCAGGGCGGGCAAAACGCTGAAATCGGGGTTGGCGGCGCCAAAAGCCTGGGCAATCGCCTCGTTCTCCGCCGGCAGCAGACTGCAGGTGGCGTAAACCAAGCGGCCACCGGGCTTGAGCAGGCGGGCCGCGCTTTGCAGGATGGCAGCCTGCTTGACCGTCATCTCCTGCACTGCCTGGAGCGACTGGCGCCATTTGAGGTCGGGGTTGCGGCGCAGCGTGCCCAGGCCCGAACAGGGCGCATCGACGATGACCCGGTCGATCTTGCCGGCCAGGCGCTTGACGCGATCGTCGCGCTCATGGGCGATCGCCGCCGGGTGCACGTTGGACAGCTTGCTGCGCGCCAGCCGCGGCTTGAGGGCGTCGAGCCGGTGGGCCGAGGTGTCGAAGGCATAGAGCCGGCCGGTGTTGCGCATGCAGGCGCCGATGGCCAGGGTCTTGCCGCCGGCACCGGCGCAAAAATCCACCACCATCTCGCCGCGCTTGGCATCCAGCAGCATGGCCAGCAGCTGCGAGCCCTCGTCCTGCACCTCGATGGCGCCACGGGCGAAAGCGTCGTACTTGGTCAGGGGCGGCTTGTCGGCCAGCCGCAGGCCCCAGGGCGAGTACGGCGTGGACTTGGCCTGCAGGCCGGCGGCCTTGAGCTCCTTTTGGACCTCCTCGCGCTTGTCGTTCAAGGTGTTGACGCGCAGGTCCAGCGAAGCCGGCTGGTTCATGCTGTCGACCAGGGCCCAGAACTCGCCGCCCAGCTGGTCCTTCAGGGGCTGGACCAGCCATTCGGGCAGGTTGTGGCGATGCCGCTCGAGCAGGTCGTCGGTCTTGACGGCGTCGCACTGCGCCAGCCAGTTCTTTTCCTGGTCGCTCAGGGCGCTGGCCAGGAAGTCGCGCGGGCCGTGGAAGCCCAGGATGGCCAGGCGCCGCTCCTTGGGACCGCTCCCCGAGGGCGCGAAATGGTCGAACAGCTGCTTCTTGCGCAGCACGGTGTAAACCGTCTCGGCCAGGGTGGCGCGCTCGCGCGGGCCCAGCGAGCGGTTGTCGCGGAAATAGCGTGACACGACCATGTCGGCGGGGTGTTCGAATTTGAGACTGAGCTTGACGAGTTCGGCACAGGCGTCAAGCAGGGCTTTAGGATGCATGCCCCGATTGTCCCACCCCGCGCCTGCGCGACCCGAAGCACCATGTCCGACACCGACCTGCCGCCCCTGATCGAGACGCCCACCGGGCGCTACCGCCACTACAAGGGCATGGAGTACGAGGTGGTGGGCACGGTGCGGCACAGCGAGACGCTGGAGCCGATGACGCTGTACCGCGCCCTGTACGGCCAGCGCGGCCTGTGGGTGCGGCCAGCCGCCATGTTCAACGAGGAGGTGGTGATCGACGGCCTGCGGCAGCCCCGTTTCACCCGCATCGGGGACTGAATCGGCCTCCAGCCCCCGTTAAATCGACCTGAGAAGCTATATTTTTGATAGCAGATCGGCGATCGCGCGGGGATAGACCAGGTGTTCCTGGCTGAGCACCCGGGCCGCCAGAGTGTCGGCCGTGTCGCCAGCGAGCACCGGCACGGCGGCCTGCGCCAGGATGGGCCCGTGGTCCAGTTCGGCCGTCACCTGGTGCACCGTGGCGCCGGCCAACTTGCAGCCCGCGTCGATGGCGCGCTGGTGGGTGTGCAGGCCGGGGAAGGCCGGCAGCAGCGAGGGGTGGATGTTGAGCAGGCGGCCAGCATAGCGCTCGACAAAGCCGGGCGTGAGGATGCGCATGAAGCCGGCCAGCACCACCAGGGCCGGCTGATGACTGTCGATGGCGGCTGCCAGCTGCGCGTCGAAGGCCTCGCGGGTGGCGTGCTGCTTGTGGTCGACCACCTCGGTGGCGATGCCCTGCTCGCGCGCAAACGCCAGGCCGCCGGCACTGTCCTTGTTGCTGATGACGGCGGCCACCTGGGCGCCATAACGCTGGCGCCAGCCGTCCTGCCGGGCCGTTCGCACGATGGCCGCCATGTTGGAGCCGCCGCCGGAGATGAGAATGACGATGTTTTTCATTTTTGTCCCGGGGGATTATGGCTTTGCGACTGTTGACACCGACCGAGGCGCGCGTGCTGGGCACGCTGCTGGAAAAGGCGCGCACCGTGCCCGACAGCTATCCGCTGACGCTCAACGCCCTGGTGGCGGGCTGCAACCAGAAGACCAGCCGCGAGCCGCTGATGGAAGTGACGCCCGGCCAGGCGCAGGAGGCGCTGGACGCACTCAAGCAGCTGAGCCTGGTGTTCGAGACCAGCGGCGGCCGCGTCACGCGCTGGGAGCACAACTTCCAGCGCGTGCTGGGCGTGCCCGAGCAATCCGCGGCCTTGCTGGGCCTGCTGGTGCTGCGCGGCCCGCAGACCGCCGGCGAGCTGCGCATCAATGCCGAGCGCTGGCACCGCTTTGCCGACATCTCCTCGGTCGAGGCCTTCCTGGACGAATTGCAGGACCGCTCCCCCGACAAGGGCGGCCCCCTGGTGGTCCTGCTGCCGCGCGCGCCCGGCGCCCGCGAGCCCCGCTGGGCCCATCTGCTGTGCGGTGAACCCGAGTTGCCGGCCCAGAGCGCCCCCGCAGCGCAGGCCGCGCCACGCTCTGCCCTGGAGGATCGCATCGAGGCACTGGAAAGCGAGGTTGCCCAGCTGCGTTCCACTGTGCAAAACCTGCTGGAGCAGCTCCAGATGTCACAACCTGGACACGCAAACTAGCACGGTCGTGCGGATAATCGGCGCAGCTTTGGAGACATGCAATGGATTTGGCTTTCACCCCTGAAGAACAGAAATTCCGCGAAGAGGTCCGCGCCTGGGTGCGCGAGAACCTGCCCCAGGAGATCTCGCACAAGGTGCACAACGCCCTGCACCTGACGCGCGACGACATGCAGCGCTGGGCCAAGATCCTGGGCAAGAAAGGCTGGCTGGGTTATGGCTGGGCCAAGCAGTTCGGCGGACCGGGCTGGAACGCGGTGCAAAAGCATCTGTTCGAGGAAGAAACCGCGCTGGCCGGCGCGCCGCGCATCATCCCCTTCGGCCCCGTCATGGTGGCGCCGGTGATCATGGCCTTCGGCAACCCCGAGCAGCAGCAGCGCTTCCTGCCCGGCATCAGCAGCGGCGAGGTCTGGTGGAGCCAGGGCTACAGCGAACCGGGCTCGGGCTCGGACCTGGCTTCGGTCAAGACCCGCGCAGAGCGCAAGGGCGACAAGTACATCGTCAACGGCCAGAAGACCTGGACCACCCTGGCCCAGTACGGCGACTGGATCTTCTGCCTGGTGCGCACCAGCACCGAGGGCAAGCCCCAGACCGGCATCTCCTTCCTGCTGATCGACATGAAGTCGCCGGGCCTGAGCGTGCGCCCCATCATCATGCTCGACGGCGGCCACGAGGTGAACGAGGTCTTCTTCGACAACGTCGAGGTGCCGGCCGAGAACCTGATCGGCGAGGAGAACAAGGGTTGGACCTACGCCAAACACCTGCTGTCGCACGAGCGCACCAACATCGCCGACGTGAACCGCGCCAAGCGCGAGCTCGAACGCCTCAAGCGCATCGCCAAGGCCGAAGGCGTCTATGACGACCCGCGCTTTCGCGACGAGATCGCCAGGCTGGAAGTCGACGTGGTGGCGCTGGAGATGCTGGTGCTGCGCGTGCTGTCGGCCGAGAAGTCGGGCAAGAACTCGCTGGACATCGCCGGCCTGCTCAAGATCAAGGGCAGCGAGATCCAGCAGCGCTACGCCGAGCTGATGATGCTGGCCGCCGGCCCCTATGCCGTGCCCTTCATCCAGGAGGCCATGGAAGCGGGCTGGCAGGGCGACTTCCCCGGCGCCATGGTGGGCAACGCGCCGCTGGCCGCCACCTACTTCAACCTGCGCAAGACCACCATCTACGGCGGCTCCAACGAAGTGCAGCGCAACATCGTGGCCCAGACGGTTCTCGGCTAAAAAAACGAACAGGACATCTCAAATGGATTTCGATTTTTCCGACGACCAGGAACAGCTGCGCGACGCGGTGCGCAAATGGGTCGACAAGGGCTATGACTTCGAGCGCCGCCGCAAGGCCGTGGCTGCCGGCGGCTTCGACCGCGCGGCCTATACCGAGCTGGCCGAGTTGGGCCTGACCGGCCTGTACGTGCCAGACGACCAGGGTGGCATGGGCATGGGCCCGGTCGAGGCCATGGTGGCCATGGAAGAACTGGGCCGCGGCATGGTGCTCGAGCCCCTGTCCCAGGCCCTGATCGCCGGCGGCACCCTGGCCGGCTATGCGCCCGATGCGCTCAAGGCCGCCTGGCTGCCCAAGGTGGCCAGCGGCGAGGCCCTGGTGGTGCTGGCCCAGCAGGAGCGCAAGGCGCGCTACCGCCTGGGTGTGTGCGAAGCCACGGCCAGCCAGTCGGGCTCCGCCTGGACCCTCAGCGGCACCAAGAGCATCGTCGCCGCCGGCGACAAGGCCGACGCCTTCCTGGTGCCGGCCCAGGCCAACGGCAAGATCGCCCTGTTCCTGGTGGAAGCCAAGGCCAGCGGCGTCCAGGCCAGCGGCTACGGCACGCAGGACGGCAGCCGCGCCGCCGAAGTGGTGTTCAGCAAGGCGCCCGCCACCCTGGTGACGGCCGACGGCCTGAGCGCGCTGGAACATGCGGTGGACATCGGCATCGCCGCCACCTGCGCCGAAGCCGTGGGCGTGCTGGACAAGACCATGGCCGTCACCGTGGAGTACATGAACACGCGCAAACAGTTCGGTGCCACCCTGGCCAGTTTCCAGGCCCTGCGCCACCGCGTCGCCGACATGAAGATGCAGCTGGAGCTGGCCCGCTCCATGAGCTACTACGCCGCGCTCAAGCTCAATGCACCGGCCGATGAGCGCCGCCGCGCCCTGGCCCGCGCCAAGTACCAGCTGGGCGTGTCCATGCGCTTCATCGGCCAGAACTCGGTGCAACTGCACGGCGGTATCGGCGTGACCGACGAGTACATCGGCAGCCACTACTTCAAGAAGCTGACCCAGCTGGAACTGAGCTTCGGCGACACTTTGCACCACCTGGGCGAAGTGTCGGGACGCATGCAGGACACGGCCGGCGTGTTTGCTTGACGCTTCGCTTTTGATAGCGGCCCGCGCCCATTTAACGGGGGCTGCGGGCCTTTTTTATTCCACAGGAGAGACAAGATGACATCCCGCCGCATGTTCCTGGGCATGGCCACCGCTGCCGCCGCGCTTGCCGCCGGCTGCGCCTCCACCGCCTCCACCCCCTCCATGATCGAAGCCCCGCCCATCGTCTTCGTCCACGGCAACGGCGACAGCGCCTCGGTCTGGCAGACCACGCTGTGGCGCTTCGAGTCCAACGGCTGGCCGCGCGAACGCCTGCACGCCATCGACCTGCCCTACCCGCTCAACCGCGACGACGACAGCAAGCCCCAGCCGGGCCGCACCTCGGCCGCCGAGCACATGGCCTTTCTCCAGGCCGAGGTCGACAAGGTCTTGCAGGCCACCGGCGCGCGCCAGGTCGTGCTGTTCGGCAACTCGCGCGGCGGCATCGCCATCCGCAACTACGTGCAAAACGGTGGTGGCGACAGGACCGTCAGCCACGCCATCCTGGGCGGCACGCCCAACCACGGCATCTGGGCCATCAAGGGCTTCCGCGAAGGCAACGAGTTCTCCGCCCTCAGCCCCGTGATGACGGCGCTGAACGCGCCCAAGAACACGATCGGCGACGAGGTCACCGGTCCGGTCAGGTGGCTGACCATCCGCTCGGACAACAACGACAAGTACGCCCAGCCCGACGGCCTGTGGATAGGCGCCAAGGGCACGGCCACCAACGTCACGTTTGCCGGCCCCGAGCTCAAGGGCGCGACCAACCTGGTGATCCCGCGCATCGACCACCGCGAAACGGCCTTCGCGCCGGCCGCCTTCGAGGCGGCCTACCGCTTCATCACCGGCAAGGCGCCGCAGACCAGCGGCGTGGTGGCCGAGTCGACGGCCGTCTTGCGTGGCAAGGTCACCGGCCTGGGCTTGACGCCGACCGACCCGGCCAGCGGCAACTACAGCAACAACCTGCCGCTGCCGGGCGCGCAGCTGGAGATCTACGCCGTCGATGCCGCCACCGGCGAGCGCCGTGGCGCGGCCGCCTATGCCAAAACCGTGGCTGCCGACGGCCTGTGGGGGCCCTTCACCGCGCAAGCGGCCACGCCCTATGAATTCGTCGTCAGCGCGCCGGGCTACGCCATCACCCACATTTACCGCAGCCCCTTCCCGCGCTCGAGCAAGCTCATCCACCTGCGGGCTGAGCGCATTGCCGACGCCGACAAGGGCGCGCCGGCCGTGGTGACCATGACGCGGCCGCGCGGCTACCTGGACCCCACCCGCGACACCATGGCCTTCGACGGCA
The DNA here is from genome assembly GCF_936925435.1 of uncultured Ramlibacter sp. Taxonomy (GTDB): domain Bacteria; phylum Pseudomonadota; class Gammaproteobacteria; order Burkholderiales; family Burkholderiaceae_C; genus Ramlibacter. Next base: position 24,573 of record NZ_CAKZHQ010000050.1, on the reverse strand, counting down.
AGAGCCCGCCGCCGGGCACCGTGCCGGGTGCCGGCGTGGCCAGCTCCAGGCTCAAGCCCGAAGGCCCGCCGCGCAGCCTGACGGCGCAGTTCAACGGAGAGCGCGTCACCGGCCGCAGCTGGCCGGCCGCGTCCAACCACCTGAGCATCCTGGAACTGAGCTACTGAGTCGCGTTACCAAGCAAAAAGGCCGTCTCGCGACGGCCTTTTGTTTTGCGGCGCGAACAGCGCTAGATATGCAGTCGCGAGCTGCGCGGCAGATGGGCCATCAGGAACTCCATCTGGTCGGCCAGGATGCGCCGGTTGCGCAGGATGAAGTCTTCCCACAGGCTGGGGATGTAGGGCGCGTAGATCAGCGGCATGCGGGCCTGCTCGGGCGTCCGGCTGCTCTTGCGGTGGTTGCAGGCGCAGCAGGCGGTGACCACGTTCATCCAGTGGTCCTTGCCGTTCTGGGCGAAGGGGATGATGTGCTCGCGCGTGAGTTCTTCCTCGTGGAAGCGGTTGGCGCAGTAGGCGCAGACGTTGCGGTCGCGGGCGAACAGCTTGCTGTTGGTCAGGCTGGGGCGCAGGTCGAAGGGATTGATGTTGGGCACGCCCTTGGTGCCGATGATGCTGTTGACCGTGATGGTCGACTGCTCGCCCGTCAGCGCGTTGTGGCCGCCGCGAAACAGCGCCACCTGGGCGCCCACTTCCCAGCGCACCTCGTCCGCTGCGTAATGCAGCACGGCCTGCTCCAGCGAAATCCACGACTGGGGCAGCCCCTGGGCCGACAGCTTCAAGACCTTCAAGACACGCCTCCTTTAACGATGGCGAACCACTGAACGGAACCTCCGCGCTCTACAGCACAATATACCTTGTTTCAGTGACGACCCGCCCCGTGGCCCTTGCGCGGCGGGGGCAACACGCTATCAAAAACTGACCAGGCCGATGCAGATCTTCCGAGGCTTCCACCATCCCGACATCGCGCCGGCCTGTGCCCTGACCATCGGCAACTTCGACGGCGTGCACCGCGGCCACCAGGCCATGCTGGCGCTGTTGAACAACGAGGCGCGGCACCGCGGCCTGCCCAGCTGCGTGCTGAGCTTCGAGCCGCACCCGCGCGACTACTTCGCCGGCCTGCACAAAAAGCCCGAACTGGCGCCGGCGCGCATCGCCACCTTGCGCGACAAGCTCACCGAGCTGGCCCGCTGCGGCGTCGACCAGTGCGTGGTCCTGCCCTTCGATGCCAGCCTGTCCGGCCAGAGCCCCCAGGACTTCATCGACCAGGTGCTGCTGCACGGCCTGGGCGCGAAGTACGTGCTGGTGGGCGACGACTTCCGCTTTGGCGCCAAGCGCTCCGGCGACTACGCCGTGCTGGACGCGGCCGGCCAGGCCCAGGGCTTCGACGTGGCCCGCATGAACAGCTACGAGGTCCACAAGCTGCGCGTGTCCAGTTCGGCGGTGCGCGAAGCCCTGGGCCGCGGCGACATGGAAGCCGCCGCAGCCCTGCTGGGCCGGCCCTACAGCATCAGCGGCCACGTGGTCCATGGCCGCAAACTGGGCCGCGAACTCGGGTTCAAGACCCTCAATCTGCGCTTCGCCCACTGGAAGCCGGCCGCATCCGGCATCTTTGCCGTCCAGGTCCATGGCCTGGCCGCTGCGCCCCTGCCCGGCGTGGCCAACCTGGGCGTGCGGCCCTCGCTGGACCCGCAGGACATCAACGGCGGCCGCGTGCTGCTGGAAACCCACTGCCTGGAATGGCCCGACAGTCTGGGCGCCGAGGGGGCGTACGGTAAAATCATCCGCGTGGACCTGCTGCACAAACTGCACGACGAGCTCAAATACGACAGTCTGGACGCCCTCACCCAGGGCATCCGCAAAGACTGCGATGACGCCCGCGCGTTCTTCGCCTCCACCCGGCGCCAGACCACGCGCGACCGAATTTGACTGGCTGTCATTGCGGACCGATCCCGGAGGGGTCCTTCGAATCCGCCGCAATCCGCACCTCCTGCTGGCAAAACATCCTGGATTCCGGGTCAAGCCCGGAATGACACCCAAGGCATCTCCATGACCGACAAGACCGACTACCGCGCCACGCTCAACCTGCCCGACACGCCCTTCCCCATGCGCGGCGACCTGCCCAAGCGCGAGCCGGGCTGGGTCAAGAAGTGGGAGGACGAAGGCTTGTACAAGAAGCTGCGCGCCGCCCGCTGCGGCCACGAGAAGTTCGTGCTGCACGACGGCCCGCCCTACGCCAACGGCCAGATCCACATGGGCCACGCGGTCAACAAGATCCTCAAGGACATGATCGTCAAGGCGCGCCAACTCAAGGGTCTGGACGCCGCCTACATCCCCGGCTGGGACTGCCACGGCCTGCCGATCGAGAACGCCATCGAGAAGAAGTTCGGCCGCAGCCTGCCGCGCGATGAGATGCAGGCCAAGAGCCGGGCCTTCGCCACCGAGCAGATCGGCCTGCAGATGGCGGACTTCAAGCGCCTGGGCGTGCTGGGCGACTGGGACCATCCCTACCGCACCATGGACTTCGTCAACGAAGCCGAGGAAATCCGCGCCTTCAAGCGGGTGGTCGAGCGCGGCTTCGTCTACAGAGGCTTGAAGCCGGTCTACTGGTGCTTCGACTGCGGCTCCTCGCTGGCCGAATTCGAGATCGAATACGCCGACAAGAAGAGCCAGACCCTGGACGTGGGCTTCGAGGCCGACGACACGCTGGCGCTGGCCAAGGCCTTCGGCCTGGCCGCCCTGCCTGTGGGCCTCAAAGCCTACGCCGTGATCTGGACGACGACGGCCTGGACCATCCCGGCCAACCAGGCGCTCAACCTGAACCCCGAGCTGGACTACGCCCTGGTCGAGACCGAGCGCGGCCTGCTGGTGCTGGCCGCCTCCCTGGTCGACAAGTGCATGGAGCGCTTTGGCCTCAAGGGCACGGTGCTGGCCACGGTGGCCGGCAAGCAACTGGACGGCCTGAACTTCCGCCACCCGCTGTACGACGTGGATGCGGGTTACCGCCGCCTGTCACCGGTCTACCTGGCCGACTACGCCACGGCCGACGACGGCACCGGCCTGGTCCATTCCTCGCCCGCCTACGGTGTGGACGACTTCAACAGCTGCGTGGCCCACGGCGTGGCCTATGACGACATCCTCAACCCGGTGCAAGGCAACGGCAGCTACGCGCCCGAGTTGCCGCTGTTCGGCGGCCAGAACATCTGGAAGGCCGCGCCAGTCATCATCGAAACGCTGCGCGAGGCCGGCCGCCTGTTCGCCACGGAAACGATCACGCACAGCTATCCGCATTGCTGGCGCCACAAGACGCCGGTGATCTTCCGTGCCGCCGCCCAGTGGTTCATCCGCATGGACGAAGGCGAAGGCGTGTTCACCAAGGACAAGGCGCCCGACACCCTGCGCAACCTGGCCCTGGCCGCCATCGAGGAAACCAGCTTCTTCCCGGAGAACGGCAAGACCCGGCTGCGCGACATGATCGCCGGCCGGCCCGACTGGTGCATCAGCCGCCAGCGCAGCTGGGGCGTGCCCCTGCCGCTGTTCCTGCACAAGGACTCGGGCGAGCTGCATCCGCGCACCATGGAGATCCTGGACATCGCCGCCGACATGGTCGATGCGGGCGGCATCGAGGCCTGGAGCAAGGCCACGACCGAGGACATCTTCGCCAAGGTGGGTGCGGCTGGCGATGCACCGCAGTACACAAAGAGCAGCGACATCCTGGAAGTCTGGTTCGACTCCGGCACCACCCACACCACGGTGCTGCGCAAGTCGCACGCCGGCGCCGCCCACGAGAGCGGCCCCGAGGCCGACCTCTACCTGGAAGGCCATGATCAGCACCGCGGCTGGTTCCATTCCTCGCTGCTGACGGCCTGCGCCATGTATGGCCGCGCGCCCTACCGCGGCCTGCTCACCCACGGCTTCACGGTGGACAGCCAGGGCCGCAAGATGAGCAAGTCCATGGGCAACGGCGTCGACCCGCAGGAGACGTCCAAGAAGCTGGGCGCCGAGATCATCCGCCTGTGGGTGGCGGCCTCCGACTACTCCGGCGACATCGCCGGCGACGAGAAGATCCTGGCCCGCGTGGTCGACGGCTACCGCCGCATCCGCAACACCTTGCGCTTCCTGCTGGCCAACATCAGCGACTTCGACCCGGCCAAGGACGCCGTGCCGCTGGCCGACATGCTGGAAATCGACCGCTACGCCATGAGCCGGGCGGCCCAGTTCCAGGCCGAGGTGCTGGCCCATTACGAGATCTACGAGTTCCACCCGGTGGTGGCCAAGCTGCAGCTGTACTGCTCCGAGGACCTGGGCGGCTTCTACCTGGACGTTCTCAAGGACCGCCTGTACACCACGGCGCCCAAGTCGCTGGCCAGGCGCAGCGCCCAGACCGCGCTGTGGAACATCACCCACGCCATGCTGCGCTGGATGGCGCCCTTCCTGAGCTTCACGGCGGAGGAGGCCTGGGCCATCTTCGGCGACTCCGAGTCCATCTTCCTGGAGGAGTACGCCAAGATCGGCGGGCCCGATGAGGCGCTGCTGGCCAGGTGGAACCGCATCCGCGAGATCCGCGACCTGGTGAACAAGGACATAGAGGCCGTGCGCACCGCCGGCGCTGTCGGCTCCTCGCTGCAGGCCAACGTGGTCCTGCGTGCGGGCGAGGACGACGCCGCCCTGCTGCGCGCGCTGGGCGAGGACCTGAAGTTCGTTCTCATCACCTCGAAGGCGCAGGTGGAAACCGGCACTGGCGAGCTCGCGATCGAGGTCCAGGCCTCGGCCGACACCAAGTGCGAGCGCTGCTGGCACTGGCGCGCCGACGTCGGCAGCGACGCGGCCCACCCGGCCATCTGCGGCCGCTGCGTGAGCAACCTGCACGGCGCCGGCGAAGACCGGAAGGTGGCCTGATGGCCAGCCGCAACGGCTCCAACAGCGGCTCCAGCGGCTGGCTGCCCTGGCTGGGCTTGGCCCTGATCCTGCTGATCGCCGACCAGTTCACCAAGGTGCTGGTGCTGGGCGCCTACCGCCTGGGCGACAGCACCTACGTGACCAGCTTCTTCAACCTGGTGCGGGCCCACAACACCGGCGCGGCCTTCTCCTTCCTGGCCGGGGCCTCGGGCTGGCAGCGCTGGTTCTTCACCGCCATCGGCGTGGCCGCCACCGTCTTCATCATCTGGATGCTGCGCTCGCACGCCGGCCAGAAGCTGTTCTCCTTCGCCCTGGCCTGCATCCTGGGAGGCGCGGTGGGCAACGTGGTCGATCGCCTGGTGCACGGCTACGTCGTGGACTTCCTGCAGTTCCACTACGGCGGCTGGTACTTCCCGGCCTTCAACGTGGCCGACGCCGCCATCACCGTCGGCGCGGTCTGCCTGATCCTGGATGAACTCTTGCGCGTGCGCCGCACGAAATAGCCCCTTACCCGGGGTTATCATGGTGCTTCAAGCATGAAGCATCTGTTGAATCTGTTGGCAGCGATCGCGCTGCTCGTCTGGGGCACCCATCTCGTTCGTACCGGCATCCTGCGGGTGTTCGGTGCCAACCTGCGGCACATCCTGGCGCGCAGCACCAGCAACCGCTACACCGCCGCCCTCTCGGGCGTGGGCGTCACCGCCCTGGTCCAGTCCAGCACCGCCACCGCCCTCATCGTCTCGGCCTTCGTCGGCCAGGGCCTGGTGAGCCTGCCGCTGGCGCTGGCCGTGATGCTGGGCGCCGACGTGGGCACCAGCCTGATGGCCGTGGTGTTCTCCTTCGACCTGTCCTGGCTGTCGCCGCTGTTCATTTTCGTCGGCGTGGTGCTGTTCATCTCACGCCAGCAGACCATGGTGGGCCGCGTCGGCCGCGTGCTGATCGGCCTGGGCCTGATGCTGCTGGCGCTGCGCCTGGTGTCGGCGTCGACCGGCGTGCTGACCCAGTCACCCGTGGTCAAGGCCCTGCTGGACTCGATCCGCAGCGACATGCTGATGGAGATCACCGTCGGCGCCGTGCTGGCCGTGGTCTCGTACTCCAGCCTGGCCATCGTCCTGCTCACCGCCACCCTGGCCGCCTCCGGCGTGGTCTCGCTGGACATGGCGATCGGCCTGGTGCTGGGCGCCAACCTGGGCAGCGGCCTGCTGGCCGTGTTGACCACCGCCAGGTCGTCCATCGAGGTGCGCCAGGTGCCCATGGGCAACCTGGTGTTCAAGGTGCTGGGCGTGCTCATCGCCGCGCCGCTGGCGGCGCTATGGCTGCGCTACGCCAAGCCCTATGTGGCCGATGCAGCCACCCTGGTCGTGCTGTTCCACCTGAGCTTCAACGTGGTGGTGGCCCTGATCTTCATTTTCCTGATCCGGCTGGTGGCCGGCTGGGTGGAGCGCCTGCTGCCCAAGGCCGACAAGAGCATGGTGGCGGGCCGCCCGCACCACCTGGACCCCTCGGCCCTGGCCACGCCCTCGCTGGCCATCTCCTGCGCGGCCCGCGAGGCCCTGCACCAGGCCGACATCGTCGAGAACATGATGGTGGGCATGCTGGCGGTGATCAAGAACAACGACCTCAAGCTGGCCGAAGACCTGCGCAAGCTCGACGACTCGGTCGACGAGTTGTACTCGGCCATCAAGTACTACCTGACCAAGATCTCGCGCGAGGCCCTGGCCGAGGAGGAAAGCCGGCGCTGGACCGACATCATCAGCTTCACCATCAACATGGAACAGATCGGCGACATCGTCGAGCGCGTGCTGATCGACATCGAGGACAAGAAGATCAAGAAGGGCCGCAACTTCTCCGAAGCCGGCATGGCCGAGATTTGCGAACTGCACGCCCGCCTGATCGACAACCTGCGCCTGGGCATGAGCGTCTTCCTCAACGGCAACGTGCGCGACGCGCAAAAGCTGCTGGAAGAAAAGGCGCGCTTTCGCGACCTGGAGCGCGCCTACGCCGCCACCCACCTGGTGCGCCTGACCGACAACACGGTGCAGAGCATCGAAACCAGTTCGCTGCACATCGACCTGATCAGCGACCTCAAGCGCATCAACTCGCACATCTGCTCGATCGCCTATCCCATCCTGGATTCGGCCGGTGCGCTGGCTCCCAGCCGCCTGCGCCAGCAGGCGCTCGTCGACCAGGGCTAAAGCAGCACGCTCTCAGTGCAGCTGCGAGCGGGCCTTGACGCAGTAGTCCACCAGCGCATCGATCTCGGTGGACTTGTCGAACACCGCGTCGGCGCCCAGCTGGGCACAGCGCCAGCGCACGTCGTTGGTCGCGTGGTTGCTCAACACAATCATCTTCTGGCCGGGCCGGCGGTGCCGGCAGGACTCCAGGATGTTCAGGCCGCTGCCCTCGCGCAGGAACAGGTCGATGATGGCCAGGTCCCAGGTGCCGTCGTTCTGCGACAGCCAGGCCTTGCCCTCGTGTTCGGTCTCGGCCACGCCCACGGCCTCCACCAGGGCCAGCTCCTGCAGGGTTTCAATGAGGTTGTCGCGGATGGTTGCGCTGTCTTCGACGATGTAGGCTCTGAACGTCATGGCCTGTCTCCCAGGATTCTGTTGCGTTCAGCCTAGTGCGGCCAGCAGCGTGGCCTTGCAAGCGGGTGAGCCGATGGACTGTAGGAGAGGCCGCTACAGGCCGCAATCGGCCAGGATGAGCGCCGCTTCGGTGGTGAATTGCCCAGCCAGCAGGCGCTGCACAACCTCAGCGGGCGCCATCAGGCGGAACTCCTGCACCTCGCCGTCCTGGTTGCTCGGCACCACACCCTCGGCCAGCTCACAGCGAAACCAGTCGATGAACTCGACGACATAGCCCGCCTCCTGGCCGTCACCGGCCGGCCGCCGCGTGAGGAAGCGCCCGCCGTGCACCAGGCCGTCCAGCTGGGCCGGCCGCAGGCCCGCCTCTTCCCAGGTCTCGCGCTCCAGCGCCTGCGCCAGGCTGTCGCTGGCCGGCACCATGCCGCCCATCAGCGTGTCCCACAGGCCCGGGTCGTTCGGCTTGTTGAAAGCGCGCTGCTGCAGCCAGTGGCCACCATGGGGCGCCGTAGCCATGAGGTGGACGGCATGGGTGCTGATGCCCAGCACGCGCACGACGGCGCGCTCCACCGTGCCCAGCATGCGGCCCTGGCCGTCGTGCACGCCCAACTGCTCGTCGCGCCAGGTGTGGGCCAGACCGGCGGCGCGCAGGGCCAGCGCCAATTGGCCGAGGCTGGCCGTCAAATCGCCTTGCAGCAGCCAGCCTGAGAGCCCGTTTCGCTCTGCTTTTTGTAGCGCCTCAGGTCCATTGGACGGGGGGTACAGCCCGATTTGATCGAGAAAACCGGGTTCCACCGTGCCAATGGCATGGTCCTGCCACCACAGCGGCAGGCGCGGCCGGCGCGGCGGCTGGTCGGCGCCGGCACGCAGCGCCGCCAGCCAATCGCCATGGCCCGCCAGCAAGCTCACAACGTGATGATGGTGCAGCCGGTGGTCTTGCGCGCTTCCAGGTCGCGGTGGGCCTGCTGCACGTCGGCCAGCGGGTAGCGCTGGTCGATGCGGATCTTGACCTTGCCACTGGTGACGGCGGCAAACAGGTCGTCGGCCATCTCCTGGCAGACCTCGCGCGTGGCGATGTGGGTGAACAGGGTCTGGCGCGTCACGTAGATCGAGCCCTTGGTCGCCAGGATGCCGGCCGAGAAGGGCTCCGGCGGGCCGGAGGCGGCGCCGAAGCTGGCCATCAGGCCAAAGGGCTGCAGGCAGTCCAGCGACTTGTCCCAGGTGTCCTTGCCGACCGAGTCGTAGACCACCTTGACGCCGCGGCCGCCGGTGATCTCCTTGACGCGGGCCTGGAAGTCCTCGGTGCTGTAGTTGATGGCGTGGGCCGCGCCATGCTCCCTGGCCAGCGCGCACTTGGCGTCCGAGCCGGCCGTGCCGATCAATTGCAGGCCCAGGGCCTTGGCCCACTGGCAGGCGATCAGGCCGACGCCGCCGGCGGCGGCATGGAACAGCACGAAGTCGCCCTCCTTGAGCCCGCCTTGCGGCAGGGTGCGCTTGAGCAGGTACTGGGCCGTCAGGCCCTTGAGCATCATGGCCGCACCGGTCTCGAAGTCAATCGCGTCGGGCAGCTTGCATACCGTCTTGGCCGGCATGACGCGCTCCTCGCAGTAGCTGCCGGGCGGCTGGCTGGCGTAAGCGGCGCGGTCGCCCGCCTTCAGGTGCGTCACGCCCTCGCCCACCGCCTCGACGATGCCCGAGGCCTCCATGCCCAGCTGCAGCGGCATGGCCATCTTGTACAGGCCGGTGCGGTGGTAGACGTCGATGAAGTTCAGGCCGATGGCCTTGTGGCGGATGCGGATCTCGCCCGGGCCGGGCGCGCCGACGCTGACGTCGACGATCTTGAGTTCCTCGGGGCCGCCGTTGCGGGCAATCTGGATGGCTCTGCTCATGGTGTTCTCCTCAACGCGAATCAGGCGCGCATCCTGCCATGAAACGCAGGGCCGCGCCGCCGCGGGCTTTTGCCCGTGCCGCTACAGTTGGCCCTCCCCATGCAACAACGCCTGACCCTCTCCACGGCCGCCCTGCTGGTCGTGCCGCCCCTGCTGTGGGCCGGCAACGCCGTCACCGGCCGCCTCGTCAGCGGCCTGGTGCCGCCGATCACGCTGAACTTCCTGCGCTGGGGCCTGGCCTTCGCGCTGCTGCTGCCGCTGGCCGGCTGGGTGCTGCGCCCGGGCAGCGGCCTGTGGACCCACTGGAAGCGCTTTGCCCTGCTGGGCCTGCTGGGTGTGGGCTGCTACAACGCCTTGCAGTACCTGGCCCTGCAGACCTCGACCCCGCTGAACGTGACCCTGGTGGCGGCCAGCGCACCGGCCTGGATGCTGGGCGTGGGCCGCCTGTGGTTCGGCCAGCGCGTCTCGGGCCGCCAGCTGGCCGGCGCCGTGTTGTCCATCGCCGGCGTGCTGCTGGTGCTCTCGCGCGGCGAGCCGGCCGCCCTGCTGCAGGTGCACCTGGTGGCCGGTGACTTCTACGTGCTGCTGGCCACCGCCGCCTGGGCGGTCTACAGCTGGCTGCTGGTCAACCCCAACGACCCGCCGCGCATCCGCGGCGACTGGGCGGCCTTCCTGTTGGCCCAGGTGGTGCTGGGCCTGGTCTGGTCGGCCCTGTTCGCCGCTGGCGAATGGGCGCTCACCGATGCGCACATCCAGTGGGGCTGGCCGCTGGCCGCGGCCCTGCTGTTCTTTGCCGTGGGCCCGGCCATCCTGGCCTACCGCTGCTGGGGCATGGGCGTGCAACGCGCCGGCCCCACCGTGGCCGGCTTCTTTGCCAACCTCACGCCGCTGTTCGCCGCCATCCTGTCGGCGGCCTTCCTGGGCGAGCTGCCCCACCTGTACCACGCCGTCGCCTTCCTGCTCATCGTCGGCGGCATCGTGGTGTCCTCGCGGCGGAGTCAGTAGGTGCCGGGGTAGGCGCCGCCGTCGGTCAGCACGTTCTGGCCGGTGATGTAGCCGGCGTGCATGCTGCACAGGAAGGCGCAGGCCGCGCCGAACTCCTCGGGCGTGCCGAAACGCTGGGCCGGAATGGTCTTGCGGCGCGCGTCCATGATCTCCTCGATGGGCTTGCCGGTCTTCTTGGCGGCGCCGGCCATCGTGCCCTTGAGCCTGTCGGTGTCGAAGGCGCCGGGCAGCAGGTTGTTGATGGTGACGTTGGCCGAGGCCAGCTTGCTGGTGCGCGCCACGCCGGCGACAAAGCCCGTCAGGCCGCTGCGCGCGCCGTTGGACAGGCCCAGGATGTCGATCGGCGCCTTCACCGCGCTGGAGGTGATGTTGATGATGCGCCCGAAGCCGCGCGCCGCCATGCCGTCGACCGTGGCCTTGATCAACGCGATGGGCGTGAGCATGTTGCCGTCCACCGCCTTGATCCAGGCCTCGCGGTCCCAGTCGCGGAAGTCGCCCGGCGGCGGGCCGCCGGCGTTGGTGACGACGATGTCGAACTCCGTGCGCTTGGCAAAGACCGCGGCGCGGCCCTCTTCGGTGGTGATGTCGGCCGCCACATGCTGCACGGCCGTGTCGGCTGGACGCGCCGGGTCGGCCAGCAGCGTGGTCACTGCAGCCTCCAGCGCCTCGGCGCCGCGCGCCACCAGGATGACGTGAACTCCTTCACGGACAAGGGCCTGGGCGCAGCCAAAGCCCAGCCCTTTGCTCGCCCCACACACCAAAGCCCATTTGCCCGCAATGCCCAAGTCCATACAATTTCCAGTCTTGCTTGAAAGATCGCGACCATGATAAATGCAGGGATGGCACTACGGGCCTGGAGGGGGCTCTGGCTGGCGGCGCTGCTGGCCTGCGGCACGGCCCAGGCACAAGCACAAACACCGGAAGAAGCAGCCGTGATGAAGCGCGCCGCCGACCTGCGCGAGACGCCGGCCGAGACCGGCCGCAGCCTGGCCGCGTTGCCGGCCCAGGCGCCCATCACCCGCCTGGGCGGCCGCCAGGGGCCCTGGGTGCAGGTGCGCAGCGAAGCCGGCGCCACCGGCTGGGTCCATCTGTTCGACGTCGGTCCGGCCAGCGGCGGCGCTGGCAGCAACAGCGGCAATGCCGCCACCGGCGCCCTGCGCGGCATCACCAGCCTGTTCAGCAAGGGCGGCACGCAGCGCACGGCCACCACCCCCACATCGACCATCGGCATCCGCGGCCTGGGCGCGGAAGATCTGGCCCAGGCCCAGCCCAACGCGGCGGCCGTGGCCCAGATGGAAGGCCTGCGGCAAAGCGAAGGCCAGGCCCGCGAGTTCGCACGTGACGCATCCCTGGCCCAGGTGAATGTGCAGCCCCTGCCGGCGCCGGTGCGGCCGGCCGGCGGCGCGGCGCGCAATGCGGAGCAACTGCCATGAAGCGCTTGAACACCCTGCTTGCTTGCGCCTGCCTGGTCCTGCTGGCCCCAAGCGCCATGGCGCAGAACAAGACGCTGAACCTGCTGAACTCCCTGGTCGGCGGCCAGCCGGGCGCGAGCCCGCTGGGCGTGCTGTTGGCGCCGCAGGCCGCCGCGCCGCGCAGCGGCGGCGACAGCATTTTGGACCTGCTGTCGCAGGCCAGCGGCGAGATCGAGGAGGCCAAGGAGGTCGAGATCGGCCGCCAGCTGGCCGCCGTGCTGCTGGGCAGCAAGCCGCTGTCACCGGACATGGCGCTGCAGCGCTACGTCAACCAGCTGGGTCGCTGGATCAGCCTGCAGTCGAGCCGACCGCAACTGCCCTGGAGCTTTGCCGTCATCGACGACCCGGGCTTCAACGCCTTTGCCGCGCCGGGCGGCTATGTCTTCGTCACCAAGGGCCTGGTCGACAGCGTGGATGAGGCCGAGCTGGCCGGCATCCTGGCCCACGAGATCAGCCACGTGACTGAGCGGCACCACCTGAACGCGCTGCGCGCCAAGGCCCGCGCCGGCATCGCCACGCAGTTGATCGGCTCGCAGCTGCGCAACAACCTGGGCGGTTTTGTCTCGCAGCAGATGCTGTCGCTGGGCCGCAACCTGTATTCCAGCGGCCTGGACCAGGACGACGAGTTCGACGCCGACCGCCGCGGCGTGGCCCTGGCCGCGCGCGCCGGCTTCGACCCTTATGGCCTGGCCTCGGTGCTGCAGCAGCTGCGCACCGCCACGCCCGACAACCCGTTGTTCACCCTGTCGCTGGCCACCCATCCGCCGGCGCAGCAGCGGCTGGATTTGCTGGAGCAGGCGATGGGCAACCGCCTGGATGCGCTGTCCGGCAAACCCTCGGTCAGCGTGGCGCAGCGGGTGCAGGGAAAGCGGCGCTAGCCGCTACTTCTTCCCCCCGCGGGTAAAAACAAAAATCCCCGCGATCACCAGCACCGTCCCGGCCGCGATCCAGGCGGTGAAGGGCTCGCCCAGGAGGATGGCACCCATGGCGATGGTCGAGAGCGGGCCGATCATGCCTGTCTGCGCGGCCAGCGAGGGGCCGATGCGCTCGATGGCCATCATCACCGCCAGCACCGGCACGGCGGTGCACAGCGTGGCGTTGAGCACCGACAGCCAGATCACCTGGGGCGCCACGTCCAGGGCTGATCCGATGGGCCGCAGCACCACAAACTGCAGCAGGCAGCACAGGCAGGCGATGGTGGTGGCCAGGCCCACCAGGCGCAGCGAGCCCAGGCGCTGCACCATCTGGCCGCTGTAGACCAGGTAGACGGCGTAGCTGACCGCGCTGGCGAACACCAGCAAGGCGCCCAGGGCCGTGTCCGGCCCCACCATCCCCACCTCGTGGCCGAAGACGAGCAGCACGCCGGCATAGCTGATGGCCATGCCGGCCAACTGCATGGCAGTGAAGGTCTTGCGGTACAGGAACCAGCCAAACAGCATCACCAGGGTGGGGTTGAGATACAGGATCAGCCGCTCCAACGAGGCGCTGATGTACTGCAGGCCGGCAAAGTCCAGGAAGCTGGCCAGGTAGTAGCCGCTGAAACCCAGTCCGGCCACGCCCAGCCAGTCCTTGCCCGTCAACGGTGGCTTTCCGCGGCCGGCCCACCAGGCCATGGCCACGAACAGCGGCAGCGCGAACAGCATGCGGTACATGATGAGCGTGACCGCATCCACGCCGTGGCGGTAGGCCAGCTTGACGATGATGGCCTTGCCGCTGAAGGCAATGGCGCCCAGCACCGCCAGCAGCAGGCCGGTGGCGCGGCGTCCCTTGTCATTGTCCATCGCCGCATTGTCCCGGAAAAGAAAACGGCGCCCGTGGGCGCCGCTCTTGAAGGCCATGCCGTCTGGCGAGGTCACTCTTCTTCGTGGAAGACGTTCTCGCGCTTGCTCTTGACGGCAGGCAACAGCACGATGATCACCAGCACGGCGGCGGCCGCCAACAGGCTGGCCGACAGGCCACGGGTGACGAACACGCTCCAGTCGCCGCGCGACAGCAGCAGGGCCCGCCGCAGGTTCTCTTCCATCATCGGCCCCAGGATGAAGCCCAGCAGCAGTGGCGCCGGCTCGCAGCCCAGCTTGATGAAGGCATAGCCGATCACGCCGAACAGCGCCACCATCCAGATGTCCCAGGTGTTGTTGTTTGTGGAGTACACGCCGATGGCGCAGAACAGCACGATGGCCGGGAACAGCCAGCGGTAGGGGATGGTCAGGAACTTGATCCAGATGCCGATCAGCGGCAGGTTCAGCACGATGAGCATCAGGTTGCCGATCCACATCGAGGCGATCAGGCCCCAGAACAGCGTGGGGTTGCTGGTCATCACCTGCGGGCCCGGCTGGATGTTGTGGATGGTCATCGCGCCCACCATCAGCGCCATCACGGCGTTGGGCGGGATGCCCAGCGTCAGCAGCGGGATGAAGGAGGTCTGCGCGCCGGCGTTGTTGGCCGACTCGGGACCGGCCACGCCGCGGATGTTGCCCTTGCCGAAGGCGATCTCGCCGGGCTTGAGCTTGACCTTCTTTTCCACCGTGTAGGCGGCAAAGGCCGCCAGCAGGGCGCCGCCGCCGGGCAGGATGCCCAGGGCCGAGCCCAGCGCCGTGCCGCGCAGCATGGCCGGCAGCATGTGCTTGAAGTCTTCCTTGGTCGGGAACAGGCCCGCGACCTTGGCGGTGAAGACTTCGCGCTCGCTCTCGGGCTTGGACAGGTTCTGGATGATCTCGCCGTAGCCGAACACGCCCATGGCGATGACGATGAAGCCGATGCCGTCGGTCAGTTCCGGGATGTCGAACGAGAAGCGCGCCACGCCGGAGTTGACGTCCGTGCCCACCAGGCCCAGCAGCAGACCCAGCACGATCATGGCGATGGCCTTGAGCAGCGAGCCCGAGGCCAGCACCACGGCGCCGATCAGGCCCAGCACCATCAGCGAGAAGTACTCGGCCGGGCCGAACTTGAAGGCCAGCTCGGTCAGCGGCGGCGCAAACGCCGCCAGGATCAGCGTGCCCACGCAGCCGGCGAAGAAGGAGCCGATGCCGGCAGCCGCCAGCGCGGGACCCGCCCTGCCCTGTCTGGCCATCTGGTAGCCGTCGATCACGGTCACCACCGAAGAAGACTCACCCGGCAGGTTGACCAGGATGGCGGTGGTGGAACCGCCGTACTGCGAGCCGTAGTAGATGCCGGCCAGCATGATGAGCGCGGCCACGGGCGGCAGCGCGTAGGTGGCCGGCAGCAGCATGGCGATGGTGGCGACCGGGCCGATGCCGGGCAGCACGCCCACCAGCGTGCCCAGCAGGCAGCCGATGAAGCAGTACAGCAGGTTCTGCAGCGTGAACGCCGCGCCGAAGCCGATAGAAAGGTTGTTGATCAGATCCATGGTGGTGCGACTCTCAACCGGTGATGAAGGTAGGCCACACCGGGAACTGCAGCTTGAGCAGCCAGATGAAAGCGAAGTAGCTGAACACCGCCAGGATGGTGGCCAGGACCGCGACCTCCTTGGGCTTGAAGTGGTCGCCGGCCAGGCTGGCGATGAAAACCAGGGCGTAGATGGCGGCGATCAGGCCGAAGGCGGGGAAACCGATCTTGGGCAGGCCGCCCAGCAGCAGGCCGAAGGCCAGGTTGGCGCCGATGATGAAGCCCAAGGGCTTCCAGGCGAGGGTGCCGACTTTTTCGCCGTCCTCGGTCTCCACCACCATCGCCTCGAAGACGATGGCCAGGCCCAGGATGCCCAGCAGGATGCCCAGGACGAGCGGGAAGTAGCCGGGGCCCATGCGGGCGCCCTCGCCGATGTTGTAGCTGGTGGCGCCCCAGGCAAATGCGACGCCGGTGGCCATGAACATGAGCCCGGCGAAGAAGTCCTTTTGGCTCTTGATTTTCACGTGTTATCTCCTCGAAAAGGATTTCGACGGGCGATTGTCACGGGGATGCCGCACCGGGCCGATGTGGATTTCACCTATTCCAGCAGCGCTGACCAGCCCCTGACCTGCGCCATGTGGAAACCACGGGTGGAAACCCTAGGTTTGCTCGAGCGGCGGTGTCGCCGTCAGCACTTCTTCCAGAACGGTCGTGCCTTCGGCCACGCGCAACGCGCCGGCCAGCCGCAGCGGCCGCATGCCGTCGGCCACGGCCTGGCGGCGCAAGGCCTCGATCGAAGGCTCCTTGGTGATCTGGCCCTTGAAGGCCTCGGTCACCGTGAGCAGCTCGTACAGGCCCATGCGGCCCATGAAGCCGGTCATGCGGCAGTCCACGCAACCCACCGGCTTGAAGGGCCGGTAGCTGCCGCTGATCTTCCAGGGCTTGACGATCTCGTCGAGCTCCGCGCGCGAAGCCTCGGGGTCGCTTTCGCGGCACTGCTTGCACAGGGTGCGCACCAGGCGCTGGGCCAGCACGCCCAGCACGGTGGCGTTGATCAGGTAGGACGGAATGCCCAGCTCCATCAGGCGGGTGATGGCCGAGGGCGCGTCGTTGGTGTGCAGGGTGGAGAACACCAGGTGGCCGGTCAGCGCCGCCTGCACCGCCATCTCGGCGGTGGCCAGGTCGCGGATCTCGCCGACCATGATGATGTCGGGGTCCTGGCGCATCAGGGCGCGCAGGCCTTCGGCGAAGTTGAAGTCCAGCTGCGGCTGCACCTGGGTCTGGTTGAAGGCCGGCTGGATCATCTCGATCGGGTCTTCGACCGTGCTGACGTTGACCTCCTCGGTCGCCACCCGCTTGAGCGTCGAATACAGCGTGCTGGTCTTGCCCGAGCCTGTCGGGCCGGTCACCAGGATGATGCCGTGCGGGCGCTTGACCAGCGCCTCCCAGCGCTGCGCGTCGTGCGGCGCGAAGCCCAGCGCGTCCAGGTCCTTGACGGCGGTGTCGGGGTCGAAGATGCGCATCACCATCTTCTCGCCGAAGGCGGTGGGCAGGGTCGACAGGCGCATCTCGATCTCGTCGCCGCGCGGGTTGCGCGTCTTGATGCGGCCGTCCTGCGGACGGCGCTTTTCCATGATGTCCATGCGGCCCAGCAGCTTGATGCGCGCCGTCATCGCCGTCATCACGCCGATGGGCATCTGGTAGACCGGGTGCAGGATGCCGTCGATGCGAAAGCGGATCACGCCCTGCTCGCGCCGCGGCTCCAGGTGGATGTCGCTGGCGCGCGAGTCGAAGGCGTACTGCCACAGCCAATCCACCACCTTGACCACACCCTGGTCGTTGGCGTCGAGCTGCTTGTTCTTGCCCAGCTCGACCAGCTGCTCGAAGCTGGCGGCAGCCGCGTTGCCGCCGCCTTTCTGGGCCGCCTTGACCGACTTGGCCAGAGCGAAGAATTCGGCGGTGAAGCGGTGGATGTCCAGCGGATTGGCCACCACGCGGCGCACGCTGCGCTTGGACTGGCGCTCCACTTCGCTGACCCAGTCGGTGATGAAGGGTTCGGCCGTGGCCACCACCGCCTGCGAGCCCGTGACCTGCACCGGCAGCACTCGGCGGCGCTCGGCATAAACCGCGGTCATGATGTCGGCCACCTTGCCCACGTCCACCCGCAGCGGGTCGATGCGCATGTACTCCAGGCCGGCGCGGCCGGCGACGTACTGGGTCAGGGCCTCGATGTCCAGCGGCTTGCCATCGCTGGCGCGCTCCATGGCCACCGAGGCCAGCCGCACCAGCGGGTGCTGGGCGCTCTCGCCCTGCGAGCAGCGCGCCACCGTGCGCCTGGCTTCCTCGGCCGAGATCACGCCGTCCTCGGCCAGCCACTGGACCATCAGGCGCCAGTCCAGCAGCCCCTGGTAGGGGGCGTGGGCACCTGGCCTGGGTTTGGGCTGGCTGACGGCGGTCATCAGGATTGCATGGGTTTGAAGACCCGCAGCCACTTGGGGGCCGGCAGGCCCCAGCGAGTCTGGATGGTTTGCGCCCGTTCGGCAAGTTCGGTGCGCGTGGGCCGCTGCGGTGTGCGCAGTGCCAGCACCACGGTGTTGCCCTCGCGCGTCGGCTTGAAGGCCCAGACCGATGCCTCGCCGAAGGCCGCGGCGATCTTGTCCAGGCTCTTGCTGTAGCTGGAGGAGCGGCCGAACAGATTGACCGTCATGCAGCCGTCCTCGGTCAGCAGGCTGCGGCAGTCGGCATAGAAGGCCTCGCTGTCGAGCACCGGCGCGGCCGCCTCGTGGTCGTACAGGTCGACCTGCAGGGCATCGATGGCGCCGCGCCAGTGCGTGTGCGCCGCCACTTCGGCGGCGTCGCCCAGCACCACCGACAGCAGGGTGTCGTCGGCCGGCAATTTGAACCACAGCCTGCAGGCCGCCACCACCTGCGGATTGAGTTCGATGGCGGTGGTCTTCATGCGCAGCTTCTTGCGGCAGAACTTGGTCAGGGATGCGGCGCCCAGGCCCAGCTGCATGGAATGCCGCTTGGCGACGCCGGCCGGCTCGGTGAACAGCAGCCAGGCCATCATGCGCTGGACGTATTCGAGCTCGATGTCATAAGGCGCATCCAGCAGCATCGAGCCCTGCACCCATTCTGTGCCCAGGTGCAGGTAGCGGATGTCGCCATAGTCCGAGAAATTGACTTCGGGCAGCGGGGACGGGCGCTGCGCGCTTGCGGATTTGTGGGCCATGGATGTGCAAAGTGTAGCCAGCGCCGGGCCGACCCCTGCTGCAGAATCGGCCCTTTGCATTGCCCGGAGCACGCTGTGAACACCGAAGTTGTCTGGACCTTCCTGAGCACGCAAGGGGTGGATTTCGGCCTCAAGGTGCTGGGCGCGCTGGCCGTCTGGATCGTCGGCCGCTGGGCGATCGGCCTGGCCGGCCGGCTGCTCAAGGCGGGGATGCGGCGCGGCAAGAAGCTGGACGAGACGCTGATCATCTACCTGGCGTCCATCATCAGCATCGGCCTGAACGTGCTGCTGGTGCTGGCCCTGCTGGACATCTTCGGCGTCAAGACCACCTCGTTCGCGGCCCTGCTGGCCGGCGCCGGCCTGGCCATCGGCACGGCCTGGGGCGGCCTGCTGACCCACTTTGCCGCCGGCGTCTTCCTGCAGGTGCTGCGGCCCTACAAGGTGGGCGACATCGTGATGGTGGGCGGCACCAGCGGCCAGGTCACCGAGCTGGGCCTGTTCGGCACCACCTTGGTGACGGGCGACGGCGTGACGGTACTGGTGGCCAACAACAAGGTGCGGTCCGACAACATCCAGAACTACAGCACCCTGCCGGCGCGCCGGGTCGACACCACGGCCAAGGTGGCCAATGGCGTCGATGTGCATGACGCCATGGCCCGGCTGCGGGGCGCCATCACCAAGATCCCCAACGTGGCCGCGACGCCCGCGCCGGACATCGAGATCCTGCAGTTCACGCCGGAAGGGCCGCTGCTGGCCGTGCGGCCCTACACCCACACCAGCCACTACTGGCAGGTGTATTTCGACACCCACAAGGCCATCGTCGACACCTTCGGCGCGGCCGGCTACCCGACGCCGGAAACGCCGACGGTGCAGCGCTCCATGGAGCGTTAGGCCAGCAGCGCGCGCAGGCGCGGCAGCGCTTCCAGCGCGTTGCGGGTGGTGGCCTGCGCCAGCTCACCGGCGCTGATGCCGCGCAGCTGGGCCAGCACGGCGCCGATGGCAGGCAGCTCCGAGGGTGCGTTGCGGCCCTGGGGCCGGCCTGCCTCGCGTTCCTGCGCCGTGCGGTACAGCCAGTGCGGCGGGATGTCGGGCGCGTCGGTTTCCATCACGATGGCGTCCAGCGGCAGGCTGGACGCCAGCCGGCGGATCTGCAGCGAGCGCTCATAGGTCACCGTGCCGCCAAAGCCCAGCTTGAAGCCCAGCCGCAAGAACTCCTGCGCCTGCTGCTCGCTGCCGTTGAAGGCGTGGGCGATGCCGGTCACCGGGATCTGGCGCAGCTGCTTGAGCAGGCGGTCGGCCGAGCGCCGCACATGCAGGATCACCGGCAGGCCATGGCGCTGCGCCAGCAGCAGTTGCTCGCGGTAAAAAAGTTCCTGGCGCTGGGCATCCAGGCCGGCCACGAAGTAGTCCAGCCCGATCTCGCCCACCGCCACCAGGCGCGGGTCGTCCCTGTGCCGGGCCAGCAGACCATCGAGAACCGCCAGATCTGACTCCTGCGCCGTGCCGGTGCACAGCGGGTGGATGCCCAGCGCGTAGCTGTAGTCGCTCTGGTGGGCCAATTCCCGCACCACGTCGAAATTGCCGGCATTCACTGCCGGGAGCACGCAATGGACCACACCGGCGGCGGCCGCCGCGTGGCGCACAGCCGCCCTGTCGGCGTCGAATTCCGGCGCGTCCAGGTGGCAGTGGGTGTCGATCCAGGCTGTCATGCGGCGATGATGCCGCAAGGACGTGCAGGGCCGCGAAAACCGTGCTACCGTGCGCTTTCGCTTTCCCTTGTTTCCCCGCAGTTTTTCAAGGTGAACGGATGCGCAGGCCAGCCCTCTACAGCTCCAGCCGCCCGGGCCCTGCGGCCGAGGCCCCCCCTCAGGCAGCAGACCCCGGTCCCACCACGGCCGCGCCGGCCCGCCGCTGGCGCTTCCTGCCCCGCATCTCCCCCAACAGCCCCGGCCTTCTGTGGTCGGCCATCGCCCTGCTGGCCATCTTGCTGGCCGTGAGCGTTGCGCTGGGCCTGCGCACGGGCCAGCGCAAGCTGACCCAGGACGACATCAACGCCGCCGTTCTCAAGACCATGGAAACCCAGGTCATGCCCTCGGAGTACGCGCGGGCCTACGAGAACATCCGGCCCTCGGTGGTGCGGGTCATCAGCTACGTCAAGAAGAGCCGGCTCAAGGAGGCCGAGAAGGCGGCCGGCCTGCCCAAGGGCGGCGCCAAGCCCAAGCCGACCGAAGCACAGGAGGTGGCCAAGGCCGGCGAGGACGACGAGGTCGAGCACGGCGTGGGCACGGGCGTGGTCATCATCGACAAGGGCGTGATCCTGACCAACCTGCACGTGGTGTCCGGCGCCGACCGCATCAAGGTCATCTTCCACGACGGCCTGGAGGCCACGGCCACCATCACCGGCGCCCAGCCCGAGAACGACCTGGCCGTGCTGCAGGCCCAGAAGATTCCCGACGACATGATCGCCGCCACCATGCGCTCGACCAGCGATCTGGCGCCCGGCGACAAGGTGCTGGCCGTGGGCTTTCCCTTCGGCATCGGGCCCTCCGCTTCAGCCGGCATTGTCTCGGGCCTCAAGCGCGTGTTCCGCTCACCCGAGGGCAAGCAGGAGATGAAGAACCTGATCCAGTTCGACGCCGCCGCCAACCCCGGCAACTCCGGCGGCCCTCTGGTCACCATGGACGGCGAGGTGGTGGGCATCGTCACCGCCATCCTCAACCCCACCTCGGCCCGCACCTTCCTGGGCATAGGCTTTGCCGTGCCCATCGAGAACGCCGCGTCCGCGGCAGGCCTGCCGCCTTTCTAAACCCCCACCTCCCCACAGGACACCATGGACCAGACCACCCGCCAGGACAGTGACACCGCCAAGCTGATGGAACAGATCCTCTACGAGGTCAAGCGCGTGGTGGTCGGCCAGGACCGTTTTCTCGAGCGCGTGATGGTTGCCATCCTGGCGCAGGGCCACCTGCTGGTCGAAGGCGTGCCCGGCCTGGCCAAGACCCTGACCGTCAAGACCCTGGCAAACACCATCCGCGGCCAGTTCAAGCGCATCCAGTTCACGCCCGACCTGGTGCCGGCCGACCTGGTGGGCACGCGCATCTACAACCAGAAGAACGGCGAGTTCAGCACCTCGCTGGGTCCGGTGTTCACCAACCTGCTGCTGGCCGACGAAATCAACCGCGCACCGGCCAAGGTGCAGAGCGCCCTGCTGGAGGTGATGCAGGAACGCCAGGTGACCATCGCCGGCGAGACCCACAAGGTGCCCAGTCCCTTCCTGGTGATGGCCACGCAAAACCCGATCGAAACGGAGGGCACCTACCCCCTGCCCGAAGCCCAGGTCGACCGCTTCATGATGAAGGTGCTGGTCGACTACCCGACCGACGAAGAGGAATACGTCATCGTCGAGCGCGTCACCGGCCCGGCCGTCCACGTGTCAGCGGTGGCCACCACCGAGCAGTTGGCTGCCCTGCAGATGGAATGCCGCCGCGTCTATGTCGATCCCTCCCTGGCGCAGTACGCCGTCAAGCTGGTCTCGGCCACGCGCACGCCGGAAAAGCACGGCATCAAGGACATGGGCAAGTACATCACCTTCGGCGCCAGCCCGCGCGCCACCATCAACCTGGTGGAAGGCGCGCGCGCCCTGGCCATGCTGCGCGGCCGCACCTATGCGCTGCCGGAAGACATGACCGACCTGGTGCCCGACGTGCTGCGCCATCGCCTGGTGCTGTCTTATGAAGCGCTGTCCGAGGGCCTGAGCGCGGACGCGCTGATCGGCAAGATCATGGCCAAGATCCCTGCGCCGGCGCGCCCGCTGGAACATGAAAAACTGGCTGCGTAAATTCGGCGCCGGCGGCGGCGAAGCCGCCAGCCCGGCGCAGGCCATCCCGCTGCCGGTTCCCGCTGCGGCGGCCGAGAGCGTGTTGCGCCGCCTGGAGTGGACTGTCATCCGCCGCCTGGACGGCCTGCTGCAGGGCGACTACCGCACCCTGCTGCGCGGCGCCGGCCTGGACCTGGCCGACCTGCGCGAGTACCAGCACCATGACGACGTGCGCCACATCGACTGGAACGTCACGGCGCGGCAGAACATTCCCCATGTGCGCGTCTTCACGGAAGACCGCGAGATGGCGGCCTGGTTCCTGTTGGACCTGAGCCCCTCGGTGGACTTCGGCTCGGGCGAGCAGCGCAAGCGCACGGTCTCGGCCGAGTTCACCGCCGTGCTGGCCCGCCTGCTGACCCGCCACGGCAACCGCATCGGCGCCATGCTCTACGGCGCCGGTGTGGACACGGTCATCCCCACGCGCGGCGGCCGCCGCCATGTGCTGCACGTCTTGCACAGCATGCAGGCGCGTCCCGCCCACGTGGAAGGCCAGACCACGCGCCTGCGCGACCTGCTCGATTCGGCCGCCAATCTGGTCAAGCGCCGCTCCACCATCTTCGTGGTGTCGGACTTCATCACCGAGCCCGGCTGGGAAAAGTCGCTGGGCCTGCTGGCGCAGCGCCACGAGGTGGTGGCCGTGCGCCTGCTCGATCCGCTGGAGCTGCAGCTGCCCGACCTGGGCCTGCTGACCTTGCGCGATGCGGAGACGGGCGAGCAGGTGCTGGTGGACACCGGTGACCCGGGCTTTCGCAAGCGCTTCAGCCGCATCGCCGCCCAGCGCGAAGCGGAACTGCGCGAGGCCCTGGTGCGCGCCGGCGTCGACACGCTGGAGCTGTCCACCGATGGCGACCTGGTCGAAGCCATCGTCCGTTTCACCGAGATGCGCAAGCGCCGCACGCGCATGGGCGCCGGCGGCCTGCCGGCCCACCTGCGGGCGGCCTAGCCAAGGACAACGACCATGCCCATGCACTTCCTCTGGCCCGAATCCCTGTGGCTGATGGCGGCCCTGCCGCTGCTGGTCCTGCTCTATGTCTGGCTGCTGCGGCGCAAGAAGAAGATGGCGGTGCGCTTTGCCTCGCTGTCCATCGTGCGCGAGGCCATGGGCCCGGGCCAGTCTGTGCGCCGCCACATCCCGCCCGTGCTCTTCCTGCTGGCCCTGGTGGCCATGCTGCTGGCGGCGGCGCGGCCGGTGGCGGTGGTCACCCTGCCCTCCACCCAGCAGACCATCATCCTGGCGATGGACGTCTCGGGCAGCATGCGCGCCACCGACGTGCAGCCCAACCGCATGGTCGCCGCGCAGAACGCTGCCAAGTCCTTCCTGACCGAGCTGCCGCGCCATGTGAAAGTGGGTATCGTGGCCTTTGCCGGCTCGGCCCAGGTGGCGCAGCTGCCCACGGTGAACCGCGAAGACCTGGTCACCGCCATCGACCGCTTCCAGATGCAGCGCGCCACGGCCACGGGCAACGCCATCGTGATCTCGCTGGCCACGCTGTTCCCGGACGCGGGCATCGACCTGCAGCAGCTGCAAGGCGGTCGTGACCGCCAGCGCGGCTTCGCCATCGACGGCGAGAAGAAAGAGCTCAAAGAGTTCAAGCCGGTGCCGCCGGGCTCCTACACCTCGGCCGCCATCATCATGCTGACCGACGGCCAGCGCACCACCGGTGTCGACCCGCTGGAGGCAGCCAAGCTGGCGGCCGAGCGCGGCGTGCGCGTCTACACCGTGGGCATAGGCACGGTGGACGGCGAGACGATTGGCTTCGAGGGCTGGTCCATGCGCGTGCGCCTGGACGAAGAGACGCTCAAGGCCGTGGCCAGCAAAACCGCCGCCGAGTACTTCTACGCCGGCACCGCGGCCGACCTGAAGAAGGTCTACGAGACGCTCAGCTCCAGGCTGACGGTGGAGAAAAAGGAAACCGAAGTCTCCGCCCTGCTGGCCATGGCCGCCGCCGCCCTGGCCCTGCTCTCGGCCGGCCTCTCGCTGCTCTGGTTCAACCGCATCCTCTGAGCGGGCCCACCTTGTCATCCCCGCGAAGGCGGGGATCCAGGGCTTCCGAATTCGCCCATCTCTGTCATCCCGGACTTGATCCGGGATCCATCGTGGCGCGCTCCCAGCCGCATGCGGGCGGGCTGCGGAGCGCTGGTGTGGCGGCCACTCGCTCGCTGCGCTCTGCTCCCGGCTTCCCTGGGCTGGCACGGTAGTCCGGCCGCACGGCGCAACTCACAGAGCGCCTAAGGCCGCTCTGTTCGAGCAAGCGCCGTGAGTCAGAGCACGA
>NZ_CAKZHQ010000049.1 GCF_936925435.1 uncultured Ramlibacter sp. | reverse complement strand
CCGGCAAGGAGCGACGTGTGCGCCGCTGGGAGCACGAGGAGATCCTTGAGCGGCTGCACGCCAGGCTGGAGAGGAAAACTCCGCACTGCACGACAAATTGGGCGAACATACCGGCAGCGCCGGCCTAGTGCCACCGCCTACCCATCCGGGGCGCCTTAGCTGAAACACCTCGCGTCCGGGTTCAGTTAATAGCCTTACTGAACTTGGCGGGGGCGGATGGCGTTCTATTTCAGCCTAAGCCTCAGTCGGCATATCTCTTCGCTGAGTTCAACATTTAGCAAAAGTAACGCTTGGTTTTGGCGACTTAAAGCTCGAACCCTCTTTTGAAGCAACTGAATGCTGCTTTTATTGTTCGCTCTTCTTTCTGGCTTTGGCTGCTCGCGCAACCGATCCACTAAGTCCTTGTGGGATGTGTAGAGGTTGGAACGATTCACACCCGCCAGTCTCGCTAAGGCGCTGACAGTGATAACTTGGTTAGGGTGCTTCCGCTGATATAGCAAGAGCGCAGCCTCGACGCGATCTACAACTTTGGGAATCGCTAGGCGACGTCGTACAGTGACTTTCTTCATGACTTCTTGGCCATCACGAGCTCCCTGAGCACCGTCTCAGAGTGAGCGAGACGGCGCATCACAACGGACTTGGTTTGCTCAGGAACGTCTTCCCGTCCGAGAAACTCAGCATCTCCTTTGGCCCGACTCTCCCACCAAGGCAGATGCTTTCGAGTGACTACAAAATTTGCGCACCCACAGCACACTTCCGGCGACCGGAGAATGTCGTTAGGCCCACGTGAATCACCTTTGCAGGCTGATAGTGGCTGAGAGTACAAGCAATAGCCCCAATTGCAGGGGGCCAGCTTCGCACCGCGCTCAATCAACTGTTCGACCATTGAAGTCAGCGCGACCTCACCTCTGAAACGCGACTGCTTCTTCAGGTCAAGAACGGATCCGGCGCCTTTACCAGCAAGCTGGGGCGATGACAGGAGCTCTGCCAGACCACGCCCTAACTCGTCTCTGTCGGCACGGTCGACAAGCCGTGCTAGCTCGAGATCGCCGGCGTAAGCACCATCGGTAAATGCGCGGTAAACATGCCCGAAGTGAAGCGAAAGCGACTCCAAAGCAGACTTGTCTCGCTTCACAACAAAGGCTGCAAACGTTTTTCGTGCAGCATGCGGATGGAGGTGCGCCTTTGGTCGGTCGCTCCTGAACGGCGCATTGGCGAAGGCCTGCATAGCTGTAATAGGACTGGCTGAGCTCATACGCCGCAGCCGCCTTCCAGGGAGAGGGATGCTCGAACCATTTGACCGCGCAATGAAGAGTGCGCGATGCGTTCCTCTGGAACGTTCATGCAAATCGAGGAGCCATTTCACAATTTCGGGCACGGGATCACCTGCAACCCATTCTCGTGCGATCCCTCCCTTCTTCGCGGCGATTCCCTTCAGGTAAGGAATCTTTCCGTGAATGGGATCCACCCGGATAGTCAAGCAGTCCGCGTCCAACCGCACAAGTTCCGAAGCGCGGAATCCGACCATGAAAAGAAGGACGTTCATTGCGGCGCCAACCGCGATAGTGAACGCCCTGTGAACACCGTACCCGCCGGGCGGGAGCTGCAGTGCCTTAGCCATCTGGATGAATTCAGGCTTCGCGCATATGCCCGCATAAAGCGCGGAGGAAAGCTTGTGCTTCTGGTAGAACGACAAGCCGACCATTTTTGTGTGAGCAGTGTAAATTTCCCCTGCAACGCTTCTCATTAGCTGGCCATGCTTGCGCAGCCAATCGAGCGAGTCGGCAATAAGGGCAACCGCAAATTCCTCCTCAGTGGCGCGCCACGGACGTGAATCCCTGACCTCGCAGTGTTCCCAAACTTCGTCCTCAAACTCTGCCATGTTGAAGCGCAGGGACCCATGGTATTTACCGCGAAATTCCCATAGGCTCTCGAAGAGTACTAGGTAGCGAAGAATGGTGGAGCGTGCTGTAGGCCCCTCCCCATGCCGCGGCCGACGGGCTTCCAAGAACGCTAAGACATCGTCGGGAGTGAGTTCACTGAACTGCCATTTGCCCCTCGCGACCATCCATTGCGCAATTGTTCTCAACTGCCCATATCGACCAAGAACTGTTCCCATTGAAATCCCAGCACGCCATTTCCTTAGTGGGGTGTTGATGTACGCCTCTAAGACCATCTTTGTGGACTGAATAAGCCTCGAGCGTCGGTAGGACGTGCCAACGTTTGGCGGCAAAAATTCCAACCACTTGATCTCCGGCGACGTTCCTTCGTAGAGCTCCCCTGGTTGGAGCTTCCAAATGTATGTCCCTTTGTGTTGGATAACGGTGTTCGTCATTTCATTCAAGATGAGGAAGGGAAGGTATACCGACACCTTGAACAAGTCGGAACGTTTCCGGCGCAACAAATGGAAGAACTTGATGCTCCAGTATTGCAAGTGTGGGACCGTAGATTGCATCAAACCTCGGGCTCCAGCCCTCACGCAACGATCTCTCCCGCGTCTTGACCAGATGGTCCCTGGTAGTCACTAGGCGCGCCACCACCACCGGGTCATCCACGACCACGATAGCTCCAGGACACGTTGCGCATTGGCTAAAGCTAAGGCAGAGCTCCCCTTTCTTACTGCCGGGAGCAGTACCCGCGAGAGGAGAGGAGCAGTCAAAGCCAAAGACGGTGGTGGACAAGGAATCCGTACTTACCGTTTGACCGGGAGTTGTTCGACGAACTCCGTACTGCTGGGCCGCTGCTCGAATCAGCCCCTGGAACTTGAGAATCACACCGTCATGAAAGCCTTGCACGTCTGACTGTGCCGTGTAGCTGCGTGTCGTCTGGACGTCCGCATGCTGCAAGCGAATGCGCGATGCCTCAATTGTTTTTGCGGCTTGGTTGTGCAGCACCGCGCCTGCGGTCCGATATTGCCTAAGCTCGAAGTGAGGGAGGCCATGTCGCTTCAGAAAGTCCTGGTACTCCAGGTGAATGCTTTGCCAGCTCAGGCACCTTGCAGCCAATCGCAGACTCCTGCACAAGAACACGGATTCCCGATGGAACGTCGAAGCCTGTGGAACTAGTTCATCCGTCAAGGCAAGGAGCTTTCTTACGATATTTGGCGCCGACCATTCTTTCGATCGTGGGAATTCCGGCGCCTGCTCGCGGCCAGCTCGTCGCTTCTCCCACACAAGTCGCTCCAGGTCGGGCCGCAGTGGAACGCCAACGATGCAGTCGCGGCCCATCTTCAGAATTGATTGAGGGTTTCCACTGGTCTGAATCAAAATTGCCAGGTAGAACGGAAACACATCCGCGTGGGTCAAGTAGTAGCGAGCGATGACGCCCATTAGTCCGCCATACTTCTTAAGCTGTACCAGCGCCGAGGTCCCTCCACGAACTTTCCGCAGCGCCTCCTGCGATGGCAACATTCCTTCGCCGCTCTTCAAAACGAACATTAGAAGATCTTTGTACTCACCAGCTTCCGGGGAGAGAGGAAGCATTCGCTCTTCAAAAATTCGGTTCTCGATGCCCTCTATGTCAGAATAGCAAGCCGCCAGGATCCGCTTTATCTGATCGGCATTGGGAGAACTGCGCGCCTCAAGTGGCTGGCCCAGACCAGCAGCGTGCGGTGTCGACCAGATATTCACGTTCTTCGCTATCGCTCTAGGAGCATTTCTCACACACCATCGAAGCAAACTTGCTACTAAGTTGTGCGCCGATCCGATCGTCTTGTCTGACAAGCCCTCGTTTCTCAACCATTTGTTGAAGTGGGCCAGGCAATCGGCATGGACTATGGCTGAAGAGGTCTTTCGCGACTTCACTGATGCTGCGAACTTCTTCAGGAGAATCATTGCAGCGCGTTGCGACTCAATGACGTTTGATCCTTGTTTCGCGACGAAGGCTCTCGCGAATGCTGCTGCAGCTTTGGTGGGAAAGCCTTCGTGAGCAAGGTCATACCTGGTCGCCGGCCGGGAGGGGTTCCGGCTTCGAATTTCCACAACCGTACGGTCTACAACGCGGCTTCTAGGGGCGTCGGTCACAGCGTTGCCCCGTACAGGAAATCTAGAGACTCCCGGACTTCATCCGAAGACATTTCCAGTGCTCGCAAGTAAATCTCTGTCGTCGTCACGTTCGCATGGCCAAGTAGCGTTTGAACAGCCTTAAGTGAATTCATCGGCCTTCCTTTATTCGAACTGGCCTCTAAGATCGCCAGAACGGACACTGCAAACGTGTGACGCATGTGATGCAGCGTGGCATCGGATCCAATTTGGTTCGCGCAGCTTCTGAACACCTTGCTTAGCGTTTGTCGTGCGAATGGGCTTCCATACCGGTTAAGAAACACGACATCTTCGAACCGCTGCTTTTCCGGCCGTGGCCGCTGGAAGTGGATGTACCACCATGTCTGCTCCACGAGCGCTGATGGCGCATGGACGGTAGCCGTCTTACCCCCTTTCCTCACGATTTCTATCGGAACCAACTCCATGTTCCGAGCGGCGATTTGTTCTGGCGAGGACAGACCGGATCGTCGCAATCCACACACCTCAAATCTACGTAAGCCAGTCGCTACAGCCCATCGGAACATAAGCACGTATTGCGGCGGAGTCACCACGAAGAGTCGTGACAATTCCTCAGGAGAAAGCACCCTCGGCAATCTCTCGCTCGTACCGAGGTGCATTGAGTTCTCGGATCGATGGCGGTGCTGTCCGTAGCTCCTCGGACCCATTTCCAGCCGCTGCTTTTCCAGGAATTCCCCAAGAGGAGATAGAAGTCGCCCTTTGCGCTTACCCCACAAATGAAGACGCCCAGCAATCGTTACTCGGTTGTTGACGGTGGAACGTGAATACTTCGGCTTTCCATCCGGGGTGCAAGCGCCAACCATCTCATTCCTGTACTGCGCCAACAGTTCTTCGGTGGCATTCCCAAGTGAGAAACGCTGAGCCTGAGCGAACTTCAACCAGCTGAGAACAGCCTCTGCATATGTCCGCGCTGTGTCGCCGGTAGCGCCTCGGCTACGTACTGCCATGTGAGCGAGGAAGCCATTAACGTCTTTCACAGGCAGACCGTTGTCGCCGACTATTACGGGCAGGGCCGCTACGTTGAAGAGTGGAAGGCGGTCAAGTGGAATGCTATGCCCCGCACAGTCGCGCAGCTCATCTGTATGCGAGAAGTGATCCGATGGCCGGATAAGTAGGAGTTTCATTTGGAGAGGAGAACGACGTCTGGAAGCAAAAATACCTCACAGCGACCGTACCAGTAACAAACATACAAATCGCACCACCTAATGGCCGAGTTCCCGCGCGCCGCGCTGGAAGCCCTGCGCGAGCCGCTGGAGAACGGCCACATCACCATCGCCAGGGCGGCGCGGCGCTGCGAGTTCCCGGCGCGCTTCCAGTTCATAGGTGCGATGAACCCCTGTCCCTGCGGCTGGCTGGGCCATCCCCACAAGGCCTGCCGCTGCACGCCCGACCAGGTGGCGCGCTACCAGGGCAAGCTCAGCGGCCCGCTGCTAGACCGCATCGACCTGCACGTGGACGTGCCCTCCTTGCTGCCGGAGGACTTGCTGCGCGCGCCGGCCGGCGAAGCCAGCGCCGCCATCCGCGCGCGCTGCATTGCCGCGCGGGACCGCGCCCTGGCCCGCCAGCACAAGCCCAACCGCGACCTGCAGGGCAAGGAGATCGATGCCCACGCCGCGCTCGACAGCGCAGCCGCAGCCTTCCTGAACAAGGCCGCCGCCCGGCTGACGCTGAGCGCGCGCGCCACCCACCGCGCGCTCAAGGTGGCGCGCACCATCGCCGACCTGGAAGGCGCGGACCAGGTCGAGGTGGCGCATGTGGCCGAAGCGATGCAATACCGGCGCGCGGGGACCGGCAGCTGAAAACTGCCTTGCGGCAAAGGCCGCGCTGCCACTACCATGGCCCAGACACAGCACCATGGCCCAGCAACCTTTCGACCAACTCAGCGAGCGCCAGCGCCAGCGCGAAGCGTGGCAGCCGCACAAGACGCCCTGGGCGCCGCGCTCGTTCCGCTGCCAGTGCGGGCTGCCGGTGTTCTTCCGCAACAGCCGCTGCCTGACCTGCGGCAGCGAGCTGGGCTACGCGCCGGAGCAGGGCGAGCTGCTGTCCATCGCGCCCACGCCCGAGGTGGCGGACGCCTGGCGGGCGCTGCGCGACGGCGAGGACGGGCCCAGCTGGCGGCGCTGCAACAACTTCAGCCTGGCCGGCTGCAACTGGCTGCTGGCCAGTGACGACGAGGAGAAAGAAGGGCTGTGCCTGGCCTGCCGCCTCAACCGCACCATCCCCGACCTGTCAAACGCCCGGCACGTCCAGCTGTGGTCGCGCATCGAGCTGGCCAAGCGGCGTGTGGTCTCGCAGCTGATTGCACTGGGGCTGCCTATCGATCCCAAGCCGGACGAGACAGCCGAACCCGGCCTGGCCTTCGACTTCCTGGCCTCCTGGCCGGATGGCTCAGCCGTGTTGACCGGCCATGCCAAGGGCCTGATCACCCTGAACATCGAGGAGGCCGACCCGGCCGCGCGCGAGCGCGCGCGCCAGGCGATGGACGAGCCCTACCGCACCCTGCTGGGCCATTTGCGCCATGAGATGGGCCACTACTACTGGGATGTGTTGGTGCGAGACAGCGACTGGCTCGAGCCCTTTCGCGCCCTGTTCGGTGACGAGCGCCAGGACTACCAGGCCGCCTTGCAGGCCAGCTACGACCAGGGGCCGCCGCCCGACTGGGACACCCGCTTCATCACCAGCTATGCCAGCAGCCACCCCTGGGAGGACTGGGCCGAGACCTGGGCCCACTATCTGCACATGATCGACACCATCGACACGGCCCTGAGTTTCGGCATCGACGCCGACAACATCGACATCGAGGCCCAGCCCTGGGGCCGCGACGCGCTGTGGCGCCCCGATGATGCGACCGCCGATGTCTGCCTGGGCTTCGTCAATGCCTGGGTGGAAGTGACGGCCGCCCTGAACGAGATGTCGCGCAGCATGGGCCTGAACGACTTCTATCCCTTCGTCATGTCGCGCCCGGTCATCACCAAGCTGCACTTCATCCACCTGCTGGTCCAGGGCCGGCCGGCGGTGGTCTGAGACCATCTCTCACTCCGCTTTTGATAGCAACTCAGGCCCATTGGACGGGGGCTGGAGGCTGATTTGCCAATGAAGCGCCATGCCACAATGGCGCCATGCCGCCGCTGACCGCCACCACCCGCCCGCTCGACAGGCGGCTGGTGGGCTGGCTCTCGCTGGGCCAGCTGGTCACCTGGGGCAGCGTGTTCTACACCTTCGCCCTGTTGATGGAACCGGTTGAACGCGAGCTGGGCCTGACGCGGGCGCAGTCGTCCCTGGCCTTCAGCATCGCCCTGCTGGCCGAAGGCGCGCTGGCCTGGCCGGTGGGCCGCTGGATCGACCGCGGCCACGAGCGTGCGGTCATGACCGGCGGCTCGCTGCTGGTGGCGGCCGGCCTGCTGCTGCACAGCGTGGCACACAGCGCCGCCGGCTTCTACGCCGCCTGGCTGGTGCTGGGCGCGGCGCTGTCCGCCACCTTGTATGCGCCGGTGTTCGCGGTGGTCACGCGGCGCTTCCCGGATGATTTCCGCAAGGCCATCATCACCCTGACTTTTCTGGGCGGCCTGGCCAGCACGGTCTTCATCCCGCTGTCGGCCTGGCTGATCCAGGCCCTGGGCTGGCGCCATGCGCTGTGGGTGCTGGCCGCCTTCCACCTCTTCTTGTGCGCTCCCTTGCATGCCGTGCTGCTGCGCGATGCGCCGCCGCCACGGGTCCATGCGCCAGATCACGCAGCCGCAGGGCTGTCGACCTACCTGCGCAGCCCGCCATTTCTGCTGATCGGCGTCTTCGTCATCGGCATGATGGGCGTGACCGCGGCCCTGCCGGCCCACATGGTCAGCCTGCTGCGCGAGAGCGGCCTGTCCGAAGCCTGGGTGATCGCGCTGCCTGCGAGCATCGGCGCCATCCAGGTGCTGGGCCGGCTGCTGCTGTACTTCTTCGAGCACCGCTTCGACCTGCATCTGGCGAATCGCCTGATCCCCTGCCTGATCCCGCTGGGTCTGGTCACGCTGCTGGCCGCCGGCGGCCATCCGGCCCTGGCCCTGGTCTTCGTCGCCTTCTATGGCCTGGGCAACGGCATGATGACCATCGTCAAGGGCACGGCCATCGCCCAGTACGTCAACCGGGACCATGTGGCGGCCCTCAACGGCGCGCTGGGTCTGCCGTCGGCGCTAGCCCGCGCGCTGGCGCCTCTGCTGCTGGGGCTGCTGTGGTCGCAGCAGGCAGGCTACAGCTGGGGCCTGTGGCTGCTGCTGGCCATGAGCGTGGTGTCGGCGCTGGCGCTGTTGCTGGCCCAGCGCCGCTCGCTGCTGCCGCTCTGAGCATCGGGCTTGTCGCGGCGCTTGCGCTCGTCCTCCACCGCCTTGGCACAGCCGGCGGCGAACAGCAGCACGGCCGACGAGAAGTAAATCCACATCAGCAGCACCACCAGCGAACCCGCCGCGCCATAGGCCGAGACCACGGCCGCGGTCGACAGGTAGATCGCCAGCACCTGCTTGCCCACGCTGAACAGGATGGCGCCGACAAAGCCGCCCAGCACCAGGTAGCGCAGCTGCGGCTTGGGACCCGCGCTCATGCGCATCAGGGCGACGAACAGCGCGGTGCACACCAGCAGGGAGACGAGCTCATTGAGCACGCGCAGCAGCTGCTCCAGCCCCATCCACTGGCCGGCCCAGCCCGAGAACAGGTTCAGCAGGGTGGACACCGCCAGGGATGTCAGCAGCAGGAAGCCGAAGGCCAGCACATAGGCCACGCCGCGCAGGCGCAGCGAGGCGCCGTGCCACCACTTCTGTTTGGCCGCCACCTCGGTGCCGTGCAGCCAGAGCCGCTCGAAGGCCTCCTGCAGTTCGCTGAAGACGCCGGTGGCGCCGAACAGCAGCACGGCAAAACCGATCAGCGAAGCGGTGATGCCTTCGGCCGGTTCCTTGGCGCTGGCCAGGGCCTGCTCGATCAGGGCTCCGCCCTGCTGGCCGACGATGGTGCCGATCTGCGCCACCAGGCCCTGCTCCAGCACCTCGCGGTCCATCCACCAGCCCAGTACGCCGACCAGCACGATCAGCAGCGGCGCCAGGCTGAGGATGCCGTAGAAGGACATGGCGGCGCTCATGCGCATGCCGCCGGCATCGCTCCACAGCTGCGCGGCGCGCGCGATGGGCGCAGCCGGCCGCGCCGCACTGCGCAGCCAGGCGGGAATGTGGTCAGACCAGGAAGCCATCGCGCCATCCTGGGGCCGCGCCGCTGCGGCGCCCATAGGCCGACCTCATCGGCCGGCGTAGGCTGGCTCCGACGGTTCTAGAGGTTGGGCGCCAACAGGCGCTCGAGGCTGGCGATGTCGGCGCCGCGGCGGCGGGCCTGGTCCTCGAGCTGGTCCTGACCGATCTTGCCGACGTTGAAGTAGGTGCTCTCGGGGTGCGCCAGGTAGAAGCCGCTGACGCTGGCGGCCGGCAGCATGGCCAGGCTGTCGGTCAGCGACATGCCGACCTCGCCGGCCTGCAGCACCTCGAACATCGGGCCCTTGACGCTGTGGTCGGGGCAGGCCGGGTAACCCGGCGCCGGCCGGATGCCGCGGTACTTCTCGCCGATCATCTCTTCGTTGGACAGGCCCTCATCCGCCGCGTAGCCCCACAGGTCGGTGCGCACACGGTGGTGCAACGCCTCGGCAAAGGCCTCGGCCAGCCGGTCGGCCAGGGCCTTGAGCATGATGGCCGAGTAGTCGTCCAGGTCGTCGGCGAAGTACTTCTCCTTCTTGTCCACGCCGATGCCGGCCGTCACCGCGAACATGCCCACGTAGTCCTTCAGGCCGCTGGCCTTGGGCGCGACGAAGTCCGCCAGGCAGCGGCTGGGCCGCATCACGCCCTCGATCACCTGTTTCTCGGTCTGCTGGCGCATGCCGTACCAGGTCAGCGCGGCCTGGCTGCGCGACTCGTCGGTGTAGAGCACGATGTCGTCGTCGTTCTCGGTGTTGGCCGGCCAGAAGCCGACGACACCGCTGGCCGTCAGCCAACGGCCCTCGATCAGGCGCTGCAGCATGCGCTTGGCGTCGCCGTAGACGCGCACCGCCTCCGTGCCCACCACTTCGTCCTTGAGGATGGCCGGGAAGGGGCCGGCCAGGTCCCAGGTCTGGAAGAAGGGGCCCCAGTCGATGTAGCGGGCCAGTTCCGTCAGGTCGAAGTTCTTGAAGACACGGCGGCCCAGGAACTTCGGGACAGGCGGCAGGTAGGCGGCCCAATCCAGCGGCGTCTTGTTGGCGCGGGCCTTGGCCAGGGGCCACAGCGGCACCTGCTTCTTGTTGGCGTGCTGGTGGCGCACCTTGTCGTAGTCGGCGTTGATCTCGTCGATGTACCTGGCCGCCTGGTCCGACAGCAGCGACTGCGCCACGCTCACGCTGCGCGAGGCATCGGGCACGTAGACCACCGGCCCTTCGTAATGCGGCGCGATCTTCACCGCGGTGTGGACGCGGCTGGTGGTGGCGCCGCCGATCAGCAGCGGAATCTTGCGGATGCGGAAATGCTCGTCCTTCTGCATCTCGCCGGCCACGTACTGCATCTCTTCCAGGCTGGGCGTGATCAGGCCCGACAGGCCGACGATGTCCGCTCCCTCGACCTTGGCCCGGGCCAGGATCTCGTGGCAGGGCACCATCACGCCCATGTTGACCACCTCGAAGTTGTTGCACTGGAGCACGACGGTCACGATGTTCTTGCCGATGTCGTGCACGTCGCCCTTGACGGTGGCGATGATGATCTTGCCCTTGGTCCGCACGTCGCGGCCGGCGGCCTCGTCCAGGCGCTTTTCTTCCTCGATGTAGGGGATGAGGTGGGCCACGGCCGACTTCATCACCCGTGCCGACTTGACCACCTGGGGCAGGAACATCTTGCCCTGGCCGAACAGGTCGCCCACGATGTTCATGCCGTCCATCAACGGGCCTTCGATCACGTGCAGCGGCCGGCCGCCCCTGGCCAGGACCTGCTGGTAGGCCTCTTGCGTGTCCTCGACGATGAAGTCGGTGATGCCGTGCACCATGGCATGCGAGAGGCGCTGGTTGACGTGCACCGGATGCTCGGGCGTGCCGCGCCATTCGAGCTTCTTGCTCTCGTCCTTGGCGCCGCTCTTGGCGGTCTCGGCGATCTCGACCAGGCGCTCGCCGGCGTCGGGCCGGCGATTGAGCACCACGTCCTCGACCCGCTCGCGCAGCACGGGCTCGAGCTCGTCGTACACGCCGACCATGCCGGCGTTGACGATGCCCATGTCCATGCCCGCCTGGATGGCGTGGTAGAGGAAGACGGTGTGGATGGCCTCGCGCACCGGGTCATTGCCGCGGAAGCTGAAGGACACGTTGCTCACGCCGCCCGAGACCTTGGCGCCCGGCAGGTTCTGCTTGATCCAGCGCGTGGCCTCAATGAAGTCCACCGCGTAGTTGTTGTGCTCCTCGATGCCGGTGGCGATCGCGAAGATGTTGGGGTCGAAGATGATGTCCTCGGGCGGGAATTCGATCTCGTCGACCAGGATGTCGTAGGCCCGCTTGCAGATCTCGACCTTGCGCGCGTAGGTGTCGGCCTGGCCCTTCTCGTCGAAGGCCATCACCACGGCCGCAGCGCCATAACGGCGCAACAGGCGGGCCTGGTGCTTGAAGCCCTCCACGCCCTCCTTCATGGAGATGGAGTTGACGATGCCCTTGCCCTGGATGCAGCGCAGGCCGGCCTCGATCACCTCCCACTTGGAGCTGTCCACCATGATGGGCACGCGGGCGATGTCAGGCTCGCTGGCGATCAGGTTGAGAAAGCGCACCATGGCGGCCTTGCTGTCCAACATGGCCTCGTCCATGTTGATGTCGATCACCTGGGCGCCGTTTTCCACCTGCTGGCGCGCCACGGCCAGGGCCTCCTCGAACTGGCCGTTCAGGACCATGCGGGCAAAGGCCTTGGAACCGGTGACGTTGGTGCGTTCGCCGACATTGACAAACAAACTGCCCGCGCCGATGGCCACCGGCTCCAGGCCGGACAGTTTCATGGGGGGTACGTGTGTCTGCTGCATCTGCCTCACCTTGTGTTCGCAAGCCGGCGCGTGCCGGCGGTTGGTCCAGGTGAGCGCAGTTGGGTCCTCAAGCCTGACGCCGGGCCTCGGTGGCCGGACGCTGCAGCGCTCCTTGAGATACAGTCATTTTATTCCGCCCAGGCGCATGCCGCTGCGTCCAGCCCTCCAATGCGCATCCTTTCCAAGCTCTTTTCCCGCAAACCCGGCGCAAGCGCGCCGGCAGGGCCGGACGACCGCGGCAGCTATCCGTCCGAAGGCTCGGCGGCCGCCGACCGGGCGGCCGAACTGCTGTCCGCGCCCAGCGCGGCGCTGCAACTGGGCCGCGATGAAGCGCGCCAGGTGGTGGCCTACATGCGGCCGCTGCGCATCAGCGAGGGCACGACCTTCATCCGCGAAGGCGACACCAAGCACACCGACTTCATGCTGTTGCTGCTTGAAGGCCAGGTGACGATCGAGACCATCGTGGTCAGCCGCACCGAGCCCATCACCGTCACCGTGCTGGGCCCGGGCAGTCTGATCGGCGAGATGGGCTTGCTGGACGGCGAGCCGCGCTCGGCCTCCTGCACCGCGATGAGCGAGCTGCGCTGCGCCATCCTCACCCGCAACGCGCTCAACCGCCTGCTGCAGGACCACCCGCAGACGGCCGCCAAGCTGATGATGGCGGTCTCGCTGCGCATCGCCGAGCGCATGCGCGAATGCCAGGACAAGCTCAAGCTCTATGCCCAGCTGACCCAGGCCATGAACGAGGAAATCCACGCTCTGATGCCGCACTAGGCAGGCCCGGGCGCAAAAAAATCCCCCGGGACCTTCCCGCCCCGGGGGATATGAGCAGGTCAGGCTGAAGAAACTTGCAAAAGCTGCCTAACCGAGGAGACGTCAGCAGGTAAGCATCAATCGTGCCTGGGCCGCAGAGCCCCGCTCCGCCGCTCCTGCGACAGGGGTTCCTGCCGGCTTCCCTAAAATCGCCGGTTCCGAAAACAGGGGATTTGCAATGCGTGTGCGTCTTTCCTTGGTGGCAGCGGCAATCTGCTGCGCCGCCCTCCCGGCCGCCCAGGCCCAGGACAAGTGGGTGGTCGGCCAATCCGCGCCCCTGAGCGGCAGCAATGCCAAGTTCGGGACCGACATCCGCGCCGGCGCCGGCGCCTGGTTTGCCGCCATCAACGCCAGGGGCGGCGTGCAGGGCCGGCCGCTCGAACTGGTCGCCATGGATGACAAAAATGACCGCGCCACGGCCGGCACCAACACAAAAGCGCTGTTACAAAAGCCCAACCTGCTGGCCCTGTTCGGCTATGGCTCGGCCACCCTGAGCCTGGACGCCATGCCGCAGGCCGAGGCGGCCGGCGTGCCCTTCGTCGCGCCATTTTCCGGGGCCAACCCGGTCCGGGCCAAAAGCCAGACCCTGTTCACCACCCGCGCCTCCTACGGCGAGGAGATGGAAAGGATCCTGGGCTTCTGGACCAGCCTGGGCTTCAAGCAGGTCACCGTGCTGCACTACGACGACGAGGTGGGCCGGCAGAACCTGCAGGTGGTCACTGAGTACCTGCAGAAGATCAAGCTGACGCCCCAGGCCTTCGCCCTCAAGCGCAACGCCTCGGTGGGCAAGGCCGAGGTCGACGCCATGCTGGCGCAAAAACCCGAGCTGATCCTCAACACCGTGCTGTCGGGCGCGCTGGCCCAGCTGCAAAAGGAAATGGCGGCGCAAGGCAAGATGGTGCCGACCTCCAGCCTGTCCTTTGTCGGGGCCGACCAGTTCATCGTCGCCGCCGGGCCACTGAGCGCCGGCGTGTCGATCGCCCAGGTCGTGCCCAGCCCCTCTTCCTCGTTGCCGGCAGTGCGCGAATGCGATGCCGCGCTGGAAGCGGCCGGCATCAAGGACATGAACTCGACCCAGCTGGAAGCCTGCTTCGGCGCCAAGGTGCTGGTCGAGGCCATCCGGCGGGCGAAGAAGCCC
This sequence comes from uncultured Ramlibacter sp., assembly GCF_936925435.1. Classification (GTDB taxonomy): domain Bacteria; phylum Pseudomonadota; class Gammaproteobacteria; order Burkholderiales; family Burkholderiaceae_C; genus Ramlibacter. Next base: position 157,475 of record NZ_CAKZHQ010000049.1, on the reverse strand, counting down.
GTTACCGCGCAGGGCGTGCGCGAGGCCCTGGCCAACCTGGGCACCTACGACCTGGGCGGCTTCAAGGTCCACTTCTCGCCCGACGCCCACCACGGCAGCAAGTTCGTCGAACTGGCCCTGGTGACGCGCGAGGGCGTGATGAAGCGCTAAGCGCGGTCCGCTTCTTGCACGATTCCCGTTTTGTTTTATTCAGGAGTTCCCGGATGACTGTTTCGCACCGCCGTCGCGCGCTTGCCGCCTCACTTGCCCTTGGCGCCACCCTGTTCGGGGGCGCGGCCCTGGCCCAAAGCCATGCGCCGCTGCGCATCCTGGTGGGCTTTCCCGCAGGCGGCGGCACCGACGTGATCGCCCGCACCCTGGCCGACAAGCTCAAGGACCAACTGGGCCACCCGGTGATCGTCGAGAACCGCGCCGGCGCCGGTGGCCAGATCGCCGCCCAGGCCCTGAAGGCCGCGGCGCCCGACGGCAACACCATCTTCCTGACGCACGACCACACGGTCTCCATCCTGCCCCTGGTCACCAAGAACCCCGGCTTCGAGCCGGCCAAGGACTTCGTCGCCGTCGCCGGTTTCGCCACCTTCGTCAATGCGCTGGCGGTCTCCGGCGGCACGCCGGCCAAGACCGTGCCCGAGTACGTGGCCTGGGTGAAGGGCGCGGGCCAGGGCAAGGGCACGGTGGGCGTCCCCGCCCCCTCTTCCACGCCGGAATTCCTGGTCAAGCTGATCGGCCAGAAGTACGCGCTGGACCTGCAGGCCGCGCCCTACCGCGGCAGCGCGCCCATGATCGGCGACATGCTGGGCAACCAGATCGCCGCCGGCGTCGGCTCCATCCCCGACTTCATCGAGAACCACAAGGCCGGCAAGATCCGCGTGATCGGCGTGCTGGGCACGCAACGCCAGGCCGTGATGCCGGAAGTGCCGACCTTCGCCGAGTTGGGCGTGTCCGGCTTTGAGGAACTGCCGTATTACGGCCTGTTCGCACCAGCCGGCACGCCGCCGGCTGCCATCGCCCGCCTGTCCGAGGCGGTGGCCAAGGTCGTCGCCATGCCCGAGGTGCGCGAGCGCCTGACCGGCATGGGCCTGACGGTGGGCTACATGCCGCCGCAGCAGCTGGCCGCCCGTGAGAAGGCCTACACCGAGGTCTGGAGCAAGATCGTCAAGACCCTGGGCGTCGTGCCGCAGTAAGCCAGCGCTTGGGCGGTCAGGTCGTGGACGGCTTGGCCAGGCCCAGCGCCGAGGCCGGCAGGCCGAACACCCGGTCGAAGAGCCAGTTGAAGACGAAGGTGTAGGCCAGGAAGAACACCAGCAGGCCCAGGTCCATCACCAGGGCCTGCCACAGGCTCACCTGCAGCCACCAGGCAAACAGCGGCACCAGGACGGCGGCCAGCCCGCCCTCGAAGCCGATGGCATGGGCGACCCGGCGCAGCACGCTGCGCCCGCGCACCGCCTGGCGCGACTCCCAGGCCTCGAAGGCGGTGTTGAAGCCCAGATTCCAGACGATGGCCACGGCCGAGGCCATCACCGCCAGGGCGCCCGAATGGCCCAGGTCGCGCCCGGACATCAGGGCAAGGCCCCAGCTGGCCACGGCGATCGCGATGGTCTCGTAAAGAGCCACGTACACCAGCTTGCGCTTGATTCCCTGCATTGCCCTGTCCTGCTTTGTTCCGCCGAAAAATGCACTTTATGTGCATTCATCTGACATATAAAGTCAGCTAGTTTCAGGACTACTGACAGATCAATCGCCCATGGCCTTTTCCAGCGACAGCGTCCAGGTGTTTCTCGCCGTGCTCGACCACGGATCCTTTTCCGCGGCGGCGCGGGCCCTGCGGCGCGTGCCTTCGGCCGTGAGCATGGCCATCGCCCACCTGGAAGCGGAGTTGCATCTGAACCTGTTCGACCGCTCCGGGCGCGAGCCGCGGCCCACGCCGGCGGCGCGCGCGCTGGAGCCCCAGGCCCGGCTGCTGGCCAGCCAGCTGCGCCAGTTGCAGGCCCAGGCGTTGTCGCTGACCCAGGGCCTGGAAACCCGGCTGGCGCTGGCGATCGCTCCCGAGCTGTTGTCGGCAGCCTGGGCTGCACCGCTGGCGGCGCTGGCCCAGGACCATCCGCTGCTGGAGGTGGAGGTGCTGGCCGCGCCGCAAGCCGACGCCCTGCGCCTGCTGCATGAGGGGCGCGTGCAGCTGGCCCTGGTGTTCGAGCGGCCCAGCCTGGACGGCCGCGAAGGTTTCCGCGAAGTGGGCAGCGAAACCCTGGTGGCGGTGATGGCGACGGACCACCCGCTGCTGCTGGCCCAGGGAGTGCTGGGCGCCGAGCACCTGACCACCACGCGCCAGGTGGTGGTGGCCAGCCGCGACCTCGCCCTGAGCGACCCGCGCTTCGTCTTTGCCCGCCAGCACTGGCGCACCGACAACCACATCGCGGCGCTGGGCCTGATCAGCGCCGGCGTGGGCTGGGGCTGGTTGCCGCGCAGCTTCGTGCAGCCGCACATCGCGGCCGGCACGCTGGTGGAAATCCCGCTGCAACACCTGACCAACCAGCTCGCCCTGTGGGTCGACGTGGTGTGGTCCAAGGAGCGCCCGCTGGGCCTGGCGGCCCAGCGCTTCATCGCGCTGGTGGAAGCAAAAAAATCCCCCGGGCCGATACCGGCGCGGGGGACATGAAGATTGCGCTTAAAACTTGCAGAAATCGCACAACCGAGGAGAAGCATGAAGTATCTGCCCGGTGCCTCCAGGGCAAAGCGCGGATCAAAGGGGTAAATCGGCCCTTTTCAGGGTCCGCAGCACGAAGCTGGACTTGCTGTGGCGGATGCCCTTGATCTTGTAGAGCTTCTCGCGCAGCAGGCGCTCGTAGTCGCGCGTGTCCTTCACCGCCACCCGCAGCAGGTAGTCGTATTCGCCTGAGACCAGGTAGGCCTCGACCACCTCGGGGATGGTGGCCAGCACCTCGCCGAATTTCTCCAGCGTGTTGTCGGTGTGGCTGTCCAGCGTGAGCTGGACCAGCACCGTGTCGCTCCAGCCCAGCGCCTGGGCATTGAGCCGCACGGTGAAGCCCTCGATCACGCCGGACTGCTCCAGCTTGCGGATGCGCTCCCAGCAGGGCGAGGCCGACAGGCCCACCTGCTGGCCGATGTCTTGCAGGCCGGCCCGGCCGTTGGCCTGCAAGGCCTGGAGAATTTTCCGGTCAATGGCGTCCATGCAGAAAAATTATCCGCCTTTTCCGCTGAATCAGAAGATATTTCTGAGATCCTGGCCTATTCGCAGAAGAACAGAAAGGCCTTCGGTGGCCTGGAGCGGATACTTGGGGCAGGACGCAGCGCTTACCGGCGCCGGTGAAATGGCAAGGGGCAGCAAGTTACCGCTTGCTGGCCCCTTTGTTGTTTGTGGCAGCGGCCTTGGCCTTAAGCCGCTTCCTTGTAGAAGAAATCGCGCCGCACCGAACGCGAAGCCAGCGGCTGCACCGCCTGGCCGATGGCGGCGATGTGCTCGGGCGTGGTGCCGCAGCAGCCGCCCACGATGTTGACCAGGCCTTCGGCGGCAAAGTCCTTGAGCAGGCGCGAAGTCACCTCGGGCGTCTCGTCGAAACCGGTCTCGCTCATGGGATTGGGCAGGCCGGCGTTGGGATAGCAGGAGATGAAGGTGTCGCCGGCCACCTTGGCCAGCTCCTGGATGTAGGGCCGCATCAACGCCGCGCCCAGCGCGCAGTTCAGGCCCACGGCCAGCGGCTGGGCGTGGCGCACGCTGTACCAGAAGGCTGTGACGGTCTGGCCGCTGAGGATGCGGCCGGAAGCATCGGTCACCGTGCCGCTGATGATGATGGGCAGGCGCTCGCCGGAATGCTCGAAGTACTCGTCGATGGCGAACAGCGCCGCCTTGGCGTTGAGCGTGTCGAAAATGGTCTCGACCAGCAGCAGGTCGCTGCCGCCCTCGACCAGGGCCTCGACCTGTTCGTAGTAGGCGGCGCGCAGGGCTTCGAAGTCGACGTTGCGCGCGCCCGGGTCGTTGACGTCGGGGCTGATGCTGGCGGTCTTGGGCGTCGGGCCCAGGGCGCCGGCGACGAAGCGCGGCTTGTCCGGCGTGGAGAACTTGTCGCAGGCGGCGCGCGCCAGTTTGGCGGACTGCAGATTCATCTCGCGCGCCAGGCCGGCCATGTCGTAGTCCGCCTGGGCCACCGTGGTGGCGCCGAAGGTGTTGGTCTCGACGATGTCGGCGCCGGCGGCCAGGTAGCCCTCGTGGATGGCGCTGATCACGTCGGGGCGCGTCAGCGACAGCAGTTCGTTGTTGCCCTTGACGTCGCGCTCGAAGTCCTTGAAGCGTTCGCCGCGGTACTGTTCCTCGGTCAGCTTGAAGCGCTGGATCATCGTGCCCATCGCGCCGTCGAGGATGGCGATGCGCTGCGCGAGGATGCCGGGCAGGGCCTGGCCGCGGGTGTAGGTGATGGGCTTCATGGTGCATTCAATTGTAGGAACAAAGCCTTGCGCCCGCGCCATCCCGGACAATAGCCCCATCTTGCAGACCATCGCCCCCGCCCCCCAGTCCATCCTCCACGAAGTCTTCGGCTACGAGCAGTTCCGCGGACCGCAGGCCGACATCGTCGACCACGTGATCGCCGGCGGCGATGCCCTGGTGCTGATGCCCACCGGCGGCGGCAAGTCGCTGTGCTACCAGATCCCGGCGATCGCCCGCCAGAGGGCAGGCCACGGCGTGAGCATCGTGGTCTCGCCGCTGATCGCGCTGATGCACGACCAGGTCGGCGCCCTGCACGAGGCCGGCGTCGACGCTGCCTTCCTCAATTCCACCTTGTCGGGCGAAGAGGCCAACGCGGTCGAAAAGCGCATGCTGCGCGGCGAGATCACCCTGCTGTACGCCGCACCCGAGCGGGTCACGACGCTGCGCTTCCTGGCCCAGCTCGACGCCCTGCACGAGCGCGGCCAGCTCAGCCTGTTCGCCATCGACGAGGCCCACTGCGTCAGCCAGTGGGGCCACGACTTCCGGCCGGAGTACCGCGCCCTGACCGTGCTGCACGAGCGCTATGCCGGCGTGCCGCGCCTGGCCCTCACGGCCACGGCCGACGCCATCACCCGCGAGGACATCGTGGAGCGCCTCCAGCTCGAACAGGCGCGCCAGTTCGTCAGCAGCTTCGACCGGCCCAATATCCGCTACACCATCGTCGAGAAGAAGGACGCCACGACCCAGCTGCTGCGCTTCATCGAGGCCGAGCACGCCGGCGACGCCGGCATCGTCTACTGCCAGTCGCGCAAACGGGTGGAAGAGCTCGCCCAGACGCTCGTCGCCGAAGGCATCAACGCCCTGCCCTACCACGCCGGCCTGGACGCCGAAGTGCGCCAGCGCCACCAGGACCGCTTCCTGCGCGAGGACGGCATCGTCATGACGGCGACCATCGCCTTCGGCATGGGCATCGACAAGCCCGACGTGCGCTTTGTCGCCCACCTGGACATGCCCAAGAACATCGAGGGCTACTACCAGGAGACCGGGCGCGGCGGGCGCGACGGCCTGCCGGCCGCGGCGTGGATGGCCTATGGCCTGCAGGACGTGGTCAACCAGCGCCGCATGATCGACGAGAGCCCGGCCGGCGAGGACTTCAAGCAGGTGATGCGCGGCAAGCTCGATGCCCTGCTGACGCTGGCCGAGGCCGCCGACTGCCGCCGGGTGCGCCTGTTGGAATATTTCGGCGAAGCCTCCACACCCTGCGGCAACTGCGACAACTGCCTGAACCCGCCGGACATCTGGGACGGCACGGACGCGGCGCGCAAGCTGCTGTCCACCATCTACCGCGTGCAGCAGCAAAGCGGCATCAGCTTCGGCGCCGGCCACATCATGGACATCCTGCGCGGCAAGCCCACCGAGAAGGTCAAGCAGTTCGGCCATGAGGCGCTGTCCACCTTCGGTATCGGCGCAGCTTTCAGCGAGACCCAGCTGCGCGGCGTGCTGCGCCAGCTGATCGCCACCGGTTCGCTGGCGGTGGACGCCTCGGCCTTCAACACCTTGCAGCTGACCGCAGGCTCGCGCGCCGTGCTCAAGGGCGAGCTGCCGGTGAAGCTGCGCGAATCCGTCTCCACGCCCAGCGGAGGCAAGCGCCGCCAGGGCAGCGCCAAGGCCACGCCAGCCGTCGCCGCCGGCCTGAGCGACGACGGCCAGGTGCGCTTTGCCGCCCTCAAGGCCTGGCGCGCCGAGGTGGCGCGCGCGCACAACCTGCCGGCCTATGTGATCTTCCACGACGCCACGCTGGCGGCCATCGCCGCCCTGGCGCCGCAGTCGCTGGACGACCTGCAAGGCGTCAGCGGCATCGGCGCCAAGAAGCTGGACGCCTACGGCGAAGAAGTGCTGCGGGTCGTCTCCAGCGCCTGATTGCTATCAAATCAGGAGCTATCCGGCCATGATGGCCGGGAGGATGGCGGCAGTTTTATTGCAAAAAGCCGATGTTGCGGCCTTCCCGCACCTCGGGCTTGATGCGGTGCTCGGCCTCCAGCTGCTCCAGGAAGTCTTCGGCGCTGAACTGCGCGGCCAGGATGGTCGACTGGCGCTTGACGGCGGCAAAGTCGCCCGGGCACAGCTGCTGCAGGCGCGCCAGCCGGCTGCGGATGGCCGGTGCGAGCAGACTCGCATCGCCAGCCAGGGCCTCGGTCACGAACATGGCCTCGCGCTGGGCCGGCAGCAGCGCCTTGAACATGATCTTGAAGGTGAAGCGGCGCAGCGCCGCCTGGTCGATGCGCTCGAGCAGGTTGGTGGTGCACACGAAGATGCCGTCGAAGCGCTCCATGCCCTGCAGCATCTCGTTGACCTCGGTCACCTCGTAGCTGCGCTGGGCGCCGCGCCGGTCCTGCAGGAAGCTGTCGGCCTCGTCCAGCAGCAGCACCGCCTTCTCGCTCTGGGCTTCGCGGAACATCGCGGCCATGTTCTGCTCGGTCTCGCCCACGTACTTGCTCATGAGGTCGCTGGCCTGCTTGACCAGCAGGGGCTTGTCCAGGCTGCGGGCGATGTGCTCGGCCAGCGCGGTCTTGCCGGTGCCGGGCGCGCCATAGAAACACAGCGTGCCGTGGCCGCGCGCGCGCAAGGCCTCGACGATGCGCGGCAGCTCGAAGCGAGTCTCCACGTTGAGCATGGCCAGGTCCCAGGTGGTGACGCTGCGGCGCTGGCCTTCGGCCGGCCGGTTGCCCAGGGCCTGGTCGGCATTGCGCAGCTGGCGGTCGATCAGGCTTTCCACCGAGCTGCCATCCCGGGCGGCCAGGCCTGCAAAGCGCACCGCGGTGCGGATCTGCGCCGGCGTCAGGCCCTTGCGCTCGGTGAGGCGGGCGACGAATTCGCTGGACACGGCCACGCCCTCCAGGGTCTTGCGCACCAGTTGCTCGCGCGCGCCCGGGGGAGGCGAGTTCAGTTCCAGGTGGTAGGCGAAACGGCGGCGAAAGGCCGGGTCGATCTGCTCGATGCGGTTGGTCACCCAGATGGTGGGCACGGCGTTGGACTCCAGGATCTGGTTGACCCAGGCCTTGCCGCTGACGCTGCCGCTGGAGGGCAGGGCGATCTGCTCGGCGCGCGCCATCAGCTGCGCCGCCTCCGAGCTGATCGGCGGGAACACGTCTTCGACCTCGTCGAACAGCAGGGCTGCCTGGGCGCTGCCCTTGAGGAAGACCTGGGCGATCTGCAGCGAGCGGTAACGGTCGCGCCCGCTCAATGAGTTGCCGTCACGGTCGGCGTACTCCACCTCGAACAGCTCCAGGCCGGCGGCCTGGGCCACGACCTTGGCCAGCTCGGTCTTGCCTGTGCCCGGAGGTCCGTACAGCAGCACGTTGACCCCGGCCTCCTTGCGCTCCACGGCGTTGCGCAGCAGGGCGCACAGCACAGGGGCATCTTCCTGCACGAAGCCGAAGTCGGCCATGACCAGGGCGCTCTTGCTGCAGGGCCGGGTGAACACGGCCATCAGCTCGTTCTGGTCGCGGTACTCGCGCATCAGCACCGGCGGCAGCTTTTCGCTGACCTTCATCAGGTCGGCCAGGTCGGTGATGTTGTGCTCGGAAATCAGGTTCTCGACCAGGCCGATGCGCTCCAGCCGCGAACCGGCCCGCAGCGCCTCGCCCACATCGGCGGCGTTGACGCCGGCGATCTCGGCGATGGCGGCATAGGCCTCGGGCGCGTTGTTGACCTTGAACTCCACCAGGATGGAGCGCAGGTCGCGCTGGTAGCGCGCCAGCGTCCCGTACAGCAGCAGGGCGCGCTCGGCCTTGTTCAACTGCAGCAGGCCGGACAGGGCGTCGATGTTCTTCTCGACCAGGGTCGAATGCTTCTTGAGCGCGTGCGTGAGCCAGGCGCCGGTGGCGGTCAGCACCGACAGCAGGTCCTTGGGCTGGTCCTTGGCGTATTCGTCCAGGTAGAAGAACAGCGTGCCCTCTTCGTAGGGGCCGCGCCACAGGCCGTGGCGGTCCAGGAACTCCTCGCTGGCCAGTTGCTCGTGGCCGCGCCAGAACTCGTTGTCCTTGCAGCGCCGGCCCAGGAACTCGCGCAGCCGGCCCAGCGCCGGCGCCGGCCAGACCAGGTGGCGCCCGGCCAGCGAAAGCAGGCCGTTGAGGTCGCGCCTGACGTTGAACTTACCGCCCTGCTTGGCCGCCAGCGTCAGCACGAAATGCGAGCACATCAGGTCCAGCACGGGCGCGTCTTTCAGGCCCGGTGAAGCAAGCACCTGCACATCAACCGAACGCTTGACCATTGGAAGCCTCCAGCAACGGATTGCGGCCCCACGATAACGCGACTTGCTGCCAGAGGGAAGAGATTGATCAAGGGAAAAGCGAGGGTTTGCTGCGGTTTTGCCAGCACAATCCGCCCATGGTCGAACTCGCCGACATCCGCCAAGCCGCCGCGCGCCTGCAAGGCCAGGTGCTGGACACGCCCTGCGTGGAGTCCCGCACGCTGTCGCAGATCACCGGCGCCCAGGTCTTCCTGAAGTTCGAGAACCTGCAGTTCACCGCCTCCTTCAAGGAGCGCGGCGCCTGCAACAAACTGGTGCAGCTCAGTGAAGCCGAGCGGCGGCGCGGCGTGATCGCCATGAGCGCCGGCAACCACGCCCAGGGCGTGGCCTACCACGCGCAGCGTCTGGGCGTGCGCGCCGTCATCGTCATGCCGCGCTTCACGCCCGGGGTCAAGGTGGAGCGCACACGCAGCTTCGGCGCCGAGGTGGTGCTCCATGGCGACACGCTGGACGAGGCGCGCTCCCATGCCATGGAACTGGCACAGCGGCAGGAGCTGGTCTTCGTCCATCCCTACGACGACGCGGACATCGTCGCCGGCCAGGGCACGGTGGGCCTGGAGATGCTGCAGGCCGTGCCGCAGCTGGACACCCTGGTGGTGGCCGTCGGCGGCGGCGGCCTGATCGCCGGCATCGCGGTGGCGGCCAAGGCCCTGAAGCCCTCGATCGAGGTGGTGGGCGTGCAGACCCTGCGCTTTCCCAACATGTTCAACGCCGTCAAGCAACAGACGCTGCCACAGGGCAACAGCACCATTGCCGAAGGCATCGCGGTGGGCACACCGGGCGCCCTGCCGCGCGCCATCATCGAAAAGCTGGTCGACGACATCGTGCTGGTCGACGAGGGCGACATCGAACAGTCCATCGTCATGCTGCTGGAGATCGAGAAGACCCTGGTCGAAGGCGCCGGCGCCGCCGGCCTGGCGGCCCTGCTCAAGCACCCGCAGCGCTTTGCCGGCCGCAAGCTGGGCCTGGTGCTGGGTGGCGGCAACATCGACCCGCTGCTGCTGGCCGCCATCATCGAGCGCGGCATGGTGCGCGCCGGCCGACTGGCCCGCATCCGCGTCAGCGCGCGCGATGTGCCGGGCTCGTTGGCCGGGATCACGGCCACCGTGGCGCAGGCGGGCGGCAACATCGACGAAGTCCACCACCAGCGCGCCTTCACCACCCTGGCGGCCCAAAACGTCGAAATCGAGCTGGTGGTCCAGACCCGGGGCCGCGAGCACATCGCCGCCGTGCTGGACGCCTTGCACGCAGCCGGTTTCCAGGCGCAGGAGCAGAAATGACAGCCGAGACCTTGCAGCAAGCCCTGGCGGAGTACTTCGCGCCCTGGGTCCAGGCCCTGGGACTGCGGGTCGAGACCTTCGATGGCGACAGCGTCACCCTGCGCCTGCCGCAAAGCGAGCAGCTCTCGCGCGCCGGCGGCATGCTGTGCGGCCAGGCCATGATGGCGGCCGCCGACACCGCCATGGTGCTGGCCCTGGTCAACCAGTTCGGCGCCTTCCGCCCCTGCACGACGGTCCAATTGAACAGCACCTTTCTGCGGCCGCTGTCCGGGCAGGACGCCCTGGTGCAGGCCCGGGTGGTGCGCGCCGGCAAGGCCTTGGCCTTCGGTGAGATCGACATCCGCGGCGCCGACGACGGCAAGAGCGCCAGCCGCGCCAGCACCACCTACGCCCTGCTTTAAGGCCGGGGACCGGCCAAGCCCGGTAAAATCCAGCCATCCCCCGTTTTCAGACCTTTCTCAAGGAATCGCCATGTCCAGCCCCGAAACCAGCCACAGCCACGGTCAAGAGCACCAGCCCGACGCCGTTGAAGCCGTCGTCCACGCCATGCCCATCGTGCTGCCCTTGGTCGGCGGCGTGCTGATGTTCCTGCTGGCTTTCATCGCCGTTTCCATGGCCTGAGCCTTCCTGCCTCCTGCCCAACCTCTGCGGTTTGGGCATTCAAACGGCCTGCAGTCCTCGTCCAAAGGGCCCAGGCCGCTCTTGTTTTTGTAGCGCCGATTGGCTGCGCGCCAGTCAGGGCTGTCATGCATAACCCTATGCATGTTTTGCATTGATTTGCCCCCGCCCAAGCGCGAAGATACGACCCGGCGTCATCGAACCAACTTCTCGAAGCCTGATTTCCCAAGCGCCGCCAGCCGCGCCCTCTTGGGAAATCCGGTTTTAACTTCAGGAGCTTTCGAGATGAACTCACCCGTGATGCAAGGGCTGAATCTGGGCACGCCCGCCCATGTGAAGAACGCGAAACTGATTGCCTGGGTCGCCGACATGGTCGCCCTGTGCAAACCCGACAGCGTGTACTGGTGCGACGGCAGCGACGCCGAATACCAGCGCCTGTGCCAGAAGCTGGTCGATGGCGGCACCTTCAAGAAGCTCGACCCGGCCAAGCGCCCCAACTCGTTCCTGGCCTGCTCCGACCCCAGCGACGTGGCCCGCGTGGAAGACCGCACCTTCATCTGCTCCGAAAAGAAAGACGACGCCGGCCCGACCAACAACTGGGTCGCCCCGGCCGAGATGCGCGCCACCTTGCAGCCGCTGTTCGACGGCTGCATGAAGGGCCGCACCATGTATGTGGTGCCCTTCTCCATGGGCCCGCTGGGCTCGCCCATCGCCCACATCGGCATCGAGCTGTCCGACAGCCCCTATGTGGCCGTCAACATGAAGATCATGACCCGCATGGGCAAGGCCGTGTACGAGGTGCTGGGCGTGGACGGCGAGTTCGTACCCTGCCTGCACACCGTGGGCGCGCCGCTGCAAGCCGGCCAGAAGGATGTGAGCTGGCCCTGCAACAAGACCAAGTACATCGTCCACTACCCCGAGACCCGCGAGATCTGGTCCTACGGCTCGGGCTACGGCGGCAACGCCCTGCTGGGCAAGAAGTGCTTTGCCCTGCGCATCGCCTCGACGATGGGGCGCGATGAAGGCTGGCTGGCCGAGCACATGCTGATCCTGGGCGTGACCTCGCCCGAGGGCAAGAAGTACCACGTCGCCGCCGCCTTCCCCTCGGCCTGCGGCAAGACCAATTTCTCCATGCTGGTGCCGCCCGCCGGCTTCGACGGCTGGAAGGTCACCACCATCGGCGACGACATCGCCTGGATCAAGCCCGGCACCGACGGCCGCCTGTACGCCATCAACCCGGAAGCGGGTTACTTCGGCGTGGCGCCCGGCACCAACATGCTGACCAACCCGAATTGCCTGCAGAGCCTGGACCACGACGTGATCTTCACCAACGTCGCCCTGACCGACGATGGCGATGTCTGGTGGGAAGGCCTGGAGCAGGATGCGCCGGGCAAGGCATTGCCGGCCCACCTGATCGACTGGCAGGGCAAGGACTGGACGCCGGCCATCGCCAAGGAGACCGGCGCCAAGGCCGCCCACCCGAACTCGCGCTTCACCGTCGCCGCCACCAACAACCCGGCGCTGGACCCGGCCTGGGACGACCCGGCCGGCGTGCCCATCGACGCCTTCATCTTCGGCGGCCGCCGCTCCACCACCGTGCCTCTGGTCAGCGAAGGCCGCAACTGGGTCGAAGGCGTCTACATGGCAGCCACCATGGGCTCGGAAACCACCGCCGCCATCACCGGCCAGGTCGGCGTGGTGCGCCGCGACCCCTTCGCCATGCTGGCCTTCGCCGGCTACAACATGGCCGACTACTTCCAGCACTGGCTCAACGTCGGCAAGAAGCTGGGCGCCACGGGCGCCAAGCTGCCCAGGATCTTCACCACCAACTGGTTCCGCAAGGGCGAAGACGGCAAATTCATCTGGCCGGGCTACGGCGAGAACATGCGCGTGCTCAAGTGGATGATCGACCGCATCGAGGGCAAGGTCCAGGGCAACGACCACCTGTTCGGCGTCAGCCCGACCTACGAGGAAATGAACTGGACCGGCGTGGACTTCAGCCGCGAGCAGTTCGCCAGCGTCACCAGCATGGACAAGGCCGCCTGGCAGAAAGAGCTGCAGTTGCACACCGAGCTGTTCCAGCAGTTGCAGCACCACCTGCCGGCCGAGTTGGGCCAGACCAAGGACCAGATCGAGAAGCGCCTGGCCGCCTGATCAGCTCCACGCCCCTAAAAAGCCACCCTCGGGTGGCTTTTTTCATGGGCTGGCGGCGAGTCGCGTAGACGATGGCGCCCATGGATGGCACAGAGTTCACAAAAAAATTAAGCCGTCAGAAACAAAACGTCACTTATGCTACTTCTTGTCGGGCGTTGTACGGGTCCCGGTTGTGTCGGTTTCGATTCCCAGCCCAAGAAAAAGGGACCCCATGCCAAATAGACCCGTGCTCGATGGCGCCAGCTCGCCGCAATTTCCGACCATTGCCGAGGACACCGCCGCGCCGGTGAACGGTTCGACCGCCGGCGGCTTCCTGGTTTCCAGTCTCATCGACAGCGGCGGCACGCTGCACAACTTCAGCGACGTGGACGGCGACGCGCCGGGCATCGCCATCACCGGCGTCAACGCCGCCCACGGCACGCTGCGCTACTCCATCGATGGCGGGGCCCATTGGGCCGCGGTCGGCGCGGTGTCCGAAGCCAGCGCCCGCGTGCTGTATGCGGATGCCGGCACGCTGCTGCATTTCCAGCCCGATGCCAACTATTCCGGCAGCGTGGCCGATGCCATCAGCTTCAAGGCCTGGGACCACACCGGAGGGTACGCCAACGGCCAGGCTGGAGTGCAGACAGCGACCGAGCTTGGCCTGGCTGGCACCTACAACACCAGCGGGGCCGCCCTGGCCGTGGTGGCGAGCGGCAGCTACGCCTATGTCGCGGATGGCAGCGCCGGGCTGCGCATCATCGACATCAGCAACCCGACCAGCCCGACCCTGGTGGGCACCTACGACACCAGCGGGTCCGCCGAGGGCGTGACGGTCAGCGGCAGCTACGCCTATGTGGCCGATAACTACGCCGGATTGCTCACCATCGACATCAGCAACCCGGCCAACCCGACCCTGGTGGGCACCTACAACCCCAGCGGGAACGCCATGGCCGTGACGGTCAGCGGCAGCTACGCCTATGTCGCGGATGGCAGCGCCGGGCTGCGCATCATCGACATCAGCAACCCGGCCAGCCCGACCCTGGTGGGCACCTACGCCACCAACGGGTCCGCCAATGGCGTGACGGTGAGCGGCAGCTACGCCTATGTGGCGGAGGGCGGCGTCGGGGTGCGCATCATCGACATCAGCAACCCGGCCAGTCCGACCCTGGTGGCCACCTACGACACCAGCGGGAACGCTGTTGGTGTGGCGGTGAGCGGCAATGGCGTCTACGTCGCGGATGGCGACAGCGGGCTCCAGGTTTTCACATTCAAAACGGCCTTCTCAAGCAACAGCGACACCGTCAGCCTGACCATCGCGCCGGTGGCCGATACGCCCAGCATCACGGCCGCCAGCACCGACGAGGACACGCAGACGGCTGCCGGCCTGGTGATCAGCCGCAACGCGGCCGATGGCGCCGAGGTCTCGCACTTCAAGATCAGCGGCATCACCAGCGGCTCGCTGTACCTGAACGACGGCACGACGGCCATCGCCAACGGCAGCTTCATCAGCTATGCGCAGGCTCACGCGGGCCTGAAGTTCACGCCCGGTGCCAACAGCACGGCCAACGGCTCTTTCAATGTGCAGGCGTCCACCTCGGCCAGCGACGCCGGCCTGGGCGGCAGCACCGCCACGGCCACCATCGCCGTCACGGCCGTCGCCGACGCGCCCACCCTCGATGCGAGCGCATCCCCGGCCTTGCCTGGCCTTGTCGAGGACACCGCCAGCGCGCCAGTCAATGGCTCGACCGCCGGCAGCTTCCTGGTTTCCAGCCTCATCGACAGCGCTGGAGCGCTACACAACTTCAGCGACGCGGACGGCGACGCGCCGGGCATCGCCATCACCGGCGTCAACGCCAACGGCACGCTGTACTTCTCCATCAATGGTGGAGCGACCTGGGCCGCGGTCGGCGCGGTGTCGGACGCCAGCGCCCGCGTGCTGTATGCGGATGCCGGCACGCTGCTGCATTTCCAGCCTGATGCCAACTATTCCGGCAGCCTGGCCGACGCCATCAGCTTCAAGACCTGGGACCGCAGCGGAGGGTACACAAACGGCCAGGCTGGCGTGCAGCTATCGACCGAGCCGTCTGGCCTGGCCGGTACCTACAACACCGGCGGGGATTCCTTGGGCGTGGCTCTGAGCGGCAGCTACGCCTATGTGGCGGATGGCGGCGCCGGGCTGCGCATCATCGACATCAGCAACCCGGCCAACCCGACCCTGGTGGGCACCTACAACACCAGCGGGACCGCCCGGAGCGTGGCTGTGAGCGGCAGCTACGCCTATGTGGCGGATGGCGGCGCCGGGTTGCGCATCATCAACATCAGCAACCCGGCCAACCCGACCCTGGTGGGCACCTATGACACCGACGGGATCGCCAATGGCGTGGCCGTGAACGGCAGCTACGCCTATGTGGCCGATGACGCCGCCGGGCTGACCATCATCAACATCAGCAACCCGGCCAACCCGACCCTGGTGGCCACCTACGCCACCAGCGGGAACGCCATGGGCGTGGCGGTCAGCGGCAGCTACGCCTATGTGACGGAGAGCGACCTCGGGGTGCGCATCCTCGACATCAGCGACCCGGCCAGCCCGACCCTGGTGGCCACCTACGACACCAGCGGGAACGCCGTTGGTGTGGCGGTGAGCGGCAATGCCGTCTATGTTGCGGATGCCAGCAGCGGGCTCCAGGTTTTCACGCTCAAAACGATCTTCTCAAGCAACGGCGACACGGCCAGCCTGACGGTCACGCCGGTGGCCGATACCCCCAGCATCACGGCCGCCACCACCAGCGAAGACGTCCAGTCGCTCGCCGGCCTGGTGATCAGCCGCAACGCGACCGATGGCGCCGAGGTCTCGCACTTCAAGATCAGCGGCATCGCGGGTGGCACGCTGTACCTGAACGACGGCACCACCGCCGTCGCCAACGGCAGCTTCATCAGCTATGCGCAGGCTCACGCGGGCCTGAAGTTCACGCCCAGCGCCAACAGCACGGCCAACGGCTCTTTCAATGTGCAGGCGTCCACCTCGGCCAGCGATGCCGGCCTGGGTGGCAGCACCGCCACGGCCACCATCGCCGTCACGGCCGTCGCCGACGCGCCGACCCTCGATGCGAGCGCATCCCCGGCCTTGCCTGGCCTTGTCGAGGACACTGCCAGCGCGCCAGTCAATGGCTCGAGCGCCGGCAGCGTCCTTGTCGCCAGCCTCATCGACAACGGCGGCACGCTGCACAACTTCAGCGACGGGGACGGCGACTTGCCGGGCATCGCCATCACCGGCGTCAATGCCAACGGCACGCTGTATTACTCCCTCAATGGCGGTACGACCTGGGCCGCGGTCGGCGCGGTGTCGGAAGCCAGCGCCCGCGTACTGTATGCGGATGCCGGCACGCTGCTGCATTTCCAGCCCGATGCCAACTATTCCGGCAGCCTGGCCGACGCCATCAGCTTCAAGACCTGGGACCGCACCGGAGGGTACGCCAACGGCCAGGCTGGAGTGCAGACATCGCCCGAGCTGTCTGGCCTGACTGGCACCTACAACACCAGCGGGCAAGCCTTGGGCGTGACTGTGAGCGGCAGCTACGCCTATGTCGCGGATGGCTTCAACGGGCTGACCATCATCGACATCAGCAACCCGGCCAGCCCGACCCTGGTGGGCACCTACGACACCAGCGGGTATGCCTTGGGCGTGGCCGTGAGCGGCAGCTACGCCTATGTGGCCGATGAAGGGGCTGGGTTGCGCATCATCAATATCAGCAACCCGGCCAGCCCGACCCTGGTGGGCACCTACGTCACCGGCGGGTACGCCTATGGCGTGGCCGTGAGCGGCAGCTACGCCTATGTCGCGGATGACGAGGCCGGCTTGCGCATCATCAACATCAGCAACCCGGCCAGCCCGACCCTGGTGGGCACCTACGACACCAGCGGGTGGGCCAATGGCGTGACGGTCAGCGGCAGCTACGCCTACGTGGCGGACTACGAGGCCGGGCTGAGCGTCATCGACATCAGCAACCCGGCCAGCCCGACCCTGGTGGCCACCTACGACACCAGCGGGACCGCCGTTGGCGTGGCGGTGAGCGGCAATGCCGTCTATGTTGCGGATAGCGACAGCGGGCTCCAGGTTTACCCGTTCAGCTCGTCCGGGGCATTCTCGATCAGCAGCGACACCGTCAGCCTGACGGTCACGGCTGTGGCCGATACGCCCAGCATCACGGCCGCCAGCACCAACGAGGACATGCAGACTGCCGCCGGCCTGGTGATCAGCCGCAACGCGGCCGATGGCGCCGAGGTCTCGCACTTCAAAATCAGCGGCATCACCGGCGGCTCGCTGTACCTGAACGACGGCACGACGGCCGTCGCCGAGGGCAGCTTCATCAGCTACGCGCAGGCCAGCGCTGGCCTGAAGTTCACGCCGGGCGCCAACAGCACGGCCGACGGCTCGTTCAATGTGCAGGCGTCCACCTCGGCCAGCGACGCCGGCCTGGGCGGCGGCACCACCACCGCCACCATCGCCGTCACGACCGTCAACGACGCGCCGACCGGCGTGCCCTCGATCACAGGCACGGCGGCGGTCGGGCGCACGCTCACGGCGGACTCGGCGGCCATCGCCGACCCCGAGGGCCTGGGCGCCTTCAGCCACCAATGGCTGCGCGCGGGCAGCCCCATCGACGGGGCGACCGGGTCCTCCTACACGGTCACCCTCGACGATCTGGGCGCGAACCTGAGCGTCGCCATCACTTACACCGATGGCGGCGGAACATCCGAAACACTGACCTCCGCAGACACCGCCGCGGTCGCACCCGACACCACGCCGCCCACCACCGGCACGCTGGTCCTGGCCAGCTACAGCGGCTCCACCGACCACAGCTTCGAGCTGCAACTGACCGGCGTGGAAGCCGATGCCAGCGTGGCCTACGAAGTCTCGGGCGACCTCGGTGCGCATTGGACCAGCACAACGGCCGCCCAACTGGACCTGGCCGTGGGCGACTACCAGTTCCGCGCCCAGGTCACGGACGCCGGCGGCAACACTGTCGCCAGCAACGTTGTCAGCGTCACGCTGCAAACCGGCAGGAGCGGCGGACTGGGCAACGACACCTACACCGTCGTCGACGCGTACGACGCAGTGGTGGAGACTCCCGGCGAAGGCAAGGACAGCGTGCGCACCAGCCTGGCCAGCTACGCGCTGCCGGACAACGTCGAGAACTTGATCTACACCGGCAGCGCTGCATTCACAGGCACCGGCAACGCGGCGGCCAACGCCATCACCGGCGGGGCGGACAACGACACGCTCGCGGGTGACGCAGGCAACGACGCGCTCAACGGCGGCGCGGGCAACGACACGCTCGCGGGCGGCACAGGCAACGACGTTCTCAACGGCGGCGTGGGTGCCGACGCAATGAGCGGCGGGCTGGGCAACGACATCTATTTCGTCAATGACGCACTCGACACCGTGACGGAGAGCGCGGCCGAAGGCACGGACCAGGTGTTCACCAACCTGGCCAGCTACGTGCTGGCCAACGCCGTCGAGAACCTGCGCTACATCAGCAGCGGACCGTTCACAGGCACGGGCAACGCCCTGGCCAACACCATCACCAGCGGGGCGGGCAATGACACGCTTGCGGGCGACGCAGGCAACGACGCGCTCACCGGCGGGGCGGGTGCCGACACAATGAGCGGTGGCTTGGGTGCCGATACCTTCGTGTTCACCAAGACAAGTGACGCTGCCATCTCCGCGTGGGACGTGGTGCTCGACTTCCGAGCGGTCGAAGGCGACAGGATCGATCTGCACACCATCGATGCCAACGACAGTGTGGCCGGAAACCAGGCCTTCGCCTACATCGGCACGGCTGTCTTCGTTGAGGGCTCGGCGGCAGGCAAGCTGCGGTTCGATGCGGCCGCGCACATGCTCTACGGCAGCACCAACGCCGATGCGAATGCCGAGTTCGCCATCGAACTGGTGGGCGTGAACACGCTGGCTGCGACTGCCATTTCTCGGTGAAGACCGGCCAGCAACTCAGGGGGAGCGCCCCAGTTTGGGTCGGCTTTTGCAAACACCCCGGCCCATGAAAAAAGCCACCCGAGGGTGGCTTTTTTATTTGCTGGCGCTGGCGGCGCGGCGTCGCTTCTCAGCGCTTTGCCTGGCAAGCCTGTGCGACCAGGCGTCGAGCGCCGCCTTCACCGGCAAGGGCAGGCGGCGCAGCGCGCCGATCCACCAATGGCCCAGGACGAAGACGTTCACGATCGGGCCCGCCTGTAGTCAGTAGTACGAGCGCATCAGGCGCTGGGCGCGGGTGCTCAGGTTCATGGCGCGGCTGATGTCGGCCATCACGCGGGCATCGCGCAGGGCCAGTTGCCACATCTTGTCGTCTTCGGCCATTTCGCGGCGGGCGGCGGCCCAGACCTTGAAGCCTTGGCCGATGGAAGCGGCAGCGCGGCGCGCCGGTGCGGCAAACAGGGCCAGGGCGGCGAAGCCCACGGTCCACATCACCACCCAGGCGGCCAGCAAATGGCCTTCGGTCCAGGTGTCGACGAACTGGTTGGCAACCACCAGCAGGGCCGAGACGATGGCCGCCAGCAGCAGGGTGGCGCCGCCGCGGGCGCCGGTGTACGCACCGATGACCCGCTGGAGGCCATGCGCGGCGCGTTCTGCGCGAACCACGCCGGGGTGTTCGGTGGGTTGGTCAACGTGGACAAAGCTGGTCATGGTGTTCCCTTTCAAACGCTACGGCGGCATTGCCGTTTGCGTAGGGTCAATACTAGGGTTTCACCTGATATTCGTCCAATTTAGTCTAGTGATAGCTATCATTCACTATGGTGATACATGCCCCCAACTTCCGGACCCTGGACCTGAACCTGCTGCGGGTCTTCGACGAAGTCATGTCCGAGCGCAACCTGACCCGTGCGGCCCGCAACCTGGCCATGACCCAACCGGCCGTCAGCAACGCCCTGAACCGCCTGCGCGATGCCGTGGGCGACAAGCTGGTCACGCGCAGCGGCTACGGGGTGGAGCCCACGCCGCGGGCGCTGGTCCTGTGGCCGGCCGTGGGCGATGCGCTGCGCCAGCTCGAGGCCTCGCTCTCACCCGGCGACTTCGTCGCTGCGCAGGCCAGCACCACCTTTGTGCTGGCCATGGCCGATGCCACCGCCGCCGAGCTCATGCCGGGCCTGGTGGAGATCATCGAGCGCGATGCGCCGGGCGTGTCGATGCGGGTGCTGCCGCTGAACACGCGCGACCCCCGGCCGCTGCTGGACGAAGGCCAGATGGATCTGGCTGTGGGCTTTTTCCCGCCGGTGCTGGCCGACCTGACGGCGCAGGCGCAGTCGGGCGGGCTGGCGGCCTTTGACCACCAGCGGCTGTACAACGGGGAATATGTCTGTGTGATGCGCAACGGCCATCCGCTGGCCAGCGGGCCGTTCACGCTCAAGCGCTTCTGCGCGGCGCGGCATCTGCTGGTGAGTTTTTCCGGTCGGCCCTATGGCTTCATCGACGAGGCCCTGGCGGCGCTGGGCCAGAAGCGGCGCGTGGTGCTGACGGTCAACCAGTTCTACACGGCCGGCCGGGTGGTGGCGACCTCGAACCTTCTGACGGTGCTGCCCCGGCACTTCTTCAATGACACCGGCATGGCCGATCAGCTGGTGATGCGTGACCTGCCCTTTGTGGTGCCGCCGGTCAATGTGGACTCGCTCTGGCACCGCCGGCAAAGCCAGCGCAGCGACCATTCCTGGCTGCGCATGGCGGTTTCCACCGCCGCCCAAATGGCTTTCGCGGCTGGCGAACTCTGAGAGCTCGCGCTAACTTCGGACGGTCTTCAGCGAACCACGCTCAGATAGGCGTAGGCGGCTTCGCGCAGTTCCTGGGCGTGGCGCGGGCTGCGGCCGGCGCGCACATCGGCGCGCTCGAGCAGGTGGTGCGGGACCTCGTTGCGAAGCGGCTTGGCAGCCTGCAGCAGGCGGACGATCTGGGCAAATACGGCGTACATGGATTCCACCCTTGTGGGGTGCTCGTGGGGAAGGATGAACCTAGATTAAGGGTAATCCCTAGGATGGCAAGCGGCATTTGGCCTAAGCCCCATGCCGCTTGTGCATGACTCCGGCAGCCCCGGCGCATAGCCGCCTGCCCGCAGGTGCTGGACCGGCCGGACCCAGCCGCTATGCTCGGCCCATGGCAGGCCCGTCTCCCGACCCCGTCCCTACTGCACAGCCCGGCACGGCCTGGCTGGCAGCCCTGGCCGATGGGGTGGAGGAAATGCTCTGGGTCTGGGAAGCTGGCAGCGGGCGCATCCGCTATGCCAACCCCGCGTTCGAGCAGTTCTGGGGCGCTGCGGCCCTCCAGGACGATGGCCGCGCTGTCCTGCTGGACCATGTGGTGGCGGCCGACCGCGAGCGCATGCGCCAGGCCCGCGCCCATGTGCTGCAAACCGCCTACCGGGAGGAGTACCGCGTCAGCCAGCCGGCCCTCGGCGGGCGGCTGCTGCGGGAGGCCAGGCTGCGCGAACGGGCCTTTGCCAGCCGCAGCCCCGGCGGCGAGGTGCTGGTGACCCATGTGGCACGCGATATTACGTGGCAGTTCGACACCACGGCCCAGTTGCGCGCGGAAATCAGCCGCCGCACCGACGCGGAGCGTAATCTGAGCGATGCGACCGAGCGCCTTCAGGCACTGGTGGCCACCACCAACGACGCCCTGATCACGATCGATGAAGCCAGCCTCGTCATCGACTGGAACAATGCCGCGCAGCGCATGTTCGGCTGGAGCCGGCTGGAAGCCCTGGGGCGCAACCTGACCGAGCTGATCATCCCGGCCGCCCATCGCGAGCAGCACAACGCCGGCATCGCGCGTTTCCTGCGCGAGGGCACGGCGGTGATCTTCAATCGCCGGGTCGAAACCCTGGCCCTGCGCAGCAACGGCCAGGAGTTCCACGCCGAACTGACGGTCTGGCCGGCCCGCGCCGGCGAACGCTACAGCTTCAGCGCCTTCGTGCGCGACATTTCGCGCCGCAAGGCGGCCGAGCACGCCCTGGCCGAGTCCGAAACGAAGTACCGCACGGTGGTGGAGAACGTCAACGAGGGCATCCTGGTCACGGCGGGAGGCCGCATCCTGTACGCCAACCCGCGGGCCCTGGCGCTGACCGGCCTGACCGAGGAGGTCGCCAGATCCAGGCCCTTCATCGAGTTCATCCACCCGGACGACCGCGACCTGGTGCTTGGCAACCACCTGCGCCGCTTGCGCGGCGAAGAGGTCGACAACCACTACCAGTTCCGCGTCATCCACAGCGATGGCAGCGTCCGCTGGCTGGAGATCAGCGCCGTGGTCTTCGAGTGGCAGAAGGCGCCGGCCACGCTGAACTTCCTCACCGACGTCACCCAACGGCGGCTCGCCGAGCAGGAGACGCAGGCGGCGCTGGCCCGCGAACGGGAACTGTCGGAGCTCAAGTCGCGCTTTGTCGCCGTGGCCTCGCACGAATTCCGCACGCCGCTGGCGGCCATCCTCTCGTCGGTGGAATTGCTGGACGACTACGGCAGCCGGTTGCCCGTGGACGAGCGCAAGGAGATCGTCGGTCTGATCAAGACGGCGGTGGCCCGCATGAACGGCATGGTTGACCAGGTCCTGCTGACCAGCCGCCTGGAGTCCGGCGGCTTCGCTTTCGAGCCAGCGCCCCGCCTGCTGCCGCAGTTGCTGGTGCAGGTGGCGTCGGAGCTGGACCAGGCGCATCCGCAGGCCTCGCGCATCGCCATGCGCTGCGAGGGCCTGGACGCGACCAGGCTGGTCGACGCCCAGCTGCTGCGCCACATCCTGGTCAACCTGCTGGGCAACGCGCTCAAGTACTCGCCGGCCGACAGCCCCGTGACATGTGCCATCAGCGCGGACGGCGAGCGGTTGCGGCTGGTGGTAAGCGACAGCGGCATCGGCATCCCCCCGGCGGACCTGCCGCGCCTGTTTGAAAGCTTTCACCGCGGCACCAACGTCGGCAACGTGCAGGGCACGGGCATGGGGCTGCACATCGTCAGGGAATGCGTCGCGTTGCACCGCGGCAGCATCGAGGTGCGCAGCGAGCCCGGCCGCGGCACCACCTTCGACGTGCAACTGCACGCGCCGGCAACGGCCGCCTGACACCATGGCACGCATCCTCATCGTGGACGACGACGCAGCGCTGCTGCGCCTGCTGTCCCTGCGCCTGCGCGGCGAAGGCCATGACGTGGTCGAATCGGCCAGCGGTGAGGCCGCGCTGGGCGTGCTGGACCACGAGCTGCCGCAGCTGCTGCTGACCGACATGCGCATGGGCGGCATGGACGGATTGCAGCTGTTCGAGGCCGTGCACCGGCGCCACCCCTTGCTGCCGGTGCTCATCCTCACCGCCCACGGCACGATTCCCGATGCGGTCAAGGCGCTGCAGCGCGGTGTGTTCGGCTACATCGCCAAGCCTTTCGAGGCGCGGGCGCTGATGGCCGAAGTGGACCGGGCACTGCAGGCCTCGCAGGCCCTGGGCGCCAACATGCCGGTCGACCCGGCCGACGCGTCGCCAGACGAAGCCTGGCGCGAGGCCATCCTCACCCGCAGCCCGCGCATGCAACAGCTGCTGGCCGAAGCGCGGCAGATCGCGCAAAGCGATGCCTCGGTCCTGGTCCAGGGCGACAGCGGCACCGGCAAGGAATTGCTGGCGCGCGCCATCCACGCGGCCAGCGCGCGCAGCCGCGCCAAACTGGTGGCCGTCAACTGCGGCGCCATCCCCGAGAACCTGGTCGAGTCCGAGCTGTTCGGCCACGTCAAGGGCGCCTTCACCGGCGCCGTGCGCGACCGGCCCGGCCTGCTGGTGGAGGCCCAGGGCGGCACCGTCTTCCTCGACGAGATCGCCGACCTGCCGCTGCAGATGCAGGTCAAGCTGCTGCGGGTGCTGCAAGAGCGCGAGCTGCGACCGGTCGGCGCCGAAAAGACGGTGAAGATCAACCTGCGCGTGATTTGCGCCTCGCACCGCAGGCTGCAGGACGAGGTGGCGGCCGGGCGCTTCCGCGAAGACCTGTTCTACCGGCTCAACGTGGTCAGCCTGGAGCTTCCTGCGCTGGCCCAGCGGCGCGAAGACATCCCCTTGCTGGCGCAGCATTTCATGGCCTCGCTGGCGCAGCGCTACGGCAAGCCGCTCACGGCCTTCGCGCCGGGCGCGCTGGAGCTGCTGGCCGCGGCAGCCTGGCCGGGCAACGTGCGGCAGCTGCAGAACGTGGTCGAGAAGTGCGTCGTGCTCGCCACCGCGCCGCTGATCCCGCCCTCGCTGGTGCAACGCGCCCTGTCCCACCAGGTGGGCGACATGCTGCCCTTCGACGAGGCACGCCGCGAATTCGAACGCGACTACCTGACCCAGCTGCTGAAACTGACCGCCGGCAACGTCAGCCAGGCGGCGCGGCTGGCGCAGCGCAACCGCACGGACTTCTACGCCCTGTTGGCGCGTCACCAGCTCGAACCCGGCGCATTCAAGACCGCGCCCTGACAAGGGCCAGCCCGTGTCGGTGATCACCGACAGCGCAGGCTGATGATTCACAAGGCTTTTTCGGCATGGCCGGGCCAGGCTGTCGGCAAACACCGACAGACGCGCCCGGGCAAGGCGCTGCAAGTCCTTGATTCATATGGACTGAGGCCCTGGCACAGAACTTGGAACATGGCTTGCACACCATCCCAAGGAACATCCCATGACCCCGCAACAGATCACCCTGGTCCAGACCAGCTTCGCCGACGTCAAGCCCATCGCCTCCACGGCGGCGGAGCTGTTCTACAACAAGCTGTTCGCGCTCGACCCGTCCCTGCGCCCGCTGTTCAAAGGGGAGATGGCCAAGCAGGGCCAGATGCTCATGGGCATGATCGGCGCCGCCGTGGGTGGCCTGCGCAACCTGGAGACGCTGGCGCCGGTGGTGCGCCAGCTGGGCGCCCGCCACGTCGCCTATGGCGTGCGCACCGAGCACTACGCCACGGTGGGCACCGCCCTGCTCTGGACCCTGGAGCAGGGCCTGGGCCACCGGTTCACCCCTGAAGTGCGTGAAGCATGGAGCGAAGCCTACGGCCTGCTGTCCGAAGTGATGCAGCTGGGCGCGCTGGAAGAAGCCGCCGCGGCCTGAAGACAGGAGGCAGCTCCGCGACAATGGGCGGGTGAAGATCCAGCTGCTGTCCGACCTGCACCTCGAAGTCCATCCCCATTTGCGGCCCAAGCCGGCGCCGCAGGCCGAGCTGCTGGTGCTGGCCGGTGACATCGGCTCCTACCAGGCCGGTAGCCAGCTCGAGGGCGGGGATTTCGGCCTCGAACGGTTCTCGCCCCGCCACGGCTGGCCGGTGCCCGTGCTCTATGTCCCCGGCAACCATGAATACGATGGCCTGGATTTCGACGAGGCGCACCAGCGCCTGCGCGAGACCTGCGAGCGCCTTGGCATCACCTGGCTGGAGCGCGAGACCCTGGTGTTGGGCGGCATCCGCTTCATAGGCACCACGCTGTGGGCCGACTTCGACGCGCTGGCCGCCGACGCGGCCGACACCACCGGCCTCCTCAAGCAGCGCGAGAAAGCCTTTCGCGCCGCCAACTACTACCTGCGCAAGACCGGCACCCTCCGCGAGGGTGAACCGATGCTCGCGCCGCAATGGCGCGCGCTGGCCCTGGAATGCCAGCAGTGGCTGCGCCAGGCGCTGGAACAGCCCTTCGATGGCACGACCGTCGTCGTGACGCATTTCGCCCCCAGCCTGCGCAGCGCCGATCCGCGCTATGGCCTGACGCCGGGCACGGCGGGCTTTTGCAATGCGCTGGACGAGCTGCTGCCGCTCGCGCAATGGTGGCTGCACGGCCACCTGCACTGCCAGCAGGACTGGCGCGCCGGCGACTGCCGGGTGGTGGCCAACACCCTGGGCTACGCCGCCAAGGGAGAGCAGGCGGACTTTCGCGAGAACTTTCTTCTCGATCTGGCCAAACCCGCTGCGGGTTACTTATGAGAACACTTGCACTGTGGGCTTTACATTCCGGAAAACCTCTGCAGCAAGCGATGTGAAACACTGGCCTTGTCCCGCCCCCGCCAGCCTGTTTGTTCGAGGCGCAAATGAAAACCATCTGGATGCAGACGCTGCTCTGGCTCGCAGCCGTCGCCACGGCATTGGCCCTGGCGTTCGCAACGCCCAGTGAGTCGTCGGTGATGGGACGCTTGCCCTCGCTCACGGCCAAACGCCTGGACAGCCAGATGGTGAGCCTGCCGCAAGGTCTGCCCGCCAGTCGCACGCTGGCCCTGGTCGCCTTCCAGGGCGGCCATCATGGTGAGATCGACAGCTGGATCCGCGGCCTGCAACTGCGCCAGGACGCCAGCATCCCCTGGATGAAGATCCCGGTGCTGGAAGACCCGGGCAACGAGGGCGCGCGCAGCGTCATCGAAAACCGCATGCTGGCGCGCCACACCTCGCAAGCCGATCGCGAGCGCCTGCTGCCCATCTTCACCGACCGCAACGCCTTCGTGCGCTCGGCCGGCCTGTCAGGCACCGACCATGCGGGCGTGCTGGTGCTGGGCCGCGACGGCCGGGTGCTGGCCCGCGTGGAAGGCCACTTCGACCAGGACAAGGCGCAGGCCCTGCTCGAGACCCTGGTCGGCCGGGATTACGACTGAGCCTCAGGCCCTGGTGGCCAGCGCGCCTGCCGCAGCGTCGGTGAGGGCCCGCGTCAGGGCATCCAGCACTTCCGACTCCAGGTTCCAGCAGTGCCAGTACAGCTGGATCGGCAAGGCATGGGCCGGCGCCACGTTGACCAGAGCGCCCTGCTCGATCAGGCCGCGCGCCAGCAGCTCGGGCACAACGCTCAAGCCCCAGCCCGCCAGCACCGCCCGCACCTGGCCTTCCGAGCTGGGCACGAACAGCTGGTTGAGGGCGACACGCTTGAGGCCGAAAGCCTTGCCGACGAACTCGCGCTGCATGTCGTCCTTGCGGTTGAAGGCGATGAAAGCATGCTCGCGGAAGTTGTGCGCCGTCAGGCCCTTGGGCAGGCGCTCGCGCGCATAGTCGCCGCGCGCCACCACCACATAGTCCATCGCACCCAGCGGCACCATCTTGCAGCCGCGCAGCGCCTGCTTGAGCGTGGTCACGCAGCCCAGCACCTGGCCCTCGCGCAGCCAGCCGTGGGTGAAGTCCTGGTCGTCGGTGATCAGCTCCAGCGGCAGGCCCTGGCAGGCCAGTTCGTTGAGCGCCGGCAGGGCCCAGGTGGCGATGCTGTCGGCGTTGACGGCGATGGAGATGCGCTCCTCCTCGCGGCCGCCACCGGTGGAACTGGGCGCCAGCTCCTTGAGGTCGCGCTCCAGGTCGGCGCGCAGCAGGCGCAACTGCTTGGTGTGCTTGAGCAGCAACTGGCCGGCCGAGGTGGGCTTGAGCGGGCGGCTGCGCACGATCAGCACCGTGCCGACCTGCGCCTCGAGGGCGCGCAGCCGCTGCGAGACCGCTGACTGGGTGATGGACAGGCGCTGGGCGGCCCGCTCGAAGCCGCCCTCCTCCACGATGGCCGCCAGGCACTCCAGCGCGTCCGGATCAAAAGTACTCATATAAGCAGACCTGATGTTTTGGGAGAGAGTTTAATTTCGCTTTTGCAAGAAGCTGATCGGCAGCACACTGGCGCCATGAAAGTCCTCGTCCTGGGCGCCGGCATCATCGGCGCCAGCACCGCTTGGCACCTGCTGGACAAGGGCCATGACGTCACCGTGGTGGACCGCCAGAGCGGCGCCGCCCGCGAGACCAGTTTTGCCAACGCGGCCCAGATCTCGGTGAGCTATTGCGAGCCCTGGGCCAATGCCCAGGCGCCGGCCAAGCTGCTCAAGTGGATGTTCCGCAACGATGCGCCCCTGCTGTTCCGCCCGCAACTGGACTGGCGACAGTGGCGCTGGGGATTGCAATTCCTGGGCCAGTGCAATGACGCCGCTTTCGAGCGCAATGTGCAGCAGCTGGTGGCGCTAGGCGCATACAGCCATGCAGCCCTCAAGGACGTGGTGCGTGCCACCGGCATCAGCTACCAGCGGCTGGAGCGCGGCATTGCCCACTATTACACCGACCAGGCATCGTTCGACGCTGCGGGCCACGCGGCCGAACTGATGCGCCGCTACGGCGTTCAGCGCCGCGTCGTCAGCACCGCCGAACTGCTGGCCATCGAGCCGGCCTTCCAGCCTTTCGCCCACCGCATCGTCGGCGGCACCTACACCGCCAGCGACGAAAGCGGCGATGCGCGCGTGTTCACCGAAAAGCTGGCCGCGCGCAGCGCGGCGCGTGGTGCGCAGTTCCTGTTCGGCCACGACGTGCTGCGCCTGGAGCGCTCCGGCGGCGCCATCGAGGCTGTGCAGGTGCGCGACCGCTCCAGCGGCCAGAGCCAGCGGCTGAGCGCCGACGCGGTGGTCGTGGCCTGCGGCTCCTGGAGCGCGCCGCTGCTGCGCTCGGTGGGCGTGGACCTGCCGATCTACCCGGGCAAGGGCTACAGCGCCACCTTCCGCATCCTGCAGCCCGAGCGCGCGCCCTTTGTCAGTGCCATCGACGACGAGGTCAAGTGTGCGATGAGCCGGCTGGGCGACGAGCTGCGGGTGGCGGGCACGATCGAGCTCTCCGGCTACAACAGCACACTGGACACGCCGCTGGCGCGCGCGCGTTGCCGCATGCTGGCCGAGCGCGTCGAGCAGGTGCTGCCGGGCGTGTGCGACACGCGCAGCGAGGCCGAGGGCGGCAACCCGCGCTTCTGGACCGGCCTGCGCCCCGCCACGCCCACCAACATCCCCTACATCGGCCGCACCCGACTGGACCGCCTCTGGGTCAATGCGGGACATGGCACCTTGGGCTGGACCCACGGTGCCGGTTCGGGCAAGGCGATGGCGGCGTTGATCAGCGGCGAGCGGCC
This sequence comes from uncultured Ramlibacter sp., assembly GCF_936925435.1. GTDB lineage: Bacteria > Pseudomonadota > Gammaproteobacteria > Burkholderiales > Burkholderiaceae_C > Ramlibacter. The sequence goes on along the minus strand of NZ_CAKZHQ010000049.1, from coordinate 128,822 downwards.
GCAGATGGCGTTCGGCTTCCTCGGCTTCGACGACGGCGGCGCGCAGCTGGCACACTCGCGGGCATGAGCACAGCCACGCGTCACTTCCTCTTCCTCGTCACCTCCACCCGCGAACCAGGCCACGTCGGCAACACCGAGTGGCTGGCCCGCCAGGCCGCGGCCAGCCTGCCAGAAGGCGCGCAACAAACCTGGCTGCAGCTGGCCGCCATGGCCTTGCCGCCCTTCACCGACCAGCGCCACACCGCCGGCCAGTACCCGCTGCCCGAAGGCGACATGAAGACCCTGCTGGACGCCACCATGGCCGCCACCGACATCGTCTTCGTCTCACCGGTCTACTGGTACAGCATTCCGGCGCCGCTCAAGACCTACCTGGACCACTGGAGCGCCTGGATGCGCGTGCCCGGCCTGGCGTTCAAGGAGGCCATGGGCCAGAAGCGCCTCTGGCTGGTGAGCACCAGCGGCGACCGGGCCAAGGCCCAGCCCATGATCGATTCAGTGCAACTGTGTGCCGGCTTCCTGGCCATGCAGTGGAGTGGCGTGCTGTGGGGCAAGGGCGGCCCGCCCAACGCGGTGGCGGGCGATGCGGATGCGCTGGCGGCCGCTGCCGGCTTCTTCAGAACAGAGTGACTTCGCTGGCCTGCGCGGCCGCCACCGGACGGCCCGGGGCATGGACTTCATGCTCGTCGGCCATGGAGTAGCTGCCGCGCAGTTCCGCCAGCAGGGCCACGATGTCGACCGGCTCGAGCAGGCCCGTGTGATCGAAGTGGCGGCGCTTGTCGGACAGCACCTCCGGGATGCGTTCGATGCTGTGGCGCACGTGCATCATGCGCTGGCTGACACGGTCCTGGAACTGCAGCTGGACCAGGGCCTGGCCCAGGTCCGACTGGATCCCGGCGCTCTCATGCATCAAGGTGCCGACGCAGCTTTCCACGGCCAGGGCCAGGCCCTGGACGCGTTCGAGCAGAGGGTGGTCGCCCAGTTCGCCTTCTCGCATGGATTCCAGCGCGTCGAGCAGGCTGCTCAGCTCCAGGCTGTGCTCGAACAGTCCCGCCAGGCCGCGCATGCCGTCGGGCGCCGAGCCCTGTTGCAGCAGGCCCAGCCTCCCCATCACGCCAACGAAGTTCTGGGTCAGCGCGCCGACGGCGTCTTCCATCTGGGCGCGCGAGTTTTCGATCTGCGCGCTCCACACCGGCAGCAGGTCCTGGCCGAGCTGGTCGGTGCCGGCAACGAAGGCGGCCTTGGTGCCGTGGTCGTCCGCATCACGGCGGCGGCGACGGTGGTCGGACCAGGTCCCAGCCACCACCAGTGCGGCTGCACCGGCAATGCTCGCCAAGCTCCAGTGCCAGCCGCCGGCGCCCCACATCCCCAAAGCGCCTGCCAGGCCGAGGCCGAGGCCGGGCGCGCTCAGGTGGCGGCCGATGGAGGGAAAAGCCATGGTGTGTGTTTGCGCAAGAGGGCAGAAAGGAACAGGTGCGAGCAGGGAGCTCCCCCCTGCTATCGGCCCCGGCGCGGAAATCTTGAATCAGCGGCCGGTGTCGGCCGGGCTGCCCAGGGACTTTTCGCCCATCCAGCGCAGCAGGTCCAGCCACATCTGGCGCATCTCGGCTTCCAGCGGCGTGCGCATGGAATTGGGCAGCTCGATGGTGACCACTGGCACGCCCTTGTGCACGCCGCCGTAGTTGCCCAGCGAGCCGGGGAAGATGCCGACCTGGTCCAGGTACAGCCGTCCCAGCCGCGACGGCGGCACCGACGGCCCGTCGAAATCGAGCACGCCATAGGGCGCGTGGATGGCGACGATCAGGTGCGGCCTGAAGGTTTGCATCTGCTCGTGCAGGAAGCGGCTCTCGGGCTCCGACAGCGGCTTGGGACCAGGCCAGCGGCGCGGGTCCTTGCGGGTGCGCTTGTCCCAGTAGACCGGGGCATCACGCTCCCAGTTGGGCGTGGGAAAGTTGCGGTTCAGGTCCACGCCATTGGCGTTCATGCGGCGCGGCGGCTGGTGCAGCACGCCGTCCGGGTTGAGCACCGGCACAAAGCGCCAATGCACGGGCTGCGGCATCTGCGTCGGCTGCTGGGCCAGCGCGATCCAATGCAAGGCCAGCGAGGCCGAGGACAGTTCGTCGCCGTGGATGGCGCCGGTGACCAGCACGCGCAGTTTCGCGCCCTCGGGCTGGATGTCGCGCGTGTACAGGGGCACGCCACGCACCGAACGCCCGCTGCCCGGTTGCAGACCGGCGGCCATGCACAACGCGCGGCTGACATTGGGCAGGCGGCGCGCAAAGTCTTCACAGCCTGGCACCACGGTGGCCGGCGCCGTGGCGCGCGGCGGGTCGGCGCGGCCCGGCCCCGCAGCCGCCATGCCGGTCAGGCAGGCCAGCACGAGCGCGGCTGTGGACCTTTTCATTCGTCCCGCTCCCCGGGCTCGTACAGGGTCTCGCGGCCCATGCGGTCGAGCACCAGTTCGGCGGTCCAGGGCAGCATCAGCGAGCCGCAGCGGCTGTCACGGTAGATGCGCTCCAGCGGCAGGTGCTTCATCATGGCCTGGCCGCCGCAGGTACGGATCGCCAGCCGCGCGATGTCGTTGGCGCCCTCCATCACCGTGTACTGCGCGGCGTACAGGCGCATGCGTTCATCCTTGGAGGGATTGGGCCGCGCCTCGGCAATCACGCGCGTGAAGATGCTCTTGAGGTTCTCCAGCTGGATGCGCATCTGCGCCACCGCGATCTGCTTGGTGGGGTACATGCGGCGCTTGACCGGCGGCTCGCCGGCCACCTCGCCACGCAGGTAGCTGACGGTGAAGTCATAAGCCGCATTGGCCAGGCCCAGGTAGGTGGGCGCCAGAGTAAAGAACATGGCGGGCCAGGTCTGCGCGCCCTTGTAGTACACGCCGCGCGGCATCAGCTGCTCGCCGTCGGCAACGAAGACGTCCTTGAACGTGAGGTTGCGGCTGACGGTGCCGCGCATGCCCAGCGGATTCCACTCACCGCTGATGGAGAAGCCCTCGCTGGTGGCCGGCACGGCCAGGTACAGGGTGTCGCGCGCATCGGGCTTGTCGTCGCCCTTGTCCTCGGTGCACAAAATGCCGTAGTAGTTGGCCGCGCCGGACAGCGAGGCAAAAATCTTGCGGCCGTTGACCAGCCAGCCGCCTTCGACTTTTTTCGCGATCGTGCCAAAGGGCGCGCGGCCGGCTGCTGCGGCGCTGCCTTCGGAAAACGGCTGGGCATAGATGGCGCCGTCCCGCACCACGCGGTCGAAGTGCAGCGCGCGGCAGCGCAGGTGCTCGGCGCGTTGCGCGTCCGTCATGGGCACGCCGTCGGCCAGCACGCCGGTCCACATGGTGGAGCAGATGTGCATGTTCCAGGTCAGGGCCGTGGCGCCGCAAAAGCGACCGATCTCGGCCGCCACCATCATGTAGCTGGCGTAATCCGCACCACCGCCGCCATGCTCTTGCGGCACGCACAGGGCCAGCAGACCGGCTTCACGCAGGTCCTGGTAATTGGCAAAAGGAAAGCTCGCCGATTCGTCCCACTGCGCTGCACGCGGCGCGAACTTCTCCCGTCCCAGCTGGTGGGCCAGCGCCAGCAGTTCGCGCTGGCGCGCGGTGAACGGCAGCTCGCCGACGGCGGGGGTGAAGCTCAGGGCATCCATCAGTGCAGCTGGCGCGGCAACGCCAGGAAGTTCAGCAGCAGGCCGTCGAAGTCATCGGGCGCTTCCAGGTTCTGCAGGTGGCCTATGCCCTTCATTTCCAGGTAGGTGCTGCCGGCAATGGCGTCCGCCATCTTGCGCATCACCGCCGGCGGTGCGTTGCGGTCGTACTCACCGGCCAGCAACAGGGTCGGCACGTGGATGCGGGCCAGACTGTCGCGCCGGTCGAAAGTGACCAGGGCCTCCAGCGCGCGACGGTAGGTGGAGGGATTGACCTGGGCCATGCAATGCGTGGCCAGGCGCAGGCCTTCGGGCAGCGAGCCGGGGCCCACCATCTGGGGCACCAGCAACTCGGCCAGCTCGCCCATGGTCTTGCCCGCGTCCAGCGGCGCCGTGCGCTGGGCGATGAAGTCGCGTTGCCAATCCCCATCGGGCTTGCCGAAGGACGGCGAAGTGCCGCACAGCACCAGCTTGGCCACCAGCTCGGGCCGGCGCGCCACCACCTCCTGCGCCACCATGCCGCCCATGCTATGACCCACCAGGGTGACGCTGCCGCACTGCAGGCTGTCGATCAGCGCGATGCAGCGCTGGGCCAGGCCCTTGAAGGTGTAGGGCTCGATGGGCGCGCTGCGGCCGTAGCCGGGCATGTCCCAGGCCACGGCGCGGTAGCCGCTGGAAGCCAGGGTCTCGACCTGCGGCGCGAACGCCAGGTGGCCGCCGCCGATGCCGTGCAGCATCAGCACCGTAGGCCCGGCGCCCAGCGTGGTGAAGGCCGGCAGCGTCATGCCGCGGCCACCAACTGGCCGCTGTCGACCACCGCCTGGCCATCGAGCAGCACCGTGCAATTGCGCAGGGGCAGGTCGAAATGGCCCAGGGTGTGGCGGCCGGCCACCTCGTTGGCGCCGGTGCTGTAGAGAAAATTGCCGGCGAAGGCGCGCAGCTCCGTGCCGTTGAAGTCACGCTTGTCGTACAAGGCCATGCTGTCCCAGCGCGCCGCGGCGTTCAGACCGTAGCCGACGTGGCTGACGGCATAGGCTTCCTTGTCACCCCAGCCGGCGATGTGGCTGCGCATCAGTTCGGCATCGACGCCCCTGCCTTCGATGCTTGTGATGTGGTCGTCCTCGATGCGCAGCGTGATGGGCCGCTCGATGTAGCGCTTGAAAGTGAGGTTGACGTCACCCTCGTCCAGCACCAGCGTGCCGTTGACGCTGCCTGCTGCCGGGAAGGCCAGGGCCAGGCCGCCCGGCCAGTGGCTCATGGTGCCGGGCCGCGCCGTGTAACCCCAGTTGCCGCCGCAGGTGGCGCCGGCCAGCGCGATCTGCAAGTCGGTGCCGGCGCGTGACTGCACGCGCATCGCGCCGGCCGCGCGCAGGCGCTTGACGTGCTGCTTGACCAGCGGCTCCAGCGTGGCATCGGGCACCAGCCGGGCCAGGGCCTCGGGATGCTCGTTGCTCACATAGAGCACGCGCGCGCCACCCTGCAAGATGGCAGGGAGCTCGGGTGCGTGCATCAGGCCCTCCACCGTGCAGTCCACCACCAGGGTGCTGCCGGCCAGGGCCGCGATCACGGGCGCTATATTTTGGATAGCATTCGAGGCGCCTGTGGAGCGCGCCACAGGCAGTTTTTTCTCAAAGACACTGGGCAGCACCAGGCTGAAAGCCCGGCAGCCCAGCCGCGCCGCGGCCAGCCGTGCCAGCTGCGCCAGCACCGGCCGGCTCTGGCTTTCGCTGAGCACCGCCACGGTGTCACCCGGCTGCAGGGCGCAGCGGCGCAACACGGCCTCGAAGGCGTCCAGCCAGGCGGGTTCGATCTGTTCTTGCAGCATGGTCTTGTGCTTCGCGGCATACTACATGAAATTTCATGCAAATAGTTCCGTGACACCGCCACGCCAAGCCCAGCCCCCCAGCTTCTCCACACCGGAGTTCCGCGCCGCCCTGGGCATGTTTGCCACCGGCGTCACCATCGTCACCGCGCTGACGCCCGAGGGCCAGCCGATCGGCCTGACGGCCAACTCCTTTGCCTCGGTCTCGCTGGCGCCGCCCCTGGTGCTGTGGAGCCTGGCCCAGGCGGCCGCGTCGCTGCCGGCTTTCCGCGCCGGCTCGCACTACGCCATCAACGTGCTGGCCGCCGACCAAAAGGCGCTGGCGGAGCGCTTTGCCCTCAAGGGCGCGGACCGCTGGAGCGGCGTGGAGTTCACCGCCGGCATCAGTGGCGCGCCGGTGCTCGCCGGCGCGGCAGCCAGCTTCGAGTGCTTCAACCGCAGCCGCTACGAAGAAGGAGACCACCTGATCTTCGTCGGCGAGGTCGAGCGCTGCAGCCGGCGTGAGGGCGTCTCACCGCTGCTGTTCCACGGCGGCCGTTTTTACACTGAACACCCGCTATGAGCCAGGTGGCCGGTGAGCGGTTTATCGACAGCTACCTGGGCTACCTGCTGGGACAGGCCAACCACGCGCTGTACAAGGACTTCGACGCCCATGTGCGGGCCGCCGGCCTGAGTTCGATCGAATGGCGGGTGCTGGCCACGCTGCACGATGGCGAGCCGCTGACGGTGAGCCAGCTGGCCCATGAAGTGCTGTCCAAGCAGCCCACGGTGACCAAGCTGGTGCAGCGCATGGCCGACCAGGGCTGGGTGGCATTGCAGGCCGACGCCAGCGACCAGCGCCGCACCATGGTGCTGGCCACGGCCGCCGGCCGGCGCCTGGTCAAGCCCCTGGTGGCAGAAGCAAAACAGCATGAAGCCCGCATGCTGCGGACTTTGGGTGCTACTGAAAAAGTAGCGCTTCGCAAACTGCTCGAAAAGCTCGCGCAACATCCTTGAAGCGCGGCCGCTACCATTGCGGCCCATGGTCCAGCGCAAACAACACCTCGACACGCTCGCGATTTCCCTGCTCCTGGCCTGCTGTGTGTTCTGGGGCTTCCAGCAGATCCTGATCAAGACCACGGTGGGCGAGGTACCGCCGCTGTGGCAAGCCTCGCTGCGTTTTGCCGGCGCCACCGCCTTGCTGTGGCTGTGGTGCGCGGTGCGTGGCGTCAAGCTGTTCGAGCGCGACGGCACCCTGGGTGCGGGCCTGCTGGCCGGGGCGCTGTTCGCCGGCGAGTTCAGCTGCATCTACCTGGGGCTGCGCGACACCACGGCCTCGCGGCTCACCGTCTTTCTGTATTCCTCGCCCTTTGTCGTGGCCCTGCTGCTGCCACGCTGGGTGCCCAGCGAGAAGCTGCGCGGCCTGCAGTGGCTGGGCCTGTTCATCGCGTTTGCCGCCGTCGCCCTGGCGTTCAGCGAGGGCTTCCTGCATGGCAGCACGCCGCGCCAGCTGCGCGGCGACGCACTGGCGCTGGCCGCCGGCACGCTGTGGGGGCTGACCACGCTGGTGCTGCGCGGCAGCGCCAGCATGGCAAAGGCCAGCCCCGAAAAAACCTTGTTCTACCAGGTGGCGGTGACGGCCGCGGTCGCGCCCCTGCTGTCACTGGCGCTGGGCGAGACCTGGTCGCTGCAGTACTCGGCCCAGGCCTGGGGCTCGCTGTTCCTGCAGACCGCCATCGGGGCCTTCGCCAGCTACCTGGCCTGGATGTGGCTGCTGCGGCACTACCCGGCCACGCGCATGGCGTCCTTCACCTTTCTCACGCCGGTGTTCGCCCTGGTGTTCGGCGTGGCGCTGCTGTCCGAGCCGCTGACGCCGCAGCTGGTGCTGGCACTGACCGGCGTTGCGGTTGGCATCGTGCTGGTCAACCGCCGGTCCACCTGAGCAGGCCGGCCGGCGCTAGTTGGCGTTGACGTTGAGGTAGCGCTCGATCTGGCACTCGTACGAGGCCTCGCTGGCATAGCAGGGCGAGCTGGTGTCGGGGCGGTATTGCGCTCCGGTGCAGCCGACCAGCAGAAAAAGCACGACGGGAAAAGCCTTGGCCATGGTGGACCTCCTGGGTGCCGCTTTAAACGGCCCCAGGGTACAACAATGCGCCCTTCGTTCAGGCTCCGCCTGGGCTCTTGCGGCCGCGCAGCTGCAGCACGATGGCGGCGTTGTCCAGCTCGCCCCGGCCCTGGGCCACGGCCTCGGCCAGCAGCGCGGCGTGCACGCGTGACAAGGGCAGATCCAGGCCCTGCGCGCGGGCGCTATCGAGCATCAGGGTCACGTCCTTCTGGTGCTGGCGGATGCGCGAACGCGGCGCGAAGTCTTGCGCCACCATCTGCGGGCCTTTGACAGCGGCGGCCTCCGAACGGGCCGGCGTGGCCAGCACCAGGGCCAGGAACTGCTCGGGCGCAATGCCCAGGCTTTCGGCGAATGCCAGGCCTTCGGCGAACACCGCGCGGTTCAGGCCCAGCACCAGGTTGGTCGCCAGCTTGGCCTTGGCGCCCATGCCGGGCGGGCCGATATGGATGGACTCGCGCGCCAGCAGCGCCAGCAGCGGCGCCGCCTGGGCATAGGCTGCGTCCTGCGCGCCCACCAGCGCCACCGCCTCGCCGGCACCGATCTGCTGGCTGGAGCCTGACAGCGGCGCTTCGACAAAAGCGATGCCGCGCTGCGCCAGCCTGGCACCCAGACCTAGCAACAAGTCGGGCGAACCTGTCGAGCAATCGAGCAGCAGACGCACGCTGTGCGGCTGGGCCAGCAGGCCGGCCGGCCCTTCCACCACCTCGAGAACCCCCTGGGTGTCGAAGACGGCCAGCAGCACCGTCTCGGCGGCCTCGGCCAGCTGCGCCAGCGAAGCGGCCAGTTCGCCGCCGGCCTGCCCGAAGGCCTGCGCCGCCTGCGGGCTGCGGTCGTAGCCCAGGGTGTGCAGGCCGGCGGCACGCAAGCGCGCGCCCAGCGCCTGGCCGACCAGGCCCAGGCCGACGATGCCTATGGTTTGCGCCATGCTCAGGCCTCCAGCGACGCGCCGCCGCAGACCTGGATGTCCTGGCCGGTGATGGCGGCTGCAGCGGGCGACAGCAGGAAGGCCACCAGCGCGGCGACCTCCTGCGGCTCGATCAGCCGGCCCAGCGGCGGCAGGCGTGGCTGCACCGTCTGGCGCGCAGGGTCCTGCAGCATCTGCGTGGCCGTCGCCGCGGGCGACACCACATTGACTGTCACGCCCGCGGGCGCCACTTCCGCGGCCCAGCTGCGCGCCAGCGACACCAGCGCCGCCTTGGTCGCAGCGTACTGGCTGCGGCCGGCGATGCCGCGTGCCACGCGGCTGCCCACCAGCACCATGCGGCCGCCGCGCGCACGCGCCATCTCCGGCAGGAAGCGGTTGGCCAGGCGGGTCGCGGCGTCCACATGCAGCCGCCACATCTGCTCGCCGGCGGCGCCGTCCAGCCCGCCCAGGCGCGCGACACGCAGCACGCCGGCTGCGTGCACCAGGGCCTGCACGCCATGCTCGGCATCGGCAACGGCCTCGCAACGCGCCGCATCACACAGGTCCACCGTCACTGCCCGGAAGCCGGCCGCCTCGATGCTTGCGGGCGCCTTGTCCAGGCCGGTCACCTGCCAGCCGTCCGCCAGCAGGGCCTGGCTGACAGCCAGGCCTATGCCCGAACTGCTGCCGGTGACGATGGCGCGCCGTGCCTCACTCGACACGGATCTGGCCTTCGGTGATGACTTTTTGCGACTTGGCCATGTCAGCCTCCTGGAAGCGGGCGAAGTCCTCCGCGGAGCCAGGCGCGAACAGCAGGCCTTGCTGGGTGAAACGCTCGCGCAGTTCGCCGGCCAGGGCCTTGTTCACCTCAGCGTTCAGGCGACGCACGATGTCTTGCGGGGCCTTGGCCGGCGCCCACAGGCCATACCAACTGTAGAACTCATAGCCCGGCAGGCTCTCGGCCACCGTCGCCACCTCGGGCAGGTTGGGCGTGCGCTTGTCGGAGGTCACGGCCACCACTTTGAGCATGCCCGAGCGGTGGTATTGCAAGGAGCCCAGGATGGGGTCGATGAAGCCGGCGATCTGGCCGCCGATCAGGTCCTGGAAGGCAGGCGCCGTGCCCTTGTACGGCACGACCGTGTACTCGATGCCGGCCGAGCGCTTGAGAAGCTCGGTTGCCAGGTGGCCGGCCGATCCGACCGAACCGACGGCGAAGGTCATCTTGCCGGGGTTGGCCTTGGCATAGGCCTGCAGCGATTTGATGTCCGTGACCGGCAGGTCCTTGTTGATTGCCACCGACAGCGGCGCCTTGGCCACCAGCGCAATGGGAGAAAAGTCGCGCACCACTGCATATGGCACGGACTTCATGGTCATGGGCGCCGTCACGAAGGTCGACGCGTTGAACAGCAGGGTGTAGCCGTCGGCCGGCGCCTTGGCCACCTGGTCGGCGCCGATGATGCCGTTGCCGCCGGGCTTGTTCTCGATCACGAAGGGCTGGCCGGTCTGCTCGGCCAGCTTTTGCGCCACAGCGCGGCCCAGGGTGTCGAGCGTGCCGCCCGGCGGGAAGGGGATGATGACGCGCACCGGGCGCGAGGGATAGGTCTGGGCCGAGGCGGCCAGCGCGCACAGGCCGAACGCGGCCGCGGCGAGCAAGGGGATGATCTTCATGGCTTGTCTCCTGTTGGAATGCGCGCATCTTGGGTCGACCTCACCATCAGGTCAAATCATGTTTTTTGATGCGTCTATCATTTGCACAGATAGCCAACCGCCATGGACCACCGCCAGATTCAATACTTCGTCTCCCTCTACGAAGAGGGATCGGTCACCCGCGCGGCCAGCCGCCTGAACATCGTGCAGCCGGCGTTGAGCATGCAGATCGCGCGGCTGGAAGAAGAACTGGGCCGCCAGCTGTTCGTGCGCAGCAACCGCGGCATGGTGCCCACTGCGCATGCGACACAGATGTACACGCTGTTCCTGCCGGTGCTGGCGGACTTCGAGCGGGCGCGCGCGCAGCTGCTGGACACCAGCAGCGAACTGACCGGCCATGCGCGCATCGGCCTGCCGGCCAGCATCGCCCAGGACATCCTGGCCCACGCGCTGGCCGAGTTCTCGGCCTTGCACCCGCAGGTGACCGTCTCGGTCACCGAGGCCTATACCGATGCCCTGGTCCAGGGCGTGGCCAGCGGTCAGCTCGACGCCGCCATCGTCAACCGGCCGCGCCGCCTGGCGCTGGATGCGCAGCCGGTTCTGGACGAGGACTTCGTGCTGGCCACCGGCAGCAAACACCGGCTCTTGCCGGCCAAAGTACCGCTGCGCGACGCGGCCAAGCTGCGCCTGGTGCTGCCGACACGCCAGCACGGCCTGCGCGCCATGCTCGAGGGTTTCGCCGACGCCGCTGGCGTGCAGTTGGCCTGCACGCTGGAGGTGGATTCGATGAGCGCCATCGTCCACACGGTGGAGCACGGCGAGTTCGCCACCATCCTGCCGCGCACAGCCCTGCGCAGCAAGCTGGCCGATGGCAGCCTGCTGGGCCACCAGGTGGTGCGGCCGGTGCTGGTGCGCCGGCTCATCTGCGTGTCCCATCCGCGCCGGCCCATCCCGCCGCCCGCGGCCGCATTGCTGGAGGTGCTGGTGCGCAGCATCCGTGCGCGCGATGACAGCGGCCCGGCAAGCAGCACTGCGAAACGCCGGTCCCGGCGCTGAACGGCGCGCCGGTGTAGCCTTCGCGCCATGGACTCCCTGATCACCGCCAGCGCGCGGGCGCTGGCCGCCGGCGACGCGCTGGGTGCGCTCAAGCGGGTGGCCCTGCGCGACGACCCGCCGGCGCTGGCCATGCGCGGCATCGCGATGGCCCAGCTGGGCGAACACCCGCGCGCACGCGAGCTGCTGCGGCGCGCGGCACGCGACTTCGGCGCGCACGAGGCGCTGGCACGCGCGCGCTGCGTGGTGGCCGAGGCCGAGGTGGCGCTGGCCATGCGCGACCTGGGCGGCTCGCCGCGCGCGCTGCTGGCCGCCGGCGCAACCCTGGAGGCCCATGCCGACCGCGCCAATGCCATGCAGGCACGGCTGATCGCGGCACGCAAGCTCTTGCTGCTGGGCCGGCTGGGCGAGGCGGCCGATGCGCTGGCACAAGTCGACGCGCAAGGGCTGCCGCCCGCGCTGGCGGCAGTGGCCCAGTTGGCTCACGCGGAACTGGCCCTGCGTTCGCTGCGCATCGCAGCGGCACGGGAGGCCTTGGCCCTGGCCTACGCAGCGGCAGAGCGTGCCGGCGTGCCCGCCTTGCTGGCCGAGGTGGCCGAGGCCGCCGCCGCGCTGGAGCGCCCGGCGGCGCGCCTGGTCTCGGACGGCAGCGAGCAGACGCTGCGGCTCGACGAAGTGGCGGCGCATCTGGCATCGGACGCGCTGGTGGTCGACGCCTGCCGGCGCGGCCTGGGCACGGGCTCCCTGTGGCAACCACTGGCCAGCAGGCCCGTGCTGTTCACGCTGGCACGCTCACTGGCACAGGCATGGCCCGGCGACGCCGAGCGCGAGAGCCTGATCGCCGACGCCTTTCGCACCCGCCATCCCGACGAGACGCACCGGGCGCGGCTGCGGGTGGAGATCGGCCGGCTGCGCGCGCTGATCAAGCCCTTGGCCGCCATCGAGGCCACGCAGCGCGGCTTCACGCTGCGGCCGGCGCAAGGGCGCGCACTCGTCCTGCTGGCGCCACCCATCACCGGCGACCAGGGCGCGCTGCTGGCCCTGCTGTCCGATGGTGCGGCCTGGTCGACCTCGGCCCTGGCACTGGCACTGGACGCCAGCCAGCGCACGGTGCAGCGCGCGCTGGCCGAACTGCAGGCCGAGGGACGGGCACGCGCCATCGGCCAGGCGCGCTCGCGCCGCTGGCTCGCGCCACCGCTGGCCGGATTCACGACGATCTTGTTACTCCCCACTGCGCTGCCGATTCAATAGAGTTCTTCCCATGGCGCCGCTTCCAGGCGCAAAAGGAGTTGCGATGAGCACAGCAAGCCAGGACAAGATCAAGGCCCGCCCCGCCGAGATCGTGCGCGAGTACGGCCCCTTCCCCGGCGTGGAAAAGGTCAACGGCGTCACCCATGACGGGCGCAACGTCTGGTTCTCCAGCGGCCCCAACCTGCTGGCCTTCGATCCCGCCAGCGGCGAGGCCACACGCACCCTGGCCCAGGTAGGCGACGCCGGCACGGCCTTCGACGGCAAGCACCTGTACCAGATCGCCGAGTCCCGCATCGACAAGATCGATCCGGCCACCGGCGCCGTGCTCGCCTCCATCCCGGCGCCGGGCAAGGGCGGCGACTCGGGCCTGACCTGGGCCGAGGGCAGCCTCTGGGTGGGCCAGTACCGCGACCGCAAGATCCACCAGATCGACCCGGCCACCGGCGCGGTGCTGCGCACCATCGAGACCAACCGCTTCGTCACCGGCGTGACCTGGGTCGACGGCCAGCTGTGGCACGGCACCTGGGAGGGCGACGAGAGCGAGCTGCGCCGCATCGACCCGGCCAGCGGCACCGTGCTGGAGCGGCTGGAGATGCCGGCCGGCACCGGCGTCAGCGGCCTCGAGTCCGATGGGGCCGGCCTGTTCTATTGCGGCGGCGGCACCAGCGGCAAGGTGCGCGCCGTGCGGCGGCCCAAAGCCTAGCCCCTTCCCTGCAGACGTTTCCCCCGCGCGCCCGCCACCACGGCGGCTGGATGGGTGCGCCCCATGCAACCCCAACGGCCTGCACGGCCAGACAAAGGAGCCTCCATGACCACCGCCACCACCGAAGACACCACCCTCAAGCACGCCGTCGTGACGCCGGACCAATGGCTGGCCCGGCGCACCGCGCTGCTGGCGCGCGAGAAGCAACTGACGCAGCTGCGCGACCAGATCGCCGGCGAGCGCCGCGCCCTGCCCTGGCTGCACATCGAGAAGGACTACGCCTTCGACACACCCGCAGGCCGCCGTTCGCTGGCCGATCTGTTCGAAGGCCGCAGCCAGCTGCTGGTGCAGCACTTCATGCTGGGCCCGGGCTGGGCCCAGGGCTGCCCGAGCTGCTCTTTCATGGCCGACCACAGCGATGCGATGGCGCTGCACCTGGCGCACCGCGACGTCACGCTGCTGGCCATCTCGCGCGCGCCGCTGGCCGAGATCGAGCGCTTCCGCCAGCGCATGGGCTGGCAGTTCCCCTGGGCCTCGTCACACGGCAGCAGCTTCAACCACGACTTCAAGGTCTCGTTCACGCGCGAGCAACTGGCTGCCGGCGAGGCTTACTACAACTACGCCATGCGGCCCATAGGTTCCGAGGAGCTGCCCGGCATCAGCGCGTTCTACAAGGACGATGCGGGCCGCATCTTCCTGACCTATTCCACCTACGGGCGCGGCGTGGAAGTGATGATGGGCACCTACAACATGCTGGACCTGGTGGCCAAGGGGCGCGACGAGCGCGACGTGGACTACAAGATGGAATGGGTGCGCCACCACGACCGCTACGAGGCCGCGCCTGCCCCTACCGCCGCCACCTGCTGCGCGGCCAAGGCCTGAGGGCAGGCTGGAAGAAAGCGCGCGCCATGGACACGCTGTGGCCCTGGCTGGCGGTGGTGGGACTGGGCGCCTTGCACGGGCTCAACCCCGCCAGCGGCTGGATGCTGGCCGCTGCCTGGGGCCTGCGCGCGCACGACCCGATGCAAGCGCTGCGGGCCTTGTGGCCGATCGCCGCAGGCCACACTGCATCGATCGCGCTGGTGGGCATTGCGGTGGTGCTCGGGCTGGCGCTGGACCGGGTGGTGCTGCAGGCCGCGGCCGCCACGCTGTTCGCCATCGCCGTGCTGGTCCACCTGTGGGGCCGCACGCCGCTGGCGGCACGCGCGCCGGCGGGGCACGCCGGCCTGGCCCTGTGGTCCTTCTTCGCGTCGACCGCGCATGGCGCGGGCCTGATGCTGGTGCCAGCCCTGTTGCCGCTGTGCATGCAGGACGCGCCGGCGGGCCTGGCCGGTGCGTCGCCCTTGCTGCTGGCGCTGGCGGCCATCGCCGTGCACACCGCGGCCATGCTGGCCGTCACCGGCCTGATGGCCACCGGGGTCTGCCGCGGCCTGGACGCGGCGGTCCGCCGCTACCGGCGGGTCTTGGGCTGCTGAGGCGCGGGATCGCCGCGGCCATGCCGCGCCTTCATCCGCTGCACCTGGTCCAGCTGCAGGCGGAAGTCGTCGAGCACGGCGCGCTCTTTCGCGTCCAGCCGCTCCAGCTTGACGTGGTCCAGCAGCACCTGCAGGGCCTCGCCCATGCGGCCGAGCTGGCGGCCGTAACTGCCGACTTCATCGAGGATGCGCTGCTCCAGGTCGGGGTCGGCACTCTTGCCCAGGTTGATGTTGACCAGGCCGAACTGGCTGCCTTCCGAACGGAAGGCCCAGTTCCATGGATTGATTGCCTGGATGACATCGCCGGACAAGGGCAGTTTGAAATCTGGCATGGCGTCCTCCCGTGGTTGCGGAAGAACCCATTCTGCAAGCTAGCCGGCCTGCTGTCCCGCCACTTTCGCGCGCAAGCGCTCCTCCTGCTCGCGCAGCTCGGGCGTGAAGGCCTCGCCGAAATCCTCGGCCTCGAAGACCTGGCGGATCTCGATCTCGGATTCCCCCGGCATGGGGTTGGGGCAGCGCTTGAGCCAGTCGACGGCCTCCTGCAGCGAGGCGCATTTCCACATCCAGAAGCCGGCGACCAGCTCCTTGGTCTCGGCAAACGGGCCGTCGATCACCTTGCGGTCCTTGCCGGCAAAGCGCACACGCGCGCCTTTGGAACTGGGGTGCAGGCCCTCGCCGGCCTGCATGATGCCGGCGTTGACCAGCTCCTCGTTGTACTTGCCCATCCCGGCGAACAGCTGCTCGCTGGGCATCACGCCGGCTTCGCTGTCGGCGGTGGCCTTGACCAGAACCATGAATTTCATTGCTCTCTCCTGAGGTTGCTTGGGTGCGCAACAGCTGCGCTCCTCCTGCACGACGAACGGGGCGGCGCGTTCTCGACATGCGCCAGCCCGGACGGAGCCGAAATTCGAACGCGGTGACGGGCCGGCGTCAACCTCAACGGGTTGTCGCAGTGGATTCTGAGGGCCAAACTGGCCCCTAGCCCCCGGCGAATGGACCTCGTTTGCTATTTATTTTGTAGCGCGCGCAGACCCAGCCTGCGCCCCTTGGCTTCCGCAGAAGCCAGTTCCTTGGCCGTCAGAAAGTACTCCCGGTTGTCGAGCAAGCGCTCGACCGCCAGGTCGATGAAGGCGCGCACGCGGGCCGGCTGCGCGGTGCGGCTGCCGTAGTAGATGTAGACGCCGACGTGGTCGGCGACGTGGGCCGTCAGCAGCGGCACCAGGCGCCCCGCGCGGATATGGGCGGCGGCGGTGACGCCCGTGAGCATGCCGATGACGTGGCCGGCCAGCACGGCTTCGATCTCCAGCTGCTCCTCGTTGGTCGACAGCGCCGGCGCCACCTCGTGGTCCACCACCGCATCGCCCTCCTTGAGATGCCAGGGCAGCACCCTGCCCGTGGCCGGATGGCGAAAGACGCTGCAGCGGTGCGCGGCCAGCGCTGCCAGCTGGTCGGGCGCGCCATGGCGGGCGATATAAGCCGGTGCGGCGCAGACGATCAGCTGCAGGCTGAACAGGCGCCGCGCCACCACGCCTTCCTCGGCGGAGCGGCCCACCCGGAAGCCGACATCGACACGGTCTTCCACCCAGTTGCCGATGCGGTCGTCCAGCTGCACATCCGGCTGCACCTCGGGATAACGGCGGCTGAACTCGTCGAGCACCGGCCACAGCACAGGCAGGAAGGTCGAGCGCGGGCCGACGATGCGCAGCGGGCCGGCGATCTCGTCCTTGGCATGGCGCGCCATCTGCAGCGCGCGCTGCAGGCCCGCCAGCGAAGGCTGGGCAGCCTCCAGAAAGCGCCGGCCTTCATCGGTGAGCGACATGTTGCGCGTGGTCCGGTGAAAGAGGCGCACGCCCAGGTGCAGCTCCAGCTGCGCCAGCGCCTGGCTGGCGGCTTGCGGCGAGATGCCCTGGACCACGGCGGCCCGGCGCAGGCTGCCCAGCTCGGCCGTTTTCACAAAGGTCGCAATCGAGCGGATCTCGTTGATGGGCATGACCGCATTATCAAGCGCAGCTTGCCAATCCTTCAAGGTTCAAGCGGCTAGTTCAATGCCAATCCCGCGCCTACAGTCCGAGCTTGCTATGCATGAAAGGATCCGGCGATGAAGGCTCTTGCCGCCACCGTGATGTCGCTCTCGCTGGCCACTTCGGGCCTGGCGCAGACCGAGCAGCCGCTCAAGATCACCCGCAACGGCGCCCAGCCTTCCAGCAAGGGGCCGGCCGAGAACTTCAGCGGCGCGGTGCGCGTCGATTCGCTGTTTCGCGCCGACGAGCCTGCACGCGTGAGCGGCGGCCACGTGACTTTCGAGCCTGGCGCCCACACGGCCTGGCACACGCATCCGCTGGGACAGACGCTGATCGTCACCAGCGGGGTCGGCCTGGTGCAGCGCTGGGGCGGGCCGGTGCAGGAGATCCGTCCCGGCGACATCGTCTGGATTCCGCCGGGCGAGAAGCACTGGCACGGCGGCACGCCCACCACCGGCATGAGCCACTACGCGATTTCCGAACAGCTCCATGGCAAGTCGGTCGACTGGCTGGAAAAGCTCAACCCTTCGCAATACGGAGCAGCACGATGATGAAAAAATGGATGGCAGGCTGGCTGGCGGCAAGCGCTCTCTCGGCCATGGCACAAGCGACGCCCGCGCAACAGACACCGGCGCAGCGCATGTTCGGCGACGTCAACCCCAAGCTCGCCGAACTCACCGACACCGTGCTGTTCGGCGACATCTGGGCCCGGCCCGGCCTGTCGCCGCGCGACCGCAGCCTGGTGACCGTCAGCGCCCTGATCGCGATGAACCGCCCCGACCAGCTGCGCTCGCACCTGCAGCGCGCGCGGGACAACGGCCTGAGCGAAGCCGAACTGGTCGAGGCCATCACCCACTTGGCCTTCTATGCGGGCTGGCCCAGCGGCGTGATGGCCAGCCAGGTGGCCAAGGAAGTCTTCCAGAAGAAGTAGCCGGCCACCATGCACATCCCGAAAGCACTTGCCGTGATTGGTACCGCCCTTGTTTGCGCGGCTTGCGCCGCACCGGCCGGTCCCGGCCCACAGGCGCCCCTGGCCATCCAGGAGCAGGGCAGCTTCGCCGTCGGCGGCAGCGTGCTCAGCCGGGCCGACGGCCAGAGCTTCCATGGCGACCACGCCTATGTGTTCTACCAGGTGCCCGTCGCCGCCCGCAAACTCCCGCTGGTGTTCTGGCATGGCGCGGGCCAGTCGTCGAAGACCTGGGAAACCACGCCGGACGGCCGCGAGGGTTTCCAGACCATCTTCCTGCGCCGCCAACACAGCGTCTATCTGATCGACCAGCCGCGCCGCGGCAAGGCCGGGCGCAGCACCGAGCCGCTGGCACTGGCGCCTGCGAGCGACGAGCAGGCTTCCTTCAATATCTTCCGCCTGGGCATCTGGCCGAATCTCTTCGCAGACGTGCAGTTCCCGCGCAGCCCCGAAGCACTGGACCAGTACTTCCGCCAGATGACCCCCAACACCGGCCCCTTCTCGGCGGCCGTGGCCTCCGATGCCGTGGCCGCGCTGTTCCGCAAGATCGGGCCCGGGGTGCTGGTCACCCATTCGCAGGGCGGCGGGCCCGGCTGGCTGGCTGCCACCAAGAGCCCCAACGTGCGGGCCATCGTTGCCTACGAGCCGGGCAGCGGTTTCATCTTCCCCCAGGGCGAGGTGCCGCCGCCCATGCCCAGCGCCGGCGACACGCTGGAAGCGCAGGGCGTGCCGCTGCAGCAGTTCATGGCGCTCACGCGGATCCCCATCACCATCGTCTACGGCGACAACATCCCGCAGCAGCCCATGGCCAACCCGGGGCAGGACCAATGGCGCACGCGCCTGGCCATGGCCAGGCTGTGGGCCCAGGCCGTCAACCGCCATGGCGGCAACGCCACCGTGGTCCACCTGCCTGAGCTGGGCATCCGCGGCAACACGCACTTCCCGTTCTCCGATCTCAACAACCTGGCCATCGCGGATCTGCTGTCCGGCTTCCTGGCGAAGAACGGCCTGGACGCACGGCCATGACATGCCCATCGGGCGAGTGGCCCGGCACTGACGAAGCGCCAGGACTGCGTCCTACAAGGTCTCTGCGCTCGCCACCCGATGCTCGCCCTCTCTCCCCGCCACTCCTTGATGCAAAGGCTGCAAGCCATGGACAGTCCCGACCCAATCACTCTTTCGCGTCGGGATGTCCTGATCGCGGGCACGGCCACCGCAGCCGTCGCCACCCTGCCGCTTGAAGCCGCCGCCCAGGCCGCAGCCCCGATGCCCGCGCCAGGCTCCGTGCCCAGCGCCAGCGTCACGCTGGAGGTCAACGGCAAGGCCCACACAATCAGTCTCGACACCCGCACCAGCTTGCTCGACACGCTGCGCGAGCATCTGCACCTGACCGGCACCAAGAAGGGCTGCGACCACGGCCAGTGCGGCGCCTGCACCGTGCTGCTGGACGGCGTGCGTATCAACTCCTGCCTGACGCTGGCGGTGATGCATTCGGGCGCCAAGGTCACCACCATCGAGGGCCTGGGTACACCGCGCAATCTGCACCCGATGCAGGCGGCCTTCGTCAAACATGACGGCTACCAGTGCGGC
This sequence comes from uncultured Ramlibacter sp., assembly GCF_936925435.1. Lineage (GTDB taxonomy): Bacteria > Pseudomonadota > Gammaproteobacteria > Burkholderiales > Burkholderiaceae_C > Ramlibacter. Next base: position 109,643 of record NZ_CAKZHQ010000049.1, on the reverse strand, counting down.
TACTGCACACCGGGCCAGATCTGCTCGGCGGTCGGTGCGCTCGACGAGATGCGCCGCGGCGTTCCCAGCCACGTCAGCGCGGACCTGAACGCCCGGCCGCTGCTGTCGGCCGAGGAGTTGCGCGAGCGCATGAGCGGCAACATCTGCCGCTGCGGCGCCTATTCCAACATCGTCGATGCGATCACCGAGGTCGGAGGGCTGCGCACATGAAACCCTTCAGCTACGAACGGGCCAGCACACCGGCCCAGGCCGCCGCCGCGGTGGCGCGCAATGCCAATGCCAAGTTCATCGCCGGCGGCACCAACCTGCTGGACCTGATGAAGCTGCAGATCGAGGCGCCCGCCCACCTGATCGACGTCAACGGCCTGGCCCTGGACAAGATCGAGGCCACGCCCGACGGAGGGCTGCGCATAGGCGCGCTCGTGCGCAACACCGCGCTGGCGTCCGACGAAAGAGTGCGGCGGGACTACGGCGTGCTGTCGCGCGCCCTGCTGGCCGGCGCTTCGGGCCAGCTGCGCAACCGGGCAACCACCGCCGGCAACCTGCTGCAGCGCACGCGCTGCCCCTACTTCTACGACACCGACCAGGCCTGCAACAAGCGCCGGCCGGGCAGCGGCTGCAGCGCCATCGGCGGTTTCAATCGCCAGCACGCGGTGATCGGCAGCAGCGATGCCTGCATCGCCACCCATCCCAGCGACATGGCGGTGGCCATGCGCGTGCTCGACGCCGGCGTGGAGACCGTGCGGCCCGACGGCCGCACCCGCGTCATTCCCATCGCCGACTTCCACCGCCTGCCCGGGACCACCCCGCACATCGAGACGGCGCTGGAACCTGGCGAGCTCATCACCTCGGTCACGCTGCCTCGGCCGTTGGGCGGCACCCATATCTACCGCAAGGTGCGCGACCGCGCGTCCTATGCCTTCGCCCTGGTGTCGGTGGCGGCCGTCGTGCAGCGCGACGGCACCGGCCGTATGGCCATGGGCGGCGTGGCCCACAAGCCCTGGCGCCATGCCGGGGCCGATGCCGCACTGCCGCAGGGCGCCAAGGCGGCGGCAGCGCAACTGTTCGCCGGCGCCCGCCCCACCCACGACAACGCCTTCAAGCTGCCGCTGGCCGAGCGCACGCTCGCCGCCGTGCTGGCCCAGGCCAGGAGCTGAGCGCATGAAGTTCGACACACCCGCCACCACCAACCCGATCGACCAGCTCAAGGTCATCGGCCGGCCCACCGACCGCATCGACGGCCCGCTCAAGACCTGCGGCACTGCTCCCTATGCCTACGAGCGGCACGACGTCGCGCCCGATGCCGCCTATGGCTATGTCATCGGTGCCGGCATCGCCAAGGGGCGCATCGCCAGCATGGATCTGAGCGCCGCCGAGGCTTCGCCCGGCGTGCTGGCCATCGTCACGGCCCGCAATGCCGGCGCGCTGGGCAAGGGCAACTTCAATACCGCCAAGCTGTTGGGCGGACCGGAGATCGACCACTACCACCAGGCCGTGGCCCTGGTCGTGGCCAAGACCTTCGAGCAGGCCCGCGCCGCAGCTGCCCTGGTGCGCATCGCCTACACCCGAGCGCCGGGCAGGTTCGACCTGGCGGCGCAAAAGGACAGCGCGCCGCTGGCCAAGCCTTCGGCCTTTGGCGGTCCGCCTGAAACCAGGGTGGGAGACTTCAGCGGCGCGTTCGCCGCGGCGCCGGTGCAGCTGGACGCCACCTACACCACGCCCGACCAGTCGCACGCGATGATGGAACCGCACGCCTCCACCGCGCAGTGGAAAGACGGCAAGCTCACGGTGTGGACCTCCAACCAGATGATCGCCTGGAGCGTGGGCGACCTGGCCAAGACCCTGGCCATTCCCAAGGAAAACATCCGCCTGGTCTCGCCCTTCATCGGCGGCGGATTCGGCGGCAAGCTGTTCCTGCGCGCCGACATCCTGCTGGCGGCATTGGGCGCGCGCGCCGCGCGCCAGCCTGTCAAGGTGGCGCTGCAGCGGCCGCTGATGATGAACAACACCACCCACCGGCCGGCCACCATCCAGCGCATCCGCCTTGGCGCTACGCGGGACGGCAAGCTCACCGCCATCGGCCATGAGGGCTGGTCCGGCAACCTGCCCGAGGGCTCGCCCGAGACAGCCGTGAACCAGACCCGATTGCTGTACGCCGGCCCCAACCGCATGACGGCCACGCGGCTGGCCGTGCTGGACCTGCCCGAGGGCAACGCCATGCGCGCGCCAGGCGAGGCGCCCGGCATGATGGCGCTGGAGATCGCGATGGACGAGATGGCCGAGAAATTGGGCATCGATCCCGTGCAGCTGCGCATCCTCAACGACACCCAGGTCGACCCGGAAAAGCCGGAGCGGCCGTTCTCCCAGCGGCGCCTGGTGGAATGCCTGCGCGCGGGCGCCGAGACCTTCGGCTGGAACCGCCGCAATGCCCGGCCAGGCCAGCTGCGCGACGGCCGCTGGCTGGTCGGCATGGGCGTGGCTGCGGCCTTCCGCAACAACCTGGTCATGAAGTCCGCCGCGCGCGTGCGGCTGGACAAGCATGGCGTGGTGACGGTGGAAACCGACATGACCGACATCGGCACCGGGACCTACACCATCATTGCGCAGACCGCCGCCGAGGTGATGGGCCTGCCGCTGGACAAGGTCTTCGTGCGCCTGGGCGACTCGGCCTTCCCGGTCTCGGCCGGCTCCGGCGGCCAGTGGGGCGCCAACAGCTCCACCGCCGGCGTGTACGCGGCCTGCATGAAGCTGCGCGGCGTGGTGGCCCAGGCTGCGGGCATCACCGCGCCCGACGCCGTCTTCGCCGACGGCATGGTGCGCGCCGGCGAACGCGCGCTGCCGCTGGCGCAAGTGGCGGGCGAGCAGGGTCTGTCCGCCGAGGACTTCATGGAGTACGGCGACCTGGACAAGAAGTACCAGCAGTCCACCTTCGGCGCGCATTTCGTCGAAGTGGGCGTGGACGCCGCCACGGGCGAGATCCGCGTGCGGCGCATGCTGGCGGTCTGCGCCGCCGGCCGCATCCTCAACCCCAAGGCAGCGCGCAGCCAGGTGATCGGCGCCATGACCATGGGCGTGGGCGCGGCCCTGATGGAGGAGCTGGCGCTGGACAAGCGCCAGGGCTTCTTCGCCAACCACGACCTGGCCGGCTACGAGGTGCCGGTGCACGCCGACATCCCGCACCAGCAGGTGATCTTCCTGGACGAGACCGATCCCCTGTCCTCGCCCATGAAGGCCAAGGGCGTGGGCGAGCTGGGCATTTGCGGCATCGGCGCCGCGGTGGCCAACGCGGTCTACAACGCCACCGGCGTGCGGGTGCGCGACTACCCCATCACTCTGGACAAACTGCTCGACAAGCTGCCGGCCGTCGCCTGAGCAGAGGCGCCTACTTCTTGCCCAGCCCCATGCGCGCTGCGCCTTCGGTGTAGAGCCTGGTCTTGTCTGCCATGAAGGCGTCCATGCCGTCGAGGCCGACATTGACCAGCTCGAAGCCATTGCGCGCGGCCAGGTCCTTCATCTCGGGGTCGTTGTTCAGGGCCAGCCACAGCTCCGACAGGCGCTTGCGCGCTTCCGGCGGGGTGGACTTGGGCACGCCGATGCCGCGGTAGGCGCCGTCCACCCAGTCCACGCCCAGCTCCTTGAAGGTGGGCACGTCGGGCATCAGGGGATGGCGCTTGTCCATGGCCACGGCCAGCGGGCGTACGCGCTCCTTGTTGACGATGGCAAACGGCGTGTAGGTCATCGCACCATCGACCTGGGCGCCCATGACCGAGGTAGCCATGTCGCCCGTGCCCTTGAACGGCACATAAATCGTCTTGATGCCGAAGGCGGCGCCCAGGCGCTCATGGGCCGCATGGTTGGCGGAGAACTGGCCCGAACCACCCAGGCTGAGCTTGCCGGGGTTGGCCTTGGCCGCCTTGATGAAGTCCGGGAAGGTCTTGATGGCGCTCTGGGCCGGCACCACCAGGATGTCGGGCGTGAAGTGGAACCAGAACACCGGCGTCACATCGGCCGTCTTGTACTGCACCTGGCCCTCGATCGGCTGGAACACGATGTGCGGGAGGTTGACACCCACCACGTTGACGCCGTCGCCGGGCAGCTGGTTCATCTGCGACCACATCAGCGCGCCGCCGGCGCCGGCCTTGTACTGGATGATGGTCTCCAGGCTGGGGCACTTCTTCTTGAGCACCATCTGCTGGTGGCGCGCCGACAGGTCGGACTCACCGCCCGGGGGGAAGGCCTGCCAGTACATGACGTTCTTGTCCAGACATTGCGGCTGCTGGGCCCAGCCCAAGCCGGACAGTGCAGTGAGCGCGATAGCGACCATCATCTTCTTCATCTTTGTCTCCTTTGAAAGTTCTTGGGCGCTAGGACTGCAGGCGCCGGCAGATGGCCTGCGTGACCTGGTCCGTCCCGGCCGTGCCGCCCAGGTCGCGGGTGTGCAGGCTCTTGTCGGCGGTGACGGCTTCGATGGCCTGCATCAGCCGGGCCGCGGCCTCGGCCTCGCCCAGGTGCTCGAGCAGCATGACGCAGCTCCAGAAGGTGCCCAGCGGGTTGGCCAGGCCCTGGCCCATGATGTCGAAGGCCGAGCCGTGGATGGGCTCGAACATGCTGGGGTAGCGCCGCTCGGGATCGATGTTGCCGGTGGGCGCGATGCCCAGGCTGCCGGCCAGGGCTGCAGCCAGGTCGCTCAGGATGTCGGCATGCAGGTTGGTGGCCACCAGGGTGTCCAGCGAGGCCGGCCGGTTGACCATGCGCGCCGTGCAGGCGTCGACCAGCTCCTTGTCCCAGCGCACGTCGGGGAACTCCTTGGCGACCTGCACTGCGATTTCGTCCCACATCACCATGGCGTGGCGCTGGGCATTGGACTTGGTCACCACCGTGAGCTGCTTGCGCGGGCGCGACTGGGCCAGGCGGAAGGCGAAGCGCATGATGCGCTCGACACCGGCGCGGGTCATCATGCTCACGTCGGTCGCCACCTCGATGGGATGGCCCTGGTGGACCCGGCCGCCGACGCCCGCGTATTCACCTTCCGAGTTCTCCCGCACGATCACCCAGTCCAGGTCGGCCGGCGTGCAGCGCTTGAGCGGCGCGTCGATGCCCGGCAGGATGCGCGTGGGCCGTACGTTCGCATACTGGTCGAAGCCCTGGCAGATCTTCAGGCGCAGGCCCCATAGCGTGATGTGGTCCGGGATGTTGGCGTCGCCCGCCGAGCCGAACAGGATGGCGTCCATGGAGCGCAGGGCATCGAGGCCGTCGTCCGGCATCATCTTGCCGTGGCGGCGGTAGTGGTCGCCGCCCCAGTCGAACGAGGTGAACTCAAAGCCGAAACCGGCACCTGCATCACTCAGCGCCCGCAGCACCGTTTCGCCCGCAGGCACCACTTCCTTGCCGATGCCGTCGCCCGGAATGCAGGCAATCTTGTATGTCTTCATGAACCAACTCCTGTGTTGGCCGGACTGTAGGGTGGCCACGGGCTCCGGTCCGGAGGCACAATTCAAGGCATTCTTAACCTGTGGTTCAGCAATGCAGCGCAACAACTCCTCCCAGGACATGCAGTTCTTCGCCCAATTGGTGCGCTGCGGCAGCCTGGTGGCGCTGGCCAGGGAGTTGCAGGTGACACCGGCCGCGGTGAGCAAACGGCTGTCGGGCCTGGAGGCGCGCCTGGGCGTGCCGCTGCTGAACCGGACCACCCGGCGCATCTCGCTGACCGAGCAGGGCCGCACCTACCTGGACAACGCGCGCCGCATCCTCGAAGAGATCGAGGCCGTCGAAAGCGGCCTGCAGGCGGCCCTCGCCCAGCCGGCCGGCCTGCTGCGCGTCAACGCCACGCTGGGCTTTGGCCGCATGCAAGTGGGCCCGGCCATCACGGCCTTCTCGCGCAAGTACCCACGCGTCGATGTGCAACTGCAATTGACCGCCACGCCGCCGCCCATCGTGGACGAGGCTTATGACGTGGGCATCCGCTTCGGTGAGCCGCCCGATTCGCGCCTGATCGCGCGCCGGCTGGCGCCCAACCGGCGCCTGCTGTGCGCCTCACCGGCCTATCTGGCGCGTGCCGGCACGCCGCTCAAGCCACTGGACCTGGCGCGCCACAACTTCATCTCCATCCGCCAGGCCGACGATGCGCAAAGCCTGCTGCGCCTGGCCAGCGGCAAGCGCAGCGAGACCGTGAAGGCGCGCGGCAACCTGAGCACCAACGATGGCGAGGTGGCCGTCAGCTGGGCCCTGAGCGGGCTGGGCATCGTGCTGCGCGCGGAATGGGATGTGGCGCGCTACCTGCGCAGTGGCCGCCTGCAGAGCGTGCTGGAGAACTGGCAGGCGCCGCCGGCCGACGTCTATGCGGTCTATCCGGCACAGCACGCGCGCACCACGCGCGTGCTGGCCTTTGTCGACCATCTGGCACACCACTTCGCGCCTTGAAGCGCGGGCTGCCGCGGTCAGCAGCCCGCGGCTCAGTGCTTGCGCGGCGGCGCGACCGCCGCACCCTGGATGCCATGCCGCTGCAGTGCGTTCGCCACAAAGCCCGAGGCCTTCATCTCCTCGATGAAGGCGCTGAGCCAGGCCTGGGCCGCCATGCGGCCCTTGGGCACGCCCATGGCCTGTTCGATCACCATGAAGCGGCCGGGCAGCAAACGCACACCGCCGACGCGCACGGCGTCCGCTTCCAGTTGCTGGCGCACGCCGGCGGCGACCTCGAGGTTCTGTGCCAGAAACACGTCGGTCACCACGGGCGAGGTGGGCGCGCGCACCAGGGTGGCGGCCTTGAGCTCGCGCGCCAGGTACAGGTCGTAGGCGCTGCCGCGGCCGACCACCACGCGCGTGCCGGCGCGGTCAACCTCTTCATTGCGCTGCAGGGGCGAGGCATTGCGCACCAGGTAAGCGCCTTCGATGATGACGTAGGGCGCCGTGTACTCGGTGTCGGCGGCGCGCACAGGATCGATGGCGACAAAGGCCAGGTCGACCTGCCTGGCCTTGACGGCTTCGACCACGTTGCCGGCCGAATTGAACAGCACCAGCTCGATGGGCACGCCCAGGCGGCGCGCTGCCTCGCGGGCCAGATCGACGGACACACCGACAGCCTCGCCGGCGGCGTTGCGGTTGGCCAGGATGGGGTTGCCGAAATTGATGGCGGCGCGCAGCTTGCCGGTGGACGCCAGTTCGGCGATGGCAGCGTTCTTGTCGGGCCCCATGGCGGCACAGCCGCCCAGCAGCAGGGCGCCGGCGGCGCAAAAGCTTCGGCGGTTTGTTGTGTGCATGCTTGTCACTCCACTTTCACGTTGGCGCTCTTGACCAGGTTGACCCAGAATTTGCCGTCGTCCACCAGGAAGCTGGCGAACTGCTCGGGCGAGCCGGAGAGCGAAACCTCCGTGCCCTCGCGTGCCAGCGCCGCTTTCACCGAGGGCTGCTGCATGGCCGCGGTTGCCGCGTCAAACAGCTTTTTCACCACGGCGGGCGGGGTCGCGGCCGGCACGAAGACGCCGTACCAGAACTCCAGGTTGTAGTCGGGCAGGCCGGCCTCCTTCATGCCGGGCAGGTCCGGCACCAGGGGCGAGCGCTCGCGCGTGCTCACCGCGATGGCGCGCAACTTGCCACCATTGGCCTGCGGCAGCACCGAGGGCGAGGTGCCGAAGGTCAGCTGGGTGTCGCCCGCCATCACCGATTGCACGGCCGGGGCGCCGCCGCGGTAAGGCACATGCGTCATCTCGGCGCCGGAGAGCAGGCTGAACAGGGCCGCGCCCAGGTGCGGCGCCGAGCCATTGCCCGAGGTCGAGTAATTCAGCTTGCCGGGGTCCTTCTTGGCCGCCGCGACCAGGTCGGCCACCGAGCGGATGCCGGTGTTGGGGTTGACCGCCAGCACCAGGGGCGAGGTGGTGATCTTGGTCACCGCCAGCAGGTCGCTGGGCTTGTAGCCCAGCTTGGGGTTGAGCGCCGGGTTCACCGAGATGCTGCTGGGACTGGCGATCAGCACGGTATAGCCATCCGCCGGCGCCTTGGCCACGAGGTCGGCCGCCACGCTGGAGCCATTGCCCGGCTTGTTGTCGACCACCACGGTCTGGCCCAGCGCCTTGCCGAAAGCATCGCTCATGGCGCGCGCCACGTAATCGGCGGCGCCGGCCGGCGCAAAGCCCACCACCAGGCGGATGGGCTTGCTGGGATAGGGCGCGGGCTGCGCCGAGCTGCTGCCGGCGATGGCGCCCAGGCCCAGCGCCAGGATCCAGGACATCTTGTTCATGCTGTTGTCTCCTTTTTTTTGGCTGTCTCAGGACCCGGGCATGCGCAGCACGATCTTGCCCACGTGCCCCCCGGCTTCCATCAAGGCTTTGGCCTCGGGCAGCTGGTCCAATGCAAAGACCCGGTCGATCAGCGGCCGGATGCGGCCCGCCGCCAGGTGCGGCAACACCTGCGCGATGAAGCCGGGGATGGCCGCGGCGCGCTGGGCCTTGGAGCGCAGCTTGTTAGACACGCCGAACACGCTCAGGCGCCGGGCATGCAAGGCGTTGAGGTCCAGGTCGGCATTGAGCACGCCGTCCACATAGCCCACGGTCGCCAGCCGGCCTTCGAAGGCCATGGCGCGGATGTTCTCGGCAAACACCGAGCCGCCCACGGTGTTGATCACCAGGTCGGCGCCGTGCTGGGCCGTCGCCTCCATCACGGCCGGACCGAAGTCGGCAGCGCGCGTGCACAGGCCCAGATCCAGGCCCAGCGGCTGGAGCCTGGCCAGCTTGTCGGCTGAACCCGAGGTGCCGATCACCTTGGCGCCCAGCACCTTGCCCAGCTGCAGGCTGGCCACGCCCACGCCGGAGGACACGCCGTTGACCAGCAGCCATTCGCCGGCCTGCAGGCGGCCCTGTAGCACCAGCATGTCGTAGGTCACCATGAAGGCCAGCGGCACCGAGGCCGCCTCCTCCCAGGACAGGGCGTCGGGCACGGGCAGGGCCTCGGCGGCGTCGACCAGAGCGTATTCCGAGAAGCCGCCGGCGCAGCGGCCCATGACGCGGCTGCCGATGGCAAAGCCGCTGGCGCCTTCACCGATGGCGACCACCTCGCCGGCGCACTCGCCGCCAATGGCCTTCCAGCTGCCGGCCTTGCCGTGCAGGCCGTGGCCGACGACGAACTCGCCGCGGTTAAGCGATGCGGCGCGCACGCGCACCAGCAACTGGCCGGCACCCGCTTCGGGCGCCGGCACATCGCGCAGTTCGAGCACCGTGTCGGTCTCGGTCATCTGCATCCAGTAAGACTGCATGTTCTGGTTTCCTTTCAGCGGCCGGTGAAGACCGGTTTGCGCTTTTGCATGAAGGCGGTCCGGCCTTCGGCGTAGTCGGCACTCTCGAAGCAGCCGCGGATCAGCGAGGCGCACAGCGCGTGGTCCAGCTCCGGCGAAGGCTTGAGGATCTCGCGGGTGATGGCCTTGCCCGCCATCACGGTCAGCGGCGCGTTCTCGGCGATGGATGCAGCGTACTCGGCCAGCAGAGCCTCCAGGGCTTCGGGCGCGCAGGCCCGCGACACCAGGCCCAGGGCCTTGGCCTCGACGGTGTCGATGCGCCGCGCCGTGAAGAACAGGTCCTTGGCCGCGCCGGGACCGATCAGGTCGACCAGGTTCTTCATCGCCGAGTAGCGGTAGCCCAGGCCCAGCCGGGCGGCGGGAATGGCGAACACCGAATCGGTGGAGGCGATGCGGATGTCGCAGCTGATGGCCACGTTGACGCCGCCGCCGATGCAGTAGCCGCGGATGCAGGCCAGCGTGGGCTTGGGGAAGTCGGCAATGCCCATCAGCGTGGCTTCGGCCATCTTCTCGTAATAGGCCACGGCCTCGCGCGCGGCGCGCATGTCTTCGAACTGCGAGATGTCGGCGCCCGAGACAAAAGCCTTGTCTCCGGCGCCGGAGAAGGCCACCAGGCGCACGCGCTCGTCGGCCTCGGCCAGCTGGAGCAAGGGCGGCACGGCCTCCCACATGTCAACCGACAACGCGTTGTGTTTTGCCGGGTTGTTGAAGCGGATGTGCAGCGTGCGGCCGTCCAGCCAGGTCTGGACACGCTCGGTGCCGCTGGCGTAAGTGGGTTCTGTCATCAATACACTCCGGCGGCTTTCATGCGGGTAAGGTCTTCGGTGCCGAGCCCCAGCTCGCGCAGGATTTCCTCGCTGTGTTCGCCGCGGCGCGGGGCGGCGCGGGCCACGGTGCTGGGCGTGCGCTCCAGCTGCACCGGCTGGCCGACCAGGCGCTGCGGGCCCTGCCACTTGGAGACCACCTCCTTGACCATGCCCAGGTGCTGGATCTGCGGCTCGGCAAAGACGCCGCGCATGTCGTTGATCTCGCCGCAGGCCACGCCACCCTCGTTGAACTGCTGGATCCAGTGGCTGCGGTCGTGTTCGGCCAGGCGGCGGTTGATCTCGGCGTTGAGCGCATCGCGGTTGACCGAACGGCCCAGCTTGTCGTGGTAGCGGCCGTCGGCAATCCATTCGGGTGCGCCCAGAATGTTGCAGAAGCGCTCCCAGATCTTGGAGCCGAAGACGGCGATGTTCATGTAGCCGTCGCGCGCCTTGTAGACACCGGTGGGAATGCTGGTCGGGTGGTAGTTGCCGGCCTGGCTCGCCACCTCGCCGTCGATCAGGTAGCGCGAGGTCTGGAAGTCCATCATGTAGACCATGGACTCCAGCAACGAGGTGTGCAGGAACTGGCCCTTGCCGGAAGTCTCGCGTTCCAGCAGGGCGACCAGGATGCCCTGGGCCGCGAAGATGCCGGCGCACAGGTCGGCGATGGGAATGCCCACGCGCACCGGCCCGTCACCCGGGATGCCAGTGACCGACATCAGGCCGCCCATGCCCTGGGCGATCTGGTCGAAGCCCGGCCGCGTGGCCAGCGGTCCGGTCTGGCCGAAGCCGGAGATGCTGGCGTAGACCAGGCCAGGGTTGTCGGCTGCCAGCGCCTCGTAATCGATGCCCAGGCGGAATTTCACGTCGGGCCGGAAGTTCTCCACCACCACGTCGGCGCCGGCGATCAGCCGCTTGAGCGTGGCGATGCCTTCGTCCTGCTTGAGGTCCAGGGTGATGGAGCGCTTGTTGCGGTGCGTGTACTGGTAGTCCGAGCCGTCCTGGCCGCCCAGGGTGTCGTCGCCGCGCATGTGCTCGGGCATCTGCACCTGGATGACGTCGGCGCCCCAGTCGGCGAGCTGACGGCAACAGGTGGGGCCAGCGCGCACCTGGGTCAGGTCGATGACGCGAAAGCGCTGCAGGGCAGTGGAAGCGGGCAGGTGGGGCATGGGCTGCGTGTCCTTGTCTGGCGAGGTCTCAGGGACGGCACAGCGCCGTCAGGCTGCGCAGGTCGGGCAAGGCGGCCAGGTCCCAGCAGGCGTGGGTGATCTCGCTCGCCTTGGCTTGTCCCAGCACCGGGTGAACCAGGGCATGGAACTTGGCCTCGAGCTGTGCGTTGGACAGCGGGTTGTTCATGGAGCCGATGGCGTGCTCGACCTGGACCTCGATGCGCCGGCCATCCTTGAGCACGGCGGCCACGTGGACCGCGGCCTCATCGATCGAGTCGTCGACGGTGGCGCGCACCTTGTCGCGCAGCTCGATCACACGCGGGTCGCGCACCACCGCGTCGGAAAATTCTTCCTCGCCCGCATGGCCGTACATCAGGCCCAGGGCGCAGCCGTGGTAGACGCTGAACTTGGCCTCCAGGCCGTCCTTGGGCGCCTTCTTGCCTGTCAGTTCCAGCACCAGGGAGTGCACGCGCAGCTCGATGCGCTCGACCTGGTCCGGCGTGACGCCCTTGTCCTTGAGTTGCACGCAGGCGTCGATGCTGGGATGGATGACGATGCCGCAGGCAAAGGGCTTGTAGGTGTTGAACGAGATCTCGAAGCGCTGGCCCAGCTCGTCGGTCACCTCGTGCCAGGCCCGCTTGTCGGAAGCCACCTGCACGAAGCCGCGGGGCGCCTCCAGGGCACGCGGGCTGGCGGTAAAGCCCTTGCTGGCCAGCAGGGCCGACATCAGGCCTGCGCGCGCCGCGCCGCCCGGATGGAAGGGCTTGGTCATGGTGCCGAATTGCTCGCGCAAGCCGACGGGCTGCGACGCCGCGATGCCCAACGCCATCGCGGTCTGCTGTTCGTCCAACCGCAGCAGGCGCGCGCAGCCGGCTGCCGCGCCCAGCATGCCGGTGGAGCCGGTGATGTGCCAGCCGCGGTCGTAGTGATCGGGGTACATCACATTGCCGATGCGGCAGGCCACATCGATGCCCAGCACCAGGGCATCGAGCAGGTCGCGGCCGCTGCTGCCGTTGCGCTCGCCCAGGGCCAGGATGGCGGAGGCCACCGGCCCGGCCGGATGGATGATGGTCTTGAGGTGGGTGTCGTCGAAGTCGAAGGTGTGGGAGGTGATGCCGTTGACCAGGGCGGCGCTGCCCATGTCCACCTTGTCGCGGCGGCCCAGCACGCTGGCCTGGGGCGCCGGCTCCAGCAGCTGGACGGCAGACAGCGCCGCATCGGCGGCTTCGTGATGCGCGGCGCCGATGGCGCAGCCCAGCCAGTTGTAAAAAGTGCGGTGGGCCTCGCGTTCGACGGCGTCGCTCCAGCCCCGGGACGGGTGGCTGGAAACGAAGCGCGCCAGGATGCTGGTGACCGGGGGAGCCGCTGTGTCAGCGGTGACTTGGGTGTTGCGTGCCATGGGGAAAAGTCGTTGGGAAAAGAAAAGGGCTGGCGGCGTGCGGCCGCTATTCGTCGAGCTGGATCTTGCGGGCCTTGGCCAGCGCGGTCCAGCGCTCGATGTCGGCGCGGATGTACTGGCCGAACTGCTCGGGCGTCATCGGCCAGGGCTCGACGGCCTCACCGGCGAGCTTTTCGGCCAGGTCGGGCACCTTGAGCACGGCCACCTGGGTTTCATTGAGGCGGCGCACGATGTCGGCCGGCAGGCCGGCCGGGCCCACCGAGCCGTACCACTGCATGGCGTCAAAGCCCTTGAAGCCGACCTCGTCCATGGTCGGCACGTCCTTGAGCTGGGGACTGCGCTGCTTGCCGGTAACGGCCAGGGCGCGCATGCGGCCCGAGCGCAGGTGCGGCAGCGCCGCCGCCAGGCCAGGGAACATGGCCTGGGTCTGGCCGCCCAGCACGTCGTTGATGGCCGGCGCGATGCCGCGGTAGGGGATGTGCAGCATGAAGATACCGGTCTCCTGCTTGAACAGCTCCATCGTCAGATGGGTCAGCGAGCCGGGCCCGGCCGAGCCGTAGTTGACCTTGCCGGGACTGCGCTTGACGTAATCGATGAACTCCTTGATGTCCTTGACCGGCAGGCTGGCGTTGATGGCCAGCACATTGGGCGTGGCACCGATCATGCCGATGGGCGTGAAGTCCTTGATGGCGTCGTAGGCCACCTTGCGCGTGGCCGGCGTGGTGCCGTGCGTGGCGACATAGCCCTGCAGCAGGGTGTAGCCGTCCGGGGCAGCCCGCGCCGCGGTCTGGCAGGCGACTACGCCGCCGCCACCGCCCTGGTTATCGACCACGAAGCTCTGGCCCAGCAGGCGGCCCCAGCGCTCGGTGACCACGCGGGCGATCATGTCGCTGCCGCCGCCGGCCGCGACCGGGACGATGTAGCGGATCGCTTTGGCTGGCCAGGCCTGTGCGCGGGCCAGTTGCGGCAACGCGATAGCAGCCGACGCTGCCTGCAAAAGATGGCGGCGAAGCATGGACTTGTCTCCTTTTTATGGCGCGATGATGCGGTGGCCGTCAGCTGTTGTAAATTGCATCTTTTGGAAGACTTGTTGCATTCACTGCATGAATCGGCCTGAACCATGGTGAAGCCCTCCCTGGCGGACCTGCGCGCCTTCGTCACCGTCGGCCAGCTGCAGAGCTTCGCTGCCGCCGCCCAGTCGCTGCATCTGTCGCAGCCCGCGCTGTCGCGCCGCATCTCCCATCTGGAAGGCGTCCTGGGCGTGCGCCTGTTCGACCGCACGACACGCAGCGTCGAGCTGACCCTGCTGGGCCAGCGCTTCCTGGGTCAGGTGCGCAGCGTGGTCGACGAGCTCGACCGCTCGGTGGTCAGCCTGCACGACGTCGCCCATCTGGAAGCGGGCGACGTGACCGTGGGCTGCGTGTTCTCCGCCGTCCACCACTTCCTGCCGGGCGTGATCCGGTCGTTTCGCGAGAAGCATCCCCATGTGCTGGTGCGCCTCATCGAAGAGGGCGCGGACGAGGTGCTGGCCAGCGTCAAGCAAGGCGAATCGGATTTCGCGCTGGACTACATCGGCATGCAGGACCCGGAGGTGGAGTTCACGCCGCTGCTCAAGGAGCCCTTCGTCGTGGCCTGTCCGGCCGACCATCCCCTGGCCAGGCGGCGCACGGTGCGCTGGGAGGAGCTGGCCCGCCATCCCTATGCCCTGGTCTCGCACGAAAGCCGCAACCGGGTGTTGATCGACCAGGCGCTGGCCGAGGTCAAGCGCCTGCCGCGGCCGGTCTGCGAGGTGCGCCATGTCTCCACCCTGATCGGCATCGTGGAAAACGGCCTGGCGATTGCCGTCGTGCCGCAGCTGGCGCTGCCGCGCGAATCGGGCGCCGTGGTCGGCGTGCGCCTGGCGGACCCGGGCATCACCCGCACCATCGGCCTGGTGCGCCGCAACGGCCGCAGCCTGTCGCCCGCCGCCACCGCCTTCGCCCAGCTGCTGACCCAGGCCATCCGGGCCCGGGCCAAGCCCGCGGGGCGCAAGTAGCATGAAGACCAGCACGCTGCGGGCCCAGGACGGCGACGCCGCGGCCGCCATGGTGCCGCTGCGCTCCTTGCGCGCCGTTGCCTCTGTGGTGGTGGCCGGCGGGGTGAGCGAGGCGGCACGCGCGCTGCACCAGTCGCCCTCGTCGGTGACGCGCGCCGTGCAGCGCGCCGAGGCGATGTTGGGCATCAAGCTGTTCGAACGCGGCGCCCTGGGCATGACGGCCACGCCCGCCGGCCAGATTCTCGCCGTGCGGGTGGCGCGTGCCCTGGAAGAATTGCAGGTGGCGGCCGATGGTCTGCGCTTGCGCGGCGCACAGGCATCGGTGGCGGCCCTGCCGCGGCTGGCCAGCGATACGCTGCTGCAGGCGATCGTGGCACGCGCGAACCACGCCACCGAGAGCGCCGCCGCCGCCCACATCGGCATGTCGCAGCCGGCGCTGCACCAGGCGCTGCGCCGGCTCGAGCACCTGGCCAAGATGCCGCTGCTCGAGCGCACGCGCATCGGTGCGCGCCTGAACGAGTCGGGCCGCTGGATGCACCAGCAGGCGCAACTGGCCCTGGCCGAGATCCGGGTCGGCCACGAGGAACTTGCGCGCTGGCGCGGCCAGGGCGGCACGCGGGTGGTGATCGGCACCCTGCCCATGGCCAGCGACGTGCTCGTCCCGCAGGCCGTGGCGCTGGCCATGGGCACGGCATCGGGCATCCATTTCACGGTCAAGGACGGCACCTATGAGTCGCTGACGCAGATGCTGCGCACGGCCGAGATCGATTTCATGGTCGGCCCGCTGCGCGGCGCAGCGCTGGCGGACGACCTGGCCGAAGAAGTGCTGCTGATCGACCGCTTCGTCGCCGTCGGCCGCGCCGGCCACCCGCTGCTGGCCGGCGGCCGCAAGGCCTCGCTCAAGCGGCTGGCCGCCTATGCCTGGGTGGGGCCGCTGCCGGGCACGCCCGCGCAGGCAGTGTTCGACCGGCTTTTTGCCGATGCAGGCCTGGCTGCGCCGCGCGTCATCCTGAGCGCGCACAGCACGGCCGTCGTTCGCTCTGTGTTGCTGGCCAGCGACCACGTCGCGCTGATCTCGCCCCTGCAGGTGCGCGCCGAGGTCCAGGCCGGCCTGCTGGCCCATGTCTCGGCCCCGTTGCCCGGCTCGGAGCGCGCGATCGGCATCACGCAACGGCGCGACGCCCTGGCCTCGTCGGCCTGCCTGGAGGTGCTGGCCGCGCTGCGCCAGACGGCGGTCGCCGCCACCCTGTTTTGAAATAAGCAAAACGCAACGCTGCAGCGCCATCTTGCAAGGCGGATGGGCCGGCCGCGGCCGATACTCGATAGGTGACCCACAATGCCCTTGCCAACCCCTTGAACCGCCGCGCGCTGCTGGCCACCCTGGCCGCCGGCCCGCTGGCCCTGGCCAGCGCCCAGGCCCAGAGCCCCTTCCCCTCCAAGCCGCTGCGCATCATCGTGCCCTTCACGCCCGGCGGCTCGTCCGACGTGCTGGCGCGGGCCATTGGCCTGGAACTGGGCAAGGCCTTCAACCAGCCCGTTCTCATCGACAACGTGCCCGGCGCCGGCGGCTCGCTGGGCGCCGACCGCGCCGCCAAGTCGCCGGCCGACGGCTACACCCTGCTGATGGGCCATATCGGCACCCTGGCCATCAACCCCGCGCTCTACCCCAAGCTGCCCTACGACCCGCAACGCAGCTTCGCCCCGGTGGCCTGGATCGCACGCGTGCCCAACGTGCTGGTGGTCAACGCCGCGCTCCCTGCGCACAACCTCAAGGAGCTGATCGCCCTGGCCAAGGCCAGGCCCGGCCAGCTGGCCTATGGCTCGGGCGGCAATGGCAGCGCGGCCCACACCACGATGGAATACCTGAAGATGCAGACCCAGGCTTCCTTCCTGCACATCCCCTACCGCGGCACGGCGCCCTCGGTGACCGACCTGCTGGCCGGCCAGGTGCAGGTGCTGTTCACCGGCATCCCGGCCCTGCTGCCGCACATCAAGGCCGGCAAGCTGCGCGCCCTGGCCGTCTCCAGCCCCAGGCGCCTGGCCCTGTTGCCGGATGTGCCCACCGTCGCCGAGAGCGGTGTCGCCGGCACCAAGGGTTTCGAGGCCGACCAGTGGTACGGCCTGGCGGCGCCAGCGGGCACGCCGGCTGATGTGGTGACGCTGCTGAACCAGCAAGTGAACAAGGCACTGGCTTCGGAGGAGGTCCGCTCGCGTCTGGCCGCCGAAGGCGCGGAAGCCACGCCAGCGACGCCGCAGCAGTTCGCCCAGCTGATCGCCAGAGAGATTCCGCGCTGGGCGCAGGTGGTGAAGAACGCCCGCATCAGCGTGGACTGACGCAAGCGAAGAAGACACAACAGGAGACACCCATGAAACCATTGATTCGCCTGCTGGCAGCAGGCGTTCTGGCCGCTGCATTGCCCGCTGCATGGGCCCAGGCCCCCGCCGCACCCGCAGCGGTCACCGCCACCGGCAAGACCGAAGTCCTGTGGCTGGGTCAGGCGGCCTTTCGCATCACCACGCCCGGCGGCAAGGTCATCGTGACCGACCCCTGGCTGCGCCTGAATCCGCTGACACCGCCCGAGTACAAGAACCTGGAAGCGCTGGGCAAGATCGACGTGCTGCTGGTGACGCATGCGCACTTCGACCACTTCGCCGACGCGCCCGCGCTGGCGCTGCTGCACCAGGTGCCCTTGCATGGGCCCGGCGACATGAACCAGGCCGTCGGCCTGCTGGGCATCCTGCCGGCCAACCTGGTGCCGCGCTTCAACAAGAGCGGCAGCATCACGCCCGCGCCCGGCATCAAGGTGACGGCGGTGCGCGCCGAGCATTCCTCGGTGCTGGTCTGGAAGAACCCGGCCACCGGCAAGGATGAAGCGCACTACGGCGGCGAGCCGGTGGGCTTCATCATCGAGCTGGAGAACGGCTTTCGCATCTGGCACATGGGCGACACCGGCCTGTTCGGCGACATGCGCTTCATCGCCGAGTACTACAAGCCCGACCTGGTGCTGATGCCCATCGGCGGCCACTTCACCATGGACCCGGCCGACGCCGCCTACGCCACGCGTGAGTGGATCAAGCCCAAGTCCGTGATTCCCATGCACTACGGCGCCAACCCGCTGGGCAAGGGAACCCCCGAGCAATACAGCCGCGCACTGGGCGCAAGCAGCACACGCGTGCTGCCGCTCAAGCCCGGCGAGAAGGCGGTGTTCTGATGCGCCGCCGCACCCTGATCGGCGGCGCCGCCGCCCTCCCCGTCGCTTTCACGCCCACCTGGGCCCTGGCCCAGGCCTTCCCGTCCAAGCCCGTGCGCATCGTCGTGCCCTTCGGCCCCGGCGGCATCGCCGACCTGGTGGCGCGCGCCATCGCCCAGAAGCTGGGCGAGCAGCTGCGCCAGAGCGTGGTGGTGGAGAACAAGCCGGGCGCCGGCGGCGTCGTGGCCGGCGACATGGTGGCCAAGGCCGAACCCGACGGCCACACCCTGCTGCTCATGAGCAACGGCACGGCCGTCAGCGCCACGCTGTTCCAGTCGCTGCCCTTCAACGCGCAGAAGGACTTCGCACCCGTGGCCACGCTGGGTGTGTTCGACATCGCCGTGCTCACCGCCGCCGACAGCCGCTTCAAGAGCATGAAGGAGCTGCTGGCCTATGCCAGGGCCAATCCCGGCAAACTGAACATGGCGACCATCAACGTCGGCAGCTCGCAGCACCTGTCGGCGGAACTGCTCAAGACCAGCGCCGGGGTCGACTTCCAGGTCGTGCCCTTCAACGGCTCGCCGGCCGTGCTGACGGCGCTGCGCGGCGGCCAGGTCGATGCCGCGGTCGAGATCCTGGGCCCCATGCTGCCGCAGATCGCTGCCAAGGCGGTGCAGCCCTTGGCGGTGATGGGCGCGCGCCGCGCCGCGAGCCTGCCCGACGTGCCCACCATGGTGGAGAGCGGCGTGGCCGGCTTCGACGTGGCCTCCTGGAACGCGCTGGCCGCGCCCGCACGCACGCCGCCGGCCGTGGTTGCGCAGCTCAATCGCGAAGTGAACAAGGTCCTTGCCGACCCCGGCGTGCGCAAGCAGCTGGCCGACCTGAATGTCACACCCCGGGGAGGAACACCCGAGCAGCTGGGTGAACTGCTGGCGTCCGAGACCCGCCGCTGGGCGGACGTGATCATCCGCGCCAAGGTGCCACGCCAATAAGCGCCGCGCGCAACAACAGAGTCAACAACGAGGAGAGAGACACCATGAAGATGAAGACACTGGCGCTTGCCGCCTGCCTGTGCGTGAGCGCGTCCGCCATGGCCCAGAGCGCCGCCACCAGCATGACGCTGTACGGCATCGTCGACCTGTCGGCGCGCAAGCAGACCGGCCTGACGGCCGCCTACACCCGCGATGCGAACGACACCACGGTGGTGGCCAGCGGCGTCGGCCCGACCAGCCGCTGGGGCATCCGCGGCTCCGAGGACCTGGGCGGCGGCACGCGGGCGCTGTTCAACCTGGAGTCGGGCATCAACGCCGACAGCGGCATCCAGGCCAATGCCCTGACCTACTTCGACCGCGCCTCCGTGGTCGGTCTGAGCGGCAGCTGGGGCCAGCTGATGGCGGGACGGCAGAACACGCTGCTGGCGGACTCCGCCGGCGTCACCGATCCCATCGGCCTGCGCTTTGCCGGCATGAACCCCAACATCCAGATCACCAGCCTGACCGGCCACCAGCTGGGCATCGAGTTCGGCAACACCGGCTCCAGCGGCTCGTCCAACCGCGTCAACAACGGTCTGAAGTACTCGCTGCCCGTCGGCCCGGTGGTGGCGCGCGCGATGTACAGCTTCGGCGAGGTGACGGCGGACACGTCCAGGCTGCAGTCGGCCGGCCTGGGCCTGGACTACCTGAGCAACGGCTTTTCCGTCACCAGCGCGTACACCCAGTTCCGCGACCTGAACGACCGCGAGCTGCGCGCCAGCAACATCGGCGCCAGCTGGCTGGTGCTGCCAACGCTGCGCCTGATGGCCAACGTGGGCTACAACAAGGCTGAGACTTCGGCAACCACCCAGACCCGCAACCGGCTGATCGCCGCCGGCGTCAACTACGCCGCCACGCCCACGATCGACGTGCTGGCGGGCTACTACAACGCCGAGCGCGCCAGGACCGGCATGACGGACGACGGCTTCAACCGCCTGCTGGCCTTCGTTGAATACAAGTTCAGCCGGCGCAGCAAGGTCTACCTGGAACTGGACTCCACGCACTGGAAAAACAACTACCTGGTGGCCAATGCGAAGTCGACCTCCAACGGCCTCAGCTTGGGCATCACCCACGCCTTCTGAGGATTGGCATGCAGCGCATCCATGGTCTGAACCCGTCGCGCCGGAGCCTGCTGGCTGCCGCGCTGGCCGGCGCTGCGGCACTGGCCGGTTGCGCCAGCGCCAGCGCGCCGGTGGTCCCGGCTGCAACGCGTGCGGCGCTGGCGCCGACGGGCACGCTGCGCGTGGCCGTCTACCCGGGCAGCCCGACCTCGCTGGTCGAGCAGGCGTCGCCTGAGCGCATGCGCGGCGTCAGCGTCGACATCGGCCGTTCGCTGGCGGCGCGCCTGGGCGTGCCGGCCCAGATCGTGGTCTATCCGCGCCTGGCGCAGGCACTGGAGGCGGTGCAACGCGGCGAGGCGGATTTCACCATCACCAATGCCACTGCGGAGCGCGCGCGCGTTGTGGACTTCGCGTCCACGCTGGTCGACCTGGAGCTGGGCCTGCTGGTGCCGGCCGCATCGCGCGTCACGGCTGTCGAGCGGCTGGACCAGGCTGGCGTGACGGTGGGCGTGAGCCAGGGCAGCTCCTCCGAGCGGGTGCTGGGCGGCCGTCTCAAGCAGGCCAAGCTGCGCAGCTTGGCCACGCTGGAAGCGGCCGGCGCCGCGCTGCGCGCGAGCGAGATCGACGCCTTCGCCACCAACAAGGCCATCCTGTTCGAGCTGGCGGAACGCGCGCCTGGCACACGCGTGCTGGACGGCCGCTGGGGCACCGAGCATCTCGCGCCGGCCATCCCCAAGGGACGCGAGGCCGGCATGGCCTGGCTGACATCCTTCACCGAAGGAGTGCGGCGCAACGGCGAGCTGGAACGCGCCAGCCAGCGCGCCGGCCTGCGCGGCACGGCGCCACCGGCGCCCTGAGTCCCCACTCGCGAAGCGCTCAGCGCTTCGGCCGCTGCTTGGCCAGGGCCACGTACCAGTCCAGGCAGGCCGGGTTGGCCATCGCATCCTTGTTGACCACCTTGTCCAGCGGCTGGCCCAGCAGCAGCTTCTTGACCGGCAGCTCCTGCTTCTTGCCGCTGAGGGTGCGCGGGATCTCGGCCACCAGGAAGATGTCGTTGGGCACGAAGCGCGGCGACAGCGCGGTCTTGATCGCGCTGTTGATCTTCTCGCGCATGGCGGCGTCCAGCGCCAAGCCCGGGCGCAGCACGACGAACAGCGGCATATAGCTTTCGCGGCCCAGGTACTCCAGGTCGACCACCATGGAGTCCAGCACCTCGGGCAGGGCCTCGACCGCGCTGTACAGCTCGCTCGTGCCCATGCGCAGGCCGTGGCGGTTGATGGTGGCGTCGCTGCGGCCGTAGATGATGCAGCCGCCCGAAGGTGTGATCTTGAGCCAGTCGCCATGGCGCCAAACACCTGGATACGTGTCGAAGTAGCTGGCGATGTAGCGCTGCTTGCCCTCGTCGTTCCAGAAGTAAAGCGGCATGGACGGCAGGGGCTGGGTGCAGACCAGCTCGCCCACCGCATCGGTGACAGCCTCGCCCTGCTCGTTCCAGGACTCGACCGCGCAGCCGAGCAAGCGGCACTGCATCTCGCCGGCCTTGCTGGGCAGCTCACGGTTGCCGCCGATGAAGGCGCCAGCGAAGTCGGTTCCGCCCGAGATGTTCGCCCACCAGATCTCCGGCACGCCGATGCGGCGGAATTGCTCGCTTCCCCAGTTCTGCACCTCCGGCGGCAGCGGCGAGCCTGTGGCGCCCAGGGCGCGCACGGTCTTGAGGCCCGGCAGCTGCGCCAGATCGACACCGGCCTTCATGCAGTTGGTAAAGAAGGCCGCGCCGGCGCCGAAGAAGCTCACGCCCAGGTCGGCGGCAAAGCGCCAGAGCGTGCTCCAGTCCGGCGCATCCTTGCTGCCGGCCGGATTGCCGTCGTAGATGCAGCAGCTCGTGCCGTTCAACAGGCCGCTGGCCTGCACGTTCCACATCACCCAGCCGGTGGAGCTGTACCAGTGGAAGCGTTCGCCCCAGCTGTTGGCCGCATGGCTGGGGCCGATATCGTTGTGCAGCACCTGCAGCACCAGGGCCACCAGCACGGTGCCGCCATGGCCGTGGACGATGGGCTTGGGCAGGCCGGTCGTGCCGCTGGAGTAGACGATCCACAGCGGATGGCCAAAAGGCAGGCAGAGCGGCTCAAAAGCCGCTGTTTGGGCATCGTTTCTGGCTGTAGCCCCCGAAAAATCTTGCGACTCTGCTATGGAATCAGGAGCATCCAGCTGCCGGTGCACGAGCAGGTGGCACACGCTGGGCAGGGCCTCGCGCAATTGCCTGACCACGTCCGCGCGGTCGACATCGCGGCCGCCGTAGCGCACGCCATCGCAGGCGATAAGCACCTTGGGCTCGATCTGGCGGAAGCGGTCCAGCACGGCCGCCGTGCCCATGTCGGGCGCGCACAGGCTCCAGACGCCGCCGATGCTGGCCACGGCCAGGAAGGCCACCATGGTCTCGGGGATGTTGGGCAGGTAGGCGGCCACGCGGTCGCCGGGCTGCACGCCCTGGGCCTGCAGGTGCAGGGCCAGCGAGGCGACCTGGCGGCACAACTCGGGCCATGACAGTTCCCTGTGCTCACCCTTTTCGTTGCGGCTGACGATGGCCGGCATGCCGGCGGCTTCGGCCGCATCGACGTGGCGAAAGACCTGCTGCACGTAGTTGAACTGCGCGCCCTCGAACCAACGGGCCTGCGGCATGCTGCCCGTGACGACGGCGCTGTGCGGCGTCGGCGACTGCAGTTCAAAGTAGTCCCAGATGCTCTGCCAGAAGGCCGGCAAGTCGCTGGTTGACCAGCGCCACAGCGCATCGTAGGAGTCGAACGCCAGGCCGCGCTGCTCGCGCAGCCAGTCCTGGTACAGGCGGACCTGGGGAACGTGGGGGGCTCTGCTCATGCCGCAAGCGTAGCGCCGGATGGCAGTTCTGGCGGAGCGGGAATGCCCTGAAAACAGAACGCCTCAGGCGCGGCGCGCGCTGGCGCGCAGGCTTTGCACCAGCAGCCGCGCGGGGACGCTCAGCGCTGCCTCGTCACGCACCGAGATGACGAACTTGCGCCGCGCCCAGGGATTGCTCAGGGGCACAACCTTCAGGCCCTGGGCCTGCTGCTGGGCCCGCGCCTCCTCGCGCGGCACGATGGCCAGGGCCAGGTTGGCCGCGACGATGCGGCAGGCGGCGTCCACCGTCGAGACCTGGATGCGGTAGCGCATGCGCTTGCCGGCGGCAGCCGCCTGGCCTTGCTGCGTGGCCTTCATGATGCTGCGCGCCACGATGTCCACATGCTCGTGGTCGATGGTGTCTTCGAAGGCGATGGAGCGGCGCCTGGCCAGGGGATGGTCCGGGTGCATGACCACGGCCAGGTGGTCGCTGCGGTAGGCAAAGGTCTTGAGCTGGCGCATGTCCACCGCGTCCCAGCACACGCCGATGTCGGCCCGGCCCTCCTCCACGCCACGAACCACTTCCCAGATCTCGCGCTCCTCGAAGCTCACCCGCACGCGCTCGTACTGGCGCGCGTACTCGCTCACATCCTCGGGCAGGAACTGCGCCACGGCCGACATGCTGGCAAACACGCGCACATGGCCTTGCACGCCGTCGGCAAAGGCGCCCAGCTCGGCCTGCATGCGGTCCAGCAGCGCCAGGGACTCGCGCGCATAGCGCCACAGCGTCTCGCCGGCCGGCGTGACCACCACGCCGCGCCGCCCGCGCTCGAGCAGCTGGGTGCCAGTCTGTTCTTCCATCTGGCTGATGCGTTTGCTCACCGCCGAAGGCACGATGGCCTCGCGCTGCGCCGCCGAGGCGATGTTGCGCTCCTCGCAGACGGCGATGAACAGGCGCAGGGAGAGGGGGTCGAAATGGCGCATGGGTTCAGACATCTTATCCCGGCATGGCTGACGTCAAAGATGACCACTTCAGAGATGACAGAAAGCGCGGCACCATGCGCCCACAACAAGGAGACAAGCGATGCACCGCAACACCCTCACGGCCGCTCTGGCGCTCGCGCTGGCAGCGCTTCTCGCCACCACTGGGCCCGCACGGGCCCAGGACTTCCCGACCAAGCCAATCAGCATGGTCGTGCCGTTCGCTCCGGGCGGCCCCACCGACACCGTGGCGCGCGTGACGGCGGAAACCATGTCGCGCATCCTGGGCCAGCAGGTGATCGTGGAAAACGTCGCCGGCGCCGGCGGCACCATCGGCACCGCCAAGGTGGTGCGCGCCAAACCGGACGGCTACACGCTGCTGCTGCACCACATGGGCCTGGCGACAGCCGCCACGCTCTACCGCAAGCTGCCATACGATACCAAGGGCGACCTGTCGGCGATCGGCATGGTTTCGGACGTCAGCATGACCATCATGGGCAAGCCGGGTCTGGAGCCCAACACGCTGGGCGAGCTCATCGCCTGGGCCAAGGCGCGCGGCGACAAGGTCACTTTCGGCAATTCGGGGATGGGCGCCGCCTCCCACCTGTGCGGCATGCTGTTCCAGCAGGCTATCCAGACGCAGCTGACCACCGTCCCCTACAAAGGTGGCGGCCCGGTGATCCAGGACCTGATGGGCGGGCAGATCGACCTGGCCTGCGAGCAGGCGACCACCTCCGCGCCGCTGGTCCAGGCCAAGCGCGTCAAGGGCTATGCAGTCACCACCAAAACCCGCTTGCACGCCCTGCCCGACGTCCCGACCGCCAACGAGGCCGGGCTGCGCGGCTTCGAGATCAGCGTCTGGCATGGTCTGTACGCGCCCAAAGGCACGCCGGCGCCCGTTATCCGCAAACTGTCCGAGGCCCTGGCCACCGCATTGCGCGATCCAGCACTGCTGCAGCGGTTCGCCGGCATCAGCACGGACGCAACGGCCGACCGGGCCACGCCGGAGGTCCTGCGCCGCACCTTGAACGCCGAAGTGGACCGCTGGGCGCCGATCATCAAGTCTGCCGGCCAGTTCGCCGACTGACTTCTTCCCCGTTTTTTCACCCCGAGGACCTGTTCTTCCCATGCGCATCGTTGAAATCCGGGAGCGCACCGCTCCCATCGCCTCCCCCATCGCCAACGCCTTCATCGACTTCTCGAAGATGACGCTCAGCCTGGTGGCTGTCGTCACCGACGTCATCCGCGACGGCAAGCCGGTCATCGGCTACGGCTTCAATTCCAACGGCCGCTACGGCCAGGGCAGCCTGATGCGCGAGCGCTTCATCCCGCGCGTGCTGGAGGCCGCGCCCGAGAGCTTGCGCAATGAGGCGGGCGACAACCTGGACCCGCACAAGATCTGGAACACCATGTTCAAGAACGAGAAGCCCGGCGGCCACGGCGAACGCTCGGTCGCCATGGGCACGATCGACATGGCGGTCTGGGACGCGGTGGCCAAGATCGAGAACAAGCCCCTCTTCCGCCTGCTGGCCGAACGCCACGGCACCAAAGCCAACCCCAAGGTCTTCGTCTATGCGGCCGGCGGTTATTACTACCCGGGCAAGGGCCTGGAAGGCCTGACCGCCGAGATGCAGGGCTACCTGGACCGCGGCTACAACGTGGTGAAGATGAAGATCGGCGGCGCGCCCCTGGCCGAGGACTGCAAGCGCATTGAGGCCGTGCTGGCCATGCTGCCGCCCGGCTGCAAGCTGGCGGTGGATGCCAACGGCCGCTTCGACCTGGCCACAGCCGTCGCCTATGCCAAGGCCTTGAGCGCCTACGACCTGTTCTGGTACGAAGAGGCCGGCGACCCGCTGGACTACGAGCTGCAAGCCAAGCTGGCCGAGCACTATGCCGGGCCCATGGCCACGGGCGAGAACCTGTTTTCCATGCAGGACGCGCGCAACCTGGTGCGCTACGGCGGCATGCGGCCGGACCGCGACTGGCTGCAGTTCGACTGCGCGCTCAGCTACGGCCTGGTGGAGTACCTGCGCACGCTGGAGATGCTCAAGGCCAACGGCTGGGGTTGGGACCGCTGCATCCCGCACGGCGGCCACCAGATGTCGCTGAACATCGCGGCGGGCCTGGGCCTGGGCGGCAACGAGTCCTACCCCGACCTGTTCCAGCCCTATGGCGGCTTCCCGGATGGCGTGCGCGTCGACAACGGCCACATCACCATGCCGGAACTACCGGGCATAGGCTTTGAGGGCAAGGCCGACCTGATCCAGGAAATGCGCAGCCTGTCGGCCTAGATTTGCACTTTCGCACGGGCGTGCTATATTTCGCCGAATGGACGCCAAGACCCAGAAATCTGAGCTGACCCGCGCCGCCATCGTCGGGGCTGGGCTGGACCTTGCGTCCGAGCAGGGACTGGAGGCGATCACGCTGCAGGCCGTGGCCGACCGCATCGGCCTGTCCAAGAGCGGCGTGTTCTCCCGCGTGGGTTCGCGCGAGGCGCTGCAAAAGGCCACCATCGACGAGTTCGGGCGGCGCTTTCTGGCCGAGGTGTTCGTGCCCGCCATGCAGGCGCCCAAGGGCCTGCCGCGGCTGGACGCCATCGTCCAGCGCTGGATCGTGCGCACCCGCGACGTCGAGGCCCACACCGGCTGCATCTACAGCGCCGGCGCCTTCGAGCTGGACGACCGCGAAGGCCCGCTGCGCGAGCACCTGCACACCGAGATCATCCGCTGGCGTGGCGCGCTGCGCCGCGCCGTGCTGCAAGCCGTCGAGGCCGGCCACCTGCAGGCCGACACCGATGCTGACCAGCTCGTGAGTGAGCTCAATTCGCTGATCCTGGGTCTGCTGCACGACGCGCGCTTTCTGCGCGACAGCCGCGCCGCCGACCGCGCCCTGGCCACCTGGCAGCGCCTGCTGCGCAGCTACACCGCATAACCCCAAGAGACGGAGACATGTTCTTGCCCCTGACCTTCCGTTTGCCGACATTTCGCACGATTGTGCGAAGAAAGGATTTGCCATGCTCACCCTTGTGATCCTTGCCGCCGCCTGGGGCGGCTGGCGCGTCACCCGCGCCGCCATCCAATCGTTGCGCAGCCTGCCGCAGCGCAATGAAGACATGGTCTTCTATTGAAGGAGCAGCGATGACACGCACCGCCCTCGAGGCCACCTCGGCCTTCTACCAGTCCAGCCCCGGCATCCGCCTGTTCCGCCTGCTGCTGGCCGCATCGCAGCGCGTCTGGCCAGCCCTGGCCGTGCGCGCCGCCTGCCGGCTGTTCCTGACGCCCTTTCCGCCCAAATGGCTGCACCGCGGCAAGCCCTGGGATGCGTCCTGGCGCATTGAGGCCTGGCCTTTCGAGAGCGCCAGCCTGACGCTGTACTCGCAAAGCGCCGCGCCACACGGGCCGGTGGCGCTGCTGGCCCACGGCTGGGGCGGCCACGCCGGCCAGATGCTGGCCATGGCGCAGGCGCTCGCTGCCCAGGGCCTGCGCCCGGTGATCGTGGAGATGCCGGCCCACGGCCGCAGTGCCGGCTCGGAAAGCACGCTGCCGCAGTTCACACGGGCGCTGGACTACGTGGCGGCGCGGCTGCGCCAGGAGGGCCATACGGTGCGCGTGCTGGTGGCCCACTCGCTGGGCGCCAGCGCCGCCGCCTATGTGGCCAGCCGCGGCCTGCCGCTGGAACGGCTGGTGCTGGTGGCGCCCGCGGCCTCGCCGCCGGAGTACACCCACCTGTTCGCCCAGGTCTTCGGCCTGTCGGAAGCCACACGCGCTGCCATGCAGCGGCGCATCGAAGCGCGAGAGGGCCTGCTGATGCCCCAGTTCGTTCCCGACGCCGTGGGGCCGCGCATCCATGTGCCCACGCTGATCGTCCATGACCGCGGCGACAGCATCAACCGCTTTGCCGACGGCCAGGCCTATGCGCATGCCGTGCGCGGCGCCGAGCTGCTGGCCACCGAAGGCCTGGGCCACCGCAAGCTGCTCAAGGATGCGTCCGTGCTGGGCCGGGTCGCGTTGTTCGCGCGCTGACCCTCGCAAGCCGTGTTGCGTTGCGGCTTGCACGGCCGCACGCCAGCCCCTAGCATCGCCGCACCCAAAACAAAGGAGCGAGCGATGGGACTGTTCAACTGGACCGAGAGACCAGCCTCCGTGCTGCAACAGGGCGGAGTGATTGCGCCGGACGAGCGCCTGCCCTGGCCGCAGACCGCCGTCATGGGCGTGCAGCACGTGATCGCCATGTTCGGCGCCACCGTGCTGGCGCCCATCCTCATGGGCTTCGATCCCAATGTGGCCATCCTGATGAGCGGCATCGGCACACTGATCTTCTTTCTCATCACCGGCGGCAAGGTGCCCAGCTACCTGGGTTCGAGCTTTGCCTTCATCGGTGTGGTGATCGCCGCGACCGCCTATGCCGGCAAGGGTCCCAATCCCAACATCGGCGTTGCGCTGGGCGGCATCATCGCCTGCGGTCTGGCCTACATCGTCATCGGCGCCATCGTCCAGGCCTCGGGCACGGCCTGGATCGAGCAGCTGATGCCGCCGGTGGTCACCGGCTCGGTGGTGGCTGTGATCGGCCTGAACCTGGCGGGCATCCCGGTCAAGAACATGGCAGCCAGCAACTTCGATTCGTGGATGCAGCTGGTGACCTTTGTCAGCGTGGCGCTGGTGGCGGTGTTCGCCCGCGGCATGGTGCAACGCCTGCTGATCCTGGTCGGCCTGATCGTCGCCACCGTCATCTATGCGGTGCTGACCAACGGCCTGGGCCTGGGCAAGGCCATGGACCTGTCGGGCATCGCCAATGCCGCCTGGCTGGGCGCGCCGGCCTATGCCGCGCCGGCCTTCAGCGCCGGCGCCATGCTGCTGATCGCACCCGTGGCCATCATCCTGGTGGCCGAGAACCTGGGCCACCTCAAGGCCGTCACCGCCATGACCGGGCGCAACCTCGACCCCTACATGGGCCGGGCCTTCATCGGCGACGGCGTCGCCACCGTGGTCAGCGGCGTAAGCGGCGGCACCGGCGTGACCACCTATGCCGAGAACATCGGCGTGATGGCGGCCACCAAGATCTATTCGACGGCAGTCTTCATGCTGGCCGCGCTGTTCGCCATCGTGCTGGGCTTCTCGCCCAAGTTCGGCGCCGTCATCCAGGCCATCCCGCTGCCGGTGATGGGTGGCGTGAGCATCGTGGTGTTCGGCCTGATCGCGGTGGCCGGCGCCAAGATCTGGGTCGACAACAAGGTCGACTTCTCCGACAACCGCAATCTGCTGGTGGCCGCCATCACCCTGGTGCTGGGCACGGGCGACTTCACCCTGAAGTTCGGCGACTTCGCCCTGGGCGGCATCGGGACCGCCACCTTCGGCGCGATCGGGCTGTGGGCCCTGCTGGGCCGCGCGAAGCGCTAGCGCGCCGGGGCGGACGCCGGCTTCTTCGCCGCGTCGCCGCCAAACAGCTTGCCGACGGCAGCGCCCACGCTGGCGCCGATGGCCGTGCCTATGCCGGGCAGGACCGCCGTGCCGACGACGGCACCGGCAGCGGCGCCGGCCATCGCCGTCGGTGGCACCGTGACCTTGGGTGCGCCCAGCGGCCCGGCGAACTGCAGCGGCACACCGACCAGGCCACCCACCAGGTCCACCCGCAGCTCGCCCTCGACCTGGCGGTTGGCGATTGTTGCGTGGCCGCTGGCGCTGAAGGTCTCGCCGCGCGCCTGCAAGCCGCTGTAGCGCACCACCATGCCCTCGGGCGTGTTCTGCGTGTCCATCTGGCCGCTCAGCGATTGCAGCGGCGTCTGGCCTGCACGGTCCTGGCCGGCGGTGCGGATGGCCTTGTCGATGTCCAGGCGCAGCACGGTCGCCGGCTGCATGCTGAACGTGGTGCGGGTGTGCAACGAGCGCGCCAGTTCCGCGATGGTGTGGCCATCGGCCGACAGCAAGCTGCGGCCCGAGGCCTTGCCGCGCACCACCGAATTGCGCTTGAAGGCAGCCATCGCGCTGTCCACTTCCACATTGCGCGGCGCCAGCTCGCCCGCCAGGTGCAGGCCTTCCGCGGCTGGCGTGAGCGCCACCTGGCCATGTGCAGTTCCGCCGCCCAGCAGCAGCTGCACCTGCCAGCTGTCGGCATCGCCTTCGCGCTGCAGCTTCAACTGGGTCAGCGGTTGCACACCGGGGCGCACGACTTGCGCCTCACGCGGCCGCCAGCCGGCGTCGAAGAACACATTGCCGTCGAACTCCAGCGCCTTGCCATAGCGTGTCACCCAGCTCAGGTTGTGGAAGCGCAGCTGCGCGATCGGCACGCCCTCCTGATGGGCAGCCTTTGCCGGCTGCAGCCGCAGGCCGCGCAGGGCCAGCTGCGGCATCACGCCGCCTTCGACCAGCACATGGTCGAAGCGCAGCTGCCGATGCAGCAGTGCCCGGATCTGGGGCTGGGCCACCAGGCGGTCGAAGCGGATGGGCTCGGGCTGGACGGTGGCGGCGTTTTCGATGACCAGGGCAGGCCAGGGCAGGAGCTGCCAGCGCACCGAGCCCAGGCTGACCTCCACACCCAGGCGGGCCTCGGCCTGGGCCTTGACGCGTGCGCCCAGTTCCGCGTCGGTCGGCAGCCACCAGGCGAGCAGCAGCGCCAGCGCGCCAGCGACGGCAGCCAGGCCCAATCCGATTGACAGCATGCGGCGCGCGCGGCGTTCCATGCTGCCAATCTAGGGCAGGGCCGGCGGGCCACGCGTAGGCCTGCGGCCTGAGCGCGTGCAGGCCGGGCGGACGAGTGCGCCCTAGAATGCGGCGATGCGCATCTGGACAAAACCGGTGTCGGTCGAAGAACTCACCGCCATCCACAAGGACACGGCCGTCGCCCACCTGGGCATGGAATTCCTGGAGGTCGGCGACGACTTCATCCGCGGCCGCGTGCCGGTGGACACCCGCACGCGCCAGCCCTACGGCCTGCTGCACGGCGGCGTGTCGGTGGTGCTGGCCGAGACCCTGGGTTCCTGCGGCGCCGCCTATTCCTGCCCCGAAGGCCACCGTGCCGTCGGCCTGGACATCAATGCCAACCATCTGCGCGGCGCGACCTCGGGCTGGGTCACCGGCATCGCACGGCCGGTGCACATCGGCCGCAGCACCCAGGTCTGGCAGATCGACATGGCCAATGACGCGGGCGAGCTGACCTGCGTGTCGCGCATCACCATGGCGGTACTCGCGCCGCGCTAGTCTGCCGCGCTGCGCGACAGGCGTTCGCTCTTCCAATACACATCGTCGCCACCGTTCATGCGGTTGCAGACGCGGGCCAGCACGAACATCAGGTCGGACAGGCGATTGAGGTAGTGGCGCGGCGCCTCCTTGAGCGCCTCGGCCGCGCCCAGGGCCACGACGGCGCGCTCGGCGCGCCGCGCCACCGTGCGGCAGACATGGGCCTGCGACGCGGCGCGGTTGCCGGCCGGCAGGATGAACTCCTGCAGCCGCGGCAAGGCGGCGTTGTGCTGCGCCAGCGCCTCGTCCAGCGCCAGCACCGCCTCGGGTTTGAGCAGTTCGAAGCCGGGAATGGACAGCTCGCCGCCCAGGTTGAACAGCTGGTGCTGGATCTCCACCAGCAGGGCGGGCACACCTTCGGGAAGAGACTCGCACAACAGCAGGCCGATGTGGGAATTGAGCTCATCGACTTCGCCCATGGCGTGGACACGCAGGCTGTCCTTGGGCACGCGCGTGTTGTCGCCCAGGCCCGTCGTGCCGTCGTCGCCGGTGCGGGTGGCTATCTGCGTGAGGCGCTGTCCCATATGGCTCCCGAAAGAATCAATGCAAGCGCCATTGTCCCATCGGCCGCGTAACGAGTGCCCTGCAGATGTGTCTGGCGCAACAGCAGGCAAAAGTGCTGGCCGGCGGCTGCCGCTTGCGCTGCAATGCGGGCTCTTCCACAACAGCCCCATCCCATGCAGGTGAAACGACGGACTCTCGACGATTTTGAAACCCGCAGCGTGGCCCTGTTCGCCACCGTGCTGGTGAGCATGGCCCTGGCCACATCCGCGCGCGCCCAGACCGCCACGCCCCCGGTGCCCAGCCTGTCGGCCCCCCAGGCCGCCGACAAGGCATCGAAGATGAAACTCAGCGCCGCACAGGTGCAGCAGGCCTTCCAGCAGATCGACAAGAACCGCGACGGCAGCCTGAGCCGCTCCGAAGTCAGCGTCTTCCCGCGCATCGAGCGCCATTTCGAGCGCATGGACGTGAACGGCGACGGCAAGCTCTCGCCCACCGAATTCGAAGACGCCGTCCAGCAGTCGTCCTGAGCGCGGCGACGAGCAGCCTTGCGTCGCGGGGTGTCAGGCGATGATGTTCGCCGCCGCGATGGCGGTGTTGACCACGCCGACCAGAACGATCACCTGGTCCGCGCTGCCATTGCCATCGGTGTCGTTGAACAGATAGCCGTTGGTCGCGTCGAACTGGAAGGAGAACAGCTCGGTGGCGGCCGACCCGGCGTCGAGCGTCGCAAGCGCCGTGTTCGCCGCCGCCAGTGCCGCGGCAAAGTCAGCCACCGCGGCGCCCGCTTCCACGTAGGTCGCCACGGCGCCGCCCACCACCGCCGCCGTGCCCATTTTCAGGACGTCGTTGGCGCCGGAGAAATTGCTGATCTTGTCCGCCGTCGCCAGCGTGATGCCGGAGTCCGCGTTGCCGACCACCAGCGTGTCCGGCGCCGCGTCCACCTTCAGGGTGATGGTGTCCGCGCCCAGGCCGCCGGTGATGGTGTTGGACGTCGCGGTGCCGCTGCCCAGCAAGGTCAGCGTGTCGTTGCCACCGTTGGTGGTGTAGACATTGCTGCCACCCCATGTCGTGACCTTCACGATGTCGGCGCCGGCGCCGGTCGTGATGGCCTGGGTGCCGGCGGTTCCGGTGTTGGTGGCAGTGACGGTCACCGCGCTGGTGCTGGTGCTGACAATGGACAGGTTGCCGGCCTTGTTCTGCAAGGCCGTCACCGTCGTCAGCATGGCGCCGCCTCCGATGGCGTCGCCAATGGCCTGGTCGCCCGCGCCGTTCGATGTTGCCGACACGGTGGTCAGCCCCGCGCCCTTGATGGTCTGGTTGCCGGCCAGCGTTGTCGAAGTGACCGTGGTCAGTGCGCTGCCCGTGGTGATGTCATGCGCACCTGCGCCGGAGGAGTTTGTGGTGAGGGTGGCCACATGGCCAAATCCGCTCATGTCGATCAGGATCGCGCCGGCGCCGTTCGATGCCAGCAGGTTCACGCCGGAGGCGAACGCGGTGTTGAAATTCGCGCCCGTGGTGATGGTCTGCGCACCCGCGCCGCCGGCGGTGATGAAGGCCAGCTTCTCGATCCCGCTGACCTTGGACCACAGGGCGTCGGGCGGCGTGATGGCCACGGCGCCAAGCGTGTTGATGCTCAGCGTGTCCCCGCCCGAGCCATTGGCGCCGCCGGCGATGGTGTCACTGGCGTTGAAGGTTCCCACGCCCCCGTCGGTGTAGGTGCCGTTGATGATGTCGTCCCCGGCTCCTGCGGTGATGCTCTCGGCGCCGATCACGTTGAGCGTGAAGGTGGCCCCGCTGTCGCCGCCGCCGCCGCCGGGCCCCGGCACAGTGACCACCGTCCCGCTGGCAATGGCGACCTGCCCCACCAGGATGAGGTTGGCGGCGGTGACGCTGGCCGCGGTCCCGTCAACGCTCTTGAGGAAACTGCGCGCCGCAGCCGCTGCTGTCGTGCCGGAATAGCCGCTGATTTCAGCTGCCGTGTCCAGCTGCGCCACGAAGGCACTGGAGAGGGCCAGCTTGTTCTGCACGCTGAGCTTGTCCGTGTTCTGTGCGCCCTGCAGGATCGCCAGGGCGGCGCCGGCGGCGCTGATGCGGCCGGCGGAGACTTCGGCGGACCAGTAAGTCAGTCCGGCGGTCTCTGCGTCCCGGTTGAACAGGTTCTGGTAGATCGCGTTGATCTGCGCAGCGCCGAAGGTGCTGCCATACAGGGCCAGCGCCTCGGGCGAGGCACTGAAGTTGGCCGCCACGCTTTGCATGGTGTTGGCCGGGTTCCCGGTGTAGAACTGGATGCCGCTGTTGTCGGCGGGTCGGCCGAAATAGGCCAGATACAGTTCGGACAGCTGGGTGGGGGATACGGCCATGGGAAAACTCCTGTAGAACCCGGAAAGCGGGTTCTCTTCAGGGTGCGCCCGGAACTTCAAACCAGCGTAGGGCAACGGGTAGCTGAGCTTGTAGTCAAAACCGCTGACAAGCGAACCATCGTTCTCATGACCGTGCCCAGGGCGGGGCGTAAACTGGCATCCCCCGACGGAGACCCGCATGAACGCCCCCACCGCCCTGTCCCACCTCGTCCCCGAAATCCGCCAGCGCGAAGTGCCGCAGGCACTGATCGACGCACTCAAGGCGCGCTTTGCCGACCAGTGCTCCACGGCCATGGCGGTGCGCGAGCAACACGGGCGCGACGAGTCGTCTTTTGAGGCGCCGCCGCCGGCGGCCGTGGTGTTCGCGCAAAGCACCCAGGACGTCGCCGATGCCGTGGCCCTGGCCAGCGCACACAGCGTGCCCGTCATCCCCTTCGGTGTGGGCTCCTCGCTGGAAGGCCATCTGCTGGCCGTGCAGGGCGGCATCAGCATCGACGTCGCCCGCATGAACAAGGTGCTGTCCATCAACGCCGACGACCTGACGGTGACGGTGCAGCCGGGCGTGACGCGCAAGCAGCTCAATGAAGAGATCAAGAGCACCGGCCTGTTCTTCCCCATCGACCCGGGTGCCGACGCCTCCATCGGCGGCATGGCGGCCACCCGCGCCAGCGGCACCAACGCCGTGCGCTACGGCACCATGCGCGAGAACGTGCTGGCGCTGGAGGTGGTCACCGCTTCGGGCGAAGTCATCCGTACCGGCACCCGCGCCAAGAAGTCGTCGGCCGGCTACGACCTGACGCGCCTGATGGTGGGCAGCGAGGGCACGCTGGGCGTGATCACCGAGATCACGGTGCGCATCTACCCGCTGCCCGAAGCCATCTCGGCGGCGATCTGCTCCTTCCCCAGCATCGAAGCCGCGGTGCGCACCACCATCCAGGTGATCCAGCTGGGCGTGCCGATCGCGCGCGTGGAGCTGATCGACGTCAACACCGTGCGCATGGTCAACGCCCACAGCAAGCTGGGCCTGCGCGAAGAGCCCATGCTGCTGATGGAATTCCACGGCTCGCCCGCGGGCGTGAAGGAGCAGGCCGAGACGGTGCAGGAGCTCGCCAGCGAGCACGGCGGCAAGGCCTTCGAATGGGCCAGCACGCCGGAAGAGCGCACCCGCCTGTGGACGGCGCGGCACAACGCCTACTTCGCCGCCATCCAGTCGCGTCCGGGCTGCAAGGCCATTTCCACCGACACCTGTGTGCCGATCTCGCGCCTGGCCGACTGCCTGCTCGATTCCGTGGCCGAGGCCGATGCCAGCGGCATCCCCTACTTCCTGGTCGGCCATGTGGGCGACGGCAATTTCCACTTCGGCTACCTGCTCGACCCCAACGACCCCAAAGAGCGCGAAGTGGCCGAGAAGCTCAACCACGACCTGGTGGCCCGCGCGCTGCGCCTGGAAGGCACTTGCACCGGCGAGCACGGCGTGGGCCTGCACAAGATGGGCTTCCTGGTGGACGAGGCCGGTGTCGGCGCGGTCGACATGATGCGCACCATCAAGCGCGCGCTTGATCCCAAGAACATCATGAACCCCGGGAAGATCTTCGCCCTCTAGAGCGCGCATGCGCCTGGCCGACCTCGCACGCCGGCTCTGGCCGGCCCTCCTGCTGGCCGCCTCAGGCGCCCTGGCCCAGCCCTGCGGCTCGGTGCAGGACATCCCCGACGCGCTGCGCCGGATCGAACCGCTGGCGCAGGCCCCCGCCGGCGTGTCAGATGCCACACCGGTGCGCCTGCCCGACACCCTCCCTCTGGAGGCGCGCCGCGAACGGCAGCGCATCCGCTATGAAGTCGACGTCTCGGCCTGCGCCGCAGCGCCCGCTGCGGCGCTGTGGGTCTTTCGCGTCGGGGCGCCCTACCGCATCAGTGCCGATGGCCAGCCGCTGGCGCTGATGAGCGCCAACGCCATGGCCGCCACCGGCAGCCCGCGCCTGGAGCAGGACACGGGCGGGGGCATCTACAACGGCCGCATTCCGGCGCTGTTTGCGCTGCCCGCCGGGGTGCGCAGCGTGGTGATCGAGTTGCAGACCCTGCCCTACATGCCCGCCGGCCTGGTCAAGCTGCGCACCGGGCCGACCAACCAGTTGCTGCCCGAGCACACGGCCTCGGTACGCTCGGTCATCGGCTACGCGGATGCCGCCTCGGGCGTGGTGCTGGTGGTCGGGCTGTTCGCCCTGCTGCTGTGGCTGCCGCGCCGGCGCGGCCTGAACCTGCTGTGGCTGGCGATGGCCTGCGGCCTGTGGGGCGTGCGCGGCCTGGTGTATTTCGACAACACCGTGCCGGGCAATCCCATCCTGTTCGAGCAGCTCAATCCGGTGAACGCGCTGCTGGCCGCCGCTGCCATTGCAGCCTCCGCCCTGCACCTGATTCTTGCGCCCGCGCAAAGGGCGGCCGCCCTGCGGGTGCTGTTGGTGCTGACCTTGCTGGTCCTGGGCGGCCTGGCCGCCAGCGTGCTGGCCGGCCACGGCACAGGCATCGCGCGCGCCCTGACCCAGATCACCGGCACCGGCTTCATCTGCTGGCTGGGCATCGCCATCTGGCGACGGCGCCAGGCACTGCCGGCACGCCACACGGCAGGCCTGATCGCCTGCGTGCTGACCGTGCTGTCCTGCGTGGTGCACGACCTGCTGGTGGTGGCCGGCGTGCTGCCGCCGACCTCGCACACCCTGCTGTTCTGGGGCTTCATCGTCGTCCTGATGGGCTTTGCACTGATGTCGGGCGAGTACGTGGTCGCCACGCTCAACCGCGCCGAGCGCAGCAACGAGGAGCTGGAACTGCACGTGGCGCGCAAGACCCGGGACCTGGAGGACAGCTATGTCCGGCTACGCGAGAACGAGCAGGAAGCCGTGCGCGTGCAGGAACGCGAACGGCTGCTGCGCGACATGCACGACGGCCTGGGCGCGCAGCTGATGACGGCCTTGCGCGGCGTGGAGCGCGGCGCGCTGGCGCCGCAGCAGGTGGTGCAGTCGCTGCAGGACAGCCTGGACGAGTTGCGCCTGCTGATGGACAGTACCGACATCGGCCACTACCTGCCGGGCGCTCTGGCGGCTTGGCGCAACCGCTGGGATGGCCGCCTGGCGGCAGCCGGCGTG
Organism: uncultured Ramlibacter sp.; assembly: GCF_936925435.1. GTDB lineage: Bacteria > Pseudomonadota > Gammaproteobacteria > Burkholderiales > Burkholderiaceae_C > Ramlibacter. The sequence continues at coordinate 72,601 of NZ_CAKZHQ010000049.1, read as the reverse complement.
GCGCTGGACTGGGACATCGACGAATCGGTGGACCAGGTGCAGCTGCCCAGCGACACCGCTCTGCAGGTGATGCGCATCCTGCAGGAAGCCGCAACCAATGTGGTCAAGCACGCGCAGGCGCAACGCCTGTTGCTGGCCGCGCGGGTGCGCGAGGTGGCGGGCCGGCGCACGCTATCGATCGAGATCGCCGACGACGGCGTGGGTCCGGGCGAGGAGCCTGCCCGCGCCGGTGCGCGCGGCCTGAAGAACATGCACTACCGCGCCGGGCAGATCGGCGCTGCGCTGGCCATCGGTGCGCGCGCAGCGCCGCTGCGCGGTTGCCAGGTGGTGCTCAGCCTGCCCCTGGCGTAAGAGCCAGCACCTCAGGCCACCAGGCCGCGCCGCGCGGCTTCCATCGTGGCCTCGGCACGCGAGGAGATGCCCAGCTTGCGGTAGATGTCGCGCACATAGCTGCTGACCGTGGACGGCGTCAGGCCCAGCAGGGAGGCTGCCTCCGTCGTGCGGTAGCCCTTGGCGATCAGGCGCAGCACATCGGCCTCGCGCTCGGTCAGCTTGACCGCGGGGGCCTGCGCTTCCGGCGCGGCAGCCGGCCCGGGCGATGCGCGGAAGTGGCGCAGCATGCGCAAGGCGATCGATGGCGACAGCGCGGGCTCGCCGATCTCGATGCGCTGCAGCTGGGCCATCACCACCGGACCCGGCTGCGACTTCAGGATGTAGCCGGAAGCACCGGCGCGCAGTGCCGGAAAGACATGGGTGTCGTCGTCATGGATGGTGGCGACGATCACGACCGCCCCCTCCCGCGCGGCCACCAGCTGCGCGATCAGCTCCTCGCTGGTGCCGTCCGGCAAGCCCCAGTCCACCAGGGCCAGCCCGTAAGCGTGGCTGCGCATGCATTCGCGGGCCTCGGCCAGCGTTGCCGCCATGTCCACGCGGCGCACGACGGGCAGGGCCAGCGGCAGGATTTCCGCCAGCCAGCGGCGCGGTTCGTCCAGGTCTTCGACGATGAGGGCGCGTTCGAACAGCGGGTTCCCGGGCATGGCGCAGTCTAGAGCTGCCACTGCGGGCTCACAACCCGGAACCAGGGGGGGCGACCCCTGAAACAAGGGGTATCCAGTTGTAACCGAGATTTGTACGCTGGCGGCTCCTCAATCTTCCTGCCAAGGAGTGCTGTCCATGACCCGTTTGCCGCATCCCGATCGCAAGCTGCTTTGCGCCTGTCTCGCTGCCGCCGGCCTGCTGGCCGCGTGCGGCGGCTCCGATGATCCCGCCGCCCCCGCTGCGCCGGCCGCCACCACAACCACCGTCTCCGGCGCAGTCGTCAAGGGCCCGGTCAATGGCGCCAATGTCTGCGCCTACAAGGCGACGGCCGCCGGCAAGGGCGAGCAGCTCAAATGCGTGAGCAGCGGCGCCGCCGGCAGCTATTCCATGGACCTGGACTACGTGGGTGACATCGTGGTCGAGGCCAGTGGCGGCAGCTACACCGACGAGGCGACCAACACCAGCAAGACCCTGAGCGACCCGATGCAGGTGGTGCTGGCCAGCCAGGGCGGCGCCACCACTGGCGTGATCACGCCGCTGACCTCGGCGGCCTTCAGTGTCGCCAAGACCGCCTCCGGCGGGGTCAGCAGCGCCAGCTTCGCAACGGCCGCCGGCAGCGTGGCCAGCCAGTTCCAGCTGAGCGGCGTGAACCTGGCCACCACGGTTCCGACGGTGACCGGAACGACCAATGCTTACGGGCAAATCCTGCGTGCCGTGTCGCAGTACGTCGCCAACGGCAACTCGCTGGGCTCGGTGCTGACCCTGTCGTCGCCGACGGCGCTGCAGGGCGGCTTCGGCACCGCTTACGCCACCATCAATGGCACATCGCTGACGTTCACGTTCAACGGCGCCACGACGGGCGGCACCGGTGGAACGGTTGGCACCGGCGGCACGGGTGGAACCGGAACCGGCGGCACCGCGGGCAACAAGACGCTGGTGATCACCGTCGGTGTGGCCGGCACGACGTCCACCGTGACCATCCCGAATGTGCCGCAGCCAACCACGCAGACCGAGTTCTGCGACGGCTTGGCCAATGACACCCAATTCAAGCAGCTGGCCGCCGGCGGCACGTTCACCATCAACAGCTGTTCGTACTCCGGCAACACCGGCAACATCGCCGCGTCCATCAGCGCGTCGGGCTTCAACGTCGCCTACACCATCAAGTACGCCTACCAGTAAGACCCGCGGCTCAGCGGCCGAACAGGCCCTTGATCAGGCCAGTGGCGGCGCCGGCACCCGGCAGCACCGCGTCGACCGCGCTTTGCAGCGGGGTGGCCGGTGCAGCGGCGGGTGCGGCAGCAGCACCCGGCGTGCTGGGCGCGCCAGGCGTTGCGGAAGCAGCGTTACCGCGGCCGCTGCTGTCCTCACCCAGCATGGCCATGGTGTTGGCCTTGACGCGCACACGCACAGCCCATTCCGGCTCCCAGGCGATCTTGGGGTCGGTGGGGCGCGGCGGATGCGCGAAATTGCTCTCGCTGCCATAGGCAATCATGCGCAGCATGGCGGGGCTGCCGTCGCCACGCGCGGCGCCCTCGGGGCCGGCAAAGATGCCCTTGGGCACGGCGCAGGCCGTGGTCTCGGGCTTGAGCAAGGTGTTGTCCTTGAGCCAACGGTCGATCGAGGCATTGGGCAGGTAGTCGAACAGGCCCATGCCGGAGTCGGCGTTCTCGGCGCTGGACCACATCACCAAGTCGTTACCGACCTGACCCATGGCATGCAGGAAGTAGGCGCGCACCTGCGGCACGGCGGCCCAGTTCAGCGCGATGCTGTCCTTGAGGCCGCCACGGCTTTGCAGCTCGATGGCCGGCATCAGGTTCTGCGCCGCAGCCAGGGTGAACTTCATCGAGGCCGGCACGCCCTCGCCCAGCACCTGGTGCTCGCCCACCAGAGATGCATCGCGCGGCACGTTGACGCGGTTCTTCTCGTTGGGGAACAAGGCGTGCTGGGGCGTGACGCGGGCGCCGCGGTCCGGCGCATTGCGCCCGGCAAAGGCCGCGCCCATGTCGGCCGGGTTGGCGCGTGCCAGGTCGATGACGCGCGGCTGGCCGCCGCGCACCGCATTGCCGCAGCCCCAGTAAATCAGGATGCGGCCCTTGGGCGTTTCACGGCGCATGTCTTCGCTCATCTCACCGGGCTCGCGCTCGCGCGGCACGGCTTGCGGCTGCGGCGGCACCAAGGGCAGCTTGTCGCCCATGCGCAGACCGGGCGGCACGGCTTGCGCCGCTTCCGCGCCGGGTTTGAGGCTGTTGTACAGCGCGATGTCCAGCACGCGCGCCGGCATGACGTTCATGCCGCGGGCCTGGCCGTAGCTGGTGTTGCCGCCGCCCGGGCCGCCGCGGCCTCCAAACATGCCGCCCATGCTGGCGGGCATGTCCATCTCGGGCATGCCCGCCATGCCGCCGGTGGACAGGTCCATCCACAGCTGCAGCTTGGGCGGCTTGACGTTCTGTTGGGCGCCGGCGCCGAACGCCAGGCACAGGCCAGCCGCCAGCAAGGCGGGCCGGGTCGAAAGCAAAGTCCTTTTGGTCATGGAATTTCCTCCGGTCAACAACAAAAAAATCAGTTGCGGCGCAGCTTCTCGATCAGGCCGTTCAATTCGTCGAGCGAACCGAACTGGATGGCGAGCTCGCCCATCTCCTCGGTGCGGCCATGGCGTTTGACGCGCTTTTTCACGCGCACCTCGACCTGCGCCATCAGCAGGTCCGACAGCTCTTCCTCGACGCGGCGCAGGTCGCGCGACTTTTCCTTCTTGGGCTTGGGCGAGACCAGGTTGAACTCGGCGCCCAGCTTCTTGACCAGGCTCTCGGCCTCGCGCACCGACAGCTTCTTCGCGGCGATCTGGTTGCCGGCGGTGATCTGGGCCGCACGGTCCAGCGACAGCAGCGCGCGGGCATGGCCCATGTCGATGTCGCCGGCCATCAGCATGGTCTGCACAGGTTCGGCCAGGTTGAGCAGGCGCAGCAGGTTGGAAGCGGCGCTGCGCGAGCGGCCGACGGCCTGGGCCGCCTGTTCATGGGTGTGGCCGAATTCCTTGACAAGGCGCTGCAGGCCCTGGGCTTCTTCCAGCGGGTTGAGGTCTTCGCGCTGGATGTTCTCGATCAGCGCCATGGCGGCGGCGGCCTCGTTGGGCACGTCGCGCACCAGCACCGGCACGCTGTCCAGGCCGGCCAGCCTGGCGGCACGGAAGCGCCGTTCGCCGGCGATGATTTCGTACTTGCCGGCGTTGGCGCCGTCGGCCAGCTGGCGCACGAGGATGGGCTGCATGATGCCCTGGGCCTTGATCGACTCGGCCAGCTCGTAGAGCGCGCCCTCGTCCATGCGGGTGCGCGGCTGGTACATGCCGGCGACCATGTCGTCCAGGCGCAGCGAGGCCGGCGCGCCGGGGTTGGCGGAGGGCGGCTGGGCGGGGCTGCCATCGGGCTGGGCCGTCGGGCCGAGCAGCGCTTCCAGGCCGCGGCCCAGTCCCTTGGGTTTCTTCGTCACCATGCAATCACTCCCGTATTTCTTGCGTGTCTTTCCGTGGGGCACCGCGGATCCGGCTTTGCCGGTCCGCTGGTGCCGCCCCCTTGAGGGGGAGGCGGCCGCAGGCCGCTTCGGGGGAGAGCCATATTCAGTCTTTCATTAAATCTTGCAGCAGCACATGGCCTTCGGGCCAGCTCGCCAGGCCGGAGTCGGCATTGATGTGGCCGCAGTCGCCGTAGTCCATGAACTGCGCGTTCCAGGCGTGGCCGAACAGGCGGGCGCGCTCGAACTCGCAATAGGGATCGTTGCGGCTGGCCAGCAGCACGCTGGGAAACGGCAGGGCCTGCAGCTCGATGGGCGACCAGGTGGGGATCTGGTCGCGGATGTCCGGCCGCTCGACGTCGCCCGGCGCCACCAGCAGCGCCGCCTTGACGCGGTGCGTGTTCTTCGAGCGCGCCGCCCAGGCGGCCGTGAGGATGCAGCCCAGGCTGTGGGCCACCAGCACGGTTGGCTCATCGCACGACAACAGCACCTCTTCCAGCCGCGCCACCCAGTCGCCCCGCAAGGGCTTCATCCAGTCGTGCTGTTCAACGCGCACATAGCCATGGCGCGCTTCCCACAGGCTTTGCCAGTGCTGCGGCCCGCTGTTTTCCCAGCCGGGCAGGATGAGGACGTTGGAAGGCTTCATTTGCTCCTCTTTTGATAGCTGCTCAGGCATGTTCCATGCGGTCTACAGGCCAATTCAACTTTGGACATGTCTACATCTTGCGGATCCGCTCGACCATCTCGTTGGCAAACTCGACAAAGGCCACGCTGCCGCGCGCCGAAGGGTCGAAGACCACGCCCGGCAGGCCGTAGCTCGGCGCTTCGGCCAGGCGCACGTTGCGCGGGATGACGGTGTTGAAGACCTTGTCGCCGAAGTGCGCTTTGAGCTGCTCCGAGACCTGCTGCTGCAAGGTGATGCGCGGATCGAACATCACGCGCAGCAGGCCGATGATCTGCAGGTCCTGGTTCAGGTTGGCATGCACCTGCTTGATGGTGTTGACCAGGTCGGTCAAGCCCTCGAGCGCGAAGTACTCGCACTGCATGGGCACGACCACGCCGTGGGCGCAGCACAGGCCATTGAGGGTCAGCATCGACAGCGAGGGCGGGCAGTCGATCAGCACGAAGTCGTACTCGGCGTCGACCGCGGCCAGGGCCAGCTTCAAGCGCTTCTCGCGCCGCTCCACCTCGACCAGCTCCACTTCGGCGCCGGCCAGTTCGCGGTTGGCGCCCAGCACGTCGTAGCCGCACTTGTCGCTGCGCACACGCGCCTCGGCCACCGAGGCCGACTCCAGCAGCACGTCATAGACCGTGAGTTCGAGCTTGCGCTTGTCCACGCCCGAGCCCATGGTGGCATTGCCCTGGGGATCGAGGTCCACCATCAGCACGCGCTGGCCGATCTTGGCCAGTCCGGCCGCCAGGTTCACCGTCGTCGTGGTCTTGCCAACCCCACCCTTCTGGTTGGCAACGCAAAAAATCTTGGCCATCAGTTTGTTCTTCTGTTCTTTTACTTGGAGAAGGCGAGCTTGACGCCGAAGCCGATCAGGAAGACACCGGCGATCTTGTTGAGCACGCGGGTGATGAGGGGGTTGGCGCGCAAACGCTCAGCCAGGTGATGGGTCAACAGCACGACCGTCAGGCCGTAGAGAAAAGTGAGCGTGGCAATGGTCGCTGCCATCACGCCGAAGGTCAGCATGCCTTGGTGCCGGGCCGGGTCAACGAACAGCGGGAAGAAGGCCATGTAAAAGACGATGGCCTTGGGGTTGAGCAAGGTGATCAGGCTGGCCTGCTTGAAGTAGTGGCGCGGCTGGATGTTGAGCACCGGGGCATCGCCCGGCTTGGCCATCAGCATCCTGAAACCCAGCCAGGCCAGGTAGGCGGCGCCCAGCCACTGCACGGCATGGAAGGCCGCCGGGTAAGCCACCAGGAGAGCCGCCACACCGGCCACGGCCGTCCACATCAACACCTGGTCACCGGCGATCACGCCCATGGTGGCGGCCAGGCCACCGGCGATGCCGCCCTTGCTGGTGGAGGTGATCAGCGCCAGGTTGCCGGGGCCCGGAATCGCCAGAAAAATGATGATGGCGGCGACAAACGCGCCGTAGTCTGCAACGCCAAACATGGGAATCCCCCGGAAACTGGAAGGCTGAGTTTACGTGAGGGTCCCAGTTTTTCTGAGCCAGATGATGTGACGTTCTGCACCCAGACCGGGCACTTGCAACTGTTCCACGTGAAACACAGAGGCGGTGGATGGCAAAGCCGCCATCTCGGCCTCGGGCAGCTTGCCCTTCATGGCCACCCAGACCCCCTGCTCCGCCAGAGCCCCGGCCGACCAGATGACGAAGTCAGCCAGCGAGGCAAAGGCCCGGGAGCTCACCACGTCGTAGGGCTGGTCCAGGTTTTCCACCCGGTTGTGCAGGCCGCGCAGATTGGCCAGCTTGAGCGAGACCGCCACCTGCTGGATGAAGGCCGCCTTCTTGGCCACCGTGTCCACGCAATCCACACGGATGTCCGGGCAGCAGATGGCGATGACCACGCCGGGCAGGCCGGCGCCCGAGCCCACGTCCAGCAGGCGCAGGGCTTGGTTGTTGGTCTGGCGGCGCAGTGGCGCAATCACGGCCAGGCTGTCCAGCAGATGGTGGCTGAGCATCTCCGCCGGGTCGCGCACGGCCGTCAGGTTGTAGACCTTGGTCCATTTCTGGATGAGGCCCAGGTAGGCCAGCAGCTGGGCCACTTGCCCATCGTCCAGGACCAAGCCCAGCTCGGCGGCGCCAGCGCGCAGATCGGACTCCAGACTCACGCCGCCGCCTGCCCTTCCTGGTTGGCGGCCGTCTCGAAGCCCTTGAACTTGCTCTTCTTCAGGTGGACCAGCAACAGCGAGATGGCCGCCGGCGTCACCCCGGAGATGCGAGAAGCCAGGCCAAGAGTCTCCGGCCGGTGCTTGCTCAGCTTTTGCCGGATCTCGATGGACAGGGCCGGAATCTGCATGTAGTCCAGCTCGGCCGGCAGCTTCAGGTGCTCGTAGTGGGCGGCGCGCAGAACCTCGTCCTTCTGCCGGTCGATGTAGCCGGAGTACTTGGCGGCGATCTCGATCTGCTCGATCACCGGCTCCAGCAACTCGCCCAGTGTTTCACGTGAAACAGCGTGGTTGGCCAGCCGGCCATCGTCCAGGGACATCAGGTCGGCATAGCTGACACCGGGTCGGCGCAGCAGGTCGCCCAGGTTGTGCTCGTGTTCGATGGACTTGCCCAGCACCCGCTGCGACTCCTCGGCCGGCAGGTTGCGCGGGTTCACCCAGGTCGTCTTCAGGCGCTCTGTTTCACGTGAAACAGCATCGCGCTTGCGGCTGAAGGCATCCCAGCGGGCATCGTCCACCAGGCCCAGCTTGCGGCCGTCCTCGGTCAGGCGAAGGTCGGCGTTGTCTTCGCGCAGCTGCAGCCGGAACTCGGCCCGGCTGGTGAACATGCGGTAGGGCTCGGTCACACCCTTGGTGATGAGGTCGTCGACCAGCACGCCCAGGTAGGCCTGGTCGCGGCCCGGCACCCAGGCCTCCTGGTCCTGGCACAACCGCGCGGCATTGATGCCGGCGAACAGTCCCTGGGCCGCCGCCTCTTCGTAACCCGTCGTCCCATTGATCTGGCCGGCAAAGAACAGGCCGGCGATGGACTTGGTCTCGAAGCTGCTCTTGAGGGAACGCGGGTCGAAGTAGTCGTATTCGATGGCGTAGCCCGGCCGCAGGATGTGGGCGTTTTCCAGCCCGGCCATGGAACGCACCAGCTGGTACTGGATGTCAAAAGGCAGGCTGGTGGAGATGCCGTTGGGATAGAACTCGTTGGTCGTCAGGCCTTCGGGCTCCAGGAAGATTTGGTGGCTGTCCTTGTCGGCAAAGCGGTTGATCTTGTCTTCCACACTGGGGCAGTAGCGCGGGCCAACGCCCTCGATCTTGCCGGTGAACATGGGACTGCGGTCAAAGCCGGAGCGGATGATGTCGTGGGTGCGCTCGTTGGTGTGGGTGATCCAGCACGGCAGCTGCTGCGGGTGCATGGCCCGGTTACCCATGAAGCTGAACACGGGGACAGGATCGAGGTCACCCGGCTGCTCTTCGCACTTGGAGAAATCGATGGTCCGGCCGTCCAGGCGCGGCGGCGTGCCGGTCTTCAGGCGGGCCTGCGGCAGCTTCAACTCTTTCAGCCGGGCCGACAGCGAGATGGCGGGTGGATCACCGGCGCGGCCGGCGGCGTAGTTGTTCAGCCCGACATGGATTTTGCCGTCCAGGAAGGTGCCGGCCGTCAACACCACGGCACGGGAGCGAAAGCGAATGCCAACTTGCGTCACAGCCCCCACCACACGGTCGCCCTCCACCATCAGGTCGTCGACAGCTTGCTGGAACAAGGTGAGGTTGGGCTGGTTTTCCAGACGCCGGCGGATGGCGGCCTTGTAGAGGATGCGGTCGGCCTGGGCCCGGGTGGCGCGCACGGCCGGGCCTTTGCTGGAGTTGAGGATGCGGAACTGGATGCCGCCCTCGTCGGTGGCGATCGCCATGGCGCCGCCCATCGCATCGACCTCCTTGACCAGGTGGCCCTTGCCGATGCCGCCGATCGAGGGGTTGCAGCTCATCTGACCCAGGGTCTCGATGTTGTGGGTCAGCAGCAGGGTCTTGCAGCCCATGCGTGCCGAAGCCAGGGCCGCTTCTGTGCCCGCATGGCCGCCGCCGACCACGATCACGTCGAATTCTTCAGGGTAAAGCATTGGGGGTGGGCGCTGGGCGCCGAGGGCCGCTGGCCCGGGAGAAGCCGCGATTTTACCGGCTGCCTCTTCTTTGTGCAGAAAAGCTGTGCGGCCCTGTGTTGCAATCCAGGGCATGAAAGTCCTCGTCTTTGCCGGCAGCACCCGCCAGAACTCCTACAACCGCCGTCTGGCCAAGCTCACGGCCGCCATGGTCCGCTCCAGCGGCGCCGAGGCCACCCACATCGAACTGGGCGACTTCGACATCCCCATGTACAACGCCGACCTGGAAGCGCGCGGCACGCCGGCCGACGTGGTTCGCCTCAAGGAGCTGGGCCACGCCCACCCGGCCTGGATCATCTGCACGCCCGAATACAACGCCAGCTACCCTGCCCTGCTGAAGAACACGCTGGACTGGATCTCCAGCCCCATCCAGGGCGACCCGCTCTGGTCGGACGGCTTTCGCGCCACACGCGGTAAGGTGGCCGGTGTGCTCAGCGCCTCGCCCGGTGGTCTGGGCGGCCTGCGCTCGCAAAGCCACCTGGCGCCCCTGCTGCTGAACCTGCATTTCTGGGTGGCGCCGACCAACCACGCCCTGGGCCGCGCAGGCGATGCCTTCACACCCGAGGGCGAGCTGGCCAGCGACGCCGCCAAGGCCCATGTTCAAGCCGTGATTGACCAAGTCATTTGGGCTGCAGACCGCTTGCAGCAAGCCTGAGCAGCTACAAAACATATAGCACCATGGACTGTCGCCCGGGCTGCGGTGCCTGCTGCACCGCCCCTTCCATCAGCTCCGCCATCCCCGGCATGCCCCAGGGCAAGCCGGCCGGCGTGCGCTGCGTGCAGCTCGATGAGGCCAACCGCTGCCGCATCTTCGCCAGCCCCGAGCGCCCCGCCGTCTGCGCCGGCCTGCAGCCCTCGGCCGAGATGTGCGGGCCTTCGCAGGCGCATGCGATGCACTACCTGACCCAGCTGGAAGCGCTGACGCGCTGAGCGGGTCTGTCATCCCGGCCTGCAGGGTTGGCAAGGCCGGCGGCAGGGGTGGCCGGACTCCGGTCACGCTCGCGGACGACGGCCTGCGCTCGCCAATGTGATTGCGTCAACACCGCGGTTGGCACGCCATGTCTGTGGCAACCGCGAATGGACCTGCGCCGACCACCCCAACCACCGGCCTTCAGCTGACATGGTGGCAAACCACCGGTGGCGCGCCGGAACATTGGCTTCGCGGCAGCCGGTGTCCGGGCTGCGGCCTTCGGGCATCGCCGTGCGCCCGGCACGGGTTGCTTCGGCGCGCGAGGGGCACCCTCCGGGCTGCCAGGGAATGCCGCCGACCAGGCGGCACGCTGACCGTTGGACGCAAGCCCGGACACCGGCTGGCGCGAGCACGGTGCATGCAAGACATGGATCCCGGTTCGAGCCCGGGGCGACAAGCGCGTCAGAACGGATAGTGGCGCGGCGTGGTTTGGATGGTGATCCAGCGCAGCTCGGTGAACTCGGCGATGCCGGCCTTGCCACCGAAGCGGCCGATGCCGCTGCCCTTGACGCCGCCGAAGGGCATTTGCGCTTCATCGTGCACCGTCGGGCCATTGACGTGGCAGATGCCCGAGTCGATCTTGCGCGCCACGTTGAAGGCCCGCGCGATGTCGCGGCCGAAGACCGCGGACGACAGGCCGTACTCGTTGTCGTTGGCGCAGGCGATTGCCTCCTGCGTGTCCTTGACCCGCACGATGCACTTGACCGGGCCGAATGTTTCTTCGTGGTAGATGCGCATCTTGGGCGTGACGTGGTCCAGCACCGTGGCCGGCATCAATGTGTTCTCGGCCTTGCCGCCGCACAGCAGCTTGGCGCCCAGGGCCAGCGCGTCGTCGATCAGGGCGTTGCAGTGGTGCACAGTCGACATGCCGACCACGCTGCCCAGCACCACGGGCTCGGGCTTGCGCGGGTCGCCCAGGGGCAGGCTGCTGGCCTTGGCGGCGAACTTCTTGGCAAACTCGTCGGCCACCTTCTGGTCGACGATCAGGCGCTCGGTCGACATGCAGATCTGGCCGCTGTTGGCAAAGCAGCCGAAGGCCGCGCCATTGACCGCGTCCTCGATGTCGGCATCGTCGAGCACCACCATGGGCGCCTTGCCGCCCAGCTCCAGCACCACCGGCTTCAAATACTTGGCGCAGGTCTGCGCAATGATGCGGCCCACGCGCGTGGAGCCCGTGAAGTTGACGCGGCGCACGGCCGGATGCGCCACCATGGCCTCCACCACAGCGCCCGCGTCTTCCGGCGCATTGGTGATGTAGTTGACCACGCCGGCCGGGAAGCCCGCTTCCTGGAAGGCCTCGATGATCAGCTGGTGCGTGCGCGGGCAGTTCTCCGAACCCTTGAGCACCACGGTGTTGCCGCAGGCCAGGGGCACGGCAATGGCGCGCGTGGCCAGGATGATGGGCGCGTTCCAGGGCGCGATGCCCAGCACCACGCCGGCCGGCTGGCGCACGCCCATGGCCAGCGAGCCCGGCACGTCGGACGGGATCACCTCGCCGCTGATCTGGGTGGTCAGCGATGCCGCTTCACGGACCATGCCGGCGGCCAGCATCACATTGAAGCCGGCCCACATGCCGGTGGCGCCGGTCTCGGCCGCCACGGCTTCGATGAACTGCGGCACCTTGGCTTCCATCTTCTCGGCGGCCTTGAGCAACAGGGCGCGGCGCTCGCCGGGACCGGTCTCGCTCCAGGTCTTGAAGGCCTCGGCCGCGGCTTCCACCGCCAGCACGGCATCGGCCGGCGAGGCGGCCGGTGCGCGCGTGGCCACCGTGCCGTCGAGGGGATTGCGGCGCTCGAAGGTCGCGTTCTTTTCGGCGCTGACCTTCAGGCCGTTGATGAGCATGGACAGATCGGACATGGTGTTCTCCTTCTAGCGGGACTACAGGGCTCGCTCGGGTTCGGTCCGAACGGTGGTTTGTCTGGCGGTGGACTGGGCGGTGTCGCCCGAGGGCGCGCCCAGGTAGGCTTCACGCACGGCGGCCGAGCGGGCCAGCAGCGCGGCGGGACCGCTGGCCACCAGGGTGCCGCGCTCCAGCACATAGCCGCGGTCGGCCACGGCCAGCGCCTTGCGGACGTTCTGTTCGACCATCAGCACAGTGGTACCGGCATCGGCGATGCGCCGGGCGATCGCCAGCAGCTCGTCGACCATGCGCGGCGCCAGACCCAGCGAGGGCTCGTCGAGCATGAGCAGGCGCGGCGCACTCATCATGGCGCGGGCCACAGCCACCATTTGCTGCTCGCCGCCGCTCATGGTGCCGGCCAGCTGGCCGGCGCGCTCGCGCAGCTTGGGGAAATCCTTGAAGGCCTGGTCGAGGCGGCGCGCGCGTTCCGCCTTGGGCACCAGCCAGCCGCCTAACTCCAGGTTCTCGGCCACCGTCATCTGCGCAAACAGCTGCCGGCCCTCGGGCACCAGCACCATGCCGGCCTGGACGATCTCGTTGGTCTTCTCGGGCAGCTCCTGGCCATCGAGCAGCACCTCGCCGCCGCGCGGCAACAGGCCGTTGAGCGCGCGCAGCAAGGTGGTCTTGCCGGCGCCGTTGGGGCCAAGAATGACCGTCAGGCCGGGCTTGATCTCCAGCGAGAGATTGCGCAGCACCTGCACCGGGCCGTAGCCCGAGGACAGGCCGTTGATCTTCAGCTGGGCGCGGCCCGAGCCGCCCAGCACAAAACCGGGTTGGTGCCACATCATGCCGAGGCCTCCACCATTTCATCGCCCAGATAGGCCTCGATCACCTCGGCATTGCGCACCACCTCGGCCGGCGTGCCGTCGGCGATCTTGCGGCCCTGGTGCAACACGATCACGCGCTCCACATGGCGCAGCAGCGTGGTCACCGCGTGCTCGATCCACACCACGGTCAGGTCCAGCTCGTCGCGCAGGCGCCGGATCAGGCGCGCCATCTCTTCGACCTCGGCCTCGGTCAGGCCGGCCGCCACTTCATCGAGCAGCAGCATGCGCGGCCGCGTCGCCAGCGCCATGCCGATCTCCAGCAGGCGTTGCTGCGAAGGCGTGATCGCCGCGGCAGGCAGGCCGGCTTGCGCCTGCAGGCCGATCACAGCCAGCACGCTGGACGCATCGCGCAGGGCCCAGGGCACGGCCGCTTCCTCGCCCCACAGCCAATACTTGCGCGCGCGCCGGCCGGCGAACTTCAGGCCGAACTCGATGTTGGCCTGCACCGTCATGTCGGGGAACACGCGCGGGGTCTGGAAGGTGCGCGCCAGGCCATGGGCCGCATAGCGGTGCGGGCCATGGCCGGTCAGGTCCTTGCCGCCGGCCACCAGGCGGCCCGAGGTCGGCGCAATGACACCGGTCAGCGCATTGAAGAAGGTGGTCTTGCCGGCGCCGTTGGGGCCGATGATGCCCACCAGCTCGCCGGCCCGAAAGTTCGCGCTCACCGCGTCGACGGCCACCAGGCCGCCGAAGCGCACCGTGACTTCACGGGCTTCGAGCAAGGGAGCGTTGATGATTAGCTCAGACAAGGCGCTGCTCCCGCGCGCGGCGCTTCGCGCGCTCCTTGTCCCTGGCCTTGTCGCCGCTCCATTCGTAGCGGCGCTCCTTCCACTGGGCCTTCGTGCCTTGCCACCAGCCGCTCAAGGTCTCCCAGCGCAGCGAGGCCAGGCCGCCCGGCAGGTAGAGCACCGACAGGATCAACAGCAGGCCCAGCGTCATCATGTAAATCTGCGGCGCCTGCAGGCGCAGGGTCTCGGCCAGCAGGCTGAACACCACGGCGGCGATCAGCGGGCCCCACAGCGTCATGGCGCCGCCGATCAGCGCGATCAGCACGGTCTGGAAGCCGATGAAGGGATTGAAGACGGTGTGCGGGTCGATGTAGGTCCAGCGCACCGACATGGCCGCGCCCACCGCGCCGGCCACGGCCGCCGTCATCGCAAAGCCGATGATCTTGACCAGGCGCGTGTCCACGCCCAGGGTCTGGGCGCGCTGCTCGTCCGCGCCTATGCCCATCAAGGCCAGGCCGAAGCGGGTGCGCCGCACGGCGATGGACAGGGCCACCGTGCCCACGGCCAGCGCCAGCACCGTCAGGTAGATGGTGTCGCGCTCGGGCACCACGCTGAGCACCCGGCCCACCGTGCCCGTCACCTGCTTTTCCCAGTAGGTCACGGCGTGGCGGATCAGCTCGGTCATGCCGAAGGTCAGCACGGCAAAGTAGGTGCCGCGCAGGTGCAGCACGGCCGCGCCCATCACCACCGCCACCACCGTCGCCAGGCCCGCGCCCAGGGCGATGGAGGCGATCCAGCTCATTTGCTCCAGGGCGATGGCGCTGGTGTAGGCGCCGATGCCGAAGAAGGCCGAGGTCGCCAGCGAGAGGTAGCGCGTGCTGCCGCAAAACAGCCCCCAGCTGGAGGACAGGGCCACGTACATCAGGCAGGTCAGGCCCAGCGAGACCACGAATTCGCTGCCGAAGTACGGCAGGCACAGAGCCCAGCCGGTCAGGCCGAACAGCACGAGCAGATCGCGCGTCAGAAGGTGTCGATCAGTCATTTGGAGAACAGGCCCTTGGGCCGCAGCAGCAGGACCGCGATGAACACCACATACGAGAGCAGCGCCTTGAGCGAAGGATTGGTGAAGTGCATGCCCAGGGCCTCGATCACGCCCAGCAACAGGCCGCCGGCCAAGGCGCCCGACATGCTGCCGAAGCCACCCAGGGTGATGACGATCAGCGCCGTCACGGTGTAGGGCTCGCCCATCGAGGGTGCGATGGTGTAGGCCATGGACAGCAGGCAGCCGGCCACGCCCGACAGGCCCAGGCCGATGCCGAACATCAGCGGGTGCAGACGCTTGGTGTCGATGCCCACCAGTTGGGCGCCCACGGGCGACTGCATCAGCGCGCGCACGCCCTTGCCCAGCAGCGTCATGCGCAGCAGCACGATGAGCGCGCCGCAGAACACCAGGGCCAGGCCGAAGACCAGCAGCTTGTTGCCGGCGAACTGGGCCTGGCCGAACTTGACCGGCTCGGCGAAGTAGTCGTAGCCGCGCAGCTCGCCGCCCCACATCCAGGAGGCGAAGTTCTGCACCAGGAACATCAGGCCGAAGGCCACCATCAGGCCGCGCGCCTCGAAGATGTCCAGGTTGGGCGAGGTGGCCGTCAGCCGGGCAAAGCACAGGCGGTGGATCACCAGGCCCAGCGCCATCAGCATCAGAAAGGACACCGGCACCATCAGCAGCGGCGAGATGCCCAGCGTGGACTGCGCCATCCAGGTCAGGTAGGCGCCCAGCATCAGGAACTCGCCATGGGCGATGTTCAGGATGCGCATCAGGCCGTACTGGAGGTTCAGCCCCAGGGCGACCAGGGCATAGATGCCGCCGGTGATGAGACCGGAAGCGAGGAGTTCAAGCCAGGCGGAGATGGACATGCGTATGGGTTCCAGGGACACCGCGGAACCGGCTTTGCCGGTCCGCTGGTGTCGCCCCCTGAGGGGGAGGCGCCGTAGGCGCTTCGGGGGGAAGCCTTATTTCCAGGCAGCTTTCGCGGGATTGAGCTTGGCGGTGGCGACCTTGGGCGGCCAGACCACCTCGAACTCGCCGTTCTGCCACTGGCTCACCGTGCCGGGCGTGGCGGTGTTTTCGCTGCCCGTGAACTTGATGTCGCCCAGGATGGTCTTGTGCGTGGTGGTGGCCACGTACTCGCGGATGGCCTTGCGGTCCAGGCCCTGCTTGTTGACGGCGGCGGTGAGGATTTCCAGGCCGGCCCAGCAGGCGCCCGAGGCCCAGCGGTCCGGCTCCTTGCCGCCGAACTTCTTGGTGTGGGCGTCGAAGTAGGCCTTGGCGCCGGGGCTGGTCTTGCCGTTCCAAGAGCCCATGCCCAGCACGCCCTCGGCGCCGGCCGGCGTCATCACGTTCTTGTACAGCTGGAAGGCCGTGCCCACCGAGGCGTAGAAGAACTTCGGGTTCAGACCCACTTCCTTGGCCTGCTTGCTGGCCAGGATGGTGTCGGGCGGGTAGGTGAAGCCGACGAAGGCGTCGGGGTTCTTGTCCTTGATGGAGCGCAGCACCGGCGACAAGTCTTTCACGCCGGCCGGGTAGCTCTTGTCTTCCACCAGCTGGATGCCGCTGCCCTGCAACGCCACCTTGAGGGCCGAGTAGTTCTCCAGGCCGAACAGGTCGTCCACGTAGATGCAGGCCAGGGTCTTGCAGCCGTTGGCCTTGAGCATGTCGACCAGGGCATTGGTCATGGGCGCGGGTTGCTGCAGCAGCAGGAAGAAGTACGGCAGCTTCATTTCGACCAGGCGGCGCGACAAAGCCGTGGGCGCCAGGAAGGGATAGCCGAAGCGATTGGCCAGGGGCGCGACCGCGAAGTTGGCGTTGCTGCCCCAGGGCGGCAGCACCAGGTCGACCTTGTCGCTGCCCATCAGCTTTTCGTAGGTGCGCACCACGGTTTCGGTGTCGCTGCGGTCGTCCGAGCTGATCAGCTCAATCTGGCGCTTGACACCCTTGACGCTGATGCCGCCCGCGGCGTTCTGCTGCTCGGCCCACAGCAGGTAGTTGGGCTCCTGGCTGACCTGGGCGCCGCCAGTCCAGGGACCGGTGCGCGACATCGCGTAACCCACCCGCACGGGGCCGGCCTGCGCCAGCAACTGTGGTGCCACGGCCAGCGTGCCGACCGCGGCGGCGGCGCCCTTGATCAACTTGCGACGGCTTGCTTGAACCATGTGTGTCTCCTCGTAGTGGGCCCGGATGGGCAGGAAGCCTCGATCCTAGGAAACCCGGCCTCCCCGCGCTGTGCTGCAGGCGCACTAAGCGCTTGCCTGCCCGTGCACGGCATCTGGGGTTTTCCCCAGGTCCTGGTGGCGGCGGGGCGCAAAAGCAGCGAACATAGGGCCATGGCCACCCCCACCCACCTGTCCACCGACGACGTCACGCCGCGCGACCGCGCCCCGGCCTGGCGCGAGTGGGTGTTCCAGCATTTCGGCGGCCTGGATTCCGACCTCTACGGCGACACCGAATTCGACGGCCACATGGCCTCCTCGCGCGCCGGCGACGTCATCCTCACCAAGCTCGAGGCCAACCGCCACCGCGTGCTGCGCAGCCCGCAGCTGGCACGCAGCAGCGACACCGCCTACCTGAAGATCGTCGCGCCCTGGCAGGGCAGCGCCGCCGTGCAGCAAGAGGGCCGCGAGGCCTGCGCACGCAACGGCGGCTGGGTCATCTACGACACCACCGGCAGCTACGCCATCGACAACCCCGAGCGCACCGAGCACCTGATCGTGATGCTGCCCAAGGACCAGATGGCCGAGCGCGGCGTGCGCCTGAACGCCCTGATGGCGCGCCACGTCGGCGGCGCCAGCGGCATCTCGCGGGTGGCGCTCGAGACCATGCGCAGCACCTACCAGGAGCTGCCCTACATGAGCGAGGACGCGGCGCGCGGCGCCGGAGAGCTGATCATGCAGCTGGTGCGCCTGTCGCTGCTGGAGCTGGGCGGCCAGGAGACGGCGGTCACGCAGCGCGCCGCCTTGAAGGACCGCATCAAGGGCCATGTGGCGAGGCATCTGCGCGACCCCCAGCTGTCGGTGGACGGCATCGCCCGGGCCCTCAACTGCAGCCGCCGCCACCTGTACAACGCTTTCGCCGGCGACACCGACAGCCTGGCCGGCTACATCCAGCGCCAGCGCCTGGAAGCCTGCGTGCGCGAGCTGCGCGGCGGCCCGCTGGCGGGCCGGCCCATCACCGAGATCGCCCTGTCCTGCGGTTTCTCCAACCTCTCGCACTTCAGCCGGGTCTTTCGCGACCACATGGGCATGAGCCCCAGTGAGTTCCGGGTTCGGCCCGCTCAGGCCGCCGAGCCCCAGCCTTCCAGCACCGCCGGCGACTCGATGGCGATGCGGCCGTAACCCAGGCTGATCGCCCCGCCCTGCACCAGGGCCTTCAACTCCTTGCTCAGTGTCTGGCGCGTGATGCCCAGCATCATGGCCAGCGCCTCCTGCGACACCGGCAGCACCGGCCGCGCGTCGCTGGCCTGGGTGGCATCGCCGCGTGCCAGCAGCAGCAGGCGGCGCGCCACGCGCGCGCGGGTCGAGCGCAGTGTTGCGTCCTCCACCATGCCGTAGAGCGAGCGGGTGCGCGCCGCCAGCATGCGGCAGATCGCCTGCGAGAAGGCGTGGCGCTGCATCGCCGCATCGAAAGCGGCCCGCGGCAGGGCCAGCACCAGCGCCTCGCCCAGGGCCGTGGCGTCATGGGTGCGCGGCTGCTGGTCCAGCAGCGAGATCTCACCGAACCAGTTGCCCGCCTCCAGCACCGCCAGGATGGCCTCCTTGCCGTCCTCGCGCAGGCTGGAGATCTTGAAGCTGCCGCTGACCAGCCCATAGAACGCGCCCTGCCCGGCCGGCACCTTGTCGCCCTGGCGGAACAGCATCTCGCCTGCGCGCAGGCGCAGGGGCTCGGCGGCCGTCAGCAAGGCGCGGCGCTCGCGCAGAGGCAGGGCGCCGAACCAGGGATTGGCTGACAAAGTGGCCAGCAGCGGGGCGGTGGATTTCATGGACGCCTGGGTGACAGCAGCAGGGCAGGGACTTCCCTTCATTGTTAATTTCTTGACAGTTGGCCGTCAAGCCCGCGCCCAAGATGGCGCCACAACGAAGGAGACGAAATGAACATCGCATCTTTGAAGGAAGTCGTCAGCGAAGCCGAATGGAAGCTGCGCGTGGACCTGGCCGCGGCCTACCGCCTGGTGGCCTTGTACGGCTGGAGCGACCTGGTCTTCACCCACATCAGCGCGCGCATCCCCGGGCCCGAGCACCACTTCCTGATCAATCCCTACGGCCTGATGTTCGACGAGATCACCGCCTCGTCGCTGGTCAAGGTCGACCTGCACTGCAACAAGCTCATAGCCTCGCCCTTCCCGGTGAATCCGGCCGGCTTCGTCATCCACAGCTGCATCCATGAGGCGCGCGAGAACGCCGGCTGCGTGCTGCACACGCACAGCCGCGCCGGCGTCGCCGTCAGCGCGCAAAAGTGCGGCGTGCTGCCCATCAGCCAGCAAAGCACCTTCGTCCTGGCGTCCCTGGCCTACCACGGCTACGAGGGCGTGGCCCTGCGCGACGACGAGCGCCCGCGCCTGCAGGCCGATTTGGGCCACAAAAACTACCTGGTGCTGCGCAACCACGGCCTGCTCACCGTGGGGCCGACCATCGCCGACGCCTTCCTGTCCATGTACACCTTCGAGAACACCTGCCGCATCCAGATCGACGCCCAAGCCGGCGGCGAGCTGATCACGGTGGACCCGCGCATCCTCGAGGGCATGGGCCAGGTGATGAAGACCGTCACCGCCGGCCAGGGTGCCAACATCGCCTGGCCCGCCCTGTTGCGCAAGCTCGATCGCGAGAGTCCCGGCTACAAGGACTAGATGCCTTCGGCGGCCAGCTGCACCGAGGGCTTGCCGCTGGGCACGCGGCCGCGCGGGTCGGCCTCGGCCACGGTGATTTCCTTGCGCGTCATCTCCACCGCGCCGAAGAAGGTGCTGAAAGCAACGTCCTTGGCGTCGCGCCCTGTGCCGATGCGCACCAGACGGTCCACCGGTGCCATGCCCGTGGGATCGACCAGCACCCAGCGGTCGCCGATCCAGGCCTCGAAGATGGCGTGAAAGTCCTGCGGCGGCTCATCGAACCACACATAGCCCACCACCAGCCGGGCCGGGATGTTCAGGGCCCGGCACAGGGCGATGCCCAGATGGGCGAAGTCGCGGCAGACGCCGGCGCGCTGCACGAAGACCTCCTGCGCCGTGGTGGTCGAGTTGCTGCTGCCCGGCCGGTAGGAGATGGACTCGTGGATCCATTCAACGATGGTGCGCACCCTGCTCAACCCCGGCGGCTCGTTGCCGAACAGCTGCTGGGCCGCGCTGCCCAGCACGTCTGACTCGCAGTAGCGCGAGGGCATCAGGTAATGAAAGATGTCGTCGGGCACCTGGCCCACAGGCGCCTCGGGCAGGTGCTCGTCGATCTGCTGCGAGTACACCTCCACCTGCGCCTTGTAGCCCACCAGCAGCGGCCCCGGCTGGGCGTCGAAGCGGAAGAAGCGGTTGCCGCTACCGGGATCGGTGAAGCTGTGCACCGCCACGTTCGACGACACGGCCAGGCGCTCGCTCAGGATGCTTTGCGTCGGCCAGTGCGCCGCCTCCAGGTTGAAACAGAAGTGGGTCGGCTCGCGCACCTGGTACTCCAGGACGGTCTCGACGGTCGACAGATGCACGGCCATGGCCAGGGTCTCCTTCAGCGCTTGGCCTTGCGGGCCGCACCCACGCCCAGCACCGCCAGCACCAGGAAGATCAGGGCCAGCACCAGGAACAGGCCGAACAGCAGTTTGGCGATGCCGGCGGCGCCGGCAGCGACGCCGCCAAAGCCCAGGGCGCCGGCAATCAGGGAAATGACGGCAAAAACAATCGCGTACTTCAGCATGGCTTTCTCCTTGAAGATCGGGGTTGGGCAGGCTCATCAGCCTGGGTGCACCGATGCTAGGGGCGGCGGTCCGGCGCGGCGATCAGCGCGCGGCGCTGCGCGCTGTAGGACGGCGGCCTGTCCCGCGTCTGGCGAGGAAAGCTCCCAGCCGCTAGCATCGGCGCCAGACAACCACCGACCCAAGGAACACCAGATGAAGCTTTACTACTCCCCCGGCGCCTGCTCGCTGGCGCCGCACATCGTCCTGCGCGAGGCCGGCCTGGCCTTCGAGCCGGTGCTGGCCCCGACCAAGACCCACAAGCTGCCCGACGGCGGCGACTACTACGAGGTCAACCCCCTGGGCTACGTGCCCCTGCTGGAGCTGGACGACGGCACCCGCCTGCGCGAAGGCCCGGCCATCGTGCAGTACGTCGCCGACCAGGTGCCCACCAGGAATCTCGCGCCGGCCAACGGCACGCTGGCGCGCTACCGCCTGCAGGAGTGGCTGACCTTCATCGGCACCGAACTGCACCAGAAGTTCAGCCCGCTGTTCAACCCCAACATGCCCGATGACGCCAAGAAAATCTTCCGCGAGCGCATCGCCGGCCGCCTGCAGTTCGCCGATGGCCAGCTGGCCGGCAAGGACTACCTGATGGGCGAGCACTTCAGCGTGCCCGACGCCTACCTGTTCACCGTGCTGCGCTGGCACAAGCCCACCGGCGTGGACCTCGCGCCCTACGCCAACCTGCTGGCCTTCATGGAGCGCATGGCGGCGCGGCCGGCGGTGCAGGCAGCGCTCAACGCCGAGACCCAGGGCAAATAAGGGCGGCCGCGCCTTGCCGGTTCATGCCGGCAAGGCCTTCTGCCGCGCTGCCACCAGAGCCCCCAGCCAGAGCGCGCCGGCCGAGAACAGCAGGCCGCGCGCCAGCCCGCCCGGGCCGTCGGCGATCCAGCCCACCACCGTGGGCCCGGCAATCTGGCCGGCCGCAAACACGATGGTGAAGGCGCTGATGCCGGCCGCCCATTGCGCTGGCGGCAGGTTGTGCCGCACCAGGGCGGTGGTGGAAGCCACGACGGACAGGAAGACGCCGCCGAAGACCAGGCCCGACAGCAGCACGGCCGGCCAGGCCGCCGTCAGCGCCGGAGCGATGGTCGCCACGCCGAGCACGGCATTGAGCAGGGCCAGGGACTGGCCGCCGCGGTAGCGGTCCAGCAGGTCGGCCCAGATGCGCGACGAGGCAACGACCGCCACACCCAGCAGCGCATAGAACAGCGTGATGCGCGCCGGCCCCACGCCCTGCTCACGCAGCAGGGCGATGACGAAGGTCATGTAGCCGATGTAGCCCACGCCGAACAACGCGTAGCCGGCCAGGCCCGGCGCGAAGGCGCGCCAGCCAAAGCGCCGCCCATCGGCCTGCTGTGCACCCGTGGGCGCGGCCGCCTCCAGCGCCTGCAGCACGCGCGCCGGCCACAGCAGGGACAGCGTCGCGGCAAAGCAGGCCAGAGCCAGCGTCCACCAGGCCCAGGCCCAGCCATGCGGCCGCGCTTGCGCCGCCTCCAGCACGGCCGGCACCAGCAGGGCCGACAGCACGATGCCCAGGCCGGTGCCGCCGTAGTACAGGCCCAGCAGCAAGCCGCTGCGCGCCGGCTGCAGCGCGCCCAGCCGCGCAGCCAGCAGACCGCCGGCGATGAAGACAAAGGCACTCGCGACGCCGGCCAGCACCCGCTGCGCCAGCAAGGGCGCGGCCTCGGTGAAAAAGCCCGACAGGCCCATGAACAGGCTGGCCAGGGCCGCGCCCCATAGCAGCAGGCGCGACGGACCGTAGCGGCGCATCAACCGCGGTGTGGCCAATGCACCCAGCAGATAGCCCAGGGCGTTGGCCGTGTTCATCGTGCCGGCCAGGGTGTAGGACCACTGCAAATCGGCGCGCATGGGCGGCAGCAACAGGCCATAGGCGAAGCGCGTGATGCCTAACGAGATTGCCGCACCCAGCGACAGGGCCAGCGCCAATAGCAGCAGGCGCGAGGGGGAATCGTTGCCGTGGCCTGTCATGGCGCTGCATTGTCCATACACTGGGGCAAACCAGCCCAACAACAGCAACAAGGACTCTCTCCCATGCCCAGCCTGTTCGACCCGGCCCGCGCCGGCGATCTGCAACTGTCCAACCGCGTCGTGATGGCGCCGCTCACACGCAACCGCTCGCCCAACGCCATCCCCACGGCCCTGGCCGACACCTATTACAGCCAGCGCGCCAGCGCCGGCCTGCTGGTCACCGAGGCCACGGCCATCAGCCCGCAAGGCCAGGGCTATGCCGACGTGCCGGGCTTGTACGGCACCGAGCAGCTCGACGCCTGGAAGCGCGTGACCGATGCCGTCCATGCCAAGGGCGGCCGCATCGTGGTGCAGCTGTGGCACGTGGGCCGCGTCTCGCACGTCGACCTGCAGCCCGGCGGCCAGCCGCCGGTCGCGCCCTCGGCCATCACGGCCAAGACCAAGACCTACCTGATCAAGGACGGCGTGGGCTCGTTTGCCCCCACCTCCGAGCCGCGCGCGCTGGCCGCGGAAGAACTCCCGGGCATCGTGCAGGACTACCGCCATGCGGCGCGCCACGCCGTCAGCACGGCCGGCTTCGACGGCGTCGAGGTGCATGGCGCCAACGGTTACCTGCTGGACCAGTTCCTCAAGACCGGCGCCAACCAGCGCACGGATGATTACGGCGGCTCCATCGAGAACCGCGCCCGCCTGCTGCTGGAGGTGATGCGTGTGGTGGTGGAAGAAATCGGCGGCGGCCGCACCGGCATCCGTCTGTCGCCAGTGACGCCGGCCAACGACGTCATCGACGCCGACCCGCAGCCGCTGTTCGAATATGTGGTGCGCCAGCTCGCGCCGCTGGGCCTGGCCTACATCCACGTCATCGAGGGCGCCACCGGCGGCCCGCGCGAGATCGCCGACCGTCCCTTCGACTACGCCGCACTGAAAAAGGTCTACCGCGAGGCTGGCGGCCAGGGCGCCTGGATGGTCAACAACGGCTACGACAAGACCCTGGCCGAGAAGGCCGTCAACGATGGGGCCGACCTGGTCGCCTTCGGCGTGCCCTTCATCGCCAACCCCGATCTGGTCGAGCGCCTGCGCACCGACGCGCCGCTCAACAGCCCCGACAAGATGACGTTCTATGGCGGCGGCGCCAAGGGCTACACCGACTACCCGGCGCTACAACAAGCATAGCGCTCCAGGTCCATTTGCCCGGGGCTACAGGCCCATTTGACCAAAAACGGCTCAGTTGTCCTGCAGGCTGCCGGCCCCTTGCTGGCGCAAGGTGGCGGCGTCGGCATCACGTGCCTGACGCTGTTCGCTGCGCTTGAGGGCCTTGCTGGCGGGCTTGGCCACGCTGGGCGAGGCGCCCATCACGGCCGTGGGATTGCGCTGGGCCCGCACCGGCGCGTTCTCCAGCAAGATGGCGCCGGTGCTGCTGCGGTCTTCGGCCGGCAGGGGCGCGGCATCGGACACCACTGGCGCCGCCACCTCGGTCGTGGTGCGGCTGGGCACGGTCTGCGCCAGAGCCGCGGCGGCAAGAAGCGTCCCCAGCACGGCGGCCGTGGGGCGCACAAGGGTGATCGACTTCATGCTTGTCTCCTTGGAGTTCAGGTGCCCAGCATCGCGCCGCAATGCAAGCGCGGCTGTGGCCGCGGATGGATTTCGCGCGTAGGAAGGCTCCCACCGGGCCCGGCTTTACATTCCCGCCACGCTAGGGGCATGGACGCGTTACATGGCCGTCCCACACTTGCCTGCAACCTGCGGCCCATGTCGGACTCCTCAGGCCTTTCCAAGGAAGGATGTTTCCATGAAATTCGCCCACCACCTCATCGCCGCCTCCCTGCTGGCTTCGCTGGGTCTGGCCGCCACGGCGCAGACCCCGGTCGCGCCCACGCCCGGCGCGCCCGTCGCCCGCGAAGGCAGGCCCCACCACGATCCGGCCAAGATGCAAGAGCGCATGGCCAAGCACCAGGCCGAGCTCAAGCAGAAGCTGCAGATCACGGCCACCCAGGAAGGCGCCTGGACCAGCTTCACCAACGCGATGAAGCCTGGCGACCGGCCACAGCGCCCGGACCGTGAGGCCATCGCCAGGATGAGCACGCCGGAGCGCATCGACCAGATGCGCGCGCTGCGCAGCACGCGCAATGCCGAGATGGACCGCCGGGCCGACGCCACCAAGGCCTTCTACGCCGCGCTGACGCCGGACCAGAAAAAGGTCTTCGACAGCGAGACGGCCAAGCGCTTCAGTGGCCACGGCGGCCCGCGCCACCGCATGGGCTGACCACCTGTGCAGGCAGGAGCCTGCCGCCAACGCAAAAAGCCTGCACCGGTGACGGTGCAGGCTTTTTTCATGGTGCGGCGGCTTTACTTGGGCGTGCCGCCTTCATGCACGGAAGGCGTGCCGGCCGGCGACACCGCCGGTGTCCCTGCCGGAGCGCCAGCTTGCGCGCCCTTCTGGCCCATCACGGCGGCGTCGCGGCGCTGCTGGGACTCGGCCTTCTTCATTTCCTTCTCGACCCGCTTTTCCGACTTGCTCTTGGTCAGGGCCGGGTTGTTGGGGTCGGCATTGGGATTGCCCTTGACCATGGTGCTGGCCTCGCCGGCCTTGTTGGGCACGGACGAGGTGGCGCTGGCCTTGCTCTGGCCGGCCGCGTCCTGGCGGATCTGGTCCTTGGTGCTGATGTCGGCGGTGGCAGCAGGGGCGTTGGTGGTCTGCGCGTTGGGCACGCCATTGGTCTGGGTGCTGGCCTCGCCAGCCTTGGGCGGCACATCCGAGCTGCCGCCCGCCGCGGCGCTCTGCGCGTGGGCTGCGCCGCCGGCGGCCAGAAGGCCGGCCAGCAGCAGGGAAACGGTGGTGTTGCGGTTCGTCATGTCAAATCCTTTGCTTCATTCACAAGCCCCAGAAAGCAGGGCATGGTTCACCGTACCGAGCCCATCCGGGCCCCCCTGCCGGACATGCGCGCCGGCGCCTGTAGGACACGGCCCTCCACGCCCGTCCCGGCCCCACAGACAGTGCGCCGCTGCCTACACTGGCCGCATGAGCACCGCCATCCGCAAGGGCCAGGCGCCGGCGCCTATCGGCAGGCGCAAGTTCCACCAGCGCTTCCTGCAGTCCTTCAACGACCCGGCCTTTGCCGTGGAAGCTGATGCATTGGCACGGCTGGAGCAGATCGCCTGGGAGGCTTACAAGGAGGGCCGCAAGGCGCCGCGCACCGCGCCGGCCGGCCCGGGCTTTGCCGACCCGCATTACGAACTGTCGCTGGAATGGCGCGAGACCCGGGACAGGCTCATCGCGGCGCAGGAGCTCTGGGGCCGCAAGGCCACGCCCTCGCGCGTGCTGCTGGTGTGCGGGTCGGCGCGCAACGACGGCACCTGCCCGGGCGAGATCTCCAAGACCTGGCGCATGACCAGGATCGCGCACGATGTGCTCAAGGCCGCCGGCATCGAGGCCGATGTGCTGGACCTGAGCCTGCTGACCTCCGAGTACGACCTGCACATCCACCCCTGCAAGGGCTGCGTCTCCACCGCCATGCCGCTGTGCCACTGGCCTTGCAGCTGCTACCCCAACCACGCCACGCGCCAGACCGGCGACTGGATGGCCGACATCTACGAGCGCTGGGTCGCGGCCCACGGCGTGCTGCTGCTGACGCCGGTCTACTGGTACCAGGTGGCCAGCCCGCTCAAGCTGATGATGGACAGGCTGGTCTGCGCCGACGGCGGCAATCCCGACCCCACCAGCACCCAGGGCAAGAAGCCGCAACTGGCCAAGCAGATCGAGCTGCAGGGCTGGGACTATCCCAAGCGCCT
Source organism: uncultured Ramlibacter sp. (assembly GCF_936925435.1). GTDB lineage: Bacteria > Pseudomonadota > Gammaproteobacteria > Burkholderiales > Burkholderiaceae_C > Ramlibacter. The sequence goes on along the minus strand of NZ_CAKZHQ010000049.1, from coordinate 46,080 downwards.
GGCCGGCCGCGCCTACGGCGTGGTCGTGCACGGCGACGTCGCCGGCATCGAAGGCGTGCGCCGCTCCCTGTGCGACTGGCTGGACTGGATGGGCCTGGTGGACGCCGGCAGCCAGGCGCGGCTGGACCGCTTCATCGGCTACTACCAGCCCTATGCCAGCAGCCACGGCGCGCTGGACAAAGACAGGGACGTGCAGGAAGAAGTGCGCAATGCGGCCCGTGCCCTCGCCCATGCGGTGGGCGAACTGCGCGCCGGCCGCCTGCAGCCGCCCGACGCCGGCCTGCGCCGGCCGCGGCCCAAGTAGCGACAGGAAGACAGCCGCGCGTCCTACACCTGGCGCGGGGAGCGGCCACTACAAAGGGATTTCCGCACAACGCCGAGACAGTCCCATGACCGACACCGTGGCCACCGCCCCGCCGCTGACCGTGATGACGGTCAACACCCACAAGGGGTTCACCACCTTCAACCGCAGGTTCATCCTGCCCGAGCTGCGCGACGCGGTGCGCAAGGTGGGCGCCGACGTGGTCTTCCTGCAGGAGGTGCTGGGCACGCAGGAGGCGCGCAAGAAAAGCGACCGCAACCATGAGAACTGGCCCGACGCGCCGCAGTACGAGTTCCTGGCCGACAGCATCTGGCCGCAGTACGCTTACGGCCGCAACATGGTCTATCCCAAGGGCCACCACCACGGCAACGCCGTGATGTCCAAGTTCCCCATCGTCCATTTCCAGAACCACGACGTTTCCATCTCCGGCCCGGAAAAGCGCGGCCTGCTCCATTGCGTGCTGCGCATGCCGGTGCAGCAGATCGATGTGCACGTGATCTGCGTCCACCTGGGCCTGGCCGAGTCGCACCGCGTGCAACAGCTGGACCTGCTGTGCGAGATGGTGCGCAGCGAAGTGCCCGACGACGCGCCACTGATCGTGGCGGGTGACTTCAACGACTGGCGCAAGCGCGCCCACACCATGCTGCTCGAGGGCGCAGGCCTGCGTGAGGTCTTCGTCACCGCCTATGGCGCGGCCGCCAAGACCTTTCCGGCCATCTTCCCCGTGCTGTCGCTGGACCGCATCTACGTGCGCAATGCCTCGGTGCATCTGCCGGTGGTGCTTCCGCGCAAGCCCTGGTCGCACCTGTCGGACCATGCGCCGCTGGTGGCCGAGATCCACATCTGAGGACGCAAGACCATGGCTGGACGCTGGATCGAGGGCAACAACATCCGCCTGCTGGAAAACGGCGAGGCGTTCTTCCCGCGCGTGTTCGACAGCATTGCCGCGGCGCAGACCGAGGTGGTGGTCGAGACCTTCATCCTGTTCGAGGACAAGGTCGGGCTGCAGCTGCACGCAGCCCTGGTCGCAGCGGCAAAGCGCGGTGTGCAAGTCGACCTGACCATCGACGGCTTCGGCTCGCCCGACCTGTCGCAGCAGTTCCTGGGCGCTCTGTGCGAGGCCGGCGTGCGAGTCCATGTGTTCGACCCGGCGGCACCGGTGCTGGGCTGGCGCGTCAACTACCTGCGCCGCATGCACCGCAAGATCGTGGTGGTGGACGGCACCCGCGCCTTCGTCGGCGGCATCAACTACTCGGCCGACCACCTGGCCGACTTCGGCCCCGAGGCCAAGCAGGACTATGCGGTGGAGGTGCGTGGCCCCATCGTCGCCGAGATCCACCGCTTCACCCATACCGCCCTGGCCGAGGGCCAGCGCCACCAGAAGGCGCGCCAGTGGTGGCGCCGGCGCAAGGCGCTGCGGGCCCAGCCGTCGGACCTGCCGCGTGCCGGCACGGCCGCCGCCCTGTTCGTCACCCGCGACAACCGCGAGCACATGAACGACATCGAGCGCCACTACCGCATCGCCATCCGCGGCGCGAAGGAACGGGTGGTGATCGCCAATGCCTACTTCTTCCCCGGCTACCGGCTGGTGCGCGAGATGCGCCGCGCCGCGCGCCGCGGTGTGCAGGTCAGCCTGATTCTGCAGGGCATGCCCGACATGCCCATCGTCAAGACGGCGGCCAGCCTGCTCTACCACCACCTGCTCAAGGCCGGCGTGCGCATCTATGAGTACTGCGACCGGCCGCTGCACGGCAAGGTGGCGCTGGCCGACCATGAGTGGGCCACCGTGGGCTCGAGCAACCTCGACCCGCTGAGCCTGGCGCTCAACCTGGAGGCCAACCTCATCATCCGCGACCGCGCCTTCAACGCCGAGCTCCACGCCAACCTGGAGGGGCTGATGCAAAACAGCTGCAAGCGCATCGAGATGCAGGCAGGCGAGAAGATCGGCACCTGGCAGCTGGTGCGCAGCTACCTGGCCTTTCACCTGATCCGCAAGTACCCCAGCTGGGCCAGCTGGCTGCCGCGCCACGCACCGCGGCTGTCGCCGGCCCTGCAGGACAGCTTGAGGCCGGCCTGTGCCACCGGCGGCAAGGAGGCTTCGCAATGAGCACGCCCAGCCTGCCGCGCCACGGCATCAAGGCCATCGCCGCCAGGCGCCGGCAACAGCGCGAAGCCGGCGCGCAGAAATCACCCTGGCGCCAGCGGCCCTGGTGGCCCTGGGTCAAGAACGGCGCGACCGCCGCCTTCTTCATCGCCGTCACCTGGCTGCTTGTGGAGTACGGCCGCCACGTGGACTGGGACGATGTGTGGAACTCGCTGCGCAGCCTGCCGGCGCCGGCGCTGTGGGCCGCCATCGCCCTGGCCGCGACCAGCCACCTGCTCTACAGCTGCTTCGACCTGCTGGGCAAGCGCTACACCGGCCACAACCTGCCCACGCTGACGGTGATGGCGGTGAACTTCGTCAGCTACGCCTTCAACCTGTGCATCGGTTCACTGATCGGCGGCGTGGGCTTTCGCTACCGGCTGTATTCACGGCTGGGGCTCAAGCCCGGCGTCATCACGCGCATCGTGTCCATGAGCATGCTGACCAACTGGCTGGGCTACAAGCTGCTGGCCGGCTTTCTCTTTGTCGTCCACCCCATCGCCCTGCCGCCCGCCTGGCACATGGGCAACCACGGCCTGCAGTGGCTGGGCGCGGCCCTGATGGCCATCTCGCTGGGCTACATCGTCGCCTGCGCCCGCATGGGCGACCGCATCTGGCTGGTGCGCGGCCACGAGATCTACCTGCCGCCCTGGCGCATGGCCGTGCTGCAGATGACCATCTCCTGCATCAACTGGTCGCTGATGGCCGCCATCATCTGGGTGCTGCTGCAGCAAAAGCTCCCCTACACCGACGTGCTCACCGTGCTGCTGGTGGGCGCCATCGCCGGCGTGGTGCTGCACGTGCCGGCCGGCCTGGGCGTGTTCGAAGGGGTCTTCCTGGCCCTGGTGGGCCACCGCATCGCCGAGGGCCAGTTGCTGGGCGCGCTGCTGGGCTACCGCGCCCTGTACTACATGGTGCCGCTGCTGATCGCCTCGCTGATGTACCTGGCGATGGAGCTCAAGGCGCGCAAGCCCAAGGCATCGGCTGCGCCCGCCCGGCTGGCAAGCCATTCAGTGACCGGCCATGCCCGGCCCAAACGTTCGGCGGCCTGACGCCCCTGAAGAAAGACCTCCATGGCCCGCAAACGCATCCCTGCTCCCAGCTTCTCGCCGGCCGGCTTGTTTGCCCCGGCCATGCTGTGGGCCGACCTCGCGCTCAAATCCAGCGAGATGCTGCTGGCCTCGGGCCAGGTGATCGGCACGCGGGTGCACCGCATGGCGCGCGCCGGCGCCCAGCCCAGTGCACGCGACCGCAAGGAGTTCGTCCGCATGGGCAGTGAGAAGCTGCAGGCCGCCGGCGAGTCGGCCTGGGCCGTGGCGGCGCGCATGCAGTCCGCGCAGTTCCAGTCGGCGCCGCGCGGCTTCGGCGCCTGGGGCGCCTGGGCCTCGCTGGGCCAGGCCGCGCTGGCGCCCTACCACGGCGCCTCCACCGCCAATGCCCGCCGGCTGGCCCGGCCCGCAACGCGCCGCTGAGCGCGCCAGGGTGGCCCCACCATGCATGCCCACCTGGCCAGCGCCATCGACCTTGCCGGCTTCCGCGGGCAAGCCCAGACCCTGCTGGCCCACCAGGTGCCGCCCGACGAGGTGGTCTGGGACACCGACGACGGCCAGTTCCACGATCCCTTCGCCACGCCCGCACCAGCCGCCGACAGCCGGCCGCGCGGCGTGCCGCGGGCGGCCACGGCCATCGTGCCCGCATCCTTTTTGCGCCTGTGCGAGCTGGTCGTGCTGCACAGCGACCCGCAGCGCTTTGCCCTGCTGTACCGCCTGCTGTGGCGGCTGGTCTATGAGCCCGGCCTGCGCCACAACCCGATCGACGCCGACATGCTGGCGGCCCAGCAGATGGGACAGGCCATCCGGCGCGACATTCACAAGATGAAGGCCCAGGTGCGCTTTCACAGCGTGCCCGACGAAGACTGCGCCGGGCAGCCGCTGCAGCTGGCCTGGTTCGAGCCGGCCCACCACATCGTCGAGGCGCTGGCGCCCTGGTTCGCGCGGCGCCTGCCGGGCCAGCGCTGGGCAGTGCTCACGCCGCTGCGCAGCGTAGCCTCGGACGGCCAGCAGCTGCGCTACGGGCCGGGCGCCGCCGCCGTGCCCGAGGATGCGCCGCCGCAGCTGTGGCTGGCGCGCTACCGCTCTGTCTTCGGGATGGCTTAGGCGGCAGCGGCGCTGGGCCAGGCCGCGCCGAAATAGACGTTCACGCTGGCGATCTGCTCGCCGTGGAAGGTCAGGACCTCGGTGTTGCGAAAAGAATGGCCGTCGTGGCCGGTGCAGCTGTAGGTGACGTAGGCCTGCTGGCCATCGACCACCAGGCTTTCGATGCGCTGGTCGCGGCCGGCGTCGTCCTCGGCCCAGCAGAGCTCGAAGTAGGTGGCGCGGTCGATGCCGGCGTCGTTGGGGCTGGTGAAGGTGAAGCTGTCGGCCAGCAGGGACTCGGCGAGGGCGCGGTTGCCGGCCTCGTAGGCGCCCACATAGCTGCGGACGACCTGGCTCAGTTTTGTGTCTTGCATGGACGACTGTAACCGCCGCCTGTAAAGACGGACGGCAAAGGCCCGCCTGGTCCCCCAGGGCTGTCAGCGCGAGTCGATCGGGCTGACGCCGTACTTGGATGCTTCGGTGGTGCGCTTGGCCGAGCGCTGCACCTTGTCGCTGGGGCTTTGCTGCTTCCTGGCCATGCCGGGGTCGCGCTTGGCGTCCCGCTCCGCGGTCGATTCCAGCTGGATCTCGCGCACTTCCGTGCTGGTGTCCACCACCGCGGCCGGCGTGCCCTGGGGCATGTTGTTGGCCTCGCGGATGGCCGGGGGCGGCCGCAGCTTGAGCTGGGAGCCCTCCGGGCCCTGCAGTCCGATGCCGCCCTGCGGCGGACCGGCCATGGCGCCGGTGCCGGCCTGGGCGCCAGCCATGGACGGACGGCCCTCGAAGACCGCAGCCGCGCCGCTGGCCTGGCCCCAGGCCTCGGTGATGGTCAGCATCGCCGCCGCCGTGACCAGTGCGACCGTGACCCAATGGGAGGGAAGGTGCTTCGTCTTCATGGCAACTCCTTGGGCGCTTGCGCGCCTGTGTGTAACAAGTATGGGCTGCGCTCCAGAGGCGCAACAAGCGCAATTGGCAACAGATGCTGTAGGACGGCCCCGGCACACGACTGTTAAGATTCCCCGCGTTTTGCCCCAGCCGTACCCACCTTCTCCTCAATGACCGTAGCCCTCGCAGGACGCGCCCCTGCCACGTTCGAGATCAAGAGCGCCAACCTGCCCCTGGTGGCCTTGCTGCTCAAGTCCGCCGACCTGGCCGCACTGGCCGGCGAGCTGCAGGATCGCTTCGGCGACATCCCCGATTTCTTCGACAACGACCCGCTGGTCATCGACCTGGCGCCGCTGCAGGCCCAGGGCGAGACCGCCGTCGACTTCGCCGGTCTGCTGGCCCTGCTGCGGTCTTACCGCGTGCTGCCGGTGGCAGCCAAGGGCGGCAGTGCGGCGCAGATGCAGGCCGCCTTGCTCGCCGGCCTGGCGGCCGCGCCCGACACCACAGCCGCGCCCCAGCGCAATGAGGCGGCCACCCCGGCGGCCCCGGTGGCGGTAGCGCCACCGCCCACCGACGCCATGGTCATCGACAAGCCGCTGCGCTCGGGCCAGCAGGTCTATGCGCGCGGCCGCGACCTGGTGGTGCTGCAGATGGTCAATCCCGGCGCCGAGGTGATCGCCGACGGCCACATCCACGTCTATGCGCCGCTGCGCGGCAAGGCCATTGCCGGCGCGCGCGGCAACACCGAGGCGCGCATCTTCTCGCTGTGCCTGGAGCCCGAACTCATTTCCATCGCCGGCGTGTACCGCACCAGCGACGTGCCGCTGCCGGCCGAGGTGCTGGGCCAGCCCACCCAGGTCTGGCTGGACGGCGGCACCGAGGGCAAGCTGGTGATGACACCGCTCAAGGCCTGAACCCATTCATTCAAAGGACACCCCCATGGCAAAAATCGTCGTCGTGACTTCCGGCAAGGGCGGGGTCGGCAAGACCACCACCAGCGCCAGCTTTGCCTCCGGCCTGGCCCTGGCCGGCCACAAGACCGCGGTGATCGACTTCGACGTCGGCCTGCGCAACCTGGACCTGATCATGGGCTGCGAGCGCCGCGTGGTCTATGACCTGATCAACGTGATTCAGGGCGAAGCCAACCTCAACCAGGCCCTGATCAAGGACAAGCAGTGCGACAACCTGTTCGTGCTGGCCGCCTCCCAGACCCGCGACAAGGACGCCCTGACCAAGGAAGGCGTGGAGAAGGTCCTGAACGACCTGGCGGCGATGGGCTTCGAGTACATCATCTGCGACTCGCCGGCCGGCATCGAGACCGGTGCACTGATGGCCATGCACTTCGCTGACGAGGCCCTGGTGGTCACCAACCCGGAAGTCTCCAGCGTGCGCGACTCCGACCGCATCCTGGGCATGCTGTCGTCCAAGACCAGGCGCGCCATCGAGGGCAAGGAGCCGATCAAGGAGCATCTGCTGATCACGCGCTACAACCCCAGCCGCGTCGACCAGGGCCAGATGCTGTCGCTGGAAGACATCCAGGACATCCTGCGCATCAAGCTGATCGGCGTCATCCCCGAGAGCGAGTCGGTGCTGCAGGCCAGCAACCAGGGCACGCCGGCCGTCCACATGAAGGGCAGCGACGTCTCAGAGGCCTACAAGGACGTGATCTCCCGCTTCCTGGGCGAGGACAAGCCCATGCGCTTTGTCGAAGCCGAGAAGACCGGCTTCTTCAAGCGCCTGTTCGGGGGGAAGTGAGAAATGGCATCGTTCCTGTCCTTCCTGCTGGGCGAGAAGAAGAAGACCGCCAGCGTCGCCAAGGAGCGGCTGCAGATCATCCTGGCGCACGAGCGCAGCGGCCGCAACGCCGCCGAGCCCGACTACCTGCCGGCCCTGCAGCGCGACCTGGTCGCCGTGATCAGCAAGTACATCAAGATCAACCCCGACGACATCAAGGTTCACCTGGAGCGCCAGGACAACCTGGAAGTGCTGGAAGTCAAGATCGAGCTGCCGGACGCCAGGTAAGGCCAGCCAAAAGACCGCGTCTGGCTTCCATACGCTAGCAAATCCATAGCGCCTCAAGCCCTTTTGACGGGGGCTTGGGGCGTATTTCATTCCAAAGACCGGTTCCTGCCACCGTTGCCATGGCTGCAACGGTGTGTTGCGCGACTGCGCGCTTGTCGCCGGGGTGGAGCGACCCATCTGCTCTTCATCGATGAGCCGCTGACAGTTGAAGCCGACGACTCACCGAGCTGGAAACAGACCGGCGCCCCCAGACGCCAGCCATGCCCGGATGTTTGTCCTCAACCTGATTTGGAAAGAAACACCATGAACCGCAAGATCGCCACCCTCGCCCTGATCGCCTTCGCCGCCGCCGGCAATGCCTTTGCCGACGACATCACAGTCGATACGACGCCCTTCAACGCCACCAAGACCCGCGCGCAAGTGCAGGCCGAGCTGGCGCAGTTCAAGAAGGGCCCCAACGTCTGGTCCATCCAGTACAACCCGCTGGCAAAGTTCCAGAGCGCCACCACGCGTGACCAGGTGACGGCCGCCTACATCGCCGACCGCGACCAGGTCGCCGCACTGACCGGTGAAGACAGCGGCTCGGCCTGGCTGGCCGCCAACCGCGCCGTCAACGACAGCACCCGCCTGGCCGGCCGCGCCGCCGTCAACGGCGGCCAGTGAGCCTGGCCCTTCGGGGCTGAAGTGCAAGAGAAGCAAAGGCGGCCCGGGGGCCGCCTTTTTCATGGCTAACGGCTGGTATTGCCGCGGCGTGACTGGTTCTGGTTGCTGCTGCCCAGCTGCGACTCGCGGTCGCTGCGGCTTTGCGGCGACCGCTGGCCCTGGTTCTTCTGGGTGACGGCCTTGCTGCCGGTCTTGTTGAAGTCGTTCATGACCTTGCCGGTGTGGCCGGTCTGCTTGTCGTCGGGGTTCTGGCTTTTGCCCATGGCGTTCTCCTTTGCGGTTGCCTTCCATTCTGGGAGCCAGGGTCTGCCCCTGTTGTCGGACAGGGGCTTTGTTACCGTCAGGCCGGCACCAGGCCACCGTCGCTGCGCAGCCGGAAGGCTGACACAGCCTCGACCAGGCCCTGGGCCTGCTGCTTGAGATGGCCGGCTGCCGCCGCGCTCTCCTCCACCAGGGCCGCATTGCGCTGCGTCACCTGGTCCATCTGCTCCACGGCCTGGCCCACCTGGTGGAAACCTTCGTTCTGCCTGGCGCCGGCCAGGCTGATGGCCGCCACGATGTCGGCCACGCGGCGGATCGCCGCAACGATCTCGTCCATGGTGGCGCCGGCGCCGCCGACCAGGCTCGCGCCCTCTTCCACCTGGGCCGTGCTCTGGCCGATCAAGGCCTTGATCTCGCGCGCCGCATCGGCGCTGCGCTGCGCCAGGCTGCGCACTTCCGAAGCCACCACGGCGAAGCCGCGGCCCTGCTCGCCGGCCCGTGCCGCCTCCACCGCGGCATTGAGCGCCAGGATATTGGTCTGGAAAGCGATGGAGTCGATCACGCCGGTGATGTCGGCGATCTTGCGGCTGCTGCCGGCGATGCCGTCCATGGTCTGCACCACGCGGGCCATGGCCTCACCACCGCGCGTTGCCACCTGCGAAGCTTGCTGGGCCAGTAGCTCGGCCTGGCGCGCATCGCCGGCGCTGCGCTGCACCGTGCCATTGAGCTCGCCCATGGACGAGGCCGTCTGCTGCAAGGCGCTGGACTGTTCCTCGGTGCGCAGGCTCAGGTCCTGGTTGCCCTGGGCGATCTCGGCGCTGGCAGTCCCGATGCCCAGTGCGCTGCTGCGCACGGTGGACACCACGGTCTCCATCCGGCCCAGCGTGTTCTTCAAGGCAAGGCCGCCGCGGGTGTGCACCGGCAGGCCCGACACATCCAGTGCGATGGCGCCCTCGCGGTCCACGCTGGCGACCAGGGCGCGCAGCTCTTCACCTTCCAGGGCAGCGCGGCCCAGCCCGATGGCCAGCACGATCTCCACGCCCGACTGGATCACCACATAGGTGGCGTGCAACACGATGCGCATGAAGTCCGGCGCCGTCGTGCAATAAAAGCCATAGCCGGCGGCCTGCAGGCGGTCGAATAGCACGTGGTGCACGGCGATCACCGCGGCACCAAAAACGATGAGCTTCCAGTCGCGGTAGACCAGCAGGAAGGCCAGGGCCACGAAGACACCGAAGTGCAGCTCCAGCATGCCCTGGGCCAGCTGGATGTGCAGGGCGACAAAGCCCATGAGGACAAAGGTCATCACATAGCGCGATGCCAGGCGCTGCGCGCCCAGGGCAAAGCCGGCGCCGGCAATGGCCAGCAGGATCAGCGTGGCGCCGATGGCCAGGCCGGAGTCGACGAACTTCAGGCCCAGGCCGATGCTGGCCAGGGCGGCGATACCGATCGCGGCCAGCAGCACGCGGTTGCCGAGCACGGCCTCGGCGGAACGCTCAGGGGTGGGGAGGGATGAGGGAGTCATTCTTCTTTACTTCTTGAAGAGTGAATGGCCATGCGCGCTGCTGCGCGGCCGCACCCCTTATGGTTCGGCCGCTGGCGGGAATTCTTGATAAGCGGTTTGGGTACAGTTGTGCAATGCACCACAAAGCCCTGGTCCTTTTTTCCGGTGGGCAGGACTCCGCCACCTGCCTGGCCTGGGCGCTGGACCGCTACGACCATGTCGAGACGATTGGCTTCGACTACGGCCAGCGCCACAGGGTGGAATTGGACTGCCGCCAGCGTGTGTTCGAAGGCCTGCGGAACGAATTTCCGCACTGGGCCGCCAAGCTGGGCCAGGACCACATGCTGGACCTGGGCCTGCTGGGCCAGATCAGCGACACCGCCCTGACCGACGAGAAGGCCATCTCCTTTGCGCAAGGCGGCCTGCCCAACACCTTCGTGCCCGGCCGCAACCTGCTGTTCTTCACCTTCGCCGCCGCCATCGCTTACCGCCGGGGCATCAGCGTGCTGGTCGGCGGCATGTGCGAGACCGACTACTCCGGCTACCCCGATTGCCGCGACGACACCCTCAAGGCCTTGCAGGTGACCCTGGGCCTGGGGCTGGACCAGCGCTTTGTCATCGAGACCCCGCTGATGTGGATCGACAAGGCCCGGACCTGGCAGCTCACCGAACAACTCGGTGGCACAGGCCTGGTGGAACTGCTGCGCCTGCAAAGCCACAGCTGCTACCTGGGCGACCACAGCACGCTCCATGCATGGGGCTATGGCTGCGGCAGCTGCCCGGCGTGCGAACTGCGCGCGAAGGGCTGGGCAGGCTACAAGTCCCCGTCCCGGGCTTGACGAGGACGCTCACTCCACCATCAGCATCGCCTCGATCTTGTTGCCATCGAGATCGCGCACAAAGGCGCCGTAGTAGTTCTTGTCGTACTCCGGCCGCAAACCCGGCTTGCCGTCGTCCGTGCCGCCCAGGGCCAGAGCCTTGGCGTGGAAGGCGTCGACCTCGGCCTGGCTGTTGGCCAGGAAGGAAACGTGCACGCCATTGCCCACGCTGGCCTTGCCGCCATCGTGAGGAGCCTGGATCCAGAACTCGGGGAACTTGCGGCCGTAGCCGGCGCCACCGGGAAAGTCCATCACGCAGCGGATCTGCAAGGTGGCCAGCACCGCGTCGTAAAACGGTTTGGCGCGGGCGTAGTCGTTGCTGCCCAGCGAGACGTGGGACAGGATGCTGTCGGAAAGTTCGGCCATGGTTCGCTCCTTGGGATGGTCAGGAGGCCAGCCTAGCGCCACGCACTGCGCAAATCTGTCGGGAGGGCATCACGGCTTTCCAGCCTTGCGTGTGGCCACCAGCTCCAGGTAGCCGGTGGCGGCATCGGGCCTGCGCGCAAAGTGCCACTGCGGCAACAGGGCCAGCACCACTTCGGCCGTGGTGCGCACCGTGCAGCCCGGCATCAGATGGCCGCCCAGCACCGCGCCCCGGGCATCGCTGACGCTGGCGTGCAGGTGGGCGCCATCTGCACTGAGCGTGCCCGCCAGCGTCAGCAACTCCAGCGGCCCGTCCACCCGTGTGCCCTGCTCCTGCTGCGCGTAACGCAGCACGGCCTGCGTCAGGCTACCGATCCCCGAGACCACGCAGGCGGCCTCCATGCCCTGCGTCCGTGCCGCATCCGCAAACGCCGCGGCCAGCGTGGCGCGCAGGTCCTCACCGGGGTTCAGGCGCAACACCAGGGTGTCGATGGCGGGCGACAAGCCTGTGTTGTCAAAGTCGTTGGCGGTGTGGGACATGGCAGGGAGAGGCGGATTCTGCACCGCCATTTCCCGCTGCGCGAGCACCCCCCGTGCTGGTCAAGCGGGCCCCGGTTGTTCTCTCCTAATTTCTTTTTTTCAAGATAGTAGTAGTAGCTAAGGGTTGCCCTGTTCTGTGGATAACCGCTTTTTCCCCTGACGGATCAAGCACCTGCATGCGGTGCACGGCTGTGGACCACCCCGCTTTTCTGGTGTCCGCGTTTTCTGGACAACTTTGGCCACAAGGCCCGCCCTGTGGATAACTGCCTGCTTGTGCCGGAACGCTCCACAGGCTTGTCCTGGCAAAAAAATTTTTTCTCCGGCCCCTGCTGTGGCTTGGCAACGACGGCCGGCTGGCCACCAGGGCCCTCAGCTTGACACCGGATGCCGCAGCATCCACAGCGCAATGCCGGCGGCGCCCAGCGAGGCAACGGCACCGGCCATGAAGACCGAGCCCAGGCCGGCTTGCAGGGCCAGCCAGCCGCCCAGCGGCCCGGCCAGCGCCATGGAGATGTCCTGGTAGACCACATAGCCGCCCATGGCCGCGCCGCGGCTTTGCGGCGGCGCGCGCCGCACCGACTCCACGCCAAAGCCCTGGAAGGCCAGGGCATAGCCGCCGCCCGTCAGCGCCGCGCCCACGCAAGCCAGCAGGGCGCCGGGCGCGCCCCAGATCAGTAGCTGGCCCACGGCCTCGACGGCCACGCAGACGATGCCCACCTTGGCCCCACCCAGCTTGTCGGGCAGGTGGCCCACCAGCAGCCGCGCCAGGATGAAGCCTGCCCCCATGCTGGTGAAAGCCAGGGCAGCGCTGCCCCAGCCGCGCTGCACGAACAGCAGCACCACGAAGGCATTGATGGCGGCATAGCCGAAGGAGCACAGCGTCAGCGCCAGGCCGGGCAGCTTGACCGCGCCCAGCACCTGGGTGAAGGCCGGCCGCACGCCGCCGGCCGGCGCCTGGCCGCGCATGGCCCAGGCCACGCCGAAGGCCAGCAGCGGCACCAGCACCGTGGCCGCGGCGATGCCGGCAAAACCGAAGCGCGCGTACACGGCCGCGCCCGCGGGCGCGCCAAAGCCATAGGCCGCAAACAGCGCCATGCCGACCCAGCCGATCACCTTGCCCGCATGGGCCGGGCCCAGTCGCGCGATGCCCCAGCTCAGGGCTGCCGTGATGACAAAGGGCTCGGCCACGCCGGTGAGCAGCCGGCCCGCGATCAGCACGGCCAACGCCAGCGATGGGTCGGCAAAGGCCAGGGCCAGGAAGTAGACGCCCCCCACAGAGGCCACGCCCAGCAGGCCTGCCAGCATGGCGCGCCGGGGGCCGCGCGTGTCGGTCACCGTGCCCGACCAGCCGCGCCCCAGCAGGATGGAGCTGAGGTACTGGATGCCCATGACCACGCCGACCATCACGGTGCCCATGCCCAGTGTGTCGTGCACGTGGCGCGGCACCACCGGCAGGGCCATGCCCATGGCGAAGAAGCCGGCAAAGACCGCCAGCGTCAGCGGCAGCAGCGGAACAAAGGCGGAAAAAAGCGAACCGGCCGCTGAAGCGGCCGGTGGTTGGGGATGGGAAGATGGCACGGGACGGTACTGCGGTGGACGGTGAAGTCCACAGTGTGCCGCGCCCCGCGCCTGTGTGCTGGCAGCTGCTTACGCCGGCACGGCCTCCTGCTCGAGCTTGAACACCGCCATGGTCTCGACCAGCTGCGCCGCCTGCACCTTCAGGCTGTCGGCCGCGGCCGCGCTCTGCTCGACCAGGGCCGCATTTTGCTGCGTGGCCGTGTCCATCTGTGTCACCGCCTCGCTGATCTGCGCCACGCCCTGGCTCTGCTCCTGGCTGGCCGAGGTGATCTCGCCCATGATGCCGGCCACGCGGCGGATCGAGCCCACCACTTCCGACATGGTGCTGCCTGCGCTGTCGACCAGGGCCGTGCCCTGCGCGACCCGGGTCACGCTGTCGCTGATCAGGCGCTTGATTTCCTCGGCTGCATCCTTGGAGCGGCCGGCCAGGCTGCGCACTTCGGAGGCGACCACGGCAAAGCCGCGGCCTTGTTCACCGGCGCGCGCTGCTTCCACAGCAGCGTTCAGGGCCAGGATGTTGGTCTGGAAGGCGATGCCGTCGATCACCGAGATGATGTCGGCGATCTTCTTGCTGCTGTCGTTGATGCCGCGCATGGTTTCCACCACCTGGCCCACGACCTCGCCGCCCTGGGTGGCGACTTCGGAGGCGCTTTGCGCCAGCTGGTTGGCCTGCTGGGCGTTGTCGGCGTTCTGGCGCACGGTCGTGCCCAGCTGCTCCATGGACGCGGCAGTCTCCTGCAGGGCCGAGGCCTGCAGTTCGGTGCGGCGGCTCAGGTCCGAGTTGCCGGTGGCGATCTCGGCGCTGGCGGTGGCCACCGAGTCGGAGTTCAGGCGCACCTGGCCGACGATGTTGGCGAAGTTGCTGCGCATGCCGGCAATGGCGTGCAGCAGGCTGGTGCTGTCATTGGGCTTGAGCGCGATGTGCACGCCCAGGTCGCCGTCGGCGATGCGGCGGGTGATCTGGGCCGCATAGGCCGGCTCGCCACCGAGCTGGCGCAGCATGCTGCGCGCGATCAGCAGGCCCACCAGCAGCAGGGCTGCGCCCAGCAGCACGGTGGCGCCGGTGAAGACCCACACGCGCTTGGCCAGGGCGGCGTCGACGTTGTCGATGTACACGCCCGAGCCGATGACCCAGCCCCAGGGCGCGAAGCCCTGCACGTAGGAGACCTTCTGCACCGGGTTTTCGCTGCCCGGCTTGGGCCACATGTAGTAGACGAAGCCGGCGCCGCTGGCCTTGACGGTCTTGACGAACTCGACGAACAGGTGCTTGCCCGTGGGGTCCTTGTTCTCGGTCAGGTCCTTGCCATCGAGCTCGGGCTTGACGGCGTGCATCACCATCTTGGGATGCATGTCGTTGATCCAGAAATACTCGCTGCCGCTGTAGCGCAGGGCCTTCATGGCTTCCAGGGCGCGGCGCTTGGCCTCGTCCTCGGGCATCTTGCCCTGGACGGACATCTGGTGGAACGAGTTCACCAGGGTGTGGGCGATTTCAACGGTCTGGCGCACGCCGGACTGGCGCTCTTCCAGAACGAGCGTGCGCTCGGAAATCAGGAAGCCGGCGGCCAGCAAAGCCACGCCCAACAGGGCGCTGCCGATCAGCAGGCCCAACTTCTTGGAGATGGATAAAGAGGAAAACATGAGGAAACCAGGGTGCTTGGCGCGGAAGGGGTTCCGCGCACCAACCCATGTCTTCGACCGTCCGGGCGTGAAACTTGACCCGGCGCCCAATCGCTCTCAAATCGATAGCGTCTTAGGTCCGTTCCACGCGGACTGCAGGCCTATCACCCACTAACTTGCAGGGGTTTGCAGGGTGTGTGGCCAGCGATGGCCGCATCGGCGGACCATGCCTGCCCGGCTATCATCGCCGCGAGCCCTTGAGGCGTTCCTGCACCGCATGGGCCATGCCTGACACCCAACTTCCCGCTGCCGTCCCGGACATGGACCGGCGCCGCTTCCTGCACACTGCGCTGGGCGCCGGCAGCCTGGGCGGGCTGGCCGCCTGCCAGCCGCAAGCCCTGCCCACGCGCGACGCCACGGGCTGGGACGCCGGCCGGGTGCGCCACCTGATCCCGGCGGCGGATGCCACGCGCATCCGCCTCAAGCTCTCCCTGCATGCCCCGCTGCAAGGCCCCATCACCCTGGAGTGCCAGGGCCCGGGCCAGGAGCGGCAGCGTGTCACCGGCAACCGCACCGACAGCGCCGGCCGCTGCTTCCAGATGGACGTCATCGGCCTGCAGCCCGGCACGCGCTACCAGCTGGGCCTGCAGGACGCCCAGGGCCGCGCGCTATGCGATGACTGGCCGCTGTCTACCCTGGTCGCCGCCAATGCCCGGCCCCAGAAGCTGCGCATCCTGACCTACACCTGCGCCGGCGGCTCCGAGTTGTTCTTCCACCCCTGGCAGGGACGGCTGTTCCTGCCGCTGGCGGTGCGGCGGGCCCTGCTGGCGCGCGGCCTGTCCTTCCAGCCCGATGTGCTGATCGCCAACGGCGACCACGTCTACTGGGACACGCGCTTCAAGTCCAGCCTGGCGATGGCGCGCTCGCCCCAGGCGCGCTGGGCGGCGGGCAGCCTGGACCGCGCCCTGCCCGTCATGGGAACGGCCAATGAAGAGGTCATCCACAAGGGGCTGGGCCCGCAGATCGCCGACCTGTACGGCACGGCCTTGCGTTCCACGCCGGCGTTCTTCGTGCAGGACGACCACGACTACAGCGACAACGACGAGGCCGACGAAGAGGTCCGTACCTTTCCGCCCGACAACCTCATGCGCGAGGTGGCCCGGGCGACCCAGCGCATGTATTACCCCGAGCTCACGACCGGCCCCGACCTGCCTGCGGCCTGGCAGGACACCTTGGGCTGGAGCACCAGCTTCGGCAGCCTGCGCTACGGCCAGTTGCTGGAGCTGCAGCTGTTCGACTGCCGCGGCCACATGCGCAACGACCAGGACCCGGCGCGCCGCGACGCCCAGGGCAGCTTCATCCCGCCGCAGGTGGAGGCCTGGATGGTCCGGCGCATGGCGCAAACCCAGGCGCGCCACCTGGTGCATGTGCCCTCGACCCCGGTGCTGTGGAGCGCGGGCAAGTGGGGCGAGTGGTATCCGGACGTGAGCGGGCCTGACGGCAAGCTGCGGCTGGGGCCGGCCAAGCCCTATTGGTCGCGCGGCTGGTTCGAGCAGCAGGCCCGCCTTCTGCGAGCCAGCGCCCAGCGCCGCGGCCAGATCCCCCTGTGGGTCAGCGGCGACCTGCATGCCACGGCCGCCGGCCAGATCCAAGCCATCGAAGGCCAGGCGCTGGACCAGCCGGTGGTCAGCGTGCTGGCCGGCACCCTGGGCTCGCACGGCCCCACCTTCGCCTCGAAATTCCGCGGCCAGGCGGCGCAGCCCTCGTGCGCGCTGCAGGCCCAGGAATGGGTGCGGCCCATCGAGGAGAACGGCTTCACCCTGCTGGATGTGGACGAAGACAGCATCAGCGTCTCGCTGTTCCGCTGGCAGCCCGGGGACGGCGTGGACAAGATTGCCGACCTGCAGCCCTTCTGGACCCGCCGCCTGGCGCGCGGCGGCTGAGGGCCTCGCGCCCCTAGCCGGCCGCCACGCGACTGGCCAGGTGGGCCAGGGCCTCTTCGACCTGGTCGACCAGCACCAGGCACAGGTCGCCGGGCGCGAGGCGCTCCAGCGCCTGGTCGATCGCGGCGAATTCGCCGCGGATCTCCTCGATGTGGGTGGTGCGCGCTGCGCCCTTGAGGCCGTCGCGCAGCAGCGCCATCACCTCGCCATCGGCCCGCCCGCGTTGGGCCGCGTCCTGGTACAGCAGCACGTCGTCGAAGGCTGCGCCCAGGATGACGGTCTGGTCGCGGATGTCCTGGTCGCGCCGGTCGCCGGCGCCGCTGATGACCACCGAGCGGCGTTTGGCCGGCATCGCTTCCACGGCCTTGACCAGCGCGCGCATGGCGTCGGGGTTGTGGCCATAGTCGGCGATCACGGTCGCGCCGCGGTAGTCCATCACGTTGAAGCGGCCGGGCACGGTGTGGGCGTCGCTGACAAAGCTGGCCAGGCCGCTGCGGATGGCGTCCCAGGCCATGCCCGAGCCCCAGGCCGCGGCCACCGCCGCCATCACGTTCTCGACCTGGAAGGCAATGGAGCCATTGCGGGTGATCGGCACGTCGGCCAGCGGCACCTGCTCGCGCCAGCTGCCCTGGGTCGCGACCACCACCGGGCCGCCGTCCACACCAGCGTCGACATGGACGGTGCGCCCGCCCAGGGCGCGGTGCTCGGTCATGGCGCCGTGGTGGCGGTCGGCGGCAAAGAAGATCACCTTGCCGGGGCAGCCTGCGGCCATGGCGGCGACGATGGGATCGGCGGCGTTGAGCACCGCGTAGCCCTCCTTGGGCCTGACGTTCTGCACGATCACGCGCTTGAGCACCGCCAGGTCCTCGACCGTGGTGATGTAGTTCAGGCCCAGGTGGTCGCCGGCGCCGACGTTGGTGACCACCGCCACCTGGCAGTGGTCGAAGCCCAGGCCTTCGCGCAGGACGCCGCCGCGGGCGGTCTCGAACACCGCCGCCTCGACGTCGGGGTGCATCAGCACGCTGCGCGCGCTTCGGGGGCCGCTGCAGTCGCCCGAGTCGATCTGGCGGCCGTCGACATAGACGCCGTCGGTGTTGGTCATGCCCACGACCAGGCCGCTGCTGGCGAACAGATGGGCGATCAGGCGCGCCGTCGTCGTCTTGCCGTTGGTGCCGGTGACCGCGACCACCGGGATGCGGCCATCCTGGCCCGGCTCGAACAGGTGGTTGGTGATGGCCTCGCCGACGTTGCGCGGCTTGCCGTAGGACGGCGACAGGTGCATGCGCAGCCCCGGCGCGGCATTGACCTCGACGATGCCGCCGCCTTGCTCTTCCAGCGGCCGCAGCACGCTCTCGCACACCATGTCGACGCCGCACACGTGCAGGCCGACCATCTGCGCGGCGGTGATCGCCCGTTCGGCCACTTCGGGATGCACGTCGTCGGTCACGTCGGTGGCGGTGCCGCCGGTGGACAGGTTGGCGTTGTTGCGCAGCGCAACGCGCTGGCCGCGCGCCGGCACGCTGTCGGGCGTGAGACCCTGCTCGGCCAGCTGCGCGATGGCGATGTCATCGATGCGGATCCGGGTCAGCGCGGTGGCGTGGCCGTCGCCGCGGCGCGGATCGGCGTTGACCTTGGCGACCAGCGCGGTCACCGTCAGCTTGCCATCGCCCAGCACCAGGGGCGGCTCGCGCCGCGCGGCCGCCACCAGCTGGTCGCCCACCACCAGCAGGCGGTAGTCGCTGCCGGGAAGAAATCGCTCGACCAGCACGTCGCTGCTGACCTGGGCCGCAGCCTTGTAGGCCAGGGCCATGGCCTCGGCCGTGGTGATGTTGACGGTGATGCCCTTGCCCTGGTTGCCGTCCTGGGGCTTGACCACCACCGGCAGGCCGACCTCCAGCGCGGCGGCCCAGGCGTCGGCCGCATCGCTGACCGGCCGGCCGTTGGGCACCGGCACGCCGGCCGCATGCAGCAGCTGCTTGGACAGCTCCTTGTCCTGGGCGATCGCCTCCGACACCGCGCTGGTCTGGTCGACCTCGGCGGCCCAGATGCGGCGCTGGTGCCGGCCCCAGCCGAACTGCACCAGGCTGCCCTCGGTCAGGCGCCGCCACGGGATGCCCCGTGCCGCCGCGGCCTGCACGATGCAGCCCGTGCTCGGGCCCAGGCGCAGGTCCTCGTCGGTCTCGCGCAGGCGCGCGATCGCGGCGCCGGCGTCAAAGCTGCCGTCGGGCGACAGCGCCGCCTCGACCAGTTGCTGCGCGAGCTCGAAGGCCAGGCGGCCGACCGCCTCTTCGCTGTACTCGACGACGACCTGGTAGGTACCGGGTTCGACCGTGGCCTTGGTGCGGCTGAAGCTGACCGGGCAGCCGGCTTCTTCCTGCAGCGAGAGCGCGGCAGTCTCGAGCACGCGGGCCAGGGACATCGGGCCGGTCAGGCGAAAGGCGCCCATGCCCGGAAAGAGCGTGCGCAGCCGGGCCTCGAAGCCCGGGCGGGCGGTGACAGCGATGTCTTCCTCCGAGCAAGCCACCACGGCCTCGATGGCCGTGTGCCGGCTCCACAAATTGGGCCCGCGCAGCGCGCGAATGCGGGAAATGTCCATGGGGCGGTGTTTCAGGCGGGCTGCCCGGAGGGGCGGGTATGGGCTTCGAAGGTCTCGATGCCCGCGATGATCAGGTCGGGCGCGATGTCCAGTGCCCAGGCGGCGGCGATCACGGCCAGCAGGGTTTCGTCGGCGATGCCACCGCGCGCCAGGCGCGACAGTGGGGCCAGCCGCGTCTCGGCGCTGCCGGTGGCCAGCACCGGGCGGCCGTCCTGCAGGTAGACGCTGCGCCCGCCGCGCGCGCCGGCGCCGCGGTGCGCCAGCAAGGCGGGTGTCTGCGGATCGGCCGCGTAGAGGATGACCTCGCCGTCGCAGAACTGCGCCAGCGCGGCAACGCGCTCGTCGGCCGCGTTGAGCACCGCGACCCCGTCGTCCAGCACCACGTCGACCTGGGTGCGCAGCACCTTGGCCATCTTCTCGGGCCAGACCAGATCGGACGTCTGGATGTCGAAGTCGGCCAGCGCATCGGCGCCTTCCAGGTCGGTCACCACACCGACCATGCAGCGGTCGTAGGCCAGGCCGTCGGCCAGGATGGTGCGGGCGTCGTTCTCGAACACCGCGGCCTGCACATTGCGGTTGACCAGCAGGCGGTGCGCCACCTCCCAGCGGCGGGCGTCGCCGACCACCAGGCAGCGGCGGTCCAGGTACAGGCCCTCGGCGCAGGCCAGGCCCACGCGGCGGCCCAGCAGGTGGCCCAGCCACGCGACCATGCGTGCAATGCGTGCGGTGTCTCGCGTGCCGGCGATGCCCACCACGGGGATGCGGCCGGCATGGGAGGCGCCGCTGTCCCTGGGGAACAGGGCGTCGACAATGGCCCGGCCCACAGGGCGGGGCTGGCCGACCGCGGGCTTGAGGTGGGCCAGCAGGCCGGGGCCGGCGTTGACTTCGACGATGGCGCCGCCCTGTTCATGCAGGGGGCGGGAGATGTCCTGGGCCACCAGGTCGACGCCGGCGATGTCCAGGCCGACGATGCGGGCGGCCAGGCCGACCACATGCTCGACCTCGGGGTGAACCTGGTCCGTGCAGTCGATGGAGACGTTGCCATTGCGCTGGATCAGCACTTTGCGGCCGGCCTCGGGCACGGCCTCGGCCGTCAGGCCCTGGCGCGTCAGATCGGCCAGGATGGCCTCGTCGTCCTCCAGCACCAGGCGGTTGAGCGGGAAGTCCTCGGTGATGCCGCGGCGCGGGTCGCTGTTGATCTGCGCGTCCACCAGCTGGCGCACGCTGGCGCGGCCGTCGCCGCTGATCCAGGCGCTCTCGCCGCGCGCCGCCGCCACCACCTTGCCACCCAGCACCAGGAGGCGGTGCTCCTCGCCCAGGATGTGGCGCTCGACCAGTACCTCGCTGCCATGGCGGGTGGCCACCTCGAAGGCGGCCTTAACGTCGACCTCGGTGCGCAGGTCCAGCATGACGCCGCGGCCGTGGTTGCCGTCGCTGGGCTTGACCACCACCGGCAGGCCGATGTCCTGCGCGGCTTCCCAGGCTTCATCGGGCGTGCCGACGGCGCGGCCCTCGGGCACCGGCACGCCGCAACCGGCGATCAGGCGCTTGGTCAGGTCTTTGTCGCCGGCGATGCCCTGGGCAATGGCGCTGGTGCGGTCGGTCTCGGCCGTCCAGATGCGGCGCTGGCGCGCGCCGTGGCCCAGCTGCACCAGGTTGCCGTCGTTCAGGCGGATGTGCGGAATGCCGCGGTCGGTGGCCGCCGCGACGATGGCCGCGGTGCTCGGGCCCAGGTAGGAGTCGTCGACCTGCTCGCGCACCAGGGCGACGGCGGCGCTGACGTCGAAAGCCTCGTCGTTGATCGCCGCCATCAGCAGCCTGTGGCCCTGGGCTAGCGCGCTGCGGGCGACCTGCTCGTCGCGGGCGCGGAAGACCATGCGGTAGACACCGCGCTGCGAGGTGCTGCGCGTCTGGCCAAAGCCCGTGGGCATGCCAGCCAGGTTCAGCAGCTCGATCACCACGTGCTCGAGCACGTGGCCGGCCCAGGTGCCCTCTTGCAGGCGCTGGATGAAGCCGCCGCGCTCGCCAACGCCGCAGTGGTGCTCGATGAGCGCCGGCAGCAGCGCGCACAGCCTGTCGTTGAAACCGGGCAGCAGCTGTGAGGGCCAGTCTTCCAGCTCGCCCAGGTCCAGCCAGACCTCCAGCACGGGCCGGTAGGTCCACAGATTGGGGCCGCGCAGGTAGTTGATGCGCAGCAGTTGGATGTCGTTCTTCTTATGGCTCATGGATCGGGCGCGGCTGCTGGGGGCGCGGGCCGGAGGGTCACACAGGAATGAAAATGGATTGTGCATCGGATGGTCAGTGCCCGCTTGGGCGACAATTCGCCTCCCGGACAGGGCGCCAGGCCCTGCTTTTTCAACCACCCGTCCATGCCATCCACTTCCCCAGTCACCGCCGTGCCGGGCCTGTCCCCGGATTGGCGCGAGGCGCTTGCCCGCAGGCTGGCCAGCCATGAAAACGTGCTAGCCACGTTGGAGGTTGACATGGACCAGGCGATGCACTTCGCCGCCGGTGCGCTGGCCCTGACCGAGCGCCGCCTGCTGGCCTGGGAGGGCGGCCGCTGGCTGGAGTGGCCTTTGGCCCCGGGTTTGCAGCTGCGGCACGAAGAGCACGCCGGCGTGGGCGCGCTGGAACTGCTGGACGCCCAGGGGCGGCTGGCCTTCTGGCGCTTCAGCCTGGCCCGGCACCGGGCGATGCTGGACTTCGCCGCCCGCTTCGAGCGCCTGCAGGCGGGCACGCCCGAGCCAGACGCCGGTGCCGAGGACGGCGACGAGGCCGAGGAAGACGCCAAGCCTCCGTCGACCTGGGTTCTGCTGCGCCTGGGCCGCTTTGCCCGCCCCTACCGCAAGCAGCTGGCGATCGGCTTTGGCCTGACGCTGGCGTCCACCGCCGCGACCCTGGTGCCGCCCTACCTGAGCATCCCGCTGATGGACAAGGTGCTGATCCCCTTCCAGAACGGGCAGCGCATCGAGCCGGGCTACGTGCTGCTGCTGCTGTCGGGCCTGCTGGGATCGGCCCTGCTGGCCTGGAGCCTGGGCTGGGCCCGCACCTGGCTGCTGGCGCTGGTCTCGGAGCGGATCGCCGCCGACCTGCGCACCACGGCCTTTGACCACCTGCTGCACCTGTCGCTGGACTACTTCGGCGGCAAGCGCACGGGCGACCTGGTCTCGCGCATCGGCTCCGAGACCGACCGCATCTCGGTCTTCCTGTCGCTGCACGCCCTGGACTTCGCCACCGACGTGCTGATGTTCGCCATGACGGCGGCCATCCTGTTCTCGATCAACCCCTGGCTGGCCCTGGTCACGCTGCTGCCCCTGCCCTTCATCGCCTGGATGATCCATGCTGTGCGCGACCGCCTGCGCACCGGCTTCGAGAGGATCGACCGGGTCTGGGGCGACGTGACCAGCGTGCTGGCCGACACCATCCCCGGCATCCGCGTGGTCAAGGCCTTCGCGCAGGAGCGGCGCGAGGGGCAGCGTTTTCGCGATGCCAACCAGACCAACCTGGTCGTCAACGACAGGCTCAACAAGACCTGGAGCCTGTTCTCGCCCACGGTGTCGCTGCTGACCGACGTGGGCCTGCTGGTGGTCTGGGCCTTCGGCATCTGGCTGGTCAGCCGCAGCGAGATCACGGTGGGCGTGCTCACGGCCTTCATCGCCTACATCGGGCGCTTCTACACGCGGCTGGACGCGATGAGCCGCATCGTCTCGGTCACGCAAAAGGCGGCAGCCGGCGCCAAGCGCATCTTCGACATCCTGGACCACGTGTCCAACGTGCCCGAGCCGGCGCAGCCGGTGAAGATCAGCACGCTGACCGGCGCCATCGACATGCGCGGCCTGGGCTTTCGCTACGGCAACCGCAGCGTGATCCGGGGCCTTGACCTGTCCATCCGCCCGGGCGAGATGATCGGCCTGGTGGGCCACAGCGGATCGGGCAAGAGCACCCTTGTCAACCTGATCTGCCGCTTCTATGACGTGAGCGACGGCGCCATCCAGGTCGACGGCACCGACATCCGGCGCTTTGGCGTGGCCGACTACCGGCGCCACATCGGCCTGGTGCTGCAGGAGCCCTTTTTGTTTTTCGGCACCATCGCCGAGAACATCGCCTATGGCCGGCCCGATGCGACCCGCGCCGAGATCGTGGCCGCGGCGCGCGCCGCCCACGCCCACGAGTTCATCCTGCGCCTGCCCCTGGGCTATGACTCCATGGTCGGCGAGCGCGGCCAGGGCCTGTCGGGCGGCGAGCGCCAGCGCATCTCGATCGCGCGCGCCCTGCTGATCGACCCGCGCATCCTGATCCTGGACGAGGCCACCTCCAGCGTGGACACCGAGACCGAGAAGGAAATCCAGAATGCGCTGGACAACCTGGTGCAGGGGCGCACCACCATCGCCATCGCCCACCGGCTGTCCACGCTGCGCAAGGCCGACCGCCTGGTGGTGATGGACCGTGGCCAAGTGGTGGAAGTGGGCCCGCATGACGAACTGATGGCCAAACAAGGCGCGTATTGGCGGCTGTATGAGGCGCAGCAGCGCCGCGTGGACGACGATGGCAGTGGTGGTGACGACACCCTGCTGCCGGCGCCAGGCCACGCGGCCCATCCGGCGGGGCAATGAGCATGAGCTTTCAACTCGAACGCAATCCCTTCGCCCGCCTGGTGCTCACCCTGGCCGACGGCACGGTGCACCAGGGCGTGGTGCCGGTGCGCGCCTTCCCGCTGGCCGCACCGGAAGAAGGCGTGTCCCTGGTCGGCACCGAGGGGCGCGAGCTGGCCTGGGTGCCGCAACTGGACGCGCTGCCCGCCGCGACGCGCGCGCTGATCGAACAGGAGCTGGCGGGCCGTGAGTTTGTGCCCACGGTGCAGCGCATCGAAGCCGTGTCCAGCTTCTCCACGCCCAGCACCTGGAGCGTGGCGACCGACCGCGGGACCACCAGCTTCGTGCTCAAGGGCGAGGAAGACATCCGCCGCCTGGACGGCGGCGCCCTGCTGATCGCCAGCGCCGAGGGCATCAACTTCCGCATCGCCGACCGGCGTGCGCTGGACCGCCATTCGCGCAGTCTGCTGGAACGGTTTCTTTAGGTGTTGCTATTGTTTTGAGAGCGGAAAAGGCAGTATTTCCGCGGGCTAGAGGCCGATTTGTCTCTGAAAACATGCCATTGCGCCGTTCCAGGCTTGTGAGTTTGTCATTGCGGCCTTGAGCCGCAATCCATCGCGCCCGACCAGCCCCTACGCCGCAGCCAGGCTATCCAGATAGCTGCGAATGGTCTGCGGCATCTTCCCCTTGGGCACGCCGCCCACCTTCACCAGCAGATCGTGCGGCGCGTCATCCACCTCGTAGCGCCGCGCCATGTCGCGCCGGATCTTGGCCCACAGCAGCGCCGCCACCTCCGCGTCGGCCATGGCCCTGTGGGCCCGGCTGGAGAACGACAGGGCGTGCAAGGCCGCCAGCGACCCCAGCTTGAAGCTGCCCGCCTCCGGGTACAGCCGCCGCGACAGCAGCAGCGTGCAGGCAAACGGATTGCCCGCCCCCGGCGCCCCCGCGTCCGGCCCCAGGCGCGCCAATTCAGCCGCCCAGAAGCGCCGGTCGAACGAAGCGTTGTGCGCCACCATCGGCGCGTCGCCAACGAAGCGCGCCGCCTCGGCCATCACTTCTTCTGCTGGCGGGGCGTTGGCGATCATGTCGTTGCTGATGCCGGTGTAGCTCTCGATGAACGAGTTGATGTACACGCCGGCGTTCATCAGCGACTGGAAGCGGCCGACCTCGCGATCGCCTTCCATCAGCACGATGGCGATCTCGGTGGCCCGGTCACCCTGGGCGGGGGACAGGCCTGTGGTTTCGAAGTCGATGATGGCGGTGGGCATGACGGTGAGGATACAGCCCTCGTTTTCCCTCGAAGAATGCCCTCAGAGCTTGCCAGGCGCCTGGCGGCCTGGTAGGCTCGGTCAAACACCGACAGACGCCGATGAATTTGCCCGCTACCCAGAGATTTGCGCTGGTTGGGGCATCATCCCGGCGCCCCGAGGCGCAGCATGGTTGACATCGTCGACCCGTTGACTCGAAGCCGGATGATGTCCGGCATCCGGGGTCGCGATACCAAACCAGAGCTGATGGTCCGGCGGGCCCTGTTTCGCCGAGGTTTCCGTTTTGCACGCAAGAAGACCGGCCTGCCAGGCAGCCCGGACCTCGTGCTGCCGAAATGGCGAGTGGCAGTGTTTGTTCATGGCTGTTTCTGGCACTGGCATGGCTGTCATCTTTCCAAGATGCCGGCTAACAACCGACCATTCTGGAAACAGAAACTGGAAGGTAATCAGGACAGAGACATCAGAGCAGAGATGACCCTGGTCTCTATGGGGTGGAGAGTGGCAATAATTTGGGAATGTTCGCTGCGCGGCAAGGTCGCGGCTGGTGAGTTTGATACCGTAGTGGATGGCTTGACTCACTGGATTCGCCATCAGCAACGTGTACAAGCATTTGAAGCAAGTGCTGGCGGCCTTGAAGCCAGTGCCTTATAAAGAAACTTGATGTCCACTCGTAGCGTTCTGCACACGCAGAGCTCCAACAAAACTGCTGAAAAGCTTCGCACGCCGCGGTCCGATGCCCCGTCACGCCCTCAGAAGTCGCCGCTTGTCCTTGAAGCAGATAGCGAACTGATTCGCGCAAAATTGCGTCGCATCCAGAGCGGTGAACCGATCCGCTATATGGATATGTTCGCAGGCTGCGGCGGCATTTCACTGGGCTTTCTGACAGCTGGATTTACGCCAGTCGCCTCTATAGAAAGCGATCCCTGGGCTGCACGTTCCCACGGGGCGAATTTCGGTTCACACGCCATCGGCGGCAATCGACCCGCCCACCATGTGGCGCGAGATGCGATTACCGAGACCGCCGAGACGGTGTTCGCGGACCTGGAGCTTGATGGCAGTACCGACGATCAAATTGATGTGCTGGTGGGAGGCCCTCCGTGTCAAGCCTTTGCCCGCGTGGGCCGAGCAAAGCTACGTGAGCAGGCGCGTCTACGGGAAGAAGTGACCGCAGACCAAGCCTTCCTTGTTGACGGCCGCGTGAGCCTCTGGGAGCGCTACGTCGCATTCATCCGGGCAACGAAGCCGGTGGCGCTGTTAATGGAGAACGTCCCGGACATCCTCAATCACGGCGGCAATAACGTGGCAGAGTTGGTTTCGAAGAGCCTTGCCGAAGAGGGCTACGACGTCGCCTACACGCTGCTGAACGCCGCTTGGTACGGCGTACCGCAGATGCGTGAGCGGATGATACTGGTCGGCTTTCATCGATCCACGGGAATCAAGCCGCGCTTTCCGGCGCCCACCCACCACCTGGTCCTGCCCTCCGGCTACATCAGCTCAAAGAATGCTGCCCGGCGCGTGTTGAAGGCTGAGGGCTCCGAGCATCACCGCTGGATTCCGGATCCGGAGTCTGAGGCGCCCCCAGCGACAGCGGCCTCCGAGGCCCTCGCTGATCTTCCACCTCTTTACGCTGAGGAAATGCTTCGTACTGGCCGCATCCGGCGTGGAGCAAAGGACCCGTCCGAGCCTGTGGACTACACCACAGACAGGCCGACTACTTCGTACTCGCGTTTGATGCGGGACTGGTTGGGTTTTGCCACCAAGGCCACGACCGGGCATGTCTTTCGTTACCTGCCGCGTGACTACAAGATCTTTGCTGAGGTTCAGCAGGGTTGGGAGTATCCGCAGGTCCATGCCTACGTCGAGCAAAAGATCGCGACTTGGCTTGCTAACCGTAAGCGTCGTGGGCTCCCTACAGACGGCCGCGACCCCGATGTGGCGCACTTCGTAACGTCTTGGCGCCTTCCGTACGACCCAACGAAGTTCCCGAACAAGTGGTGGAAACTTCGTGCTGACACGCCTGTCCGCACGCTGATGGCACACCTCGGCAAGGACTCGTACTCCCACATCCACTTCGATTCTGCGCAAGCCCGCACGATCACCGTCCGTGAGGCTGCCCGGCTCCAATCTTTCCCAGACGGTTTCGTGTTCAAAGGCTCGATGAACCCGGCGTTCAAGCAAATCGGTAACGCCGTGCCGCCACTGTTCGCTTATGCCATAGCGCGTGCACTGCGGGAGTGTCTGGGCGCACCCGAAACGCCTGACATGCGCGTAAAGCTCCTCGGCCTACGGCGGCCCCAGATCAAGACCACTGAGGGGACGAAGTGAAGTTCACAATTCTCCGGCTACTCACCCATTCCGAGCTTGGCATGTTTCACGAGTACCGACGTCAGGGCAAGGAAGGTGCGAAGCAGCGCGCGATCAACTTCGACTGGGATGTAGTCGACCAAGTCTTTCCCGCCGCGAAGGATGCTGACATTATTGACATCGCGTGCGCCCGCCTTGAGGACGAAAGCACTGTCATCACAGTGGCATCCAGACTAAAGCGGCAGCACAAAAACTGGCGCCTCGAGGGCGACTGCCCAACAACGAGCTACTACAGTTTTGTCGAGCCGGGCGCCATGTTCGCGATGATCGTAGACGCGGGCACAACACCGGCCAAAGCCTCATGGGTCGTATTGCCCGTGTATCACGCGGCGCGCGCGGCCATCCTGAACCATGGCGAGAGCGCGCGCCTCGGTCAGTCCGCGATGATTGCGCTATACGATGACGAAGGTGCGCACTGTCAAGCTGTACTCGCAGAGCACTTCCCGCAACTCTTCAAGGAGGCCAAAGCAGTGTCCGTGACGCCCCAATCCAAGGTCTACGCGAGTGACGGCTATGACGATGTCGCGCCCGACCCCCTCGGACTCTTCAAAATCCTGGCGCGTGCCGGACACAGCCTCCCAAGCGCGGTCGCGGATCTGGTGGACAACAGCCTCTCGCACAAAGCCAGCGAGATAGACATCACCTTCCCGAATCCGAACGTCGGAGGTAGATGGATGTGCATCCGCGACGACGGCGAAGGTATGACGCCAGAGGGTCTGCGCAATGCGATGAAAATCGGGCACCAACGTGACTATGGCGATGCGGATCTCGGAAAGTTTGGCTACGGACTTAAGGGTGCGGCATGGTCGCAGGCTGACCGGTTGACAGTGGTGTCGAAGGCAGCAGGCCACAAGACAGATGTCCAAACATGGGACAAGGACCACCTCGCGACGACCCGAAGGTGGGAACTACTGAATGATCCTGTCGCACCGAAGTACGCCGCGGCCGTCGAGATCGGCGACTCCGGAACTGCAGTGTTGCTCACGCAGATGCGACCGACCATGGCACCGGCGAAGGGCAAAGCAGAGTCTCCCTACGCGCAGGAGCTGGCGACTATCAAGGCCCATCTGGAATTGGTTTTTCATCGTTACCTCGAGGGCAAGGTTCCTGGACGCGCGAAGGTGATCATCCGGCTCAACGGCGAGCCGCTGCGGCCTAACAATCCGATGGGACACCCGCTTACCAAGGTTCTCAATGAGCGTCGCATCGAGCTTCCCGAGCAAGCGCCCGACAAGGTGCCAGTGCTTTCTGTTCGTGCGTACATCACGCCGAACGAAGCCGAGTTCGATGAATTCATAAAATCTCTGCCTCCTTTGGAGCAGCGTGTCGAGCGAGAGCGCCTCACGCTGAATGGGCGAGCGAACGACGCTCAAGGCTTCTACTTTTACCGTCTCGATCGCTTGATCAAATGGGGCGGTTGGGAGGATCTGTTTGCCAAGGACGAGCACACAAAATTGCTGCGCGTGGCGGTGGACTTTGACCGACTGGCAGAGGAACAGCTCCAGGTCGATATCAGCAAGCAACTCATCCGCCTGCCGTTCGCCGTCGCCGATATCCTCAAGGACTACCTGAAGGTCCCGCGCGCGACAGCCCGTAGTCGATACGACAAGAAGTCCGCGGACACGGCGTCCACAGCCGGCAGCAAGAGAGGTGCATCCGGCACCTCAGGGGCAGGCGGACCTGCAACACCAGGCGGGGGAGGCACGGCCACACCTTCAACTTCTGACGGTCAACCTTTCGGCGGGACGTCGCCATCCTCTGTGCCAAGGAAAGACAAGGCAGCGCTTCGACTAGTCAGCACTGGATCTGTGCCATGGGAACGCAAAAACGGCTTCGGTGGTGAGCATGTCGAGGTCACGCCGCAGGTGCCGTCGCTAGTCGCGCTCGTACAGGTTATTGAAAAGGATGTCGACGCCAAGGCGGCACTTTCCGAGTTTCTCCGTGTGTTGGAGACCGCAGGTGTGCCCGACCTGTTGATGGACAAACCTTGATTGCCGGGAGGTCACCGCAGTTCTTTAAGCTCAAGCCGAGGCTCGAGCTCTGGACTGATGGAACATCATGGACAAATTGGTCTCGACATGAAGCGTATCTGCAGTCGCAGCCGAAGTGGAAACCTCACCAGATCGCTTCGGTTGCGGAGGAATCGCTACGTATTATTTCGAAGACCACACCCGTTGGGCGTCCCAGCTTCCAGTGCCGTGGGCTGGTTGTCGGTTACGTACAGTCCGGCAAGACTGCGAATTTCACGGCTGTAGCCTCACGAGCAGCCGACGTCGGCTACCGCCTGGTCATCGTTTTATCCGGGATCCACGATTCACTGCGTAATCAGACCCAGCGACGTCTCAACAGGGAGTTGGTGGATGTCGGCGTCGACTGGATCACGCTAACGGATGAAACCACCGACTTCCAAGAACCGGCAGTTGCAGACGGATTTTCCTCTACGGGCACGGTACTGATTGTCGCGAAAAAGATCACGCCGATTCTGAAGCGAATCAATCAGTGGCTCGGCAAGCTGGAGGGGCGACTCGCCGATGTGCCGATGCTTCTCATTGACGACGAGGCAGATCAAGCCTCGATCAATACGCGTGGGAATCGCCGCGACCCGAGTGTCGATGAGGAGACCGCACCGGAGGATGACACGGCGCCGTCGTTGACCAACGCGCTGATTCGCGACATTCTGAACAAGGCGCCGCGAGCGACCTACATTGCCTATACCGCGACGCCGTTCGCGAACATCCTCATCGATCCTGACGCGAGCGACAACCAGGTTGGCGAAGACCTGTTCCCCAAGGATTTTGTGGTCCAGCTCCCGCGCCCCGATGGGTACACCGGCACAGAGGAGCTATTCGGAGTAAGCGCACGAGGACGCGATGTCCTGCGGCCCGTAGACGCCGCGGACGTGAAAGCTTTGAAATCAAAGCAACGGAAGAAGAGCGAGGCTGTTGTCGCACGAGGACCGCTCGATCTACCCCAATCCCTGGCCGATGCATTGCTGACTTTTGCGCTTGTTGGGGCCATAAGACTGGTGCGGGGACAGGTGAACATGCCACACACAATGTTGGTGCATGTGTCTCAGCTCCAACGGGATCAGATGCGTATCGGCGCCGCTATCGAGGAGCAGATCCGGACGTGGTTCAATCACGAGGAGGTGGAGCCAGGCGTGCTTCAACGGATGTTCAAGTCCACTCTCGCTGGTCTGGGCGCAGTTGAGCTGCCCGCCGCGGAGGACGTAGTGCTCGACGAGGCTTTGAACAATCTTGCTCGCCTGGAAGTCGTAGTCCTGAACAGCACGACTGGCGGTGAGCTTGAGTATGACGAAAGGCCTGGACGTCAGCTCATCGCAGTCGGTGGCAACAGACTGTCACGCGGGCTTACTCTTGAGGGCCTCACCGTTGCCTACTTCCTGCGCACCACCACTCTCGCGGATGCTCTACTCCAGATGGCCCGGTGGTACGGATTTCGCACGGGCTATGACGATTTGATTCGCATCTGGACCACCGATGGCATCGGTCAGTGGTTTGTCGAATTGGCACTCGTAGAGGAGTCGTTACGGGACTCGATTACGGCGTTGAACAGGGCTGGACGGCGACCCGACGAAATGGCAATACGGATGCGCGCTCATTCCAGTCTTCTCCTGACGAGCAAGAACAAGAGCAAGATGCTTGCGGACGACGCTCGCTCATGGTCTGGTGAGAATCCACAGACCATCCTGTTTCCGCTGCAAGATGGCGAGGCGCTTGAGCAGAATCTTGACCTGGCATCTGCCTTGCTCCGCCAGTATCCGCCGACCCAAGGCGCTCATGGTGGGGAGATTGCACACGACGTTCCGGCTGAAGACATTGCATTGTTTCTCCGCCGCTATAGGGGGCATCCAAGTAGTGTCGCGTTCCAGGCTTCGGCGATTGCTGACTGGATCATGGAGCGTGCGGTGGTGGGTGAGCTTGTGACGTGGACAGTGTTCATTGCCAACCCTCAAAGGGATCGGCAAGTGCTTCTGGGTGGACGGCCATTTGGACTTGTTCATCGATCACTGCAGGCCGCCGAGTCAATTGGTATTCTTATCGACCCGCGTCATGAGGGCGTAGACCTACACGGAGGACCGGAGAACTACCGTTCGGGACCTGGGTTCAGCGCAAAAGCCATGCGCGAAGACCGTCCTCCTGCTCAAGCTCTATTGCTGCTTTACCCGCTGGACCCTGCGCCTCTGCACGCGTCAACGCAGGCTGTGCTCGGTGTGGCCTTGTCCTTGCCCCACACCACCGATGGTGGGAACCGGCTTGTTGCAAATCGCAGGCTACTTCATGAGTGAGATTTCGCCCATCCGCTGGACCAGACTGCGCGAACAGCGGCCCCTCCATGAATCAATCTACGAGTTGGCCTCTGACGATTTCGCAAATTGCCTGATCGGTGTTACGGAAGACAGCCGATTGCACGTCCTGTTAGCCGTGGAGGTTGCCCCGCAAAGCCTGCCACCTGATCTCCAGAGCATTCAGGTCCGCGTAGTTGAGGGTGAGCAAATTTGGCTCGATGTTTCAGCGCGCAGTCATCACGAAGAATTGCTCACGCTGATTGCCAACAAGGTACTTTATGCGATCTCTACCGAGGGGCGAGATGCGGCGCCATCCGTTGAGCGGATCATCGATGACATGCGCGCAGCGCTCCGTCCGCTTGTTCCCGATCTGGGGCCGAGCGAGCAAATTGGCCTTTTCGGCGAACTCTGGGTGCTCTCCAATGTGCTGTTCCCCACAGTTGGATCCCGGATCTGCCAACTTTGGAGTGGTCCCGACAGCGAGCGTCACGACTTCGTGGGCAATGGTGTCCATGTCGAAGTGAAAACTACAACGCGCTCTGAGCCGAAGCATGAGATTTCGCGTCTCGATCAGCTTCGAGCACCTCCCGGCAAGCGACTGCTACTCGTGAGCGTCCTCCTGGAGCGCAGTTTGGGAGGCGACCAAACGCTGGCGGATCAAGTGGACCAGATACGGGATAAGTTGGGGAATGACGGGCGTGCTGTCGACGAGTTTGAAGCACGATTGGCACAGCTCGGCTGGCATGAGGGCCTGCGACAGACGGGTTCGCTACTGCGATTCACATTCCGCGATATTCAGGTATTCGAGGTCACTGGCCTCTTCCCTCGATTGCCTGATGACTATGTGCCGCCGCTCGGCGTTTCAGGGATCAGGTATAGCATAAACGTTGGGAGTCTCCCATCGCTCGGCGTTGCTGACGTCCAGAGGATTCTGGAACTGGTCTGATCAGCCCTCTGCGAACGGCTAGAAGCAGTTGATACGCGGCAAGGCCACGCGGATCACGCATCAGCAATGCCGCGTCATCAGCCTGCTGGTTGTAGGTCCGGTCGTAAGCTGAGAATCCTAGATCTTATAGATCAAGGACTTACCAGCAAGGCCGAAGCAAAAGCCGAGACGACCTGACAGCAAAACATGAGAATTTCCCTCTCCTCTGAGTAAGCTTTCCGGGCCAGCGGTGGCGAAAAATTCACCGTCGCCCATGGTCTGGCGGACCTGGTGTGCACGGCCGGCCGCAGCAAGCTAAGGGGTGACTATAAGCTGGATTTCGACTGCATCAAGGGGCAGTCGCGATGCTGCTGAGAGCGAAGCCAGACTAAAGGAATGCGCCAAGAGAGAGCGGATCTGCCCCGGGTCGGCGAGGGGTCGCTGACCGGGCCTTTCGAAGACGCCGGTCGCCACACCGGCCGCCCAGAAAGCTACGCGCCTGCAGCTAGATGTGAGTGCTGCTGGTCAAGCGCCGGCAGCTAAGAAGTGCGTCAGCCATGCCCGCTGGCCGACGCGATCAGAACAGTTAGGCGGGCATCGACTGCGCGGCCTGCAGGGCGAGTCTGCCCAGGTCTGCAACGCGCAGCAGGGCCCCGCGCCGTGTTCCGTTCGGAAGCACCTTTGCCCCCAAAATTTCAATGGTAGACAACTGGTCGGCCAGGTAAGAAGACTTCGTGCCCATCGACTTCGCCAGATCGGCCAGCGGCAGATACATCTGTCGGAACGCCAGCACCTGTTCAGCAGTGATGACCCGGCACGGTTGCCCGCGCAAGGTAATTTGCTCGGCGCCGAGAAGACCAGTCTCAATCCAATGACTGATCGATTCCCACTTCCATCCCGTCCGTTCGGAAAGATCTTGAACCGACATGCCTGCCTCTAAGACAGGCGTGCCGAAGTACTTGGAGAGATCTGCTTTAGAGAAAGACGTATCGCCCAGGCGCCGACCGCGAAAAGCTGGCTGTAGTTCGCCGTTCGCAGCCGCCTTCATCGCGCACTGAATGGCGTGTTTGTCGCCCATTCGTCGACTGGACAAATCCGACCACGAAACGTAGGCTGCGTCCGTGCGTCGCCGCGCATTCGCGGTCCCGCAGAGACGTTGGCAAAGCGCCTCAAGCGATGCTTTGCGTATGACCCCGCCCTTCAGAATGTCGCGGCTCCATTTGGCGTCTGATTCGACAACCTCGGCTTGCATCATCAGGCGCATTACCGCCGGGGCGACTTGCGCGCTCTCACACGCCTCCTCCTCGCTGATCCATTCTGCCCGGCTGCTGGTAATCCGCTTCACCTCAGACGTCGGGACGTAGTAGAGGAGGCGCTGCTTTCCAAATGGCCGGCCCGTTGTGGCGCACTGCCCGCTGGTGACCGCCTGGTGCAGTTGGCCCCAACCGACCCCCAGCGCTGCCGCGGCCTCGTTCACCAGCATTGCGTCGGTGTAGTCAGGCCTCAGATAAGCGGCCCCTCCAAGGGGGAGTTCACCGTCGAACTCTTCGGAAGCGACCTCAAGTACCGCTACCAGAAAGGGCTGGAGGGGCGTATCTTCGCAGCTCTTCTTCAGCCGCGTGTACCACCCGCCAAGACGCGTGCTCAGTGTTCGAGCTCCGGACTTTCCTGAAGCAATTCGGGCAGAAACATGTTTTTTGAATCCCATGGGCCATTCAGCAAGCAGCCCTTCAAGAGGCCCCAGGAATTCCACGGCCTCCTGGATCGTTCCGATACGTGTCGCGCCCTTGGGTGGCGGCGGTGCCACCAGGTCCATGCTCCTGCAGATGTTTCGGACGAAGTCGCAAAGCCAGTAGACGTCCACAGATTCGAAGCTGGGCACCGCCCCATCCCGCGGCTCCCCGTTGCTGGCAATCAGGGCTGAAAGCCAATGCTGAGACGAACTGGATACGGACGTCTCCACGGTTCGCAGATCGTTCCCGCATGCGCAGAGCTCAATGCAAGGGCGATTCGGGGACAGCAGATCACCACAATCGGGGCAACGGTCGACTAGGCGAGCCCGATGCTTGGGACAGGCGGTAGCAAATGAATGCTCCCAGAAGGCGCGCAGGTACGGGGCCTCTTCGAGGCATGCAGGGCATACGGCCTCGGACGTCGTGCGGCGCAGCGCACGCCAGGTGCGCGCGCGCTGCTCTTGCTGCGTAGCTTGTTGCGCCCACTCAGGCTGCAGGTCTAGCTCCGCAGCAACGTGCCCAGGGCAAATAAGCAAAGCGCCCGCGGTGCGGGGTACATCCGCCATTCCCGACAGCTCGCGCCAGCCGGCCAGGCCATTCTCTGCGGCGAGGCGCCTGTAGAATCCGCGTCCTGATTCGTCCTCATGGGGCGCAAAAGTAACGATCAAAGTCATGCGGTCTCCTGCGCGATGGCGGTCCCCTTGGGAGCCGGCATCAGGTTGTCCTCGAGCACCTGGGCATAGGCCCGATGCAGATGTGGTTTCTTAATGCCGTCTGTCTGGAAGGCCTGCCATCGGGGGTCGCCGGCGGGCTCCACGCGCCTCGCGGCAGCCAAGCAATCCTGGAAGGAAAGCGTCCGCGGCTGATCGCCCAGGCGTTGTTCGGCGAGCTCTCGCATGAAGGCACTGAGTACCCCTACCAACCCTCCCGTGTGAAGGTAGCAATTGTTGAAAAGTACATCCTGGGCCAAGTCAATTTTCCAGCCGGCCTTCTCGAATGCCTTCGCGTAGGCGTTTACACAAGCTAAGAAGGCGGTTCGCTCAGCTTCGACGCTGCAGTCGTACGGGTTGAATTCTCGAGGCGTGGAAGACCTCAGCCGCAGCTGTTCGTTCTGCCTCAGAAGGCGAAGTCGCGGCACGCCAAACAGGATTAGCGAGATGTTCTTGTCAGCCAGTGTCTTGAAGAAGTCCCCCGCTGATCTGCTCTGCACCTTGGTGCCGACGTCCACGATGTGGCTCGCCTCTTCGAAGAGAATCACCTTGGTCTCTGCGCGTTCGAGCTGATCCAGCATGCGGCTTCGCGCGTCGCCGAGGCTTCCGCGAGGAACCGGCATGCCCAGGCCGCGAAGGACGCAGCCCGGCAGGTGCTTGGGAGACACGCTCTCAGGGACTTCGGCGACAACAAGAGGAACACGAAGTTTGCCGTCCACCCGCGTCGGTGCGTTCTCGCGTTTCAGCGCGTTGATCAGCATTGATTTGCCGACACGCGACGGGCCGACAATCCACTCGATCCGGGCAGTATGGTTTTCCTTGGCCAGTTCGACGCGTTGGCGTAGCAACGCGAGCAGCTCTTGGTACGCCGGGTGAGAGATTTCAAGGTCCTCGATCGCGCTGAGGAGGTTGCGAGCGGGGTTCATCAGCGGACCTCCCCCGAGGAGCGGCTAAGCGTCGGCAGCTCAGGCACGTCTTGCGCGAAGGTATACGCGGTCTCGGCCTCCGCCCCCGCTTTCGGGGGGTTGTGCCGGGGTGCCGAGGAAAGCGGGCGGCTGGCAGCACGATCTACCGCCGCGGCGTCCGCCGCTGCCCGGGCGGCCAACCTACTCTGCTCGGCGCTAGAAGGATTCCTGGCCTTGCGCGCGCCGCCGGCCTGTAATGCTTGTTGATTCATGTCTCTGTTAAATCGCTCAGTAGCCGGGTCGGGCTGTGTTGGTTGCAGTGGATGGGACTTCATATAGGCAAAGGAATACGCGGGTGTTTCGGGCGTGACATGGGGCTCCTGAAGCGGAACCAGCGGCATGTCCTCACCGTCAAAAACGTAGACCTGCCGATAGTCTTCAGGGTCGACCAGCACCTTCACCTTCACTTCGCCATACTTGTTGATCAGGTACGTCAAGTTGGCGCCCTTGTACTGGAAGCCGTCCACGCTGACCCCAGTCTTGCGATTCAACATGCGATCTTCATGCTCGAAGAGGCACTCCTGCCACTTGGAAAGCGCAGGCGAAAGCCGCATCGGATAGCCGCGCTTGATGACGTTCGTCAGTCGAAGGTGCGGTGTACATCCCAGCTTCTCGACCTCGTGAAAGTCGCTCCATTTATGCCGTTCCAGCTCCTTCTTGGCCCAGACTTGGTAGTACCACCTCACGATCCAGCGCTCAAGCTCCTCGATAGTCATCAAGGAGTCACCCAGTTCGACAGGGTCCCGCGCACCATCTTTGCCGTCGTGGCGGGTGCTTCCCGGCAAGCGCTGCAGAGCCTTCTTGAGCGCGCGATTCAACCGCTCGATAAACGGCTTGTGGTGGGGATGGCGCGACTTGCAGTGTTTCATGTTGATGCCGAGCCTGGCCAGGCGCAGCATGCGCTGCCCTTTTGTCTCAGGGCCGTTGTCGAAGACGATCAACTTCGGAGCGCCATAAACATCGATATCAATTTCATCGACCAGTCCTAGCCGCATGAAAGCTTGACGCTTCGAGTAGAGCGTGGATTCAATGCACTTGAGGCCGTCAGACTCACTGGGACTGCCAATCCGCAGATGCCATCCGGTTGGCATGCCCGTGGAGCAGTCGATGGCGTGAACGAGGTAGACGTTGCGCGCCGGGTGCCCACCTACCGCTACGATGATGGGGACATGCAGCCCGTCCTGCTCGATGCGATCGAAAGGCAGCGCCGCGGAGATGCGCATCGCACCAATCGACTTTGCGGCGGCGCGCATCTTTGGATCCATGCGATCGCCCTGCGGGTCCACACTGACGTTCATCAGCACGAACTGCCGGACGAACTCCTGACTGACGTTCTTGTCCAGCGGCAGGTATCCGAGGTCGTGGGACTGCTGATTGATATAACGGGTGAGGTCATCCATGTCCCAAACGGAGCCTGGTATCAGGTACAGCGTTTCAGCGGCATGTTCAATCAGGGTGATGACCTGCTCTGAATACCTGGGCATGCGATTGCCCTTGTTCTTGTCACCTCGGTAGACTGGAAGATCTTTGCTGACGTTGCTGCGAATCCGGTACAGGGCCGCCCGCGAGGGTAGGTCGTTCGCGGGTGAGCCGCCGTCATCGCCGGCAGCGGTTTTGTAGGCTGCATTGAAGCTGCATTTGTACTTGCGCTGGATTCCCTCCACCATCGTGAGCCAACCCCTCGCCATCTGGATTCTCTGATCCAACTTGGGGTCTGCCTGCATCACAACACTGATACGTGGCATGTCCTCCCTCACAAGAATGAGGTCCTGGCGCGCGATGTTCGTGTTGATCTCGTCAACCAGTTCGAAGGTCTCAGCCCTGGTCTGACGGTCGAAGACCTTGACCACACCGTCCCGCACGATAGGGTCGACGATGCGCCATCGAGCGCTATCAGCACCGCGTGACTTCAGTTAATCGCCCGCGCGTAGAGATGTCATGCGCAGAGCTCCTCGAGCAGGGCGAGATGGCTCAAGTCCTCTTGCGCAATGCGGACGGGAAGATCGACGTTGATGAGGTCGCGTAGCAGGTTTGCCTCAAGAACGCCGCTGACCAGCCAAGCCGGTGCCAGGTTCGTCGACATCTTCACTGCCTCGCAGACCGCCCCTAAGGTATTGCCCTGCGTTCCGCACGCAACCTCCAGGGCGGCTATTTGCTCGGGTGTCGGCCACAAATCGGTTCTCAGCGCCGCATGCGCAAGCGCCCCCACATTGATCCGCGCGGGGCTCCAGGGATCTGCTGGAACCACCAGCCTCCAGAAACGGTAGCCGCTGGCT
Organism: uncultured Ramlibacter sp.; assembly: GCF_936925435.1. GTDB lineage: Bacteria > Pseudomonadota > Gammaproteobacteria > Burkholderiales > Burkholderiaceae_C > Ramlibacter. Next base: position 7,488 of record NZ_CAKZHQ010000049.1, on the reverse strand, counting down.
TCCAGGACCGATTGGGCGAGCGAGAGCTTCTCACCGTACCCTTCATCGCCTTCGAACCCTTCCGACTTTACCTCGAGGATCACCTCTGGCAGGTCGAAGCATTCCGCTGCGAAATCAGGGGTGTAAAACCTGGGACCGGGGCGGTCCCTGTGTCTTGTGCGAGCTTCCTTGATGGCCTCCGGCGTGCGGAGAATGCGCCGTTCGATGAGGTCGACAGCAAAGGGCTGTGCGGCGAAGCGCCGGATGGTCGGGTCAATGGAGAGCACGTCAACCACAAGCTGCTCGGCCCCAGATTCGACGGCGAGCACCCCAGCAGCCTTGTTGCTGAACGTCGTGAATCGAGCTTTCCCAAAGGTGGGGGCGACGCGGCGCACGCCGCTGTCCGTGCCGCGCAGGCGGCCACGGGAGCCATAGGCCAGTCGCGTGGTGGCGCTTCTCATGATGCGGATCCCTCCAGCGCGACCGCTGATGAACGTTGCGATGCGGTCGTCGGAGGATGTTGAACATCAGCAATCCAAACGGGTCGGCGGGTGAGGTCGGTTCTTGGCATAGGTCCTTGCGATGCTTGACATCGTGTGATTCATATTCAGGCGTTTCTTTGCATAGCAAGTGAAAGGCTCGACGGCATGCAAATGCCGTGGGGACGGTGCTCCTGGCCCCGAATCCGTCGCAGTGACAGTCCTCCCAGAAGGCTATTCGGCAGGGAAGTAATCGCCCAGGGTAGGTTGCGTGTGACAAGGGGCGAGGAGAAGATGAAAGACACTCTGTCTCTTTCACTCCGTGCAAGTCAGCGCACACATGCGGTGCGAAACGGCGGTCGAAGTGGCCGCGATTTGTGAGCGCAGGACTGACTGGGAAGTGGTGAGCGCCTCCCAAATAAGAAGGGGGCGAGCATGCGCCCGCCCCCTAGCCAAATGGCTATCTAGCCAATTGGCTAGTCTTTGGCCGCTGTAGCAACCAGTAGATTGGCTGCCCTGATTTGCGCACCCTCGGCCGCCACGAACAGGCGTGCCATCAACATCCGATGGTCTTCTGCCGCCATTGCCAGCGGAGTGACCAGGCCGTTGGCAACGGCGCCTCTTTCCAGGCGGCGGAACGCGTCCTTCAAGGCCGCCGCCGGCGAGACGATCTGGTCTATCTCGCTTTGTTGCACCCAACCAACAGCAACCATGGCCTGAACTCGGGTCCAGTCCACGTATGCCGAGACCGCGACTAGCCGTTCCAGAGTTAGGCGGGCCAGGCGGTGCGGTTCCTTCTTGACCCGATACCAGTGCCCTGGTGACATCCCCAAAGTGCGGGCAACATCTGCAGCCGAGTGCCCTCGGGTGACTGCGCGCTCCACGATGGCGTCACGCAGATGCGCCGCCATGCGAGGGGCCTCAGCCCGTGGAGCCGAGCCCATGAGTGAATGACCTTTCAATTCAATTTCCTCGAAGCGCAGAGAAATCCTCTGCCCTATGTGTAGGAACTGCAGTGGAAGCACGCTCACCGCCTGGCGAAGAAGGCGCCCACGCCTCCGGACTCACGATGCGCCGGCGACTCGCATCTCATGCGAGAAACAGAGGGCGATCAGCGATTGTCGGCAAAACCCAGGCGTCGCATCGTGGTGCCAGTTGTGCAGCCAGGCCGCTCACCGGGATGGTGAAGCTGACAGGACTGCGGGCAGCTTCACCAGCCCGATGGATTTGAACCATGTACCTGGCCACCGCCGTCAGACGTTCCAGCGTCAGCCGGCCCTGCCGGACCGGCTCTTTCTTGACTCGGTACCAATGCCCAAGGGACATTCCCAGGACTGCGCCACATCGCCCGCTGAGTGGTCTTGGCTCAAAGCCCTCTGCACGATGGCGTCGCGCAAGTGGGCCGACCGCAGCGTGGCGTCCGCGCTTTGCGCCGAGGCGTTCAAGGAATTGCGTTCCAACATTGCTCCTAATGAGCAGAGATGACCTCTGCTGCCTGTACAGGAGCCAGGGCAGCAGAAGCGCGCAGGAGTCGATCTACATCGAATGCGACAGGGACTTCCATGCCATGCGAGAGGGAGCGGGACTCCCCGGTGGTGCGATATGAGGACAGGCTGCATCGTTAGCGCAGTCTTTCCTGGAGAGGAATTCGATGGGAGTTTTTGTGCAGATTTACGCCGGGACCGACGCGCACGGCTTGGTAAACGCCGCGCCGGCCTTCATCGGTGCGTTGGTCGTGGACAAGATGGGCGCCATCGCCAGTTACAAACTGCTGGACATGACCAGCGGCGGCCCTATCGGCCAAGCCGTTGCCCGCCTGGCGCGCTATTCCCGCTGGTCCGAACCAGGCCTTGCCCTGGCCTCCAGGTTGATCGAGCGCACCGATTCCGACATCCTCGTAAGGCGCCTGCAATCTTTGCCAGTGGTGATGGAGCTCTGTATCGGCCCGTCTGTAGGCGTCTGGAGAGTGGTCGAGCGCCTTTCAATCGCAGAGCAGCACGGGCGATTGCAGGCAGAGCTGTCCTCCGACTTTAGAAGCGTCCAGGTCGCAGTCCCACCTCTGCCCGTTGACGTCACCGTGGGTGACGCGCTTGTGTCTGCGGCACGATGGGTGTTTGACTGGCACCCCGGCATTCCCGCGATTCCAGCACCGCTCACAGAGATACCCCTGACAAATACACCGGGCGGTGTGGTGGTGGCGCTTGCCGATATTCCGCACCACCCCCGGTGCTACTTCGTTCAGCAAATGGGGCTTGCCGACTGGCCGCCGACAGCGCCGGTTCGGCGGTGGTGGCGGTTCATCGGGGAAGACCCTCGCGTGTGGGATAGCAGGACTGTGCCAGGAGTGCCGCCGTCACCGTCCCTGCCGGTCGCCGAGCGAGTGGCACCCGTCTTGGCTCTCGGTATGCCGGAATCAACTACCAGCAAGGAGAACCGCATGACGATAGAGGAGCCACCGTCCGAGCATGTCAAACAGCTGAGAGATGCGTATCCGCGCTTGCTCCAGACGATAGGGCCTGTGGGAATGTGGTTCCCTCCGGGCTGGACCCGCGTAGTGGAAGACCTTTGCAAGGCGCTTGACGCGCTGCTCACTGACGCCCAAGCGGCGCAGTTTCAGGTTGAGCAGGTGAAGGAGAAGTACGGCAGCTTGCGCTTTTACTACTCGGTCGCCGGCCAGGCCGACGCGCATGTCGACATCCATGACCGGGGAGCGCACCAGCACCTGGTGATTCCGGCGGAGCATCCAGCCGGGTATCCGATCGCGGCTATTGACGTGCTGATCGCCAAGGCTGAGCAGGAGACGCTGATCACCTGTGCCAGTTGTGGCGCGCCAGGGACGCTGCGCGAGGCAGGCTGGCATCACGTTTCGTGCGAGCAGTGCGAGAAGACCGTGTGGAAGCGCAAGTGAGCGGGCTTCAGCCACAGCCAAATGAAGCTTTGTGGCCTCTGGTGAGCGCACGCCCCTTCCCCAAGATGCATGTCTTGTCCGACCTTCACCTGGAAACTGGCGCCTACGAGCTGCCGCCCGATCTGGAATTCGACATTCTTATTGCTGCGGGCGACATAGGCCCCGTGGAGACAGCCATCCCCTGGCTGGCCAGCTGCGGCAAGCCGGTCATTTATGTCCTCGGAAACCACGAGCGGTACCACCGCGACTTTCTCGCCGCAGTGGCACAAGCGCGGCGCCTGGCCAAGGGAACCAAGGTGCGCGTTCTGGAACGCAACTACGTTGTCGTAGAAGGAGTCCGCTTTTTGGGCTGTACCCTCTGGACGGACCTGCATCAGCTCCAGCCTGACTTCGTTAGTGCGGTGCAACGTCACATGTACGACTACCAAAGGGTCACATGCGACGACTGGCTTGCCAAGGGCACCAATCGCAAGCGCCTGGAGCGTCTGCGCCGGCGCCACCAGCTGTCTGAGCTCGAGACAAACGCGGACGGTGCGACCCTTCTGCATCCCGGGGTCACCTACCTCGAGCATGTCGAATCCAGGCGCTGGCTGGACAAGCAACTACGCAAAAGATTTGATGGCCCGACAGTTGTCGTCAGCCACCACGCTCCGAGCTACCAGAGCCTGGTGCACAGTGGGTTGCTTCATTCCACCACCATCGGCCGCACACAGTGGCGCCACTCAGAACCGACGCCTGCGTTGATAGCGGCCTACGCCACCCACGGCCTGCTCGAAAAGCTCGATGTCCAGGGAGTCGACGTGTGGGTACACGGCCACGTCCACACCGGGATGGACTACTTGGAAAGGCACGTGCGCATCCTTTGCAACCCGCGAGGTCGCAACGTCAAGCCAGCGTCCGCCAAAGAAAGGGAGATGTCCGCAATCTTCGGCTATCCCTACAGCGAAGAAGCCATCAAGCGTCAAGAGGAGGCATACGCGCAAAACCCTTTTCAAGGCGACGCGACCGGATTCGATCCCGCCCTGGTCATCGACCTGGAGGACGGGCTCGCCCGGCCGATACAGTCCGCCTGCAAGATTCCCCTGGCGCGGCTGCGCGCGCTGGCCCAGGAAGTCAGCGCGCTGCTCCCCTACGCAGGCCGGGGTAAGTCCATTCCCCATGCCTGCGTGCACGAGTCCTTCGAAGCTCGCCTGACAGAACAAAGGGAGCTCCTGGCCGGCATACATGCAAAGGTACTGTCTCAACTCGACCGGACGTTCGAGCACGCATGGGGCTCAAGGGTCACGCCGCCCCCACGCGCGTATCTGCGCGCCCTCAAAGGACAAGAATCCCCTAACAAGCCAGCAGACTATCGGCACGCAGCCAAATCCATAGAAGGCACCGCACTCTGGTTGGAGACTCTGCCCACAGGCGTTACGGACAACCTTCGCGATCTGCGCGCAGCCCTGGCCAAGGCAATCGACTTCGCGCACGGCCGCGGTGTTCACCTTCTTTGGAAACGGTTGGACTCCAGCGCGCTCCGCTCGGTCGACCGGCACGAGCTCACGCTGCTATGGCCGAAGGAAACCTGGCCAGTGGATGCGGAAGGAAAGCCGGACGGTGCGGCCCGCGAAGCGCTTTCCGTGGCCTTAGATCTCGCGTTGAATGGCGATAAGCCCAGGCGGCAGTGGTTCATCAACCTCAAAGGCGAATCGTATGGAGGTGATTTTCTGGACCCGATTCAGCTGTACGACGAAGGTCACAGGCCTGCATCGCCACGAAGTCGTGCCAGCCAAGCGCGGAGAGGCCGATGACTTTTCGAATTGATACGTTTTGGCTGGACGGCGCAGGGCCTGGTCGGTGGATCTGCTGGTTCAAAGGCTTTAGGGGACAAGGCGTCTATGGGAAAGCGCAACTCGATGACAGCCGAAGCAACTTGGTCATCGCGTCGACGATGGATCCGCGTGAACGGGAGGTGGTGCCCGTCGTCGCCGCACCTGTCGTCGCTAGCCCCGATGAACTGCACGCCTGGATCGCAGAGCAACTTGAGGCGCTTGGCTGGGGGCCAGCGGTCGACCAATCCAACAAATTGATTCAGACGCGTGCTTTCTGAACTGAAGACTGACGGGACAGTGCGCTGAGGGTATCGCAGAGAATTCTCCCGACGCGGATGTTTGTCTGGAGTTCATGAACGGCTAGGTCTGGAAAGGTCTTGATAGGAGAGTCCGATGAAGCAAAAGCCAGACACTTGTAACCCTGCCGGGGTCGAAGCCCACGAGGCGCCTGTCTCGCTGGAGCCGGTGCGGCGGCGCAACAGCAAGATGGACTCACTGCTCCGCAAAATCAACGGTAGCACCCATTACGGCGCGGCATCCCTTGAAAAGCAAACAACGAAAGCGCTGGCCGAGGGTCGACAGCGCCGACAAAGTGGACGGCGGTGATTTAAAACATTCGCAACCCCAAGCCTGCTGTCTTGGCTCGGAGTTTTGGACGATGCCGCTATGAGTCGATCGCTGACCTCGCACCTGCACCTCTCAGCCTCTCGAACCACCGCTCAGGGCGGCAGCTATCGGCCGATTGTGTTGAAAAACTCCCCCGCGCCTTCTAGATTGAGGTGAACCAGACGGGGAGTGCTGACCATGATGGGCAACCAAGGCGGCGGGCAAGAGCAGCTGTTCTACTCCTTCAGCCTTGACGACCACGTCCCCAGAGACCACCTGCTGCGCGGCATCGACCGCTTCCTGGATCTGGGCGAGTTGCGCCAGCACCTGGCGGGGTTCTACAGCCACACTGGCCGGCCCTCCATCGATCCGGAGTTGATGATCCGTATGCTGGTGATCGGCTACAGCTTTGGCATCCGTTCGGAGCGCCGACTTTGTGAGGAAGTCCACCTCAACCTCGCCTACCGGTGGTTCTGCAGGTTGGATCTGAATGCACAGATACCTGATCACTCGACCTTCTCAAAGAACCGCCACGGCCGGTTCCGCCAGAGCGATGCATTCCGCCATGTGTTCGAGGCGGTGCTGCGTCGCTGCATGCGAGAGGGCCTCGTGGCCGGCGAAGGCTTCGCCATCGACGCCAGCGTGATCAAGGCCGATGCCAGCCGTGCGCGCGGCGTGCCTGCCGGGCAAGACATGAAGTGGTCGGAAGGTGAGGCACCCAGCCGGGCGGTGCGTGAGTACCTGGCCAGCCTGGATGTGGCCAATCCGGCTGAGGACGATGAGCAAGCTGCCGGTCCACCAGGTGGAGGCAACCCGCCCAGAACCATCTCGCCGACCGATCCGGCTGCACGCTGGACCGCGGCGCCTGGCGGCCCGGCCTTCTTTGCCTACTCCACCAACTACCTGATCGACCTGCAAGCGGGAATCGTCGTGGACGTCGAGGCCACACCCGCGAACAAGACAGACGAGGTCGAGTCAACCAGGACCATGGTGCAGAGGGTAGAAGAGCGCTTTGCCCTGAAGCCAAAGCGACTGGTGGGTGACACGGCATATGGTGCAGCGCCGATGCTCCATTGGATCGTCAACGAGAAGAAGATTGAGCCGCACATTCCTGTGTGGGAGAAGTCGCAGCGCGACGACGGCACCTTCAGCCGGTCAGACTTCCGCTTCGACGAGCAGGCCGCCGTCTACGAATGCCCTGGCGGCAAGCGGCTCACCACGAGCGGCCGACCGACATCGGAAGCCACCGTGATCTTCAGGGCCAGCAACCACGACTGCGGAGGCTGCAGCCTGAAGCAGCGCTGCTGTCCGAACACGCCCAATCGCAAGATCGCCCGCAGCATCTACGAGGAGGCCCGCGATGTGGCACGTACTGTATGCACGACGCCGGCCTACGAGCAGTCACGCAAGGAGCGCAAGAAGGTGGAGATGCTGTTTGCGCACCTCAAACGCATCCTGAAGCTCGATCGGCTGCGGTTGAGAGGGCTCAGCGGGGCGCACGACGAGTTCCTGCTGGCTGCAGCGGCCCAAAACCTACGAAGAATGGCCAAGTGGCTCACCCCAAAGGCAGAAATCGGGAAGCTGATACCTGTATGAAGTGAGCGGCGGGACCGCAAGTTGCCGCAGCTTCAGAAAACAGCGCCGCGGGGTTGAAGCGAGCCAAGGAGAAATTGCCGCCGATCGAGTTCTTCAACACAATCGG
>NZ_CAKZHQ010000048.1 GCF_936925435.1 uncultured Ramlibacter sp. | reverse complement strand
TGCGCAGCCGTCTGCGCAGACAACACCTGCACCCCGACGACGGGCTCGTCACTCTTGAGGATCGTGGCCGGGATGATCTGCCCCTCATGGGCGAACACGGTGTAGGAACGCGCCATCTGGAACAAAGAAGCCGACAAGCCATAACCGTAAGACATGGTCGCCTGCTCCACGGGACGCCACGATTTGTAGGGACGCAGGCGACCCGAGGCCACCCCCGGAAAACTCAGCTGCGGCTTTTGACCAAACCCTGCGGCGGAAAAAATCTCCCACATCTCTCGCGGCTGCATCTGCATCGCGAGCTTGACGGTGCCCACATTGCTCGATTTTTGGATCACCTCCTCCACCGTCAGCACACCATGCGGATGGGCGTCGGAGATGGTCGAGCCCGTGATCTGGATCTTGCCCGGCGCGGTCTGGATCGGGGTGCTGGGTTTGACCCGACCGGTCTCCAGCGCCAACCCCACGGTGAAAGGTTTCATGGTCGAGCCAGGCTCGAACACGTCGGTCAAGGCGATGTTGCGCAGTTGCGCACCGGTCAGGTTCTGCCGCCGATCCGGCACATAACTGGGGTAATTGGCCAGCGCCAGCACCTCCCCCGTGATGGCATCGAGCACCACCACACTGCCGGCCTTGGCCTTGTTCTCCAGCACCGCCGACTTGAGCTTCTGGTAGGCAAAGAACTGCACCTTGCTGTCCACGGACAACTGAATGTCCTTGCCGTCGACTGGGGGCTCCTGCTCGCCCTCATCCTCCTCCACACGCCCCAGGCGGTCCTTGATGACTCGGCGCGACCCGGGACGGCCTGCGAGTTGCTTGTCAAAGGCCAGCTCCACGCCCTCCTGGCCATGGTTTTCCACATTGGCAAAACCCACCACATGGGCCGCAGCTTCCCCCTCGGGGTACTTGCGTTTGTACTCCTTGCGTTGGTAGATGCCCTTGAGGTTCAATGCGCTGATCTGCTGCGCCACCGATTCATCCACCTGCCGCTTGAGCCAGACAAACGTCTTGTCCTCGTCTTCGAGTTTTTTGTTCAGCTCGGACAACGGCACATCCAGCAACTGTGCCAAGCGGCGCAGTTTGGTCTTGACCTCGGCATCCTCGCGCTCCACATCCTCAGGGATGGCCCAGATGCTGGGTGCCACCACATTGGAGGCCAACAACAGCCCATTGCGATCCAGGATGCGCCCCCGGTTGGCAGGCAACTCCAAGGTGCGCGCAAAACGCACCGCCCCCTGGCGCTGGAAGAAGTCATTGCCGACCACCTGCACATAGGCGGCTCGCGCGGCCAGTCCCCCAAACCCCAGGGCCAACGCCGCCACAATGAACTTGCTGCGCCACACGGGCGTGCGGCTGGCCAATAGCGGACTGGAGGTGTAGAGGATGCTGCGGCTCATGGCAGACGCCCCTTGGCAGGAGGACGACGCAGCGCTTCGGCACCCGCCTCCTCCACAGGTGCGGTATAGGTCACGTAGTGCGTGATGGCGGGGGTGGTCACCCGCATATGCAACTGCTCCCGCGCGAGCTTGTCCACACGCAACGGCGTGGCCTGGGCGCGTTTGTCGATCTGCAGCTGCTCGCGCTCCGTCTCGATCTTGCGCGCCTCCAGTTTGGCGCGATCAATCTCCATGTACAGTCGGCGCGACTCGTACTGCACCTTGACCAGGTACAGCGCACTGGCAATCACCGCCAACAGCAGCACCACGTTGAGCCGGGTCATGGGCATGCCCCTCCCACAGTTGCCCACTGCGCATGGCACAGACCCGCCCGACACCCTGCAGGAGCAGGGGGCCGCGTTTCACCCAGGAACAAGCCAACGGTGCAACCACCTGCAGCAGGGAACAGCATGGCCTTCGCCCTCATGCCGCAGTCCTTTGCGCCACACGCATGATGGCGCTGCGCGCGCGCGGGTTGGCGCTGACTTCGGCGTCACTGGGTTTAACGCGCTCCAGGGCCTGCAGCTTCATGGCCTTGGGCGGTGCAAAAGGCGCACGACGGTCATACACCTCGCGCGCATGCTGCGCGATGAACTGCTTGACGATACGGTCTTCCAAAGAATGGAAACTGATCACCACCAGTCGCCCTCCAGGCTGCAAGACATCCAGGCTGGCCACTAACGCCGCTTGCAACTCTTCAAGCTCGGCGTTGATGAAAATCCGAAAAGCCTGAAATGTGCGCGTTGCAGGGTTCTGGCCCGGCTCGCGGGTTTTGACCGTGCCAGCCACGAGGTCGGCCAGCTCGGAGGTGGTTGAAAGAGGGCCCCGTTCTTGTCGGCGAGCCACAAGCGCCTTTGCAATCTGAACAGCAAACCGTTCTTCGCCATAGTCACGAATCACCTCCGCGATCTGTTGTTGTTCGGCCGTTGCCAGCCAGTCGGCCACGCTCTCGCCCCGCGTGGTGTCCATGCGCATGTCCAGCGGACCGTCGCCCCGGAACGAGAAGCCGCGCGCCGGGTTGTCGATCTGCGGGGAAGAGATGCCCAGGTCCATCAGCACGCCGGTGGCGCTGCGCGCGGGCAACTCGCCCAGGTGGCGGAAGCCCTCGTGGCGGATGGAAAAACGCGCATCCTGGATGCGCGAGGCTTCTGCAATGGCTTCGAGGTCCTTGTCGAAGGCCGTCAGACTGCCCTGGGGACCCAGCTTCGACAGGATCAGGCGCGAGTGCCCACCCCGGCCAAAGGTGGCGTCGACGTAATGTCCATCCGTCCCGGTGACCAGAGCATTGACTGCTTCGTTCAACAGGACGGTGGTGTGTTGCCATGCGGTGTCCACCCCGTCCGCCCGCTAAAAAGAGAAATCCTTGAAGACGTCGGGCATTTCTCCCCGCATCGCCTCCGCTTCCCTGGCTTCGTAGGTCGCCTTGTCCCACAGCTCGAAGTGGTTGCCCATGCCCAGCAGCATGGTGTCCTTCTCGATGCCGGCGGCCGAGCGCAGCTCGGGCGAGACCAGGACGCGGCCCGTGCCGTCGAGCTCCACGTCCATCGCATTGCCCAGGAAGATTCTCTTCCACCACTGGGCCGACATGGGTAACGCGGCGATGCGGTCGCGAAACTTTTCCCACTCCGGGCGCGGGAAAATCATCAGGCAGCCATGCGGATGCTTGGTGATGGTCAGCTGGTTGGCGGCGGTGGCGCTCAGGACGTCACGGTGCCGGGTCGGCACGGAAAGCCGACCCTTGCCATCCAAACTGAGTGACGAAGCGCCTTGAAACACCGGTGTGAGCCCCTACTAGGGTGGAAAGGCAATGAGCGGGGTGCGAAGGCACGATTCACCACTTAATTGCACTTTTTTGCACTGTAGCAGGAAAACTCTGCAAGGCAAGGAGCGCGATGTTGAAAATTGCAATGAAATCAATGACTTAGCGCTGTCTTCGCATGCACCAGACAGGGGAAAGTCGTTCTAAATGAAGCACTTAGGAAGTGCTGTGAAAGTGATTCCTGAAGGAATCCGACGGTGTTAGGGAATGTATCGGGACAGGTCCTCGTCCCGGCTCCAGACCCTCAGGCGACGCCATCCTCAGGAACAGCGGCCGCAGGCCGCTCCGGGGTGGGCCTGTTAATCCGTGCGCGCCAGCACCCGCGAATGCTCACTGATGCCGATGACGTTGAAGAAGGCCGCCACCAGGCGGTGCACCTCGGCGAATTGGACCTGGCGGCCCTCGGCCTGGCGGGCCGTCACCCAGTTGAGCAGACTGCCGGCGGCCGAGAAATCGATGCGGATCAAGCGCGCGCAGGTGATCACCATCACGTCAGCGCCGGCCATCTTGTCGTCCAGCGTCTGCAGCGCCTCGGTGGCATCACCCAGGATCTGCCCGGCCAGTTCCACCGTGGCGATGTTGGACATCTGCGAGTTCGGCGGCATCAGCGTGTCGCTGTAACCCGTCGTCAGGCCTGAGGACATCGAGTCGCGGAAGGCGTCGCCGATCAGCGTGTGGCCGGCCTGGTAGGTACCGTCGGCCTGCAGGGGCTTGTAGTCGCAACGCGCGCTGTCCCAGGACGGTGGGGAGACTTCGTACGTGACGCAGTAATCGAGCGCAACCAGTTCGAACTCGTCGGGCCGGTGCGTCACGCGCAGCACTTCCATGCGCAGCTTCCACCAAGCCGGGTTGACGGCCTTGTCGCCCGAGGGCGTGGCGTTCTTGAGCACACGCTCCAGGTTGTCGCCGCCGATGAAACGCAGTTGCAGGGGCTGCGAGGCCCATTGCGTGAAGGCGCGCGCCAGGCCCTCCAGGGCCGGCTCGTCGATGGCATTGAGCTTGGCCCAGGACAGGCGCCAGGGCGCGGTGGCCTTGGCCAGGGCGGCGTTCATGGCCGCCAGGGTCTGGGTGCCCAGGGTCGCCGGGCTGGTCCAGTCGGCCATCGGCGTGCCGGCGGCCGGCGCCGCAGTACTGGTGGGCGCATGCATGCGGCCCACAGCCTCGGGCAGGGAGACATACTGGGGCGCGGACCGGGCGAAGCGGCCGGCGAATTCGATCGCGGCGGTCTCGAAGCGGTCCTGCTGGCCGGTGGCGCGGTACAGGTCGAACAGGGTCAGCCAGGTCTCGTCGTGGCTGATGCGCGAGCCCTTGGGCCCCAACACCTCCAGCAGGCCGGCCTCGGCGCCGGCATCGTCGCCGTTGGCAAAGCGGATCGACGCCTCTTCCAGCTCCGGATCGTGGGCAAACTCATCGACGTCGATGGCAAACACCTTGGAGGCGGAGAACCCGGTGTTGCTGGCGACCGACTCGGTGCCCCGCGCACCCGACGGCGCAGCGGATTTGGCAGCGGCGGCCGGCGGCCGGGCCGGCGCCACCGGCCGGGCCGCGGCGGGAGCGGCTGGCGGCGTGAACGCCATGGGCGGCAACGCCGGTTGCGACTGGTTGAAGTCCGACATCATCGGCGCCAGGTCGGCCGGTTCGGTCTCCCTGCCCACGATGCCTGCCAGCGGCTGCGGCGCGGTCTTGGTGTAGGCGCTCGAACCGCTGGGCCCGCCCGCCGCGTCGGGCGGCATGTGCGAGGACATCGGGAAATTGGTGCTGCTGCCGGCGCCGCGCAGCATCGAGGAGTCGCCATGCTTGGTCTTCCACCACTGCATGGACATCTGCGCCTCGATCTCGTCGATCTTCTTGAGCGTGGTGGCGCGGTCGTCCGGCTTGGACGGCATCGAGCTCTGGAAGAATGAGGGCCGCGCCGCCGGGTCGGTGCCGGCCATCACCTCGGAGCGGCGCATCTTGCGCAGCATATCGAACTCGCGCTTGCGCACGAAATCGTTGCGGCGCTTGCGCTCGATCATCTCCTTGAGCATCTGCTTGGAGTAGGTGCTCTCGCGGTCGCTTTCCTGCTGGTCGAGATCGGCCCAGTTCGTCGTCGGGTTGCGGACGAACTTCACGACCTTCGACAGCAGGCCGTGGTTGTCGTCCTTCGGCGGCATGGCGGGTGTACTGGAAGCTTCGGGGAAAACAGGCGGGCCTGTCAGTCTCCGAACATCTTCTGCTTGAGTTCGCGGCGCTGCTGCGCCTCCAGCGACAGCGTGGCTGTGGGACGGGCCAGCAGGCGGCCCACGCCGATAGGCTCGCCGGTCTCGTCGCAGTAGCCGTAGTCGCCGGCATCGATGCGCTGGATCGACTGCTCGATCTTCTTGAGCAGCTTGCGCTCGCGGTCACGCGTGCGCAGTTCCAGCGCGTGCTCTTCCTCGATGGTGGCGCGGTCGGCCGGGTCCGGCACGATGACGGTGTCCTCGCGCAGGTGCTCGGTGGTCTCACCAGCGCTGTTGAGGATGTCCTGCTTGAGCTGCACCAGCTTGAGCTTGAAGAACGCCATCTGCTTGTCGTTCATGTACTCGGTGTCGGGCATGGCCATGACTTCGGCATCCGACATCTGGTCGGGCGTCTTGGTCTTCCAGTTGTTGGCCAGCTTGGCGTCTTTCTTGACAGCGACGAGGGGGGGAGGAGTGAGGACGGAGGGAGACATTGTTTGGGTATAGCTTGCTTTGGCAGCGGTCGAGGCGACCGACTGGGCCATGGACGGCACCGTGATCTGGGCCAGCCGGGCCGAGGGCTTGATGGCCCGGGCCGGACTGGCAGAGACGGTGGCCGCATCCGGTCGGGGCGGCATCGCCCGGACGGCGTTGGCGGCCGCTGCTGCAGCGGGGGAAAGGGTGCTTGCCTTGGCGGCTGCGGGAGCCGGCGCCTTGGCCACGGGGGACTTCGCCGCGGTGACCGGGGCCTTCTTGGGTGCCGTGGTGGTCACTTTTTTGGTTTCTTTCGGGGCGGTTTTGGCCGCTTTGGCCGGGGTTTTGGGAACGGGTTTCTTGGCGACAACCGCCTTCTTGGCGGCCGGCTTCGTGGTTTTCACCGGTTTGGCAGGCGTTTTCTTGGCCGGCGCCTTGGCGGCGCTCTTGGCGGCTTTGGGAGCGGACTTGGCCGCCGGCTTGGCTTTCACCGCCGGTTTTTTGGCTTTGGCCGCAGCCTTGGTTTGGGGCTTCAAGTCCTATCTCCTCGCGGCGTCAGCGCTGGCAGGCTCTGGCCCAGCGCCTGTTGCTCTGGCTCGTTATGGTGTTGAATCGCCTTCATTGGGGGGTGTTATACCCTGATTGTCCGGCGGCGAGCGCCGATTGTGAGGCCTTGCCGGCGCCCCCTGTGGAGCAGCACGCAGCGCAGAGGCCATCTGTTGCGCAATCGTGACAATCGGTGACGCCCGCCAGCCCTTCACACCAGGCACTGCTCCAGGCCCTGCAGGAAAATGTCACGCGGCAAGTCGATGCCGATGAAGACCATCTTGTTGCCGCGCGCCTCGCCCTCGGCCCAGGCCGGGCCCAGGTCGCTGCCCATGAGCTGGTGCACGCCCTGGAAGATGACCTTGCGCTCGGTGCCCTGCATGTGCAGCACACCCTTGTAGCGCAGCATGCGCGGGCCGTAGATGTTGACGATGGCGCCCAGGAAGTCCTCCAGCTTGGCCGGATCGAAGGGCCGCTCGGACTTGAAGACAAAGCTCTTGACGTCGTCGTCGTGGTGATGGTGGTGGCCGTGGCCGCCTTCATGGGCGTGCGAGGGGTGGTCGCAGTTCTCACCGTGTTCATGGTCATGGCCATGGTCGTGGCCCTCTTCCTTCAGGAAGTCCGGGTCGATGTCGAGCTTGGCGTTGAGGTTGAAGCCGCGCAGGTCGAACACCTGGTCCAGGCTGACCTCGCCGAAGTGCACCGCCTTCTGGGGCGCGCGCGGGTTCATGTGCTTGAGGCGGTGCATCAGGGCCTCGGTCTCTTCCTTGGCCACCAGGTCGGTCTTGCTGATGAAGATCTGGTCGGCAAAGCCCACCTGCATGCGCGCTTCCTGGCGGTCATTGAGCTGCTGGGGCGCGTGCTTGGCGTCCACCAGGGTCAGGATGGAGTCCAGCAGGTAGCTCTCGGCGATTTCCTCGTCCATGAAGAAGGTCTGGGCCACCGGGCCGGGGTCGGCCAGGCCGGTGGTCTCGATCACCACCCGGTCGAAGTCGATCAGGCCCTTGCGCTTCTTGGCCGCCAGCAGCTGCAGGGCGCCACGCAGGTCTTCGCGGATGGTGCAGCAGATGCAGCCATTGCTCATCTGGATGATCTGTTCCTTGGTCTCGGTGACCAGGATGTCGCTGTCGATGTTTTCCTCGCCGAACTCGTTCTCGATGACGGCGATCTTCATGCCGTGCGCCTCGCCCAGCACGCGCTTGAGCAGGGTGGTCTTGCCGGAGCCAAGGAAGCCGGTGAGGATGGTGGCGGGAATGAGGGCCATGGAAAGGTACCAAACGTCGGGAAGGGGCGCAGTTTACGGGGTTTGCCGGCGGGGTGGTCTAAGCCTTGCGCATCACCACCAGCCCCTTGAGGTATTCCCCCTCGGGAAACTCCAGCGTCATCGGATGGTCGGGCGCTCCGCCCAGCCTTTCGGTGATGTAGCCATCGACCCCCGCATCCGCCCCCGCCGAGGCGACGATCTTGTGGAACAGGTCGGCGCTGATGCCGCCCGAACAGGAATAGGTGAACAGCACGCCGCCGGGCGCCAGCAGCTTCAGGCCCAGCCGGTTGATGTCCTTGTAGGCGCGGGCGGCGCGCTCGGCGTGCGCTGCGGTGGGCGCCAGCTTGGGCGGGTCCAGCACGATGGCGTCAAAAGTCCGGCCCTCCTCGATGAAGCGGCGCAGCGAGGCGTTGACATCGGCGTCCAGGAACTGCGCGCGCCCGGCGTCAAAGCCGTTGAGCGCCAGGTTGGCGCGGGCCCGCTCCAGCGCCGGGGCCGAGGAGTCGATGGAGGTGACGTGGCCGGCCCCGCCGGCCAGCGCTGCGACGGTGAAGCCGCCGGTGTAGCAATAGCAATTGAGCACACGCTGTGAGCCCAGCCGGCGCACGCTGTCGGCGAACTTCTTGCGGCTGTCGCGCTGGTCCAGGTAGAAGCCGGTCTTGTGGCCAGTAGCGATGTCCAGGCCCAGGCGCCAGCCGTGCTCTTGAATGCTGTGTTCGGTCGGGCCCTCACCGCGCAGCCAGCCAGCGGCCGAGGGCAGGCCTTCGAGCGAACGGGCATTGGTGTCCGAGCGTTCGTACAGGCGCTCCAGCCCCGTGGCCTGCAGCAGCGCGTCGGCCAGCACCGCCTTCCAGCGCTCGGCGCCGGCCGACAGGAACTGCGCCACCAGGGTGTCGCCGTAGCGGTCGACGATCAGGCCCGGCAGGCCGTCGGATTCGCCGTGGACCAGGCGCATGCCGTCACTCTGGATGTCAAATCGCGCCCTGGCCCGCACCGATGCTTCGCATCTTGCTATCAAAAACGCAGCGTCAATGCGCTGGGTTTCGTCGAAGCTCCAGGCCCGGGCGCGGATTTTCGAGGCCGGGCTGAAAGCGGCCCAGGCCAGGAACTGGCCGCCATGGGATTCCACCCGCACGGTTTCGCCCGCATCGGCGCCCCCCCTGGCAATGGCGGATTCGAAAATCCAGGGATGGCGGCGCAGCAGGGAGCGCTCCTTGCCCTCCTTGAGTCGGATCATTTTCATGGGCCTATTGTCGGTGCGGAGACAATGGGGCGAGTTCAGGAGTATTCCAAGATGGGGTTCAGAGGCGGGAGACGGTTGCTGTGGGCGATGGTTTTGATGCTGGCCGCCGTGCTGGCGGCGCCGGCCGTGGCGCGCACCGTGCTCGACCTGGACCCGGAGCTCCAGCCTGTGGCATTGCTGGACTGGGGCGATGCCTGGACCGACGAGAGCGGCCGTGCCAGCGCCGCCACGGTGGCGGCCGATCCGGCCATCCGCTGGGCACCGACCCGCGCCGACGCGATCTACCCGCTGACCACAGGCAAGGCACTGTGGATCCGCTTCACGGTGCCGCCGGCGCCCGACAACGAGCGCTGGTACCTGGAGATCCCGTATCCCTCGGTCAACCTGGTCTCCCTGTACACGCCCGACCCCCTGGGCAACTGGGTCCACCAGTCGGCCGGCGACTCGCTGCCGGTGGCCGGCTGGCCGGTGCCGCACCGCCACCCTCTGCTGCCGATCGCGGTCTCCGCCGAGAATCCCCGCAGCTACCTGCTGCGGGTGGAAAACCCGCACAGCTTCAGCGCGCCGCTGAGCTTCGTCAGCGAGAGCTACTTCAGCCGGCGCGAGCAGCGCACCTCGCTGATCCTGGGCATCTATTTCGGTCTGGCCGGGCTGGCGGCGGTGCTGGCCCTGCTCAGTGCCGTCTCGCTGCGCGACAACGCCTACGGCCACTACGCATTGGCGGTCACCACCATGGCGCTGACCCAGGCCTCGATGACCGGCATCGCCGGTTTGCATCTGTGGCCCGGCCTGCCACGCTGGAACGATGTCTCGTCGCTGGTGCTGCCGGTGCTGACCACGGCCAGCTTCGTCTGGTTCCTGTCGGCGGTCGTGTCCATGCCGGAGCGCTCGCCCCGCCTGCACCGCGCCATGGCCACTCTCTCGCTGCTGGGCCTGCCCGTGGCCGTGGCGATCTGCCTGGTCGAACCGGCCCTGCGCTACCGCCTGCAGGTGCCCTATGCGGCGAGCGGCGCGCTGGCGGGCATAGTCACGCTGCTGTGGGCGGCGCGGCGCGGCGACCGCTACGCGCTGTGGTTGCTGGCGGCTTTCACGCCGGTGGTGGTGGGCGCGGTCTTTCCGCTGGCGCGCACCTGGGGCCTGATCCCGGTCAGCTTCTGGACCCAGCACGGCATGCAGGTGGGCATTGCGATCGAACTGCCGCTGATCCTGGTCATCCTCATGCTGCGCAGCCAGGCCCGGCGCGAGAACAACCGCCGCATCCAGGGCCTGGACCGGCTCGACCCGGCCACCGGCCTGATCAACGCCCAGGTCTTCGGCGAACGCCTGGGACGCATGATCGCGCGCTCGCAGCGGCTGCGCCACCAGAGCGCGGTGCTGCTGGTCGACATCGTCAACATCGGCCAGATCCGGCGCGATTTCGACCGGCGCTCGGCCGAGGAGATGCCGCTGCGCGTGGCCGGCCGCCTGCTGTCGGCGGCGCGCGAGATCGACAGCGTGGCCCGACTCTCGGACACGCGCTTTGGCATGCTGGTGGAAGGCCCGCTGACGCCTGAGGATGCGGCCTCAGCCGGTCCGCGCGTGGTGGCGCGCTGCCTGATGCCGTTCAAGGGCAAGCCGCTGGAGTGGGTGGCCCAGGTGCGGGTGGCCCAGACCCTGGTGCCGCTGGACGGCAGCGACCCACAGTCGGTGGTCGAGCGGCTCGAGACCTTGCTGGCCAGCGTGCCGTCCGACAGTCGCCGCGCCGTCTTCACATTGAAATGAATGTGGCCCCCACGCTCGCCCACTGCGTGTGGCTCGCTGCCCCCCGAGGGGGCCTTCGCGCCTAGGGGCGGCCCGTCGGCGCTCAAGCCGCGGTGAATCAGCTTTTTCGATGTGCGCGCGGATGGGCGGCGTCGTAGGCCTTGGCCAGGTGCTGGAAGTCCAGCCGGGTGTAGACCTGGGTGGTGCTGATGCTGGCGTGGCCCAGCAGTTCCTGCACCGCGCGCAGGTCGCTGCTGGACTGCAGCACATGGCTGGCAAAGGAGTGGCGCAGCATGTGGGGATGGACCGGCGTCGCCAGGCCGGCGCGCAGGCTGCGCTGGCGCAGCCGCTGCCAGATGGCCTGGGCCGTCAGCCGCGTGCCGTGGCGGCCGGTGAACAGCGCTGGCTGCGCCAAAGCGGTGGCCACCTCCCCGCGCACGTCCAGCCAGTGTTGCAGGGCCTGCAGCGCCTTGCTGCCCACCGGCACGCTGCGCCGTTTGCTGCCCTTGCCCAGCACATGGGCCTCGCCGGCCTGCAGGTCGATCCAGCCGCGCGCGGCCGTGCTGGCCACCGCGTCCAGGCCCACCAGCTCGCCCACGCGCAGGCCGCAGCCATAAAGCAGTTCGACCATCGCGGCGTCGCGCGCCTCCAGCCAGGGATCAGCCTCGCCGTCCTGGTACGAAGCCAGTTGGACCGCGTCGTCCACGCCCAGCGCCTTGGGCAGGGGCTTGGGCGACTTGGGCGCGCGCACGTCCAGCACCGGGTTGCTGGTCACCAGGCCCTGGCGGCCCAGCCACACATAGAAGCCGCGCCAGCCCGAGAGGATCAGCGCGATGCCGCGGCCGCTGCGGCCTGCGCCGTGCATCTGCGCCACCCAGCGCCGGATGTGGGTGTTCTGTACCGCAAGCAGGCCGACGCCGGCCTGGACGGCGTTGTCGGAGAGTCTTTGCAGATCGAGGGCGTAGAGCTCCACCGTCCGCTGCGCCAGCCGCTTTTCGACGCGCACATGCTCCAGGTAGCGTTCTACGAGGACAGCATCCGCGCCCATGCTCAGTCGTGGCGCAGCCGGGACAGGGCCGCGCTGGCCAGTTCGGCGATGCGCTCGAGGAAGTCCGTGCCCATGCCGGCCTGGAAGCGCTGCGGGTCGGGCGAGGCCAGCACCAGCATGCCGAAAGCCGGCGCCGGTGCCGCCCCCTCGGCAGCCGGCGGACCGTCGCGCAGCGGGATCAGGGCCAGCGACATGGCCATGGCCGTGTCGTCCAGCCAGTTGACGGCCTCGAAGCCGGAATTGACGCCGCAGTAGGGCTGGTTCAGGGACGAGGCGAAGGACTTGGCATCCTCGCTGACGCCCTCGCAGAAGACCTCGCCGCCGTAGCGGCCGTCCACGTCCCAGACCTTGATGGCCACCTGCGGCACCATGAACTGGCTGCGGATCTCGGTGGCGATGGTGGCCGGCAGGGCCTTGCCCGAGCGCACCAGCAGCAGGCTGCGGGCCCAGCGCTGCAGGCGGTCGGCAATGAGGACGTTCTCGTTGCCGTGGCGCACCATGTCCATCACACGGTGCTCCAGCACCTTGATCTTCTCGCGCAGCATCTCGGCCTGGCGCTCCTGCAGGCTGACGGCGCGATTGCCGTGCGGACTGGTCAGTTGCACCGCGGCCAGCAGCTGGGCGTGGCGCTCGAAGAAGTCGGGCGTGTTGGCCAGGTAGTTGGCGATGTCGTCTTCGGTGATGGGGTTCATGTTGTCGTTTTGCATGGTCAATCCGGTATGTCGATCTCGCCTTCGAACACGGTCACCGCGGGCCCGGTCATGAACACCGGCGCCCACTGGCCGCCCTGCTGCCCAGCCCATTCGATGGTCAGGACGCCGCCACGCGTGGCCACGTCCACCCTGCTATCGAGCCGTCCAAGGCGGATGCCGGCAACCACCGCGGCGCAGGCGCCCGTGCCGCAGGCCAGGGTCTCGCCGGCGCCGCGCTCCCAGACGCGAAGCTTCACATTGCCGCGGTCCAGGACCTGCAGGAAGCCAGCATTGACCCGGTTGGGAAAGCGCGGATGGTGCTCGATCCTCGGGCCCTGCAGCGCCACCGGCGCCGCCTCCACGTCCGCCACTTCCTGCACCGCGTGCGGGTTGCCCATGGACAGGACTGCTACAGAAATAATAGCGGAATCCGCATGCGTGTCGAGGGCCAGATGCCATTTCTCCCAGGCGCCGTCGGCTTGCGGCGACAGGCCGGCGGCGTCGAATGGAATGGACGGCAGGGCGAACACCGGCGGACCCATGTCCACCGTGACGCGGCCGTCGATCTGCAGGCGCGGCTGGATCACGCCCGACACGGTCTTGACCCGGACGCTGTCCAGACTGGTCAGGCCCTTGTCGCGCACGTAGCGGGCAAAGCAGCGCGCGCCGTTGCCGCACTGCTCGACCTCGCCGCCGTCGGCGTTGTGGATCACGTACTCGAAATCGATGCCCGCTTCCGGCGCCGGCCGCACGGTCAGGATCTGGTCGGCGCCGACGCCGAAGTGGCGGTCGGCCAGGAACTGGTACTGGCGGGCCGACAGGCCCAGCCGGCCGCGTGTCTCGTCGAGCACCACGAAGTCGTTGCCCGCGCCCTGCATCTTGGTGAACTGCACTCGCATCGCGCGATTATCGCCCCCGTGCCTGTGCGGCGGGTCCACTGATAATCAGCACCATGGTCCGTCCCAGTCAACTTCTCCATCCGCAACGCGAAGCGGCCGTGCCACGCCCTGCCGCCACCGTCCTGCTGCTGCGCGACAGCCCGCAAGGCCTGGAGCTGCTGATGACGCGGCGCTCGGCCACGGCCAGCTTCGCGCCCGGTGCCTATGTCTTTCCCGGCGGGGGCATCGATGCGGCCGACAGCCAAGCCCATGGCATCGCCGCCCGGCGCCCCGGCCAGAGCGAACTGCACCTGACGCAGGCCATCGCCGCCATCCGCGAAAGCTTCGAGGAGCTGGGCGTTCTGCTGGCCCGCCATGCCGATGGCCGCAGCGCCGATGCAGCCGACATCGCCGCCATCGACCGGCACCAGCCCTTCGCCGCGCAGTGCAGCGCGCGCGGCCTGACGCTGGCGGCCGACCAGGTCTTCGTGCTGGCGCACTGGCTCACCGACCGCGACCTGCCGCGCCGCTTCGACGTGCCCTTCCTGGTGGCCCGCATGCCCGACGGCCAGCAGCCGGTGGCCGATGAGGCCGAGCAGTTCGAGCCGGTGTGGGTGCGGCCGACCGACGCGCTGGAGCGCCACAAGGCCGGCAGCTTCTTCATGATCTTCCCGACCATCCGTACCCTGGAGCGGCTGGAAAAATTCACCACTGTGGACCAGGTGCTGGCGGCCTGCGCCGGCGAGCAGCCGCTGTGGACCAGTTGCCCGCGCGCCGGCTTCGTTGGCGGCGCGGAAGAACGCTACATGGAGCATGAGATGGCCTATGGCGAGCTGGCCATGGTCTGTCCCGATGGCCAGCTGCTGCACCACCTGGACTGGCGCAGCGACCAGCCTGTGGCCCTGCTCAAAAACGTGATGCGCCTGACGGCGCCCAACCCCGGCGTGATGACCGGGCCGGGCACCAACAGCTACATCGTCGGCGACCCGGCCACCGGCTACCTGGTGATCGACCCCGGGCCCAACGACCCCGAGCACGTGCAACGGCTCTGGCGCGCCACCAACGGCGACATCCGCATGATCGTGTGCACCCATTCGCATGCGGACCACTCGCCCGGCGCGCGTCCGCTGCAGCTGCTGTGCGCGGGCAAGCCGCCCATCCTGGGCCTGGCCTCGCTGCCGACGGCACGCCCGGCCAGCGCGTTCACACCCGATCGGACGCTATCAAATAGAGAGCATCTCGCGCTGTTGGGACGGGGGCTGGAGCACAGTTTGATGGTGATTCACACGCCGGGCCATGCCGCCAACCACCTGTGCCTGGTGCTGCTGGAAGACGGCCTGCTGTTCTCCGGCGATCACATCCTCAACGGCAGCACCACGGTGGTCGACCCGCCCGACGGCGACATGACGGACTACCTGGCTTCGCTGGACACGCTGGCCGCGGCCTGCGTCGAACACGCCATCGAATTCATCCTGCCCGCGCACGGCCATGTGCTGGGCTTCGCGTCGCAGGCCATCGCCCACCTCAAGGCGCACCGCCTCAAGCGCGAGGCCAAGGTGCTGGCCGCCATGCAGGCGCGGCCCCAGGGCAGCATGCAGGACTGGGTCGAGCTGGCCTACGACGACGTGCCGCCGCGCATGTGGACTATGGCCCAGCGCTCGCTGCTGGCCCATGTGCAGCGGCTGCAAGCCTTGCAAGGCAATCCATGAGCCCCGCCACCGAAGAAGGCCTGCGGCTGTCCAAGCAGGTCATGGCGCTGGCGGGCTGTTCGCGGCGCGAGGCCGAGCAGTACATCGAAGGCGGCTGGGTGCGGGTTGATGGCACGGTGGTCGAGGAGCCGCAGTTCCGGGTCAAGCTACTGCAGCAGGTGACGGTCGATCCGTCCGCCAGCCTGCTGGCCATGGCGCCGGTCACCCTGCTGCTGCACAAGCCCGCCGGCGCATCGGATGCCCAGGCGCTGCGCCTGCTGGTGCCGGCCAACCGCTCGGACCAGGACAACAGCGGCATCCGCACGGTCAAAAAGCACTTCAGCCACCTGGAGGCCCTTCTGCCCCTGCCGGCGCCGGCCAGCGGCCTGGCGGTGTTCAGCCAGGACCACCGCATCGTGCGCAAGCTCCATGAAGACGAGCGCACCCTCGAGCAGGAGCTGATCGCCGAAGTCAGCGGCACCATCGCCGACAACGGCCTGGCGCGGCTGGCCCGCGGCCTGGTCTTCGAAGGCCAGCCGCTGCCGCCGCTCAAGGTCAGCTGGCAGAACGAGACCCGGCTGCGCCTGGCGCTCAAGGGCGTGCCGCCCTGGCTGGCGCCGTGGATGGTCGAGCAGGTCGGCCTGCGCCTGAAGGCGCTCAAGCGCATCCGCATCGGCCGCGTGCCGATGGCGCAGCTGGTGCCCGGCCAGTGGCGCTACCTGCTGCCCGGCGAGCGCTTCTAGCCGTGCCAAAAGCCACTGCTACACTGGATCGCGCAGAGAGGGACAGCACCAGATGACGGAGTCAGACAGCACAGCGCTGCGCACTGCGAGCCGGCAACCCGGCCAGTCCGCGCACCGGGTCAACACCAGCGAACACCCTGGACACAGCATCGACCCCTATGGGCTGGAGTTCTCCGGCCGCGGCGGCGAGTTCGTCCGCGTCTGGATCGTCAATGTCCTGCTCACCGTGGTGACATTGGGCTTTTACACGCCGTTCGCGCGCCGCCGCACCGCGCAGTACTTCTACAGCCACACCCTGGTGGCGGACAGCCCGCTGGAGTTCACCGCGCACAAGCGCGGCATGGTGCTGGGCTTTCTGCTGATGGTGCTGGTCTACGCCACCTTCAAGCTGGCGGCCGACACCGGCCAGGACGCCGCCGTCTCGCTGCTGCTGCTGGCCGGCGCCGTGCTGGCGCCCTATCTGTGGGCCAGCGCCATGCGCTTCCGCCTGGCCTCGACGCGCTGGCGCGGCGTGCGCCTGCAGTTCAACGCCGGCTGGGGCGAGGTCTACAAGGCCAGCTGGCCGGTCTTTGCCATGGCCCTGGCCTGGATGGCGGTGGCGGCTAGCCTGGGCGCGCTGCCCAAGCCCCTCGCCCCCTGGGCCTTGCTGCTGCCGCTGGCGGCCCTGGTGGCCAGCCTGCTGTGCGTCATCCGCCTGGAGTTCAACTACAAGAGCCTGCTGGTCCTGCGCGCCCGCGTCGGCAGCCACCATGGGCGCTGGAAGCCGGTCTACAGCGATTTCCTGCGCATCTGGCTGGCGACCCTGGGCGTCTTCCTGGCCGGCGTGCTGCTGGTGGGCGCTCTGGTGGGCCTGGCCGTCGGCGGCTCGCTGTCCCTGCTCGATGGGATGCGCGGCAAGGGACTGGCGGCCATGCTGGCCATCGCGGCTGCGGTGGTCGGCGCCGTCCTCGGCCTGTTTTTCGTGTCCGCACCGGCCCGCGCCTACCGCGAGGCGCGCATGCACCAGCTGGTCTGGAACAACGTGGGCGTCAGCCACATCGCGCGCTTTCGCTGCGACCTGCGCGCCGGCGCCTATGTGTGGCTGCGCGTGAAGAACATGGTGCTGAGCCTGCTGACCCTGGGCTTTTACCGGCCCTTCGCCATGGTCAGCGAATACCGCATGAAGGTCGAGTCGGTCACGCTGCACGTCAAGGGTGGTGTCGACCAACTGGCCGGCCAGCTGGTCGAGCAGCAAGGCGGCTTTGGTGATGCCGTGGCCGACGCCGTGGGCCTGGGCCTTGTCGGCTGAAACCGGTGACACGCCGCTGCGCGGCCGCTGGTTCGACGGGCGCAGCAGCCAGCCGCAGGCCGTGCTGGCCAGCCTGCAGGCCGGGCCGCAGGGCCCCAGCCTGCGCCTGCAGCGCCTGGCGCAGCCCGAGGCCCCGCCCCTGGTCTTTTCCGGCCGGCAGCTGGCCTGGCCCGACACATGGAGCGCGCAGCGCGCGCCGCGCACCCTGGTGGTCGACCTGGGCGTGCAAGGCAGCCTGGAGATCGACGATGTGGCGCAATGGCAGGCGGCCTTCGCCGCCGCCGGCGCCCGCCCCTCGCTGGCCCAGCGCATGCAGACCCGCTGGACTGTCCTGCTGGCGGTGCTGGCCGTCGCCGCCCTCGCCCTGTGGGCCTTCTACCGCTGGGCCACGCCCTGGGCCGCCACCGAGCTGACGCGGCAGGTGCCGCTGGCCTGGGAGACCAGCCTGTCGCAGCGGGCGCTGAGCGACATGGACCAGGCCATGCTCCAACCAAGCAAGCTGGCGCCGGCGCGCCAGGCCGAACTGCGCCAGCGTTTCAGCGCCCTGGCCGGCCAGGTCGGGCCCGGCCTGCAGCGCTACCCCGGCTATTCGCCCCAGCTGAGCCTGGCCTTCCGCTCGGGCCTGGGCGCCAATGCCTTCGCCCTGCCCGGCGGTGCCATCGTCATGACCGATGGCCTGGTCGCAGCGGCGGCCAAGGCCGGCCTGGGTGACGAGGCGCTGGCCGGCGTGCTGGCCCATGAGATCGGCCACGTGGTGCACAGGCACACGACGCGACTGCTCGTCGAACAGGGCGTGCTCAATGTGGGACTGGGTCTGGCGCTGGGCGATGTCTCCAGCGTGCTGTCCATCGGCAGCTCGCTGCTGACCGGCCTGGCCTACCGGCGCGGCCACGAGACCGAGGCCGACTGCTTCGCCGTGGCGTTGATGCGCAGCACGGGCCAGCCGGTGGCGCCGATGGCCGACCTGCTGCTGGCGCTGGAAGCCGGCCGCGGCGCCGGCAAAGCTGGCCAGACAGGCCTGCTCGAAGGCCTGCTGGCCAGCCATCCGCAGACCGCGCAGCGCGCCTTGCAGCTGCGCCAGGGCAAGGCGCAGGGCTGCTGAAAAAAGTGTGAAGTCCGCCGGTAAGCCGGATTCTGTGCACTGCGGTTGCCCGCAGCGTGACCGCCATTCATCTGGGCCGGGGGTCACCCCACCGGCTCGGTGCTACCTACCCGCCAACGACCCGCGGACCACGGGTTAGGAACAGGTCGCCCTGCTCCCGTGTTGGCCTATTTGGTATTGCTGCGCGTAGAGATTGCCCGTTTCACCCGCAACGGTTGCCCGTTGCGACTCGTCTCTGTTGCTCTGATCCTCACCTCACGGTGGAGAGGTGTTACCTCCTACGCTGCCCTTTGCAGTCCGGACATTCCTCCAGTGCCAGGTTTCCCATATGGCACCAGCGGCGGTCTGGCGGACTTCACAAGGGTATTATCGGTGACCTTCGATCTGCTTGATCAACACAAGCCGTTGAACCCATGATCCGCGTATCCGAAATCAAGCTCACGCTGGCCCAGGCGGAGCAACCCACCCCCTTCCTGCACGCTGCCGTCGCCGGCATCCTTGGCCAGGCCGCGGGCCCCATCGCCGACGTGCAGGTCTTCAAGCGCAGCTTCGACGCCCGCAAGGCCGACCTGCTGGCGGTCTTCATCGTCGACGTGACCCTGGCCGACCCGGCGCAGGAAGCCGGCGTGCTGGCCAGGTTCGCGACCAACTCCCATGTCATCGCCACGCCCGACATGGACTGGCACCCGCCTGTCACCGTCCGTGAAGCGCCGGCCGTGCGGCCGGTGGTCATCGGCTTCGGCCCCTGCGGCATCTTCGCCGCCCTGGTGCTGGCCCAGATGGGCCTCAGGCCCATCGTGCTCGAGCGCGGCAAGCAGGTGCGCGAGCGCACCAAGGACACCTGGGGACTGTGGCGCAAGAACGTCCTCGACCCCGAAAGCAACGTGCAGTTCGGCGAGGGCGGCGCCGGCACCTTCTCCGACGGCAAGCTCTACAGCCAGATCAAGGACCCGCGCCACCTGGGCCGCAAGGTCATGGCCGAATTCGTCAAGGCCGGCGCGCCCGAAGAAATCCTCTACGCCGCCCATCCGCACATCGGCACCTTCAAGCTGGTCAAGGTGGTCGAGACCATGCGCGAGGAGATCATCGCCCTGGGCGGCGAGGTGCGCTTTGGCCAGCGCGTCACCGATTTCAGGATCGAGGACGGCCATCTGCGTGGCCTGACGGTGCTGGACCAGGCCAGCGGTGCCTCCAGCGAACTGCGCGCCGACCACGTGGTGCTGGCGCTGGGCCACAGCTCGCGCGACACCTTCGCCGTGCTGCACGAGCGCGGCGTCCACCTGGAAGCCAAGCCCTTTTCCATCGGCTTTCGCGTCGAGCACCCGCAGGGCCTGATCGACCGGGCCCGCTGGGGCCGCCATGCCGGCCACCCGCTGCTGGGGGCGGCCGACTACAAGCTGGTGCACCACGCCGGCAACGGCCGCTCGGTCTACAGCTTCTGCATGTGCCCGGGCGGCACCGTGGTGGCCGCCACCTCCGAGCCGGGCCGCGTCGTCACCAACGGCATGAGCCAGTACTCGCGCAACGAACGCAATGCCAATGCCGGCATGGTGGTGGGCATCAATCCCAGCGACTTCCCCGGCTGGGAGGCTGGTGCCGGCAGCCCGCTGGCCGGCGTCGAACTGCAGCGCCAGCTGGAATCCCATGCCTTTGTGCTGGGCGGCGGCAACTATGAGGCGCCGGGCCAGTTGGTGGGTGACTTCATCGCCGGCAAGCCTTCCACCCAGCTGGGCGAGGTCGAGCCCTCGTACAAGCCCGGCGTGCAGCTGGGTGACCTGCATGCCGCGCTGCCCTCCTATGCCATCGAAGCCCTGCGCGAGGCCTTGCCGGCCTTCGGCCGCAAGATCAAGGGCTTCGACCGCCATGACGCCGTGCTGACCGGCGTCGAAACCCGCACCTCCTCGCCGGTGAAAATCAACCGCGGCGAGGACTACCAGAGCCTGAACGTGCGCGGCCTGTACCCGGCCGGCGAAGGCGCCAGCTACGCCGGCGGCATCCTGTCGGCCGGCGTCGACGGCATCCGCGTGGGCGAAGCCGTCGCCCGCAGCCTGGTGGGCCACAATCCCTCTTCCCTGAACACCTGACCCGATGACCGATACCGCCACCCCCACTCCCGCCCAAGCCGCACCCTCCAGAGGCCGGCGCGCAGCGCCCCAGGCCGCGCAGCGCACGCGCAAGGTCCATCCCGTGCTGGAGCAGCTGTTCGCGCTCTACCCCAAGATGTTCGGCGCGCGCTTCCTGCCGCTCAAGCTGGGGGCCTACCAGGACCTGCTGGCCGCCCATCCCGAGGCCTTCAAGAAGGAAGACCTGAAGGTGGCGCTGGGCCTGCACGCGCGCTCGACCCGCTACCTTGAGGCCGTGGCCAGCGGCCTGCAGCGGCATGACCTGCAAGGCGAGCCGGTCGAACCGGTGTCACCCGAGCATGTGCACCACGCCATCCTGGAGGTCTTCAAGCGGCGCCAGGGCCGTGCGGCGCCGGATGCGCAGGCGCAGGCGATTGCCCGCATCGTGGCGGCAGTCGACAACAGCGGCCTGGGCCGCGAAGAGTACGCACTGCGCGTGCGCGGCCAGGACGAGGCCAATAACGCCTTGCTGGACGAGGCCCTGGCTGTGCTGGCACAGCGCGCCGCCAAGCGCGAGGCACTGCAGCGCGCCTTCCAGGCCAGCGGCCAGAGCGTCGAAGCCTTCGCCGAGATGTACGGCATGGATGTGGCCGAGGTCCAGCGCACGCTGGCCGACTGAGCCGGCGCCGGCCGGCAGGCCGCGCCCCATGGAAAAAGCCGCCCACGGGCGGCTTTTTTGTTGGCTGCAGGCGCTTTAAGCCGGCGCGCCCTGCAGGCGGGCGATGCGCTCCTCGATCGGCGGGTGGGTGGAGAACAGCTTGCCCACGCCCGAGGTGATGCCGAAAGCCTGGATGCTCTTGGGCAGCTCGCCCGGCACCATGCCGCCCAGGCGGGCCAGGGCATTGACCATGGGCTGGCGGCGGCCCATCAGGCTGGCCGCGCCGGCGTCGGCGCGGAACTCGCGCTGACGCGAGAACCAGGCCACGATGATGGCGGCCAGGAAGCCCAGCAGGATGTCCAGCACGATGGTCGTGACGTAGTAGCCGATGCCCGGGCCCGAGCGGTTCTCGCCCTTGGACAGGAAGCTGTCGACCGCGTAACCGACCACCCGCGACAGGAACACGACGAAGGTGTTCATCACGCCCTGGATCAAGGTCATGGTGACCATGTCGCCGTTGGCGATGTGGGCCACCTCGTGGCCGATCACGGCCTCGACCTCCTCGCGCGTCATGCCTTGCAGCAGGCCGGTGGACACGGCCACCAGGGAGCTGTTCTTGAAGGCGCCGGTGGCGAAGGCATTGGGCTCGCCCTCGAAGATGCCGACCTCGGGCATGCCGATGCCGGCCTTGTCGGCGAAGCGGCGCACCGTCTCGACGATCCAGGCTTCGTCGGCCGAGCCGCTGCCGTCGATGACCTTCACGCCAGCGCTCCACTTGGCCACCGGCTTGGAGATCAGCAGCGAGATGATGGCGCCGCCGAAACCCATGATGAGGGCAAAGCCAAGCAGGGCCGTGAGGTTCAGGCCATTGGCGGTGAGGAAGCGGTTGACGCCCAGCAGGCTGGCAACAACGCCCAGCACCAGCACCACGGCCAGGTTGGTCACGACGAACAGAAGAATGCGTTTCATTGGGTCTCCGTAGAGTGAATCAGGGCCACTCCGCGCGCAGATATGGCTGAGCCGGTGGAAATCAAGGGGTTTGCGCGCGCGCCATGTTGTTGTCGTTACTTCGGCGGCCTGCGTGAGCGGAATACAAGGGAGTCATCATAGAAGGAAAAGTTCTGGTTCTGCGGCCACCATCGCGGCAGGCCCAGCACCGGCAGCGGCATGAAGGGCTTGGCCGCCAGGGCCTGCGGCGTCAGTTCGCCAGCCAGCCAGGCATCGGCAATCTCCATGCGGTCCAGGGGGCATTGCGCGTTCCAGACATGGGCCGTCAGGGCCTTGCGCGGCGCCAGTAATTTTTCCAGCAGCGCGTGGCCTGTCACCAGCAAGCGCGCCTCATGCCACAGCGGCCGCAATGTGACGAACAGGCGCCGCCAGTCGCGCGCACGCAAGGCCTCCCACAAGGGCGGCGGCGCATCGAGCAGTGCGCCGTTCTCGTCGAACACGGTGATGGCGTCACGCACCGGCCCACGCGGCGCGCCCTCGCCCGCAACGGCGATCTGCGCCGCTTGCAGCCGGTTCATTTGCAGCTTGGCCTGGGGCAGGCCCAGCCAGCAGATTCCATTGAAAAAGTCGTGCCAGCCCCCGCGCACCGGACAGGAGTTGCTCTCAAAAATATAGCGCTCATAGGGCGTTGCGGCCGGCAGCGCGGCTTGCGGCACGAAGCGCAGCGGCGCGCCGTCAGCGGCGTTGAGGGCGTCGTGCAGGCCCTGGCCCGCCGCCACACGCTCGAGCACTGGCCCACCCGGCCCCTGCCAGGGCGCGAACCAGGGCCGCGACCAGTCGACGCCGCCGCGGCTCAGGACGTCCGGCGGCCCGTCCACTGCACGTGCTTGGGCGCGTCGTGCGGCAACAGCCGGAAGTCGTCGCCCGATTTGGCCAGCAGCGTGGCCAGGCGGCCACTCTTGCTCAGCACACCCTCGTCGCGTAGCTTCTTGACCACGTCGTTCATCGCCACCGGCTTGCCGGTGCGCAGCGCAGGCACGGTCAGCAAGATGGCCTCGGCTGCGGCGTTGGCGGGTGCGGCGGGCGCTGCCGCCTTGCGCGCCGGCGCGCGTCTGGCTGCCGGCGTGGCCTTGACGGACGCGGGAGCGGGCGCAGTAACTGGGGCAGGCGCCTCGGCCCGCCTCGGCGCGGCCCGCCGCGGCGCAACGTCCACGTACAACACCTCGTCGTAGCACAGGGCCAGAGCCTCGGCGTCGGACTTTTCGCGGCGGGCAAAGCACAGCACCCGCAGGCCGGCCTCGCGCAGCCGCAAGGCCAATGGCGCGAAGTCGGCATCGCTGGAGGCGATGGCCACGGTCGGTGCCAGCGAATCGTTGTACAGCAGGTCCATCGCGTCGACCACCAGGGCCACGTCGGTCGTGCCCTTGCCCTGGTTGATGAAGGAACGCACGGCGAAAGCCCGCAGCACATCCTTGATGCCGGCCAGCTTGTCCAGCCCGCCGTAGGCGCGCCGCACGCTCACCGTCAGTCCCATGGCTGCGAGCTGGCGGAATGCCTCCTCCATGTCGCTGGCGGAGGACAGGTTGTCGGCGTCGATCAGCAGGGCGACCTTGGCCATCACAGTTTCCTCCAGGCCAGCGGCTCGCCGCCGCCCAGCGGCTTGAGCTGCGCCTCGCCGTAGGCATAGCTCTCGGGCACGGTCCAGGCCTCGCGGCGCAGCGTGATGCTGTCCTGGTTGCGCGGCAGGCCGTGGAAGTCGGGGCCGTGGAAGCTGGCAAAGCCTTCGAGTTTGTCCATCGCGCCGGCGCTGTCGAACGCCTGTGCGTACAGCTCGATCGCGGCGTGCGCCGTGTAGCAGCCGGCGCAGCCCAGGGCGTGCTCCTTGAGGTGGGCGGCGTGGGGCGCGCTGTCGGTGCCCAGGAAGAACCTGTCGCTGCCGCTGGTGGCCGCCTGCAGCAGGGCCTGGCGGTGGGTCTCGCGCTTGAGCACCGGCAGGCAGTAGTAGTGCGGCCGGATGCCGCCGGTGAAGATGGCGTTGCGGTTGTACAGCAGATGGTGGGCGGTGATGGTGGCGGCCGTGGTGGCGCCGGCGCCGGCGACGTACTGCGCTGCCTCCCTGGTCGTGATGTGCTCCATCACGATCTTCAGGCCGGGGAAGTCCTTGCGCAGTGGAATCAGCTGCTGCTCGATGAACACCGCCTCGCGGTCGAACAGGTCGACCTCGGGCGAGGTGACCTCGCCGTGGACCAGCAGGGCCAGGCCCTCGCGCTGCATCGCTTCCAGCGTGGGATAGGTCTTGCGGATGTCGGTGACGCCGGCATCGCTGTTGGTGGTGGCGCCGGCCGGGTAGAGCTTGAGCGCCACCACGCCAGCCGCCTTGGCCCGCACGATCTCCTCGGGCGCCAGACGGTCGGTCAGGTACAGGGTCATCAGCGGCTCGAAGCGCGCCCCGGCCGGCACGGCAGCCTGGATGCGCTCACGGTAGGCCAGGGCCTGGGCCGCGCTGGTCACCGGCGGCTTGAGGTTGGGCATGATGATGGCGCGGCCAAATTGCGCCGCGGCGTGCGGCACCGTGGTCTTGAGCGCCTCGCCGTCGCGCACGTGCAGGTGCCAGTCGTCGGGACGGGTGATCGTGATTTCGGAGGTCATGCGCGTGATTGTCGCTGCATCCTTCCAGGGCAAGCGCGGATCCGGCTTTGCCGGCCCGCTGCTTGCGCCCCTCAGTGGGGGGAGGCGCCGCAGGCGCTTCGGGGGCGTCTTAATGCGCCAGGATCTTGCCCAGGAAGTCCTTGGTGCGGGCCTGGCGGTTCTCGGGGTGGCCGAAGAACTCTTCCTTTTCGCAGTCCTCGAGAATCCTGCCGCCAACGTCGATGAAGATCACGCGGTTGGCGACCTTGCGGGCGAAGCCCATCTCGTGCGTGACCACCATCATGGTCATGCCTTCCTTGGCCAGCGTGACCATCACGTCCAGCACCTCGCCCACCATCTCGGGGTCCAGCGCCGAGGTCGGCTCGTCGAACAGCATGACGATGGGGTCCATCGACAGGGCGCGGGCAATGGCCACGCGCTGCTGCTGGCCGCCCGAGAGCTGGCCGGGGAACTTGTCCTTGTGGGCCATCAGGCCGACGCGGTCGAGCATCTTCAGGCCGCGCGCCTTGGCCTCGTCGGCGCTGCGGCCCAGCACCTTGATCTGGGCGATGGTCAGGTTCTCGGTCACCGACAAGTGCGGGAACAGCTCGAAATGCTGGAACACCATGCCGACCTTGGCGCGCAGCTGCGGCAGGTTGGTTTTGGGGTCGTGCAGGCCGGTGCCGTTGACGTAGATCTCGCCCTTCTGGATCGGCTCCAGGCCGTTGACGGTCTTGATCAGGGTGGACTTGCCCGAACCCGAGGGACCGCAGACCACCACCACATCGCCCTTGTTGATGTTGACGGAGCAGTCACTGAGCACCTGCACGGGGCCGTACCACTTGGAAACGTTCTTGATTTCAATCATGACTAGGTGACTCCGTGCTTATCGGATGATGGCGATCTTCGCCTGCAGCTTCTTGACCAGCCATGACAGGCCGAAGCAGATGACGAAATAAAACACCGCGGCCAGGATGTAGGCCTCGCGCGGCTGGCTCAGGTTGGCGCCGGCAGTGGAAAAGCCGTGCAGCATGTCGTGCGCCGTGATGATGTAGACCAGCGAGGTGTCCTGGAACAGGATGATGGTCTGCGTCAGCAGGATGGGCAGCATGTTGCGAAAGGCCTGCGGCAGGATCACCAGCTTCATGTTCTGGCCGTAGCTCATGCCCAGCGCCTGACCGGCGTGGACCTGGCCGCGCGGGATCGACTGGATGCCCGCGCGCATGATCTCGCTGAAGTAGGCCGCCTCGAAGGCGATGAAGGTGACCACCGCCGACAGCTCCGCGCCGATGGGCCGGCCGATCAGCAGCGGCACCAGCAGGAAGAACCACAGCAGCACCATCAGCAGCGGGATGGAGCGCATGCCGTTGACGTAGATGGCCGCCGGCATGTCCAGGTACTTCTTGCCCGACAGGCGCATCAGCGCCAGGATCGTGCCGAAGAAGATGCCGCCGAGCGTGGCAACCGCCGTCAGGGCCAGCGAGAAGTACAGGCCCTTGAGGATGTAGCCCTGGAAGACGTCCCAGGTGAAGAAGGAGAAGTCCAGCATGTCAGTGGCCTCCCCCGCCGGTGCTCGCCACGAAGCCGGGCACGCGCACGCGCTTCTCGACGAAGGCCATGATGCGGTTGATCACCAGGGCCGAAATGATGTAGAGCAGCGTCACGCCCATGTAGATCTCGATGCCGCGCGAGGTTTCCTCACCGGCTTGCTGGGCAAAGAAGGTCAGTTCGGTGACGGACACAGCGAACGCCACCGACGAGTTCTTGAAGATGTTCATGCTCTCACTGGTCAGCGGCGGCACGATGATGCGAAACGCCATGGGCAGCAGCACATAGCGGTAGGTCTGGAAGGTTGTGAAACCCACGGCCATGGCGGCATAGCGCTGGCCGCGCGGCAGGGCCTGGACGCCGGCGCGCACCTGCTCGGCGATGCGCGCCGAGGTGAACAGGCCCAGGCCCACGACCACCAGCAGCAGCTTGGGCGTTTCGGCGAACAGGGGAAACACCACGGGCACCACGTGGTACCAGAGGAAGATCTGGACCAGCAGCGGGATGTTGCGGAAAAACTCGACCCAGGCGTTGGCCAGGCGAACCAGGACAGGGCTGTTGGGCAGCGTGCGCGCCGTGCCCACCAGCGAGCCGACGATCAGGGCCAGGACCAGCGACAGGCCGGCCACCATCAGGGTCTGGCCCCAGGCCTGGAACAGCCAGTCCAGGTAGGTCTGGACGTCACCCTTGCCGAAGCATCCCGGCTGGGGCTCCTTGTCGATCGTGTCCAGGCAGTACACGTTCCATTCCATGGCCATTTTTTTTCTTCCTTCTGCTAGCAAAACGCCCGCTGCACTCGGCGCAGCGGGCGGGAACGGGCAGCGTACCTGAATTTACTTGTTGTATTCCTCAGCCGGCAGGTCGGCCGGGGTCTTGACCAGGCCGGCCAGGATCTTGCCCATGGGCAGGTTGACGCTGGTGTTCTTCGGCGGGATCGGCTGGATGAACCACTTGGTGTACAGCAGGTTCAGCTCGCCGGCCTTCATGGCGCCGCGGATGTAGTCGTCCACGGCCTTCTTGAAGGTCGGGTCATCCTTGCGGACCATGATGGCGATGGGCTCGACGTTGAGCGTCTCGCCGACGATGGCGTAGTCCTTGGGCGACTTGGACGAGGCGATCAGGCCGGCCAGGATGTTGTCGTCCATGACGAAGGCGTCGGCGCGGCCGGATTCGAGCAGCAGGAAGCTGTCGGCGTGGTCCTTGCCGTAGACCTCCTTGAACTCGATGCCCTGGGCGCGCTTGTTCTTGCGCAGCAGCGCCACCGAGGTGGTGCCGGTGGTGGTGGCGATGGTCTTGCCCTTGAGGTCGGCAACCGACTTGATCTTGGACGAGGTCTTGATGGCGGTGCGCACTTCGGTGACGTAGGTCGTCAGCGCGAAGGAGACGTCCTTCTGGCGGGTGGCGTTGTTGGTGGTCGAGCCGCACTCGATGTCCACCGTGCCGTTTTGCACCAGGGGGATGCGGTTGGCCGACGTGACCGGGGTGTAGTCGATCTGCACGCCGGGCAGCACAGCCTTCAGGATGCGCTGGCACAGCTCGACGTGGTAGCCGGTGTAGCGGCCGTCGCCCAGGGTGTAGGACAGCGGGGCCGACGACTCGCGCACGCCCATCACCACCTTGCCGGCGGCCTTGGCCTTGGCAATGGTGTCGTTCGCCTGGGCGAATGCGGCGCTCGTGGCCAGCGACGCAATGGCGATCGCAAACAGATGTTTCTTCATGCAAATATCTCCTGGTGAAGCGTTAATAGGTGTTCAGAAAACGAAATTCTAAGGACTCGGGCCGACGGGATTACCCTGAATCCCCTCTCGTGCCCAAACAGGGGGCATGATAAGCAGGCTTCGTGCCCGCTCGTGGGTCAGCTCTCGCGGCGCAAGGGCTCCGTCAGCTTTTCCGGCACCAGCAGGGCGTCGATCTGCTCACGCGTCAGGATGCCCAGCGACTGCGCCACCTCGTCGATCGGGGCGCCGGTGGCAATCGCCGTCTTGGCGATCAGGGCGGCCTTTTCGTAGCCGATGATGGGGTTCAGGGCCGTGACCAGGGTGACCGATTCGCGCACCCGGCGCGCCAGCAGGGCGTGGTTGGCCTCGATGCCGGCCACGCAATTGGTCTGCAGGGTCCGGCAGGCGCTGGACAGGTGGGTGATGCTCTTGAACAGGCTCCAGCCCATGATGGGCTCGAAGGCGTTGAGTTGCAGCTGGCCGGCCTCCGAGGCCATCGTCACGGTGATGTCGTTGCCGATCACCTCGAAAGCGACCTGGTTCATCACCTCCGGGATCACCG
Source organism: uncultured Ramlibacter sp. (assembly GCF_936925435.1). Taxonomy (GTDB): domain Bacteria; phylum Pseudomonadota; class Gammaproteobacteria; order Burkholderiales; family Burkholderiaceae_C; genus Ramlibacter. The sequence goes on along the minus strand of NZ_CAKZHQ010000048.1, from coordinate 151,182 downwards.
GGTTGACCTTGCCCGGCATGATGGACGAGCCGGCCTGGCGCGGTGGCAGCTTGATGTCGCCAAAGCCCGCCTGCGGGCCGCTGGACAGCAGGCGCAGGTCATTGCAGGTCTTGGACAGCTTGGTCGCAACCCGCTTGAGCACGCCCGAGAGCTGGACGAAGGCGCCGGTGTCCTGGGTGGCTTCCACCAGGTTCTTGGCCTTGACGACCGGGATGCCGCTTTCTTCGGCCAGGAACTTGCAGGCCAGGTCGGCATAGCCATAGGGCGCGTTGATGCCGGTGCCGATCGCCGTCGCGCCCAGATTCACCTCCTGGATCAGGGCGCGGGCCTCGCGCAGGCGGGCCTCGTCCTCCTCGATCATCACGGCGTAGGTGGAAAACTCCTGGCCCAGCGTCATGGGCACGGCGTCCTGCAACTGGGTGCGGCCGATCTTGAGCACAGCCTTGAACTCGTCGGCCTTGGCCTCGAAGCCGCGGCGCAGGATGGCCATGGATTCCAGCAGGCCGTCGATGCCCAGCCACAGGGCCAGCCGCACCGCCGTGGGATAGACGTCGTTGGTGCTTTGCGAGGCGTTGACGTGGTCGTTGGGATGGAGCAGGTCGTAGCGGCCCTTCTCGAAGCCCAGCTGCTCCAGAGCCAGGTTGGCGATCACCTCGTTGGCGTTCATGTTGGTCGAGGTGCCGGCGCCGCCCTGGATGACGTCGACCACGAACTCGCCGTGGTGCTCGCCTGCCACCAGCTGGTCACAGGCCGCCATGATGGCCTGGGCCAGCTTGGGGTCCAGTGCATCGAGGTCGACATTGGCGCGCGCCGCCGCCTTCTTGACGAAGCCGAAGGCCCGGATCAGGTCTGGCATGGCCGAGATCGCCGTGCCCGAGATCGGGAAGTTCTCCACCGCGCGGGCCGTGTGCACACCCCAGTAGGCATGACCGGGAATCTGCTTTTCACCAAGGAAATCGTGCTCGACGCGAAATGGGGTGGGCATTGGAAGGGTCTGTTTTTGCAATGGCGCGAACTGTAGGGTTGACCGCAGCCTAGCGCCAATGCTGTTTGCGCGGTGCGTTATGCAAAAAATTTATAGCGCGTGCCACGCCCTAGGCGGCATCGCCCGAGGCGGTCAGATAGGCCCACAGCGCCTGGGCCGCGCCCTTGGGCGCCTCCTTGCCCAGCGGCTTTTCCCGGTAGGCGCGCACGTCCATGGTCATCTCCAGGCTGCCCATGCCAGCAGGTGTGGCAGCGACCAGCTTGCGTCCGCGCAACTCCTTCTTGACCGCGCTGTGCGGCAGGAAGGCGATGCCGTGGCCTTCCAGCGCCATCACCTTCAGGCCCTCGGCCATGTCGGTTTCATAGACCCGGTCCAGGTGGATGGCCGTGCCCGACTGCTTGAGGATCAGGTCGGTCACGCGGCCCAGGTAGGCACCCGGCGCGTAACCCAGGTAGGGCAGCGGCTGGCCGGCGCGGCCGGGCAGCTTGAACAGCGGCTCGCCCTGGGCGTCGCTCTTGCAGTACGGCGCCAGCACCTCCTGGCCCAGCGTGACCATCTCGTAGCGGTCGCCATCGAGCTGCAGCGGCTGGGATGCGTGGTGGTAGCCGATGAAGATGTCGCAACCCCCTTCCACCAGGCGCAGCACGGCATCGTGGACGTTGAGCGCGATCAGCCGGCTCTTGATCGGGCCGAACTTCTCGCGCAGGCTGGAGACCCAGGCCGGGAAGAAGGTGAAGGCCAGGGTGTGGGGCACGGCGAACTCGATCACGTCCTGCGCGGCGGCCGAGTGGCCACGCAGCATGGCCCGCGTGCTTTGCAGCGCCTGCAGCATCTCCAGCGACTGCGCGTGCAGCGTCTCGCCGGCCGGCGTCAGGCGGGTGGGGTAGGAACTGCGGTCGACCAGGTCGGTGCCGGCCCAGGCTTCCAGCGCCTGGATGCGCCGCGAGAAGGCCGGCTGCGTCACGTGGCGCAGCTGGGCGGAGCGGCTGAAGCTGCGGGTTTCCGCCAGGCTCACGAAATCTTCCAGCCATTTGGTTTCCATGGCCGATTATTGCGGAGGCTGGCCGGCCCGGCCTTCAGCGCTTGCAGGCGGCGCGCGAGCGGGCCGGCAGCAGCAGCACCAGCAGGCCGAGCAACAGGCCCAGCTGCACCAGCATGCTGGGCGCCGTCAGCCGGGCCCAGTTGAAATGCGAAGCCAGTGCCAGCCCCAGGCGCACCAGCTGCACCAGGGCGGCTGCCACGCCGAGCCACCAGGCCCAGGCGAAACGCTGCCACAGGCCCCAGCCAATGACCAGGCCGAAGGCCACCAGCAGCCAGGTCAGCGGCTGCGTCAGGCTCACGCGCAGGCTGAGAGAGCGGCCGCCCAAACCGGCATCGAGCAAGGGCCCGCCCAGCACCAGCAGGGCATAGGCAAAGGCAAAGAGGGCGGCGAGACGGACACAGAAGACGGGCATGGGACGGGGTCAGGAAGAGAAATGGCCGCCATTCTCGCGCAGGCCGCTGGCGTCCTGTCCCACTGATCCGGCGGCGCTCGCCTGTAGGCGCCCGCGGGTAGGTCAAACTATCGCCAAGCAAGCAATCTGGCCCGGTACACGGGCCGAACCCGCCCCATGGCCACGCTGAACATCCACGCCCGCTCGCTCGCCTACTTCGACATGATCCGCCGCTGCGGCTCCATCCGTGAGGCCGCGCGCAGGCTTCACGTCGCCTCGTCGGCAGTCAACCGCCAATTGCTGCAACTCGAGGTCGAAATCGGTTCGCCGCTTTTCGAGCGTATGTCCACCGGCCTGAAGCTCACGCCGGCCGGCGAGGTTTTTTCCTTGCACGTGATCACCGTCCTCCAGGACGAGAAGCGCATGGCCAGCGAGCTGGACATGCTGCGCGGCATTCGCCGCGGATCGATCAGCGTGGTGTCGGTCGAAGGCCTCAATGCGGATTTGTTACCGACCTGCCTGGAGCGCATGGTGACGCGCTACCCGATGATCCGGATCCAGGTCAGCTCCGCCGGTTCGGCCCAGACGGCAGCTGCCGTAGCCGGCGGCGACGCCGATGTGGCCATCGGCTTTGCGATCGAGCGCAACGAGGCGCTGCGCCAGTGCGCGGTCGGCCGCTTCGGACTGGGCGCGGTCGTCCGTGCGGACCACCCCCTGGCACAACAGCCGCAAGTGAGCTTTGCCGACTGCGCCCGCTATCCGCTGATTCTGCCCGCGCCCCAGTTGTCGATCCATTCGGTGCTCAAGCCGCTGCTGGCGCACCACAAGCGCGCGCTCACCGTGTTCCTGGAAACCGCTTCGGTGGAACTGGCCAAGAGCATGGTGGGGCGCGGCGTGGGCATCGCGTTCCAGTCCCGGCTCGGCCTGGAACGCGAGATTGCCGAGGGCCACCTGGTCCATGTGCCGCTGAAGGCGCAGATCCGGCTCACCACGGAACTGGGCGTCTACGTCCGGGCCGGCCGCACCTTGCCCCCAGCCGTCGATGCCTTCATCCAGGTCGTCGCCGAGGAAATCGAGCGGCGCGAGGCCGAGGAACCCGCCAGCGCCACCTGAAGCGCCGGCCGGGGTGCTGCTGCCGTTTCGGCATCACCCCGAGCCAAACTCTCTGCTATCGCGAGCGCGTTGCGGTCCCTAGACTGGGTCCCCATCAAGCACTCGACGACGACGCAGACCATGAACAGCGGCATCTCCACGACAGCGCCATCCACGCCGGCCGCGGCACGCCAGCTGGGGATTCCGCTGATCGATATCCGCGCCCTGCGCGAAAGTGAGGATCCTGCGCACTGGCAGGAGGTGGGGGCCGCGCTGCGCTCGGCCTGCGAGCAGCAGGGCTTCTTCTATGTGTGCAACCACGGCGTGCCGCCAGCGCTGATCGAGCAGGTCTTCCACTTCACCGAGGCCTTTTTCGACGAGCCCATGTCGGCCAAGCTGCGGGTGGACAAGACGCATTCGCCCTGCAACCGCGGCTATGAGCCGCTGCGCGCCCAGACCCTGGAGGCCGGGGCGCCGCCGGACCTGAAAGAAAGCTTCTACATTGGCGAGGAAGTGGCCGCGGACGATGCGCGCGTGCTCGCGGGCCGCTTCAACACAGGGCCGAACCAATGGCCGGCGGGCTTGCCGGGTTTCCACGAGGTGATGAGCGCCTATTTCGCCGAGGCGCACGCGCTGGGCACGCTGCTGGTGCGGGCGCTGGCTGTCTCGCTGTCGCTGCCGCCGGAGCATTTCGAGGGCTACCTCCAGGATGCGGCAGCCACTCTGCGGCTGCTGCACTACCCGCCGCAACCGCCCAATCCCTCGCCCGGCGAGAAGGGCTGCGGCGAGCACACGGACTTCGGCGGCATCACACTGCTGCTGCAGGACGAAACCGGGGGCCTCCAGGTGCGCGACGCCCAGCAGCAGCGCTGGATCGACGCCCCGCCCGTGCCCGGAACCTACGTCGTCAACATCGGCGACCTGTTCGCGCGCTGGACCAACGGCCGCTACCAGTCGACCCTGCACCGCGTGATCAACGCCTCGGGCCGCGAACGCCATTCCGTGCCGTATTTCTTCACCGGCAATCCGGCGCACCGGGTGGAATGCCTGCCCACCTGCCTGGCGGCCGGCGAGTCGCCACGCTTCCAGCCGGTCACCGTCGAAGCCCATCTGCGCGAGTGCTACAGGCGCACCTATGGCTGAGAAGATGGGTGAAAAGGGCAAGGCAAGGCACATCGTGCTGATCCACGGCGCATGGCAGGGGGCCTGGGCTTTCGCCGCCTGGCTGCCCTTGCTGCGGGCCAGTGGATGGCAGCCGCATGCGGTGGACCTGCCGGGCAACGGCTGGCCGCCGCAGGGCAGGCAGGAGGCTTCGCTGGCAAGCTACACGGCGCATGTGGCCGCTCTGGTCGAGCGCATCGCCGCGCCCGTCATCGTCCTTGGCCACAGCGGTGGCGGCATCACCGCATCGCAGGTGGCGCAAGCGCTTCCGGATCGCGTTGCCGGCCTGGTCTATCTCGCGGGAATGATGCTGCCCACTGGGATGAGCTTCATCGACCTGGTCGCCGATGTGCAAGCCGGTGCGCCGGAAGCGGACCTGGCTGGCATCACGCCCTGGCTGGTGCACGACGCCGCGCAGGACACGACCACGGTGCGCCCCGAGGGCGCTCTGCGCTGCTTTCTTCACGACTGCGAGCCGGCCGCTGCCGCCCACGCCGCCGCCTTGCTGCGGCCCCAGCCAGAAAGCGGCCGGGCCATGCGCAACCAGCTGAGCGCGCAGCACTTCGGCCGCGTGCCGCGCGTCTATGTCGAATGCCGCGACGACCGCTCCGTGCTGCTGCCGCTGCAACGCCGCATGCAGCAGCTGAGCCCTGGCGCCGCCTGCGTTTCCATGGACTGCGGCCATGTGCCGCAGCTCGCGCAGCCCGCGCTGCTGACCGCGCTGTTGCTGCCCCATCTCGACGCCCTGCTCGATTCGCATTCCGCCGGCGAAGACGCCGCATCCCTTTCGTTCCCATCCACCTTGACCTCCTGAGGACCTTCATGATCCAACGCCTTCGCCCTCTCGTCGCCTCCCTGTTCATGGCCGGCAGCGCCCTGCTGGGTGCTGGCGCGCACGCCGCCGACAAGCTCACCGTGCAACTCGACTGGCTGCCTGGCGGCGACAAGAGCTTTGTCTACGCCGGCCTCAAGGAGGGCTTCTTCGCCGCCGAAGGGCTGGAAGTCACCATTCTTCCTGGACGCGGTTCGTCCGACGCCATCACCAAGATCGCGACCGGCGCGGCCGACGTGGGCTTCGGCGGCATCTCCGCGCTGATGATGGCGGCGGCGGAAAGCGGCGTGCCGGTCAAGGCCGTCATGTCGCTGTACTCCAAGCAGCCCGATGCGCTGTTCACCACCAAGGGCAGCGGCATCACCAGCCTGAAGGACGCCGTCGGCAAGACGGTGGCAACCTCGACCTTCTCCTCCTCGAACGCCTTGTGGCCCGTCATCCTGGAGAGCAACGGCATCGACCCCTCGAAGATCAAGCTGCTCAAGGTCGACCCCAGCACCCTGGCGCCCATGCTGGCCCAAGGCGGTGTGGATGCGACGATCAACTGGGCCACCGTTGCACCGGCCTTCCAGGCCGTGCTCAAGCAGGCCGGCAAGGAACTGGTGGTCGTGCCCTGGTCGTCCTACGGCCTGGACGGCTACGGCTGGTCGGCCATGGCCAGCGACAAGATCATCAAGGAGCGGCCCGATGTGCTCAAGCGCTACATCAAGGCGCTGCGCAAGTCCCTGCAATTCGCGATCGAGAACCCCGACAAGGCGGCTGCCGGCCTGAAGGCCTCGGTGCCTGAAGCCGACGTGGCGGTCGTGGCCGCCGAGTTCCGCTCCTCCGTGCCGCTGCTGCAGAACGAGATCTCCAAGCGCGACGGCATGGGCGCCTTCGAGCCCAAGCTGCTGGCCACCACCTGGACCTGGGTCGCCAAGTCCATGAACTACGCATCCACCAAGGTCGACCCGGAGAAGCTGGTCGATCGCAGTTTCGTGGCCAGGTAAGGACAAATGCCGGTGAACACCACGCTAACGGCCCCGCAGGCGCCGGCCCCGGAAGCCGCCGATCCGGCACCCGTGATCGAGTTCAAGGGCGTCGGGCAGGTCTTCGCCTCCAGCGACGGCAGCCGGATCGAGGCCTTGCAGGACGTCAACCTGAGCCTGCGGCGCCACGAGTTCGTCTCGCTCATCGGCCCTTCCGGTTGCGGCAAGTCCACCTTGCTGCGCCTGGTCGGCGGCCTGCTCAAGCCCTCGGCGGGTTCGGTGTCCATCTTCGGCATGCCGGTGACCGAGCCGCGCGACGAGATCGGCTTCGCCTTCCAGAAGCCCACCCTGCTGCCCTGGCTTGACGTGCTGGGCAACATCACCTTTCCGATGCTGCACAAGTACGGCCGCATCGACGCGCGCGACCAGGCCCGGGCGCAGGCCCTGCTGGAAACCGTGGGCCTGCGGGATTTCGCGCACAAGCGCATCGGCGAGCTGTCGGGCGGCATGCAGCAGCGCGTGGCGATTGCGCGCGCCCTGCTGCACGACCCCGACATCCTGCTGATGGACGAGCCCTTTTCCGCACTCGACGCGCTCACGCGCGACGAGATGAGCTTCGAGTTGCTGCGCATCTGGAGCGAGCGGCCCAAGACGGTGGTCTTCGTCACCCACTCGATCCAGGAGGCCCTGCTGCTGTCGGACCGGATCGTGGTGATGAGCGCCCGCCCCGGCCGCATCGCCGAGATCATCGACGTACCGCTGGCGCGGCCGCGCAACCTGGCCACCTTGTCCGACCCCGTCTTCACGCATCTGGCGAACGACATCCGCGTGAAGGTCTTCACGCGCAAACCCGAGTGAGCACGATGCCCCAGTTTCTGAACCGCCACGCCTCGCTGGCCAGCTTCATCGCCGTGCTGGCGCTGTGGGAGCTGGCCTGCCGCACCCTGGCCATCCCGGTGTTCGTGCTGCCCGCGCCCAGCCTCATCGCCACGGCCGCGGCCGACATGGGCCTGGTGCGCTGGGGCGAGCACCTGGCGGCCACGCTGCAGGTCGCGGTGATCGGCTACCTCGCCGCCATTGCCATCGCGCTGCCGCTGGCGGTCGCCCTGACCAGTTCGCCGCTGCTGGCGCGCACGGTCATGCCCTGGCTGGTGGTCGTGCAGTCGACGCCCATCGTTGCCATCGCGCCCATCATCGTGGTCGCGCTGGGCGCAGGCAACCTGCCGCGCGTGGTGATCACCACGCTGATCGCCTTTTTCCCCATGGTGATCTCCACGGCCACCGGCCTGGCGGCCGTGCCGGCGGAACTGATCGAGCTGTCGCGCTCCCTGCGCGCGCCGCGCTCGCGGGAATACACGCAGATCCGGCTGCCCTATGCCGTGCCTTACATCTTTGCGGCGCTCAAGGTCTCGATCACGCTGGCCGTGATCGGTGCCGTGGTGGCCGAATTCGTCGCGGCCGAGAAAGGGCTTGGCTACCTCATCCTGTTTGCCACATCATCCTTCAAAGTGCCGCTGGCCTTTGCCTCGCTCGCCATCCTGGTGTGCAGCAGCCTGCTGCTGTATGGTTTGATCGTGTGGCTGCATCGCCGCCTGTTCCCGTGGAGCCTCTAGTCGCCGAACTGATCGAACCATGCCCATGACCACGGTCGAATTTCCCACCAGCGGCGCGGATGCACAGGCGCGCCGCAGCAGGCTGGGTTCGCAGGGCGCCTTCGTCGGGGGCGGAACCGCGTTGCAACTGGCTTGGGACGGCACGCCGCCGTCCCTGACACTGCTCGACGTCACCCAGCTGCCGGCGGCCCAGGGCATTGCGCTGGCGGATGGCGGGCTGCGCATGGGTGCTGCCATGCGCCTGGAGGCCCTGCGGCGCGACGCCCTGGTCGGGCAGCACGCGCCGCTGCTCACTGCGGCCTGCAACGCCATCGCCGCACTGCCGGTGCGGCACCTGGCGACGCTCGGGGGCAACGTCGCCTGGGGCTTCGGTGACACCCTGCCCGTGCTGCTGGCGCTGGGCGCCTGCGCCGAAAACGTCGACGGCCGGTGCGAACCGCTGCAAGATTGGCTGGAACGTGCCGATGGCACTCTGCTCATCGCCCTGCGACTGGACGTCGCGGTCCCACCGCGTGTGACCTTCTTCGAGAAGGTCGGTCATCGCGCCGCCTTCTCCCCCAGCCGGATTTCCATTGCGCTGAGCGCCGGCCAGGATGCGCAGGAGCGCCTGTACGGGGTGCAGGTCGCCGTGGCTGGGGCCGGCCTGCGCGCCCGCCGGCTGCCCCAGGTCGAACAGGCGCTCGCGGGCGTCCGCTTGACCGATGGCGGCGGCCCGCGCCTGCGCCAGGCCTGCGCCATCGACCTGGCGCAAGCGCCCGCGCTGGCACGGGTGGCCGCCGCCGTGATCACCGGTCGACTGAAGGGAGCGGACCATGGCGAATGAACGCGGCCGGCATGCGGCCAGGCCGGACGCCGTCGCCAAGTTGGGTGGCAATCCCGGCTACCCGAGCGACCGCCTGCGCCCAGGGCAATTGCATGGGGCCATCCTGGGAAGCGCACATCCGCATGCGCGCATCGTTTCCATCGACGTGCAGGCCGCGCTTGCGCTGCCCGGCGTGCACGCGGTGGTAACGGCCGCCGACATTCCGGGCGTGGCCCGCTACGGACTGCGCGTGGTCGACCGCCCAGTGCTGTGCGACGACAAGGTCCGGTGCGTGGGGGATCCTGTCGCCGCCGTGGCTGCGGAAACGCTGGCATTGGCCGAACAGGCGGCAGCCCTGATCCGGGTGGTCTACGCGCCCCTGCCGCTGGTGGACGACATGGCTGCGGCGCTCCAGGCCGGGGCTGCGGCGGTGCACGAGAGCGGCAACCTCCTGCATGCGACAGCCCACCGGCGCGGCGATGCCGACGCGGCACGCCTGGCCTGCACCCAGGTGATCGAGGCCGAGTACCAGTCGCCCCGGCAGATGCACGCCTATCTTGAGACCGAAGGCGGCGTGGTCGAGCCGGACGGCGCCGGCGGATGGGTGGTGCACTTCGGCTGCCACAACCCCGAACGCGATCGCCAGGTCATCGCCGCGATGCTGGCCCTGCCGCCCGAGCAAGTGCGGGTGGTGGGCACGCCCGTGGGCGGGTCCTACGGTGGCAAGGACGAACTGACCATCCAGCCCATCGCCGCACTGCTGGCCTGGAAAGCCGGGCGCGCCGTGCGACTGCAGCTCAGGCGCCCGCAGTCGGTGGACCTGGGCGTCAAGCGGCACGGCATGCGCATCCGGATGCGCACAGGTTGTGACGCGCAAGGGCGATTGCGCTTACACGAGGTCGACATCCTGGCCGATACCGGCGCTTATGCGACCCATGGGCCCGAGGTGCTGGACGCGGCGCAGGAGCATGCTGTCGGCCCTTATCGCTATGACGCCGTCGCCATCGAGGGACGGCTGGCCTACACCAACAACGGCATCGCCGGCGCCTTTCGCGGCTTCGGCGCAGTGCAGGTGCAGTTCGCGCTCGAGCAGCAGATGGACCGGCTGGCCCAGGCCGTCGGCATGGACGCTGCGGCCTTTCGCAGGATCAACCTGGAGGCTGCGGACGGCCCGGGGCCTTTGGGCCAGGTCGTCGTGCCCTTCAACGGGCCGTCGCTGGCACTCGCGGCGGTCGCGCGCCATCCGCTGTGGCAGGGGCCGCGCCAGTGGACGGATGGGCGCTGGCGCCGCGGCATCGGCCTGGCGCTGGTCCATCGCAGCGACGGCTTCGGCCGCGGCGGGCCCAATGGCACGCGGCTTGTCATTGCGCTGGCGCCAGACGGGGCGGTGGAACTGCGAACGGGCTTCACCGAGCTGGGCCAGAACCTGATTGGCAGCCTGCGCTCGCTGGCGGTGCGCTGCCTGGCTTGCGGCGAAGACGATGTGCGGCCCGTCCTGGGTGACTCGGGGCTGGCGCCCGACTCGGGCCCGGTGGCTGCGTCGCGCGCGACCACGCTGGTCTGGCAAGCCTTGACCACGCGGGGGGCGGCCTGGCAGGAGCGCCTGTGCGCCTTGGCGGCCGGGGTGCTGGGCACTCGAGCGGGCACGCTGCGCGCCGGCGCCGGCGGCCTGTGGAACGCAGGCGAGCTTTGCCTGAGCTACGCCGCTCTGGCCCAGGCACTGGGAGACGCACGCCCGCAGATGCTGATCGAACTGCATGGCGAGGAAACGCCCAGCGAAATCGACGCTGCGCACTTCGTGTTCGGTGCCTGCGCTGCATTGGCGCAGGTGGCCGTCGACACCTGGACCGGTGGCGTGCGCGTCGAACGGCTGGTCATCGCCGCTGCGCTCGGCCCCGTGGTGTCACCGATGGGGCTGCTGGGGCAGATGGAAGGCGGTGCCCTGATCGGCCAGGGCATGGCCACAACGGAGGTGCTGGCCATGCAGGGCGGCCGCTATCTCGCGCGCAACCTGGACGGCTACCTGATCCCGACCCTGGCCGATGCGCCGCAGATGGAGGTGATCACCATCGAGGACCTGCCCGAGGGCGATGTCGTCGGTCCCCGCGGCGCCGGCGAGATCGGCGTCAACATTGCCGTCCCCGTGATTGCCAATGCGGTGGGTGTCGCGCTCGGCATGCATGTCAGGGCGCTGCCTGTGACAGCAGATGCGGTGCTGGATTTTCTGGAGCAGTCTGAATGACGCAAGTGCACTTCGAACTCAATGGGTCGGCCGTGGCCGTGCGCTGCGTGGTTGAGCGCCGCCTGCTGTCCATCCTTCGCGAGGACTTCGGCCTCGTCGGCGCCAAGCCCGGCTGCGAAATCGGGCGCTGCGGGGCCTGCATGGTGTGGCTGGACGGCGAGCCCGCGAACGCCTGCCTCGTCATGGCCTGGCAGCTCGAAGGCCGGCGCGTGACGACCATAGAAGCCATGGCCGCCGACGAGGCCAGCGCACCGGTGCGCGATGCGCTGGCGCGCTGCGGCGCCGTCCAGTGCGGCTATTGCTCGGCCGGCATGGTGATGACCATGACCTACCTTCACCAGCGCATCCCCAGGCCAGACGCGCTGGAGGCCAGCGAACTCATGTGCGGCAACCTGTGCCGCTGCACCGGCTATGGGGGCGTCAGTCGGGCGCTGAACGAACTTTTCTAGATCTCAGCCCGCAGGCTGCGCCGCGTCCTGCGGCACGCGCTCGCTGCTTTGGCGCTGCAGCGCCCACATGCGTGCATAACGGCCGTCCAGCGCCAGCAGCTGGCCATGGTTGCCGCGTTCGATGATGCGGCCGGCATCGAGCACCAGGATCTCGTGGGCGTCCACGACAGTGGACAAGCGGTGCGCGATGACCAGCACGGTCTTGTTCTGCGCCGCGCTTTCCAGTTCCGCCTGGATGGCGCGCTCGTTGGCCGAGTCCAGCGCCGAGGTGGCCTCGTCGAAGATCAGGATGGGCGGGTCCTTCAGCAGGGTGCGGGCAATGGCCACGCGCTGCTTCTCGCCGCCCGAGAGCTTCAGGCCGCGCTCGCCCACCATGGTCTGGTAGCCGCGTGGCATGGCTTCGATGAAGGCGTGGATGTGGGCGGCGCGTGCGGCCTGCTCCACCTCGGCACGGCCGGCGCCGGGCCGGCCATAGGCGATGTTGTATTCCACCGTGTCGTTGAACAGCACCGTGTCCTGCGGCACGATGCCAATGGCCTGGCGCACGCTGGCCTGGGTGACGGCGCGGATGTCCTGGCCGGCGATGGTGATCTTTCCCTCCTGCACATCGTAGAACCGGTACAGCAGCCTGGCCAGGGTGGACTTGCCCGAGCCCGAAGGCCCGACCACGGCAACTGTCTTGCCGGCCGGGATCTCGAAACTCAGGTCGTGCAGGATCTGGCGCGCCGGTTCATAGGCGAAGTTCACATGCTCGAACCTCACCACCGGCTGTTCCAGCCCCTGCAGCACCGGCGCGCCGGGGGCGTCGGCCACCTCGCGCTCGCGCTCCATCAGCACGAACATCTTGTCCAGGTCGGTCAGGCTCTGCTTGATCTCGCGGTAGAGCACGCCCAGGAAGTTCAGCGGGATGTACAGCTGGATCATGAAGGCGTTGACCATCACCAGGTCGCCCAGGGTCATGCGGCCGTCGACCACGCCCAGGGTGGCGCGCCACAGCATGGTCACCAGGGCCACCGCGATGATCAGCTGCTGGCCGGTATTGAGCATGGACAGCGTGAACTGCGCCTTGATGCGCGAGCGCCGGTAGCGGTCCAGGCTCTCGTCGTAGCGCCTGGCCTCGAAGTCCTCGTTGTTGAAGTACTTGACGGTCTCGTAGTTCAGCAGCGAATCCACCGCCTTGCTGTGGGCCGCCGAATCGAACTCGTTGGCCTCCTTGCGGAACTTGGTGCGCCATTCGGTCACCGTCACGGTGAAGACGATGTAGACGGCCAGCGCGGCGATGGTGATCCAGGCGAACCATGCATCGAACTTCACGGCCAGGATGGTCAGCACCAGCGCCACCTCGATCAGCGTGGGGATGATGCTGTAGAGCGAGTACGAGATCAGCGACTCGATGCCGCGCACGCCGCGCTCGATGTCACGCGTCATGCCGCCGGTCTGGCGCTCCAGATGGAAGCGCAGACTCAGCGCGTGCAGGTGGCGGAAGGTCTCCAGCGCGATGGAGCGACTCGCGCCCTGGGTGGCGCGCGAGAACACCAGTTCGCGCAACTCGGTGAAAACCGAGGTGGACAGGCGCAGCAGGCCGTACCCGAGCAGCAGCGCTACCGGCACCACCAACAGTGCCTGCGCGTCACCGGGCTTGAAGCTCATGGCATCGACCAGGTTCTTGAGCAGCAGCGGCACGCCGACGTTGGCCAGCTTGGCCCCCACCATGAAAGCCAGGGCGGCCAGCACCCGCCACTTGTACTGCCACAGGTAGGGGAAAAGGCGCTGCAGCGTGGCCCAGTCGGTGTGACCGCGCGCGGCGGGTGCGGCGCCGCCCGGCGCGGCGGTGGAGGAAGAGGCAAGTTCACCGGAGCGGCGCATCGGGGACAATCGTGGATTCTTGTAGACCAGAGATTGTGCCCATGTCCGCAGATGCCAGCGTTTCGAACAGCCCTGCCAACGAAGAGGCCCTGCTGGCGAACGGCTGGAAAAAACGCAGCTTGGGCGGCTTCATCGATTGCGCCGGCCCCCTGTGGACCCGCAAGGAAGACACAGCCTGGGCTTACGCCATCCTGGCCGATGACCGGCACCTCAACCCCGCAGGCATGGTCCACGGTGGCCTGCTCGAAACCCTGATGGACCACGCGCTCAGCGCCATTGCCTGGGAAGCGTCCGGCCGCCTCAAGTGCGTCACGCTGCAGCTGGACGCGCATTTTCTCGCGCCGGCGACCAAGGGCATGTTGATCGAGGCGCGCGGCAGCGTTGTGCACCGTACTGCCAGCATGCTGTTCATGCAGGGCTTGCTCAGCGTGGACGGCCAGCCGGTGATGTCGGCCCAGGCCCTGATGAAAATCGTCGCCGCCTGAGCCGCCGCCAGGCCGGCTCCCCTCTCCTTTCGAACCAAGCCACGCGCATCGGTGGCCGCGTCGCGTTTCCATCATATTTGTACTAATACAATTGCACGTTGTATTTGACAACTTCATCAGGAATCGGAATACTTGGCTTCACTGATTCCAAGCAGGCCCCATGCATCTCCTGACCGACTACACGACCTGGACCGACGCCCAGCAAAACTTCTCCTCCGCGAAACTGTGGGAGTTGTTCGACGGCGATCGCGAACATCTGAACATCGCCCATGAGTGCGTGGACCGCCATGCGGCATCGGGCCGTGACGCGGTCATCGTGGTCCATGCCGATGGCCACGATGAAACCATCACCTACCGCGAGCTGTCCGACGATTCCTCGCGCTTCGCCCACTGGCTGGTGGCCCAGGGCATCCAGCCCGGCGACCGCGTGGCCATCATGCTGGAACCATCGCGCGCCTTCTACGTGGCGATGTTCGGCGCCATCAAGGCCGGCGCCATCGCGGTGCCCATGTTCACGCTGTTCGGCCCCGAGGCCATGCGCCTGCGCCTGAACGACTGCAAACCCGGCCTGGTCGTCACCAACAGCGAGAAGGCGCAAACCGTGCGCGGCATCGAAGGCCAGAAGGTCACCGTGTTCGACGATGCCGCCCTGGCCGCGCTGCAAGGCCTTGCGCCCAGCTTCGACACCCGCACGCGCGCCGACAGCCTGGCGGTGTTCCAGTACACATCGGGCACCACGCGCGAGCTTCCTGAGGCGGTCAAGCACAGCCACCGCACCCTGGTCACCCTGATGGTCGCGGCGCTGTACGGCACGGGTCTGCGTCCGGGCGATCGCTTCATCTGCCCGTCCTCGCCCGCCTGGGGCCATGGCCTGTGGCATGGCACCTTCGCGCCGCTGGCCATGGGGCTGACCATCGGCGCCTGGGCCGGCCGATTCAACGCCGAGCGCTTGCTGCAGGCACTGTCCGGCCATGGCTTCACCAACATGTCCGCGGCCGCCACCCACTACCGCATGATGAAGAACTCCGGCGTGGGCGGCAACTACAAGTACGTCATCGAGAAGCTGTCGTTCACCGGCGAACCGATCGACGACGAGACCGCCGGGTTTGTGCGCAGCACCTTCGGCCTGGAGGTCTGCTCCATGTATGGCACGACCGAGATCGGCGTGGTGCTGGTCAACTACCCCGGCGCCGCCGATTTCCCGGTCAAGACCGGCTCCCTGGGCAAGGCCGTGCCCGGCGGCGAGGTCCAGGTGCAGGACGACCAGGGCCTGCCCTGCGCGCCCGGCGTCAACGGCAACCTGATGGTGCGCCGGCGCGGCGAATGGATCCACACCAAGGATCTGGCGCGCATCGACGAGGACGGCTACTTCTACCACGCAGGGCGAGCCGACGACGTGATCATTTCGGCCGGCTGGACCATGAGCGCGGTCGAACTGGAGAACGCCATGCTCACGCATCCCGACGCCCTGGAGGCCGCTGCCATCGGTGTGCCTGACGAACTGCGCGGCCAGGTGGTCAAGGCCTTCGTCGTCACCACCCGGCCGGCCAGCGAGGACTTCGTTCGCGAAATCCAGGACCTGGTGCGCGGCAAGCTCGGCCAGCACGAATATCCGCGCCTGGTCGAGTTCGTCACCGAACTGCCCAAGACACCCGCAGGCAAGGTTCACCGCAAGGTGCTGCGCGAGCGCGAGGCCAAGGCGGCCGCCGCAACCACAACCTGAATCACCGCTTCACGACCGACCCACCAGAATTGACCAAAGGAGACCCAAGCATGTCCAACATCAACGAACGAACCTTCCCCAAGATCACAGAACAGGGGATGGACGACCTGCGCAAGCGCATCGGCGTCAAGATCGGCCAGACCGCTGAGCCCTGGTGCCATGAAGCCACGCGCGACAACATCCGCCACTACGCGCATGGCATCGGCGACGACAACCCGCTGTGGTGCGATCCGGACTACGCCGCCAAGACCAAGCACGGCGGCATCATCGCCCTGCCCAGCTTCCTGTTCGCCACCAGCCGCATCGTCTCGGGCTATGTGGGCGGCCTGCCCGGCGTGCACGCCATGTGGTCGGGCTCCAACTGGACCTGGCACAAGAACGTCCAGCGCAATGACGAGATCAAGACCGAGGCCTACCTCAAGGACCTGATCGAGCACGACACCAAGTTCGCCGGCCGCGCCGTCCAGCAGATCTACCACGTGGACTTCTTCAACCAGCAGGGCGACAAGGTCTCCGAGTGCGACAGCTGGTGCTTCCGCACGGAGCGCGACCATGCCCGCGAGAAGGGCAGCAAGTACAAGGAAGTGCGCGCCCGCGAGCCGCGCAAGTACAGCGAAGAGGAAATCGCCGCCGCCTACGATCTGTACCGCAAGGAAGAAGTGCGCGGCGCCACGCCCCGCTACTGGGAAGACGTCAAGGAAGGTGAAGCACTGCCCGTGATGTTCAAGGGCCCGATGACGGTGACCGGTTTCATCGCCTATGCCCAGGGCTGGGGCGGCCTGTACATCCGCGCCAACAAGCTGGCCTGGCAGCTGATCGACGCCCATCCCGGCGTCGGCATCAAGAACCGCTTCGGCATCCCGGACGTGCCCGAGCGCGTGCACTGGGAAGAAGACTTCGCCCTGGAAGTGGGCGCGCCCGGCGCATACGACTACGGTCCGGAGCGCACCTCCTGGCTGACCCACCACATGACCAACTGGATGGGCGACGACGGCTTCCTGCGCTCTGCCAGCTGCAAGATCCGCCGCCACAACCCGGAAGGCGACATGCTGTTCATCAAGGGCAAGGTCCTGCGCAAGTTCGTCGAAGGCGGCCGCCACCTGGTGGAGATCGAGCAGGAGGCACGCAACCAGGACGACGAACTGTCCGTGCTCGGCTCCGGCGTGGTCGAACTGCCCACCAGGGGCTGAACCGCCCCCATGTGGCCAGCCACACCTGACCGGGGCGGGGCACTGCACGGCGTCAAGGTCGTCGACCTGACGCGCGTGCTGGCCGGACCTCTGTGCACGCAGATCCTCTCGGACCACGGCGCCGATGTCATCAAGGTCGAGCCGCCTGCGGGTGACGACACCCGCAGGCTCGGCCCTCCCTTCGACAGCCGCGGCGAGGCCGCCTACTTCGGCGCGCTCAACCGCGGCAAGCGCGGCCTCTCGCTGGACCTGGGCCAGCCGCTCGGGCGCGAGGTGCTGGCGCGCCTGCTGGAAGATGCCGACGTGCTGGTGGAGAACTTCCTGCCCGGCACCATGGAGCGCTGGGGCCTGGGCTACGAGGAGGTTCTCTCGCGCCAATACCCCCGCCTGGTGTATTGCGCCGTCACCGGCTTTGGCGCCGACGGGCCGCTGGGCCAGCTGCCAGGCTATGACGCCGTGCTGCAGGCCATGTGCGGCCTGATGAGCGTCAACGGCGAAGCATCGCAGGGGCCGACCCGCATGGGCGTGCCTGTGGTGGACCATCTGACCGGCTATGTCGCGCTGTCCGGCATCCTGATGGCGCTCAACGGGCGCCATCGCACGGGCCGCGGCCAGCGCGTGGAAGCCACGCTGTTCGACACCGCCATCAGCCTGCTGCTGCCGCACGCGGCCAACTGGATGGCCTCGGGAACCGCACCCGCCCTGCTGGGCAGCGCCCATCCCAACATCGCGCCCTACGACAAGTTCACGGCTGCCGACGGCCAGGTCTTCATCGGCATCGTCAACGACGCTCAGTTCCGGCGCTTTTGCAGCCATATTGCACGTGAGGACATCGCCGCCGACGCGCGCTTTGCCACCAATGCCCAGCGGGTGGCCCACCGCGCCGAGCTGCGGGCCTGGATCGAGCCGGTTCTGCACAAGCTGCCCGCCGCTGCGCTGTGTGAAGACCTGATGCGCCTGGGCGTTCCCGCCGGCCAGGTCAACACCGTGCCGCAGGCGCTCGGCCAAGCCCATGCACAACACCGCCAGCTCGTTGTCGAACGCGGCGCCTACAAGGGCATCCGCTCGCCGGCGCTGCTGCACGGAACGCCTGCAACGCCCGGCGACGGCCCGCCGCTGTTTGCCCAGCATTCGGCCGACATCCTGCGCGGCCTCGGATTCACCGAAGAGGAAATCAAGACCTTGAAATCAACGGGCGCTGCACCGCCGGCCAATTGACGCAGCACAAACAAAATCAAATGGAGACAAGACATGACATTTCGCAGACTGCTCGTGGTCGCCGCGCTGGCATGCGCCGTTCCGGTGAGCTTCGCCCAGACCTGGCCTGCCCGGCCGATCAAGATCATCGTGGCCTACGCAGCGGGCCAGGGAACCGACATCGCCACCCGCTACATGGCCGAGCAACTGGCCAAGGAGCTGGGCCAGAGCGTCGTCATTGACAACAAGCCCGGCGCGGGCGGGAACCTGGGCACGGAGCTGGCCGCACAGGCCCCGGCTGACGGCTACACCCTGACCATGGGGACGAACGCCACCCACGCCCTCAACCAGTTTCTCTATCCGTCCCTGCGCTTCGATGCGGAGCGCGATTTCGAGCCCGTGGCGCTGATCGGCACCTTCCCGATGATGCTGGTGGCCAATGCCAAGTCCAACCTGCGCACCATGGAGGACGTCGTCGCCGCGGCAAAGTCCGGCCAGCGCTCGGCCGACATCGCCATTCCAAGCACCACCGCCCGCCTGGTGGTGGAACTGCTCAAGGAACGTTCGGGCGCGGCCCTGTTCTTCGTTCCCTACAAAGGCTCGGGCAACGCGATGACCGACGTGCTCGGGGGCCAGCTGCCCCTGATCGTCGATACGCCCACAGCGCTGCGCACCCACATCACCAGCGGCAGCGTGCGCGCCATCGCCGTCACCTCGGCCAAGCCCAGCGGCCTGGCGCCCGGCGTCAAGACCGTGGCCGAGCAGGGCTTTGCCGGCTACGAAGTGGTGGCCTGGAACGCGCTGTATGCGCCGCGCGGGACGCCGGCGCCGGTGATCGCCAGCCTGAACGCCGCCATCACGAAGGTGATGGCCCGCCCCGAGACGCGCCAGAAGCTGTTGGACATCGGCTTCGATCCGGCCGGCGGCACGCCCGCGCAGCTGGCCGAGTTCGCCCAGGCTGAGCGCAAGAAGTGGGGCCCCATCATCAAGGCCTCGGGCATCAAGGTCGATTGACCCTGCCGCCTCAGCGCAAGGGAGACAGCAGGGGCGCCAGCGCCTGCGCTTCCTCGCGCAGGTCGGCCACCAGCTGCAGCACCACGGCCTGATTGAGCTGGTCGGACAGGCCGGCGGCCACCAGGGTGTAGCTGATCTTGCCGGCCGCATCGAGCAGGGGCACCGCCACCAGGGTGACGCCGCTGATATAGGTGTCGCGGTCCACGCTGTAGCCCGCGCGCCGCGCGTGCTCGACTTCTTTCTTCCAGGCCGGCAGGCTCACGGGCTTGTCCCAGCGCACGGCGTTGAACTTCTTTTCCAGCTGCTCCCAGCTGTCGCCGCAAAAGGCCGCAACCAGCCGGCCGGTGGCACTGACCAGGGCGGGAAAGCGGCTGCCCACGTCCACATGCAGGCGAAACGGCGTTTGCAGGCGCGACAGCGCCAGCACCACCATGCGGTTGCTCGCCGTGATCTCCACGCCCATGGTGGACACCCCCCACTTGCGCGCCACGCGATCGAGCACCGGCTGCACAAGGCTGGGGAAATCACTGCGCTCGATGACGCTGCGCGCCAGGCTCAGCATGCCGCTGCCCAGGCTGTAGCGCTTGCTGCCGGCGTCGACATTGACCAGTTCCTCCTGCACCAGCACGCGCAGGATGTGCAAGGCGGTGCTGGGGACCAGGTCCAGCGCGTTGGAGATGGCCTTCATGCCCATGGGCTCGTTCGAGCGGCCCAGCAGGCGCAGGATGGCGATGGCGCGCGAGACGGCGGGGACGGCACGCGCCTTGGACGGGCCGGGTACGTCCGCCACGGCGGGAATGTCTGCAGTCTTGGTGCGTGTAGCCAAAGGGAAGCCCGCGTAGCGCGTGAGGTTGGGACAGTGCCCATTCTAGGCACCGCGCCGCGGCCCATGGGCGACAATCGCCGCCATTGAGCTCCCGGAGATTGCGCCCATGTCCACCGATTCCCTCCCGCCTCGCGCCACTGTCACCGCCGATGGCGCGATCGCCAGCAACCCCTTGCCTGCCACCGGGCCGGCAGTGCAGTTGCCGACCCACAAGGAACTGGTGCTCAAGGTCATCCCCATGCCGGCCGACTGCAACGCCAACGGCGACATCTTCGGCGGCTGGGTCATGGCCCAGGTCGACCTGGCCGGTTCGGTGATCCCGGCGCGCTATGCCGAGGGCCGCATGGCCACGGTGGCCGTCAACGAATTCATCTTCAAGCAGCCGGTGCGCGTCGGCGACATCCTGTCTTTCTATGCCGAGGTCACCCGCATCGGCCGCACCTCCGTCACCGTGCAGGTCGAGGTCTTCGCCGAGCGCTTCCGCTCGCAGGGCCAGTACATCAAGGTCACCGAGGCGCGCCTGACCTATGTGGCCATCGACGAGGCCGGCCAGCCGCGGCCCCTGCCGCGGCATTGAAACGCTACAAATTCAATAGCGCCTCAGGCAGATTTCCCGGGAGCTAGAGGCCGATTTCCCATCAAAAAATGGCGGGGCCGGATCAAAAGCGGCCGTGGCGGCCGGCGCCGGCGGCAAAGCGCTCCGCCCCCTGAACGCCATCGGCGATGCGCTGCTTGCCGCCTTCCCATTCCGCATGCAGGGCCTGCGCCAGCGGCAGCTCCCATTGCCGGTACGCGCTCATGCGGTCGGCCAGCATGGTGGCCTGGGGAAAGGCCGCCAGTTGCTGGGCCAGCGCGATGGCGGCCTCGCGTGCCCCGCCAGAGGGCACGACGCGGTTGGCCAGGCCCATGGTCAGCGCCTCACCAGATTCGACCTTGCGACCGGTCAGGATCAGGTCCATCGCATGGCCCATGCCCACCAGGCGCGGCAGCCGCACGGTGCCGCCGTCGATCAGCGGCACGCCAAAGCGCCGGCAGTACACGCCAAAGTAGGCGTCCTCCTCCATCACCCGCATGTCGCACCACAGGGCCAGCTCCATGCCGCCGGCCACGGCGGCGCCGCTGACGGCGGCCACCACAGGCTTGGACAGCAGCAGGCGGGACGGCCCCATGGGTCCGGCGGGCTGCGTGTCATCGGACGCAAAGTCCAGGTCAGCCAGCATGCCGTCGCTGCCCTGCTGCGCCAGCCTGGCGCCGGCCTGCAGGTCCCAGCCGGCGCAGAAGTGGCCGTTGGCGCCATGGAACACGGCGACACGGGCCTGGGGGTCGGCATCGAAGTCGACGAAGGCCTGGTAGAGCGCCCGCGCGGTGACGGCGTCCACCGCGTTGCGCACCTCGGGCCGGTCCAGTGTCACCACGGTGACTGGTCCGGCACGTTCAATCTGCACGGCTGGATTCATGCAAGGGATTACACCCGAATGCGGGCCAACCCTGTACAGGCGCAGGGCCCTGCGCCGCTATAACCGGGCCACAAGAAAAAATCTGGAGCCGGCTTGCAATTCCTTCAACTGCTGATCAGCGGCGTCTCGCAGGGATGCATCTACGGGCTGATTGCGCTGGGCTTCGTGCTCATCTACAAGGCCACCGAGACCGTCAGCTTCGCCCAGGGCGAGCTGATGATGCTGGGTGCGTTCTGCGGCCTGGCGGCCATGACCATGCTGGGCTTTCCCTACTGGGTGGCGGTGGCCAGCGCGATCGCCGCGATGGCGTTGTTCGGCGTGCTGCTCGAACGCATCGTCATCCGCCCCATCCTGGGCCAGCCGGCCTTTTCCATCGTCATGCTGACCATCGGCATCGGCTATGTGGCACGCGGCCTGATCACCATGATCCCGGCCATCGGCACCGAGACCCACACCCTGCCCGTGCCCTATAAGGACATGGTCTGGAACCTCGGCGGCGACGCTGCGGGCCAGGGCGGCCTGGTGCTCAACGTCGAACAGATGGCGGTGATCGCCGCCACCGCCGTGCTGTGCGCACTTCTGTTCACGGTGTTTCGCTACAGCAAGGTGGGCATTGCCATGCAGGCCGCCTCGCAAAACCAGCTGGCGGCCTACTACATGGGCATCCCGGTCAAGCGCCTCAACGGCCTGGTCTGGGGCCTGGCCGCCGCGGTGGCCGCGGTGGCCGGCCTGCTGCTGGCGCCCATCACCTTCGTCCACGCCAACATGGGCTTCATCGGCCTGAAGGCCTTTCCGGCGGCCGTGGTCGGCGGCTTCGGCAGCCTGCCCGGCGCCATCGTCGGCGGCCTGGTGATCGGCGTGGTGGAGTCGCTCTCGGGCTTTTACCTGCCGCAGGGCTTCAAGGACACAGCGGCCTACATCGTGGTGCTGGTCATGCTGATGGTCAAACCGAACGGCCTCTTTGGCGAAAAACTCAGGAAGAAGGTTTAGGCCGCCATGCGTTTTATCTTCAAGACCGACTACGGCCAGGACATCAAGCTGGCCAAGCATGGTGGCCATGTCTTCTGGTACAGCCTGCTGGGCCTGCTGCTGCTGGCCGCGCCCTGGCTGTTCGCCGAGTACTGGCTGGCCCAGCTGACCTTCGTGCTGATCTACGCCATCGTCGGCCTGGGCCTGATGCTGCTGGCCGGCTTCACCGGCCTGTTCTCGCTGGGCCACGCGGCCTTCCTGGGCGTGGGCGCCTACACCCAGGCGGTGCTGACCAACATGGGACTGCCCTTTCCCATCGCCCTGGCCCTGGCCGGCCTGCTGTCGGCGGCGGTGGGCATCATCGTCGGCCTGCCAGCGCTGCGTGTCAAAGGCATCTACCTGGGCATCGCCACCCTGTCCTTTGGCTTCATCGTCGAGGAGGTTCTGGCGCGTTGGGAGTCGGTCACCGGCGGCAACGCCGGCATCCATGTCAAGGCGCCGCAGATGTTCGGCTGGAAGCTCAGCTCGGGTGAGGAGTTCTACTTCCTGTGTCTGCTGATCGCCGTGGTCTCGACGCTGGCCATCCTCAACCTGCTGCGCTCGCCCACCGGCCGCGCCTTCGTCGCCATCCGCGACTCTGAAATCTCGGCGCAGAGCATGGGCATCCACCTGGCGCGCTACAAGACCCTGTCGTTCGCCTTGTCGGCGGCGCTGGCCGGCATCGGCGGCGCGCTCTATGCGCACAAGCTGTCGTTCATCTCGCCCGACCAGTTCAACATCCTGCAGTCGGTGGATCTGCTGCTGATGGTGGTGATCGGCGGCCTGGGCTCGGTGCACGGCGCCTTCCTGGGCGCCATCTTCCTGATCTCCATGCCGCAGCTGATCGCCCTGTCCAAGGACTGGCTGCCAGCGGCCATCGGCCAGGCGCCGGGCCTGCAAGGCCTGGTCTACGGCCTGGTGCTGATCGCCTTCGTGCTGTTCGAGCCGCTGGGTCTGTACGGCCGCTGGCTGAAGGTGCGGACCTATTTCCAGCTGTTCCCGTTCTACCGCATAGGCCTGTTCAAGCGGCAGAAGTCGTTTCAGAAGTCGGACAGATTGAAATGACCCACCCCCGAAGCGCCTGCGGCGCCTCCCCCTCAAGGGGGCGCAACCAGCGGCCCGGCAAAGCCGGATCCGCGGTTGCCCACGTGAAGGCACGACTTCCTGGACATTCCAATGACTGAAGTTCTTCTTTCAGCAAAAAACATCAGCGTGCGCTTCGGCGGCGTGCTGGCGGTCAACAACGTCAGCTTTGACGTCAAGCGCGGCGAGGTCTTCACCCTGATCGGGCCCAACGGCGCTGGCAAGACCACGGTGTTCAACCTGATCAGCCGCATCTACGCGCCCACCACCGGCAGCATCGAGTTCGACGGCAAGCTGCTGACGGCGCAGCCGCCGCACAGGATCGCCTCGCTGGGCATCGCCCGCACCTTCCAGAACATCGAGCTGTTCGAGCACGCCACCGTGCTGCACAACCTGCTGATCGGGCGCCACACGCACCACAGCCCGGGCCTGTGGAGCGAGATGTTCTTCACCGGCAAGGTGCGCGCCGCCGAGATCGCGGCGCGCGAGAAGGTGGAGGAAGTGATCGACTTCCTGGACCTGCAGCACCATCGCGACGCCCTGGTCGCCGGCCTGCCCTACGGCGTGCGCAAGGTGGTCGAGCTGGCGCGCGCACTGTGCACCGAGCCCAGGCTGCTGCTGCTGGACGAGCCCTCCTCCGGCCTGAACGTGGAAGAGACCGAGGACATGGCCTTCTGGATCCAGGACATCCAGCACGAGCTGGGCGTTACCGTGCTGATGGTGGAGCACGACATGAGCCTGGTGTCCAAGGTGTCCGACCGGGTGCTGGCAATGAACCAGGGCGAGATGCTGGCCATGGGCACACCGCGCGAGGTGCAGGCCGATCCCGGCGTGGTCGAGGCCTACCTGGGCTCGATCGACGACGTCTCCGCGCTGCGCAGGGAGGCCGCATGAGCCTTTCTCCACCTCCGGTGAGCGACCAGCCGGTGCTCAAGCTGTCCAACGTCGAGTCGGCCTACGGCCCGATCAAGGCCATCCGTGGCGTCAGCCTGCAGGTGCGCCGCGGCGAGATCGCCACCGTGCTGGGCTCCAACGGCGCCGGCAAGACGACAATCTTGAAGACGATCTCCGGCATCATCGACCCGCGCAAGGGAAGCATCGAGTTCAAGGGCGAGGCCATCACCGCGCGCGACCCGGCCCACATCGTGCAGCAAGGCCTGTCGCATGTGCCCGAGGGGCGCGAGGTCTTTCCCCTGCTGTCGGTGCGCGACAACCTGTTGATGGGCGCCTACACGCGCCGCGACCGCGATGGCGTGGCGCACGACATGGAGGCGGTCTACAGCTACTTCCCCATCCTGCGCGAGCGCGCCGAGCAGGACGCCGGCCTGCTGTCGGGTGGCCAGCAGCAGATGCTGGCCATCTCACGCGCCATCATGGCCTCGCCCGACCTGATCCTGCTGGACGAGCCCAGCCTGGGCCTGTCACCCAAGCTCACGCGCGAGATCTTCGAGATCGTGGTGCGCATCAACCGCGAGCGCGGCACCACCATCTTGCTGGTCGAGCAGAACGCCAACATGGCCCTGAACGCATCGGACTATGGCTACGTGCTGGAGAACGGCCGCATCGTCATGGAAGACACCTGCGCCCGTCTGCGCGAGAAGGACGACATCAAGGAGTTCTACCTGGGCATGAAGGAAGCCGGTGTGCGCGGCGAACGCAGGTGGAAGAAGAAAAAGAACTGGAGATGACAAGATGAGCAATCTCTGGGACCTGACCCACATCCAGCCCGAGACCCGCGTGGTGCTCGAGGGTGACACCATCCCCGCCATGTTCTGGAACGGCGTGGCGCAGCGCGGCAGCCAGGTCTGGATGCGCCAGAAGAAGCTGGGCATCTGGCGCAGCTGGAGCTGGACGCAGACCGGTGACGCCGTGCGCGAGATCGCCGCCGGCTTGCTGGCCCTGGGTTTCCAGCCGGGCCACACCGCCTCCATCCTGTCCAACACCATCGTCGAATGGGTTCTCAGCGACCTGGCCGTGCTGTCCTGCGGCGGCGTGTCCAACGGCATCTATCCCACCGATGCCGCCTCCCAGGTGCAGTACCTGTGCGAAGACTCGGGCAGCTCCATCCTCTTCGTGGAAGACGACGAGCAACTGGACAAGGCGCTGGAGGTGCGCGCCCAGCTCGGCGGCCTTGGCAAGATCGTGGTCTTCGACATGGAGGGTCTGCGCGAGCTGAACGATCCCGGCGTGATGAGCCTGGACGCGCTGCGCGCCCTGGGCCGCGCGCGCATGGCCATCCACCCCGGCGAGCTCGAGCAGCGGGTGCAAGCCTGTCGCCCCGAAGAGCTGGCCATCCTGGTCTACACCTCGGGCACCACCGGCAAGCCCAAGGGCGCGATGCACAGCCACCGCGGCCTGGTCTATACCGTGCGCGGCTACAACACCCTGGTGGCACAGACCGCGCAGGACGAGCGCATGTGCTTTTTGCCGCTGTGCCACATCGCCGAGCGCCTGGGCGGCGAGTACCACGCGCTCTACACCGGCGCCATCCTCAACTTCGTCGAGAACCCCGAGACGGTTCCGGAGAACGTGCGCGAGATCGCGCCCACGGTGTTCACCGCCGTGCCGCGCGTGTGGGAGAAGTTCTATTCCGGCGTGATGATCACCCTGAAGGAGGCCAGCCCGCTGCAGCAGGCCGCCTATGCCTGGGCTATCGGTGTGGGCACGCAGATCGCCGACAAGGTGCTGGCCGGCCAGAGCGTGGACGGTGCGCTCAAGTTCAAGTTCAGCCTGGCGCGCTGGCTGGCCCTGAACAATGTGCGCAAGCTGATCGGCATTCACCGCGCCCGCTTCCTGGTGACCGGCGCCGCGCCGATCTCACCGGAGCTGGTCAAGTGGTACCTGGCGCTGGGCGTGCCCATGCTGGAGGTCTGGGGCATGACCGAGTCCTGCGGCGCCGCCACCGGCGTGCCGGCCAGCCGCATCAAACCCGGCTCGATCGGGCCGGCCGCCAGCTACAACGAGGTGCGGCTCGACCCGGCCACCGGCGAGATCCTGGTGCGCGGCGCCAACGTCTTCATGGGTTACCTCAACCAGCCGGAAAAGACGGCCGAGACCATCGACGCCGACGGCTGGCTGCACACAGGCGACGTCGGCCTGGTCGATGAGGAGGGGTTCTTCCGCATCACCGACCGCATGAAGGACATCATCATCACGGCCGGCGGCAAGAACATCACGCCCAGCGAGCTGGAGAACGAGCTCAAGTTCAGCCCCTACGTGACGGACGCGGTGGTGATCGGCGACAAGCTGCCCTACCTGACAGTGATCATCATGATCGACCAGGAGAACGTGGAGAAGTTTGCGCAGGACAGTGACGTGCCCTTCTCCAACTACGCCAGCCTGACGCGCGCCGCCGAAGTGCAGGAGCTGATCCAGGCCGAGATCGACCGCGTCAACCGCAAGTTCGCCCGGGTCGAGCAGATCAAGAAGTTCTTCCTGCTCGACACCCAGCTGTCGGCCGAGGACGAGGAGCTGACACCGACCATGAAGCTCAAGCGCAAGCTGGTGCAGACCAAGTACGCGCCGCAAATCGATGCGATGTACCGCTAGACAGCCCTTTCACCCCTAGGAGACAGTTGATGAAGTTGAAGTCCACCCTCGCTCTGGCCACGCTGGCCCTGGCGTCCACCCTGGCTGGCGCGCAGCAGCAGGGCGTGAGCAAGAACGAGATCCTGATCGGCACCATCCTGGACATGTCGGGCCCGCTGGCCGGCTACGGCAAGCAGGCGCGCAACGGCATGCTGCTGCGCATCGACGAGCTCAACGAGCAGGGCAGCGTCCACGGCCGCAAGCTCAAGCTGGTGGCCGAGGACGACGGCTACGACCCGAAGAAGGCGGTTCTGGCCGCGCAAAAACTGGTCAACTCCGACAAGGTCTTCATCGTCGCCGGCCACCTGGGCACGGCCCAGAACATGGCTTCCATGCCGGTGCAGTTCGACAAGAACGTGGTGAACTTCTTCCCCATCACCGCCGCACGCGAGATGTACGAGCCGCTGCACAAGCTCAAATACTCGTTTGCCGCCACCTACTACGACCAGATGCGCCAGGGCATCCCCAAGATGGTCAAGGAGAAGAACCTCAAGAAGGTCTGCGTGATCTACCAGGACGACGACTTCGGCCTGGAAGTGCTGCGCGGCGGCGAGGCCGGCCTCAAATCCATCGGCATGGACTACGCCGAGAAGACCAGCTACAAGCGCGGCGCGACCGACTTCTCCTCGCAGGTGGCGAAGATGAAGGCCTCGGGCTGCGAGCTGGTGGTGCTGGGCACCATCATCCGCGAGACCATAGGCACCATCGCCGAGTCGCGCAAGACCGGCTTCAACCCGCTGTTCTACGGCTCCAGCGCGGTCTACACCGACCTGATCCACAAGCTGGGTGGCAAGGCCATGGACGGCCTGTACGGCGCCATGACGGTGCAGCACCCCTACCTGGACGAGGCCTCGCAACCGATCCGCTTCTGGGCGAACAAGTACAAGACCAAGTTCAATGAAGACCCGACGGTGTTTTCGGCCTACGGCTACCTCATCATCGACCAGTTCATCCAGGCTGCCCAGAAGGCCGGCCCCACCCTGACGACCGACAGCTTCGTCAAGGCCATGGACAACATGACCTTCCAGCCGGACATGTTCGGCAGCCCCAAGAGCAACTACACCGCCACCAAGCGCCTGGGCAATGACCAGTCGCGCCTGTCCCAGATCAAGGACGGCAAATGGGTGGTGGTGTCCGATTACGGCAAGTAAGGCGCTCCCGCGCTGATGCCGAAGCCGCCCTCAGGGGCGGCTTTTTTTCGGGCGTGTGCGCGTGTTCCCCTAAGTGAATACGCCAGCTTGACAGCGCGGGGCACGGGGCAAGAATGGCCCTGGCTTACCACCAACTTCTACAGGAGACGCGCGATGAAGCTGAACCACGCTGCCCGCCTTGCCGTTGCGGCCGCCCTTGCCACCGGTGCCCCCCTCGCTCTGGCCCAGAGCACCAGCCAGGGCGTGAGCAAGAACGAGATCCTGATCGGCACCATCCAGGACATGTCGGGCCCGCTGGCCGGCTACGGCAAGCAGGCCCGCAACGGCATGCTGCTGCGCATCGACGAATTGAACGAGCAAGGCAGCATCCATGGCCGCAAGCTCAAGCTGGTGGCCGAGGACGACGGCTACGATCCCAAGAAGGCGGTGCTGGCGGCGCAAAAACTGGTCAACCAGGACAAGGTCTTCATCATGGCCGGCCACCTGGGCACGGCGCAGAACATGGCCTCCATGCCGGTGCAGTTCGAAAAAGGCGTGGTCAACTTCTTTCCCATCACGGCCGCGCGCGAGATGTACGAGCCCCTGCACAAGCTCAAGTACTCGTTTGCCGCCACCTACTACGACCAGATCCGCATCGCCCTGCCCAAGCTGGTCAAGGAAAAGAACGCCAAGAAGGTCTGCACCATCTACCAGGACGACGACTTCGGCCTGGAAGTGCAGCGCGGCGCCGAGGCCGGCCTCAAGAGCATTTCGATGGAGGTGGCCGAAAAGACCAGCTACAAGCGCGGCGCCACCGACTTCTCATCGCAGGTGGCGAAGATGAAATCCTCCGGCTGCGAAATCGTGGTGCTGGGCACCATCATCCGCGAGACCATAGGCACCATCGCCGAGTCGCGCAAGACCGGCTTCAACCCGGTCTTCATCGGCTCCAGCGCGCTGTACACCGACCTGATCCACAAGCTGGGCGGCAAGGCCATGGACGGCCTGTACGGCACGATGACGGTTCAGCATCCCTACCTGGACGAGGCCTCGCAGCCGATGCGCTTCTGGGCCAACAAGTACAAGACCAAGTTCAACGAAGACCCGACGGTCTTCTCGGTCTACGGCTACATCATCATCGACGCCTTCATCAAGGCGGCGCAGAAGGCCGGCCCGAACCTGAACACCGACAGCTTCGTCAAGGCCATGGACACCCTGACCATCGAGCCCGACATGTTCGGCAGCCCGCAAAGCAGCTACACCGCCACCAAGCGCCTGGGCAACGACCTGTCGCGCCTGTCGCAGATCAAGGATGGCAAGTGGGTGGTGGTGTCGGACTACGTCAAGCCCTGAGGGCGGGCGCGCCCGCGTGCATCGACCGGGCCCGCGCCATGCTCGGGGCGTGGCCGACGATGCGCTTGAAGGCCCGGCTGAAGGAGGCCTCCGAGTCGTAGCCCAGGCGGCCGGCGGCGACGGTGACCCGCATGCCTTCCTGGCCGATCCAGCGGCTGGCCTGGAACATCCTGATCTTGGCGACGTACTTCGCCGGGCTTTCGCCCACAGCCTCCTTGAAAGCCTGCGAGAAGCGCGAGCGCGACGCACCCATCAGCTGCGCGAGCGCGGGCACGCTCCAGTCGCGTTCCGGCTCCGCATGGATGGCCACGAGCACCTTGCCCACGCTGGGGCAGCGCAGGGCGCTGATCCAGCCGGTGGAGTTGCTGCAGGCGCATTCCACCCATGCGCGGATGATGCTCGCCGCCAGCACGTCGGCCATGCGCGCGAGAATGCCGCAGGCGCCGATGCGGTTGTGCGCCACTTCACGCTCCATCGCGTCCAGCAGCAGCGGCACCGTCGGGTCGCGCCGTGCCAGCTCGCCGGCCCGGATCACCTGCGGCATCATCGCCAGCAGGGGATGCAGCGGGTCGAGGTTGAAACGCATCTCCCCGCAGAACAGCACATGGGAAGGAGGGCCTGCATCGCCGGCCGCGCCGCGCACCATGTAGATGTCGTCGGCCACGCCCACCCGCGCCAGCGAGTCAATGGGCACGGCGCGAACCTCCGGCGCGCTGGCCAGCACATGGGCGCCGCCCCGCGGCAACAGCACGGCATCGCCGGCATTCAACTGCAGCCACTCCGAGTCCTGGGCGCGGATCCAGCAGCCGCCACTGGCGACGAAATGGAACCGCGGGGTCGGCTGCGCCGGGAAGGCCACGGCCCAGGGCGCATGCATCAGGCAGCGGCCATATTCCACCCCTTCCAGGCGCAGGCCCAGCAGGATCTGCGTGAGAAGGTCAGGCGCCTTGGACCCGTCGATGGCGGCCACGATGGCCAGTCTGGAGAAACGGTCAAGCATTTCGGCTGTTCCGGCATGGAAAGCCGCAGATGCTAGGCCTAAGCTGGCCAACCTTACGCACAACAAGGCTTCGCATTCCGTGTCATCTCCTTCCTGCTCTACCTGCCTGGACGCCCTGGCCCCCGCAGGCGTTCCAACCATCGCTGCCCACCCGCCGGCCGCCCGTTGGCCTGGGGTCGCGTCGCTCGCCCTGGGCGTTTTCGGCCTGGTCACCGCCGAATTCCTTCCCGCCAGCCTGCTCACCGCCATGGCGGCGGACCTGCATGTGTCCGTGGGTGTGGCGGGCCAGGCCGTCACGGCCACGGCCCTGGTCGGCGCCGTGGCCGCCCCTTCCATCCCGCTGCTGACCCGGCGCTTCGACCGGAAGTCGGTGCTGCTGGCGCTGACCGGCCTGCTCCTGGTGTCCAACCTGCTCGCCGCCACAGCCGGTTCGCTGGCCGTCCTGCTGGGCGCGCGCGTGCTCCTGGGCATTGCGCTGGGCGGCTTCTGGTCGATGGCAGCCGCCCTGGCGATGCGGCTGGTGCCGGAGCCGCTGGTCGCGCGCGCGATTTCGGTGGTGCTGACCGGGGTCTCCGTCGCCACCGTCTGCGCGGCGCCGATCGGCGCGTGGATGGGCGAACTGTGGGGTTGGCGCAGCGCCTTCATCGCGGCCGGTGCGGTCAGCGTGCTGGCGCTCGCGGTGCAGGCCCTGACCCTGCCGGCCTTGCCACCGAGAGGCCAGGCGAACCTGAGGGCCCTGGGCGCCCTGCTCGCGCGGCCGGATGTGCGCACCGCTCTGGTGGCCGTGCTGTTCGTGATCTCCGGCCATTTCGCGGGATTCACCTACATCCGGCCGGTGATGGAGGAAGTGACCCGGCTGCCGGTCGAAGCGATCTCCGCCATCCTGCTGGGCTACGGCGTCGGCGGCTTCTTCGGCAACTTCGCCGGCGGATGGATCGCAGGACGCAGCGAGCGCCACGCCATCGTGGCGGGCGGCGTGCTGATCGTCCTGCTGGCCTTGAGCCTGCTGGTCGCCGGCACTTCCACCGCCGTGACGGCCATCACCGTGACCCTGTGGGGCTTCGCCTTCGGCGCGTTTCCGGTCGGCTTCCAGACCTGGATCCTGCGCAGCGCGCCGGACCAGGCCGAAGGGGCCGGCGGCCTGCTGGTCGCCGCGTTCCAGGTGGCGATCGCCGCCGGGGCCGTGGGCGGCGGCCTGCTGGTCGACCATGCCGGCGCCCTTGGCGCACCCGCTTTTGCGGTGGTGGCGTTGGGGCTGGGCAGCTTGATCACATGGCGCTATGGCCCGGGAGCACGTTCATGAGCAAGCTACCGGAAACCACCATGCCCGCCACCTTGACCAACCGGCGCATCACGCTGGCAAACCATCCACAGGGCCTGCCGCTGGCCGCTGATTTCCGCCTGCAGACCGAGGCTGTCACTGCGCCCGGTGAGGGGCAGGTGCTGCTGCGCACGCTGTACCTGTCGCTCGACCCGTACATGCGCAACCTGATGGACAAGACCGGCCCCGGCTATGCGCAGCCCGTCCCCCTGGGGGCCACCATGGTCGGCGGCACCATCAGCCGGGTCGTCGCCTCGCGCCATCCGGGCTTCCATCCCGGCGAACTGGTGCTTGCCAATGCAGGCTGGCAGGACTACGCCTTGTCGGATGGCAGCGGGCTGGAGGCGCTGGGCGACATGGCCGTGCCCTCCCATGCGCTGGGTGGCCTGGGCATGCCGGGCTTCACCGCACATGTCGGCCTGCTGGACATCGGCCGCCCGCGGCCCGGCGAGACGGTGGTGGTGGCGGCAGCGACCGGAGCGGTGGGATCCATGGTCGGCCAGATCGCCAGGCTCAAGGGCGCGCGGGTGGTGGGTGTTGCCGGCGGCGAGGACAAGTGCCGCCATGCCGTGCAGGAACTGGGCTTCGCTGCCTGCGTCGACCGGCGCGGCCCCGGCTTCGCGCAGCGGCTGGCCCAGGCCTGCCCGCAAGGCATCGATGTGTATTTCGAGAATGTGGGCGGCGCGGTGCTCGATGCGGTGCTGCCGTTGCTGAACGTCGGCGCACGGGTGCCGGTGTGCGGCTTCATCGCGCACTACAACGACGCGGCGCCCGCATTGCGGCCGGACCATCTGCCGAAGCTGCTGGCCACAGTCTTGCAAAAGCGCGTCCACATGCAGGGCTTCATCATCCTGGACCACTATGGCGAGCGCTTCGAGGCCTTCCGCCGTGAAATGGCCGGCTGGGTCGCCGCGGGCAAGGTGAAGCTGCAGGAACATGTCGTGGACGGCCTGGAGAACGCCCCCGCGGCCCTGGTCGACATGCTGGAAGGACACCACCACGGAAAACTGCTGATCAGGGTCGCGGCCCTGTAACCCATGCAGCAACGAACACGCCGCCCATGAACGGCGAGACGTTGGCAAGCCTCAGGGCGCACCCTGGCCGGGACCGGGTTCCTGCAAGCTGGTGCCGATGCCGTAAAGCGCGAGCAGGCCCAGCACGTGGCCGATGGCGACGCCAGGCTCGCCCGCTTCAATCCGCCCTATGGTCTGGACGTGCACACCCAGCCGGGCAGCGGCGGCCGCCTGGCCATCGCCGGCACGGGTGCGGGCCAGCCTGGCCGCCGCCCCCATGTCCTTGATCGCCTGGAGAGCGTCGCCGCCAATGTCCGCCGAGATCCGTTTGCCTTGCGCCATGGCCGGATTGTCGCCGCTCGCGGACGCGCCACAATCAGCCGTGCCGTCCGCCCAAGCTGCCCCACCGCCCCAGCCCTATTGGCTCTACCTCCTGGAATGCGAGGATGGCGTCTACTACGCGGGGATCGCGCTCGACGTCGAGCAGCGCTTCTTCCAGCATGTCTTCGGCCTGGGCGCCAGGTTCACGCGCGCGCGACCCCCGGTGCGGGTGCTTGCGGCCCGCGAATATGCGAGCAAGGGCGATGCATTGCGGGCCGAGCTGCACCTGAAGGCCCTGCCCCGCGCAAAGAAGCTGGCATTCTTTGGCCAGGGCGCGGTGCCTGGCCCGGCCGCGGCGTCTACCAGGCGGCGGGCTGCGTAGCCAGGAAGTCGTGGCCCATGGCCGCGTCATGCAGCGGCTGCTCCTGCCAGGCCAGCTCGGCCAGCCGCCGGCGCATGGTCAGCTCCTGCGCGGTGCGCAGCACGCGGGCCAGGGGCAGCTCGGGCCCCGCCAGGTCTGAACCCAGGCTGCTGGCCATCGCCGTCAGGCCGGGCGTCAGCTCCCAGGCCGGAATCAGCCGCGCCAGCAACTGGTCGCGGCGGCGCAGCAGGGCCTGTTGGTGGACGGCGTCCAGCAGGACGTTGGCCGTCAGCACAGGTTCCACGCCGTGGATCTCGAAGATGCGCAGCAAGGCGCTCCAGCCGGCGTTTTGCAGCAGGCCGGCCACATAGGCATCGAAGCCGTCCACCCCTTCTGTGCGGGCCAGCTGCACACAGGCAATGGCGCAGCGCTCGGACTCCTGCCACAGGCGTTCGGCCGAACGGGCCTGCAGCGATGAACCATCCGAGCGGTACAAGGGGCGCGCCACCACCCTGGCGATCACCTGCTCGACACCCGTGCTGCCCAGGATGGCCACGGCCTGGCGGACATGGATGGCGGCGCCAGGCTGGCGCGCGTACAGCGCCGAGCGCGCCATGCGCAGCACTTCGGCCGTGAGCACGGTGTCCTGCTGGATCTGGGAGGCGAGTTCGGCGATGGAATAGGTTTCGTTGCGCAGGATGCGGATCAGCCGCGGCAGCACGGTGGGGCTGCGCCGCAACAGGCGGACACAGGAGCCCTTGGAGTTGATTTCCAGGTCCGCCGCCTGCGCCAGCAGCGCAGGCGACCTGGCCACCCGCGCCGGCTTGCCATGGTCCACGCCCAGCAACCAGGCCAGGTAGGCGCCCACGGCGTCGGGCGTCAGTTCGCCGGCCGGCCCATCCTGGGAAAAGCCCAGGTCGTCCGCGGGCACGCTGGAGTGCCCCGGATCGGGCGCTGCGTCCTGGCCCAAGACCAGGCGCAGAAGTCGGCCGAGGTTTGCCAGGGACATTGACGCGGTTCCATGATGGAGAGCGTCCATTGTGGGCTGGCTCGGCCCCATGGAGCGCCGGATATGCGGCAGCCCCGTCCCGCTTTTCGCCGGCTTGTCGCGCGCCCGCTGTCTTCACGCCTAGCACACCTGTCACGCACTGCTGTCCACCAGAGACGTGGAGAAGGCTGTGGACAAGCTTGTGGAGCCCTCGCTGCAACCGCGCCAGTGCTCGCTCTGCAGCTGTTGCTTATTCGTTGGGCAGCCGGTCCCGCACGGAAATCAAATATTTCTGGCAACTGCCTAAAGAAGTGGCACCGCTCGCCAAGCCAGGCCTGGCGCCGGTCTGGCGCGATGTCTACAAGGTTATCAACACCTCTGTCCACGGTTGGCGCGGACAGCCGGGCCTTGTGATGTGTTAGGCGCTAGGCGGCTGCATCGCGCATGGCGACTCTGGCCGGCGCGAACATGCTTCGCCCCAGCCAGCGCCACAGGGATTGCCCCTGGCGCCCGGCGCCCTGCACCACCAGCAAACCGGCGCCGATTTCCTGTTTCGGGTCACTGTCCCCCGTCCAGATCTCGGTGAGGGAACGGACTGTGGAATCCACGACGACCGTGACTTCATGGCCGGGATCATCCCGGCACAGATCGGCGCTGCCATGCTCCACCACCAGCCACCACGATCGCTCGGCCACGGGGGCGTCGCGAAAGCGGAAATGCACGACAGTCCGGCCTGCCGGGAACTCGTCGATCCGCGCAAAACGCCGGATATCCCACATCAGGAAGCCAGCATCGAGTTGCTCGCGCCGCAATCGGCTGCCGATCCACCGGGCGCCCCAGTTGCCGATGGCGACCACGATAGGACGCAGCTCCTCCCCTGCCGGCGTGAGGTGGTACTCCCAGCTCTTGCCGGCCCGGACCCGCTCGAGCACCCCGATCGCCTCCAGCTTGCGCAGCCGCTGCGTCAGGAGCGTCGCGGACATGCGCGGCACCCCGCGGTGAATCTCGTTGAAGCGGCAGCTGCCGCAGAGCAGCTCTCGAACCACCAGGGGCGTCCACAGCTCGCCCAGCACCTCGGCGCCGCGTGCGACCGTGCAGAACTGCATGTAGTCGATCATGGTCCCAGTCTATGCCCCATCGCCTGGTTTGAGGACTCCAGAATCTGGACTAGCAGGCAGGCCCAGGGCGGCTTACCTTGACGCCAGTCGACGCATGTCGCGCCGGCACTGCCAGTCAAGGAGAGCCGCCATGGTTGAAACGCTTCAAACCCCCACTGCCGCCGCAACTTTCGACCCCGACAAATTCCGCGCCACCACCCGCATCCAATGGGAAGCCGCGGCGCAAGCATGGGACCACTGGTCGCCCCTGCTGTCGCGCTGGCTGGGCCCGGCGACGCAAGTGATGCTCGATGCGGCCGGCGTCGTGTCAGGCACACGCGTGCTCGACGTTGCCGCAGGGGCCGGCGAGCAGACCCTTGTTGCCGCACGCCGCGCCGGTGCGGCCGGCCATGTGCTCGCCACGGACATCTCACCCACCATCCTGCGCTACGCCAAGGCCGCGGCAGAGAAGGCCGGTCTGGCCAATGTCGAGACGCGGGAGCTCGACGGTGAACGCCACGACCTGTTGCCGGCAGCTTCCTTCGACGCCGCGATCTCGCGCGTCGGCCTGATCTACTTCCCCGACCAGCACCGCGCGCTGGCCGGCATCCGGCACGCCTTGCGGCCGGGCGGCAAGTTCGCTGCGGTGGTGTACTCCACACCGGACAAGAACCCCTTCTTTGCGCTGCCTGTGGGCATCATTCGCCGCCGCGCCCAGTTGCCGCCGCCCTTGCCGGGCCAGCCGGGCCCCTTCTCGCTGGGCGCCGAAGGCGTGCTCGCCCGCACGCTGGAGCAGGCGGGCTTTCGCGACGTGCACGTAGAGAGGGTCGACTCACCGGTGCGCGTGGCGACGGCTGCGGAGTGTGTGCGCTTCGAGCGCGAATCTTTCGGCGCGCTGCTCCAGATGATGTCTGCCATGCCGGACGACGAACGCGCCGCGACCTGGGCCGAGATCGAAAGCACGCTGGCGCAGTTCGAGGCAAAGGGGGATGGCTTCGTCGGACCTTGTGAAATGCTCGTGGGGAGCGGCACGCGCTAACCATGTCAGGCAACGCGCCGTCTGCATCCAGAGCGATGTTCCGTTGGATATCGGCTGATTGTCCGCCCCCATCGCACCAGCCCATGGGAAAATGGCGCATGCCATTGCCTTGCCCCGAGACCGCTGCGCTCGTTCATACGTCCTTCTACAAGTTCACGCCCCTGCCGCAGCCGCAGCCGCTGCTCGCCGCGTCCGCGCTGCGCGAGCTGGTGTCGGCACAGGCGGCGGGTGGGCTGACGGGCAGCATTCTGGTGGCCACTGAAGGTGTCAACGGCATGCTGGCGGGGTCGCCAGCCGCCGTGGAGCGTTTCGAACAGGCGCTCCAGCACGCGCCAGCCTTCGCCGGGGCATTCACCGGGATGGCGTTCAAGCACAGCGCGTGCGTCACCAGGCCCTTTGGCAAGGTGAAAGTGCAGGTCAAGAAGGAGATCGTCCCTCTGGGTGTCGAAGGCGTGGATGCGCGCGCCACGGGCATTCAGGTCAGCCCGGCGGATTGGGCGGACCTGATCAAGCAGCCGGACGTGGTGCTGCTGGACAACCGCAACAGCTTCGAATACCGGCTGGGCCACTTCGAAGGCGCTATCGATCCGCAGGTGGTGAACTTTCGCGACTTTCCCGATTTCGTGCGCGCCCACGCTGCGGCATGGAAAGCCCAAGGCAAACGGGTGGCGATGTATTGCACCGGCGGCATCCGCTGCGAGAAAACCAGCGCCTGGATGCTGGACATGGGCATGCCTTCCTACCAGCTGGAGGGCGGCATCCTCAACTACTTCCAACAGGTGACGGAGCCAGGGCCCGCCTGGCAAGGGGAGTGCTTCGTGTTCGATAACCGGGTTGCGCTGGACACGAACTTGCAGGAGACAGCGACCACGCTCGAAGACGTGTACCAGGACGAACACGATGGCCCGTGGCGACTGCAACGGGCCCTTCGGCTCGCCGCAGCCGTCGAGGAGTAAGCATGCTGCCGATGCGCGATGGCGTCAGTGCCAGCCAGGTGGCCCTGCCCGCAGGCCACTGGGAGTGCGTCCTCGACTTTCTGGTGGAAAGGTTCCCTGCAATCTGCGCGGCCGACTGGGTCAGCCGGATGGATGCGGGTGACGTGGTGGACGCAACTGGTCGCGCGGTCGCGGCGCAGCAGGCGTATGTTGCGCATGGCAAGCTGTACTACTACCGCACCGTCGCGAACGAGTCACCCAATGCCGCGCAAGCCACCGTGCTTTTCGAGGACGAGCATCTCGTCGTGGCCGACAAGCCGCATTTCCTGCCAGTGACGCCGTCTGGCCAATACCTGCAGGAAACGCTGCTGATCCGCTTGCGCCGCCAGTTCGACCTGCCCGACCTGACGCCCTTGCACCGGATTGATCGGGAAACCGCCGGCATCGTTCTCTTCGCCAAGCAGCCGGCTGCCCGCGGCGCCTACCAGACCCTCTTTGCCAACCGCAAAGTCACCAAGCAGTACCAGGCTCTCGCGTCCAGCGACGCGCGGCTGCAGTTTCCGTTGACCCGCACCAGCACCTTGCTGACCAGCGACCACTTCATGCAGATGCGTGAGGCCGATGTGCAAGCTGGAGCGAAGCCCAACGCACACACAGAAATCGAGCTGATGGAAACGCGCGGACCGTGGGCCCGTTACCGCCTGCGTCCAAGCACCGGCAAGCGCCACCAGTTGCGGGTGCACATGGCGGCACTCGGGCTGCCCATCCTGGGTGACCGCATCTACCCCAAGCTGATGGGCCAAGGTGGCGACGAGACAGCCAACCCGCTGAGACTGCTCGCCGCCAGCCTGGCATTCCGCGACCCCATCAGCGGCGAAGAACGCTGCTTCGCCAGCCGTCGGCAGTTGCACTTTCCCGATCCGGACTGAACCACGCGCGCCATCCCGCCTGGCGCGCCTGGGACCGCGATGGCGACTTCCGGCCGGGAACAGACGTCGCCTGCGTAGCGCCAAGAGCCACGTCAAAAAGGGCAATGTCAGCAACCGATCCAACGCGGCCGTTTACGATCCGTAGCAGCCGCACTGCGGCCGGCGCCAGGCTCAGGAACGACAATTGCCAGGGGTCGGGCAGCCCCCCCGTCCGATGCTCGTCTCTGTCATTTTTGGAGAATGAAAATGCTCAGTAAAAACACGATCTGCCTCTGGTACGACGGCACCGCCCTGGAAGCCGCGCAGTTTTACGCAAAGACCTTCCCGGACAGCACCGTGGGTGCCATCCTGCGTGCGCCCGGCGACTATCCTGCCGGCAAACAGGGCGACGTCTTGACGGTCGATTTCACCGTCCTCAGCATCCCTTGCCTGGGCCTCAACGGCGGCCCGACTTTCAAGCACAGCGAGGCCTTCTCGTTCCAGGTGGCGACCGACGACCAGGCCGAGACCGACCGGCTGTGGAACGCGATCGTCGGCAACGGCGGCGAGGAAAGCGAATGTGGCTGGTGCAAGGACAAATGGGGCCTGTCATGGCAGATCACGCCGCGCGTCCTCACGCAGGCCATCACCGATCCCGATCCCGCCGTGGCCAAACGCGCCTTCGAGGCGATGATGCAGATGCGAAAGATCGACATCGCCACCATCGAGGCGGCGCGCCGCGGCTGAACCCGCCATGGGCCAATTGGAATGACGGCGCCAAAACATCGCATTTTCACCATGGCGTTCGCCAAGGTCCATCCGCTCTGCCAGCTGGACAAACTGGTGGACGAACTCGCCAAAGGCAAGGCGATCGAGAAGATCCTGCGGCGGTAAACGACCTGTCATCGGCAAGTCACGGCGCTTTGGCAGTCTGCGCTCTTCGCAACCCGAGGAGCCCCCATGACAAGCAAGACCGCCGCCTTCGTGCTGTGCCTGAGCGCAGCCTGCTGCGCCCCCGCCATCGCGCAACAGGCCTTCCCCGCCACCCTGGCCGGCCACGCCGTGCTGCCGGCGGCCAGCTTCATCCCCGCACCCAAGGACGCGCCGGCCGACCTGCAGCTCAGTGGCAAATTCACCACCGCCAAGCGCGCCGACAAGCCCGGCAGCGTCGAAGGCCTGTCGGGCGGCCGCCCCACCGGGCTGTCCCTGCCGTTCAAAGGCCAGCCTGTGCAGGGCCATTCGGGCATCAAGCGCGTGGCCGACGGCAGCTACTGGATCCTCACGGACAACGGTTTCGGCAGCAAGGCCAATTCGCCCGATGCCATGCTGTTCCTCAATCGCTACACGGTGGACTTCAAGGGCGGCACGCTCAAACGCCAGCAGACCGTCTTCCTGCACGACCCGGACAAGCAGGTGCCTTTTCGCATCGTCCATGAGGGCACGAAACAGCGCTACCTGACCGGCAGCGACTTCGACACCGAGAGCTTCCAGATCGCCGGCGGCCACTTCTGGATCGGCGACGAATTCGGCCCCTTCCTGATCAAGGCCGATATGCGCGGCAAGGTGGTCGCGGTGTTCGAGACCCAGGTCGATGGCAAGGTCGTGCGCTCGCCCGACCATCCGGCTGTGACCACGCCCGGCGCGCCCGGCAGCAACGTGGCCTTCCAGGTGCGCCGCTCCAAGGGTTATGAGGGCATGGCCTCCAGCAAGGATGGAAGCAAGCTCTACGCCCTGCTGGAAGGCGCGCTGTGGGACGAGCAGGCCAAGGCCTTCGAGACGCTGGACGGCAAGCAGTACCTGCGCGTTCTGGAGTTCGACGTGGCCAGCGAGAAGTGGACCGGCCGCCACTGGAAGTACGTGTTGGAAGCCAACCACCATGCCATCGGCGACTTCAACATGATCGATGCCAACACGGGTCTGATCATCGAGCGCGACAACGGCGAGGGCACACCCGACAAGGCCTGCCCCGAGGGCCAGAAGGCCGCCGGGTGCTTCCATGACCTGCCCAAGTTCAAGCGCATCTACAAGGTGGAGTTCAGCGATGCGAATGCCGGCGGCGCGATGAAGAAGATCGCCTACATCGACCTGCTGCAGATCGCCGACCCGGACAGGCTGGCGCGCAAGCCGCTGAGCAACGGCGTGCTGGCCCTGCCCTTCTTCACCATCGAGAACGTGGACGTGGTGGATGCGCGCCACATCATCGTGGGCAACGACAACAACCTGCCCTTCTCGTCCAGCCGCGAGCCGAACAAGGCCGACGACAACGAATTGGTGCTTCTGGAAGTGGGCGACTTTCTCAAGGCAAGCAGCGCGCCCTGAGCTGCTTGCCTGGTCCCCGCTTACTTGGCTGGTTGCGGCGCAGCGGCCGGGGCCTGCTGGGTCTTGCGGTAGACCTCCAGCACGGTGGCGAAGTCGCGCTCATAGTTCACCGCCAGCATGGTGTCGTTGCCCGGCAGCAGCTTGCGCAGATTGGGCGAGAAGCTGTAGGCGAAGCTGCACTTGCGCACGCGGGCGGCCACTTCGGGCGCCACGTCCTTGGTCATGATCCAGCTCTCGGTCATGAAGGGCGGGCTTTCCCAGACGGTGCGGATGCTGGAGCCGCGCACCTCGCCCTTGACGAGCATGCGCGAGTACAGGTCGCTGGCCACGGCGGCGCCGTCATAGAAGCCGTGCATCACGCCCATCACCGAGCGCTCATGGCCGTTGGAGAACACCACTTCGTAGTTCTTCTCCGGGGTCAGGCCGATGGCCGGGAACAGCGCGCGCGGCGCCAGGTTGCCGGAGTTGGAGGT
Source organism: uncultured Ramlibacter sp. (assembly GCF_936925435.1). GTDB lineage: Bacteria > Pseudomonadota > Gammaproteobacteria > Burkholderiales > Burkholderiaceae_C > Ramlibacter. Next base: position 109,910 of record NZ_CAKZHQ010000048.1, on the reverse strand, counting down.
CGGCGTGGTGTGGGCGATCTTCTTGCCCACCAGGTCCTGCGGCAGCTTGTAGGGGCTGTCGATGCGCGAGATCAGGATCAGCTTGTACGAGTTGGGCTTGTTGGCGGCCTTGTTGCCGGGCACGGCAAACGGCGCCGGCTGGCCGGCGGCCACCAGCTGGGGCACCAGGCCGGGGTTGACCTGGGCCAGCTGCGCCTTGCCGGTCTTGACGGCTTCGATCAGGTCCTTCTCGGCCAGGGTGTCGACGTTGCTGCTTTGCTCCAGCGACTCGCCCGCGGCATTGCGCAGGCTGACGTTGGCGCAGCTGGCCAGGTGGCTGAAGTAGCCGCCCCACAGGCCCATGGTCTCGGTCTTGCCGTAGGTGCGCGGCATGGCCACGACCAGGACGTCCTTGGCGGCCGTAGAGGCCTTGGCGGCCGCGGCCGGCTTGGCCGCCGCTGGGGCGGCTGCAGCGGGTTGTGCGGTCTGGGAATAGGCAGGCAGAGCGCAGCCCAGGGCGGCCGCGACGGCCACCGCGCGGGTGGAAAATTTCATGGGAATCCCCTCCGGTGATTTTTGTGTGATGCGCCGCCTTGATCGCGGCCTGTCCACTTTAGCAGGCAGGTGAAGAGGCGGTCAGCTACTGCGCCACGGCAACTGATTTGACTTCCATCGACCGAATCCAGGTCTCAAGGCGCTGGTTCACAGCTTTCCAATGGCCGGAAGTCATGTCCTCCCAAGAAGTGCTGTATCCATAGACAACGATGAACGGACGATCGCCTACATCACGCAGTTTGAAGAATCCTTCAATATGACAGAAGCGAGGCGACCTCAATTTCTCGTCGTAGATGACAGCTGGTGCGCAAACAACAAATGACTTGTCGTCGTTCTTGGGGAGGTAGTACCACCATGAAGCATCGCAGGGACTTGGAGCCGTGAGCTGGCCTTTGAAGGACGATATCCTGGGACTCCGATCGATGCAGGTCTTGCGCGCATAGGCTTGAAAATCTGCGGCAGAGGATTCAGTCGGCACGTACGACCCATCGATCAGATAGGAAGTGGACTTGCTATCGCTTTCCATACGCCGGTTCGCGGTAGCGTGCCCTTCCGAATATTCCTGAAGGCGCCAACCCCAAACCAGCATCTGCACGGCATATGACTCTCCGGCTTTGGCGGACCGCTCGCGCTTGCGAATGACCTCCATTTCGTTGACCCACGCATTTCCGGATTTGCCGGCAGTGAGCACCTCATTCGGCGTGAACACCACGTCTTCATACGAGAAGCCACCACGTTGCGAACCGTCATCCCCTCTTCCATATTTCGCTGGGACTCGCAGTACTGCCACCGCATCCTCTTTCCTGCGCATCCAACAGTGGTCCGTTCCGAAGTTGGGATCGCCTGCTTTGCACGGTGACGCCGGGGCGAGCCAAACGAGTCGATCTGGTTCCGGCTTTTTGCAGGCGCTCACACTAAACAAGACCAGGGTGCAGCCAAGCCATGCACAGCATCTCGAAATTGCCCAATCTCGCATCACCTCTCCCCAAAACCTTAGGGATCCTAGGTGGGCGGCGATGAGAAGGCAATGCAGGGACCACAAAGCGATGAAAACACGCAACGGACAAGCGCCCACGAAGCGTCTGGCCGGTGCTACCCTCATTCCATGACACCACCCGATCCGCTGCAGTCCCCCACCTTGGAACACAAAACCCTGCTGTGGCTGGCCGTGGGCCTGGGCGCCGGCTTCGCCCTGGTCCTGTGGCCGGTGATCGGCGCCGTGCTGTGGGCGGTCTTCATCGCCATCGTCTTTGCACCGCTGTACCAGCGCATCCTGGGTCGCCTGCGCGGCCGGCCCAACATCGCGACCCTGCTCACCTTGACGTTGATCGTGCTGATGGTGCTGTTGCCGCTGGCCCTGCTGCTGGCCTCGGTGGTGGACGAGGCCACCGCCCTGTACCAGCGGGCCCGCGCTGGCGAGCTGCAGCTCGGGCAGTACGCGCAGACCGCCTTCGACGCCCTGCCCGGCTGGGCCCATTCCATGCTGCAGCGCTTCGGCCTGGGCAGTGTGGCGGCCTTGCAGGCCAAGCTCAGCACGCTGCTGGCCCAGAGCAGCCAGTTCATCACCAGCCGCGTGGTCGGCTTCGGCCAGGGCACATTGGACTTCCTGGTGTCCCTCTTCATCATGCTCTACGTGCTGTTCTTCCTGCTGCGCGACGGCGCCGGCCTGTCGCAAGCCATCGCCCGCCGCGTGCCCCTGCAGGAGCAGCAGACCCGCCGGCTGTTTGCCCAGTTCGTCATCGTGGTGCGCGCCACCGTCAAGGGCAATGTCGTGGTGGCCCTGATCCAGGGCGCCCTGGGCGGCCTGGCCTTCTGGGTGCTGGGCCTGCAGGCCGCCCTGCTGTGGGCCACGCTGATGGCCATCCTGTCGCTGCTACCAGCAGTGGGCGCGGCCCTGGTCTGGGGCCCTGTGGCCCTGTACTACCTGGCCACCGGTGCCCTGCCCCAGGCGATCGGCCTGGCGCTGTGGGGCGTGCTGGTGATCGGCCTGGTCGACAACGTGCTGCGGCCGCTGCTGGTGGGCAAGGACACGGCTCTGCCCGACTACCTGGTGCTGGTGGCCACCATCGGCGGCATCGCGGTGTTCGGCATCAACGGCTTCGTCATCGGGCCGGTCATCGCCGCCATGTTCCTGCTGGCCTGGGAACTGGTCAGCCAGGCAAGGCGCCGGCCCGGCGCAGAGACGCCAGGGCCGCGTTGAGGTCGGCAATCGGCATCTGGCCGGGCGCCGAGCTGGACTGGCCGACGGCAAAACTCATCGCCGAGCCGAATGCGGCACCGCAGACGCGGCTGACCGCGCCCAGCGCGCCCATGGCCATGCTCACCACCGGGATGTCCAGCGTGCGGCTGGCCTGCAGCGTGGCCGCCAGCAGGACCAGAACGTCCTCTTCGTTGCGCGGCATCACCGCCAGCTTGGCAACGTCGCCGCCCAGCGCCTGGGCCAGGGCAAAGCGTTCGCGCAGCACCTCGCGCGCCGGCGTGGCCTGGAAGTCGTGCGAGGACAGCACCAGGGCGATGCCGCGCTCGCGCGACATGGCGCGCACCGCCGCCACGTCGGCGGCAGGACTGGCCATCTCGTAGTCGACCAGGTCGACGTGTCCGGCCTCGCAGACCGCGCGGTAGACCGCCAGCACCTGAGCCTCGTCGATCGCGATCGGCTCGCCGCCTTCGCGGCTGCTGCGGCGGGTGAACAACAGGGGAAGACCGCCGGCGGCCTGGCGGATCTCGCCGCTCAGGCGCGCCACGCCAGCAGCGTCGGCGATGCCTTCGAAGAAATCGACGCGCCACTCCAGCAGGCCGGGATCTTTGGCGGCGACGGCAGCAGCCTCGGCCAGCAGGGCGTCGCGGCTGCGGCCCACCAGGGGTGCGCAGACCAGGGGATAGGCGGGCTGGCGCCCTTTCAATGCAATGGCTTTCACTGTCGGTCTCGTCGTTCTATGTGGCGCCTCATTCTACGGAGGCCAGGCGCTCGACCACCCAATCGACAAAGGCGCGCACCCGCGGCGACAGCTGGCGGTGGTGCGGATAGAGGATGGACACCGGCATGGGCGGCGGCGGATGCCTGGGCAGGACCTCGACCAGGGTCTTGGCCGCCAGCAGGCGGCGCACCCGGTAGCGCGGCACCTGGATCAGGCCCAGTCCCTGCTCGCAGCAGGCCTGGTAGGCATCGGCATTGGTCACGGCCACCCGGCCGCGCAGCTGCAAGGTTTCGACGGCGCCGCCGTTGCTGAACTCGAAGGGCATGCGCCGGCCGCTGGCCGAAGACAGGAAGTTCACGCCCTGGTGCTGGCGCACCTCGTCGAGCTTGCCCGGCTTGCCATGCAGGCGCAGGTACTCCGCGCTGGCGCAGGTGACCTGGGCCAAGGTGGCAACGCGGCGGACCACCATGCTGGAGTCCTTGGGCTCGCCGCCGCGCAGCACGCAGTCCACGCCCTCCTTGACCAGGTCGACCAGCCGGTCGCCCATGCCGATCTCCAGCTCGATGCCCGGGTAGCGGGCGCAAAAGGCGCCCAGGTGGGGCAGCAGAAAGGCCGCCGCCAGCGCCGGCTGCAGGTCGACCCGCAGCTTGCCCTTGGGCTGCGCCGCCGCGCCGCCCAGGAAGGACTCGGCCTCCTCCAGGTCCGCCAGCAGGCGCAGGCAGCGCTCGTAATAGGCCTGGCCGTCCAGCGTGGTGCTGACGTGGCGCGTCGTGCGCTGCAGCAGGCGCACGCCCAGGCGGCGCTCCAGCTGCTGCAGGCTGTGGGTGGCGGTGGCGCGCGGCAGCTCCATGTCGTCGGCGGCGGCAGTGAAGCTGCCCAGTTCGACGATGCGGGTGAACAGGCGCATGGCATCGATACGGTCCATTCCGATATTGTTCAGTATTTTTGGACAATCATGGCAGTTTCAGGCTATTTATCCAATTCCACTGAGACGCGACCATTGGCTCCCCCGCAACAAGGAGAACCCAATGAACGCAAGCAAGATCACTCTCGTCACCGGTGCCAGCCGCGGCCTGGGCCGCGACACGGCCCTGCAACTGGCCCGCAAGGGCAATGACGTCATCCTCACCTTCCGCAGCCGCGCCGACGAGGCGGCGGCCGTCGTCAAGGACATCGAAGCGCAGGGCCGCAAGGCTGTGGCCCTGCAGCTGGACACGACGCAGATCGCCTCCTTCGGCGACTTCTCGGCCCGGTTGGGCACGGCGCTGCGCCAGACCTGGCAGCGCGACAGCTTTGACCACCTGGTGAACAACGCCGGCTATAGCGTGAAGGCATCCTTCGCCGAAACCACCGAGGCACAGTTCGACAGCCTGCTCAACGTGCATTTCAAGGGCGTGTACTTCCTCACCCAGCAGCTCCTGCCGCAGATCGCCGACGGCGGCGGCATCGTCTGCCTGTCCACCGGACTGACCCGCTTTGCCGTGCCCGGCTACGCGCCCTACGCGGCGATGAAGAGCGCCATCGAAGGCCTGGTGAAGTACCTGGCCAAGGAGCTGGGGCCGCGCCGCATCCGCGCCAACGTGGTGGCGCCCGGCGCCATCCACACCGACTTCAACCGGGCCGGCTTCGAGGCGCATCCGCAGATGGTGGACTTTCTCGCAGCGCAGACCGCGCTGGGCCGCGTCGGCCAGCCCGAGGACATCGGCGGCGTGGTGGCCTTCCTATGCTCCCCCGACGCAGGCTGGGTCAACGCCCAACGCCTGGAAGCCTCGGGCGGCATGTTCCTCTAGGAGACGATGTAGGCGCCGGCCCCGGTGGACAGCAGCTTGCCCTGGGCGTCGAGCATCTCCATGCGGATGGAGGCCACGCGCGAGCCCAGGCGCAGCACCTGGGCACGCAACTCGAAGTGCTCGCTGATGGCCGGGCGCAGGTAGTCGATGCGCAGGTCGATGGTGCCCAGCTTGGCAAAGCGGTGCAGGCGCAGTGCCGGCGCCTCGTCCATATGGCGCGCGCCGATGGCGGCCATCACGGCCAGGCCGGCCATCGCATCCAGGCCGGCGCTGACGACGCCGCCGTGCAGGCGGTTGTAAGCGTAGTGGCCCACCAGCTCGGGCTTCATCAGGATGCGGCCGGCCACGCGCTCGGGCGTCACCTCGGTGATCTTCAGGCCCAGTACCTGGTTGAAGACGATCTTCTCCTCGAAGATGGCCTTCAGGCCATCGATGAACTCGGGCTCGAAGGCGAAGTTGGCCGTGGGCTGCGCTGCTTTGCTCATAGGCCCGATTGTCGTGCCGCCAGGGCCTGGGCCATCATTCGAACGCCACCAGCAGCTGCGTGGTGGCGACCTGCTGGCCGGCCTCTACCGCCACTGACTTGACCTTGCCGTCGCGCGTTGCGGCCAGCACGTGCTCCAGCTTCATGGACTCGATGACCAGCAAGCTGTCGCCGCGCAGGACCTGCCCGCCGGCACGTGCCTGCACTGCAATCACCTTGCCGTTGAAGGGCGCACGCAGCTCGCCCGAGCCCGTCCCGGCCGCCGCAGCCGGCGGATCGAAGGAGGCATCTTCGAAGAACAGGTCGGTCGCGCCGGCCTGCATGTGCCAGCGGCCGTCCACCAGGCGCACAGCCACGCAGCTGCGCACCAGGGGTGCATCGGCCTCGCGCACGCGCAGCCCGGTCAGGACACCACGGTGGCGCAGCCGCAGGGGCCGCTCAAAGGGACAGGGCAGGTCCGCCGTCGATTTCAGGGGAAAAACAGCCTCCAGCCCCCGTGAAACAAGGACATCATGCTCCTGTTTTTGTAGCGTTTCGCGCAGCGCGGCAGCTTCTTCGGCCAGAAAGGGAACGCGCGCCTGGCCGGCACCGAAGCGCGGATGGCGCAGGCAGGCCAGCAGCATGGCACGGTTGCTGGGCAGACCCAGCAGCTCCAGCCGGGCCAGCGCGCCGGTCAGCTGTGCGATGGCCTGCTCGCGCGTGGCAGCATGGGCGACCAGCTTGCCCAGCATGGAGTCGTAGTAAGGCGGCACGGCCAGGCCCTGCGCCAGCGCATGGTCAAAGCGCACGCCCTCGGGCGCGCGCAGGTGCAGCACCGTGCCGGCCTGCGGCCGGAAGTCCTCGTCCTCGGCACACAGCCGCACCTCGATGGCATGGCCGTTGAAACGCACTTCGTCTTGCGCCAGCGGCAGCGCTTCACCCTGGGCGATGCGCAGTTGCCACTCCACCAGGTCCAAGCCTGTCACAGCCTCGGTCACGGGATGCTCAACCTGCAGGCGCGTGTTCATCTCCATCAGATAGAACTGGCCGTCCTGCAACAGGAACTCCACCGTCCCAGCGCCCACATAGCCGGCCGCCTGGGCGAGCTCCACTGCGCAGCGGCCCATGCGCTCGCGCAGCACGGCGTCGACAGCGGGACTGGGCGTTTCTTCAATCAGCTTCTGGTGGCGCCGCTGTACCGAGCAGTCGCGCTCGCCCAGGTGGATGCAGTGTCCCTGGGCGTCGGCAAAGACCTGGACCTCCACGTGGCGCGGGTTCAGCAGGGCGCGCTCCAGCAGCAGCGCGCCCGAGCCGAAGGCTGCCTGCGCCTCCGAGCGCGCGCTGTCCAGCGCCGTCTGCAATTGCGCGGCCTCGGCCACCAGCCGCATGCCACGGCCACCGCCGCCGGCCACGGCCTTGACCATCAGCGGAAAGCCCATGGCCGGGGCCTCGGCCGCGAAACGCGCATCCGACTGGTCGGCGCCGCGGTAGCCAGGCAGGCAGGGCAGGCCAAGCGTCTCGGCCAGCTCCTTGCAGGCCGACTTGCTGCCCAGTGCGCGCATGGCAGCCGGTGGCGGGCCCACCCAGACCAGGCCGGCACCGAGCACGGCCTGGGCGAAGTCGGCGTTCTCGCTGAGGAAGCCGTAACCCGGATGGACGGCATCGGCGCCGGTCGCCTGGGCCGCGGCGATCAGCTTGTCCATGCGCAGGTAGGAGTCCGCCGAGGCATTGCCGCCCAGCGCGACGGAGGTCGTGGCCTCACCCACATGCAGGGCCTGCGCATCCGCATCCGAATACACGGCCACGGTCTCCATGCCCATGGCATGCGCCGTGCGGATGACGCGGCGCGCGATCTCGCCCCGGTTCGCAACCAGTAGACGCTTCATGATTTTTTGGCAATGCCCATGAGCTTGGCCAGGATGCCCATCATCACCTCGTCGGCGCCGCCGCCGATGGAGGCCAGGCGGCCGTCGCGGTACATGCGCGAGACCTTGTTCTCCAGCGTGTAGCCCATGCCGCCCCAGAACTGCAGGCAGGTGTCGGGCACCTGGCGGTACAGGCGGCCGGCCTTGAGCTTGGCCATGGTGGCCAGCTCCAGCACGTCCTGGCCGCTCACATAGAGCGCGCCGGCGCGGTAGGTCAGGGCCCGCAGGGCTTCGACCTCGGTCTTGAGCTCGGCCAGCTTGAACTGCACCCACTGCTGGTCGGCCAGCTGGGCGCCGAACAGCTTGCGCTGCTGCGCCCACTCGATGGTCCACTCGATGCAATTGTTCAGCGCCTGCAGGGCGCTGGCGGCGCACCACAGGCGCTCCTCCTGGAACTGCTGCATCTGGTAGATGAAGCCCTGGCCCTCGGCGCCGATGCGGTTGCGCTGCGGCACACGCACTTCGTCGAAGTGGATCAGGCCGGTGTCCGAGGAATGCATGCCGATCTTGCGGATCTTCTGCGCCACCCCGATGCCGGGCAGCAGCTTGCCGTTCTCGCGCAGGGGCACGATCACCAGCGACTTGTTCTTGTGCGCCGGTCCCTCGCCGGTGTTGACCAGCATGCACATCCAGTCGGCCTGCAAGCTGTTGGTGATCCACATCTTCTGGCCTGTGATCACGTAGTCGTCGCCGTCCTTGCGCGCCACGCTCTTGATGGCGGCGACGTCGCTGCCGGCACCGGGCTCGCTGACACCGATGCAGCTGACCATGTCGCCGGCGATGGCCGGGGCGAGGAACTGCGCTTTCAGTTCCTCGCTGCCAAAGCGCGCCAGCGCCGGCGTCGCCATGTCGGTCTGCACGCCGATGGCCATGGGCACGCCGCCGCAGTCGATGTGGCCCAGGGTTTCGGCCATGGCCATGGAGTAGGAATAGTCCAGGCCGGCGCCGCCATGGGCTTCGGGTTTGCACAGGCCCAGCAGGCCCAGCTTGCCCAGGCCCTTGAAAACCTCGTGCGCCGGAAAGATCTCGGCCGCCTCCCACTCGTTCACATGGGGGTTGATCTGCTCGTCGATGAAGCGTTTGAGCGTCTTCTGGACTTCCTGGTGTTCGTGCGTGAATTGCATTGAGGTCTCCTTCACATGCGCGCCACGCCGAACTGCATGGGCCGCAGGTTCCGTTGCTGCGCGTCGGCGCAAATGTTCAGGCACAGGCCCAGCACGGCGCGGGTGTCGCGCGGGTCGATCACGCCGTCGTCCAGCAGCAGGCCCGAGGTGTAGAAGGCATCGGCCTGGGCCTCGAACATGGCGACGATCTTGTCGAACTGGGCCTGCGAAGCGGCAGCATCGGGCGCGATGCCTTTGCGCGCCAGCGCCGCCTCGCTCACGATCTGCATGGTGCGCGCGGCCTGCTCGCCGCCCATCACCGCCGTCCTGGCGCCCGGCCAGCTGAAAAGAAAGCGCGGCGCGTAGCCGCGGCCGCACATGCCGTAGTTGCCGGCGCCGAAGGACGCGCCGCACTGGATGGTCAGTTGCGGCACGTTGGCGTTGGTGACGGCCTGGATCATCTTGGCGCCGTGCTTGATCATGCCGCCCTGCTCGCTGTCCTTGCCCACCATGTAGCCCGTGGTGTTCTGCAGGTAGACGATGGGCTGGCCCAGCTGGCACATCCACTGGATGAAGTGCGTGGCCTTGTTGGCGCCGGCCACATCGATAGCACCGTTGTTGCTGATGATGCCCACCGCATGGCCTTCGATCGACGCCTGTAGGCAGACCGTGGCCGCGCCGTACAAGGGCTTGAACTCCAGCAGCTGCGAGCCATCGGCGATGCGCGCGGCAATCTCGCGCATGTCCACCGGCTCGCGCAGGCTCTGGGACATCAGGCCCAGCAGGTCCTCGCGGTCATGGTGCGGCGGCGTTGCTCTTTTTTTTGTAGCAGATGAGGTCCATCCGATGCGGGATACCACCTCTCTGGCCACACCCAGCGCATGGCGGTCGTCCTCCGCCAGGTACTCGCCCAGGCCGGAGACAGCGGTGTGCATCTCGGCGCCGCCCAGTTCTTCCTCGGTGGCGACCTCGCCGGTGGCGGCCAGCAGCAGCGGTGGCCCGGCGAGGAAGGCGCGCGAGCGCTTGCGCACCATCACCACCACGTCCGACAGTCCCGGCATGTAGGCGCCGCCTGCCGTGCCCGAGCCGTGCTGCACGGTGATGACGGGGATGCCGGCCGCGGACAGCCGCGCCAGGTTGCGGAACAGCGCACCGCCGTGGACGAAGCCTTCCACGCGGTACTTCATCAGGTTGGCGCCGGCACTCTCCACCAGGTGGATGAAGGGCAGCTTGCCCTGCAGCGCGATCTCCTGCACCCGCAGGATCTTGTCCAGGCCCATGGCCTGGATGGCGCCGGCGTCGATGCCCGAGTCGCTGGCCACCACCATGCAGCGCACACCGCTGACGGTACCGATGCCGGCGACCATGCCGCCGCCGGGGATGGAAGCGCCCTCCTCCTTCGTGTCCTGCAGGTAGCCGGCCAGACTGCACAGCGGAAGGTAAGGCGTGCCGGGGTCCAGCAGCAGAGCCGCGCGCTCACGCGGCAAGAGCTGGCCGCGCTTGTCGAACTGCGGGCGTGACTTCGCCGAGGCGTGGTCGGCGCGCTGCTCCAGCGTGCGCAGTTGGGCGATGCGCGCCAGCATGGCTTCGCGCCGCTGCAGCGCCACCGCGCCCTGCGCGTTCCAGGATGAAGCGAACAGGCTCATTCCTGGAACACCTTGGGCACGCTGCCGCGGTGAAAACCTTCGAAAGGCTTGACCGCGTCGCGCTGCTGGGCGGCGGCGTCGGGCACGGCCATGGGCCAACCCATGCGCACCTGGGGCCGGGCGCCGTCGACACGCAGCACGCTGCCGCTGATGAAGGCAGCCGCCGGGCTAAGCAGGAAGGCGACGGCGGCCGAGGTCTCGGCCTCGGTGCCGAAGCGTCCCGCCGGCACGGTGCCGCGCATGGCGCGCAGCATGTCGCCGGCCTCCGGCGGGTAGTGGTCCATGCCGCTGGATGCGATGTAGCCGGGTGCCACGGCGTTCACGCGCACGCCGCTGACCGCCCATTCGGCGGCCGCCGTCTCGGTGAAGCTGACCATGCCGGCGCGCGCCGCGCCGCTGTGCCCCATGCTGGGCATGGAGCCCCAGATGTCGGCCACGATGTTGACGATGGCGCCGCCCTGGGCCTGCATGGACTGCAGATAGCACTCGCGCGCCACCAGGAAGCCGCCTGTGAGGTTGGTGGCGACCACCGCCTCCCAGCCCCTGGCGCTGATGTTCTCCAGCGGCGAGATGTACTGGCCGCCGGCGTTGTTGACCAGGCCGTCGATGCGGCCGTGCGTGCCGACCACCGCTTGCACCAGGCTCTTGACCGCCTCCTCGTCGCGGATGTCGCAGGCATGGAAACTGGCGCGGCCGCCGTCGGCGGCGATCTCGCCGGCCACGGTCTGCAGCTTGTCCAGCTTGCGGCCCACCAGGACCACGTGAGCGCCCAGCGCAGCCAGCTCGTGCGCCGTGCAGCGGCCTATGCCCGAGCCACCGCCGGTGACCAGCACAGCCTTGCCGGCGAACAGGCCGGGCGCAAAGACCGAACGGTAGTGGTGGGTGCTCGTGCTCATTCCAGGTCCCTGATGAAAAGTTGCATGGCCGCATCGGCCAGATCGTCCAGACTGGCCTCCTTGCGCGCGTCGAACCACTGGGCCGACCAGTTGAGCGCGCCGAACATCAGCAGGCGCGCCAGCTTGACCTCGGCCCTGAGCTGGCCAGAAGCATGCAGGGCGTTGAGCACCGGCGTCCACGGTGCCTCGTAGTCGCTGCGCAAGGCGGCCAGGGCGCTGCGCTGGCGCGGTGTGATCGCCCGCGCCTCGTACAGCATGACGGGGATGAAGTCGCTGCCCGGTCCCAGCAGCACCTCGAAATGGCTGCGGATGAGAATGCGCAGCTGGCCGGCGATGTCGGGCGTCTCGGCCTCGGCACGTTGCAAGGCCTGTTGCTGGCGCTCGATGGCCGAGCCCATGCCCTCCTGCATCACGGCGTAGAGCAGGGCGCCCTTGCTCTTGAAGTGATAGAAGGGCGAGCCACTTTGCATGCCGGCGGCGGCGGCGATGTCGCGGGTGCTGGTGGCGTCAAAGCCCTTGCGGCGAAACAGTTTGGCGGCGGACTGGAGCAGCTCGCGGCGGCGGTTGCCGTCATCGCGGTCTTCCAGCGTCTTGCGCGGCCGGCCGCGCGGCCGCTTGGCGGCGGCGCTGGCTGTGGAGGTGGCAGGCGTTGGCATGGCCTGCCACCATAGCAAAGCCTCTTATTTATAGCAAGCGGGTGCTTGGTGAAAATAAAACAGCATGGCTCGCGCCGGCAGGAGCCTATTTGCCCAGCGGCGGCTGCCGCGCCCTCTCCAGCAACAGCTCGCGCTCGCGCGCGTTGCCGGCCAGGGCGGCGGCGCGCTCGAACTCCTGGCGCGCCTCGGCGTGGCGGCCCAGCTTGTCCAGCAGATCGCCGCGCACGCTGGGCAGCCACTGGTAGTTGCGCAGCGCCTTGTCGCCCTGCAATCGGTCGATGATCTCCAGCCCCGCCGCCGGCCCGAAAGCCATGCCGACAGCGACCGCGCGGTTGAGTTCCACCACCGGTGAGGGCGCGCCCTGGGCCAGGGCGTCGTAGATGGCGGCGATGGCCTTCCAGTCGGTGTCAGCGGCCGCCACGGCACGCGCATGGCAGGCCGCGATCGAAGCTTGCAGGGCGTAGCTGCGCAGCGGCTCGCCCTGTGCCTGCGCCAGCTGCAGTGCCCGTTCCAGCGCGGCCAGGCCGCGGCGGATCAGCAGCCTGTCCCAACGGCCGCGGTCCTGCTCCAGCAGCAGCACGGGCCGGCCCTGGCCGTCGACCCGGGCGGCCGAGCGCGAGGCCTGCAGTTCCATCAAGGCCACCAGACCGTGGACCTCGGGCTCCTGCGGCGCCAGGCCGGCCAGCACCCGGCCCAGGCGCAGGGCCTCGCCGGTCAGCGTGGGCCGCATCCAGTCCTCGCCGGCGGTGGCGGTGTAGCCCTCGTTGAAGACCAGGTAGACCACCTCCAGCACCGAGGCCAGGCGGCCGGCCAGGGCCTGGCCGTGCGGCACCTCGTAGGGCACGCGCGCCTCGCTCAAGGTCCGCTTGGCGCGCACGATGCGCTGGGCGATGGTGGGCTCGGGCACCAGGAAGGCACGGGCGATCTCGTGGGTGCTCAGGCCGCCCAGCAGCTTGAGCGTCAGCGCTACGCGGGCGTCAGTGGGCAGCAGCGGATGGCAGGCAGTGAAGATCAGGCGCAGCAGGTCGTCGCCGATGTCGTCCTGGCGCGCCGCGTCCAGCGCATCGACGAAGTCCGGGACGGTGAGCGCCTCCTGCGCTTCGAGGTCATGGCCGATCTCCTCGAGCTTCTCGCCGCGCATCTTCAGGTGGCGCAGGTGGTCCAGCGCGCGGCGCTTGGCCGTGGTCATCAGCCAGGCGCCGGGATTGTCGGGCACACCTTTGACCGGCCAGCTCTCCAGCGCCGCCACCAGCGCGTCCTGCGCCAGTTCCTCGGCCAGGCCGATGTCGCGCACCATGCGGGCGACCGAGGCGACGATCTTGCCCGACTCGATGCGCCAGACCGCGCTGATCGCCTGGTGGGTGGCCGAATGCATCCGGCGATCTTAGAGACTCAGGCAGTGGCGGTCGAGGATTGCGGCATGTCGACGGGCCGTCCCTAGACATGCCAGCCCCCTCGGGGGGCAGCGAGTACACGCAGTGACGAGCGTGGGGGCCATTTACGACATGACGTGAGTGGGGTCCATCCAGAACACCTCCCACACATGGCCGTCCAGGTCGGTGAAGCCGTGGCTGTACATGAAGCCGTGGTCCTGCTGCGGGTTGGGCGCGGTGCCGCCGGCGGCCAGCGCCTTCTTGACCATGGTGTCGACCTCCTCGCGGCTGGCGCAGCTCAGGGCGATCAGCACCTCGGTGGTCTTGCTGGCATCGGCGATGGGCTTCTTGGTGAAGCCCTGGAAGAAGGGCTCGACCAGCAGCATCACGTAGTTGTGGTCCTCACTGACCACCATGCAGGCGCCCTGCTCGTTGGTGAACTGGGCATTGAAGGCAAAGCCCAGGCTCTTGAAGAAGGCCTGGCTGCGTTCCATGTTCTTGATGGGCAGGTTGACGAACATCTGGCGGGACATGGGTGAATCTCCTTGGAGGTGGTGGTCAGGAATGGGGCCGCAGCTGCGCTTGCAGGCGGTCGAAGTTCTGCTCGTTGGCCGGCACGACGATGGCGGCGATCTGCTCGCGCAGCTGGGCGTTGTCGAACAACATGCGCCAGCCGATGCGCGTGCCGCCGTCCTCGGCGGCCAGGGTGATGGTCATGCGAAAGACCGGTGCGTTCAGGTGCTGGAACACGATGGTGGCGTCCGGCTCGATGGTCTCGAAGCGGCTGCGGTTGGGGTAGCCCTTGCCGTCCGGGCCGTGCATGGTGAAGACCCAGTCGCCGCCGGGCCGGAACTCGAACACATCGAAGCTGTTGCGAAAGCCCGCCGGCCCCCACCAGCGCGCCAGGCGCTGCGGGTCGGCAAAGGCCTGGAAGACCTGGGCCGGCGTCACGCCGGACAGCAGGCGCTGGCTGTGGATTTCGCGCGGGTCTTGTGCAGTCGTCCTCATGGCTTGTTCCTGTTTCACAGGGGCTTCTCGGCCTGCGTCTTGAGGTCGGCCAGGCCGGCATCGAAGGCGCCGCCGACCATCTTGTCCATGTTGAAGACCACGCCCATGACCTTGCCCAGGAAGGGGCTGGCGCCTTCCATGGACCAGGTGACACGGGTGCTGTTGCCGCCATCGGGCGCCAGGCTGAACAGGATGGCGTGGTGGCCTTCCATGGGGGCGATGGTGTCCAGCTTCATGGCCACGCGCGTGGGTGCGATGGCCTCGGTGACCTCGATGCTGCCCTTGCCCACCTCCTTGTTGCCGGAAAAATCGTAGGCCGCGCCGGGCCCGCCGGCCGGGCCGCGGTAGCGGATCTGGATCTGCGGGTCCTTCTTCGCAAAGGGGTTCCAGCTGTTCATGCGGCGCAGGTCGGCGATCAGCGGGTAGATGCGATCGGCCGGCGCGCCGATGACGGTGCTGCGCTGGATGCGGAAGGTGTCGGGCTGGCGCAGGGCCAGCAACAGCACGAAGGCGACGGCCAGGACCACCAGGCCCAGCACGACGAACAAAATGGTCTTGAGCATGCAGTTTTCCTTCACTTGGGCTGGACCAGGTGGATGAGATTGCCGCAGCCGTCCTCGAACATGACGGCGAGGATGGGTCCCATGTCCTGCGGCTGGTCGCGAAAGACCACGCCCATGGCCTGCAGGCGCTGCATCTCGGCGTAGACATCGGTGGTGGTGAAGGCAGTGGCCGGGATGCCGGCCTCGTACAAGGCCTTCTGGTAGACCCTGGCCGGCGCGAAACCCATGGGCTCGAGCGCCAGCTCCACGCCGGCAATGCCATCGGGCGAGACCACGGTGAGCCAGCGGTACTGCGGGCCCATGGGGATGTCGGCCATCTTCTGGAAGCCCAGCTTGTGCGTGTAGAAGGCCAGGGCCTGCTCCTGGTCCTGCACCATCACGCTGGCGATCTTGATCTGCATGGTCGTTCTCTCCTCGGTGGCAGTGGCTTACTTCAGACTGGGCGTTTCCATCTGGCGGAAACGCTCGACCTGTTCGTTGGGCGTGAAGTCGTCCAGTTCATAGAGCTGGCGCACCTCGATCACCGCCTGCTTGCCCTTGCCGGCAGGGTTGGGAAAGCGCCGCGACCATTCCAGCGCCTCCTCGCGGCTGCGCACCTGGATGGTGGTGAAGCCGGCGACCAGTTCCTTGGCCTCGGCAAAGGGACCGTCGATCACGCTGCGCTTGTCGCCCTCGTAGTGGATGCGCCAGCCCTTGCGGCTGGGCTGCAAGCCGCTGGCATCCAGCAGCACACCGGCCTTGGCCAAGGCCTCGTGGAAGTCGGCCATCTCGGCCATCAAGGCCTCGTCAGGTGTCTGCGGCGTGGTCTCGGCCTCGAAATCGGGCTGGGACTTCACCATGATCATGAATCGCATGGGCTGCTCCTTGTTTTGCGGCACTGTCAAGGACACGACGAAGCAAGGCTGCCGGAATCGACAGGACGGCCTGAAAAATTTTGTAAGCAGCCGCCCTGCACTGCTGCAGGATTCAAATCTGGCCCTGGCCCCCGTCCAGTTTGCCTGGGACGCTATCGAAGCAGGAGCAGCTCAGAGCAGGTCGGCGAAGCACGGGCCGGTGGCGCGGACCTCGATCGTGGCCCACTGGGCGGCCGGGCACTCGCGTGCCAGGGCCAGCGCCTCGTCCCGGCTGGCGCAGTCGAGCAGGAAGAAGCCACCGACCATTTCCTTGGCTTCGGCAAAAGGGCCGTCCAGCAGCTGGGTCTGGCCATCGCGCACCTGGATGCGGGCCGCGCCCTCGTCCTGGCCGGCCAGCGACTGCGTCGCCAGCAGCAGGCCGCGCGCCTTGAGCTCGCCGCCCCAGCGCAGCATGCGGTCGAAGACAACGCGGCCCTGGGCCTCGCCTCGGGCGGCGCGCTGGCCTATGGGTTCGTGGATCAGCAGCATGTAGGGCATGGCGATGACTCGTGTTTGTCAGGCCTGCCACTGTAGCCGCTGCGCCGGCTTTTTTCTGTCAGTGGGGCCCGCGGTCGGTGCGCCAGGCCGGCAGCCGCCAGCCGGTGAAGAGCACCAGCAAGCGCAGCACCGAGGTGGTGATCGCGCCGGCGAGCAGGGCCAGGCCGGGCCCTGCAAACAACTGGACCACCACCAGCACCCAGGCGCCGGCGAAGGCGCAGACCGCATAGGGCTGGTGGTCGCGGAAAGCGCGCGGGATCTCGTTGCAGACAACGTCGCGCAGCACGCCGCCGAAGATCGCGGTGACCACGCCCATCAGCACGGCGACGATGGGTGGCATGTGGGCGGCCAGCGCAATCTGCGTGCCGCTGGCGGAGAACAGGCCCAGGCCCAGCGCGTCGGGCCATTGGGTGGCGCGCTCGGTGGGTTCGAGGTGGCGCGAGTGCATGAACAGCATGGCTGCGACGCACACGGCCAGCAGAATCCACAGGTACCAGGCGTGCTCGACCCAGAAAAAGGGCCGGCGGTCCAGCAGGATGTCGCGCAGCGTGCCGCCACCAAAGGCCGCCAGTCCCGCCACCATGCACACGCCCACGGGGTCGAGCTTCTTGCGCGCCGCCTCGATCAGGCCGGACAGGGCGAAGGCCACCGTGGCGAAGACCTCGATGGCCGCCTGGGCGGTCGTCAGCGACCAGTAGTCGGCAATTGCGCGTGGCAGCATGCTGGCCGGCCCTCAGTCGACGAAGAAGTCGGGGATGAAGTTCTTCGTACCGGGCTGGACCGAGTACTTCTCCAGCTCGGTGAGGCCGTGGGCGGCCAGCACCTCGTCGTCGATGTAGAAGTTGCCGCTGGCGCCGCCGCCGGCGGTGAGGATGAAGTAAGCGGCGTCGGACAGGATCTCGGGTTTGCGGCAGAGGTTGATGTCGACGCCGGGGATCATCTGCAGGGCCGCGGTGGCAATCGCCGTGCGTGGCCACAGGCTGTTGACGGCGATGCCGTGGGCCTTGAACTCGCCCGAGTGGCCCAGGGTGCACATGCTCATGCCGTACTTGGCCATGGTGTAGGCCGTGTGCGGCGCGAACCAGTGCTGCTTCATGGACAGCGGCGGCGACATGGTCAGCACCTGCGGGCCACGGCCGGCGGCGGCCGACTTCTTGAGCTCGGGCAGGCAGGCCTGGGTGCACAGGTAGGTGCCGCGGGCGTTGACCTGGTTCATCAGGTCGTAGCGCTTCATGGGCGTGTGTTCGGTGTCGGTCAGGCTGATGGCGCTGGCGTTGTTGACCAGGATGTCGATGCCGCCGAAGGCCTGCACAGCCTTGGCCACGGCCTCCAGCACATTGGCCTCTTCACGGATGTCCACCTGCAGCGGCAAGGCCTGACCGCCGGCCGCCTCGATCTCCTGCGCCGCGCTGTAGATGGTGCCCGGCAGCTTGGGATTGCTGTCCGTGGTCTTGGCGGCGATGACGATGTTCGCTCCATCCAATGCCGCACGTTTGGCGATCGCCAAACCAATACCTCTGGATGCGCCGGTGATGAAGAGGGTCTTGCCTTTGAGGGTCATCGCAGTTTCCTTACGCTACTGATTTCATAGCATCTCAGGTCCATCGGGCGGGGCAGAGGGCGTACTTTGCTCTCAAATCCGGGAAAAGTCGGGTTTGCGCTTTTCCATGAAGGCACCGAAGGCTTCCTTGGCCGCCGGCTCACCCAGCATGCGGCCGAAGCTCTTGCCCTCTTCGTCCATCTGCTGGAGCACCAGGGCAGCCTGTCCCTTCTTCATCAGACGCTTGGTCTCGACCAGCGAGCTCAGCGGCTTGGCCGCCAGCTTGCGCGCCACGCCCTGGGCCACACCGTTGGCCTCCAGCGGTGGCAGGACGCGGTTGACCAGGCCCACCTCCAGCGCCGCCTCGGCCATGAAGGGCTCGCCCAGCAGCAGGGCCTCGGCCGCGCGGTGGTAGCCCAGCATCTGCGGCACCAGCAGGCTGGAGGCCGCCTCCGGACACAGGCCCAGATTCACGAAGGGCATGGAAAAAGCCGCGTTGTCACCGGCGTAGACCAGGTCGCAGTGGAACAGCAGGGTTGTGCCCACGCCCACGGCCGGGCCGCAGACGGACGCGATCAGGGGCTTGGGGAAAGCCGCGATGCCGCGCAGGAAGCGGAACACCGGCGAGTCCATGCCGGCCGGCGGCTTGGTCAGGAAGTCGCCGATGTCGTTGCCGGCCGAGAAAATGGTCTCGTGGCCCTGCAACACGACCACGCGCACGGCGGCATCGCCGGCGGCCGCGTCCAGGGCGTCGGCCATGGCGCCGTACATGGCGGCGGTGATGGAGTTCTTGCGCTCCAGGCGGTTGAGGGTGATGGTCATCACGCCGGCTTCGACGTGGGAAAGGATGTCCTTGGTGGTGTCGGTGGTCATTGCTTGTCTTCCAGTGCTTGTTTCACAAAATCGAGTCTGTCCTGGCCCCAGTGCATTGGGCCATCCCTATTCCTTGTAGTACACGACCTGGTGGGTCGTCACCAGCAATTGTCCGGCCTCGTTCCACAACTGCGCCGTCTGGTCGAAGTAGCCATTGCGAAAGGCCTGGGCCTGGGTCTGGCCCAGCAGGTGGCCTTCGCCCGTGGCCTGCAGCTGTGCCGCATCGGCATGGAAATAGATGCTCATGGAGACCGTGCCGATGGGCACGAAGACCGGCCGGCGCCGCCAGACGCGCGGGAAGAATACGTCGGACAAAGCGGTGAGCGAGGCGAAGTCCAGCGGACGCGGCGGGTCGTCGCGCAGCCACAGGCGCGTGCGGCTCGTGCCCTGGTCCTGGCCGTTCCAGTCATTTGGGATGGGGCCTTCGGCAAACCGCATCTCGTAGCGCTTGACCCATTCGACCGAGGCCCGGCCGGCGGCGCGCGCCACGTCCACGGGACCGGGCACCTGGGGCATGGGCTGCTCGTCCACGCCCCAGGTGTCCCGCCGCAGGCCGAAGAAGGCCGTGCCGGTGAGCACGGTCTGGCCCTCTTGCTGGATCTCCAGCACCCAGTGCTGGGTCGAGCGGTTGGTGCGGGCGGGCCTGGCAATGACGCTGAAAGGGCCGTCGGCCACTGCGGCGGCGAAGTTCACCGTCAGCGAAATCGGATCGCCCAGGCGCTGCGGGTGCAGCAGCGCGGCATTGAGTGCCTGGGCCGCTGTGATGCCGCCAAAGGGCCCGACCATGTTGGCGTAGGCCGCGCTGGTATGGCCCAGGAATGTGCCGTCGGCCTGCGGCTGCAGGGCGACAGCTTCGTCGAATGCGTGCGTGCTCATGCTGCTTGGGGTGTTGCCAGGCCGTCCAGCCAGAGCGCCATGCGCGGCCAGAGCTGGGCCTGTTGCTCGCTGCGGAAGGGACCGAAGTGGCCCAGGCGCCGCGCGGCCACGTCGGCCGGTGCGATGCGCTGGATCTGGCTGCGCGCATTGGTGTACAGGCCGATCAGGCTGTGCGTGCCGCGCAGCGTCATCAGTTCGTCGTCGGTGATGGACAGGGCCATCACCGGGAAGGTGACCTTGGCGTAGCTCAGGCGCGCGGCCTCTCCTTCTGCGCCCACGCTATACCCCGGGTTCAGGCACCACTTGCGCCATTGCAGGACGACGCCGGCCGGCAGGTCGCCCACCTTCTTGAGCTTGCGGCCAGGAAAGTAGCCGCACAGCCAGGTGGCCAGCGGCACCAGCACCCACCAGAAGTAGGGCACGAGGCGCTTGAGCTGGGGCGCGTTCTCGCGCCAGTAGCCGCTGCCGGCCGCCACGCTGAGCAGGCCGCTGACTTTGTGCTGGTTGGCCAGCAGGCCGGGCAGTTGCGCGCCCAGGCTGTGGCCCAGCAGGTAAAGGGGCAGGCCCGGCAGAGCCGCGTGCGCGTGGTCTATGGCCGCCTCGTAATCGCGCGTCCAGTCGAACAGGTCAGCCTTGTAGCCGCGCAGGCCGGCTGCGGGCATGGAGGCGCCCGAGCCGCGGTAGTCGAAAGTGGTGACGCGCCAGCCCTGGCCCGCCAGCCACTGGGCAAAGGCCGCGTAGTAGTCCTGGCGCACGCCCATGGCGCCGCCGATCACCACGCTGCCGCGGTCGGGGCGATCGCTCTCGTAGACGCGCAGCGCGATCGGCGTGCCGTCGGCTGCGTGGAGGGTCTGCTCTTTCATGCCGCTCTCCTCATGCAAAATCAAAAAAGGCCACTTGCGTGGCCTTGGGGTGCGTTCGCTCAGACGCGCTCGAAGATGCCGGCCGCGCCCTGCCCCATGCCCACGCACATGGTGACCATGCCGTACTTGAGATTCTTGCGCTGCAAGGCGTGCACGACTGTCGCCGAGCGGATAGCACCGGTGGCTCCCAGGGGGTGGCCCAGGGCGATGGCGCCCCCCATGGGGTTGACCTTGGACGGGTCCAGGCCCAGCGTGTTCATCACCGCCAGCGACTGCGCGGCAAAGGCCTCGTTCAGCTCGATCCAGTCGATGGCGTCCTGCTTCAGGCCAGCGGCCTTGAGCGCGGCCGGAATGGCTTCGATGGGGCCGATGCCCATGATGTGGGGCGGCACGCCGCGGCTGGCGTAGCTGACGAAGCGCGCCAGCGGCTTGAGGCCGAAGCGTTTGACGGCCGACTCGCTGGCCAGGATGAGCGCACCGGCGCCGTCCGAGGTCTGCGAGCTATTGCCGGCGGTGACCGAACCGCGCGCGGCAAACACCGTGCGCAGCTTGGCCAGGCCTTCGACCGTGGTGTCGGGGCGGGCGCCCTCGTCCAGGCTGACGGTGCGGTTGCGGACCGACACCTCGGCCGATTCCAGGTCCAGCGAGCGTTCGGTCACGTCGACCGGTGTGATCTCGTTGGCAAACTCGCCGGCCTTCATGGCGGCAATGGCCTTCATGTGGGAGTTGTAGGCGAACTCGTCCTGCGCGTCGCGCGAGACCTTCCACTGCTGGGCCACCTTCTCGGCCGTCAGGCCCATGCCGTAGGCGATGCCATAGCTTTCGATGTCGTCCGGGTTGGAAAAGATGGTGGGCGACAGCGAGGGCGAGTTGCCCATCATCGGCACCATGCTCATGCTCTCGGTGCCGGCGGCGATCATGACGTCGGACTCGCCCACGCGGATGCGGTCGGCCGCCATCTGCACGGCCGAGAGGCCCGAGGCGCAGAAGCGGTTCACCGTGATGCCACCCACGCTCTTGGGCAGGCCGGCCAGCACGGCGCCGATGCGCGCCACGTTCAGGCCCTGCTGGCCCTCGGGGATCGCGCAGCCGCAGATCACGTCTTCAATGCTGGCGGGGTCCAGGCCCGGCACCTGGGCCAGCGCGGCGCGCAGCGCGTGCGCCAGCAGGTCATCCGGCCGGGTGTTGCGGAAAAAGCCGCGGTGCGAACGGCCGATGGGCGTGCGGGTGGCGGCGACGATGTAGGCGTCTTGAACTTGTTTGCTCATGTCTGTCTTTCTCAGTTGCGCACCGGCTTGCCGGTCGAGAGCATGCCCAGGATGCGTTCCTGGGTCTTGGGGTGCTGGACCAGTTCGCAGAAGGCCTGGCGCTCCAGGGTCATCAAATACTCCTCGCTGACCAGGGTGCCCGCATCGACGTCGCCGCCGGTGAGCACGTTGGCGATCAGGCTGGCGATCTTGAAGTCGTGGCCGCTGATGAAGCCGCCGTCGCGCATGTTGACGAGCTGGCCCTGGATGGTGGCCTTGCCGCTGCGGCCGGCCACCGGGAACAGGCGCTTGTGGGGCGCGCGGTAGCCGGCGTTGAACATGGCCTTGGCCTCGTTCAGCGCGACGAAGAGCAGCTCGTCCTTGTTCGGCACGATGAGGTCGCTGTCCAGCAGGTAGCCCAGCTTGCGCGACTCGATGGCACTGGTGCCGACCTTGGCCATGGCGGCGGCGGTGAAGCCCTCGGTCAGGAACTTGAGGATGTCCTTGTCGCTGGAGCTGGCGCTGTTCTCGGCGGCGCGGCGGGCGATGTAGGCCAGGCCACCGGCGCCGGGCACCAGGCCGACGCCGACTTCGACCAGGCCGATGTAGCTTTCCATCGCGGCCACGCGTTTGGCCGAATACACGGCCAGCTCGCAGCCGCCGCCCAGGGCCATGCCGCGGATGGCGGAGATGACGGGCACGCTGGCGTAGCGCAGGCGCAGCATGGTCTGCTGCATGAAGCCTTCGGCGTCGTCCACCGCGCTCACGCCCACGGCCAGGAAGGCCGGTAGCAGACCCGCCAGATCGGCGCCCACCGAGAAGGGCTCGTCGCCCGACCAGATGACCAGGCCCTGGTAGTCCTTCTCGGCCAGCTCGATGGCCTGGGTCAGGCCTTCGCAGACCTCGGGACTGATGGCGTGCATCTTGGTCTTGAGGCTGGCGATCAGGATCTCGTCATCCAAAGTCCACAGGCGGATGGCCTTGTCTTCGTGCACAGTCTTGCCGGCCGTCGCGTAGCCCTGGGCCTGGCTGCCCAGCACGTCCTCGGGGAAGTGCTGGCGCGCATAGACCGGGAGCACGCGGCGGGCTTCGAACTTCTGCGTCGTCGGGTTCCACGAGCCTTGCGGCGTGTGGACGCCGCCTGCATCGGCCACCGGGCCCTTGAAGACCCACTCGGGCAGGGGGGCGTTCGACAGTGTCTTGCCGGCGGCGATGTCCTCGTTGATCCATTGGGCGACCTGCAGCCAGCCGGCTTCCTGCCAGAGCTCGAAGGGGCCTTGCTGCATGCCGAAGCCCCAGCGCAGGGCGAAATCGACGTCGCGCGCGGTTTCGGCAATGGAGGCCAGGTGCACGGCGGCGTAATGGAAGCTGTTGCGCAGGATGGCCCAGAGGAACTGGCCTTGCGGGCCTTCGGCTTCGCGCAGCAGCTTCAGGCGCTGGCCGGCCGGCTTCTTGAGCATGCGGCCATAGACCTCGTCGGCCTTCTGGCCGCCGGGCACATAGCTCTTGCTGTCCAACTCGAAGCGCAACACGTCGCGGCCGACCTTCTTGTAAAAGCCGGCCTTGCTCTTCTGGCCCAGGTGGCCCATCTCCAGCAGGGTCTTGAGCACCTCGGGCGTGCCGAAGCTGGCGTAGAACGGGTCGCTCTTTTCGTCCAGGTTGTCCTGCAAGGTCTTGATGACGTGGGCCATGGTGTCCAGGCCCACGACGTCGGCCGTGCGGAAAGTGCCGCTGGAGGCACGGCCCAGCTTCTTGCCGGTGAGGTCATCGACCACGTCGTAGGACAGGCCGAACTTCTCCACTTCCTTCATGGTGCCCAGCATGCCGGCGATGCCGACACGGTTGGCGATGAAGTTGGGCGAGTCCTTGGCGCGCACCACGCCCTTGCCGAGGCCGCTGGTGACGAAGCTCTCGAGCTGGTCCAGCACTTCGGGCCGGGTGGTGGGCGTGTTGATCAGCTCCACCAGGTACATGTAGCGCGGCGGGTTGAAGAAATGGATGCCGCAAAAACGCGGCTTGATTTCTTCCGGCAGGGCTTCGCTGAGCTTGGTGATCGACAGGCCCGAGGTGTTGGACGCGACGATGGCATGCGGCGCGATGAAGGGAGCGATCTTCTTGTACAGATCGAGCTTCCAGTCCATGCGCTCGGCGATGGCCTCGATGATGAGGTCGCAGTCGCGCAACTGCTCCAGGTGCTCTTCGTAGTTGGCCTGGCCAATCAGGGCGGCATCATCGGCCACGCCCAGGGGGGAGGGCTTGAGCTTCTTCAGGCCTTCGATGGCCTTGCTGACAATCCCGTTCTTCGGACCTTCTTTGGCCGGCAGGTCGAACAGCACGACCGGCACCTTGACGTTGACCAGGTGCGCAGCGATCTGCGCGCCCATCACGCCCGCGCCGAGGACGGCGACTTTCTTGACTTGGAATCTGGACATGTTGCTTGGGGAAATTGAGGGATTCATCGCTTCGGGGGTGGGCTTCATTGCACGCGGACCCAGGTCTGGGTGCGGCCGAAGGGGCCAAAGGAGCCGCGCACCTCGAGGCGCTTGCCGCCTTCGATGGGCGTCAGGCGCAGGCTGTATTCGCGGCCGTTCTCGGGGTCGAGGATCTTGCCGTCTTCCCAGACATCCTTGCCCTCGATCTTTTTGGCGCCGCGGATGATCTCCAGGCCCAGCATGGGTTTGTCCTTGCGGTCGCCGGAACACTCGCCACACTTCTCGTCGGGCTTGGCGTCCTTGCGCAGCAGCTTGTCCAGCTTGCCGCTGAGGATGCCGGCGGCCTCAACGATGCGGATCTCGGCCTTGGCCTCGCCGGTCTTGTCGTCGATGTTGCGCCACAGGCCCACCGGGCTCATCTGCGCGAACGCTGATGAGGCGACGAAGGCCAGGGCGGCGACGGCGAGAGCTCTCACGCCAGCGCCTCGTTGGTGTCCATCAGCACCTTGGCGCCGGAGCGGGCCGTGCGCATCAGGGTGGCGGTCTCGGGGAAGAGCTTGGCGAAGTAAAAGCGCGCGGTCTGCAGCTTGGCCTTGTAGAAGGGGTCGCTGTTGCCGGCGGCGATCTCGCGCAGCGCGACCTGGGCCATGCGGGCGAACAGGTAGCCATAGACCAGATGGCCGGCCACACGCAGGTAGTCCACAGCAGCGGCACCCACTTCGTCGGGGTTCTGGAAACCCTTGAAGCCGATTTCGGTGGTGAACTTGGTCATCTGGTCGCCCAGGTAGGCCACCGGGTTGATGAACTCGGACATCTTCTCGTTGACGCCTTCTTCTTCCACCAGCTGGGCGATCAGCTTGCCCAGCTTCTTCAGGCTGGCGCCCTGGTTGCCCAGGATCTTGCGGCCCAGCAGGTCCAGCGACTGCACGGTGTTCGTGCCTTCATAGATCATGTTGATGCGGTTGTCGCGCACGAACTGCTCCATGCCCCACTCCTTGATGAAGCCGTGACCGCCGAAGACCTGCATGCAGGCGTTGGTGGCGGTGTGGCCGTTGTCGGTGGTGAAGGCCTTGACGATGGGCGTGAGCAGGGCGACCAGCTCGCCGCTGTCCTTGCGCACCTTCTCGTCGGGGTGGTTCAGTTCCTTGTCCAGCAGCAGGGTGCAGAACACGGCCAGGGCGCGGCCGCCCTCGGCATAGGCCTTGGCCGTGAGCAGCATCTTGCGCACGTCCGGGTGGACGATGATGGGGTCGGCCGGCTTGTCCTTGGCCTTGGTGCCCGACAGGCTGCGCATCTGGACGCGGTCCTTGGCATAGGCCAGGGCGTTCTGGTAGGCCACTTCGGTCAGGCCCAGCGACTGGTTGCCCACACCCAGGCGGGCGGCGTTCATCATCACGAACATGGCAGCCAGGCCCTTGTTGGGCTCGCCCACCAGGGTGCCGACGGCGTCTTCCAGCACCATCTGGCAGGTGGCGTTGCCGTGGATGCCCATCTTGTGCTCCAGGCCGCCGCACCAGATGCCGTTGCGCGAGCCGATGGCGCCGTCCTTGTCGATATTGAACTTGGGCACGGCAAACAGGCTGATGCCCTTGCTGCCCTTGGGCGCGTCGGGCAGGCGGGCCAGCACCAGATGGACGATGTTGGGCGCCATGTCGTGCTCGCCGGCGCTGATGAAGATCTTGTTGCCGGTGATCTTGTAGCTGCCGTCGGCCTGCGGCTCGGCCTTGGTGCGCAGCAGGCCCAGGTCGGTCCCGCAATGCGGCTCGGTCAGGCACATGGTGCCGGTCCACTCGCCGCTGACCAGCTTGGGCAGGTAGAGCTTCTTCTGTTCGTCCGTGCCATGGGCATGCAGGGCCTCGTAGGCGCCGTGCGACAGGCCGGGGTACATGGTCCAGGCCTGGTTGGCCGAGTTGAGCATCTCGTAGAGGCACTGGTTGACCACGAAGGGCAGGCCCTGGCCGCCGTAGGCCGGGTCGCAGGACAGTGCCGGCCAGCCGCCTTCCACATACTTGGCGTAGGCCTGCTTGAAGCCCTTGGGCGGCGTCACCTCGTGGGTCGCCTGGTCCAGCGTGCAGCCCTCGGCGTCGCCGCTGATGTTCAGCGGGAAGGCCACTTCGGCGGCGAACTTGCCGCCCTCTTCCAGCACCGCGTTGATGGTGTCGGCATCGATGTCGGCGTGCTTGGGGCAGGCCCTGAGTTCGTCCGTGACCTTGAGCACCTCGTGCATCACGAATTGCATGTCGCGCAGGGGCGGGGTGTAGCTGGGCATGGGTTTACTCCTTGGATGCTTTGATGGATCGGGGGGCTTTGGCAGGCCGTGCGGACGAAGCAACGTCCGCGCCGTAGTGCCGCAAGATGGTGTCGAAGCCCGCGTTGGCGCGGGCGATGGAGCCGGGGTTCTTCAGGAACCGCGCCTCGTAATGCAGGGCCAGGATCAGGCCGTGGATCTCGAACAGCATCTGCTGCTCGCTCAGGTCCTTGCGCAGGTGGCCTTCTTCCTTGGCGGCGGTGATGGCACGCTCCATGGCGGCATGCCAGGTCATGACCGAACTGGCCAGGGCGTCGCGCACCGGGCCGGCGCGGTCGTCGAACTCCACCGCGCCGCTGATGTAGATGCAGCCCGAGTCGATTTCCACCGAGGTGCGCTTCATCCAGTTGGCGAACATGGCGCGCAGGCGCGGCAAGCCGCGCTCCTCCTGCAGGGAGGGGTAGAAGACCTCGTCCTCGAAACGCGTGTGGTATTCGCGGATCACCGAGATCTGCAGCTCCTCGCGCGAGCCGAAGTGGGCGAACACGCCCGACTTGCTCATCTGCGTGACCTCGGCCAAAGCGCCGATAGACAGGCCTTCCAGGCCGATCTGGGTGGCCAGGCCCAGCGCCGCGTCAACAATGGCGGCCTTGGTCTGCTGGCCCTTTTGCAGGGCCCGGCCCTCGCGCGGCACGCGCGGGCGCTTGACGGGCAATTCGGTGACGGACATGGTTTTGTGGAAAATAAAACGAACGGTCGTTCTATTTTGCAGGAAAACAGCGGCAAAAGTACACAGGGACCTCAAATAGAGGCAGGGCGCCGGCCAAACCAAAAGTCTGCGCCGCGCGCAGGCTCGTGCTTTATTTTGTAGAGATACGCCTCTATGTCATTGATTTTTAAAGATTTTCTTGTATCTGCGGCCGGCGAAAGCGCCGTGAGCTGCCTCACTTGACCTTCCGACCCGGGTACCGACGGTAAAAGTGTTCGCGCCGCCACTTGGTCATTGCATCGTTCACCGCCGCGCATTTTTCAGGGAAGTAAAGCCGGAGTCGGCCCAGACCCTGCTCTTCCTTGCCATGCAGTAGGTCGCCTACTAGCTCGACGTCCGCCTCATTGGCCGCTGTGGTGGTCACCGTGTGCATCAGGCCGCTGTCGGCGTCGACCCCTATGTGCGCCTTCATCCCGAAGAACCACTGGTTGCCCTTCTTGGTCTGGTGCACCTTCGGGCCACGCTCGCCTTCAGCGTTCCTCGTGGAGCTGGGCGCCGCGATGATGGTGGCGTTCACGATGCTGCCGCGCTTGAGCAGCAGGCCCTTGCGCGCCAGCAGCGCGTTGACCGCCTTCAGGATGCCCTCGGCCAAGTCGTTGGCTTCGAGCAGGTGCCGGAAGTTCAGGATGGTCGTCTCGTCCGGGATCGGTTCGTTCAGGCTCAGATGCACGAAGCTGCGAAGCGAGGCGATCTCGTACAGGGCCTCCTCCATCGTCGGGGCGCTCAGAGCAAACCAGTTCTGCATCAGGTGCACACACAGCATCGATTCCAGCGCGTACGGCCTGCGGCCGCGGCCGGTCACCGGATAGTGCTGCTCAATGAGCTTGAGCAGCACCTTCCACGGCACCACCAGTTCCATCTCCTCGAGGAACACCTGGCGCCGGGTCTTCTCCCGCTTGCCGGCGTACTCCGCGCCCGCAAAATGGATCTGGCTCATCGCACAGGCTCCTTTGCGTCAATCAACGCGCCGCGGCATGACCGGTGGACTTGTTCAGACTTTCCCTAGATTGCGTTGCGCAACTCTAGGAGCTTGGGTCGTCTCAAACCAGTCCAGGTCGAGACGACCCGTCGCCATCCGCCGGCAAGGGGATGGGCACTGACTTTTGCTTCAGCTAGCGTTTGGCGTCCGAACCTGAGGCTGGACAAACGGCAGTAGCGCGTCGCCATTGCGAACAATCCACTCAGGGTTGAAGTGGGTCCGGTCCATCAACACTGGGCCGCTGAGGCCTGGTTCGTAAATTCGGCACTCCCTTGCTGTGCAGTATTGAGACCTTAAGTCCACCATATGCACCAGGTCGGGCCGGTTCAACTTTGCGGCGATTCCGCTCACGTAGTCCGACTTAGGTTTGCCCTCGTAGTAGGAATCTTGAAAAGTCAACGGCTCACCCTGCCCAGCGAATCGTCGTCGCATGGCAGTGACGGGAATCTCAAACGGTGCAGTCCCCACCTGGCCAACCACGACGAGCACCTTTTTGGCATCCACAAGGCTCTTCCAAACGCGGAGCGTTTCTTCCTCAACCTCTGCCGCAGTCACTGACTCGCAACCGCCAGCTGTAGGCCTGCACATTCCTTGCGACGCCGACTGCGCGCCGCGCAAGTTGCCGGCCAAGATCACTGTGCCATATTCCGCACTCAATGCTTTCTTCAGCGCCGCAACGTTGAACTGATCGCAGAAATAACCAGGCGTTTTTCTATTGAATTCACCGTAGGGATTGCACCCAGCGCTTGTGTAAAAATCAACACGAACCTTTGCTCTTTCTCTGAACCAAGCATATAGGTGTTGGGCGTGGGAATCGCCGTATACCAAAATCCGAGGTCCGTCCATATCCTCATTGATCGAACAGGTGACTAGGCTAGCCAGTGGTTTCCGAAAGTTCGAGCAACCCTCAGGAATTATTTTCACTCTATGTGCTGCTGAATGAACTTCATAAAACTTTGCGTCAGCTGCAATTCTACTGTCCAAGCCATTCAGTGAGATCACTACCCAGGATAGTCCAGCACATAGCGCAATAGCTGATACGGAAATTATGAATGGCTTCTGTTTTATCGCATCCCAAGTTTTAGAGCGCAGCTTAAATTGTGTTTCCACAAACCGATGTGACAAGAAACCCAGAACAATTGATAGGAATAAACCAAATACAGTCGCTAGAGCTTTATTCCCTTGGCGCCACTCGAAAAAGTCGAGGCTCACGAAAACGGGCCAGTGCCATAGGTAAATCGAGTACGACCACAGGCCGATCTTCTGGAGAGGCATGAAGCCTATCCACATTTCCTCGCGCTCGCGGCCATAGTGACCCGCAAGAAAGGCCACGGAGGCGACAACTGGCCAAATGGCCAAGTAGCCTGGCCAATGGCCCTGCCAAGTTCCCTTGGCGGCAGCAAGCATACAACTCAAAAGCAGCACAATACCTGTCAACCGAAGGGTGACGCTGGTTCTCGGAGAAATTCGAACCAAAAAAGGCTCGCATATGTAAAGTAGGCCCCCGACCGTCATTTCCCACGCGCGAAATGGAAGCAGAAAAAATGCCGCCTCGGAACTCTTCGGGGTGTAAAAAACTGACAACGCAAGTGATGCGACAGCCAGGGCAATTAAGGCACTGATCACCACAGCACGATCTCCCGTCGTTTTTTTCCAGCGTCCGGTCAACCAATGGACAGCCAAACAGTACAACGGAAACAGCATATAAAATTGCCACTCGACCGATAAAGACCACGTGTGAAGCAACCAGCGATCATCTACTTCGCTGCCGAAATACCCAGTGCCTGATCGATAGAAGTGATTACTGTAAAAGAGCAGCGCCGTTTTGGCCTGTCTTGCGTACTCCAAAAGATCCACAGGAGCCAACTTCACCACACCCAACATGAAGATAGCCAGGATCAGAACAGCAAGTGCAGGCCAAATTCGAGACACTCTGGCTGCAATAAAGTTAACATAGCTAAAGGTGTCAGTTTCAAGCCCCCGGACTATTATCTTTGTCATCAAATAACCTGAAATGACAAAAAATATGTCAACGCCTACAAATCCACCTTTAAACCCAGGTATCTGGAAGTGATAAAGAACCACCAACAGTACGGCGACGGCTCGCAGAGCGTTTATGTCAGTTCGGAATTTCATGGCGGTTCACAGATGGTGCGATACACAATAGGCGCAATTTTCACACCAACTAACGTCGGCCTTACGACAAAATCCCCTCGGCACGAGAAAGCGCAGTTGTAGGGAGGATGCGCGACAGGGGGCAACGGTCGGGCATTCTTCTGACAGTCCTTGAATCAAGGTCCACATAGCCTCCACTGTTTCAATGGGAGGAGCACTGTGGAAACCGTGATTTGGTGGATATGCGGAGGGTGGTCGCCGTCGCTCTAGCCTTAACCAGGGCTGGCCCAGGAAAAAATGCAGGGCTTGGTGGCTGCCCCGGCCATAGACCAGGTAGACCGGGCTGACCGGCGTCCAGCGCCAGGCGCGTCACCAAGCCGGCCTTGTCGGCGACGCCGGGCAGATCTTCCGGCGGGATCGTGCTGGTGTCGTTTTGCAGGCGCACGCGGCCGCGCAACAGCCCGGCGCGCAATTCGCCCGCGGTACCCAGTTGCAGGCCGGCGGCGGCGGGCGACGCGCACGCTGGCATCGCTGTACACGTCGATGGGCTTGCGCTCGGCCTGGAGGCTGGCCGCCACGAAGAAGCGCTGGCTGGTGTCCAGCGGCTGGAACCACTCGGTGCGCAGCCGGGTGGCATGGCCGATCTGCAGGTCGTCGCGCCATTCCGCGCCCAGGCGGTTCAGCCAGGTCGCACGGTGCGTCGCCAGCAGGGAGAAGTAGGAATCGCTCTCGAAGTCCGAAGACAGGCCCAGGCCGAAGCGCAGGTAGTTGGGGCCTCAGGACTTTTCCGCCACGTCGGCCGTCAGCACATAGCCCGCCCCGTCCTCGGCCGCGAAGCTGTAGTTGACGGACTTGAAGTCGCCCCGGCCGTACAGGCGCTGCATGTCCCGCTCCACCACGGCCGGTTCAAAGGCCTGGCCAGCGCGCGACTCCGTGCTTTCCTTGAGCACCTGGGGGTCGGCCTCGCTCACGCCGACCGCGCGCACCTCGTCGATACGCTGGCCGGAGCGGCTGGCATCGGCGCTGCAGGCCGCCAGCAGGCCGGCGTAGGTCGGGGGCGTCGATGCTGTGGATGGCCAGGCGAGTGGCGGCGGCGCGGGCCGCCGCCTCGCTAGCGTGGGCCGCTTCGGGCACGCGGTCGAAGTCGGTGCTGGCAAGCCCGGCCAGGTCCGGCGCCAGCAGGATGTCGGCCGGGCCCAGTTCCTTGAGCGACTGCGCGACGTTGGCGGCCGTCAGGATGCGGGTCAACTGGTCCGACGCGGAGACCAGCGAGCTGACATCCTGCTTGCGCAGCAGGGGCGTGCCGATGTTCACCGCGATGACCACCTGGGCGCCCATGGCCTGGGCCAGGTTGCCATGGTCCAGCGCCACCATGTCCGAGGTCGCCAGGTCCGTGGCCACCGCGCGAAAGGGGATGGGCAGCCGGTCGAAGTACTGCTTTGCTGGCGCACCGTGAGGCGCCGCAGCAAGGCCTCGAAAGCCACGCCGGCCACCGCGCCCTTGGGCAAGGCCAGGCCGCCGGTGTTCAGCCGATCTCGGGGCCGATGAAGTTGAGAGCGTCGTCCTGCTTGTGCCGCAACGGCAGGCTGCCACGCGGCACGTCGCGGAACAGCGTCGCGGAGCTCAAGCTGCGCATCTCCGCCTCGATGGTGGCCAGTGGCAGACCGGTGGCATAGGCGGCCCCGACGATGGAGCCGGCGCTGGTTCCCACGATGATGTCCACCGTTACGCGCATCTCCTCGAGCACCCGCAGCACGCCGATGCGGGCGCCGCCGCCGGACAGCACCAAGGCGATCATCGGCCGTTCGGCCGCCAGCGCGAGCAGGAACAACAGGCCAGTGAAACGTCGCATGCGGCAAATCATAAGCATGCGCTGCGCCGCGGCCTGCGCCGCCTCGTTCTCAGGGCTTCTTGAACGGCACGACCAGCTGGCGCTGCTCGCCCAGGCCTTCGATGCCCAGGGTGACGACGTCGCCCTTCTTCAAATAGGTGGGCGGCTTCATGCCCAGGCCGACGCCGGGTGGGGTGCCGGTGGTGATGACATCGCCGGGCAGCAGAGTCATGAACTGGCTCAGGTAGCTGACCAGGGTGGCGCAGTCGAAGATCATGGTCTTGGTGCTGCCGGTCTGCATGCGCTTGCCGTTGACGTCCAGCCACATGGCCAGGCGCTGCACGTTGACCTCGTCGGGCGTGACCAGCCAGGGGCCGATGGGGCCGAAGGTGTCGCAGCCCTTGCCCTTGTCCCATTGCGGACCGCGCTCGAGCTGAAACTCACGTTCGCTGACGTCGTTGATGGTGCAAAAGCCGGCCACATAGGACAGCGCGTCCTTCTTGGTGACGTACTGGGCCTTGGTGCCGATGACGATGCCCAGCTCCACTTCCCAGTCGGTCTTGACCGAACCCTTGGGCAGCATGATGTTGTCGTTCGGACCCTGGATGCAGCTGGTGGCCTTCATGAAGACCACCGGTTCCTTGGGGATGGGATTGCCGGATTCGGCCGCGTGGTCGCTGAAGTTCAGGCCGATGGCGATGAACTTGCCGACGTTGGCCACCGGGCTGCCAAAGCGCGGCTTGCCGCGCACCAGGGGCAGGTTGGCGAGCTTGGCCTTCCGGATGCGGTTGAGCGTCGCGACGCCCAGTTGCGCCGGACCCAGGTCGGGCACGATGGCGGAGATGTCGCGCAGCTTGCCTTCGGCGTCGATCAGGCCGGGCTTTTCCTTGCCGGGGTTGCCATAGCGGACGAGTTTCATTGCTTTCCTTTCAGTAAGTGGAACGTCCACCCGAGAGGTCAAAGACCGCGCCAGTGGAAAAAGAACAGTCTTCGGTGCACAGCCAGGCCACCATGGCCGCCACTTCCTCGGGCGTGCCAAAGCGGCCCATGGGGATCTTGGACAGCATGAACTGGATGTGCTGCTCGCTCATCTGGTCGAAGATGGCGGTCTTCACGGCCGCCGGCGTCACGCAGTTGACGCGCACGCCGGTGTCGGCCAGCTCCTTGCCCAGCGATTTTGTCAGGGCGATCACCGCCGCCTTGCTGGCGCTGTAGGCGCTGGCGTTGGGATTGCCGTCCTTGCCGGCCACCGAGGCGATGTTGACGATGCGGCCGTAGTCGTTGGCGCGCAGGTGCGGCGCCCACTCCCGGCAGCACAGGAACAGGCCGGTGAGGTTGACGTCCATCACCTGCTTCCAGTCGGCGACGGGATAGTCCCAGACCTTCACATTCGGACCGGTGATGCCGGCGCTGTTGACCAGGGCGTCGACCTTCGGATGGATCTTGAGCGTGGCGGCGACAGCGGAGCGCACCGAATCGTGCTGCGCCACATCCACCGCCACGGCGCTGGCCTGCGCGCCCAGCTGCGCCGCCGCCTTGTTCGCACCGACCTCGTCCCGGTCCCACAGGGTCACGCTGCCGCCCGAAGCGATCAGGCGCTGGGCAATGGCGTAGCCCAGGCCGGTGGCGCCGCCGGTGACCACCGCGTGGCGGCTCTTGAAATCGAGCTGGTTCATATCGTCATGCCGCCGTCGTTGGCATAGAGCTGGCCGGTGACGAAGACCGACTCGTCGCTGGCCAGGAAGACCACCAGCGGCGCCATCTCCTCGGCCTGGGCCAGACGGCCCATGGGCTGGCGGGCGATGAAGTTCTTGCGCGCGGCCACCGGGTCTTCATAGGAATTGATGCGCTCGCCCAGCGAGGGCGTGTCCACCGTGCCGGGCGCGATGGCATTGCAACGAATGCCGCGCGCCACATAGTCGGCTGCCACGCTCTTGGTCAGGCCGACCACGGCCGCCTTGGAGGTGCCGTAGATGAAGCGGTTGGGCAGGCCCTTGAGGCTGCTGCAGACGCTGGCCATGTTGATGATGCTGCCGCCACCCTTGGCCAGCATGCCGGGCAGCACGGCCTGGATCATCCAAAACTGCGCGCGCACATTGAGGTTGAAGGCGAACTCCCACTCGTCATCGGTGGCCTGTTCGATCGTGCCGTTGTGGACGAAGCCGGCGCAGTTGAACAGCACGTCCAGGGGCGGCAGCGTCGCCGCTACGCGGGCGATGGCGGCCTTGTCCAGCACGTCCAGCGTCACCGCGTGGATGCCCTGCACGCCGTCGTAGGCGTCCAGCAGCTTGGGGTTGAGGTCGGTCGCCCAGACCTGCGCGCCCTGCGCCGCCATGGCCAGCGCGCTGGCCTTGCCAATGCCCTGGCCCGCTGCGGTGACCAAGACTTTTTTTCCTTTGAGTCGCATCTGTGTGTGCTTTCGTTCGGGTTTTGCCCAATGCGGCCAGGCCGCTCTGGACGGATATTAATTGGTCTGACCACTTGGCCAATTGAGATTAACCCGCATGCTTCTGCAAGCCGTCGAACCGCAGCGCCTGTACCGGCAGATCGCCGAGCAGCTGCGTTCGCACATCCTTGCCGGCGAGTTCACTCCCGGCAGCCGGCTGCCGGCCGAGCGCGAGCTGGCCAGCCAGCTGGGCGTGAGCAGGCCCTCGGTGCGCGAGGCCCTGATCGCGCTGGAGGTGGAAGGCTGGGTCGAGGTGCGCACCGGCTCCGGCGTCTACGTGCTGGAGCGCTCCGGCCAGGTCAACGGCCATGCCACCAAGGTGCCGGCCACGGAATGGGGCCCGCTGGAGCTGATCCGCGCGCGCCGCGTCATCGAGGGCGAGATCGCCGCCATGGCCGCCACCGAGGGCAAGCGCAAGCAGGTTGACGCCATCGCCGCCGCCATCGCCTCCATGCACAAGGACGCCGACAGCGGCGTGCAGCCGCGCGCCGGCGACCGCGCCTTCCACACGGCCGTGGCCCAGGCCGCCGGCAACGCGGTGCTGAGCGAAACCGTGCAGACCTTCTGGGACGCGCGCCGCGGCCCTCTGTTCGAGCGGCTGGGCGACCACTTCGAGACCGTGCCGTCCTGGCGCAAGGCCATCTCCGAACACGAGCTGGTGCTCGAAGCCATCGCCGCGCATGACGCCAACGCCGCCCGCGCCGCCATGCAGCACCACCTGGACAAAGCCCATGCCCGATTCAGCGCGAGCTGGCGCCGCGCGAGCGCTTCCTGAACCCCGCCAGCACCACACCAACGACCTAGGAGACAAGCATGAACCAGCGATTTGCTATCAAACTCGTAGCTGCCTGCGCAATTTTGGCGGGGGCTACAGCCCCGTTCGGCATCGCGCACGCGCAGACCAAGCTGAAGTGGGCGCACGTCTACGAAACCTCCGAGCCGTACCACAAGTGGTCGGTCTGGGCCGCTGACGAATTCAAGAAGCGCACCAACGGCAAGTACGAGATCCAGGTCTTCCCGGCCTCCAGCCTGGGCAAGGAAAGCGACATCAACCAGGGCCTGCAGCTGGGCACGGTGGACATCATCCTGACCGGCGCCTCCTTCGCCTCCAACTCCTATCCGCGGCTGGCCGTCAGCTACTACCCCTTCACCTTCCGCGACGCCGACCACGTCGTCAAGTACGGCCAGAGCGAGGTCTTCAAGGAACTGACCGAGGGCTACAAGAAGGCCACCGGCAACACCGTGACAGCCCTGACCTACTACGGCGCGCGCCATGCCACCAGCAACAAGCTGTTCAAGAACTGCGACGAGATGAAGGGCCTGAAGATTCGCGTGCCCGACTCGCCTGCCTACACCGCCCTGCCGCGCGCCTGCGGCGCCAACCCGACGCCGATCGCCTTCGCCGAGGTCTACCTGGCGCTGCAAAACGGCACCGTGGACGCGCAGGAGAACCCGCTGCCCACCATCGAAGCCAAGAAGTTCTTCGAGGTGCAGAAGAACATCATCCTGACCGGCCACATCTCGGACGCGCTGCTGACGGTGATCTCGCCCAGCACCATGTCCAGGCTCAGCGCCGCCGAGCAAAAGCTGCTGGCCGACATCACCCAGGAAGCAGCCGTCAACACCACCAACGACATCCGCAAGCGCGAAGGCGAGCTGGTCGAGGAGTTCAAGAAGAAGGGCAACAACGTGGTCACGGTCGACCGTGCCGAGT
Source organism: uncultured Ramlibacter sp. (assembly GCF_936925435.1). Classification (GTDB taxonomy): domain Bacteria; phylum Pseudomonadota; class Gammaproteobacteria; order Burkholderiales; family Burkholderiaceae_C; genus Ramlibacter. The sequence continues at coordinate 73,711 of NZ_CAKZHQ010000048.1, read as the reverse complement.
TCCAGCAGCGCGTGCTCAAGGCCGTCACCTTCGAGTCCATGAAGCTGGACAAGAAGGACTGGGACCGGATCATCGCCATTAAATAAGAGCACCCCGAAGCCGGCGCGAAGCGCCGGCCTCCCCTCGAGGGGCGATGCAGCGGACCGGCGCAGCCGGATCCGCGCATCCTGGAAGAAGACACGCGGAGAAAAAAAATGACGACTTCAATTGATGACATGCCCAAGGTGATGGGCGACGACGGCGAATTCCACGCCCAGGATGAGGCGGTGGACCTGTCGGGCACGCCGGTGGAGGCCTGGGTCGCCCTGGTCTTCTTCTGGATCCTGGGGATCACGGTCTTCTACCAGTTCTTCACCCGTTACGTGATGAACGACTCGGCCGCCTGGACCGAGGAGATCGCCCGCTACCTGCTGATCGCGGTGGTCTTCACCGGCGCCACCATCGGCGTCATCAAGAACAACCACATCCAGGTCGACTTCTTCTACAAGTTCATGCCCAAGCCGGTGGCGCGGGCCTTGGCAACGCTGGTCGATGTGCTGCGCACCGGCTTCTTCGTGGCGGCCGCCGTGCTCACCGTGATGATGATGCTCAAGCTGGGCAGCAACTCGCGCATGACCATGGTCGACCTGCCGATGAACTGGGTCTACGGCGTCTGCCTGCTGGGTTTCGCGGCGATGGCCGTGCGCTCGGCACAGGTGGCGCTGTTCCACCGCCGGCGCGGCTACACCGTGCTGGAGCGGCCCGAGACCTCGATGGACGACAACTAAAAAAACAACCTCTCATGCTGAAAATCATCTTCCTCTTCCTGATGGCCGGCGGCATCCCGGTGGCCATCGCCATGGCAGGCTCCGCCCTGCTGTACATCTGGTGGACGGGCACCCTGCCGTCCTTCGTGGTCATCCACCGCATGGTCAGCGGCATCGACAGCTTCCCGCTGCTGGCCGTGCCCTTCTTCATCCTGGCCGGCAACCTGATGAACAACGCCGGCATCACCAACCGCATCTACAACTACGCCCTGGCCCTGGTGGGCTGGCTCAAGGGCGGCCTGGGCCACGTCAACGTGGTGGGCTCGGTGGTGTTCGCCGGCATGAGCGGCACAGCCATCGCCGACGCCGCCGGCCTGGGCACGATCGAGATCAAGGCCATGACCGACCATGGCTACAGCAAGGAGTTCGCTGTCGGCGTGACGGCGGCGTCGGCCACCCTGGGTCCCATCATCCCGCCCTCGCTGCCCTTCGTGATCTACGGAATGATGGCCAACGTCAGCGTCGGCGCCCTGTTCCTGGCGGGCATCCTGCCGGGCGTGCTGATGGCCGGCCTGATGATGCTCACCGTGGCCTACTTCGCCCACAAGAACGGCTGGGGCGCAGACACCAAGTTCGAATGGCCTCGCGTGATCAAGGCGCTGGTGGAGACGCTGGTCGTCGCCGGCTGGCCGCTGGTGCTGTGGGTGCTAATCGCCAAGCTGGGCTTCCCGCCGCAGATCACGGTGTTCGCCGGCCTCATCGTGCTGTTCGCGGCCGACAAGGCGTTCAAGTTCCAGGCCGTGCTGCCCATCATGACGCCGGTGCTGCTGATCGGCGGCATGACCACCGGCATCTTCACGCCCACCGAAGGCGCCATCGCGGCCTGCCTCTGGTCCATGTTCCTGGGCCTGGTCTGGTACCGCACCCTGCACTGGAAGATGTTCATCAAGGTCTGCCTGGACACGGTGGAGACCACCGCCACCGTGCTGTTCATCGTGGCAGCAGCCAGCATCTTCGGCTGGATGCTCACGGCCACCGGCGTGACGGCGGCGATCTCGCAATGGGTGCTGGGCTTCACCAAGGAAGCCTGGGTCTTCCTGCTGCTGGCCAACCTGCTGATGCTGTTCGTCGGCTGCTTCCTGGAGCCCACGGCCGCCATCACCATCCTGGTGCCCATCCTGATGCCCATCGTGGCGCAGCTGGGGATCGACCCCGTCCATTTCGGTCTGGTGATGGTGCTCAACCTGATGATCGGCCTGCTGCATCCGCCCATGGGCATGGTGCTGTTCGTGCTGGCGCGGGTTGCCAAGCTCTCGGTCGAGCGCACGACCATCGCCATCCTGCCCTGGCTGGTGCCGCTGCTGGGCTCGCTGGCCATCATCACCTACTTCCCCAAGCTGGTGCTGTGGCTGCCCAAGATGTTCTATTAATGGCCCACCCCCGAAGCGCCTGCGGCGCCTCCCCCTCAAGGGGGCGCCACCAGTGGCCCGGCAAAGCCGGTTCCACGGTGACCCACGAACGAGAGAATCCATGACCCCATTCATCAGATTGCACCCCGCCGATGATGTGCTCATCGCCCGCTCCCAGCTTGTCGGCGGCACGCAGGCCGAGAACGTCACCATCAAGGGCCTGATCCCGCCGGGCCACAAGGTCGCCACGCATGCCATCGCCGCCGGCGAGCCGGTGCGGCGCTACAACCAGATCATCGGTTTTGCCAGCAAGCCCATTGTCGCCGGCGAGCACGTGCACACGCACAACCTGGACATGGGCACCAACAAGGGCGACTTCGAACGCGACTACGCCTTTGGCGCCGACGTCAAGCCGCAGCCGCCCAAGAAAGAGGCCACGTTCATGGGCATCCAGCGCGGCGATGGCCGCGTGGCGACGCGCAACTACATCGGCATCCTGTCCAGCGTGAACTGCTCGGCCACCGCCGCGCGGGCGATTGCCGACCACTTCTCGCGCCAGAGCAATCCCGCCGCGTTGAAGGACTTCCCCAACGTCGACGGCGTGGTGGCCCTGACCCACGGCACGGGCTGTGGCATGGACACCGAAGGCATGGGCATGCAGATCCTGGAGCGCACGCTGGCCGGCTATGCCACCCATGCCAACTTCTGGGGCGTGCTGGTCGTCGGCCTGGGCTGCGAGGCCAACCAGATCAACGCCTGGCTGGCCCACTCCAGCCTGCGCGAGGGCGACACGCTCAAGGTCTTCAACATCCAGGACACCGGCGGCACGCGCAAGACCGTGGAGAAGGGCATCGCCCTGATCAAGGAGATGCTGCCGCGCGCCAACGACGTCCAGCGCGAGCCCTGCAGCGTGGCCCACATCACCATCGGCCTGCAATGCGGCGGCTCGGACGGCTACTCGGGCATCAGCGCCAACCCGGCCCTGGGCGCGGCGGTGGACCTGCTGGTGGCCCATGGCGGCACGGCCATCCTGTCGGAGACGCCTGAGGTCTATGGCGCCGAGCACCTGCTGACGCGCCGCGCCGTCAAGCGCGAGGTCGGCGAAAAACTGATCGAGCGCATCCGCTGGTGGGAGCGCTACACCGAGATCAACGAGGGCGAGATGAACAACAACCCCTCGCCGGGCAACAAGGCCGGCGGCCTGACCACCATCCTGGAGAAATCCCTGGGCGCGGTGGCCAAGGGCGGCACCACCAATCTGGAAGCGGTCTACGAGTACGCCGAGCCGGTGACGGCGCACGGCTTCGTCTACATGGACACGCCGGGCTACGACCCGGTCAGCGCCACCGGCCAGGTGGCGGGCGGCGCCAACATGATCTGCTTTACCACCGGCCGCGGCTCGGCCTACGGCTGCGCGCCCTCGCCGTCCCTCAAGCTGGCGACCAACAGCGCGCTGTGGCGCAAGCAGGAAGAGGACATGGACATCAACTGCGGCGAAATCATCGACGGCCAGGCCTCGGTGCAGGAGATGGGCCAGCGCATCTTCGAGCTGGTGCTGGCCACCGCCTCGGGCGAACTGTCCAAGAGCGAGCAGCATGGCTACGGCCAGAACGAGTTCGTGCCCTGGCAGGTCGGCGCCGTGATGTAAGCCCGTAGCATCGCCCCGCCGAGAATTTCATGCCAAAAACACTTCAAGCCCCCGAACTCACTGCCCGCGTAGCTCGCATTTTGATAGCAGCAGGCAGTCTTCCCGAGGAAGCGCAGGCGGTCGCCGCCAACCTGGTGCTGGCCAATCTGAGCGGCCACGACTCGCACGGCGTGGGCATGGTGCCGCGCTATGTGGACGCGGTGCTCGAAGGCGGGCTCACGCCCAACACCGGCACGCGCACCCTGCTCGACGCAGGCAGCATGCTCAGCCTGGACGGCCAGCGCGGCTACGGCCAGATCGTGGGCACCCAGGCCATGGAGCTGGGCATGGCGCGCGCCAGACAGACCGGCAGCTGCATCCTGGCCCTGGCCAACGCCCACCATCTGGGCCGCATCGGCCACTTCGCCGAAATGGCGGTGGCACAAGGCCTGGTCTCCATCCACTTCGTCAACGTGCAGTCGCGCCCGGTGGTCGCCCCCTGGGGCGGCGGCGACGGCCGCTACGGCACCAACCCCTGCTGCATCGGCGTACCGCTGGCCGGCAAGGAACCCTTCGTGCTCGACTTCGCCACCAGCCGCGTGGCGCAGGGCAAGATGCGTGTTGCCCACAATGAGGGCAAGCGCATCGAGCCAGGCTACCTGATCGACGACCAGGGCCGCCCCACCGACGACCCCGGCGTGGTGGTCGTGCCCCAGCCCAGCGGCCTGTACGGCGCCCTGATGGCCTTCGGCGAGCACAAGGGCTATGGCATGGCCGTGGCCTGCGAGCTGCTGGGTGGCGCGCTCACCGGCAGCGGCACCTGGCACCGACCGGCCGACAACGCGCGCGCCGTCATCAACGGCATGCTCACCATCCTGGTCGATCCGGCCAAACTGGGCACCCAGGCCAGCTTCGAGCAGGAGTCGCTGGCCTTCATCGACTGGCTGCGCCAGAGCCCGGCCGCGCCCGGCCACGACGGCGTGCAGTTCGCCGGTGAGCCCGAGCGCCGCATGCGGGCCCAGCGCGCGCGCGAAGGCATCGTGGTCGATGACGCCACCTGGGCCGAGATCGTCGCGGCCGGCGCCAAGGTGGGCACCGAAATTAGTGCCTGAAGAGGCTCCAGGCCCCGTGGAATGGGCCTGAGCAGCTACTGAAAAGAGAGCAGGCGCAAGCCCGGCCGGCTCAGAGCATCTGGGCCAGGCTGGCTTCCAGGTGCTCGGACGGGATGCGCTTGAAGCCCGAGCGGGCGAAGCGTTGCAACCGTCCCACCACAAAGGCGGTGAGCAGCGAGGCGCGCACCTGGGCGTCCACGCTGGGCGTGGTCGAGCCTTCGACGGCGCTGCGCAGGCTCTGCTTGAGGGTGGACTCGATCTTGTCGAAGAACTGGTTCATGCGCTGTTGCAGGCGCTCGTTCTCGAACACCAGGGCGTCGCCCACCATCACCCGGGTCATGCCGGGGTTCTTCTCGGCGAACTGCAGCAGCATGGCGACGATGCGGGCGGCCTGCTCGTTGGCGGCCTGCTCACGCTCCATGATCTGGTTGACCAGGCTGAACACGCTCTGCTCGATGAACTCGATCAGGCCCTCGAACATCTGGGCCTTGCTGGCGAAGTGGCGGTACAGGGCGGCCTCACTCACTTCCAGCCGGGCCGCCAGGGCGGCGGTGGTGACGCGCTCGGCACCAGGCTGCTCCAGCATGGTCGCCAGCGCCTGCAGGATCTGGACACGGCGCTCGCCCGGTTTGGGGCGCTTGCGCACCGGCGCTACAGGTTCCGCGGCGGCAGGGGAATCAGGGGTGCTGAGTTCGGCGTCGGGCATGGTGGGCAAAAAGTGTGTGGAATTGATTCTCGCACACCGCTGCTCAGGGTTTTCTCCAGGGCCGCAGCGCCAACACGCGGCCTGCACGCCAAGTGCGCGCTTACCCCGGCAACAGCAGCGAGACCTTCAGCCCACGCCCGAGCGCGCCGGAGCGCACCTCCAGCTGGCTGTGGTGCACCCGCGCGATCTCGTCGGCAATGGCCAGGCCCAGGCCATTGCCCTCGCCCTGCGTGCCTTGCACGCGGTAGAAGCGCTCGAGCACGCGCGCGCGCTCCTGCGGCGCCACGCCCGGGCCGTCGTCCTCCACTTCCAGGAAGGGCTGGCCGCTGCGCAGGCCGCAGCGGATGGTGACGGTGCCACCTTCGGGCGTGTACTTCACGGCGTTGTCCACCAGGTTTGCCAGCAGCTCGCGCAGCAGCCATTCATGGCCCATCGCCGGCGTGGCCTGCACGTCCAGGCCCAGGTCGATGCGCTTGGCGGTGGCGGCATCCAGGTGCTCCTGCAGCAGCGCCTCGCACAGATCCTTCAGGTCGATCCGCTGCACCGGCTGGGCCTGCATGGCACGGGCGTCGGCGCGCGACAGGGCCAGCAGCTGGTTGGCCAGCTGCGAGGTGCGGCGCGTTGCGCCGCGCAGCCGGCCGACCTCGGCGATGGTCAGTCGGATGGTGCCGTCGGCCGAGCCGGCGTTGCCCGCCGCCTGGGCCCAGGCCTCGACCTGGGACTGCAGGCCGGCCAGCGGCGTGCGCAGCTGGTGGGCGGCGTCGGCGACGAAGCGGCGCTGGCTCTCGGCCTGGGCGTTGACGGTGCCGAACAAGCGGTTGAGCGAAGCCACCAGCGGCCGCACTTCTTCGGGCGAGGCATGCTCGTCGATGGCCGAGAGGTCGCGCGGCGAGCGCCGCTCCACCGCCTCCTTCAGGGCCAGCAGCGGCCGCAGCGCGCGTTCGACCGCCCAACCGACGGCAGAGGCGGCCAGCGCGATCAACACCAGGTTGGGCAGCAGCACCTTGAGCAGGATGGAGCGGGCCCACTGCTGGCGCGGGTCGGAGCCGTCGGCCAGGGCCACCACCACCTCGCCGATCACCGTCTGCTGGCGCTGGCGCACGATGCGCCAGGTCACGCCCAGGTTCTCCTCGCTGTGGAACTCCGGCTCCCGCGTGGTCGGCACCAGGCCGGCCAGCCAGGGCTCGCCATGGAGCACCTTGCCGTCCGGGTCGATCACCGCGTAGGCCGCGAAGCCGGGCCTGTCCTTGAGGAACTCCTCCACCACCGGCACCATCAGCAGCAGCGGCGGGTCACTGGACTGGGCACCGTCGCCGATGACCGAGTCGGCCAGCAGCGGCAACAAGGCCAGCAGGCGCTGGTCCTGTTGGGCGGCGATGTTGTCGGCCGAGCGGTAGTCGAACCAGGCGTTGAGCAGGGCCAGCAGCAGCAGCGGCGAGATCAGCATCACCAGCAGGCGCCAGCGCAGCGCACTGAGCATGCGGCCGCGACCGCCGGCAAATGAGCCCCCACGCTCGCCCACTGCGTGTGGCTCGCCGCCCCCCGAGGGGGCCTTCGCGCCTGGGGGCGGCCCGTCGGCGTGAAAAGTGCCCCCACGCTCGCCCACTGCGTGTGGCTCGCTGCCCCCCGAGGGGGCCTTCGCGCCTAGGGGCGGCCCGTCGGCGCTCAAGGCGCGGAGCCGTCTTGCAGCTCCAGCCTGTAGCCGAAACCGCGGATGGAGCGCAAGGCCACGCCGTGCGGCTCGAGCTTGCCGCGCAGGCGAGAGATGTAGACCTCGACCGCGTTGGGTGTGATCTCCTTGTCCCAGCCGGTCAGGGCCTGCAGCAGCTTGTCCTTGCTGGCCGGCTTGGGCGCGTGGATCAGCAGGTACTCCATGACGGTCCACTCGCGCGGGCCCAGCTCGATCGGCGTCAGCTGGCCGCCACGGCGGGCGGCGGCGCGGCGGTTGGCCGTGTCCAGCTCGATCGGGCCGAAGCTCAGCACCGCCGTGGTGGCGGCCTGCGAGCGGCGCAGCAGTGCGCGCAGCCGGGCCAGCAGCTCAGGCAGCTCGAAGGGCTTGACCATGTAGTCGTCGGCGCCCAGGTCCAGGCCCTGGACCCGGTCGTGCAGGGCATCGCGCGCCGTCAGGATCAGCACCGGCATGGCGTGGCTGGCCATCTCCGGGCGGCGCAGCCGGCGCGTCAGCTCCAGGCCGTCCACACCCGGCAGGCCGATGTCGATGATGGCGGCGTCGAAGACCTCGGTGCGCAGCACCTCTTCGGCGCGCTCGCCGCTGCCCAGCCAGTCGACCGCGTAGCCGGCGTCCGACAGCCCCAGCTTGATGCCGCTGGCCACCATCACATCGTCCTCGACCAGGAGCAGGCGCATGCTTGTGCCTAGTGGCTTCGGATCATCGTGCCGTAGGCCTGCTCGGTCAGGATTTCCAGCAGCATGGAATGCGGCACGCGGCCGTCGATGATGTGGACCGAGTTGACGCCGCTCTTGGCCGCGTCCAGGGCGCCGGCGATCTTGGGCAGCATGCCGCCGGAGATGGTGCCGTCGGCGAACAGCTCGTCGATTTCGCGGGCGGTCAGGTTGGTCAGCAGCTTGCCGTTCTTGTCCAGCACGCCGGGCGTGTTGGTCAGCAGCATCAGCTTCTCGGCCTTGAGCACGGTGGCCAGCTTGCCGGCCACCACGTCGGCATTGATGTTGTAGCTCTCGTTGTTCTCGCCGAAGCCGATCGGGCTGATGACGGGGATGAACTGGTCGTCCTGCAGGGCCTTGACCACGCTGGGGTCGATGGAGACGATGTCGCCGACCAGGCCGACGTCGTGGTGCTTGGTCGGGTCGTTGTTGTCCGGCATCTTGAGCTTTTGCGCGCGGATCAGGCCGCCGTCGCGGCCGGTCAGGCCCACGGCCTTGCCGCCGGCCTGGTTGATCAGGCCGACGATGTCCTGCTGCACCTGGCCGGCCAGCACCCACTCGACCACCTCCATGGTTTCCTCGTCGGTGACGCGCATGCCCTGGATGAACTCGCCCTTCTTGCCCAGGCGGTTGAGCGCGGTCTCGATCTGCGGGCCGCCACCGTGCACCACCACCGGGTTCATGCCAACCAGCTTGAGCAGCACCACGTCCTCGGCGAAGTCGGCCTGCAGCTCCGGGTCGGTCATGGCGTTGCCGCCGTACTTGATGACCATGGTCTTGCCATGGAACTTGCGGATGTAGGGCAGCGCCTGGGCCAGGATTTCGGCTTTGTCGCGCGGGGCAATGTCGGGAAGGGCAGTCATGGCGGCGTCCGGCTGGTTCAATCGGTAAATTATCTCCTGAGCCAGCGCGGCACCTTGAAGCGGACGATGGCGATGTAGGCGTAGACGTAAGTCAGCACGAACAGCGCGGCAAACGCCATCAGCACCGGCGTGTTCTGCCAGAACACCACGGCCGGCAGCACCGTCAGCAAGGTGAAACCCCACAGGTAGGGCGAGGTGCGGTTGTTGCGCATCAGCATGCGGCGCGCCTCGTCGTGGTCGAACACCCCACGCACGATGCGCCGGTAAATCAGCTGGTGGAAGTGCAGGGCGTCGGCCACGCCGGGCGACTGGCCGCGCACGGCCTTGCGGTAGATGGAAAAGACCGTTTCCCACACCGGGTAGATCAGCAGCAGCACCGGGAACCAGGGCGAGACCTGGGGGTAGCGCTGCACCAGCTGCACGCTGGCCACGGCGATGACCACGCCCCACAGGTAAGCGCCGCCGTCGCCCGCGAAGATCAGGCCGCGCGGGTAGTTCCACAGCAGGAAACCGGCCGTCGCGCCGGCCAGCACCAGGACCACCGCGGCCAGCTGGCGGTCACCCACCAGCAGCGCGACATAGGCCAGCGCAAAGCAGCAGATCATTGCCACGATGCCGGCCAGGCCGTTGTAGCCATCGATGAGGTTGAAGGCATGGGGCAGACCGGCGACGGCGAGCACGGCCAGGATGATGCCGGGCCAGGCACTGGCCCGCCACAGCGAATCGACCAGGCCCAGGCCCAGGCCTGAGATGTGCAGCCCCAGCACCCAGGTCGCCACCACCCCCGCCAGCAGGGTCAGGAGCAGGCGCCAGGCCGCCGTCAGGCGGTGCGTCAGGTCCTCGCTGACGCCGCTGGCCACGGGAATCATCGCCACCAGCCACCATGAGAACGCCATGGCCCATGGAAAGTTGATGCTGTTGGTCACAGCCAGGTAACGCTCGGCGCCAGCCATCCAGATCCAGCCCACGGTGCAGGCCGCCATCATGGCCACGCCCCCCAGCCGCGGCACGTGGCCGGCATGGAAGCGCTGCGGCATGGTCAGGCTGTAGCGCCGCCCGCTGGCCTGTCCCAGGCGCAGCAGGACAGCACACAGCATCGCGGATACGGCACCGCTCAAAAGCAACAGAATGAGCATTGCCTGTCTCTCTGTTCGTAGTTGTTATGGGCTCTATTCTCGCATCGCGCAGCGGCCGCAGCCCGGTCCCGGGCCCCGGCGCCTGGGCCGCAGCTAAAATGCCCGGTCCACGAACCCCAGGGACCAGCACCTCATGAAGCTTGTATCGGTCGTACTTTCCGGAGGCGCAGGCACCCGGCTGTGGCCCGTCTCGCGCCAGGCCTATCCCAAACCATTCATGAAACTGGGTGGGCCCACGCTGCTCGAGCAAGCCATCAGCCGTGGCCAGGCCTGCGGCACCGACGAGCTTCTGGTGATCACCAACCAGGACCATCTGTTCCTGACCAAGGGCGTGATCGACCAGCTGGCCGACCCGCCCCATACGCAATTCCTGCTCGAGCCCAAGGGCCGCAATACCGGCCCGGCGATCGCGCTGGCCGCCCTGCACTGCCTGCAGACCCACGGCCCCGACACTGTCATGGTGGTGCTCGCGGCCGACCACCTGATCCCGGACACACCGGCCTTCGTGGCCTGCGCCATGGAGGCGGCGGAACTGGCCCTGAAGGGCCAGCTGGTGGTTTTCGGCATCCATCCCACCGGCCCGGACACGGGCTTTGGCTACCTGGAAGTCGAGCATGTGACGCGCCAGAGCCAGCCGGTCCTGCGCTTTGTCGAAAAGCCGGACCTGCCGACGGCCCAGGCCTACCTGGCCACCGGCCGCTATTACTGGAACAGCGGCATGTTCTGCTTCACGGCGCAGACCATGGTGGACGCCCTGGCCCAGCATGCGCCACACGCATTGGCAGCGGCCCGCGACGCCCTGAAGTCCGGCACGCTCCAAGGCAATGTGACCCGCTTCGACGCCCATGTGTTCGGCTTGCAGCCCGATATCAGCATCGACTATGCGGTGATGGAAAAGGCCGCCAACGTCAGCGTGGTCCCCGCCAAGTTCGGCTGGAGCGACGTGGGCTCCTGGCCCGCCGTGTCGCAGGCGCACACCGCCGACACCAGCGGCAACACCTTCGCCGCCGACGTGGTCTCGGTCGACACCCAGGGCACGCATGTGCAGGTCGAGAGCCACGGACCCAAGGTCGTGGCGACCGTGGGCGTCAAGGACCTGGTCATCGTCGACACGCCCGACGCCCTGCTGGTGGCCCACAAGGACTCGGCCCAGAAGATCAAGTCGGTGGTGGACGCACTCAAGGCGCGCGGCCATGAGAGCACCCAGCTGCCCGCCGCCGTGCAGCGTCCCTGGGGCAGCTACGCCACGCTCAAGGAAGAGGCCGGCTACAAGGTCAAGCGCATCACCGTCAAGCCGGGGGAGTCGCTCTCCTTGCAGTACCACCACCAGCGCGCCGAGCACTGGGTGGTCGTGCAGGGGATCGGCCTGGTGCAGGTGGGCGACAAGGAACTGCGCACCGAGCCCGGCCAGTACCGCTACATTCCGCTCAAGGAAAAGCACCGCCTGTCCAACATCGGCACCGAGGAACTGGTGCTCATCGAGGTGCAATGCGGCACCTATCTGGGCGAGGATGACATCGTCCGCCTGGCAGACAGCTATGGGCGCGCCTGATGGCCATGCTCCGGTCCCTGTGGGCCTACCGCGGTTTCATCCTCGGTAGCGTCCGGCGCGAATTCCAGTCGCGCTACCAGAACTCCCTGCTGGGCGCCGCCTGGACCGTCCTGAATCCGCTGGCGATGATCGTGGTCTACACGGTCATCTTCTCGCAGGTGATGCGCGCGCGCCTGCCGGGCACGGACAGCAGCTTTGCCTACAGCATCTATCTGTGCGCCGGCCTGCTGACCTGGGGCCTGTTCGCCGAGATCACGGGGCGCGCCCAGACCGTCTTCCTGGACAACGCCGGCCTGCTCAAGAAGCTCAATTTCCCGCGCATGAGCCTGCCGCTGACGGTGGTGACAAGCGCGCTGCTCAATTTCGCCATCGTCTTTTCGCTGTTCACGGCCTTCCTGGTGCTCAGCGGCAACTTCCCGGGCTGGGCCTACCTGGGCCTGCTGCCCGTGCTGGCCGTGCTGGTGCTGTTCGCCATCGGCCTGGGCGTCACCCTGGGCATCTTGAATGTCTTTTTCCGCGACATCGGCCAGTTCTTCGGCATCTTCCTGCAGTTCTGGTTCTGGCTCACGCCCATCGTCTATCCCGCCAACATCCTGCCCGAGCCGGTCCAGCGCTACCTGGGCTTCAACCCCATGGGCCGGCTGATCGGCGCCTGCCAGGAGATCCTGGTGCACGGCCGCTGGCCCGACTGGTGGCGGCTGGCGCCTGTGCTCCTGCTGGGCATGCTGCTGTGCATGTTCGGGCTGCGCCTGTTCCGCAGGCATGCGGGCGAACTGGTGGACGAACTCTGATGGGCATGATCACTGTCACCGGCCTGGGCAAGGCCTACAAGCAATACCCCAGCCGCTGGGCCCGCCTGGCCGAATGGCTGCTGCCGTTCGTGCCGCAGCAGCACCGGCTCAAGTGGGTGCTGCAGGACATCGCCTTCACCGTCGCGCCCGGGCGCGCGCTGGGCATCATCGGCATCAATGGCGCCGGCAAAAGCACCCTGCTCAAGATGATCACCGGCACCACCCAGCCGACCACGGGCAGCGTGCAGATCACCGGCCGCGTCGCGGCGCTGCTGGAGCTGGGCATGGGCTTCCACCCCGACTTCAGCGGGCGCCAGAACGTGGTCATGGCCGGCCAGCTGCTGGGCCTGTCGATGGAGGACATCGAGCGCCTGATGCCCGAGATCGAATCCTTTGCCGAGGTGGGTGACTACATCGACCAGCCCGTGCGCGTGTATTCCAGCGGCATGCAGATGCGCCTGGCCTTCAGCGTGGCCACCGCGGTGCGGCCGGACGTGCTGATCGTGGACGAGGCCCTGTCGGTGGGCGACGCCTACTTCCAGCACAAGAGCTTCGATCGCATCCGGGCCTTTCGCGAGCAGGGCACGACGCTGCTGCTGGTGTCGCACGACAAGGCCGCGATCCAGTCCATCTGTGACGAGGCCATCCTGCTCAACGCCGGACGCCTGGCCATGCAGGGCGCGCCGGAAGCCGTGATGGACTACTACAACGCCCTCATCGCCGAGAAAGAGAACAGCACCGTGCGCCAGCAGGAGACCGAGGATGGGCGCATCCAGACCGTGTCGGGCACGGGCGAGGCCGCGATCGAGAGCATCCGCCTGCTGGATGCTTCGGGCCAGCCGGTGGACACGGTTGGCGTTGGCGCGCCAGTGGCGCTGGAAGTGGGCGTGCGGGTGCTGAGCCCGGTGGATCGGCTGGTCGTGGGCTACATGCTCAAGGACCGCCTGGGCCAGCCGGTCTACGGCACCAACACGCACCACCTGGGCCAGGCGCGGGGGCCGCTGGACGCCGGCGACACGCTCCTTCTGCACTTCCGGTTCCACGCCAGTCTCGGCGAGGGAAGCTACTCGGTCGCGGTGGCCGTGCACGATTCGGAGACGCACATGACGCGCAACTACGAATGGCGCGACCTGGCTCTTGTGTTCAAGGTCGTCAACCTGTCGGTGCCGCCGTTCGTGGGCACCGTCCATCTCCCCACCGAAGCCACCGTCGACGTGCAGCTGGCCCACGCAACCACAACCCCCTGAGCGAACCCACCATGAGTCCCAATTTCTACCGGGCCTTCGAAGACCGGCACCGCGGCTCGCGCGACACCATCGGGCAGCGGCTGGGCGTGTACCTTCCCTTTTTGCGGGCGGCGCGGCAGCTTCATCCCGACGCGCCCGTCACGGACCTGGGGTGCGGGCGCGGTGAGTGGCTGGAGCTGCTGCGCGGCGAAGGCATCGCGGCCCGTGGGGTGGACCTGGACCAGGACATGCTGGCGGCCTGCGTTGAACGCGGCCTCGATGTGCAGCGGGGCGATGCCCTTGCCTTTCTCAAGGCGCTCGCAGACGGCAGCCAGCTTGCCGTGTCCGCCTTTCATCTGGTCGAGCACCTGCCGTTCGAGCAGGTGCAGATACTCGTCGCGGAGGCGCTGCGTGTGCTGCGACCGGGCGGCCTGCTCATTCTGGAAACACCCAATCCGGACAATCTCGCGGTAGGCGCCAGCGGTTTCTACATGGACCCGACCCACGAGCGGCCGATTCCCTCCCCGCTCCTCGCGTTCCTGGCCGAGTTCCTGGGTTTTGGCCGGGTTGCGACGCTGCGCTTGCAGGAGAGCCCGCAAGTGCGCGGGCTGGCTTCGGTCACGCTGATCGATGTGCTGGCCGGCGTCAGCCCCGACTATGCGGTTGTTGCCCAGAAAGCGGCAGCGGGAATCTCTCCCATGGATCCTGGATGGATGGCCATGAACGAGGCGTTCGCAGAAGAACATGGCGTCACCCTGAACAACCTGGCCGAGCGCCATGAATCCCAGTGGATCCGGCGCATGCGCCGCAATGAGGAGCGCACCATCGCCGCGCGCGACGCGGCGGTGGCGGTGCGGGCGCAGGTCGAGCAAACGCGGGTGGCCATCGATGCCGGGGTGGAACGCGTCGCCCTGATGGAGCAGCGGGTGCAGGCCGAACTGCAACGCTCCCGCGATGCATTGACCGCGGTGTACCAAAGCAGCTCCTGGCGCATCACGGCGCCGCTGCGTTGGGCCGCCGACCAGGCCCGGGCATTGCGCCAGCAAGGCCCGGTGCGGCGGATGCGGCGGCTGGCCGGCAAGACGGCCAGGGCTGGCCTGCGGCCCGCCCAGCGGCTCGCCCGGCGCTACCCGAAAGCGCGGCAGGCGGCCTCCAGAGCGCTGCATGCGGTCGGCCTGGGCGGCCTGACTTCCAAGGTCCTGGCGCGTTTCAGGCCGTCAGTGGGCCACGTTGCACTGGAATCCGATCTCACGCCTGCCGCCATGCGTGTCGAGACGGCCCTGCGCAGCGCAATGGCGCAAGAACAGGCGAAAAGCGGAAAAGCACTGCAAGGAAGCCGTTAATGCGTATCGTCATCGACTTGCAGGCGGCGCAGTCGCCCGGTTCACGGCATCGGGGCATCGGCCGCTATGCGGTCTCCCTGGCCAAGGCGATGCTGCATCACCGCGGCGACCACGACATCCACATCGCACTCAATGGCGCGTTCGCAGACACCATCTGGGCGCTGCGCGACACCTTCGAAGGCTTGCTTCCCCGGGACCACATCCACGTCTGGCACGCGACCCTGCCTGCGCTGGCGGTCGCTGGTGCCCCTGCGGCGCAACGGCGCGCCGCCGAACTGGTGCGCGAAGCGTTTCTCGCTGCGTTGCAGCCAGATGTGGTGCATGTGGCAAGCATGTTTGAGAGCGGCATCCACTCGGTCTCCAGCATCGCGCTGACCAAGGCGGGTTTTCGCACCGCGGTCACGCTGTACGACCTGATCCCGCACATCTACCCGCACATCTACCTGGACACGGAACAGGCAAAGACGGAATACGGAGAAAAATTTGAGCACCTGCGGCGCGCCGATCTCCTGCTGGCGATTTCGGAATCTTCGCGACAGGAAGGCCTCGACAGATTGGGCCTGATGCCCTCCCAGGTGGTGAACATTTCTTCGGCCGCCGACGAGCACTTCACCGCCGCGGCAGTCGATGCCGGGCGCGAAGCGGCGCTGCGCGGGCGCCACGCACTGGCGAGGCCCTTTGCCATGTACACCGGCGGCATCGACCACCGGAAAAACATCGAAGGCCTGATCCGCGCCTGGGCCGCGCTTCCAGCCAGTGTGCTGGCCGCGCACCAGCTGGCCATCGTCTGCGCGGTGCGCGACTCGGACCGGAAAACGCTGGAACAGCTGATGCAGGACCACGGCCTGGCTTCCGGCAGCGTCGTGCTCACGGGATTCGTCGCGGAAGAAGACCTGGTCGACCTGTACCGCCTGTGCAAGCTGTTCGTCTTTCCCTCTCGGCACGAAGGCTTCGGCCTGCCGGCCCTCGAAGCGATGCGCTGCGGCGCGCCCACCATCGGCGCGCACAACAGCAGCATCCCCGAGGTCATCGGCCACGCCGACGCCTTGTTCGACGCAGGCTCGGACGCGTCGATCACGGCCAAGATCCTGCAGTATCTGCAAGACGATGCACTGCGCGACGGCCTGGCCCGGCACGGCCGGCAGCAGGCGGAGCGCTTCAGCTGGGATGCCAGCGCCCGCACCGCGCTGGCAGCGCTGGAAAAGCTTGCGCCGCCGCCGCGCATGCAGCCGGCGGCCGTCACCGCCAAACCCCGGATGGCCTTTGTCTCGCCGATGCCGCCACAGCGAAGCGGCATCGCCGACTTCAGCGCGCAACTGCTTCCTGAACTGGCGCGGCACTACGACATCGATCTCGTGCTGGAACAGCCCACGCTGGAGGCGATGCCGGCCGGCTCCTTCACTGCGCAGCGCAGCGCGGACTGGTTTTTGGAGCATGGCCACAGTTACGACCGCATCCTGTACCAGTTCGGCAACTCCGCCTACCACCAGTACATGTTCCCCCTGCTGGAACGCCATCCAGGCGTGGTCGTTCTGCACGATTTCTATCTGAGCGGCCTGGTGGCACATCGCGAAGTCCACTCCGAGGGGCAGCCGTTCTGGTCGCGAGCGCTTTACGAGTCACACGGCTGGCCGGCGCTGGCAGAGCGATTCCGTCGCGAGCCGGCCGACGTCGTTTTCGCGTATCCCGCGAACTTCGAAGTGTTGCGGCAGGCCCTTGGCGTCATCGTGCATTCCCGGCACGCGCTGCGCCTTGCGAACCAATGGTACGGGCCGGACGCGAGCGAGAACTGGGCCCTGGTGCCGCTGCTGCGTGCGCCACCCCGCGCCATCGAGCGCGAAGCTGCCCGCGCCCGCCTGGGTTTGGCGCCGGAGGACTTCGTGGTGTGCAGTTTTGGCCTTCTCGGCCCGACCAAGCTCAATCACCGCCTGCTGCAGGCCTGGCGGGACAGCGCCCTGGCCACTGCGCCCGCATGCCAGCTGCTGTTTGTCGGAGAGCCCCAGCAAAGCCCCTATGGCAAGGCCTTCGGCCAGCAGTTGCAGAGCGCTCCCGGCAATGTGCGAGTCACCGGCTGGACCGACAGTGCCACATACAGCGACTACCTGGCCGCGGCCGACATGGCCGTCCAGCTGCGCGGCCTGTCGCGCGGTGAAACCTCGGCCGCCGTTCTGGACTGCATGAACCACGGCTTGCCAACCATCGCCAATCGGGAAGGCTCGATGGCCGATCTCGACCCCGAGGCCGTGTGCCTGCTGCCGCAGGAATTCACCGATGCGCAACTGACCCTGGCGCTGGAGTCGCTCTGGCGGCACCCCGAGCGACGGGCGCAGATGCAGGAGCGAAGCCGCGGCATCGTGCACACGCAGCATGCACCAGCCGCCTGCGCAGCAGCCTATGCGCAAGCCATCGAAAAATTCTCGCAGCTTGCCGCTGCCGGCAGGCGCTCGCTGGTGTCTGCGTTGGCCGAGGCGATGCCTGCGGACGCTGGCGACGCCCTCTTCGCAGGCCTGGCACGGGCCATCGCCCACAACATGCCTGAAGGCCGCCCAGCCCGCCAACTGCTGGTGGACACCACCGGGCACCGACTGGGAGCGCCCCACGAGCTGCCAGCCCTGCTGCGCGGCCTGATGGACAAGGCGCTGCCAGGCTGGCGCGTGGAGCCTGTCTATGAAAGGCACCCCGGTGAATGGCGATACGCTCGCAGCGACATGCTCAGGCAGCTCAGCTGCCCGGGCGGGCTGCTGGCGGACGACCCGATCGATGTGCGGCGGGATGACCTGTGGCTAGTTCCAACGCAAGCTGACGCGGCGCCGGCGCCGCTGCCGCCACAGGCCGATGCGCTCGGCCTGGCTGCGCTGCACCTGCCGCGGGAAGGCGACCCTGCACTTGCCTGGGCTGTGCTTGCCGCCATCGCAACCACAGGGGGCCAGCGCCAATGGTTCATCGATATTTCGGAACTGGTCCAGCGCGACTCTCGCTCTGGAATCCAGCGGGTCGTCAAAAACTACCTGATGGCACTGCTGCTCAACCCGCCACCGGATGTGTGCGTGGTGCCGGTGTACGCCACCAAGGAGGAGCCCGGCTACCGTGTGGCGCAACGCTATGCATTGCAGCTGGCCGGCATCGAAAGTGCGCGGCCACAGGGTGATCGCATCGAACCCCGTGCCGGCGACCTCTTCTTTGGCCTGGATCTTCAGCCGCACATCGTTCCGGCCCAGTCCAGCTACTTGGCCGCGCTACGCAGCCAGGGCGTGAAGACCGGCTTCATGGTGTACGACCTGCTGCCAATTCAGCTGCCCGAGTGCTTTGTCGACAGCGGGGCGAGGGACCATGCGCGCTGGCTGGAAGTCGTGGCGCAGGCCGATTTCGCCATCTGCATCTCGCAGGCCATCGCCGACGAATTGGCGGCCTGGCTCCAGCACCCATCCCGAAAAACGGCGCAAGGCATGCCGCACATCTCTGCGGTGCACCTGGGAGCCGACCTCAGGCGCGCCTTGTCCAGCAGCGGCCTGCCCTTCGATGCCGCGGAACAGCTCGCCCAGATACGCGAGCGACCAAGCTTCCTGATGGTCGGCACGATCGAGCCGCGCAAGAGCCATGCCCAGGTGCTCGACGCCTTCGAGCAGCTATGGACCATGGGGCAGGATGTGCAGCTGTGCATCGTGGGCAGGCCGGGCTGGCGCGTGGAGCCGCTGATCGAACGCCTGCGGCACCATCCCCAGCGTGATGTGCGCCTGTTCTGGGTGGAAGACGCCAGCGATGAGTATCTTGAGCAGCTGTACGGCGCCTGCATTTGCCTCGTTCTGGCCTCCCAGGGCGAGGGCTTCGGCCTGCCACTGATCGAAGCGGCCCAGCACGGCATGGCCCTTGTGGCGCGCGACCTGCCGGTGTTCAGAGAAGTCGCGGGCGACCACGCCTTCTATTTCCAGGACGACCGTGCCGATGCATTGGCTGGCGCGCTGAAGGGATGGTTGACGCTGTACCGCCAGGGCCAGCACCCACGCTCGCTGGGAATGCCCTGGCAGACCTGGGCGCAGAGCGCCGAGCAGCTCAAGCGCCAGCTCTTGGACCAAGCACCGCAGGGCCCAGGGGGGCCAGCGCCATAGCCATCGCAGTCCCTGCGCAGCGCCTGTATGTGGATTGCACGCACACCCTGGCGTGCAGCCAGTACACAGGCATCCAGCGGTATGTGCGGCGGACGGTGCGGCACGCCGCGGCGCAATTGGGCACGCGGCAGGTGGGACTGGTCGTGGCGGACAGCCGCGGCCGCTGGACCAGCCGGGCTTGCCTGCCGGCCCATGCGCTGGAAGGGCTTGGCGCGCTGGCCTTGGAGGGCCCGGCCGGAGGACAAGCCGTTTTGGATGAAACCACGCATGTTCTGCTGGCCGACAGGTTCTGGCATACCGGCCAATGGGAGGCACTCGCCCAGCTGCTGCAAAGCCGCGCCCGCATCACGGTGGTGGTATACGACCTGCTGTCGTTGCGCCAGCCAAAGTGGTTTGCGCCCGGGGTCGGTGAACGGTTTAGGCGCTATCTCCAGCAAGTTCTCCCGCGGGCGCAACAAGTGGTCTGCCTGTCGCAGGTGGTGGCCAGGGATTTGCAGGACTGGGTTGGCGAGCAAGGCTTGCAGGCGCCCCTGGCCACGGTGGTCACGCCCGGTCACCGCATCTGGCAAGGCGCTCCCGTTGCGCCGCCGGCCTTGCCCAAGGACTGGCGCGACGGCTCGCGCCCCTTCGTGCTGCAGGTGGGCACCATAGAACCGCGCAAGAACCATGCGCTCACCCTGGCCGCCCTGCGGATGCTGTGGGACCAGGGCAGCAAGCTGGGCGCCCTGTTCCTGGGCCAACGCGGCTGGCTGATGGATCCGTTCATGGAGGAGTTGTCCCGGCTGCCGCAATGGCAGCGCCAGCTGCTGTGGCTGTCCGAGTGCACGGATGCGCAGCTGGACTGGTGTTACCGCCACGCAGCAGCGGTGTTCTACCCCTCGGCCAACGAAGGCTATGGCCTGCCTCTGGCAGAGGCGGCGGGCACGGGCACGCCCGTCATTGCCAGCGACACCGCCGTGCACCGCGAAGTGGTCCGCCGCCTGGGCAAGGGGGCGCCTGTGCAGCTTTGCCAGCCGCTGGCCCAGGACATGGCGCAGGCCTTGCAACAGGCACTTGCCGGACGGCACGGCGCACCGGGCGGCGGCGCTGTGCGCGAATGGAACGTCGCAACCGCGTCGCTGCTGGAGGCCATCGGCCTGTCCACGGCGCCGGCGCAGCGCCCGCCTCAGACCGTGTAGGCCATCCCGTTCTGGATGGTTCCAATCACCGCCGCCTGGTTCTCGGGCGATTCGGAAAAACCGGCGACCACATCGGCACGTGTGTTCGTACCGTTGGCCAGATTCGCCGTGTGGTAATTGAAGCCGGCGGCTTCGGCCGGACGGTGCAGCACGTTCAGGTAAAGCTGGCTGACGAACTGCGCGTCTGTCAGGCTGCCATAGCGGCTGCTGAATTCTGGACTGCGCAGGAAGTTGTTGGCCACCTGTGACAGGGCCAAGCCGTCGTCCAGGGCCTTCATCTGGTGGCCCAGGCCGGCCAGGTCGGGCACCCGGTCAAAGGCTGCCTGGTAGAGCCGGTAAGCCTGGCCTGCACTGCCCGCCACGTCGAAAGCAACAGACACGTCAGTGAACTTCAGGCGCTCGATGTTGCGCAGCGTGTCTGTGCCGTCGCGCACCGCCACGCTGTCCGCGACCACGATGGTGGCGGACGCCACCGTCAGCGCGTAGGCGTCGCGCAACCCCGCGAAGACCGCCGTGTCCACGCCCGCGCCGCCATCGAGCAGGTCGCCGCCGCCATTGCCGGTGAACGTGTCCCAGCCTGCGCCCCCCGTCAGGGTGTCCGCGCCGCTGCCGCCGCTGAACTGCGATCCGGTCGAATCCACAGCGGGCGGCAGGATGCTCACCAGGTGGTCATTTGCCGCCATGGCGCTGTGCAACCACTCCCAGGTCCCGGCGGTGAACAGGCCGGCAAAGGTGGATGAAGTGTTGGCGGTGTTGCCGCTGGACAGCACGCCCACCACCGAACTGACCCCGCCCACGGTTTGCAGCAAGGGGCCGCCGGATGCACCCGCACCCAGGCCGGCTTCGATGGTGTACACGCCATAGCTGCTGGAAGCGTCCGCAAAGACCGACTCGGCCATCATGCCGGTGCCTCGACCCGGGTAGCCGGCCATCAGGCCATAGAAGTCATTGGGCATCTGGGCAACGGGCAGCCAGCCGGTGATGTCGCCGATGCGCGACGTCATGCCGATCAAGGCCATATCGCCCTGCGCCTCGGCCTGCGTCAGAAAGCCATCGCCGTCCAGGTCCCAGTTGCTGGCGCGGCCCACCATGGTGCCGACATCGCCGAAGCGCCCGAAGGGGTCACTGGCCGGCTGGGTGTCGGCGGCAGGAATGATGGTCACGGACTTGGCCCAGCCGTGCTTGCTGTCGTAGACCACGTGCAGCGCCGTCAGCACATCGTTGACGCCCACCACCACGCCAGAGGCGCGGGCCGACGTGCCATCGGCCCAGGTTGTCAAAACGTAGCAAATGGACGCGTAGGGCGCTGAGAGGCGGTTGGTGATTTCGTACATGGCGGGCGGCAGACTGCAGTGTACGAGCCAGCCTGCAGGACGGGGTTCCGTGCTGCTCCATCCCACGCAATCCTTCACGCCAGCGGCGCCGACACGCTCGCCTCGACGGCACGGCCGTCATCCGCAAAACGCTCTACTTTTGATAGCGCCTCACGCCCATTTTCCGGGGGTCAGGGGCTTATTTGTCCTCTGAAAGCGGCTCAAATCAGGGGATAGGCCATTCCGGCAGAAATCACGCCGATCAGGGCCGCCTGGTTCTCGGGGGATTCGGAGAAGTTCACCAGCAGCTGGGCCCGGTCGATGGAGCCATCGGCGAGCGCAGCACCATGAAAGGCCTGCCCGGCGCATCGGCCTCCCGGTGCAGCACGTTCTGGTACAGCTTGCTGATGAAGCTGGCGTTGTCCACTGTGCCGTACATGCGGCTGAATTCCGGGCTGTCCAGGGTGTCAATCCCGGTCTTTTCGCAATGCGCCGGGGAGCGAACAGCCGTAAAATCAGCAGCAAAGGCCCAGGCTGGGCCGGCATTTCTTCAGGACAGCCCAGGCATGAGCAACTTCCCCAGCATCGAACTCGCCCAGGTCAACGACCCCGCCTGGTGGCGCAATCTGGCACCGGCGCTGCATGTCCATGACGTGCCTTTCCTGCAACAGCAGGGGGTCATGCGCATTGAAGACGAGATGGCAAAGACCCTGCGCGAGCTGATTCGCGTCGAAGGCTATTTCCAGTTGCCGCCTCAGCGCTGGGACCTGCCGATCGATGGCATGGTCAACCTGGTCAAGACGCTCAATGCCAACGGCCTGCCGCTGCCCTTTGCCTTCGTTTACGACGAATTCTGGTGCCTCTACCTGCGCCTGAACCACGTGATTGAAAGCCTGATCGGACCGGGCTTTCTGCGCCTGCCGGACTTCTGGGCCTGGCTGGTCGATCCACAGAAAGACGAAAGCGGCTGGAGCCCGCACCGCGACAAGAACCACAAGGCCCTGTTCGAGGACGGCTCGCCCAAGTCGGTGACGATCTGGATCCCATTGACCGATTCGACCACGCTCAACGGCTGCATGTACCTGGTGCCCGCGGACCGCGACCCTGTGTATGGGACGCCGCAGGACGACCAGCGCGTGTTCAAGCATTCCGACATCCGCGCGCTGCCAGCACAGGCCGGCAGCGTCCTGTGCTGGAACCAGGCGATCCTGCATTGGGGCTCGCATTCGAGCACGCGAGAAACACTGCCGCGCATCTCGGTTGCGTTCGAGTTCCAGTCAGGCCAGGTGCCGCCGTTCAACGAACCGCTGACCAAGCCCAATGAGATCCCGAGCTTCGCGTTCCGCATGCAGCTGATCGGCAAGCAGATCGTGCAATACAAGCACATGTATCCGCTAGCGCCGGAAGTCGAGGCATTTGCGCGCACCTTGTTCCAGGCTGAGCCTGCGCCGCCCACGGCAGCTGCGGCCGCCGCCACCTTCTAGAAGCAGGGGCAGCGGTCGCGCCGCCCGCTCACGCCACCCCGAGCGACTTCAGCGCGGGCAGGTGTTTGGCGACAAAGCTCTCGTACTGCTCACGCAGGTGGGCCAGATTTTCTTCCGCCGTCTGCAAAGCCTTGCCGTCCTTGAGCACCATCTCGCCGTTCGCGCGCAGCACTTCCGCGGCGAACAGAGCGGGGTCCGTGTGCTTGCGCCAACGCGCCAGCATGAACAGCTGCGAGAAACGCTGGACGGTCACCGCTCCACCCGTCACCGGGGAAGCCCACACCGCCACCTCGGCGCTGTAAAGGTTTTGCTCCGCGATTTCCGCATTCAGTTTGTCGCAGGCAGGTTTCGCCGCCTTGGCTGCGGCTTCCGACTGGCAAGGCGACACCCAGCCATTGCCGGCGAGCACGACGACCGCCTGCACGATGGCATCGAGCGAGATCGTGGTCGCGGCCAGCGCAGTCACGATCTGGCGCAGCGTCTTGGGCTGGTGGTTGCCGGTGGCCAATGCTTCCACCACAGGCTTGTAGATGTCTTCCCGTAGCTGCACTTCGCCCATTGACATCTTGACCTTGTAGGCCACGCTCTCGACGGGCACGACCAGGGCAAAGCGCATGTCCAGCAACAGGTCGGTGCGCTCACCGCGCTTGAGCTTGCGCGCTCCCCGCACATACAAATCCTTGCGGAACTGCTGGTTGACCATGTAGTCGCGTATCTGCTCGCGGAACACGGGGTTGTCAATGGTCTTCAGGAAGTCGACCTGCTCGGCGGTGAGATTGACCGCATCAACGAAGTCGACCGGGTTGCAGGATGCGGCGTAGTTGAGCTTGGCAGGCACCATGGCATCGACCACATCCGTGAAGTACATGGTGTTCCATTCACGGTTGAAGTACTCGTGCGCCAGGTAGTTACGGCTCTGCTCCTTGAGCTTGACCAGGCGGTCTTGCACGCCGGCGGCGGTCTGGATGTAGCGCGGCTTCGCGGCGAACATCTTCTCGGTGAACTCCAACGCGGCATTGACGCGGTCGGCTGCCGGCTTGCTGCGGTCCGTGTGGCGGTCATGCAGAGCAAAAGCCTGGCGCAGGGGAATGTAGGGGGCCCAGCCCGGAAAACAGTTGTAGCTCACGTAGAGCACACCACCGGGCTTGAGCTTGCGCTGGGCGAACTCGACGATGAATTTCTGGTTCTCCTTGCTGACCCAGCTCCAGATCCCGTGTAGCCCGATGTAGTCGAACTGCGGCAGGTCGGTGCGGCCCAGCATCTGTTCAAAACTGTCGTCCGTCAGCAGGGCGCCGCTGCCGGCCTTGCTGGCCAGTCCTGCGGCATAGGCCGCATGCTCTGGATTGAAATCGTTGCCGACAAATTTTCCGCTGCCGGCGGCGGCGTGGATATTGATGGACACGCCCTGTCCGAAACCCAGCTCGCAGTAAGCTGGCTGCTCTGTGTCAGGCGGCGCGATGCCATTGACGACCAGGCAGAACCGCTGGAACACCGGCGACAGTTCGCGGTAATACCCATAGGTGTAGGCCACATCCGTGAAATAGCCTTCTGACCACTGCTCTGACATTGCAAATCTCTCTTTGTTTGCTCAAAAAAAAAGCTGCCCCATTTGCATGGGGCAGCTGGCTATGCCTGAGCCAGACCGCAAGCGATCCGGCGGCCGCGCCTTTTAGAACGCGAAGTTGTTGTTGCTGACTTCAGTGTTCGCAACGATCTTCACCACCAAGTCATCGGCAGCCGTGTAGTTGCCGTCCTTGTTGGCATCGATGTAGACGTAGGAGTCAGCAGCGATGGTACCGACTGCAACGCCGCGGTCCACGCCACCGACTTCGAAGAAGTCGGTCACGCTCAGCACCGTGCCGTCGATTGCCGTGGCAAGCAGCACGCCCTTGACGCCCACGGCACGCTGGGTACCCTCGAAGCCGAAGGCGGTGACGTCGATGATGTCAGCCGTTTGAGCAGCCTTGCTGAAGTTGGTGATGGAGTCGTAGCCCGTGCCTTTGGAGGTCAGGTTCGAATCGCCAGCCTTCAGGAGGATGGTGTCGGTCTGCACGCTGGCAGCCGTCAGCGTGATCGCATCAGCGCCCTTGCCGGCGTTGACGGTGTCACCCTTGGTGCTCGACGTGTAGACGTCATCGCCCGAGCTGCCCAGGAACTGGACAGAGTTGCCAGCAGCGGCAGCGGACACCGAGATGGCGCCAGTTGCCGTGGAAGCGTCGATCTTGGCGATCGTGGCGGACGTCAGACCAGAGATGGTCGTGCCAGCGGCGCCGGTGATGTTCAGCGTGGTCACAGCGTCAGCAACCAGGGACGTGATGGTGTTCACATACTTGGTGGCAGCAACACCGGTATCGCCCTTGAAGTTGGACGTCAGGGTGATGGTTTCCACGCCATTGACGGTCAGGCCGGCAGAGGTGATGTTGCCTTCAGCCGTCGCGTCGTTGTCACCGTCGTTGGCGTTGAACGTGAACGTGGCCGCGTCGGCCTTGCCGGTGGCGTCCTTCAGCGTGTAGGTCAGCACGTTGGTCGCTGCGAAGTCGGCTGCCTTGGCAGAGTTCAGCGTCACCGTCGTGCCGGCAGCAGCGTTCTGGATGTCAGCGACTGCGGTCAGAGCGGTACCGGTCAGCGACACGGCGTTGAGCGTGGTCAGCTGGCTCATGTCGTAGTTGCCAGCGCCGCCGCCGATTTCCAGGGTTTCGAAGCCCGTGTAAATCTTGCTGCCGCCAGCCAGCCAGGCGCCGTTGATCACAGCCAGGGCGTCGGTACCGTCGCCGCCGGCGATGGTGGCACCAGCGGTCGTGGCGGCAGCGATCTTCAGCGTGTCGTTGCCAGCACCCAGGTCGATCTTGGCGGTTGCTGCGATGGCAACGCCGTACGTGATCGAATCCTTGCCAGAGCCGCCGGTGACGGTCACAGCAGCAGCGCCCAGGGTGGCAGTGACGCCGCCCGTGTTGACGCCAGCGTCCAGCTTGGTCACAGCGTTCAGGGCGCCGTCCAGGGTCAAGGTGCCGGCGCCATTGACGGTGACAGTCTTGAGGGCAGCAGCGGAGGCCGACAGGTCCAGCTTGTTGGCGCCAGAGGCGGCAACGATGGTCGCCGTGGTCAGACCGGTCACGCCAGCAACCTTCGTGTAGGAACCACTGGTGGTAACCGTGGCCGAGGTGGCCTTGTCATCCAGGGTGACGGTCTTGTTGGCGGTGGCGGAACCAAAGGCTTCTGCCGTCAGCGCCAGGGTCAGGCTGGTGTTGCCGGTGACGGTGACGTCTTGGTTCTGGTTGCGCACGGTCAGGTTGGCAGCGGCGCCAGCACCCTTGATCGCGCCCTTATCCGAGCTGTCAGACACGACAATGCTGCTCACGCCAGTGGCGTTGGTCAGATCCAGTGCAAAAGCGCCGACAAAGCGGCCATTGACGATCTCGACGTTGCGAATCGTCGGAGCGATGTCGGCATCGATCGTGGCGTTCAGCGTGTCGGTACCAGCGCCACCGTCGATGCTGTCGAAGGTTTGCAGCGTGCTCTTGGCGGCGCCGGCGCCGTCCAGCTGGATGGAGGAATTGAACACGTCGTTGGCGGAGCCACCGACCAGGGTGTCCTGGTTCAGGGTCAGCGCGGTCGTCACGCCGGGAACGCCAGAGATCGGGCCAACAGCCACGGCAGCAGCCACAGCACCCGGCAGGGCGGTCTGGGCGGCGGTCAGGCTGGCGGCGGTGCTGTCGACCGTCTTCAGGAAGGCGCGGGCGGAAGCGGCAGCAGCGGGGCCGGAGTAGCCGGTGATTTCAGCCGACGTGTCCAGTTCGCCGTAGAAGCTCGCGGCGATCGCGAGCTTGTTATCGACGGACTTCTTGTCGTCGTTTTGCGCGCCCAGCAAGATGGCTGCGGCAGCGCTGGCGGGGGAGATGCGGCCGGAGGCCACTTCCGTAGCCCAGTAGGTCAGGCCAGCGGGTTCAGCATCGCGGTTGAACAGGTTCTGGTAGATCGCGTTGATCTGGGCGGCGTTGAAGACCGGGCCGTACAGGGTCAACGACTCGGGCGAAGCGCTGAAAGCAGCGGCAACGCTGACTGCCGTGGCAGCCGGGTTGGCGGTGTAAAAGGTAACGCCGTCGAAATCGGCGGGGCGGCCGAAATAGGCCAGATACAGCTGGTTCAGCTGGGTGGTGGTCACTGCCATGGTGGATTAGCTCCTAAAATGAATATTGCCGTCTATCGATAGAAGACTCGGGCAGTCTAGCACGCCAAAATCGACATGTAACACCGCCCTCGCCTTTGCGGGTTTCCTGGCAATAGCACCAGTGCCCCACTAGGGCTAGCCGTGACTATAGTGGTTGCGCAATCGCGCCGTGTGACGTGCATCACTTTCCGTGAGATTGTGTTGCAGTTCGGCGACGGCACTTTTCGCGCCCAAACCGTTGTTTTTATTCAGGAAAAGTGCATTCACGCCTGCATGGCTGCAGGCTCTGGCACAGCAGGAATTCAGCAGGATTTCTGTGAAATGCCGCACCACAATTGCGCGGACAGCTATCAAAATAATAGCAATACAGGCACCAAGCCGGGGCGCTTGACTTTTCATATAGGATTTCAGGAAAATCGCATCCTATATGAATATACTGCTTCTTGTCCCGCTGAACACTCTGCCGGAACAGGACGCACGTCTCGTCGAATTACAAGCGGCCTTCGCGCAGGCATGCAACGCGCTGGCTCCCATTGTCCAAAGCACCCGCGTGTGGAACCGGGTCGCGCTGCACCACATGGCCTACAAGCAGCTGCGCGAACAGTTCCCGGCCATGGGCTCGCAAATGGTGTGCAATGCGATCTACTCCGTCTCACGCCACAGCCGCACCTTTTTCCAGAATCCCGCCAGCCCGTTCAATCTGGCAAAGCTGGGAGACAAGCCCCTTCCCCTGCTGCGCTTTAGTGACACCTGTCCCGTGTACTTCGACCGACACACTCTGAGTTTAAAAAATGGCCAGCTTTCGATGTACACGCTGGACGGGCGAATGCGATTTCAGCTCGACCTGAAGGCGCAGGACGAAGCCAATTTCCATGAGAAGAAGCTGCGTGAGATTGTTCTGTCGCGCCGCCTGGGCGGGGGATTCGACCTGCAGTTCACCTTCTCGGATGGCGAGGAAGAAGACAACAGCCCAGCAGCAGACAACGCGGGCGAACTGCCTGAATACGTGATCGTGGAAGAAACCAATGCAAACGCCTGACCCCAAACAGCTGGAACGCCCGGCATCCGAACTGCGGCGGGCAGTCGACGCGCTGCGCCCCTATTTCGTCCGGTCGGCGTGGTTCACCGTCATAGCCAGCCTGCTGGTGCTGATGCCCAGCTGGTACATGCTGGAGGTCTACGAGCGGGTGGTCAACAGCCGCAACCACCTGACCCTGGTCATGCTGACCCTGCTGGTCCTGGCGTCTTATGTGGTCATGGAAATCCTGGAGTGGGCGCATTCGGAAGAAATGCACGAAGCCGGACTGGCCCTGGACGCCGCCACCAGCGATCGCATCTTCTCAGCCAGTTTCGAGGCCAGACTCAAACACATGCCGGCCGGTACCGCCCAACCGCTGGCGGATTTGCGCACCTTGAGGGACTTTCTGCCCTCGGTCGTACTCAAGTCGCTGATGGAAGCGCCAGTCGCCCTGGTCTTCCTGGTCCTCATCTTTGCAATCAGCCCGATCCTGGGTTGGTCCGCGATGGCCGGTGCCGTTTTGCAGACCTTCGTCGCCTGGATGAACGAGCGCAGCACCCAGCCCCCGCTGTCCGCGGCGAACCGCAGCGCGATGGAGGCCCAGCGTTACGCCGACGGATCGCTGCGCAACGCGCAGGTCATTGAAGCCATGGGCATGCTGGGCGACATCCACAAGCGCTGGATTGGCAAGCAGCGCGAATTCCTCGGGCTGCAGGCCGTGGCGTCCGAGCGCGCGGGCCTGTTCCAGGCCATCTCCAAGTTCCTGCAGGTCGTCATGGGCTCTCTGCTACTGGGGCTGGGCGCCTGGCTGCTGTTGCGCAACGAGCTCAATGGCGGCCCCGGCATGATGATCATCGGCTCCATCCTGGGCGGCCGCCTGTTGCAGCCGCTGGTGCAGATCGTGACGCAATGGCGCGTTGTCGTGACGGCGCGCGACGCCTGGCGACGGGTGGACCAGCTCCTGACCGCCCTGCCGCCGCGTCTTGAAAGCATGGCGCTGCCCGCGCCGCGCGGCAACTTGCTGGCAGAAAACATTCTGGCCACGGCGCCCGGCTCCCAGATCCCCATCCTCAAAGGCGTCAGTTTCGGCCTCAATCCTGGCGAGGTGCTGGCCGTGATCGGCCCCTCGGCTTCGGGCAAAACCACGTTGGCCCGCGTCCTGGCAGGCATCTGGCCCTCCTACGGTGGCAAGGCGCGGCTCGACGGCGCGGACATTTACGCCTGGGACAAGAACGAGCTCGGGCCCCATGTCGGCTACCTGCCGCAAGGCGTGGAACTCTTTGACGGCAGCATTGCAGACAACATCGCCCGCTTTGGCACCGTGGAAAAAGCAAAAATCGAAAACGCCGCCCGGGCCGTTGGCCTGCATGACTTCATCATGGCCCTGCCACAGGGCTATGACACCGACGTGGGGCCCGAAGGAGCGCGGCTGTCGGGCGGTCAACGCCAGCGCGTGGGCTTGGCCCGCGCGCTTTACGGCGATCCGGTCTTCGTCTTGCTGGATGAGCCCAATTCCAGCCTGGACGACGATGGCGACGCAGCCTTGGCCACGGCCATCCGGACAGCCAAGGAACGAGGCACGACCTTTGTCGTGATCACGCATCGCACAAGCGTCCTGGGCGTGGCGGACAAGATCCTGTTCCTCAGCGACGGCACCGTACGGGCATTCGGTCCGCGCGATGAAGTGCTTGCTGCAATCAACAAGGCCCGCCAGGAAGCAGGCCAGGCCCGGCCCGCACAGCAGCCTCAGGCCACCCCCGCCACAGCGTTGCCCGCGCCAGAGGAAGCAGCATGAAAACACCGGCCCTCTTCCAACGCAGCGAGCTGATGGGCGCACTCTGGGCCTTTCGCCGGGAGTTCTGCATCGTCGGCCTCTTCAGCGCGGTCTCCAACTTGCTGATGCTGACGCCCACCATCTACATGCTGCAGGTGTACGACCGCGTGCTGGTCAGCCAGAGCGAATTGACGCTGTTGGCCGTGTCGCTGATCTGCTTGTTCCTGTTCGGCATCATGGCCATCGCGGAATGGACCCGCTCCCGGGTGCTGGTACGCGCCGGCGTCCGGCTGGACGAGCAGCTTGGCACCCGCGTCTTCAACGCCAGTTTCGAGTCCTACCTGGGCAGCTCCGGTGCGAGTCCGGCGCGGGCCTTTGGCGACCTGTTGCAGGTGCGCCAGTTTCTCACCGGCCAGGGCCTGTTCGCCTTCTTCGACGCGCCTTGGGCGCCTATCTATGTTGCAGTCACGTTCATGCTGCATCCGATGCTGGGCATGCTGGCCATCGTGTTCGCCTGCATCCAGGTGGCCCTGGCCTGGTTCGGGCATCGCCACACGGTGGCCCCGGCGGAAGCCGCCTCCCGGGCAGCCAGCGAGGTCGCCGTCTATCTGCAAGGGAAATTGCGCAATTCCGAAGTGCTGGAGTCCATGGGCATGGTGGACAACTTGCGCCATCGCTGGCGTGAACGCCACCAGGATTTCCTCACGAAGAACGGCCAGGCCCAGGCGGTGAACAACCGCGTGACGGCATGGAGCAAGTTCATCCGCTACAGCCAGCAATCCCTGGCCCTGGGAGCCGGCGCCCTGCTGGTGATCGACGGACAGCTTTCGGCGGGCGGCATGATTGCGGCTAACGTCCTGATGAGCCGGGCCCTGGCCCCCATCGACATGCTGGTGGGCAGCTGGCGCGGTTTCGTCAGCGCACGCGCGGCATTTGAACGGCTGGAAGACTTGCTCCAGCAATTCCCGGAACGCGACCCGGCCCTGTCGCGGGTGGCGCCGCGCGGGCAACTGCAGCTGCAGGCTGTCTTTGCCGGCGCGCCGGGCCGGGACACGCCCATCCTCAAGAACATCGGATTCACAGTCGAGCCGGGCACCGTCGTTGCCGTCCTGGGCCCCTCTGGCTCCGGCAAGTCGACGCTGGCACGTGTGATGGTCGGCATCTGGCCCGACGTCACCGGCGACGTTTTGCTCGACGGCCTGCCCCTGGGAGGCTGGAATCGCCTGGAACTGGGGCCGCACCTGGGCTACCTGCCGCAGGACGTTGAACTGTTCGAGGGAACGATCGCTGAAAACATTGCCCGCTTCAGCGAGGTGGACTCGGACAAAGTCATCGACGCTGCGCGCTGCGCCGGCCTGCATGAAATGATTCTTCGTTTCCCCAAGGGCTATGACACGCCCATCGGCGAGGCCGGTGGAATGCTCTCCGGTGGGCAGCGCCAACGCATCGGCCTGGCGCGCGCCGTGTACGGAGATCCCGCCATGGTGGTTCTGGACGAGCCCAATGCCAACCTGGACGAACCAGGTGAAGCAGCCCTGATGAACACCGTCGCCCAGCTCAAAGCCAAGGGCAAGACCGTCTTCCTCATCACCCACCGGCCCGGCGCCATCGGTGCGGCCGACCACTTGATGATCCTGAACAATGGCGTTCTGGTCGCCAATGGGCCGCGCGATGCCGTCATTGGCGCGCTAAAACAGCAGTCCGCCCAGAGTCAGGCTTCCGAGCCGCCCCATCCGCCCCTCACGCCGCAACCGGCCTGAGTTTGCTCCATACCGATTCCTGAAGACTTTTCGAGTTCAACGCCATGGTCAAATTTTCATTGCCGAAACGATCCCCTGCCGACCCCGCAAAGGACGCACCCGACGCAACGGCCGATGGCACAGTGGCGCTCAATACCGACACCGGCGGCGCCGCGCGTATCGGCATGTGGGCGCTGGCCATCGGTTTCGGCGGCTTCCTGCTCTGGGCCGCGTTCGCGCCGCTCGACGAAGGGGTGGCAGCGCCCGCCTTGGTCAGCATCGACACCAAGCGCAAGGCAGTTCAGCACCTGAGCGGCGGCATCGTCAAGGAAGTACTGGTCCGGGAGGGCCAAAGCGTCAAGGAAGGCCAGGCCTTGATCCGGCTCGATGAGGCGGTCGCCCGGGCGAACTATGAAACCACACGGCAACGCTACCTGGCGTTGCGGGCCATGCAGGCGCGGTTGTTGGCCGAGCAAAGCGGCGTCCAGGCCATCACCTGGCATCCGGACCTGGTGGAAGGTGGCAAGGATCCATTGATCCGTGCCCAGATGGACACCCAGCAGCAACTTCTCATCGCCCGGCGCTCCGCCTTGGCGGCCGAACTCCAGTCCCTCAACGAAAGCATCCAGGGTCAGGAAGGCTTGATTCAGGCCTACCAGGGCATGCTGGAGAACCGGAAAAACCAGTTGTCGTTGTTGAGCGAGGAGCTGAAAAACACCCGCGGTCTGGTCGCGGAAGGATATGCGCCCCGCAACCGCCAGTTTGAGCTCGAACGCGCAGTTTCCGAATCGAACACGGCCTTGGCGGAATTGCAGGGAAATACCATCCGCGCGCGCCGCACCGTCGGCGAGTTGCGCCAGCGCATGATCTCCCGCCAGCAGGAGTACCGCAAGGAAATCGAGAGCCAGATGGCCGAAGTCAGCCGCGAAGTGCAAGGCGACGCCGAGAAATTCCGCTCCCAGTTCAATGACCTCGAGCGCATGGAAATCAAGGCGCCGGCGACCGGGCAGGTCGTCGGCCTGACGGTGCAGACTCCCGGCGGTGTCATCCAGTCCGGGCAAAAGCTGATGGACATTGTTCCCAACGACGAACCCCTGTTGCTGGAGGCCCATGTGCAACCGCACTTCATCGACAAGGTCCACACCGGCCTGCCTGTGGACATCCGCTTCTCGGCCTTCTCGCACGCCCCCTCGCTGGTCGTTGATGGCCGTGTGCTGTCGATCTCGGGCGACCTGATCACCGAGCAGGCCAACAACGCCGTGACGAGCTACTACCTGGCACGTGTCGCGGTCACTCCCGAGGGCATCAAGAAGCTCGGCAAACACCAGATGCAGCCTGGCATGCCGGCAGAAGTGATTTTCCGCACCGGCGAACGTTCGTTGCTGACGTACATGCTGGGGCCCTTGACCAAACGGCTCGCAGCCTCGATGAAGGAGGAATGACCATGGACAAGCGTCTGGCCCGAAAGCGCGCACTGGTGCTCGCCGCGGCCGCAGTGTTCCACTTGCCGGCATGGTCCCTGGACCTTGCAGAAACTTACCGCCTGGCTCTGGAGCAGGACGCGACCATCCGTGCATCGCGGGCAGCCGCCGAAGCGGGCCGGGAGAGGCTGCCGCAGGCCCGCTCGCAGTTCTTCCCCAATATTTCAGCGAACTCGTCGCGCTTCAAGAATGAGCTGGACTCGACGACGCCTGACTTCCTGGGACGCACGGTCACCAACAGCGAAAAATACAGGAGCACCAACGATGCCCTGGTCGTGCGGCAGCCCCTGTTCCGCACGGAACTCCTGGCGCAGTACCGGCAGGCGGAGGCGATCGTTGCCGATGCCGAGGCCGTACTGGAGCGAGACCAGCAAAACCTGGTGATGCGGGTGGCGCAAACCTATTTTGAGGCGCTGCTCACGGAGCAGCAACTTGTCCTGGTGGGCATCCAGAAGGCGGCCTACACCACGCAGGTGGATGCGGCGCGCAAAGGCTTTGCGGCAGGCGCGGGAACGCGCACGGACATCGATGAAGCGCAATCGCGCCTGGACCTGATCGTCGCCCAGGAGCTGGAAGCGCGGCAGAACGTCGAACTGGTGCGCAGGCAGCTGCAGGCTCTGATCAACCGCCCCGTGACCGAAACCGTCGCCCGCATCGACCTGGCCAAGTTCCAGCTCGCGCCCCCCACGCCGTCCAGCGTGGAAGCCTGGACCGCGCAGGCCGAAGCATTCAGCCCCGAGATCCAGTCGGCCAAGGCCCAAGTCGATGCG
This sequence comes from uncultured Ramlibacter sp., assembly GCF_936925435.1. Classification (GTDB taxonomy): domain Bacteria; phylum Pseudomonadota; class Gammaproteobacteria; order Burkholderiales; family Burkholderiaceae_C; genus Ramlibacter. The sequence goes on along the minus strand of NZ_CAKZHQ010000048.1, from coordinate 39,766 downwards.
GCCCGCGCCATGGTGGACAAAGCCAAATCCGGCCACTACCCCACGCTGGACGCCGTGGCTCAGCTGTCGCGCAGCATCAGCGACAACGTGACACGCATCAACACCGAGTACAACCAGCGGCAGATCGGCCTGCAGCTGAATGTGCCGATCTTCCAGGGCGGCTATGTCAACTCCCAGGTGCGCGAGGCACTGGCCCTGGTCACACGGGCGGAAAACGTGATTGAAGAGGTGCGCCGCGACCTCGGTGTTCGCGTGCACCGCGAGCACCGTGGCGTTACCGAGGGTGTCCTGAAAGTGCAGGCACTGGAGCAGGCTGTGCGCTCCGCCGAGCAGCTGGCCTTGTCCAGCAAGCGATCCTTCGAAGCCGGCGTGCGCACGCGGCTGGACATCCTCAACGCGGAGCAGCAACTTGGAACGGCGCGGCGCGATCTGGCGCAGGCGCGCTTCACCTATCTGGTCTCGCGGGTCCGTCTCAAGGCTCTGGCCGGCGGATTGAAGGCGGAGAACATTGACGAAATCAATGGGTGGCTTCAGCATTGATCCATGGACTTGCGCAAGTTTCCCCTGTTCGAAAGCCTGCCTGAGAACGAGCTCAGGATCGCCAACGGACTGCTGCGGGTCAAGAACTTTGCGCGGCGTGAGGTGGTGTGTCGCAAGCAGGAGGCGGCGGACGGGATGTACCTGCTGTTTTCCGGCCAGCTGCAGGCGGTGGACATCGCCGAAGACGGCCGGGAGATCGGCCTGAACCTGATCAAGCCGGGAGCCTTCTTTGGCGAGCTTTCCGTCATCGACGGCTTGCCGCGTTCGGCCCACATCATTGCGCTGCAACCTTCGGTGGTCGGCGTGATCCCGCAAAACGCTGCACGGGAGATTTTCTACAAGCTGCCGGCAGCTGCCGAGGCCATGATGCGCCATCTGACGGCACTGGTGCGAAACCTGTCGACCTATCGCACGCTGCTGGCAATCCCCAACGCCCAACAGCGCGTCTATGCGCTGCTGCAGCAACTGGGCCAGCAAATGCCGGGTGGCCTGAACGTGATCCAGAACCTGCCCAAGCAGCAGGAAGTGGCCATCATGATCAACACCAGCCGTGAGACCGTCTCGCGTGCCATTGCCCACCTGGTGGCGATCGGGGTCCTGGAGAAGGACTTTCGCCGGCTCATCGTGCGCGATCCCCAGCGCCTGCGGTTGATGGCGCTGCACGCGCCTGGGCTGCCCCTTAAAACGGACGAGAAAGCGTCGCCGTGAACACCTGGGCGGTGTAGCGATAGAGCGCAACCGTGTCGCGTGACCACCGGCCGCGCCACTCCAGGATCAGGCTGGTTTGCAGTGACAGAGGCTTCTCTGCCTGCAACCACAGCTGCGTCGTGCGGTTCTGCCGCTTGAAGTCCAGCAAACCGGGCGAGAAATAGGCCTCGCTGTCCCAACTTGTATAGCTCACATAGGGCCGCAAGCGCCAGCCTTGCGCCAGTAGCTGCGCGCCCGCCTGGAGCTGGTATCCAGTCCGATCGCCGCCGGGACGCATGTCTGTGGCCTTGTCCTTTTGCAGCGAGAAGCCGGCTTGAAGCAGCGCCGCAGGTCCGATGCGGTACTCGCGCAGCAGGCCCAGGTCCCAGAGAGTGGCGTTCTGCGAGGCTTGCGTGACATACGCAATGCGAGTCCCCGTCAGCGTGGCAACCCACGCGCCGTCCTGGTCGGATCGGATCGCCTGCATCCCCCCGCCCTGGCTTTGAAGGTAGTGATGGCCTCCGAGCCAGACTTCAGCGCCCTCCACCTGGACGCGCACAACGGCGCCGGGCAGCTTGAAGTCGCGCGAAGCAGCCGCGGCCACGCTGACCAGGTCGTAGGCCGGAGCACTGGCGTTCTTGCGCAGGCCGGCGCCAAGCTGCAGATTCACACCGGAGGCCGGGAAGACCAGGGAATAGTCCATCGCCGCCTGGGCAAACGCGCTCGGGCGCGGGCGATAACTCTCGTCGAGCTCCAGTTCGATGGCACCGTCGCCGTTGCCCAGGACCAGGCTTCGGGCATTGATGCCCTGGCTCACATTGCTGTCCCAGCCCGCGCTGACCTGCGCGCGCAATACCCGCCGGCTCGTGACCTCCTGCGCGATGCAGCCAGTGGCTTCAAGATCCTGGATCATGCGCAGGATCGCCGGCGGCGGCGTCAGCTGCGTCCGGATGGCCTGGAACATGGACAGCGCCTGTGCGCTTTCGCCGCGCCGGCAGTGGTCCACCGCAGTGTCCAGGATTTCGCCGGCGATGCCGGCGGTGGACACCGCCTCAACCCCATCGTCCTGCGCCTGCGCCGGCAACGGCGCGGCAATTGCGACCGCAGCGACGCAGGCTAGTGCGATGCGCCGCGCGGCAAGGAACTGCGCAGGGAAGAGAAAGACCAAAGTACGGAAACCTCGTTATGCCCTGGCAGTTGCACGCTGGCCACGGGGACAAGGCTGGCATCGGCAGCCAATCCCGCCGCAACGGGCCCCACAACCAGATCGCAACTCAGGGTTTTGGCCACTGCCTGCAGCTTGCTGGCAGCGTTGATGCAATCACCGACCGCAGTATAAGTGCGCCGGAATTCGGTCCCGAGGTCACCGACGAGAACCGAACCGCCCTCCACGCCGATGCGTACGCGCGCTGGCTGCTTGCCCTCGCGCACGCGTGCCTCATTCCATTCGCGCACGTTGTCCACAATGGACCGGGCAGCCCGCAGCGCGCATTGCGCATGATCGGGCTGCGTCAGTGGGGCACCCCAAAAAGCGACCACGCCATCGCCCGTGTACTTGTCCAGCGTCCCGCCATGGTCCAGGATGGGTTGCGTCAGGCATTGCAGGAACTCACGCGTCAGGTCAGCGGCATCCTGCAGGCTGGAGCGATTGGTCAGACCGGTGTAGTCCTGCATGTCGGCGGATAGAACCGTGATCTCCCGGTGCTGCGGCAGCATCGGGTTGTTCAGGCCCTGCCGCAGCATCTGGTCGAGCACCGCCGGCGCCACATAGGCAGCAAACGAGCGCAGGATCTGTCCCTGTTCGCGTTGGGTCATCCATAGCTCGACCGAAATGACAAAAAGCATGAGCACGTAGGCCAGCAACGGAGCGCTTGCACTGAAATGCGCGCTGCGCCCCACCAGCCACGCCGCCAGTCCCAGCCACGACGCCACCACACCCACAGTGGCGGGCACCAGCCACCATGCCTTGTACCGCCCCAGTGCCCAGGCGCCCGCAGCCAGCGTCAACAGCGTCCACAGCGTTGCGATCCAGCGCCCGTCCATCGGCAGTGCGGGGGCTCTGTCCTCGACCCGGTCAAGAAGCGAGGTCATCGCCGCGGCATGGACCATCACGCCGGCCGCGGCCGCAGCCAATGGCGTGGCCGCCCGATCGTTCAATCCCAGGGCTGAAGAGCCGACCAGGACCCAGCGGTTGCGTACGAGGTCCGCGGGCGCGCTACCGTCCAGAATGGCACGGGCAGGAATGACCACATAGGAAGACCATTGCCGTGCAAACGGCAACTCCCAATGCCCGCCTGCCGCCGGATTCGAGACCAGGCCCGCCAGCGAGCCGCCGGCAACTCCACCGCGTTGCAGCGGGCAGGCAAGCATGGCCAGGGGAAGCAATGGCGTCACCTGGCCATGCCACTGCGCCAGGAGAGGCACACGCCGGATACGGCCATCATCGTCAGGCTGCAGACCAATGTTGCCTACGCACCGGGCCTTGGCCAAGCCGGCATGGTTGGCCATATAGCCGGTGGCAGGCACGGCGCTTCGGCTATCTGTCGCAGCAATGTAGGGCGCAGCGAAAACGGCTTCACCGCTCACAAGCGCAGGAGAGCGGACCACGAAATCCATCGCCTGCGCCAGCACGATCGGCGCGAAGTCGCTCAGCGCCGCTAGCCGCGCGTCACCTGCCGCGTCGGCGGGCGAAGGGAATACGACGTCCAGGCCCACAGCGAGGGCGCCATAGGGCCCGACCAGGGCTTCCAGCAGATCGGCAATGCGCGAGCGTGGCCAGGGCCAGGGCCCGACAGCAGCGATGCTGTCTTCATCCAGGTCGATAACGACCAGCCTGGACTCGGTCTCATCCGAGGCAATCAACCGGTGGAGGGGATCCTTGACGAGGTGCTCGATGCCGTCGAGGGCCTTGATCGAAGCGGGCCACCATTGCAGTGCGCTGGAAGCTGCCGCAATCAGGGCCACCAAGGCCCAGCGAAACAGCGCGCGGTGGTAGCGCAGCTGCAGACGCCCCGAAGCTTCGGTGCGACCTGCTATTTGCGCCAGGACGTGACCCCTGAAGCGTCGTAACGGTCGCTGATGGTGCGCTGGTAGAGATAGGCCGCTTCACCGGCCTGCTTCCCACCGACCAGACCTTGGACGATACTGGGTGAACTGAACGGATCGGAGATGAAACGCCCATTCGATTCAATCGATCCCTTGCCGTTGATATCTGCCGCGAGATCGCCGGCCTTCACGTGCATGGACGTTTCAAACCGCTTGCTGCCGAAGTTCATGCGCAAAGAAGCGTTCGATGCCGTGGTCGCAACGTTCTGGCCGGTCAGGTTGTCGCTGATCACCCCATCATGCGTGGTGAGCTTGAAATCGGCGATCCCCGACCCCGGCAATTCGAATGCAGTGGCAGGCTTGTCGGCCGCCAGGATGTAGAGACGGCTGATGGCCACCAAGCTTCGCCCTGCCAATAGTTCTTCGACATTGACCACCCCGGGATCCTTGTCGGCAATGGCCGCCCAGCGCCCCCACGCGGCGATGGGAGGAATCGGAGCAACGGGGGAGACGGGAGCCAAGGGCAGCGCCACCTTGTTGTCCGCCTGGAGCGCCATATCCACAAACTCGGCTGTCCGGATCTCGGCGACATTGAGATCACCGCTGTTCTTGCGTGGCTTGGCAACGGGCTCGCCATTGACCGGCGGCTGGGACTTGTCGGGACTGCCGGAAACGTCATCAATCAGTTCCACGCGCCGCTCACCCGCCCGCAACTGCAGCAGCTTGTCCTTGGCAGTGGCGAACAGCTCGACCGCCGAACCGCCCTCGCAGGGCCCCAGTCCTTCGACCCGGCAACCATTGCCCAGGCTGTTGACGATCACACCACCCGACTGGACCGAGATGCGCGTCACATTCGGATCAGCCAGCACGGTGAAATCCGTCCCGCGAACGCCAATGGCAGCCATCGGTGTATTGAAGCGGAATTTGTCGCGGGCGGCCTTGGCTGCCTGACCGGAGACATGGCGGGCCACGCCGCTGTCCAGGGTGTACTTGATGCGCGAGTCCTGCGGCTGGGCCGGATCGAAACGCCACAAATCCACATGCAACTCGGATGCCGGGCGTACGACCAGCAGGCCACCGTCACGCAGGCGCACATAAACGTGGCTGTCAGGCTGGGTGACGATGCGATCGCCCTCCAGAAGCTCCATGCCTTTGGCCACCAGATTGCCCTGGCCGTCCTGGCGCAGGCGCTGTGCCTTGCCGGACACGAACATGACCTCTCCACCCACATAGGACACGGGCGCCGCTTGCGCAGCAACGCCAGCCGGCAAGGCGCCAGCGGCAAGCGCAGCCCAGGACAGGAGGCAGGTCAAGGTTCTCATGGCACGAAAATAACATGAAAAGCCGTCCCTTAAAGTGACGGCCAGCACAGTTTGGAAGGTGGCACCCGCCGGGTGCGGGGTGAGCAGACAGGGAAGCCAGCCGGGTTGTGAGGCAAAATTACCCGTTTGGTTCCACCCCGCTGCCTAGTCAGCGAAGAAAGAGAGAGTTTCATGGCGAAAAATGCCGTGGTCACGGGCGTGACCGGCCAGGACGGCGCGTACCTGACGCAGTTGCTGCTCGACAAGGGCTACACCGTGTACGGAACCTACCGCCGCACCAGTTCCGTCAATTTCTGGCGGCTGGAAGAACTGGGGATCGCCGCCCACGAGCGGCTGCACCTGGTCGAATACGATCTGACCGACCTGGGCTCCAGCATTGCGCTGCTGAACAAGGCGCAGCCTTCGGAGATCTACAACCTGGCAGCCCAGAGCTTTGTGGGTGTCAGCTTCGACCAGCCGACCACCACCGCCCAGATCACCGGCCAGGGCGCGCTCAACCTGCTCGAAGCGATCCGCCTGGTCGACCCCAAGATCCGCTTCTACCAGGCCTCCACCTCCGAGATGTTCGGCAAGGTCCAAGCCGTGCCCCAAAAAGAAGACACCCCCTTCTACCCGCGCAGCCCCTATGGCGTCGCCAAGCTCTATGCCCACTGGATGACGGTGAACTACCGCGAAAGCTATGGCATCTTCGGCAGCAGCGGCATCCTCTTCAACCACGAGTCGCCGCTGCGCGGCCGCGAATTCGTCACCCGCAAGATCACCGACACCGTGGCCAAGATCAAGCTAGGCAAGCAGGATCTGCTCGAACTCGGCAACATCGATGCCAAGCGTGACTGGGGCTTCGCCAAGGAATATGTGGAAGGCATGTGGCGCATGCTGCAGGCCGACCAGCCCGACACCTTCGTGCTGGCAACCAACCGGACCGAAACGGTGCGTGACTTCGTGTCCATGGCCTTCAAGGCGGCCGGCATCGAACTCGCTTTCCAGGGCAGCGCGGAAAATGAGACAGCCACTGACAAGGCAACCGGCAAGACGGTGATGCAGATCAACCCGAAGTTCTACCGCCCTGCCGAAGTGGAGCTGCTGATCGGCGATCCTTCCCATGCGGCGAAGGTCTTGGGCTGGCGCCCGCAAACCACGCTCGAGCAGTTGTGCGACATGATGGTCAAGGCGGACCTGCGGCGTAACGAACGGGGTTTCTCGTTTTGAGAATTCTGTTGACAGGCGCAGACGGGTTCACCGGGCGCCAGTTCATCCGCAGCGCGGCGCAAGCCGGGCATGAGGTCGTGGCACTGAAGGCTGACCTCACGAAAGCGGCCGATGTCGCCACGGAAGTGGCGTCGGCACGCGCCGACGCAGTGGTTCACCTGGCTGCCATTGCTTTCGTCGGCCACCAGGATGCCCGTGCCTTCTACGATGTCAATCTGTTCGGCACGCTGAATCTGCTGGAAGCTCTGGCCGCATCGCACGCATCCTTGCAATGCGTGCTGCTGGCCAGCAGCGCCAACGTGTACGGCAATTGCGAGCAGTCGCCGATCGCGGAGACCCAGACCCCTGCGCCCGTCAATCACTATGCAATGAGCAAATTGGCCATGGAGCACATGGCCAGGACCTTTCTGCCCCGCCTGCCGGTGGTGATGGCCAGGCCATTCAACTACACGGGCCCGGGCCAGGCCCCCAATTTCGTCATCCCCAAGCTGGTGGAGCACTTCCGTCGCCGGGCTTCCAGCATCTCGATGGGCAATCTGCACGTGGAGCGGGAATACAACGACGTGCGTTTTCTCTGCGAGGCCTACCTGCGCTTGCTGCAACAGGCACAGGCCGGCGACACCTGCAACATTTGCACCGGCGTCACCCACGATCTTCGCGCCGTGGTGGCCTGCCTGGAACGCCTGACCGGACACAAGATGGACGTGCAGGTGGACCCCGCGCTGGTGCGGGGCAACGAGATCCATCGCCTGTGCGGCGATCCGTCGCATCTGCGCGCCACCATCGGCGAACTGCCGGCGTACACCCTCGAGCAGACCCTGACCACGATGCTGGCCGCGGCGTGATGAAGGTCGCGTTCAACGGCACGGCCTTGCTGTCGCCCCTGACAGGCATCGGGCAGTACGCCTACCACCTGGCCGGCGGACTGCGTCAGCAGCCTGACCTGGACCTGATGCTGTTCTATGCGGACCGCTTCGGGCGCGATCTGGCCAGCGGTGCGCCACCGATCGTCGGCCGGGCGCGGCAGCTGGTACGTTCCGTCATGCCCAAGGCCTACGAGATCAACCGCTGGCTGCAGCAGCGCAAATTCGACAAGGGCGTGCGCAAGGAGCGTTTTGACCTCTACCACGAGCCCAACTTCATGGCTTTCCGCTTTGACGGGCCCAGCGTGGTGACGGTGCATGACCTGTCGTGGATCCGCTATCCGCACACCCATCCGGCGCAGCGTGTTGCTGCCATGAACAAGTTCTTTGAACCCGGGCTGCGTGCTGCCAGCCTGGTGTTGACCGATTCGGAGTTCGTCAGGCGCGAGGTCATGGAGGTTTTCGGGATTGCCCAAGATCGAATTCAGCCGATTGCACTGGGCCTCGATGGCGCATTCAAGCCCATGGCCGCAGCCCAGACACAAGCCCTGCTGGCGCGCCTGCAGCTCACCCATGGCAGCTATTTCCTCTCGGTCGGCACCATGGAGCCGCGCAAGAACCTCGAGACCACCGTACAGGCCTACGCCCAGTTGCCGGACGCGCTGCGCGCCCGCTACCCCCTGGTGATGGCCGGCATGAAAGGCTGGCGGACCACCAGCCTGGAGAAAATCCTGGCCCCCCTGGTCAGTAAGGGGCAGGTTCGCGCCCTGGGCTACCTGGAGCGCTCCGATCTGGCCACAGTCACCGCCGGCGCCCTGGCCATGGTGTATCCCTCGCTCTACGAAGGCTTCGGCTTGCCGCCGCTCGAGGCGATGGGCTGCGGCGTCCCCGCCATCACATCCAATGTGAGTTCACTGCCCGAAGTGGTGGGGGACACCGGCCTCACGGTCGACCCGCTCGACCCAAGCGCACTGGCCGAGGCAATGCGCACCCTCGCGCAAGCACCACAGATGCGCGCTGAACTGTCGACCAGGGCGGTGGAGCGCGCCGCTCGCTTCACCTGGGAACAGTGTGTGCGCGAGACAGCGGCGGCTTACCGGCGCGTGCTCAACAATTCGCGGTAAAGGGCCAAGTGCCTGCGCGTCATTTCATCGAGTGAATAGTCGCGCAGCGCCCGCTGCCGCGCCGCCTGGCCCAGCCTGTCACGCAAGGGCGTGTTCGTGGCGAGCCGGGACAGCGCGGCAGACAAAGCCGGCGCATCGCGCACCGGCACGGTCAACCCGGTTTCGCCGTCGCGGCTGACCTCGTTCACGCCGTTGTACAGCCAGGTGTTCACCACCGGCTTGCCGCAGGCCATCGCTTCGAGCTGCACCAAGCCGAAAGCCTCGCTGCGTTCCACCGCCGGCAGGCAAAAGACATCACAGGCATGGAAGTACGCCCCCAGTTCGGCCTCGGGGATGCGCCCGCTGAACCAGACCCGGTCGCTCACGGCGCACTCCTTCGCCCTGGCCTCCAGAACGGGGCGCAGCGGACCATCGCCACCGAGAACAAGAAAGCCATCGACCTGCCGCATGGCTTCGATGAGGACGTCGAAGCCCTTGTAATAGACGTGCCGGCCCAGCGCGAACACCATGGTGCGGCCGTTCGCCCGCCCACGCAGCTCCCGCGCCAGTGCAGCCGTCCCCGCTGTCAACTCCAGGGGCGCGTAGTCCAGGCCGTACGGAATCACATGCAGCCGCTCGCGCGGGACAGTGTCGGGGATCTGGCTGGAACTGTCGAAGTGGGCTTGCGTGGCAGCGACGATCGCATCCGCCCGGCCTGCCAACTGGCGCAGCCAGGGCGCGTACAAGCGCAGCATGCCCTTTTGCCGAACAATGTCGCTGTGCCAGGTCAGCACCCGCTTCGGGCCAGCGGGAAGCAGCATGGACAGCAGGTGCGATAGCGGATCGGGCAGGTGCAGGTGGATGATGTCGAACGGGCGCTCGCGGTGCAGCGCCAGGGCCCGCAAAACCAGCACTGGTGACATCGCCGTGCCGGCCAGCTTGCCCAAGGACGGCGCCTGGATCAGCCTGTAGCCGTCATGGGGACCATCACTGCCGCTGCGGCCGGCGGCCGCCACCAGATTGATGACTTCGGCGCCGCTTGCGGCCAGGCCGCGGGACAGGAGGGCAGCGTGGCGCTCGATTCCGCCGTGCTGGTCATCCCAGAATCGGCCCAGCTGGAGAATACGCATGGGCGGTGATGATACGTCCTCAGAAATGGATGCCGCGCATCATCTGCTGCATGGCGATGGCCTCGGGCGACAGCGTGGGCCTGCCGCCCTTGTCGCCCTTGGCGCCCTTGGCGGCGGACGAATCGGGGAACATGCGAAAGCTGGTGTTCATCGCGATCTGCGCCACGCGCGGCAGCAGCGCATGCAGCAGCTGGCCGGTGACGCCCAGCCGCGTAGCGATGCGCACCGGCTTGAAGATGCAGGCCTGGGCGATCATGTCGGCGGCCTCCTCCGGCGCCAGGGTGGGCACGTTGTTATAGATCTTGGTCGGCGCGATCATGGGCGTGCGCACCAGCGGCATGTTGATGGTCGTGAAGGTGATGCCCTGGTCAGAGAACTCGCTGGACGCGCAGCGCGTCCAGGCATCCAGGGCGGCCTTGCTGGCCACATAGGCAGAAAAGCGCGGCGCATTGGTCAGCACGCCGATCGAGCTGATGTTCACCACATGGCCCTTGTGCCGGGCCACCATGCCGGGCAACAGGCCCATGGTCACGCGCAGGCAGCCGAAAAAGTTCAGCTGCATGGTGCGCTCGAAGTCGTGGAAACGGTCGTAGCTGGCCTCGATGGCGCGGCGGATCGAGCGACCCGCATTGTTGATCAGGAAGTCGACACCGCCGTGCTTGTCGACCAGCAATTGCACGAAGCGGTCGCAGTCAGCCATGTCGGCGATGTCCGCCGGGTAGGCGATGAAGGCGTAGCCCTTGGCCTTGGCCTGCTTGCAGGCTTCATCGAGCTTGTCCTGGTCGCGTCCGCAGATGATGGTGGTGGCGCCAGCCTCGGCAAACTTGTGGGCCGCCGCCAAGCCGATGCCCGAGGAGCCGCCGGTGACAAGCACCAGCTTGCCGCCCACCGTGCCGCGCAACGTGCGGTCGATGTGCAGCTCGGGGTCGAGGTGGCGCTCCCAGTAGTCCCACAGGCGCCAGGCGTAATCCTTCAGGTTGGGCACGGCGATGCCCGAGCCCTTGAGTGCCGCCTCGGCGTCGCGGCTGTCAAAGCGCGTCGGGTAGTTGACGAAGCTCAGCATATCCTCGGGCAGGCCCAGGTCCTTCATCACCGCATTGCGGATGCGCCGCACCGGCGCCACCGCCATCAGCCCTTTCTTGATGCTCCTGGGGATGAACCCCAGCAGGGCGGCGTTGATGAACAGGTTCATGCGCGGCGCATGGGCGGCGCGGCTGAAGATGTCCAGCACGTCGCCCACGCGGTAGCCCACGGGGTCAACCAGGTGGAAGCAACGCTTGTCGATGTCGGCCTTGTGGCTGATGTGGTCCAGCGCATCGACCACGTAGTCGACCGGCACGATGTTCACGCGCCCGCCTTCCAGGCCGATGGCCGGCATCCAGGGCGGCAGCAGCTGGCGCATGCGCTGGATCAGCTTGAAGAAGTAATAGGGCCCGTCGATCTTGTCCATCTCGCCGCTGCGGCTGTCGCCCACCACCAGAGCGGGACGGTAGACCGACCAGGGCAGCTTGCACTCCTTGCGCACGATCTTCTCGCTCTCGTGCTTGGTCATGAAATAGGGATGGTCGAGGTTTTCGGCCTCCTCGAACATGTCCTCGCGGAACACGCCCTCGTACAGGCCGGCCGCGGCGATCGACGAAACATGGTGGAAGTGGCCTGCATCGACAGCCTTGGCAAACTCCACGGTGTTGCGCGTGCCCTCGATGTTGACGGCGACCTGGCCGCCCTCGTCGGCGCCCAGGTCGTACACCGCAGCCAGGTGGTAGAAATGGTCGATACTGCCCTTGAGCTTCTTGACCTCCTCGGCGGCCACGCCCAGCTTCCTGGCCGTGAGGTCGCCGAACACGGGCAGCACCCGGGCCGCGCTGGCGCCCCAGTACGCGCGCAGCGCCGCCACCTTGCCTTCGCTCTCCTGGCGGATGAGAAAGTGCACCACCGATCCCTTGCGCTCCAGCAACTTCTTGACCAGCCGCTTGCCGATGAAGCCGGTCGCACCGGTGACGAAATAGTGCATGCGAATCTCCGGGTGGTTTGCGTTCGCGGCCATTCTTGCCCAAAGCCGCGGGACGGCCCTTCAGCACAAACCCGTGGCGATTTAGAAGCCGGCGTCTAGGCACGGCCACCATACAGCCGGTACAGTGCCTCTCATGCGCGGCGTCCGCGCCAGCAGCGCAGCGCGAACCTCAACCACCTTCCAGGAGTCCCCATGGTCACGAAGAAGCAGAAACCCGCAGGCGACGGCAAGGCCAGTCCGCACCTGTCGGGCACGGTGAAGGACTCGGCCAACCAGATCTGGCTGGCCGGCCTGGGCGCTTTCTCCAAGGCCCAGGAAGAAGGCGGCAAGGTGTTCGACACTCTGGTCAAGGAAGGCATGGCTATCCAGCGCAAGACCCAGGCAGCGGCCGAAGAAAAGATCTCCGAAGCCACCAACCGCATGGCCAGCATGGCCACCGACATCTCCTCCAAGGCCTCGGGCCAGTGGGACAAGCTGGAAAACATCTTCGAGGAGCGCGTGTCCAAGGCGCTCAAGAAATTGGGCGTGCCCTCGGCCAAGGAAATCGAGGCCTTGATGGAGCGCATGGAAGACCTCAATCGCAGCGTCGCGAAGCTCCATGCCCGGTCCGCACCGGTGCCGCGCAAAACCGCAGCCAAGCCCGCAGCCAAGAAGCGCTCTGCGCCGCGCAAGACAACCTGAGCGCAGGACGGGCGATGCAAGGGCGCTGCGGCGCCCTTTGTTTTGGGTGCGCCCACTTTGCTGCATCGCAGCAAGAACGCGCCGGCAAGCCACCTAAACTGGCTATCCGCCCAACAGCCCTTGGACCATGGCCAAAAAAGCCCCGCGCCGCACCGCCGAGCGCATCCTCGAGGTCACGCTCGACCTGTTCAACCGCTTTGGCGAGCCCAACGTGTCGACCACGCTCATCTCGGCTGAACTGAACATCAGCCCGGGCAACCTGTACTACCACTACCCAGCTAAAGACGAATTGATCAACTCGCTGTTCGACCGCTACGAGCTGGCGCTGTCCGAACTTCTCAATGCCAGCGACGGCGTGCGCGACGTGGAGGACGCCTGGTTCTTCCTGCACACCCTGTTCGAGCTGATCTGGCAGTACCGCTTCCTGTACCGCGACCTGAATGACCTGCTGTCGAAGAACCGTCGGCTGGAGACCCATTTCCAGTGGGTTCTGAAGAACAAGACCACGTCGGTGCGCGCCATGCTCGACGGCATGAGCCGCGCCGGCACGCTGCGCATCGACGCGCGCGAAGTCGATGCCACGGCAACCGGCATGGTGGTGGTGCTGACCTACTGGCTCAGTTATGAATACGTGCGCGACCCGCGCCGCGCCCTGGAACCCGAGAGCGCGCAGCTGGCCCTGCTGCGCGGCGCCCACCATGTGCTGAATCTGCTGGCGCCCTATCTGGAGTCCGGGCAGCGCATGCACCTGCTGGGATTGGCCGGCGCGTACGGCGAAAGCGGCGGCTGAGCGGCCGCCGGGAGACTGTGATGGCCCGATGGACAAGCTTTCCACACCTGGGGGACTACCCCTTCGATGCCGCTGCCGTGGCGCAACATTGGGACCGCTTGCATGCGGGCGACGCCGAGCCCCTGCCGGACGACGCCCAAGTGCTGCAGGCCTGGGCCCTGTTCCATAGCGGCCAGTTCGAGCAGGCGATGGAGGCCGGCCTGCGCGCCGGCGGTGCCGGCATCACGGTGGCCAACAAGGCCGCCTGCATCCACGCCAACTACCTGGAACAGCGCGAGAAGCAGCGGCTCGACCTGTTCCAGGAGGTGGCGCAGCGCGCCCAGGCCCAGGCGCAGGCGGACGCCAGCAATCCCAACGCCTGGTACTGGCAGGCCTATGCCCTGGGCCGCTACAGCCAGGGCATCAGCGTGGCCAAGGCCCTGGCCCAGGGACTGGGCAGCAAGGTCAAGGACGCGCTGGAGCGAACCATCGCGCTGCAGCCCCGCCATGCCGACGCACACATCGCGCTGGGCGCGTTCCACGCGGAAGTGATCGACAAGGTCGGCAGCTTGATCGGCGGCATGACCCACGGCGCAAAGAAAGAAACCGGTTTGCGGATGTTTGAACAGGCCCTCAAGCTGACGCCGCAATCTGCCATCGCGATGATCGAATACGCCAACGGCCTGGTCATGCTGCATGGCGAGCGCAAGGCCGCCGAGGCCACGCGCCTGTACCAGCAGGCCGCCGCCAGCGCACCCGCCGACGCCAGGGAGCGGCTGGACCTGGAGCTGGCACTCTCGGAATTGCAGGACTGAACCGCCAGCCGGATCGGGTTGCGGGCCTACAAGCTCAGCCCAAGGCGCTGCCCACAATGCAGAGCCATGAACATCTTCGAAGCCCTGCGCCTGAGCCACGACACCCAGCGCGCCCTCGCCACGCAGATTCTGCAAACCCAGGGCGATTCGCCCGACCGCAACCGCCTCTACCGCGAGTTGAAGCATGAGCTGGCAGCCCATGCGGCCGCCGAGGAGCGCTGCTTCTACACGCCTCTGATCGGCTTCGACGAGAGCATCGCCCAGGCGCGCCATGGGATGGCGGAGCACCACGAGATGGACGAACTGGTGGACGAACTCAACAAGATGGAGTTCAGCTCACCAGGCTGGCTGGCGCACTTCAAGAAGCTGCACCACAAGGTCTACCACCACCTGGAAGACGAGGAGCACGCCATCTTCCAGCTGGCCGGCAAGGTACTGAGCGAAGCGCAGAAGCAATCCCTGGCCAAGGACTATGAAACGGAATTCGCCACCTTCCGCCTGGGCGCAATGCCGCTCAGTTCCGCGGAAAGCTGAATCAGCCGCACTGTTTCATTCGCCCCAGGGCAGCATCAGCGTTGCCAGCAGCAAGCGGTCGAACTCCGGCGTGAACTCGTCGATGATCTTTTGCGGGTCCGGGCACATGCCGGTGTCGGTGATGACGCCGAACTGCACGCCGCCGCCATAACTGAGGATGGACACGCCCAGGCCGATGTCGCCCGACTGGGGCACCCAGAACATGGTTTGCTCCAGGGTCGCGCCCAGCAGTTTGAGCTTCTCGCGTGGCCCCGGCACATTGGTCATCACCGCCGTCGTCTTCCTGCCGAACAGATTGAGCATGGCGTCCTGCGCCGGCTTGATCAGCAGGCCGGCCACCGCCAGCAGGCCGAAGGCCAGCAGAGGCTGGGTGCTGCCCTTGAGGCTGTTCATGCGCCGGCGCACCTCGTAGACACGCTCGACCGGGTTGTCCATGCCGACCGGCAAGACCAGGGGCACCAGGCCGAAGCGGTTGCCCAGCTTCCAGGCGTGCTCCAGCGGCCGCAGGTTGATCGGGATCATGGCGCGGATCTCCTGGCCCTGGACGTCGTCGCCCTGGGCGCGCAGGTAGCCGCCGATGGCGCCGGCCACACAACTCAGGAGCACGTCGTTGATCGAGCAGCCCAGCGCCTTGCCCACGGCCTTGACCTCGTCCAGCGGGATCGGCTCGCACCAGGCCACGCGCTTGGCATTGAGCGGCTTGCCCTTGAGGCGTGTCTTCGAGTCGTCCGGCATCAGGGCCAGCGCCGCCGCGTCGCTGACCACCTGGTAGGCCAGCCGCGCCAGCTCCATCGAACCGCTCATGCCCTTGTGCAGGCCTTCCTGCGGGTCCAGCAGCATGGCCAGCGAGCGCGCCGCAGCGCCGTCGGTCACGCCCAGCGCCTTGAGCGTGACGTCGGTGAAGGGTTTGATCAGGGTGTCGGCGATCCAGTCCTCGGCGTCGCCACCACCAGCCCTGGGCCGGCGCTCGGGCGGCGGCGCGCCGCCGTCGACCAGCGACATGGTCACCGAAATCAACGCAATGCCATCGGCGATGCAGTGGTGGATGCGCACGATCAGGGCGCTGCCGCCCTGGTAGTCCTCGACCAGGTGGAAACACCACAGCGGATGGCGCCGGTCCAGCGGCTGCATCGCCAGCTCGCCCACCCGCTGCTGCAAGGCGGCCTGCTGCCGGCCGGCCACCGCCTTGGGCAGCTTCTCGAGCACCACGTGGCGGGCGATGTTGAAATCGCGGTCTTCGACCCAGCTGGCGCCGGCCGCGCCTTCCACCACCCGCTGGCGGAAGCGCCCGTACTTGAGCAACTTGTCTTCGATGCGCGCGCACAGGTCCGCATGGGCTATGCCGGGCGACAGGGTCCAGACGCCGACGATCATCATCAGGTTGGCCGGCGAATCCATGCGCAGCCAGGCGGTGTCGACCTTGGACATGCGCTCGCCCGCCAGGCCCAGCGTGCCGGTGGCCGCGCGCCTGGCCTGTTTCGCGACGGTCTGCGCGGCGATGCGGGTCACCATGCTCGCTCCTCCATTGCTCGGTTCCGTGTGGGCTCCGCGCCTATTCTGGAGTTGCGGCGCCGCTTAAGATACCGCGAAGTTACCCGAACACCGATCGCAAATACCACCAGGAGCATCCCCATGGCCGACCTCAAAGCCACATTCGAATCCGCCGTCGCCAACTCGAAGAATCTGAGCGACCGGCCCGACAACGCCACGCTCCTGAAGATCTACGGCCTGTACAAGCAGGCCACGGCCGGCGACAACGCCGAGAAGAAGCCGGGCTTCAGCGACATGGTGGGTCGCGCCAAGTGGGACGCCTGGAACAACTTCAAGGGCACGTCCGGTGACGACGCGATGCAGCAGTACATCGATCTGATCGAATCCCTCAGCTGAGCCTCACGCGACGACGCCGCGGTCCTTCAGTGCCTGGATCTGCGCCTCGCTCAGGCCCACTTCGCGCAGCACGGCGTCGCTGTCCTGGCCCAAAGAAGGTGCATTGCGGCGTTGCCCGCCGGGCGTGAGCGAGAGCTTGGGCACGACACCGGGCACGGCCAGCGTGCTGCCGTCGTCCATCGTCACCTGCGCCAGCATGCCGCGCGCGCTGTAGTGCGGGTCGGTTGCGATGTCGGCCACGGTGTAGATGCGCCCGGCCGGCACAGCCGCCTTGTCCAACACCGCCAGCACTTCATCCACCGTGCGGCCCACTGTCCACTGGCCAATGGTCGCGTCGATCTCAGCGACCCGGGCCACACGTCCCGTGTTGTCCGCCAGCGCAGGATCGGCCGCAAGGTCGGCGCGGCCTATCGCGGCCATCAGGCGCTTGAAGATGCTGTCGCCGTTGCCGGCGATCAGGGCGTAGCCGTCGCTGCAGGCGTAGGCGTTGCTCGGCGCGATGCCCGGCAAGGCGCTGCCGGCCGGGCCGCGCACCGCGCCGAAGGCGCTGTACTCGGGCAGCAGGCTTTCCATGCAGTTGAACACCGCCTCGTACAAGGCCACGTCAATGACCTGGCCGCGGCCCTGCGGCGCCTCGGGGCTGACAGAAGCGTGGCGGTGCTGCAGCGCCAGCAGGATGCCGATCACGCCGTGCAGCGCCGCCAGGGTGTCGCCGATGGACACGCCGACACGCACCGGCACCCGGCCGGGCTCGCCCGTCAGGTGGCGCAAGCCGCTCATGGCCTCGGCCACCACGCCGAAGCCGGGCCGGTCGCGGTAGGGGCCGGTCTGGCCATAGCCGCTGATGCGCAGCACGATCAGGCGCGGGTTGGCGGCGATCAGCAGCTCCGGTCCCAGGCCCCAGCCCTCCATGGCGCCAGGGCGGAAATTCTCGACCAGCACATCGCACTCGGCGGCCAGCTTGCGCACGATGTCCTGGGCCGCCGCGTCCTTCAGGTCCAGCGCCAGCGAACGCTTGTTGCGCGACTGCACCTGCCACCAGACCGAGGTGCCATCCTTGAGCAGGCGCCACTTGCGCAGCGGGTCGCCGCCGTCGGGCGCTTCGACCTTGATGACTTCAGCGCCGAAGTCGGCCAGGGTCTTGGCGGCGAAGGGCCCGGCGATCAACTGGCCGAGCTCCAGAACCTTGAGGCCGGCCAGCGGGCCGGCGCCGGGCTGTGCCTGCATGCCGTTCAAGCCTTCTTCTTTGGGGCCCCGGCCTTGGCCGGCGGCGTCTTGCTGGCGACGGCTTTTTCCATCGCCTTCATCGGCGACTTCTCGGCCAGCAGCGCGTCGAGGTTGTTGGCGATCTCCTGCTCGATGCGCTCCTTGAAGGCGCCCAGCAGAAAGCCCAGGCGCGCATCCAGCTCGAAGCCGTCCTTGGTGACCTTGAGCTCGCCGTTGACGCCCGAGCGGCTGAAAGTCACCAGGTCGGAGCTCTTGCCCTCCTCGTAGACACACTCCATGTCGAACTTCTCTTCGGCCAGCTCGGCCCAGCGGAAGGCCAGCTTGCGCGCGCTGGCCAGGCCGAGGGCGTGGTCGCGCTGGATGTGGATGTCAGGCACCGGAGAGCTCCTTGAGTTGTTGGTGGCGCTGCGCCTTGGGCAGGGCAGCCAGTTGCCTGGCGGCATCATAAAACCGGGCCCAGTCGCGGCCCTGGCGCTCGAACAAAGCCTCGAAGCCGGGCACCAGCTCGTCGTAGGCGGCCTGCGCGCCGAACATGGCGTTGTTGGCCCGTTCCACCCACTGGTCATAGCCGCGGTAGCGTGCCGGATCGCCACCCCAGGCGGTGCGCAGCTGCGCGTAAGCCGCGCGAAACTCCTGCATTGCTACCAATTTCATAGCTGTCTTCGCGCTATCTGAGCGGGATACAGCCTCTTTTTCCTCGTAAATCTGTTCCAGTCGGGTGCGTGTGGCCCGGGTCAGGGCACGGAACTGCACGCGGCGACTGTCGTACTCCGCGTATTCGACCCGCGCCGCCTCCGGCGCCTGCGTGGCCAGCCAACGGCTGCCGCCCAGGCGCTCGACCGCGGTGGCAAAGGACTCATTGAACATGGTGTCGTCCTGCACGTACAGCACCTGGTGGGCCAGCTCGTGGAAGATCAGCCGCGCCAGCTCGCCTTCCGGATAGCCGATGAAGGTGTTGAGCAGCGGGTCGCCACCGGCCCAGTTCATCCAGCCCAGGGTGGAATAGGCCGGCACGGGGTAGACCGCGGTCTCGTCGCCACCGGCGGCAGCGCGGGCCGCTTCCGCCTTGGCCTCGGCTTCGTCGAAATAGCCGCGGTAGCCCACGCAGCCGGTCACCGGGAAGCACCAGGTCGTGAGTTTGAGAGAGAACGGCGGCGCGGCCACCACGTTCCAGACCACGGCGTTGCGCTTGAGGTCGGCATAGCGCCGGTAGCTCGGGTTGTCCGGCAGCTGCAATTGCACCACCGCGAAGCTGCGGATGCGCTGGCTCAGGGCCAGCCGCTCCTTGAGCCGCGGCGCCGCCGCGCTGTCGGCCAGCCAGTCGTCGACCGGCCGCGCCGCGCTCATCATCTGCAGGTGGCCGCTGGCCGACTGCCAGTAGTAACCCAGGTTGGCGCAGCCCGTGCTGCACAAGAGCACACCGGCCGCGAGAAGAGCGCCTGCCGCGCTGGCCATGAGCAGCTTGCGCCTCACGCCGCCCGGCGTGCACCGGCGCTGGCGTCGGCGGCCTCCACCTCCACCAGGCAGTCGTAGAACACCGGGCCGCGGCCCATGTCGGTGAGCTTCTGGCTGGTCAGCTCATTGACGTTGGTGCCGGCCAGGCCGGACTTGCGCCACCAGATGCCCAGGCCGTTGACCACGCCAGGCCGCGCGCGCGGCGAAATCTGGACCTTGCAGAAATACTCGCCGCGGTCGTTGAACACGCGCACGGTGGCGCCAGCCGTGATGCCGCGCGCCGAGGCATCGGCCGCGTTGATCTCCAGCAGGGGCTCGCGCTCGATGTCGCGCAGGCTGGTGACGTTGACGAAGGTCGAATTGAGGAAGTTGCGCGCCGGCGGCGAGATCATGGCCAGCGGGTAGTTCGCCGACGAGCCGATGGCCTCGTGGTTGGGCAGGTGGTCGGGCAGGCCGTCCAGGCCCTGGCGGGCCAGGCGCTCGCTGAAGAACTCACAGCGCCCCGACGCGGTCGGAAAGCCGCCCTGCGCAAAGGGCGCGTCGGCGATGGCCAAGGGCGCGAAACCCTCGCGCAGCAGCTCGTCGAAATCGACATTGCCGCCAAAGGCGGTGCGGCACAGGCTTTCATCGGTTTGCCCAAAACAGTCTTCGGCAAAACCCAGTCGCTGCGCCAGCGCGCGAAAGACCTCGGTGTTGGGCCGCGCCTGACCGACGGGTGCGATCGCCGGGCGGTTGAGCACCACATCGGTGTGGCCGTAGGAGGGATGGATGTCCCAGTGTTCCAGTTGGGTGGTGGCCGGCAGGATGTAGTCGGCGTAGTCGGCGGTGTCAGTCTGGAACTGCTCCATCACCACGGTGAACAGGTCCTCGCGCGCAAAGCCCCGCACCACCTTGCCCGACTCGGGCGCCACCGCCACCGGGTTGCTGTTGTAGACGATCACCGCCTCGACCTGGGGGCCGAAAGCGGGTGAGGCCTGGCGCAATAGATCGTCGCCGATGGTGCTCATGTTGATGGTGCGCGGTGTGCGGCCGGCCAGCAGATCGGGCCGCTGCAGCGCCGCCTTGTCGATAGGGAACATGCCCGAACTGGACAGCAGCAGGCCGCCGGCCGCTTCGCGCCAGGCGCCGGTGAGCGCTGGCAGGCAGGCAATGGCCCGCGCCGCGTTGCCGCCGCCGCGCACGCGCTGCATGCCGTAATTCAGGCGGATGGCGGCAGGCTTGGTCGTGCCGTAGTCGCGTGCCAGCGCGCGAATCTGCCCGGCCGGCACGCCGCAGACCTGCGCCGCACGCTCGGGCGTCCAACGCAGGGCCCGTTCGCGCAGCCCCTCCCAGCCCAGGGTGTGCTGCGCGATGTAATCGTGGTCCAGCCAGTCATTGAGGATCAGTTCGTGCATCAGCGCCAGCGCCAGCGCCGCGTCGGTGCCTGGCAACAGCTGGATGTGCTCATGGCATTTGTCGGCCGTCTCGGTGCGGCGCGGGTCGATGCACACCAGCCTGGCGCCATCGCGCTTGGCCAGCTGGGCCAGGCGCCAGAAATGCAGGTTGCTGGCAATCGAGTTGCTGCCCCAGATGATGATCAGCTTGGACTGCGCAAAGAACTCCAGCTTCATGCCGACCTTGCCGCCCAGGGTCTGCGTCAATGCTTCACCACCGGCGCTGGCGCAGATGGTCCGGTCCAGCAGCGAAGCGCCCAGCCGGTGGAAAAAGCGCATGGCCATGCTCTCGCCCTGCACCAGGCCCATGGTGCCGCAGTAGCTGTAAGGCAGGATGGCCTGGGGGTCACGCGCCGCGATGGCCTGCAGGCGCGCCGCGATCTCTTGGAGCGCCTGGTCCCAGCCCACCGGCTCGAAGCGGCCCGAGCCCTTGGGACCGCTGCGCTTGAGCGGCGTCAACAGGCGCTCCGGGTGGTAGCTGCGCTCCACATAGCGCGAGACCTTGGTGCACAGCACGCCGTCGGTGGGCTTGTGCTGGGGGTTGCCTTGCACTTTCAGGGCCACGCCGTCGGCCACGGTGGTGACCAGGGCGCAGGTGTCGGGGCAATCATGCGGGCAGGCGCCGCGGATTTCGGTGGTGACCATGCTTGCGGTTCGGGGATCGTGGGGCAATCACGATGGTAGTCGCCTTGGGCCGGCCTGGTGGAAAGGAGCCTTTCAGGTTAAGAAAATCCCGTCAGCGAGCCGAAAGCAGGGCGTCAGCCCTAGGGAAGACCCTAGGTAGAAAATGGTTCCATGCTCAATCGTCGCCAATTCTCGCGTGCCGTCGGCGCGCTCGCCGTGCTCGGCGCCCCCGTCGTCCGCGCCCAGCCTGACCGCATCGTGCTGGGCCAGTCCGCGCCCTTCACCGGGCCCTCGGCCCAGTTGGGCATCCAGTTCAACCAGGGCGCGCGCCTGTACTTCGACCAGGTCAATGCCCAGGGCGGCGTGCACAAGCGCACGATCGACCTGGTGCATCTGGACGATGGCTATGAGCCCGAGCGCTGTGTGGCCAACACCCGCAAGCTGGTGGCCGACGACACGCTGGCGCTGTTCGGCTATGTCGGCACGCCGACCTGCCTGGCAGCCCTGCCCCTGGCCATCTCGGCCAAGGTCCCCTTCTTCGCGCCGTTTACCGGCGCCATGGCGCTGCGCCAGCCCTTCAATCGCTATGCCTTCCACATGCGCGCCTCGTACAACGACGAGACCGCGCTGATCGTCAAGCAACTGACCAGCCTGGGCCTGAAGAAGATCGCGGTCTTCTACCAGAACGACGCCTACGGCAAGGCCGGCCTGGAGGGAGTGGAGCTCGCCCTGGCAGGCCAGAACATCAAGCCGGTGGCCCAAGCAACCGTGGAGCGCAACTCGGTCGACGTGGCCGGCGCCGTCAAGACGCTGGTGGCGTCGGCGCCCGACGCGATCGTGCAGATCGGCGCCTACAAGGCCTGCGCGGCCTTCATCCGCACGGCCCGCAAGGCCGGCTATGGCGGCACCTTCTACAACGTGTCCTTCGTCGGCACGCAGGCCCTGGCCGATGAACTGGGCAAGGACGGCGCCGGCGTTGTGGTCTCCCAGGTCATGCCCTCGCCCTACAACACGGCCCGCCCGATCGCCCGCGAATTCGCCGAGGCGGTCAAGAAGGGCGGCAGCGACCACCAGGCCAACTTCTCCAGCATGGAAGGCTATGTGGCAGCCAAGGTGATGGTCGAGGGCCTGCGGCGCGCCGGCCCCAAGCTCACGCGGGAAGCGCTGGTGGGCGGCCTGGAGTCGCTGGGCAATCAGTCGGTCGGCGGCTTCTCGGTGTCGTTTTCGGCCACCGACCATGCGGCGTCGAGCTTTGTGGAGCTGTCCATGCTGACGGGTGACGGCAGAGTCCGCACCTGAAGGTCAGGCAATGGCTGACCCCTGCGTCAGCCTCCATCCATTTCCATTCCAAGGGGGCCCGCGCGGCCCCCTTCGTCCCTGTGCGAACCCATACTGGACTCACTTAGCAACCCAAGGAGATCCAATCATGATCCACAGCAAATTCATGCGCACCGTTCCCGTGGCCCTGGCCCTGACCCTGGGTGCGGCCCTGGGCGCCCATGCCCAATCGGCCAGCCCCACGGGCCCGACCAATACCGAGAGCAACAAGGCCGGCGAGGTCTACCCGAACGACCCCAACGCGGCCAATCCCAATAAGCCGGAAATGAAGGCCGTGACCAAGGCCAAGAAGTCCGAGCCGGCCCAGACCACCAAGAAGGTCACCAAGTCGACCACCGATGCACTCAAGAGCGCCGGCGCCAGCGCGGGTGACGCCATCCGCGACACTGGCAACAAGATCAACAGCCATGTGCCGCCGGGCCCGGAGGATGGCAAGAAGTAAGCGGGCTTCAGTCCAGTGAACGCGTGGCCGCCAGGCCGCGCATGAAGGCCTCGCAGCGCGCCAGCTGCTCCAGGTAGACGTATTCGTCCGGCTGGTGCGCCTGGGTGATGCTGCCGGGCCCGCAGACCACCGTGGGAATGCCGGCCTGCTTGAACAGGCCGGCCTCGGTGCCGAACGCCACCTGCGTGGTGCGGTTTTCACCGGCCAGGCGCTGTGCCAGCCGGGTCACAGCGTCACTTGCAGAGCCCAGGAAACTGGGCACTTCGCAGATCGTGTCGAAGCGAAAGCCCGTCTCGGGCGCCACCTTGTGCATCGCCGGCTCCAGAGAGCGGGCATGGGCCAGCACCTGCGCCTGCATCGCCTTGGCATCGGCCGTTGGCAGGTCGCGGAATTCATAGCGGAACTCCGCGTCGCGCGGCACCACGTTGTCGGCGATGCCGCCGTGGAACTGGCCGACGCTGGCGGTGGAAAACGGTACATCGAAACCGGCGTAGCGCGGCTCATCGCGCTCGAAACACTCGGCCATGTCGCGCAGCTTGCCCACCAGCCGCGCCGCCATCTCGATGGCATTGACCGACTGTGGGGTCAGCGAGGAGTGCGCCTCCTTGCCACGCACGCAGCACTTGTAGCGGTAGACGCCCTTGTGGGCGATCGCCGGCACCATGTCAGTGGGCTCGCCCACGATGCAGGCCAGGGGCTTGACGCCGGCGTCGCGCATGTCGGCAATCAGTTCCCGCACGCCCAAACAGCCCACTTCCTCGTCGTAGCTCAAGGCCAGGTGGATGGCAAAGGGGGCGGGGCTGTCAACAAACTGACGGGCATGGGACAGGGCGATGGCGATGAAGGCCTTCATGTCGGCCGATCCGCGGCCCCAGAGCCGGCCATCGGCCACATGACCCGACAAGGGATCGGACGACCAGTCCTGGCCGTCCCAGGGCACGGTGTCAGTGTGGCCGGACAGGATAACGCCGGCGCTCTTGCCCTCGCCCAGCGTGGCGAACAGATTGGCTTTGGTCCGGTCGGCGTTATAGGTCAGGCGGCTGGCCACGCCCATGGCCTGCAGTTCGTCGCGAATGAAGTGGATCAGGGTCAGGTTGGAGTTGGCGCTGACGGTGTTGATGCGGACCAAAGTTTGCGCCAGCTCAAGCGCGCGGGCACTGGGTTGCGAGGAAGCTGCTGTAACTTGCATCACCCCATTCTGGCGCATGTCGCGCTCTGGCGCCTGCGGCGCGGCACGGCTAGACTGCAAGCCTCGACCAACCGCATCTTCCAATGAAAATCCTGGACTCCATCGTCACCCAGGCGGCCGGCATCGCGGCCATCCGCCGCGACATCCACGCCCACCCCGAACTGTGCTTCGAAGAAGTGCGTACCGCCGACGTGGTGGCACAAAAGCTCACCGAATGGGGCATTCCCATCCACCGCGGGCTGGGCACGACCGGCGTGGTCGGCATCCTGAAGAACGGCAGCAGCGACCGGGCCATCGGCCTGCGTGCCGACATGGATGCCCTGCCCATGCAGGAGTTCAACACCTTCAGCCATGCCAGCAAGCACCAGGGCAAGATGCACGCCTGCGGCCATGACGGCCACACGGCGATGCTGCTGGCCGCGGCCCAGCATTTCGCCAAGAACCGCAACTTCGATGGCACTGTCTATCTGATCTTCCAGCCCGCCGAAGAAGGCGGCGGCGGTGCCCGCGAAATGATCAAGGAAGGCCTGTTCGAACAGTTTCCGATGCAGGCCGTGTTCGGCATGCACAACTGGCCAGGCTCACAGATCGGCAAGTTCGCCGTCAGCCCCGGCCCGGTGATGGCGTCGAGCAACGAGTTCAAGATCACCATCCGCGGCAAGGGCGGCCATGCAGCCCTGCCGCACAACGGTGTCGACCCGGTGCCGGTGGCCTGCCAGATGGTGCAGGCCTTCCAGACCATCATCAGCCGCAACAAGAAGCCGGTCGATGCCGGCGTCATCTCCGTGACCATGATCCACGCCGGCGAGGCGACCAACGTGATCCCCGACAGCTGCGAGTTGCAGGGCACGGTGCGCACCTTCACACTTGAAGTGCTGGACCTGATCGAAAAGCGCATGCAGCAGGTGGCCGAACATGTCTGCGCGGCGCACGACGCCGTTTGCGAATTCGAGTTCGTGCGCAACTACCCGCCCACCATCAACTCGCCCAAGGAGGCCGAGTTCGCGCGCAAGGTGATGGCGTCCATCGTCGGCGAAGCCAACGTCGAGGCGCAGGAGCCCACCATGGGCGCGGAAGACTTCTCCTACATGCTGCAGGCCAAGCCCGGTGCCTACTGCTTCATCGCCAATGGCGACGGCAGCCACCGAGAGATGGGCCACGGCGGCGGCCCCTGCATGCTGCACAACCCCAGCTACGACTTCAACGACGACCTGATTCCCCTTGGCGCCACCTACTGGGTGCGCCTGGCCGAAGCCTGGTTCGCGGAGCAGGCTGCATGACAGGGGCCCACGACGCTTTCTCATCCACCTACGCCCAAGCCCGCGCCAAGTTCCTGCACGCCGCCGCCGACGCCGGCGTGCAGGTCGACTCCAGGCCGCACCCGCTGCCGGGGCGCGATGGTGAAGAACTGGCCATGGACGTGGCGCTGGACGGCGACGCGCTGGCCTCGAGCCTCCTGATCCTGACCAGCGCCTGCCATGGCGTGGAAGGCTATTGCGGCACCGGCGTGCAGGTGGCGGCACTGCGCGACAGGGCGTGGCGCGACCACGCGCGCTCCCGCGGGGTGGCCGTGCTCTACATCCATGCGCTCAACCCTTATGGCTTTTCGCACATCCGCCGCACCACGCATGAAAACGTGGACCTGAACCGCAACTTCCACGATTTCAGCCGGCCCTTGCCGGACAACACCGCCTACCGCGAGCTCCAGGCGCTGCTGCTGCCGGCCCAATGGCCGCCGTCGGACGACAACAACGCGGCGATCTCGCAGTACATCGCCACCCATGGCGAGCCCGCCTACCAGGCTGCCATCTCGCGCGGCCAGCACGAGTTCCCTGGAGGCTTGTTCTTCGGCGGCACCGGGCCCACCTGGAGCAACAGCACGTTGCGCGAGGTGCTGCGCAGCTACGGGAGCAAGGCCTCGCGCATCGGCTGGATCGACATCCACACCGGGCTGGGCCCCAGCGGCCTGGGCGAGCGCATCTATGCGGGCGCCGACGACGATGCAGCCGTGCAGCGCGCCCGCTCCTGGTGGGACGGCGGCGGCAGAACGCCGGTGACTTCCATCTACGACGGCTCGTCGAGCTCGGCCTTTCTCACCGGCCTGATGTGGAACTCAGTCTATGAAGAATGCCCGCAAGCGCAGTACACCGGCATCGCGATGGAATACGGCACGGTGCCGGTGCTGGAGGTGATGCATGCGCTGCGCGGCGAGCACTGGCTGAATCTGCACCCTGATGCGCCGCCGGCCCTGGCGGCACAGGTCAAGCAGCAGATGAAGGACGCCTTCTACACCGACACCGACAGCTGGAAAGAGCAGATCCTGCAGCAGGCAAGCGAGTCGCTGTACCAGGCTGCCGACGGTCTGCAGGGCTAGCCGAAGCGCAGCCTGGCGATTTCCAGCAGCCCATCGAAGATCAGGCTGTCCACCAGCTCGAAAGCAACGGACATGCTGGGCGCCATCTTCCAGCCCGCGCCGCCGGTCATGTAGCAGGCCGGCTCGGCGCCGCAATGGCGGCGCACGTGCTGGACCATCCGCTCGATGGCCCCTGCAATGGCATAGGTGCCGCCGCTGGTCAGAGCGTCGCTGGTGTTGGTGGGAAACTCGCACACCTCGCCGGTCGGCACGTGCAGGCCGGCCGTGCCCGACTCCAGCGCCCGCAGCATGATGCCGTGGCCGGGCAGGATGAATCCGCCCAGAAAGCGGCCATCGGCATCGACCGCTTCGACGGTCACGGCCGTGCCCACCATCACCACCACCAGTGGCCTGGGCGCCCCCTGGGCCAGAAGATGGTGCCGGGCCCCGACCATCGCCACCCAGCGGTCGGCGCCCAGCCGGGCCGGGTGGTCATAGCCGTTGACCAGGCCTGCCTCGGCCGCGCTGGCGACCACCCATTGGGCCGGGATGTCCCACAGCTCCTCCATCTGCTCCTGGACGCGGCGCTTGATGGCATCGGCCGCTACGGCGCAGCCGAGCATGCGGTCCGGGCAGGCAATGGCGCTCCACGGGCCGTCGGCCAGCTTGTCGATGTTCTCGAGGAATTCGGCACCTTGCGCCTGCAGGGCAGCGCCGGGGCGCGGCGCGTCATACAGGGCCCATTTCAGGCGGGTATTGCCGATGTCGATGGCGAGAAAGGGCATGGTTGCAGCCTGGCCGCGCAGCTCAGCCCGCGGCGTCCAGCAAGCGACCAAATCCGGCCAGGGCAGCCGCCAGCGCATCCTCCTGGGCCCGCAGGGTTTCGCCGTCGGCGATGCATT
The DNA here is from genome assembly GCF_936925435.1 of uncultured Ramlibacter sp. Taxonomy (GTDB): domain Bacteria; phylum Pseudomonadota; class Gammaproteobacteria; order Burkholderiales; family Burkholderiaceae_C; genus Ramlibacter. Next base: position 12,204 of record NZ_CAKZHQ010000048.1, on the reverse strand, counting down.
GCCTGATGCACAGCTGCAACTCCTGGTGGGTCTCCATTGCGCCCTCCAGCGATGGGGGCTTGCCCTGCGCGGCCTGGGCGGCCAGCGCGGGCATCCTGCCCTGCCATGCCTTGACGTCCGATGCCAGCACCTGTTGCAGCATCTGCAGCACCGTCGCCCGTTGCGCGGCCGTGCCCCGCGCCTGCTCGTGCACCGCCTGGGCGGCGGCAACGACATCGCGCAAGAGCTTCAGGCGCGCAATCAGGATGTCGCAGCGGCCGGCATCCTCACGCAGCTGCTGCTGGCTCTGTTCGCCGGTTGCGGCAGCGCTGCGCTCCTGCAGCTGCTTGCGCATGTCCTGCAGCCAGCGCGCGCCCTGTTCCACGAGCTTGTCGATCGCGCGGCACTCCACTTCGAACTCGACCAGGGTGCGCTCGGTCGCCACAGCTTCGGCTTGCTGGCGCTTGTGCAGTTTCTGCACCTGCAACGCCAGGGCCTGGGCCGTCGCGTCGATCTGTTCGACCTGCGCCGCAAACTCCCCGCTGGTGCTACGCCCCTTGCCGGTGGTGCGCGCCCACCAGCCGCGCGCCTCCAGCAGAGCGAAATCAAGGTCGGACAAGGTTTTGGCCAGTTGGGCCAACTCCTTGGCGATTGGTGCGGGATCGCGGGCCCGTGCATGGGTTTCCAGCACGCCACGCAGCTGGGCCAACTGGTGCAGATGCATGTGGCCCGCGTCGGCTGCCATCCGGTCCAGGTAGGCGGCGGGCGACACTGCCGCCTTCGGACGGCTGACCTGCGCCAGCTTGGCAGGAGTCATCAGGGAAGCGGTGCGATCGGAATCGGCCATGGCAGTGCAATGAAAGTGTGCCGCAATATAAACCGAAAGCCCATCAGCCTGTCAGCACAGCTGGCTGCCCACCGCGACCAGGTCCGGCCGCTAGAGAGCGCCGATCCAGCAGGCTCGCTGGATCGCAGCCAGCTTGTTGTCGACCTTGAGTTTTCCCATCGCATTGGCCAGGTGGTAGTTCACGGTGCGTTCACTGCACCGCAGGCGCTGCCCGGTTTCACGCGCCGTCATCCCCTGGAATGCAAGGACCAGGCATTCGCGCTCGCGCGGGCTCAGCGTGGATCGCTCCTGCGCGATGCAGCGCCTGATCACCGGCCAGATGTTGAGCGCCGACCATGCCAGCGATGCAGCCTCTGATCTGTCGGTCAACTCGCGCGGGCTGAACATGAAGCATTCGAAGGCACGGCCCGCTGGCAGCGTGAATTCCACGCGCACGACGGTCTGGAAGCCATGGGCCAGCCAGAGCAGGCGCCAGCGGCTGGACGCAAGCTGGTCTGATTTGGCGATGTGCTGCCAGGCCACCAGCGGCGCATCGGAGTCGCGCCACGGGGCGCCGAAATCCCGGCTCTCGGCCAATGCGGTAGCGGCATCCGCAACCAGAGGTGGATGCACGGCCATGACCTGGCGGTCCTCGATGGTTCCGAACGGATCCGGTCCCAGCACGGCCACTGCCTCCACCGAAAACTCGCGCAATGCGCTGGCCCAGTCGCTGAGGATGCCGTCCAGGCTCGCACTGTCAAAGTTAACAGGTAGCTGCATCGACGTGTTTTCAAAGAACCGGGACAATAGCACGCTCCCCACACCGGCCTTCCCTGCCCCTTGACCCTTCGCGACACATCCCAAGGCCATCCATTCGCTGCCCAGGCGACTGCGCGGCTGCCGGTACGGCAACGGATGTCGCGCTGGCTCCTCGAAGAAGTCATCACCTCGCCGCTGGTGGCCGTGCTCCACCCCTCCCCATTGCGCATGAAGGGCCTGGGCCTGTTCGTCCTGGTCGGCCATCCGCTGTTCTGGTGGACATGGGCCATCGGTCTGCCCCAGCCCTATGAGAGTCTGCCGCTGCGCCTGTGCGCTGCTGCACTGGGGCTGCTGCTGGTCAACCAGCGCATCTCCAACGACCCGAGCAGCAGGCTGTCCGGCCAGATCTTCAGTGTGGTGACCTGGTTCGAGCTGCCCTTTCTTTTCAGCTACATGTACCTGTGCAATGGAGGCAATGCGGTCTGGCTGGCCAGCATGGCGGCGATGATCCTGACCTACTATTTTGTGACCGACTGGCGGATTGGCACACTGGGGCTGGCTGCTGGGGCTTCGTGCGCGCAGATCGCGTTCTGTCTCTGGGGACCGCCGGTGCCGCCGTGGTCCACAAGCCACATGCTGTCGGATGCCGTCGTCATGGCCTCTTGCGTCAGCATGGGGCTGCTCCTGGGCCTGTCCTCGGCCAATCTGCGGCGAGAGCACCTGGCCCACACGCTGACGACCACGGGCATCATGGCCCACGAACTGCGCACGCCACTGGCCACGATGTCGCTGATCGGTGATGCGGTGCGGGCCGAGGGGAGCGGGCGCACCGATGCTTCCGCACACAAGCTCGACAAGCTTGGCGAACGCCTGCACATGCTGGTGCGCAACACGAACCACCAGATCGACACCCAGATCGCCAATGCAAGACTGATGCGCCTGCCCACCACCAAGGAATCCATGTCGGCCTCCAAACTGGTGTCCGCGGCGGTCGCCAACTACCCGTTTCGCAGCACGCGTGAGCGCGAGAGCGTTCAACTGCTGGTCCGGCGCGACTTCCACTTCCATGGCTCGCAGGCCCTGTTCGTCCAGGTCATCGACAATCTGCTGAAGAACGCCCTGCGTTCGCTGGCCGCCGCCAGCAGCGCCAGCAAGCCGGGTGACCTGATGGTCGAAGTCGGGACCATGCACAACAGGGGCAGGATCGTCGTATCGGACAAGGGCGTCGGCATCAACCCCGACTTGCAGCCGCGCATTTTCGAACCCTTCTTCTCGACCAACCGCGGCACCGGGCATGGCCTGGGACTGGCTTTCTGCCAGCGCGTGGTCGAAGGCGCCAAGGGCAGCATCCGGGTCAGGTCGGAGCCCGCGCGTGGCGCCATTTTCACGATTGAACTGCCCGTCCTGGGCTAGCACAATGAATCCCATCCCCACGTTTGTCTGATTGGCCGCAAGATGAGCTTTCCCCTGTTTCACCGTCCCGGCACGATCGTCTTCCTCGACGACGATCCCGACTACCTGGAAATGCTCGCCCTGGTGCTTCCCAGGCACTGGAACGTCAAGCTGTTCCTGAGGCCTGCCGAATGCATCAGCTACCTGCACCAGGAACCGCCCTTCTGGGAAGCCGATGCCTGGAACCAGCAGCAACTGGTCGGCCACTGGCGCGAAGGCAAGCCCCTGATTCCGCAGATTCTTGGCTATTGGTCCAAGTACACCGAACGCTATGCCCTCACGCGGGTGTGCGTGGTGGACTATTCGATGCCGGCCATGGACGGTCTGCAGGCGCTGGCCGAACTGGTCGACTGGCCGGGCTCGCGGGTGCTGCTCACCGGCCAGGCAGATGAACAGGTGGCGGTGCGCGCATTCAACCGGGGGCTGATCGACCAGTTCATTGCCAAGCAGGCACCAGACATCTCCAAGCGCCTGATCGATGCCGTGGAGCACCTCCTGACCACGCCCAACGCCCGCCACGCGCAGACCTGGCGGGCCACGCTCAGCCCGGAGCAAAACGCCCTGCTACGCCTGCCATCGGTCGACCAGGAACTGTTGCGCCTGGGCACCAAACGCTGGGTCGAGCACATCGTGATCGGCGAGCCTTTTGGTGTGATCGGCCTGGACGCCGCTGGCCAGGCCAGTTGGCTGCAGTTGGAAACCACCGACGGTCTCAAGGCCCTGGCGGAACTCGCCGAACTCGAGGGCGTGCCACCGGCGGGCCTGGACGATATTCGTCATGGCCGCAAGCTGGCCGACCTCGAACTGCGCCAGGCCCTTGGCCGCGCAGGCCCGCCAGAACTCGCGGCGGCCTTCCCGGTGGGCCAGGACGGCTTGCTGCTGGGCGCGCTGTTCAGCGTTCCTGCCATGCATGCGCCCGATCCGGTCAATGGTTATACCAACTGGCTGGCACGGCAGGACAAGCGCCGGGTCCAGGGCTGAACCACCGGCCCCCCGTCATGCGCCTGAAGAACTTCTGGCAGGCAGGGATCGGCTGCGGCGGCCGAGTGGGTAATTCCAACGACTTCCATGTTGCACCTGTAAAAATGGCGCCCCATTGAAGAGGTAAATGTCACAACGCGTCACATCACCCCTGTCAGATATGACAGGGGTGATACAAATAAGTTACCGTCTGCAGGGAAAAGTGTGATTTCGTCGCAAAACGCAACAAAAACTCAGGCCAGCTTGCCGTGGCACTGCTTGTACTTTTTGCCACTGCCGCAGGGGCAGGGGTCGTTGCGGCCCACCCGGGGCATGCCGGCCACGGCGGGCAGTTCGCGCGCCGTGCGCTCATCGAGCGTGCTCTCCACTTCGCCGGTTTCCGTGGGCGCGGTATAGGTGACGTTGGCAATGCGTTCTGCGCGGCTTTCCATGTCCTCGGCCGCCTGCTCCAGCTGTTCGCCGGACTGCACCTTCACCGTCATCAGGACCTTGGTGACTTCGTTCTTGACGGAGTCCAGCAACTGGCCGAACAGCTCGAAGGCCTCGCGCTTGTACTCCTGCTTGGGCTGCTTTTGCGCATAGCCACGCAGGTGGATGCCCTGGCGCAGGTAGTCGAGCGCCGACAGGTGTTCGCGCCAGTGCGTGTCGATGCTTTGCAGCAGAACCACGCGCTCGAACTGCGTGAAATTGGCTGCGCCGATCTGCTCGACCTTGCGATCAAAAGCCGCGTCAGCCGTCTTGAGCACCTTCTCCAGGAGGTCCTCGTCGGTGATCGCGCTGGCGGCCTGAACGTCCTGCTGCAGCGACAACTGGATTTCCCACTCGTCGGCCAGCACCTTTTCCAGGCCCGGGACGTCCCATTGCTCTTCCACTGATTCGGCCGGCACGTACTGGCGCGTCAGGTCGGTGAAGCAGCCCTGGCGCAGCGAGGCGATCTGGGCGCCCAGATCGGCCGCATCCATGATGTCGTTGCGCTGCTGGTAAATCACCTTGCGCTGGTCATTGGAGACATCGTCGTACTCCAGCAACTGCTTGCGGATGTCGAAGTTGCGCGCCTCGACCTTGCGCTGGGCGCTTTCGATGCTGCGGGTGACGATACCGGCCTCGATGGCCTCGCCGTCTGGCATCTTCAGGCGGTCCATGATGGCCTTGACCCGGTCGCCGGCGAAGATGCGCATGAGCGGATCGTCCAGGCTCAGGTAGAAGCGCGAGGAGCCGGGATCGCCCTGGCGGCCCGAACGGCCGCGCAGTTGATTGTCAATGCGGCGCGACTCGTGGCGCTCGGTCGCGATGATGCGCAGGCCACCGTGGGCCTTCACCACCTCGTGCTCTTTGGCCCAATGGGCACGCAGCTCCTCGATTTTCAGCGCCTTGGCGGCCGCGTCGAGCGATTCGTCGGCTTCCACCGCTTCCACCGCTTTCCCCACATTACCGCCCAGCACGATGTCGGTGCCGCGACCGGCCATGTTGGTGGCGATGGTGATCATCTTCGGGCGGCCGGCCTGGGCCACGATGTCGGCCTCGCGCGCATGCTGCTTGGCGTTGAGCACCTGGTGCGGCAGGCCTTCCTTGTTGAGCAAGGCGTCGATGATTTCGGAGTTCTCGATGGAAGTGGTACCGACCAACACGGGTTGGCCGCGCTCGTAGCACTCGCGGATGTCCTTGATCGCCGCCTCGTACTTCTCGCGCGTGGTCTTGTACACGCGGTCGAGCTGGTCGTCACGGCGGCTCGGCCGGTTCGGCGGGATCACCATGGTTTCCAGGCCGTAGATCTCCTGGAACTCGTAGGCTTCGGTATCGGCCGTGCCGGTCATGCCGGCCAGCTTGCCGTAGAGGCGGAAATAGTTCTGGAAGGTGATGGATGCCAGGGTCTGGTTTTCTGCCTGGATGGGGACGCCTTCCTTGGCTTCCACGGCCTGGTGCAGGCCATCGCTCCAGCGGCGGCCCGACATCAGGCGACCGGTGAACTCGTCGACGATCACCACTTCCTGGGCGCCGTCCTCGCCAGGCTGGACGACGTAGTGCTGGTCGCGGTGGTACAGGTGGTTGGCCCGCAGCGCAGCGTACAGGTGGTGCATCAACGTGATGTTGGCCGGGTCGTACAGGGTGGCGCCCTCGGGAATCAGGCCCAGGTTGAACAGGATGCGCTCGGCGTTTTCGTGGCCCTGCTCGGTCAGGAACACCTGGTGGGTCTTCTCATCCTGGGTGAAATCGCCCGCCTTGATGATTCCTTCGCCGGTGCGCGGGTCGGCCTCGCCTTCCTGCTTGACCAGCAGCGGCACGACCCGGTTCATGGCGATGTACATCTCGGTGTGGTCTTCCGCCTGGCCGCTGATGATCAGCGGTGTGCGTGCCTCATCGATCAGGATCGAGTCGACCTCGTCGACGATGGCGAAGTTCACGCTGCGCTGCACGCGGTCGGCCACCTCGTAGACCATGTTGTCGCGCAGGTAGTCGAAACCGTACTCGTTGTTGGTGCCGTAGGTGATGTCGGCGCGGTAGGCGGCCTGCTTGTCCTCACGCGGCATCTGCGGCAGGTTGATGCCCACCGTCAGGCCCAGGAAGTTGTACAGCTTGCCCATCCACTGGGCATCCCGGTTGGCCAGATAGTCGTTCACCGTGACCACGTGAACGCCCTTGCCGCTCAGCGCGTTCAGGTAGACCGGCAGCGTGGCCGTCAGCGTCTTGCCCTCACCTGTGCCCATTTCAGCGATCTTGCCGTTGTGCAGTGCCATGCCGCCCAACAGTTGAACATCGAAATGGCGCATCTTCATGATGCGCTTGGAACCTTCGCGCACCACGGCAAAGGCTTCGGGCAGGATGGCATCGAGTGATTCGCCGCCGGCGACGCGGTCCTTGAACTCCTGCGTCTTGCCACGCAGCTGCTCGTCGCTCAACTTCTCGAATTCAGGCTCCAGCGCATTGATGCGCTCCGCTGTCTTGCGGTATTGCTTGAGCAGGCGGTCGTTGCGCGATCCGAAAATCTGGGTCAGGAAGTTCTTGGCCATGAATGCAGTGCTGCCCTGCCGGCCCACCGGGGCCAGCAGGGCAGCGCAATCCTCTTGTTATGCAGGAAATGGGGTCGACGCCAGCCAAAGCAAGAACAGGCGGGCGCCAACGGAACTTTCGATTTTACCTGCGCGATGGCATCTGCAGGGCAGGCGCCGCGGGCGGCGGTTTGGCGGCAAAGGTGGCCACCTGCGCACTGGCTGGCAGGCTCTGGCCCGCAGTCAGGAATTTCTGCGGATCCTGCATGACCCCCTGGACCAGTACCTCGAAATGCAGGTGAGGTCCGGTCGAGCGCCCGGTCGTGCCAACTTCGGCGAGTTTCTGGCCGCGCCGGACCAGGTCGCCCTTTTTCACCAGCACCCTGGAGGCATGGGCATAGCGCGTGACCAGGTCGTTGCCGTGGTCCACTTCGACCATGTTTCCGTAGGCGGCGTGGTATTCCTGGGTCACCACCACCCCGCCGGAAGCCGCGAGGATGGCCGTGCCCGGGTCGGCCTGGAAATCCAGGCCCGTGTGCAGGGCCGAGCGGCCGGTGAAAGGATCGATGCGCCAGCCGAAGGACGAGCCCATGTGGCCTGCCTGCACCGGCTGCTGGGTGGGCGCCATCATCTTGCGGATTTTCTGGTCGAACAGGCGCGACTCCATGACCGTGAGCAGGTCGTTGCGCTGGCCGGTCAACTGGTCCAGGTCGGACAAGGTAGCCTGCAATTCCTCCATCGTCAGCGGGCGCCCGGACACCAGGGCGCCGCCACGGCCGGGCGTGGCCTTGATCTCGGCCGGATTGACGCCGGCCAGCCCCGACACGCGTTCGCCCAGGGCCTCCAGCTGCACCATCTTGGCCTGCATCTCGCCGAGCTTGCGGGCCATGGCATCGAGGTTCTCGCGCATGAAGCGGTCGCGCTGCTCAAATTCGTCCTTGACCACCAAGCGCACCAGCGTGCCCACAACGGGCCAGCCTTCCCGCGCGCCTTTGAGGAAAACCCAGTGGTAAAGGCCTGCCGCGAGCACCATCAGCGCCAGCGACAAAGTGAAGAACACAACGACCAGCCGTGTCCCGCTCAGGTGGATGGCACGGCTCTTGGCCAGCCACGCATCCGTGATAATGAAATGCACCGTGATCCCCTCTTCCTGTCCGCCTTCATGAACCGAAAACTGCACCCCGTCACGCTGTTGCAGGCCGCCGAAGGCTCACCGACTCTGGCAAGACTGGCGGAACTGGCACGCGACTCGAACGAACGGCTCAAAGCGGTCGAATTATTGATCCCTGCCCCATTGCGGCCCGCCGTGAAGGCTGGGCCGGTCGATGGACCGTCCTGGTGCCTCCTGGTCAGCAACAACGCCGCGGCCGCCAAGCTCCGGCAGGTCTTGCCTGCCCTGCAGAACCGCCTGCGCGACCGGGGTTGGGAGGTTACCTCAATTCGCATCAAGGTACAAAGCAGCCAAAGGTAGCCGGCTGAAGTCTCCCGGGAGAAATGGTGCCGATTGTCGGAATCGAACTGACGACCTACCGCTTACAAGGCGGTTGCTCTACCAACTGAGCTAAATCGGCGAATGCTTGAATTTTAAGGCGTGCTGCGCGTCACTTGACGCGCTTGAGTGCAGGCCGCGGACCGGGGGGAGGACGAGGCGGCTCGCCTTCCGGGCCGCTCCCGGCATCATCTGCCGCGGCAGGCTCGGGGGGGACCAGTTGCACGACCTTGGGCTCACCCTCCACCCCTCCGGCAGCCGGGACACTGGACAGAGGCGAGGGCTTGGACCCCTCGCCCCCCGCCACGGGAACTGGGAATGCCATGCCCTGGCCGTTCTCCCGCGCGTAGATCGCGATCACACGGCTGATCGGCACGATGATCTCGCGTGCGCTGCCGGCAAAGCGCGCCTTGAACTCGATGAAGTCGTTGCCAAGCTTGAGCGAACTGGTCGCATCAAAACTGATGTTCAGGACGATCTCGCCGTTCTTGACGTATTCACGCGGCACCTGCACGGTGTCGTCGACCAGCACCGCAACATAGGGCGTCAACCCGTTGTCGGTGCACCATTCGTACAGGGCCCGGATCAGGTAGGGGCGGGTCGACGTGGATTCCAGGGCGTTCATGCGGCGCGGCAGACTGCTTACTTGCGCATCACCTTTTCAGACGGCGTCAGCGCTTCGATGTAGGCCGGCCGCGAGAAGATGCGCTCTGCATACTTGAGCAGGGGCGCCGCGTTCTTGGACAGCTCGATGCCATAGTAGTCCATGCGCCACAGCAGGGGCGCGATGGCGACGTCGAGCATGGAGAAGTTGTCGCCCAGCATGTACTTGTTCTTCAGGAACACCGGGGCCAGCTGCGTCAGGCGGTCGCGGATGTGCGAGCGCGCCTTTTCCAGCGCCTTTTCGTTGCTCTTGGCAGCGCGCGACTCGAGCGTGTTGACGTGAACGAACAGTTCCTTCTCGAAATTGAGCAGGAACAGGCGCACGCGGGCACGGTCCACCGGGTCGCCCGGCATGAGTTGCGGATGCGGGAAGCGCTCGTCAATGTACTCGTTGATGATGTTCGACTCGTACAGGATCAGGTCGCGCTCGACCAGGATGGGGACCTGGCCATACGGATTCATCACATTGATGTCTTCCGGCTTGTTGTACAGGTCGACGTCACGGATCTCGAAATCCATGCCCTTCTCGAACAGCACAAAACGGCAGCGGTGGGAAAAAGGACAGGTCGTCCCGGAATACAGCACCATCATGATGAGAGGCTCCTATACAAAGTGAAAACACGGTCCGCGCCAAGCTGGACCGTGTCTGCAAGGACGCGTGCCCGGCGATGCCGGACCGCGTTATCGTCCTCGTCCGTTAATGCACATTCTTCCAGAACGCGGCGTTCAGGCGCCAGGCGATCACGGTGAACACGCCCAGGAACAGCAGCACCCAGACACCGATGCGCACGCGCTGGTTCTGGGCCGGCTCGGCCATCCACTGCAGGTAGCCGACGAGATTGCCGACCGCCTGGTCGTATTGCAACGGCGTCATCGTGCCCGCGCTGACCTGCTTCCAGCCCTTGAAGATCTTGGTTTCATGGCCATGGCTGCTCTGCGTCTCGAACACCGGCTCGCGCTCACCTTGCAGTTCCCACAGCGCGTGGGGCATGCCGACGCTGGGGAAGACCAGGTTGTTCCAGCCGGTCGCCTTGGACGGGTCGCGGTAGTAGGTGCGCAGGTAGGTGTAGAGATAGTCCGCACCGGTGCCGCCGTGGCCGGAGCGCGAACGCGCCACCAGGGTCAGGTCAGGCGGGTTGGCACCGAACCATTCCTTGGCCTGCTTGGGGTCGATCGCGGCCTTCATGGTCTCGCCGACCTTGTCGGTCGCGAACAACAGGTTGTCCTTGATCTGCTGCTCGGTCAGGCCGATGTCCTGCAGGCGGTTGTAGCGCATGAAGGCTGCCGAGTGGCAGTTCAGGCAGTAGTTGACGAACAGCTTGGCACCGTTTTGCAGTGCCGGCAGATCGTTGGTGATGTTGGGCGCCTTGTCCCAGGCGATGCTGTCGCCGCCCGAAGCGTGCGCGCCGGTCGTGACGCCCAGCGCTGCGCTCCACGACAGAACGAGGGTGATGATGAATTTTTTCATTCTTGTCATGCTCCAGCTCAGTGCGCGGCGAAAGTGATGCGCTCGGGCACGGGCTTGAACTCGCCCAGCCGGCTCCACCACGGCATCAGCAGGAAGAAGCCGAAATAGAACAGGGTGCCGATCTGCGACACGCGCTCGCCGATCGGCGAAGGCGGCTGCACGCCCAGGTAGCCCAGCACCAGGAAGTTCACGACGAACACGCCGTACAGCCATTTGTGCCATTGCGGGCGGTAGCGGATCGACTTGACCGGGCTGAAATCGAGCCAGGGCAGAAAGAACAGGATGACCACCGCGCCGCCCATGGCGACCACACCCCAGAACTTGGCGTCGATGGCCAGCATCAGGGCGATGGCCACGACGGTGGCGACCACGACCGCGCCCTTGAACAGGCTGGGCAGCTTCGACTTGAACACACCGAAACCGGCACCGGCCACGACACAGGCGATCAGCACATACAGCATCTCGCTGGTGATGGCACGCAGCATCGAGTAGTACGGCGTGAAATACCAGACCGGTGCGATGTGCGCGGGCGTCTTGAGCGAGTCGGCCGGGATGAAGTTGTTGTACTCCAGGAAGTAGCCACCGACTTCGGGCGCGAAGAAGATGATGGCAGTGAAGACCATCAGGAACACGGCCACGCCGAAGATGTCATGCACCGTGTAGTACGGGTGAAAGGGGATGCCGTCCAGCGGCTTCCCATTGGCGTCCTTGAGTGCCTTCGGACCCTTGATCTCGACGCCGTCCGGGTTGTTCGAACCGACGTCGTGCAGCGCCAGGATGTGCGCGGCCACCAGGCCCAGCAACACCAGCGGCACGGCAATGACGTGGAAGCTGAAGAATCGGTTGAGCGTGGCGTCGGACACCACGAAGTCACCGCGGATCAGCAGCGCCAAGTCGGGGCCGATGAAGGGGATGGCGGTGAACATGTTCAAGATCACCTGGGCGCCCCAGTAGGACATCTGGCCCCAGGGCAGCAGGTAGCCCATGAAGGCCTCGGCCATCAGCACCAGGAAGATGCCGCATCCGAACAGCCAGACAAGTTCGCGCGGCTTGCGATATGAACCGTAGATCAGGGCACGGAACATGTGCAGGTACACGACCACAAAGAACGCCGAGGCACCTGTGGAATGCATGTAGCGGATCAGCCAGCCCCATGGCACGTCGCGCATGATGTATTCGACCGAAGCGAACGCCACCGGCACGCCGGCGGCGTTCAGCACGCGCACGGCCTTGGCAATCGGCGTGCCGCCGATCAGCGTGCCGATGCCGTCGATGATCGAGCTCGAGACTGTGCCTCCGCTCGAGTCGTAGACGAGCGGCGAGCCGCTGCCGTCGATCGCGTCGTGCTGGTGCTCGTGGCCGTCGTCGTCCTGCCAGGTGAGCGAGGTCTCGGGCTTGCGCTTGCGCATCAGGTCGATGGCGCGATGCCGGGCGATGGTGGTCAGCCAGGTGCCGACAAACACCATGTCGGACAACGGCCCCTTGATGGGTGCGCCGGTGATCAGATAGATCGGAAGCATGACCAGTGCGATGCTTCCCGACCCCATGCCGTCGGCATACGCCCGGATCATCCAGGTCCGGTGTCGAAACAGCTTGTTCG
>NZ_CAKZHQ010000047.1 GCF_936925435.1 uncultured Ramlibacter sp. | reverse complement strand
GGCAGCCTTTTGTGACCGACTACCGAGGCCTGTACGTGGGCCAGGCCGCGGCGGTGGTGCTGCCCACCAGCACCGAGCAGGTCAGCCAGGTGATGGCCTGGTGCCACGCCCACGGCGTGGTGGTGGTGCCGCAAGGGGGCAACACCGGCTTGTCCGGCGGCGCCACCCCTGCGGTCGAAGGCCGCAGCCTGGTGCTGTCCACGGCCCGCCTGCAGCGCATCCGCGCACTCGACCCGGTCGGACAGACCATCACGGTCGAAGCGGGTGTCACGCTGCAGCAGGTGCAGGACGCGGCGCGCGACGCCGGCCGGCTCTTCCCTTTGAGCCTGGCGGCACAAGGCACCTGCACGATCGGCGGCAACCTCGCCACCAATGCCGGCGGGGTACAGGTGCTGCGCTACGGCACGGCGCGCGAACTCTGCCTGGGCCTGGAAGTGGTCACCGCCGAGGGCGAACTGTGGAACGGCCTGCGCACACTCCGCAAGGACAACACCGGCTACGACCTGCGCGACCTGTTCATCGGCAGCGAAGGCACGCTGGGCGTGATCACGGCGGCGGTGCTGAAGCTGTTTCCGCTGCCGGCGGCGCAGGCGGTGGCCTTCGTGGCGGTGGCGGCCTTGCTGCGGCAGCGCCAGCAGGTGAGGGTTCGGCACGCCGCGCAGCGCCTGGCCGCGGGCCAGGTGGTGATGGCCCGACCGCAGCCCTACGGCACCGCGTTCACCCACGGCGCAGCCGCCGACGCCTTCCACCTGGTGCTGGACGACGGCTGGCAGCGTGAGCTGGATGCCCGGCCGCTGCAGGCGGCACGGTCCTGAGGCGGATTCGCCAGGCCATCGTCGCGTCGGCGCTGTGCTGCGCTGGCGCGGCGCATGCCGACCTGCTGCGCCGCCCCGGCATCACCTTCGACACGCTGGCCGAGGTGCAGCGCGCGCTGGAGCAGGCGGTGGCCGACGTCACCCAGCTCAAGGGCTTCGAGCTGAAGAAGATCCTGCGCACCGGCACGGTGGCGTCCACCGACAACCGCAACTGGGAACTGCTGCCGGGCAACCAGCCGCAGCGCCGCTTCAGCCAGAGCCGCGCCGTCGCGCTGGACATGGAGAGCGCCACCATTGCGGCCAACGGCTTTCGCTTCCGCGTGCCCTATGGCACCTTGCTGTGCGTCAGCGACAAGCCCCTGCATGGCGAGATCAAGCTGCCAGGCATGGCCAACCACTTCTACCGCGAGCGCGTCGACCAGCACCTGCGCATCGGCATGCGCGCCATCGAGATCCTGCGCGCCGAAGGTAGCGGCCGCCTGCACAGCCGCAAGCTGCGCAGCTTCAACGAGGTGGCCTTCCAGTAGGCCTCAGGCCGGCCGCGCCAGCGCCTGGCCCATGGCCTCGCCCAGGCGCACCGGCCGGGATGGCGCCCAGTCGGCGTTGAAGCTCACGACGTTGGAGGGGAAGAGCATGACCACGGTGGAGCCCAGCAGGAAACGGCCCATCTCGGCACCTTTGGCCAGCACGATGCTCTCGCTGTCGTAACGCCACTCGCGGATCTCGCGGGTGCGCGGCGGGTTCACCACGCCGTGCCAGACAGTGGCAATGCTGCCGACGATGGTGGCGCCCACCAGCACGTTGACAAACGGCCCGTGGGCGGTCTCGAAGACGCAGACCACCCGCTCGTTGCGCGCGAACAGCCCGGGCACGCCGCGCGCCGTCGTCGGGTTCACCGAGAACAGCTCGCCCGGCACGTAGACCATGCGCAGCAGCCGGCCTTCGCAGGGCATGTGGATGCGGTGGTAGTCCTTGGGCGCCAGGTAGAGCGTGGCGAAGTGGCCGTGGTCGAATTGCGCCGCGAGTTGCGCATCGCCGCCGACCAGGGCGGTGCTCGAGTAGCTGTGGCCCTTGGCCTGGAAGATCTGGTCGTGCTCGATCGGCCCGAACTGGCTGATGGCCGCGTCGACCGGGCAGATGAAGTCGGCTTGGGCCAGCGGGCGCGCGCCGTCCCTGAGCGGCCGGGTGAAGAACTCGTTGAAGCTAGCGTAGCTCTCGATGCGCGGGTCAGCCGCCTCGGCCATGTCGACGCCGTAGCGCGCCACGAAATCGCGGATGATGGCGTGGCTCAGCGCGCCACCGCGCATGTTGGCCACCTTGCCTGCGAACACGGTCATCGCCCGTTTGGGCATCAGGTATTGCGGCAGTACTGCGAGACGGTCGGACACTTTATGCAGGCACACGGATGGTCAGGGGAAGGCCATTCTATGCACTGCGCCGTGCAGCCAGGGCGCAACGCCACCGCCACAAAATACGCCGCAAGGGCCGGCTTGCCGCTACCATTGCCGCCAGCTCCCTGGATGAGCCACCACAGCGAGGCCTACAGGCCGTTGCCCTCGCGAACCGGGAAACATGTTTGACCACTGAGCGTCCTGACCCACCAGCGCCCGGACCCGACTGGGCGCCCTTGAACCTGCGGGCCAGCAGCTCGCTGGCCCAGGTCCCGCCGCCACTGCCCGACGCTCCTGGCGGGCCCGCAGTCCCTCCTGCCTCCGCACCCGAGGCCACGCCGGCCGCTCAGAGCGATTCCGCGGCAGCGCCGGCGGCATCCGCCACCCAGCCTGCAGAGGCGGTCCCGACCCCCACGCCGCCTGCTGCGCCCGCCACGCCTGCGGCCAGCGCCGCCACGGACATGCTGGCCGCGCAGGCGGAGGCGCTCAAGGAGCGGCTGCGCGACGAGGTGGCCATGGTGCGGGACATCGTCGAACCCGATGCCGACCGCTGGGCGGCCGGCGCCACCGGCGTGCTGCTGCTGGCCGCCGCGGGCCACTGGCTGTGGCGGCGGCGCCGCCGCCTCGCGCAGCAAGCCGGTGCCGAGTCCGCCCAATGGGCACAGGCGGTCGCCCAGGCCCAGCCGGCCCAAGCCCCCGCCGCCGGTCTGGAGGATGCCCTGTACGACGGGCTCGCGCTGGACGAAGCGCAGCCGGCGGCCGGGGATGCCGGCGCGGCCGAAGAACCGTGGCGCGAAGCCAGCCTGAGCGACCTGCACCACCTGCGCGGCCAGCTGCAACAGCGCAGCGACAAGGGCGACACCCTCGCTGCCATGCTGGTGCTGCAGCAGCACGTGGTGGAGTTCCGCTACACCAGCCCCTGGGTCTTCCTGGAGCTGCGCGAGCTGTACCGCTTGCTGGACAGGCCGCAGGACTGGGACCTGGCGCGCGAGGCCTTCAGCGAGCGCTTCGGTCAGAACGCGCCGGCCTGGTCCGCGCCTTCGCAGAGCGATGCCGAACTTGCGCAGGACAAGCAGCTGGCGCCCGAACTGGCACGGCACTGGCCCTCGCCCGAAGCCCGCGCCTTCATCCAGCGCTGGATGCTGGGCGAGCCCGCGGTGCAGCGCCAGGCCAGCGGGCCGCCGCAATTGCCGCTGGGCATCTACCGCGACCTGATGGAGCTGGACAGCCTGCTGGACGAGTTGCTGGCGGCGCAGTCCGCCGCGACGTGATGGCGGCATGACGCAGGCAGCCCCGCCGGAAGGCACGGTCACCACCGAGCGGCGCGGCGCGCTGCTGCTGGTGGGCATCAACCGCCCGGCCAAGTACAACGGCTTCACGCCGCGCATGATGCGCGAGCTGGGCCAGGCCTACAGCCTGCTGGACGACGACGACAGCCTGCGCGTGGGCGTGCTCCATGCGTTCGGCAAGCACTTCACCGCCGGCCTGGACCTACCGTCCATCGCGCCGCTGATGCAGCGCGGCGAAAAGGCCATCCCCCTGGGCTGCGTCGAGCCCACCGATCTGGGCACGCCGGGCTACCGGCGCCGCACCAAGCCCATCGTGGCGGCCGTCAAGGGCATCACCTACACCCTGGGCATCGAGCTGATGCTGGCGGCCGACATCGTGGTGGCGGCCGACGACTGCCGCTTCTCCCAGCTGGAAGTGGGCCGCGGCATCATGGCCACCGGCGGCGCCACGCTGCGCATGGCAGAGCGCGCCGGCCTGGGCAACGCCATGCTGCACCTGCTGACCGGCGATGAGTTCGGCGCAGCCGAGGCGCTGCGGCTGAACTTCGTGCAGAAGGTGGTGCAGGCCGGCCAGGAGCTGGACGAGGCCATTCGCATCGCCGAAGCGATCGCCGCGCAGGCGCCGCAGGCCGTGGTCGCCACCCGGCTGAACGCGCGCAAGGCGGTGGAAGAAGGCCCGCTGGCCGCCATGGAGGAGTTCATCGCCGTCCAGCGGCGCCTGGCCAACAGCGAAGACGCTGCCGAGGGCGTGCGCTCCTTCGTCGAGAAGCGGCCGCCGAGGTTCAGCGGGCGCTGAAGCCAAAGCCTGCCCGTCCTGCTGGCCGTGGTTGATTCAGTGCAAGCCCAAATGATCCAGACCGCCTCGATGGGCAAGAATCCCGGCAAACCAGGACATGCAGAACAATGATGCGCAATTGGACGATGGCGGCCGGTGCCGCGGTGTTGGTCGCTGCCTGCGGCGGTGGCGCGCCGACCGGGCACGATCCGATGGCTGGCGATGCCGCCGGGCTGGCGAGCTTCGCGCCCAACGCTGCTTCGATCAGCAGCTTGCAGGTGGTGAGCTACCCTGGCAAGAGAAGCGACTACCTCGTGAGCGTGGCCATGAATGGCGAAGTCAACGTCCGGGCCAGCGCCAACGGCCCGACCAGCAGCTACAAGGGGCTTGCCAGGATTTACTTCTCGGATTTCGCACTGGCCTTCGATGTCCAGTCGGTGGCCGGCCAGGCTTACCGCCTGTACAAGGCGACTTTCGACCGGCAGCCCGATACAGCTGGTCTGGGCTACCAGATCGCCGCGCTCGAAGCCTCGGGGATGTCGCTGCAGCAAGTGGCGCAGAACTTCGCCGGCAGTCCGGAGTACCTGCAGCGTTATGGCAACACGGACAACAATGAGTTCGTCAGTCAGCTGTACCTCAATGCCCTGCACCGCCCTTCTGACGCCGCCGGGCTGGCATTCCATGTGGACCACCTGAATGCGGGAACCAAGTCGCGGGCCGAGGTGCTGGTGAACTTCTCCGAGTCACCCGAAAATCAGGCACAGGTCCTGCCTGCCATCCAGGAGGGCATCGCGTACACGCCTGCCCAGGCTGCGCCAGCCGACGCACGCAATGGCAGCTACCTGCTGTACGCCGCAGACGCCCGGCAGTACACGCTGGACGTCAATTTCGACGCGCGCACTTACCGCATCACCGGACCGGGCCTGGACACCGGAGGAACAATCGCCAGCGAAGGCAGCGAATTCGTATTCCAGTCGGCCGAGGCGATCGCCGGCGTCAACAACGCGCGCTTCACTTACAGCAACGACACCCTGGTAGGCGGCTTCCGCTTTGCATCCGGAGTACTGCCATTCGTTGCCGCCCGGTCTTTCGTCGACACAGTCGCCGAAGCGGTTGGCACCTACAACTTCCTGAGCACGGTGATTGACACGGCGGCGGCCCCCAACAGCGCGATCTTCACCGGCGAGATCACTGCGGCCGGACAGACGCGGACCTGCGACGACAACACCATCTACAAGATCTCCCTTTGTCCCGCCGCATCGGTGGCCAGTGGCACTTTGTCCATCTCCGGCACCGAGTTCAGATCCTCCACCTCCCAGGGCGCATTCACTTTCCGGGTGGCGCGCATGGGCAACGACCGCCTCTTCTTGCGCGGCAGCCCTTCCTCGACGACGGCGAGACGGATGGTGGTGGGAACCCTTGAGTCCGCGTCGTTCGCCGCTGGCACCTTCACCGGGGTCACCAACAGGGGGGAGCGCGTTTCCACCACCATCAATGGACCCAGCTACGCGTCGGCGGCACTGTCGCAAGCAGGAGGAGCCTCGAGCAGCCGCAGCGGCACAGCTTCAGCGACAGGCACAACCGCGCCCTCCTCGATCTCACCGGCAGGCATGGTGGCGATCCGGACCAGCGCGGGGGACAACATGTTCGCCATCCGCGGCAGCGGCATCGCTGTGGTCGTCTCTTCGCGTGGCAGCAGCACCTTGCCCGGATACATGGAGTTCGGCAGGCCCTGAGGGCATTGCAATGGCCCCGCAGCACGCATGCCTTCTGGCAAACAGGCTGCCGGGTCATTTTTGTCGCGTGCGATTTATTAAATTGCACGCAATTGAATTTCGAACTACAATTCAGTCCATGGCCACGACCAAGCTTCCCAAGACCGATTCCGATGCCGCCCTGCTGCTGGACAACCAGCTGTGCTTCGCGCTGTATTCGGCCTCGCTGGCCATGACCAAGCTCTACAAGCCGCTGCTCGAGGAACTGGGCCTGACCTACCCGCAGTACCTGGCCATGCTGGTGCTGTGGGAGCGCGACGGCCTGATGGTCTCCGAACTGGGCGAGCGCCTGTCGCTGGACTCGGGCACGCTCACGCCGCTGCTCAAGCGGATGGAAGCCGCCGGCCTGATCGCCCGCATCCGCGCCGTCGAAGACGAGCGGCGCGTGCACATCAGCCTCACAGCCACCGGCCGCAAACTCAAGCTGCGCGCCCGCGCCATCCCCGGCTGCATCGTGGACGCCGCCCAGTGCCCGGTGCCCGAACTGATCACCCTGACCCGCCAGGTGCAGGCCCTGCGCCAGCGCCTGACCGCCTGATTTTTTCACCCTGCTTTTCAACCCAAGGAACGACCATGACCAAGCTCGACAAAGTGCTCTACACCGCCAAGGCCCACACCACCGGCGGCCGCGACGGCGCCGCCAAATCCGATGACGGCCGCCTGGACGTCACCCTGTCCTCGCCCGGCACCGCCGGCACCGGCACCAACCCGGAACAGCTGTTTGCCGCCGGTTACTCGGCCTGCTTCATCGGCGCGATGAAGGCCGTGGCAGGCAAGATGAAGATCACGCTGCCGGCCGACCTGTCCATCGACGCCGAAGTCGATCTGGGCCCCATCCCCAACGCCTACGGCATCGCCGCCCGCCTGAACATCAGCCTGCCCGGCATGGACCGCGCCGCCGCCCAGGGCCTGGTCGACGCAGCCCACCAGGTCTGCCCCTACTCCAACGCCACCCGCGGCAACATCGACGTGACCATCACCCTGGTCTGATCGCGTCTGCTGTCGCGCAAGCGGCCCGCCCGTGTTGAACGGGCGGGCCGTTTCGTTTAGGGTGCTCGCATGACCACCACCCTCCAAGTGCGCAAGGACAGCCTGGGCCAGACCCGCCTGCAGGACGCCGCCGACCCGCCGCTGGCCGCCGGCCAGGTGCGCGCCGCCATCGACGCCTTCGCTCTGACCTCCAACAACATCACCTACGCCGCCTTCGGCGACGCCATGAACTACTGGCAGTTCTTTCCTACGGAGGAGGACGGCTGGGGCACGGTGCCGGTCTGGGGTTTTGCCAGCATCGTGCAGTCGCTGCATCCCGGCGTGGCCGTGGGCGAGCGCCTGTATGGCTACTGGCCGATGGCCGACAGCGCCGTGCTGCAGCCCGACCGCTTGTCCGTCGGCGGCTTCATGGACACGGCGGCGCACCGCGCCGGCCTACCGGCCGTCTACAACCACTACACACGCTGCGCCGCCGACCCGTTCTACACGCCCGGCGACGAAGCCCAGCAGGCCTTGCTGCGGCCGCTGTTCACCACCTCCTGGCTGATCGACGACTTCCTGGCCGACAACGCCTTCTTCGGCGCCCAGACCCTGCTGCTGTCCAGCGCCTCGAGCAAGACGGCCTACGGCACGGCCTTCGTGCTGGCCCAGCGGCCCGGCCTGCAGGTGATCGCCCTGACCTCGGCCGCCAACAAGGCCTTCTGCGACAGCCTGGGCTGCTACAGCAAGGTGCTGACGTACGAAGAGCTGGCGCAGCTGGCGGCCGACACACCCTGCGTCTACATCGACTTCGCCGGCAATGCTGCCTTGCGCAAGGACATCCACACCCGCTTTACGCAGCTCAAATACGACTGCTCCATCGGCGGCACCCATGTGCAGCAGCTGGGCGGCGGCAAGGACCTGCCGGGTCCGCGGCCTGTGCTGTTCTTCGCGCCGGCCCAGGTGAAAAAGCGCAGCGCCGAATGGGGCGGTGCGGTCCTGAACGCCAAGCTGTTGCAGGCCTGGCAGGCCTTCCTGGCGCGCGTCAACGGCGCATCGCCGCCCTGGCTGGCCGCGCAATGGCACCGGGGCGCGCAGGCCGTGCAGCAGGCCTACGCCCTGGTGCTGGCCGGCAAGGGCGACGCCCGCGCCGGCCACATGCTGGACCTGCGCGAGCGCAGGGGCTGAGCCTGCGGCGCGTGGCGGTGACAATCGCCGCATGTCCCATCCCTACGAAACGCTGACGCCCGACGCCGTCATGGACGCCCTGGCCGGCGTTGGCCTGCACGGCGACGGCCGCCTGATGGCGCTGAGCTCCTACGAGAACCGCGTCTACCTGGCCCAGCTGGAGGACCCTTTCGAAGGCCACGGCGCTGTGGTCGCCAAGTTCTACCGGCCGGGCCGCTGGAGCGAGGCGCAGATCCTGGAGGAGCACGCCTTCGCGCAGGAATTGATGGAGGCCGAAATCCCTGCCGTGGGTCCGCTCCTGCTGGGCGGCAGCACGCTGCACCGCTTCGGCGACTTCCTGTTCAGCGTCAGTCCGCGCCGCGGCGGCCGCGCGCCCGAACTGGACGACGGCGAGGTGCTGGAGTGGATAGGCCGCTTCCTGGCACGCATCCACACCGTGGGCGCCGCGCGGCCCTTTGCCACGCGGCCGCTGCTGGACGTGCAGGGCTTTGCCATCGAGCCGCGCGACTGGCTGCTGGAACACAACGCAATCCCGCTGGATGTCCAGGCCCAGTGGCTCAAGGCTTGCAACACCGCTATTGAATTGATAGCTGATCAGGTGCGGTGGCCGGGGGCCAGAGGCCAATCTTCCTCAGAATTCCGGCTGCTGCGGCTGCATGGCGACTGCCATCCCGGCAACATCCTGTGGACGCCGGACAGCGGTCCGCACTTCGTCGACCTGGACGATGCGCGCACCGGCCCGGCGGTGCAGGACCTGTGGATGCTGTTGTCGGGCGACCGCATGCAACGCCAGAAGCAATTGGGCGCGCTGGTCGACGGCTATGAGCAGTTCCGCGAGTTCGACCGTGCCGAGCTGGCCCTGATCGAGCCGCTGCGCACGCTACGCCTGATCCACTACAGCGCCTGGCTGGCGCGGCGCTGGGACGACCCGGCCTTTCCCGCCACCTTCCCCTGGTTCGGCAGCAGCGACTACTGGCAGGGCCAGGTGCAGATGCTGGAAGAGCAGATCGAGCAGATGGCCGAGCCGCCACTCGTCGCCTGAAACCTTGGCTGCGCTTTCAGCGCAGCGTGTTTTCCAGCGTGCCGATACCGTCGATCTCCAGGCGCACCACGTCGCCGGCCTTGAGGTACTTGGGCGGCTTGAAGCCGATGCCCACGCCCACCGGCGTGCCGGTGGCGATGATGTCACCGGGATAGAGGGTGATGCCGGCCGACAGCGTCTCGATCATCGTGGGGATGTCGAAGATCAGGTCGCGCGTGTTGGCGTCCTGGCGCTTCTCGCCGTTGACGAAGCAGCGCACATTGGTGTTGGCGCCATCGAGCTCGTCGGCGCTGACCAGCCAGGGGCCCATGGGGCAGAAGGTGTCGAAGGACTTGCCCAGCAGCCACTGCAGGTGGCGCTGCTGCCAGTCGCGCGCCGTCACGTCGTTGATGATGGTGTAGCCCCAGACGTGCCCCATCGCATCAGCCTTGCGAATGCCCTTGCCGCCCTTGCCGATCACCACCGCCAACTCCACCTCGTAGTCGATCGCTTCAGACACGCCAACGGGAACCAAGATGTCTTGGTCCGGACCGATCACCGACTCGGGCACCTTGCTGAAATAGATCGGCACGCTGGGGATGTCGCCGCCCGCCTGGGCGCTGCTGTCGAAGCCGCTGCCGGCGAATTCCTTGGCATGCGCGTGGTAGTTCTTTCCCACGCAAAAGATGTTGCGGCGCGGCACAGGGATGGGCGCAATGAGTTTGACCGCAGCCAGCGCCACCGGCGCGCCGGTGGCCGCCATGGCGCGGCCCGCAGCCAGGGCCTCCACCACCGGCAGCGCGCCGCGCGCGCGTTGCTCGGCCGGCAGGTCGAAGGGAACAATGCTCAGCAGGTCCGAGGACACGATGCCGACCTGGGCCTGGCCCTGGTCGATGTAGGCAGCAATCTTCATGGGGAAAACTCTCTGTCGATACGGCGGCGCGAATGTAGCATGCTAACGAGAAGTCAAAAAGACAAAGGAGACCTGATGCAACGTCGTTCCGTCCTCGCCGCCACCGCGCTGCTGGCCCTCAGCGGTCTGGCCTGCGCCCAGGGCGCCTGGCCCGCCAAGCCCATCACCATGGTCGTGCCCTTCCCGCCGGGCGGCCTGGCCGACATCGTTGGCCGGCCGGTGGCCGAAGCCATGGCGCGCGAGCTGGGCCAGCCGGTGCTGGTGGAGAACAAGGGCGGCGCTGGCGGCGGCATCGGCATGGCACAAGCCTCCAAGGCCGCGCCCGATGGCTACACCGTGCTGCTCTCGCTGTCGTCCTTCACCGTGCTGCCCGAAGCCGATGTGCTGCTGGGCCGCGCACCCATGTACACGCTGGCCTCGCTGCGGCCCATCGCCCGCTTCACCGCCGACCCGACGGTGCTGGCGGTGCGCGCCGACGCGCCCTGGAAGACGGTCAAGGATTTCGTCGAGGACGCGAAGAAGCGGCCCGGCGCCATCAACTACGGCTCCTCGGGCAACTACGGCACCATGCATGTGCCCATGGAGATCCTGGCGCAGACGGCCGGCATCAAGATGACGCACATCCCCTTCACCGGCGCCGCGCCCGCGGTGGTGGCGCTGCTGGGCGGCCAGATCGACGCCGTCTCGTCGGGGCCAGCCACGGTGCTGCAGCATGTCAAGGCTGGCAAGCTGCGCGTGCTGGGCCATTGGGGCAACGGCAAGCTCGATACCTTGCCCGAAGTGCCCTCGCTCAAGGACAGCGGCTACAACGCCGAGTACGCGCAATGGTCGGGCCTGTTCGTGCCGGCCGCCACGCCCGACGCCGTGGTCCAGCGCGTGCGCGCCGCCGCCCGTGTGGCGGCCAACGACGCCAAGGTGCGCGAGGTGATCCACAACGCGGGCAGCCCCATCCTCTACCAGGACACGCCCGACTTCGAGAAGTACGTGCAGGCCGATGCCCAGCGCATGGCCGAAGTGGTCAAGAAGATCGGCAAGGTCGAATAGCTTTCCTCAAGGAGGCCGCCATGGCAATGCGCAACTGGTTCATCGCCCTGGGCCTGGGGGCGCTGCTGGCAGGCGGCGCCCAGGCCTATCCGAACCGGCCGGTCAAGATCATCGTGCCCTTCGCCACCGGCGGGCCGGCCGACAACTACGCGCGCTTCATCGCCCAGCGCCTGGGCGAGAGCCTGGGCCAGTCGTTCGTGGTCGACAACAAGCCCGGCGCCGGCTCGGTGATCGGCACCGACGTGGCGGCCAAGTCGGCCGCCGACGGCTACACCCTGCTGCTGATGTCGAACGCGCACACGGTCAACGAGACCCTGATCACGGGCAAGGCCTTCCAGCTGGCGCGCGACTTCGCCGGCATCGCGCCCATCAACTACTCCGACCTGGTGCTGGTGGCCCATCCCTCGCTGCAGGCCAACAACATCGGCGAGCTGCTGGCGCTGGCCAAGGCCAGACCCGGCAAGCTCAACTACGCATCGTCTGGGCCGGGCACGCCTTATCACATGGCCGGCGAGCTGTTCAAGAGCATGGGCGGGGTCTACCTGGTCCACATCCCCTACCGCGGCAGCTCGGGCGCGCGCACCGACGTGCTGGGCGGCCAGGTCGACCTGATGTTCGACGCCGTCACCACCATGGTCGAACAGGTCAAGGCTGGCAAGGTCAAGGCCCTGGCCACCACCGGCCGCCAGCGCTCGAGCGTGCTGCCCGATGTGCCCACGGTGCACGAGGCCGGCGTGCCCAACTACGAGGCCACCATCTGGCTGGGCCTGATGGCGCCCAAGGCCACACCGCGCGCCGTGGTCGACAAGCTCAACGAGGCGGTCAGCAAGATTGCGAACCAGCCCGAGGTGCGGCAACAATGGGGCCGGCAGGGCGCGACACCCATGGTGATGGCGCCGGCAGCGTTCGACAAGTACATCCAGGACGACATCGCCAAGTGGGCCAAGGTGATCCAGTCCGCCAACATCAAGGCCGAATGAGCATGAAGAAAATCCACGTCATCAGCGGCGGCGCCGCGCAAGGCCTGGTGGGCCAGCTGCAGGAGCGTTTCGCCAAGGAACATGGCCTGGCCATCGAGGGCACCTTCGGCGCCGTCGGCGCGATGCGCGACCGGCTGCTGGCTGGCGAACCCTGCGATGTGCTGATCCTGACCGGCGAGCTGGTCTCCAACCTGGCCAGCCAGGGCCAGATGGTCTCGGGCAGCGCCCGCGCCCTGGGCACGGTCAAGACCGGCGTGGCCGTCAAGAAGGGAGCGCCCATGCCCGACGTCAGCACCGCCAAGGCGCTGGAAGCCGCGCTGCGCGCCGCCAAGGGCATCTACTTTCCCGATCCGCAAAAAGCCACGGCCGGCATCCACTTCATGAAGGTGCTGTCCATGCTGGGCCTGCGCGACGAACTGGCCCCCGCGCTGCGGCCCTTCCCCAACGGTGCCACTGCCATGCGTGAGCTGGCAGCGGCCGAGGGCGAGCATTTGCTGGGCTGCACCCAGGTCACGGAAATCCTTTACACGCCCGGCGTGCAGATGGTCGGGCAGCTGCCCAAGAAGTTCGAGCTGGCCACCATGTACACCGCAGCGGTGTGCACGCGCGCGGCCGATCCGGCCGCGGCCCAGGCCCTGGTGGCCATGCTGGCGGGCGACGACACGCGCGCACTGCGCCAGGCCGGCGGCTTCGAAGCCGCCTGAGTTGTACCCGCCTTCTGTGCACCCCTCTGTGGACAAGCACGGGGACAACTGCGCCAGGCCGCGCCAGTGCTCGGCCTGCGGGCGCTGCTCAAATCAGAGGCAGAGGCGTCGCTACACTTGACAGCTTTCGCCCGCCATGGGCGCGAGGCTGCAATGGAGATTTTGGGACTGACGGTGCTGCTGCTGGCGTACTGGGCGCTGCGCAGGCAGGACCAGGGGCGGCGCATCGCGCTGCTGGGGCGGCATCTGGGCCGCTACCAGATCGAGAAACACATGGAGACGCTGACCCAGGGCTATCTGCGCGCCCTGGGCGAGAGCGATCCCCAGCGCCGTGAGCAGGTCTTGCAGCTGCTGCAGGCGACCGAGCAGACCCTGACCAGCCAGTTCAGCCGCTTTGCGCAGGAGTTTGCGCGCGCCGATGCGGCCCAGACGCGCACCAGCAAGCTGGCCTTCTCCATCCCGTTTGCCGACCGCTTGTTTGCCGCCGCCACCTTCGATGCGCGCGAGGCGCTGGTCATCCATGCGCGCGGCATCGAAGCTGCGGCACGCAACAGCGCGCAGGCGCCCTCGCGCGACACGGCCTTCACCATGTCGGCCGAGCTGTTCCTGATGCAGCACACCTGCCACTGGTTCTGCAAGTCGCGCTCCGTGGCGTCGGCACGCATGCTGGCGCGCCACAAGACCTCGCACACCCAGCTGGTCGCGGCCGTGGCGCCCGAGACCCGCGCCGCCTACAGCGCACTGGTCGGCCGCTGAGGCGTCACGCGCCCTAGATCAGCAAGGCGTTGACGCGCTTGACGTAGGCCGCCGGGTCCTCGGGCAGGCCGCCCTCGGCCAGCAGGGCCTGGTCGAACAGGATCTGCGCCAGGTCGTGGAAGTGCACCGAGCCCTCGAGTTTTTTCACCAGCGGGTGCTCGGGGTTGACCTCGAGCACCGGCTTGACCTCGGGCGCCTTCTGGCCGGCCTGCTTGAGCATGCGCGCCAGCTGCATGCTCATGCCGCTGTCGGTCACCACCAGGCAGGCCGGTGAGTCGACCAGACGGGTGGTGACGCGCACATCCTCGGCCTTGTCCTTGAGCGCCTCCTTCAGGCGGGCCAGCACCGGCTTGAAGGCCTCGGCCGCTTCCTCGGCGGCCTTCTTCTCGCCCTCGTCCAGCAGCGTGTCCAGCTGGACCGCGCCCTTGGCCACCGACTGCATGGGCGTGCCGTCGAACTCGCTCAGGTGATTGAGCGCCCACTCGTCGACGCGGTCGGTCATCAGCAGCACCTCGATGCCCTTCTTGCGGAAGACCTCGAGCTGCGGGCTGTTGCGGGCCGCGGCCAGGGTATCGGCCGTGATGAAGTAGATGGCCTCCTGGCCTTCCTTCATGCGCGCCTTGTAGTCGGCCAGAGCAACGCTGGCGGTGTCCGAGGTGGTGGAGGCGAAGCGCAGCAACTTGGCGATGCGCTCGCTGTTGGCAAAGTCCTCGCCCAGGCCTTCCTTGAGCACGGCGCCGAACTCGGCGTAGAACTTGCCGTACTTGGCCTTGTCCTCGTCGCTCGCGGCCTCGTCCTTCTCGGCCTTGGCCAGGTCTTCAAGCATGGACAGCACGCGCTTGGTGCTGCCGTCGCGGATGGCCTTGACGTCGCGGCTTTCCTGCAGCAGTTCGCGGCTGACGTTGAGCGGCAGGTCGGCCGAGTCGATCACACCCTTGACGAAGCGCAGGTAGACCGGCAGCAGGGCCTCGGCCTCGTCCATGATGAAGACGCGCTTGACGTAGAGCTTGACGCCGGCGGCCTTGTCGCGGTTCCACATGTCCATGGGCGCATGGGCCGGGATGTAGAGCAGCTGGATGTACTCGGTCGAGCCTTCGACGCGGTTGTGGGCCCAGGCCAGCGGCGCCTCATGGTCGTGGCTGATCTGCTTGTAGAACTCCTGGTACTGCTCGGGCGTCACGTCCTTCTTGGGCCGCGTCCACAAGGCGCTGGCCTGGTTGACGGTCTCCCACTCGTCGGCGAGCACCATCTCGCCGCCCTTGTCATCTTCTCCCTCTTTCCACTCTTCCTTGCGCATCAGGATGGGCAGGGAGATATGGTCCGAGTATTTGTTGATGATGGACTTGAGCTTCCAGGTGCTCAGGTAGTCGGATGCGTCTTCGCGCAGGTGCAGGGTGACGCTGGTGCCGCGCTGCGCGCGCTCGATGGCTTCCACCTCGAAGTCGCCGGCGCCGCCGCTGGTCCATTGCACGCCTTCGCTGGCCGGTGCGCCGGCACGGCGCGACTCCACCGTGATCTTGTCGGCGACGATGAAGCCGGAGTAAAAACCCACGCCGAACTGCCCGATCAACTGGGCGTCCTGCTTCTGGTCGCCCGAGAGCTTGCCCATGAACTCGCGTGTGCCGCTCTTGGCGATGGTGCCCAGGTTGTCGATGGCCTCCTGCTGCGACAGGCCGATGCCGCTGTCGGCGATGGTCAGGGTGCGGGAGTCCTTGTCGAAGCTCACGCGCACCTCGAGGTTGGGCGCATCCTCGTACAGCGCGTTGTTGTCCAGCGCTTCGAAACGCAGCTTGTCGCAGGCGTCCGATGCGTTGGAGATCAGCTCGCGCAGGAAGATCTCCTTGTTGGAATACAGGGAATGCGTGACCAGGTGCAGCAGTTGCGCGACCTCGGCCTGGAAGGAAAGTGTCTGTTTCTGGCTCATAGGAAGCGCACTATAACGGTCCTGCACGTGACAAATTCAACGTCCCGTGCACCTTTGGCGCGTCGGGAAATCGCAAACCGCGCGCAGCCGCACCACAAGTTGTTACAGTACGCCCCTCATGGAGATCGATCTCAAATCCCTCAGGGCGTTCGCGCTGGAATCCTCGGGCGCCGCTGCGCTGGCGACCACCGCGGCCCACACCCTGACCGTGCGCCAGGGCGGCTCCGCCCTGCTATCGGCGGAGCCGCTGTGGCTGGGCCATGCCCGCCTGGGCGCCAGCCTGCTGGCGCTGGACGACGGCGCGCGGGTGAGCGTGCGCGGCGGCGCGCCCTGCGCCACGACCATCACCTTCTGAGTCCACCCCGGACGCAAAAAAGCCCCTCGCGAGGGGCTTTTTGCTTGCCGGAAGGCAGGAATTACATCGTGCCGACTTCACCGGCCGAGATCTTGCCCAGGCGCACGGCTTCAGCGGCCTGGGCGCGCACCAGCTTCGTATCGACCGTCGACTGCAGCGGGGCGGCGACGCGCGAGCCGGCCGGCTCGGTGCTGCGGTTCTTGGCGACGGTGGCGGCTTCGGCCTGGACTTCGGCGCGCAGGCGGTTGCCTTCGAACTGGACGACGTACTGCGAGGCGTCGGCTTCGGCGCGCGCACCGGTGGAAGCGATGGCGGCGAAAGCGGCGAGGGCGATGATGGCTTTGGTGTTCATGGTGAGGAACCTTTCAAGTTTGGATGCGTTGACTGTGGTTGTTCGCGGTTTCCGCGGTCCTTTCGAACCCCTGCGTCAACCGTGTCCTCACTGTAGGCAGCGCCAGTTAGGCGATGCTTAGCGCTTCCTTAGTTGAAAATTAGCCCGCCATCTCGATGCGCGCGACCAGGCCGCTGCGGTCCTCGCGGTTGCGCAAGGAGACACGCAGACCGCAGCGTTGCGCAGCGCTGCGTGCGATGGCCAGGCCCAGCCCGCTGCCGCGCACGCCATTGCCGGGCACGCGGAAAAAGCGGTCAAACACCCGCTCGAGCTCCTCGGCCGGGATGCCAGGGCCTGTGTCCACCACCTCCACCACCGGCCGACCGCCGGTGCTGGACAGGCGCACATCCACCACCCCGCCTTCGGGCGTGTAGCGCAGCGCGTTCTCGATCAGGTTGTCGAGCACGCTGCGCAGGTCACTGGCCGGGCAGCGCAGCATCTGCGCGCCGGCGGCCGTCGCGTCGGCCACCAGGCCCAGGTCGATGTTGCGCTGGTCGGCCTGGGCGATCAGCGCGCTGATGCTCTCGTGCAGCTGGGTGTGCAGATCCAGGGCGGCTGGCGCTTCCTGCGCGGAGGACTCCTGGCGCGACAGCTTGAGCAGCTGGTCGACCAGACGCTGGGCGCGGCTGACGCCGGCCTCCAGCTGCGCAAAGCTCTGGGCGCAGGCGCCGGGGGGCAGGTCGCCGCGCACGTTTTCCAGTTGCAGGGCCACGGCCGTGATGGGGGTGCGCAACTCGTGCGCAGCGTCCTGCACGAAGCGGCGCTGCGTGGCAAAGGCGTCGCGCAGGCGCGTGAGCAGGCTGTTGAAGGACAGCACCAGCGGCGCGATCTCGCGCGGCACACGGGTCAGCGGCAGCTCGGTGATGGAGTTCTCGTCCTGCAGCGCGGCACGGCGCGCGATGTCCTGGATCTCGCGCGAGACGCCGTTGGCAAAACCCCAGAGGATGAGGATGGCCAGTGGCAGCAGGATCAGCACCGGGGCCAGCGCGGCGCCAGCGCGCTCTACCGCCAGGTGCGTGCGAAACATGCCGCTTTGCAGCACCTGGGCCTGCTGGCCGGATGTCGAAGCCGCCGAAGTGTAGACACGCCATGACTGGCCCTCGATGCGCACGTCATGAAAGCCCGCGGACTGCGCCAGCGCGCTGCCGGGCAGCGAGAAGGAGCTGGCCTGCAGGCGGCCCTGCGTGTCGTAGACCTGGGTGACATAGCTGCCCCATTCATGGACACGCGTGCGCGTCATGGTCGGCAGCGCCACGCGCTCGTCCTGGGCGGCGACCGAGTCGCCAAGCTGTTGCATCTGCTCGTCCATGAAGGCGTTGACCATGGTGCTGTAGCTCCAGTAGGAGAACACCGCTGAGGCGCCGCCCACCAGCAGAAACAGCGGCACCAGCCAGCACAGCAGAGTGCGCCGCAGCGAGCACATCGGACTGGAGGAAAAGATGTGCATGTGCATCAGACCCCCACGCTCGCAGCGGCAATGCGCCAGCCCAGCCCGCGCACGTTGCGGATGGCCTCGGCGCCCAGCTTGCGCCGCATGCCGTGGATCAGGACATCGACCGCGTTGCTGCTGACCTCTTCGCCCCAGCCGTAGATGCGGCTTTCCAGCTGGTCGCGCGACAGGATGGCGCCGGGCCGCTCCAGCAGGGCATGCAGCAACGCGAATTCGCGCGCCGACAGCTGGGAGCGCTCGCCCTGCACCAGCACCTCGCGGGTGGTCAGGTCCAGCCCCAGGGCGTCGCTGCCGATGATGGAATGGGCGGCACCGTCGCGTCGGCGGATCACGGCACGCATGCGCGCCAGCAGTTCGCGAAACTCATAGGGCTTGATCAGATAGTCGTCGGCGCCGATGTCCAGGCCCAGGATGCGGTCGTCGACACCGTCGCGCGCGGTGAGCACCAGCACCGGGGTGCGGTCGCCCTGGGCCCGGGCCTTGCGCAGCACCTCGGTGCCATCGAGCTTGGGCAGGCCCAGGTCCAGCAGCACGCAGGCATACCCGCCGTCGGCCAGGGCGCTTTGCGCCAGCAGGCCTTCCTTGACCCAGTCGACCGACCAGCCGTTGGCCTCCAGGGCCCGCTGCAGGCTCTGGCCGATCATCTCGTCGTCTTCCACCAGCAGAACGCGCATCAGGCCTCCGTGCGAAGGGGGAGCATGCCATCCCAGCGGGCCTGCTGCCAGGCCTCGCGCGCAAAGACCGCGCCTGCAAACACCAGCAGCAGCACGCTGCTGGTGTCGGCGGCCAGCGCCAGCGGATCGACCGCCGCGGCCAGCCGCCAGGAAATCGCCAGGAAGGCCAGCTTGCTCACCAGCGCCGCCGCGATGGCAGCCGCCCGCAGCCGCGGCAGGAACAGGGCCAGGACCAGCCCCGCTCCCAGCAGCCCCAGCATGAATTGCCACTGCGCCAACAGCGTGGTTGGCGCGCCCCAAGCCGGTCCCGCCAGCCAGGGCGAGACCCAGATCAGACCGCCGGCGGCAGCCAGCGCGGCCAGGGCGGTGCGGTGAAACAACTCATGCATGGCGATGCTCCAGGAACAAGAGGATGAGCTTAAACAGGCTGTCTTATGCCTGGATTAGCGCAGCGCCTGCCCGAGTCGCCGCCCCGGCCAAAGCCGGCAGAACTTGAGGGCACTTCATGTAGCATTGAGTGACAAATCACACGCTTTTATCGATTTCGAGAATAGATCGTTGATTTATCTGTGTTTTTTCTATTGCAAATAGTTACACATGTCTCTAAAGTCCGATCACGTTAAGAAATTCTCTTGCCGTCCCTAAGCAAATTTTTGAAGGAGCTCTCATGAAAAAGCTTATTCTGGTTTCCGCCCTCGCCATGGCTGCTGTTGGTGCCCACGCTGCTGGCACCGTTGGCCAGGCCTTCAATGTCACGGCCTCGCTGACCTCCGTGTGCCAGACCGACAACGCCACTCCGGCCGCTGTGGCCTTCGGCGCCTACACGGCTTTTGGCTCCGCTGCAACGCCCGCCCCGACCAGCACCATTTCTTTCAAGTGCACGCGTGGCTTGACCACGCCCACCGCCACGTTGAGCTCGGGCTCAGGCACGATTGGCGGCCTGGCCTACACCCTGGCGGTCGCCGCGGGCACGAAGGTCGCCGCCACCGGTAACAACCCGGACGTCTACAGCTACGTGGTGACCGGTACGATGGCGTCGGGCCAGGCCGGCGACGCGGCGGCCTCTACCGCCGCGGTCTCCCACACCCTGACCATCGCCTACTGAAACCCGGCCTGTCGGCCTGAGAACGCGCGATGCCTGAGCTGAAATCCGGCACCGCGCCTTCGCTCAGGATTGCCGGCCTCGCCGTGGCAGCGGCACTGGCCGTTGGCACGGCGCATGCCGGACAGGCCAGTGCCCAGTTCAGTGTCACCGTACAGCTGGTGACGGGTGGTGGCGGCGGATCGGCCACATGCAGCCTGGTCCAGTTCCCGGCCTCCATCCAGTGCAACGGCACGCCGCCGGCGGACCCCATCCCCACCTTGCCCACCCCGCCGCTGCCGGACGGGGACTACGGCGCGATCCCCATCCTCCCTGGCGCAGTCCCAGATCCCCTTGCGCCCGGCCCCTTGGTTGCGCAGCCCCTGGCGCCAGACCGGCCGGATCTGAACGGCAATGGGATCACCGGCAGCTACCTCTTGCCCTTCACCAGGGTCCGGCTTGCATCTGAAGCCAACCCCGATCGCTCCGGCCGCGAGGCCGCCAGCAGGATGGTCAGCTGGGGCGGCCGCGAGTACCTGGAAGTGGTGCTGAGTTGGTGATGTAAGCTGCCGTATCGGAACATTGGGGAATCGCATGAATCACTCTCTCAGGGCGCTGGCACTCCTTCTCCCGCTTTGCGGCCTGGGCCTGCCCGCGGGCGCCGCCGACTTCTCGATCACACCGGTGCGCATCTTCATGGAGCCGCGCGACCGCGCCGTGGCCATCACCGTCACCAATGACGGCGAGCAAGAAATCGTGATGCAGGCCGATCTGTTCGTCTGGAAGCAAAAGCCCGACGGTGAATTCGATCTCGTCCCGACCGAGGACCTGATCCTTTCTCCCCCCATCCTCAAGCTCGCACCCAAATCCCGCCAGGTTGTACGGCTCGCGCGGCTGGGCCCGCCGCCGGCTGGCAGCCAGCTGACCTACCGGATGATCGTGCGTGAGATTCCCGAAGCCCGGCCGGCAAGCACCGACAACACGCTGCAGATCGCGCTGGCGTTCTCACTGCCCATCTTCATCACGCCGCCCACCGCCAAGCGCGACCTCAGCTGCAGCGCAACACGCGCATCGGCCAATGCGGTGATGGCAACCTGCAAGAACAGTGGAACGGCTTTTGCGCAGGTGCGTGAGTTCGTTCTGCTGGCAAGCAATGGCGAGCGGATCGCCACCCGCGACACCGGCGGCTACATCCTGCCGGAGATCACGCGCAGCTTCGAGATCAAGCGGGAAGGCGCGGCCATTCCCTCGGGGGCGATGAAGCTGCAGGTTGCGCTGGACGACGGCACCATGCAGGCTGTCGACCTCGCATTGACTGACTAGACGGCCCATGTCATGGAAAGCACTTCTGGCATTGGGATTGGGATGGGGCGGTAGCGTCCTGCTACCAATGGGGACCGCCATGGCGCAAACCCCCGCAATGGTGCCGGCAGCCGTGCCGGTCGCCGACCGGTTCGTCCCGCTGGAAGTCACGGTCAATGGTGCCAAGGGAGGCATCTGGCCCTTTCTGGAGCGCCAGGGCGTCTTGCACGCCCCCATCGATGCCCTGGAGGAATGGCGGATCCAGCCCCTGCCCGACATGCCCAGAGTGACGGCGCGCGGCGGCGAGTACGTGGCGCTGCCGGCACTGCCCGGTTTCAGCGCCAAGACAGACTTCCAGAACCAGTCGATCGCGCTGACGCTGGCACCGCAGGCTTTTGCAGCCACCAAGCTGTCCACGGAACTGAGCGAGCGGGTCAAACGCAGCCCGGTGCTGCCCAGCGCCTTTTTCAACTATGACGTCAGCTTCACCAGCGTGCGTTCGCGCCTGGGTGGGGGCGGCCGCGACTTCGGCGCGGTCACAGAGGCGGGGCTGTCCAACGACTGGGGCGTGTTGACCAGCAGCCATGTGGGACGCAATCTGACCGGCTCGGGCGGGCTGGACGCGAGCAGCGGCTGGCTGCGGCTGGAAACGACCTTCACCCGCGACGACACGGAACGCAACCGCACGCTGCGGCTGGGCGACACGGCCACCAGACAGGGCATGTGGGGGCGCAGCGTCTATTTCGGCGGCGTGCAATACGGCAGCAACTTCGCGCTGACACCCGGCTTCATCACGCAGCCATTGCCCGTGCTGCGCGGTGTGTCGTCCGCGCCGTCGACGGTGGAGTTGTACGTCAACGATGTGCTCAAGCAGACATCCAACGTGCCGCCCGGGCCCTTCTCGATCGACAACACGGCCTCTGTGACAGGCAACGGCGAAGCCCGGCTGGTGGTGCGCGACCTGCTGGGCCGGGAGGTGGTCATCGTCCAGCCCTTCTTCACTTCCGCGGAACTGCTGACCAAGGGCTTGAACGACTGGAGCGTGGAGGCGGGCACCTTGCGCCACGACCTCGGGCTGGCCAACGCGAACTACGGCAGCGCTTTCGGCAGCGGCACCTGGCGCCATGGCTGGAACGACTGGCTGACGCTCGAAGGCCGCGGCGAAGTGAGCGCCAAATCCTGGACCGGCGGCCTGGGCCTGATCACCACTTTGCCCGGCGGGGTGCTCGGCCGGGCGGCTTACGTCACCAGCGAAGACGATGCCCGTGCCCGCGGCCACCAGTGGGTGCTGGGCCTGCAGCGCGAATGGCTGCGGGCCTTGGCGCAGGTCCAGCTCGAAGGCGCTTCACGCAGTTTTCGCATGCTGGGTATGGACCGGCTCGAGCTGCCCGTGAAATTCCAGGCGGCAGCCAGCTTGAGCTACTCCACCCCGGGCTATGGCACCGTCGGCCTGGGCTTTGCCACCATCGAGCGCTTCCTCGCCCGCCGGATCACCACGGTGTCGGCCAACTACTCGCAGCTGGTGGGCAGGCGCAACAACCTCAGCGTCAGCGTCAGCAAGGTGCTCGATGGCGCCAGCGGCCTGGGCGTCAATGCATCGCTGTTCGTCCCGCTGGACGACACGACCATCGTCAGCGCCACCGCCAACATCCGGGGCAGCTCGCATGACTACTACGCGTCGGCCTCCCGCTCGCCCGACGCGCAGGAAGGCCTGGGCTGGCGCCTGCAGGGCGGCGCCCGCCAGGACCAGCCCTACTCAGAGGGCGGCCTCTACTACACCGGCCGCTATGGCAGGTTGTACGGCGATGTCAGCGTTTCCCCCGACCAGCAGGCCGTGCGCACCAGTGCCAGCGGCGCGCTGGTGGCCGCCGACGCCCACCTGTTTGCAACGCGGCGGATCGAGCAGAGCTTCGCCATTGCGCAGATCAAGGACATGGAGAACATCGGCGTCGGCCTGGGCGGCAATGTCATGACCCGCACCGACAAGAACGGCATCGCCATCCTGCCCGTGCTCTCGCCCTACCAGCCGAACTCCGTGCGCATCAACCCGAAGGACCTGCCCGTGAGCGCTGAGATCGGCAACATCGAAAGCATCATCGTGCCGTCCTGGCGCAGCGGCGTGAAGGTGGACTTCCCGGTGCGCAGCGGACGCGCCGCCCTGCTGCGCATCGTGTTGGACGACGGCGACGTCGCGCCTGCCGGCGCCACCGTCAAGCTCAGCGGCGACGCCGAGTATTTTTATGTGGCCCGCCGCGGCGAGGCTTATGTCACCGGCATGCAGGCATCCAACAAGCTGGCACTGACGTGGAAGAACCAGCAGTGCAGCATGGATGTCGTCTTGCCAAAGGCAGCCAACGATGAGATCGCACGCGTCGGCCCACTGTTGTGCAAAGGGGTGAATCGATGAACTACTGGCTCACGGGCCTGCTCGGCCTGCTGGCCCTGGCTTGCACGCCGGCGTCGGCGCGGATCAATTGCAGCATCACGTCGCCCGGCATCACGGTCAGCTATCCGGCGGGGGTGACGCTGTCCGAGCAAAGCTACTTTTCCGTCAGCTGCTCGCGCCAGACTGGCGATCCGCTGTCGGTCACCTACGCGGTGGGTGTCGACAACGGCCTCTATGCCAACGGCGCACAGAACCGGGCGCGCGAGCAGTGGTGGATCATCCCAATCTACATGAACTACGACATGTACCGCAACGCCGCCTGCAGTTCGGCATGGACCGACACGAACAACACGCGGATCAGCGACACCATCACCTGGTCCGGCGGTACCGACACCAGCCTGAGGACCAAGCAGACGGCCTACTGGACCTGCATTCCCAGCCAGACCGGGATGTACGCGGGCGCCTATGAAGACACGGTGACGTTCACTCTGCAAGCCAACAACGTGACCACCGCCACCGGCGTCGCAGCCGTCAAGGTCTATGCGCCGGCCGCCTGCGACTTCACGGCGACGCCAACCAACATCAATTTCACCTATACCGCGTTCGGCGCGGCAGTGACGGCTTCAACGACTTTCTCGACCGAGTGCTCCCGCCTGATGCCCTATACCCTTGCAGTGAGCCCGACCACCGGCACGGTGGTGGGACTGACCTACTCACTGAGCCTGAGCGCCACCTCGGCCACGGGCACCGGCGGCGCCCAGAACTTCACCATCACCGGCACCATGCCGGCGGGCCAGCCGGGCAGCTGCAACGGCGCTGTCTGCACCGGCTCCGTGCCGCACACGGTCACGCTCAGCTACTAGAAGAACGTCAGAAGCGCTCGCCCGGTCCCAGATAGCGCCACTGCCCCACTGGCAGCGCGCCCAGCACGACGCGGCCGATGCGGATGCGCTTGAGGCCCACCACCTTCAGGCCCACCTGCTCGCACATGCGGCGGATCTGGCGCTTCTTGCCCTCGGTCAGGACAAAGCGCAGCTGCTCGGGGTTTTGCCAGTCGACCTGGGCCGGCTTGAGCGGCTTGCCGTCCAGGCTCAGGCCATGGCGCAGCCGCTCCAGCTGCGCAACGGGAAAGGCCTTCTGCACGTCGGTGGCTACCTCGCCGCGTTCACCGTAGGTCACGCGCACCAGGTACTCCTTCTCCATGCCGGAGTCTTCGCCGATCAGCTGGCGCGCCACCCGGCCGTCCTGGGTCAGCACCAGCAGGCCGATCGAATCGATGTCCAGCCGACCGGCCGGCGCCAGCCCGCGCAGCTGCGGCGGGGAGAAGCGGTTGCTGCCGGGGTCTTCGCGCCAGTGGGTGCGCGGGTTGATCAGCACCACAGCAGGCTCGTGGCCGTCCTCCGCCTGGCCGCTGACATAGCCCATGGGCTTGTTCAGCAGGATGGTGACCTGGGTGGCCTGGTGGCCCTGCGCCTTGCGGTCGACTTCGATGCGGTCCGAGGGCTGCACCTTCACGCCCATGGCCGCGACCGCGCCGTTGACCTTGACCCAGCCCTGGGCGATCCAGTCGTCGGCCTCGCGGCGCGAGCACAGGCCCAGTTCGGCCATGCGCTTGTTCAGTCGGGAGGTGCTTGCGGGTTCCGTCATGCTGAATGCTACTTTTTTGATAGCTGCTCACGCCCAATTGGCGGGGGATAGAAGGCTATTTTATTGTCAAAGGGGCTTGGGCAGCACACTGGAGCGCAGCGCGTCCAGGTCGAGGATGCGCAGGCCGCCGTACTCGACACGGATTGTGGCCTGGGCCTGCAGCGCGGTGAGCGCCTCGTTGACCCGCTGGCGCGACAGCCCCACCAGGTAGGCCAGCTCCTGCTGGGTGATGCGCAGCACCTCGCCCACGCCCGGGTACAGCACAGGGTTGAACAGGGCCGCCAGGCTGCGCGCCACCCGCAGGTCGGGATTGTTCATGCGGTCGATCTCGCGCGCGGCGATGAACTGGCCCAGCCGCTCATTGAGCTGGTTCATGACAAAGCGGTTGAAGCCGATCGAGTGGTCCAGCAGCCAGTGGAAGGTGTCCACTGGCAGGCCGGCCACCACGCTCTTGCGCAACGCCTGGATGTTGTAGCGGTAGGCCTCGCGCTTGAGCGCCGTGCCCTCGCCGAACCAGCCGCCGGGCGGCACGCCGGTGAAGGTCATGGTCTGGCCCTGCGCGTTGTCCATGCTCATCTTGAGCAGGCCTTCGATGACACCGAACCAGTAGGTCACGGGCCGGCCCATGCGGCAGACCAGGTCGCCGGGCAGGGCATCGCCGACGCTGATATCGCCGATGGCGCGGCCGTATTCGGCCGGCTGCAGCACGCGCAGCCAGGGGATGCCGGCCAGTTCGGCCGGCGTCGGCGCACGGCGCCGCTGGTGCAGCGAGAGTTCGGGGGCGGTGGCAGCCATGTTCGGGAAAACGACCTTCGGGAATTCCCGCGAATTGTCGTTGCAAAGACAAGCCAACGTCAAAGCGCGGCCTAGGATGCGGCCAACCGAGACAACAAGCCCAGGCTTGAAGGACACCATGGAGACAACGTTCCCGCGACTGCTGCTCCTGCATGCGGCGCAGCGCCCCGGCGGCGCGGCCATGCGCGAGAAGGAGTACGGCATCTGGCAGAGCCACAGCTGGTCGGCCATGGCGGCGCTGGTCGAGCACATCGCCTGCGGCTTGCACCAGGCCGGCCTGACGCGCGGCGAACACATGGTGGTGGTGGGCGCCAACCGGCCCCGTCTCTACGCCACCATGCTGGCGGCCCAAGCGCTGGGCGCCATCCCCATCCCGCTGTACCAGGATGCGGCGTCGGCCGAGTGCGTGTTCCCCATCAACAACGCCCATGTGCGCTTTGCCTTCGCCGAAGACCAGGAGCAGGTCGACAAGCTGCTGGAGATCCGCGCCCAGTGCCCGCAACTCGAGGGCCTCTACTTCGACGACCCGCGTGGCCTGCGCAACTACCGCGAGCCCGGCCTGGTGGCGCTGGACGCGCTGATCGAGAGCGGTGCCGCCTTCGCGCAAAGCCATCCGTCCTTCTTCCGCGCCGAGGTCGACCGGGGCCTGCCCGACGACGTCGCCGCCATGTTCTTCACTTCCGGCACCACCGGCAACCCCAAGGGCGTGGTTCACAGCCACCGCACGCTGCTGGACCGCGCCAAGGCCGGCGCCGATTTCGACAGGCTGACGCATGCCGAGGAGGTTCTGGCCTACCTGCCGCCGGCCTGGGTCGGCCAGAACATCTTCAGCTACGGCCAGTGGCTGGCCTGCGGCTACGTGGTCAATTGCCCCGAATCCGCCGCCACCGTGACCATCGACCTGAAGGAAGTGGGACCCACCTACTACTTCGCGCCGCCGCGCATCTTCGAAGGCCTGCTGACCGCGGTGATGATCCGCATGGAAGACGCCAGCGCGCCCAAGCGCGCCCTGTTCCACGCCTGTATGGCGCTGGCCCGCCGCGTCGGTCCGGCGCTGATGGACGGCAAGAGCGTGGGCGCCTGGGACCGCATCAAGTACGCCCTGGGCAATGCGCTGGTCTACGGCCCGCTGCGCAACAACCTGGGTCTGTCGCGCGTGCGCGTGGCCTACACGGCGGGCGAGGCCATCGGCCCCGACCTGTTCAGCTTCTACCGCTCCATCGGCATCAACTTGAAGCAGCTGTACGGCTCGACCGAGACCGCCGTCTTCGTCTGCCTGCAGCCCGATGACCAGGCCCGCGCCGACACGGTTGGCATCCCGATTGCCGGCGTCGAGATCCGGGTCGCGGACAACGGCGAGATCCTGGTGCGCTCGCCCGGCTTGCTGCGCGGCTACTACAAGAACCCCGAGGCCACGGCCGAAGTGCTGACCGCCGACGGCTGGTACCACACCAGTGACGCCGGCTTCATCGACGCGCAAGGGCACCTGAAGATCATCGACCGCGTCAAGGACGTGGGCCGCATCGCCGGCGGCGCCCATGACGGCGCCATGTTCGCGCCCAAGTACGTGGAGAACAAGCTCAAGTTCTTCCCCCACATCAAGGAGGCCGTGGCCTATGGCGACGGCCGCGACCAGGTCTGCGTGATGCTCAACATCGACTTCGACGCCGTCGGCAACTGGGCCGAGCGGCGCAACCTGCCCTATGCCGGCTACACCGACCTGGCGCAAAAACCCGAGGTCTACGCCCTGCTCAAGGACTGCGTGGAAAAGGTCAACGCCGACCTGGCGGCCGACCCGCTGCTGGCCGGCTCGCAGATCAGCCGCTTCCTGGTGCTGCACAAGGAGCTGGACGCTGATGACGGAGAACTCACGCGCACCAACAAGGTCCGGCGCGGCTTCATCGCCGACAAGTACCTGGTGCTGATCGACGCGCTCTACGGCGGCAAGCCCGAGCAGTACATCGAAACCCAGGTGAAGTTCGAGGATGGCCGCAGCGGCAGCGTCAGCGCCACCTTGAAGATCGCCGACAGCAAGGTCTTCGCACCGGTCAAGGCTGCCGCATGAACATGATGAGCGAACCTCTGGTGTCAGCGCAGGACGGCAATGGCCGCAAGTTCGGCGATGTGATTCTGGACGTGAAGAACATCTCGCTGCGCTTTGGCGGCGTCAAGGCGCTGAGCGACATCTCGTTTGACGTGCGCGAGCACGAGATCCGCGCCATCATCGGCCCCAACGGTGCCGGCAAGAGCTCGATGCTCAATTGCATCAACGGCGTCTACCAGCCGCAGGAAGGCTCGATCAGCTTTCGCGGCCAGACCTTCCGCCACATGAACAGCCACCAGGTGGCCACCATGGGCGTGGCCCGGACTTTCCAGAACCTGGCCCTGTTCAAGGGCATGAGCGTGCTGGACAACATCATGACCGGGCGCAACCTCAAGATCAAAAGCAACATCCTGCTGCAGGCCCTTCGCATCGGGCCGGCGCTGCGCGAAGAGATCCGGCACCGCGAGTTCGTCGAACACATCATCGACTTCCTGGAGATCCAGGCCTGGCGCAAGACGCCGGTGGGCCAGCTGCCCTACGGCCTGCAAAAGCGCGTCGACCTGGGCCGGGCCCTGGCGATGGAGCCCCAGGTGCTGCTGCTGGACGAGCCCATGGCCGGCATGAACGTCGAGGAGAAGCAGGACATGTGCCGCTTTGTGCTCGACATCAACGACGAGTTCGGCACCACCGTGGTCCTGATCGAGCACGACATGGGCGTGGTGATGGACATCAGCGACCGCGTCGTGGTGCTGGACTACGGCAAGAAGATCGGCGACGGCACGCCCGACGCGGTGCGCAACAACCCCGACGTCATCAAAGCCTACCTGGGCACATCGCACTGATATGGCATTTTTTCTCGAAACCCTGCTCGGCGGCCTGATGGTCGGCATGCTGTATTCGCTGGTGGCGCTGGGCTTCGTGCTCATCTTCAAGGCCTCGGGCGTGTTCAATTTCGCCCAGGGCGCGATGGTGCTGTTCGCGGCGCTGGCGATGGCCCGGCTGGCCGAATGGATCCCGCAGTGGACCGGTATCGACAGCAAGTGGCTGGCCAATGTGCTGGCCTTCCTCTGCGCCGGCGCGCTGATGTTCGTGCTGGCCTGGCTGATCGAGCGGCTGGCATTGCGCCACCTGGTCAACCAGGAGGCCTCGACCCTGTTGATGGCCACCCTGGGCATCACCTACTTCATCGACGGCCTGGGCCAGAGCCTGTTCGGCAGCAACGTCTACAAGCTGGACATCGGCATGCCCAAGGAGCCGATCTTCGCCCTGGAGTCGGTCTTCCAGGGCGGCGTGCTGATCAACCAGGAAGACCTGATCGCCGCTGCCATCGCCACCGCCCTGGTGGCCCTGCTCAGCCTGTTCTTCCAGAAGACCTCGACCGGCCGGGCCCTGCGCGCCGTGGCCGACGACCACCAGGCAGCGCAGTCCATCGGCATCCCGTTGGGACGCATCTGGTTCATCGTCTGGTGCGTGGCCGGCGTGGTGGCCCTGGTGGCCGGGATGATCTGGGGCAGCAAGCTGGGCGTGCAGTTCTCGCTGACCACCCTGGCGCTGCGCGCGCTGCCGGTGGTCATCCTGGGCGGCCTGACCTCGGTGCCCGGCGCCATCATCGGCGGCCTGGTGATCGGCGTCGGCGAGAAGCTCTCCGAGGTCTATCTCGGCCCCTATGTGGGCGGCGGCATCGAAATCTGGTTCGCCTATGTGCTGGCCCTGGTCTTCCTGCTGTTCCGGCCGCAGGGATTGTTCGGCGAGAAGATCATTGACCGCGTGTAAGGCAGGACCCATCCCATGATTTACCGCGAGAACGGCCAGTTCAAGACCAGCTACCGGGCCGACCAGCAGATCTTCCCCATCCTGCAGGACCGGGTCTTCGTCGCCGCGCTGCTGGCCCTGGCCTTTGTCGCCGTGCCGCTGCTGGCCAGCGACTACCTGATGCGGGCCATCCTCATCCCCTTTCTGATCTTCTCGCTGGCGGCCGTCGGCGTGAACATCCTGGTGGGCTATTGCGGCCAGATCTCGCTGGGTTCGGGCGCCTTCATGGCCGTCGGCGCGTATGGCGCCTACAACTTCTTCGTGCGCATCCCCGGTCTGCCGCTGGTGCCGGCGCTGATCCTGGGCGGCCTGTGCGCCATGGCCTTCGGCATCCTGTTCGGCCTGCCCTCGCTGCGGGTGCGCGGCCTGTACCTGGCGATGGCCACCCTGGCGGCGCAGTTCTTCGCCGACTGGATGTTCCTGCGCATCAAGTGGTTCACGCTGGACACGCCCTCGGGCTCGGTCGCCGTCTCCAACCTGCAGGTGTTCGGCCTGCCGCTGGAGAGCGCGCAATCGAAGTACCTGTTCTGCCTGGCCATCCTGGCGGTGATCGCCCTGCTGGCCAAGAACCTGGTGCGCGGTGCGATCGGCCGCGAGTGGATGGCGATCCGCGATATGGACGTGGCCGCCGCGGTGATCGGCATCCGGCCGATGTACGCCAAGCTCAGCGCCTTTGCCGTCAGCTCCTTCATCATCGGCGTGGCCGGCGCGCTGTGGGCCTTCATCTACCTGGGCGCCTGGGAGCCCTCGGCCTTCTCGGTGGACTACTCCTTCCGCCTGCTGTTCATGGTCATCATCGGCGGCCTGGGCTCCATCATGGGCAGCTTCTTCGGCGCCGCCTTCATCACCATCTTGCCGATCGCGCTGAACCAGCTGCTGCCCTTCGTGGCCGGCCTGTTCGGCATCGCCATCACCACCACCGCCGTCTCGCATGCCGAGCTGATGATCTTCGGCGGCCTGATCGTCTGGTTCCTCATCGTCGAGCCGCACGGCCTGGCCAAACTCTGGTCCACGGCCAAGCAGAAGCTGCGGCTGTGGCCTTTCCCCCATTGATGCCCCGCACTGACACGTTTTCTCGAGCGCTCTCAAACTCACCAATAGGAGACAAACCATGAAATTGCGCAAGATCGTCCTGGCCGCAGCCATGCTGGCCACCGGCGCCACGGCGGTGCTGACTTCCCCGGCCATGGCCCAGGCCAAGGAGCAGTACCTGCCGGTGCTCTCCTACCGCACCGGGCCCTATGCGCCCAACGGAACGCCCACGGCCAACGGCATCGTCGACTACTACAAACTGGTCAATGCCCGCGGCGGCATCAACGGCGTCAAGCTGCTGTTCGAGGAATGCGAGACCGGCTACGACACGGCCCGCAGCGTGGAGTGCTACGAGCGCCTCAAGGGCAAGAACGGCGGCGCCACCCTGATCCA
This sequence comes from uncultured Ramlibacter sp., assembly GCF_936925435.1. Classification (GTDB taxonomy): domain Bacteria; phylum Pseudomonadota; class Gammaproteobacteria; order Burkholderiales; family Burkholderiaceae_C; genus Ramlibacter. The sequence goes on along the minus strand of NZ_CAKZHQ010000047.1, from coordinate 139,559 downwards.
CCCCTGGTCCACCGGCGCCACCTTCGCGCTGACCGAGAAGGCCCCGGGCGACAAGATCCCGCTGATCACCACCGGCTATGGCCGCAGCGAGAGCGCCGACGGCACCATCTTCAAGTGGAACTTCCCGCTGCTGGGCACCTACTGGGTGGCCGCCGACGCCATCGTCCAGGCCATCGCCAAGAAGGAAGGCGGCTTCGACAAACTCAAGGGCAAGAAGATCGCCCTGGTCTTCCACGACAGCCCGTTCGGCAAGGAGCCGATCCCGCTGCTGCAGGAGCGCGCCAAGATGCACGGTTTCGAGCTGCAGTTGCTGCCGGTGACGGCACCCGGCGTCGAGCAGAAAGCCACCTGGCTGCAGGTGCGCCAGAGCCGCCCGGACTACACCCTGCTGTGGGGCTGGGGCGTGATGAACTCCACCGCGCTGAAGGAGGCCCAGGCCACCGGCTACCCGCGCGAGAAGATGTACGGCGTCTGGTGGTCGGGCGCCGAGCCCGACGTCAAGGACGTGGGCCAGGGTGCCAAGGGCTACAACGCCGTGACCCTGCAGCACGGCACCGACAAGAACGCGCCCATCGTCAAGGAGATCCTGGCCAAGCTGCATGACAAGGGCCAGGGCACGGGTCCGAAGGACGAAGTGGGCGAGACCCTGTACCTGCGCGGCGTGGTGAGCGCCGCCATGGGTGTCGAGGGCATCCGCGCGGCGCAAGAGCGCTTCGGCAAGGGCAAGGTCATGACAGGCGAGCAGGTCCGCTGGGGCCTGGAGAACCTGAACCTGACCCAGGCCAAGCTCGACGCGCTGGGCTTCAAGGGCGTGATGCGCCCGGTCAGCACCTCCTGCGCCGACCACGTGGGCGCCAGCGCAGCGCGCATCCACACCTGGGACGGCAGCAAGTGGGAGTTCACCAGCGACTGGATCGAGGCCGATCAGCAGATCATCCGGCCCATGGTCAAGTCCACCGCCGGCAAGTACGCGGCGGAGAAGAAGCTCACCGCACGCACGCCTGCCGATTGCCAGTCCTGATGTAACCCTGGCGGCTCCGCGAGGAGCCGCCAAATGAAAGGCCCGGCCTTTCATTTGGCGAACACACCATGAGCACACCCAACATCGTTTTAAACGTCAACGGCATCGAGGTCATCTACAACCACGTGATCCTGGTGCTCAAGGGCGTGTCCCTGCAGGTGCCCGAGGGCGGCATCGTCGCCATCCTGGGCGGCAACGGGGCCGGCAAGACCACCACCTTGCGGGCGGTCTCCAACCTGCTGCACGGCGAGCGCGGCGAGGTCACCAAGGGCTCGATCGAGCTGCGCGGCGAGCGCATCGAGAACCTGTCGCCGGCCGACCTGGTGCGCCGCGGCGTGGTCCAGGTGATGGAGGGGCGCCACTGCTTCGCCCACCTGACCATCGAGGAGAACCTGCTGACGGGCGCCTACACCCGCCCCAACAAGGCCGAGGTGGCGGCCAATCTGGAGAAGGTCTACACCTACTTCCCGCGCCTGAAGACCCGCCGGACCTCGCAGGCGGCCTACACCTCGGGCGGCGAGCAGCAGATGTGCGCCATCGGCCGCGCCCTGATGGCCAACCCCAGCATGGTGCTGCTGGACGAGCCGTCCATGGGCCTTGCGCCGCAGATCGTCGAGGAGGTCTTCGAGATCGTGAAGGATCTCAACCAGCGCGAGAAGGTGACCTTTCTGCTGGCCGAGCAGAACACCAACATGGCGCTCAAGTACTCGGACTACGGGTACATCATGGAAAGCGGCCGCGTGGTCATGGACGGGCCGGCGGCCGACCTGGCCAACAACGAGGACGTCAAGGAGTTCTACCTGGGCGTGGGTGGCGGCGAGCGCAAGTCGTTCCGGGACGTCAAGAGTTACAAGCGCCGCAAGCGCTGGTTGGCCTGAGGGAGGCAGTCATGAGCGAATTCTTCGACGCGCTGGAAACGCGCGACCCTGGCCAACGCGAAGCCCAGCTGATGGCGGCCCTGCCGCAGCAGGTGGCCCATGCGCAACAGGCCACACCGGCGTTTGCCGCCATTTTGCAAGGTGTGGACGCGCAGGCGGTGACCTCGCGCGAGGCCCTGGCCAGGCTGCCTGTGACGCGCAAGCACGAGCTGCTGGAACGCCAGCAGGCCCAGCGCGCCAGCGACCCCTTCGGCGGCTTTTCCGCGCTGCAGCGCGGCCCGGCCATGCCACGCGCCTATGCATCGCCCGGCCCGATCTACGAGCCCGAGGGCGCTGGCAAGGACTACTGGCGCGCAGCGCGCGCCCTGTACGCCGCTGGCCTGCGCAGCGGCGACCTGGTGCACAACGCCTTCAGCTACCACATGACACCGGGCGCCTTCATCATGGAGTCGGGCGCCCACGCCATCGGGTGCACCGTCTTTCCCGCGGGCACGGGCCAGACCGAGCAGCAGCTGCAGGCCATCGCCGAACTGCGGCCGTCCGCCTACACCGGCACGCCCAGCTTCCTGCGCATCCTGGTCGAGAAGGCACAGGAGGCCGGTGCCGACATCTCCAGCATCCGCAAGGGCCTGGTCGGCGGCGAGGCCTTCCCGCCCAGCCTGCGCGACTGGTTCGCCGAGCGCGGCATGGCCATCTACCAAAGCTACGCCACCGCCGACCTCGGACTGATCGCCTACGAAACCACGCCCCGCGAAGGCCTGGTGCTGGATGAAGGCGTGGTCGTCGAGATCGTCCGGCCCGGCACCGGCGACCCGGTGGCACCCGGCGAGGTCGGCGAGCTGGTGGTGACCACGCTCAACGCCGGCTACCCGCTGATCCGCTTTGGCACAGGCGATCTGTCGGCCGTCCTGCCCGGAGCTTGCCCGACGGGCCGCAGCAACACCCGCATCAAGGGCTGGCTGGGCCGGGCCGACCAGACCACCAAGATCCGCGGCATGTTCGTCCATCCCGGCCAGGTGGCCGACATCGCCCGGCGCTTTCCCGAGGTGCTCAAGGCGCGCCTGGTGGTCAACGGCGAGATGGCCAACGACACCATGACCTTGCAGGTCGAGGCCGCCGGCGCGCCGCAGGGCTTGCACGAGCGCATCGGCGAGGCCATCCGCGACGTGACCAAGCTGCGCGGCGAGGTCCAGCTGCTGGCGCCAGGCAGTCTGCCCAACGACGGCAAGGTGATCGAGGACGCCCGCAGCTACAAATAGGCCGCTCTGTTTTTTATAGCTACCGGAGGCGATTTGACGGGGGTTACAGCCATTTTTGATGCAAAAGGACCAGGGTAAAACCCGACTCCAGGCTAAGTAATTACCGCGATGGCCACAGCCGCCGCCCTGCTTACCATTGCCGGGTTCCACTGCCTCACAAGGAGACCCCCATGAAGACTCTGTTCAAAACCCTGCTGCCTTTGACCATGGTGGCCCTGGCCTGCGGCGCCCAGGCTGCCGACTTCCCCATCAAGGACAAGACCATCACCATCATCGTGCCGTTCGCGGCCGGTGGCCCCACCGACCGCGTCGCGCGCGACCTGGCCGAAGCCATGCGCAAGCCCCTGGGCGGCGCCACCATCGTGGTGGACAACGCCGCCGGCGCCGGCGGCTCGATCGGCGCCAACAAGACGGCCAAGGCCCCGGCCGACGGCTACACCCTGCTGCTGCACCACATTGCCATGGCCACCATGCCCACCCTGGTGCGCAACATCCCCTTCAAGGTCGAAAGCGACTTCGAGTACCTGGGCATGGTCAACGACGTGCCCATGACGGTGATCGGCAAGCCTGCGCTGCCGGCCAACAACTACAAGGAATTCACCGCCTGGATCGCCCAGAACAAGGGCAAGATCAACCTGGGCAATGCCGGTGTCGGCTCGGCCTCGCACCTGTGCGGCCTGCTGTTCCAGACCGCGCTCAAGACCGACATGACCCCCGTGCCGTACAAGGGCACGGCGCCGGCCATGACCGACCTGATCGGCGGCCAGATCGACCTGATGTGCGACCAGACCACCAACACCACCTCGCAGATCGAGGGCAAGAAGGTCAAGGCTTATGCCGTGACCACCGCCAAGCGCCTGACCACGCCGGCGCTCAAGGACCTGCCCACGCTGCAGGAGTCGGGCCTGAAGGACTTCGAGGTGACGATCTGGCACGGCCTGTACGCCCCCAAGGGCACGCCGGCCGACGTGCAAAAGAAGATCAACGACGCCCTCAAGGCGGCCCTGAAGGACCCTGAGTTCATCAAGAAGCAGGAAGGCCTGGGCGCGGTGGTGGTCTCCGACAAGCGCATCGAACCGGCCGAGCACAAGAAGTTCGTCGCCGCCGAGATCGCCAAGTGGAGCCCGATCATCAAGGCCGCCGGCGTTTACGCCGACTGACCCCGGGTTCTCCCCGAGAGCGAAGCCGCCTGCGGGCGGCTTTTTTGTGCCCACAATCGTCCAGACCCAGGAGACCACCATGCCAGACGCCTTCACTCCCAGCCGCCGCGCCCTGCTCGGCACCCTCGCCGGCGCAGGCGCCCTGCTGGCGGCCCCGGCCGCCTTTGCCCAGGCCGCCTGGCCAAGCAAGCCCGTGCGCATCGTCGTGCCGTTTGCGCCCGGCGGCACCACCGACATCCTGGCCCGCGCCGTCGCGCCGGAGCTGTCCAGGGCCTTTGGCCAGCAGTTCATCGTCGACAACCGCGCCGGTGCCGGCGGCAACATCGGCGCCGACATGGTGGCCAAGGCTGCGCCCGACGGCTACACCCTGCTGATGGGGACCGTGGGCACGCAGAGCATCAACAAGTGGCTCTACAGCAAGATGCCCTTCGACCCGCAGAAGGACTTCACCCCCATCACCCTGGTGGCCGGCGTGCCCAATGTGATGGTGGTGGCGGCCGACAAGGCCAGGGCCAACGGCATCAACAATGTGGCGGACTTCATCAAGTACGCCAAGGCCCATCCCGGCAAGCTGAACATGGCTTCCAGCGGCAACGGCACCTCCATCCATCTGGCCGGTGAGCTGTTCAAGACCATGAGCGGCACCTACATGACGCACTTCCCTTTCAGCGGATCGGGCCCGGCCCTGCTCAGCCTGGTTGGCGGCGACATGGACGTGATGTTCGACAACCTGCCCTCCTCCATGCAGCTGATCAAGGCCGGCCGCCTCAAGGCCCTGGCCGTCACCAGCTCGCAGCCTTCGGCGGCGCTGCCCGATGTGCCGACGGTGGAACAGGCCGGCGGCCTCAAGGGCTTCGAGGCCAGCTCCTGGTTCGGCCTGCTAGGCCCGGCCGGCCTGTCGCCGGACATCGCCAACCGCATCCAGCAGGAAGTGGCCAGGTCACTGGGCACGGCCGCCGTGAAGGAGAAGATGCTCGCCAACGGCGCCATCCCCAGCGGCAACACGCCGGCCCAGTTTGCCCAGCTGATCGATGCCGAACTGAAGAAGTGGCAGCCGGTGGTCAAGGCCTCCGGCGCCAAGGTCGACTAAGGGAGCTTCAGACGCCCCAGACGATGTCCTGGCCGGCCGCGGAACAGCGCCGCAGCATGTCCAGGAAGGGCACGGCGCGCTGGCGCAACGAGACGGCCGACTCACTCGATGCGTCTTCGGCCTTCGCGTCGGCCGCGTCGGCCATGGCCGCTTCCAGCGCGCTGATCGCCGCCGGCATCTGCTCGGGCAGGATGATGCCCGTGGGGCCGGCATCCTTGCCGATGATTTCCAGCACGCGTTTGCCATTGGGCTCGAGCATGATCAGATCGCCGGCCGCCTTGGATTTGAACTTGTAGAGCATCAGGTGTACATGTAGCGGCGGTTGAAGGGATAGGCCGATTGTGCGCCGCGCAGTGCGCCTGCGCGCAGATCACCGTCGGGGCGCGTGGCCAGGATCTGGTGCAGCCCAATCCAGCCCTGCTCGAAGCACATGGCGCAGCCCGACAGGTAGAGGCGGTAGGCGCGCAGTACCTTGTCGGCGTCGGCCACGCTGCCGGTGCGCGCCAGGACATCGTGGGCCTGCTGCAAGCGCCCCTCGAGGCCATCGGACCAGGCCCACAGGGTGCGCGCGTAGTGCGGGCGCAGGTTTTCCGTGTCGACCATTTCCAGGCCGGCCTGCGACAGGTCCTTGAGCACATGGCTGACGTGCAGCAGCTCTCCGCCCGGGAAGATGTATTTGTCGATGAAGTCGCCCATGCCGGCGCCCAGCTGGCCGGTATGCAGGCCACCGGCCGTGATGCCATGGTTCATCGCCAGGCCGCCGGGCTTGAGCAGGCGGGCGATCTTGGCGAAGTAGGTCGGCATGTTGGCCAGGCCGACGTGCTCGAACATGCCGACCGAGGCGATCTTGTCGAAACCCTGGGCCTCGTCCAGGTCGCGGTAGTCGCGCAGCTCCATGCGCACCCGGCCCTGCAGGCCTTTCACGGCGATCAGGCGGTTGACGTGGGCGTGCTGGTTCTTCGACAGCGTGATGCCGGTGGCGTCCACGCCGTAGTTCTCGGCGGCCCACAGCAGCAGGCCGCCCCAGCCGGCGCCAACATCCAGGAAGCGCTCGCCGCTGCGCAGCAGGAGCTTGCGGCAGATGTGATCGAGCTTGGCCTCCTGGGCCTGCGCCAGCGACATCGTCGCATCGCGGTAGTAAGCGCAGGAATAGACCCGGCGCGGGTCCAGCCACAGCGCGTAGAAATCGTCCGAAACGTCGTAATGGAACTGGACCTGTTGGGCGTCCTTGTGCGGCGAATGGGCGGCCAGCGATTTCGCCCGCCGCAGCATCTGGGTCCACCAGCCGGTGTTGCTGCCCACCGGGCTGCCCGGCAGCAGATGGGTGGCGGCCGCCATCAGGTCGCGCATCTGGCCCTCGAATTGCACCCGGTTTTCGACCAGGTCCTCGGCCAGGCGGCCGATCTGGCCGGCCGCCAGGGAGGCCAGGGCCGACCAGTCGCGAAATGACAGGACCACGGCGGGTGCGGCGGCGCCGGCGCGGTGGCCGCCAGGCAGGTTCAGTGCCACCGGCACCGGCAGGGCGGCAAGTTGCGACTCGATCTTGCGCACTAGTGCTTCCATGCGCAAATTCTGGGCGGCCTGGCCGTCGCTCGTCAATTGGTACTTTGTAGGACGGTTTCTCTTGTTCAGCCGCCGCCCGCGCCTGGGTACCGATTCCGATTGACAGTAATTTGTTGAGGCTTAAACTATTTAGACCATCAGCAAAGGACGTCCCATGGACATGGAAGCCAGAGCGCACAGCGAGCACCCCGAGGCATTGCGCCTGTGGCTGCGCCTGCTGACCTGCACCCAGATCGTGGAAAAGCAGGTGCGCGGCCAGCTGCGCGAACGCTTCGACACCACCTTGCCGCGCTTCGATCTGATGGCCCAGCTCGAACGCTCGCCCGAAGGGCTGAAGATGAACGAGCTGTCGCGCCGCATGATGGTCACAGGCGGCAACGTCACCGGCATCACCGACCAGTTGGCGGCCGAAGGCCTGGTCGACCGCGTCGACGTCGAAGGCGACCGCCGCGCCTACCGCGTGCGCCTGACCGCCAAGGGCCGCAAGCTGTTCCACGAGATGGCCGGCCAGCACGAGGAATGGATCGTCGAGGCTTTTTCGGCGCTGAGCGAGCGCGACATCGCCACCCTGTACAAGCTGCTGGGCAAGGTCAAGGACCATTCGCGCAGCCACAGCCAGGCTGCGGCCTGACACCGCCAGAAGGAAGACCATGTCGGCACAGACTGATCGCTTTGTCCATGACCGCCTGCCGCCGCCCGGCCAGCGGCCGACCATGCTTTACGAGCGCCCCGAACTGCAGCTGCCCGGTCAGCTGAACCTGGTGGAGGAGTTGCTGGACAAGGCGCAGGCCAAGGGTTTGGGCGAGCGTCCCCTGCTGCGTTCCAGCCGCATCACGCTGACCTACGCCGAGGTGCAGGAGCGGGTCAACCGCATCGCCCAGGTACTGACCGAGGACTTTGGTCTGGCGCCGGGCAACCGCGTGCTGCTGCGCGGGGGCAACTCCGTCGGCCTGTCCCTGGCCTGGCTGGCGGTGGTCAAGGCCGGCCTGGTTGCCGTGGCCACCATGCCCTTGCTGCGCGCCCGCGAACTGGGCGACATCATCGACAAGGCGCAGCCGGTGCTGGCCCTGTGCGATCTGAAGCTGATGGAAGAACTGGAACTGGCGCGCGAAGGCCGCCCTGTCCTGCGCGACGTCATCGCTTTCAACACCCTGGACGCGCCGGGCTCGATGGCCGTGCGCTCGGCCACCAAGGACGGGCGTTTCAGCGCCTGCCCCACGGCCGCCGATGACATCGCCCTGATGGCCTTCACCTCGGGCACCACCGGCAAACCCAAGGCGGCCCTGCACAGCCACCGCGATGTGCTGGCTGCCTGCGAGGCCTGGCCGCGCCACATCCTGCGGGCCAGGCCCGACGACGTGGTCATGGGCTCGCCGCCGCTGGCTTTCACTTTCGGTCTGGGCGGCCTGCTGCTGTTCCCGATGTGGGCCGGCGCCTCGGTCTACTTCCCCGACGTGCCGTACACGCCGCAGGCCATGGTGCAGCTGATGAACGAGGTCGGCGCGACCATCTGCTACACCGCGCCCACCTTCTACCGGCAGATGGCGCCGTTTGCCAAGCAGCATGGCATCGGCCAGCTGCGCATCTGCGTGAGCGCCGGCGAGGCCCTGCCCGATGCCACCCGGCAGCTGTGGAAGCAGGCCAGCGGCATCGAGATGCTCGACGGCATCGGCGCCACCGAAATGTTTCATATCTTCATTTCCTCGGCCGGTGCCGACGTGCGGCCGGGCGCCATCGGCAAGGTTGTGCCGGGCTACACGGCCAAGGTGGTGGACGATGCCGGCCAGGAAGTGCCGCGCGGCACCGTCGGCAAGTTGGCCGTGGTGGGGCCAACGGGCTGCCGCTATCTGGACGATGCGCGCCAGGCACGCTACGTGAAGGACGGCTGGAACTACCCCGGCGATGCCTTCACCCAGGACGCGGACGGCTACTTCTTCTACCAGGCACGCGACGACGACATGATCATCACGGCCGGCTACAACGTCGGCGGCCCGGAGGTGGAGGACGCGCTGCTGCGGCATCCCGCCGTCGCCGAATGCGGCGTGATCGGCAAGCCCGACGAGGACCGCGGCATGATCGTCAAGGCGTTCTGCGTGCTCAAGCCCGGCCAGCAGGGCGACCCCGCGCTGGTCAAGGCCTTGCAGGACCACGTCAAAGCCACGATCGCGCCCTTCAAGTACCCGCGCGAGATCGAATTCGTCACCGCCCTGCCGCGCACCGAAACCGGCAAGCTCCAGCGCTTCCGGCTGCGCCAGGCCTGAGGGCAACTGCGTTGGGGGTTCGATCTGGCAGCGGGGCCCCGATAATGGGCCATGCCAGCGTATTCCTTTGAAGCTTTGGACACCCAGGGCGCCATCCGCAAGGGGGTGATGGAGGCAGACACGGTCAAAGCGGCCCGAGGCCTGCTGCGAACCCAGACCCTGGTCCCCTTGCAAGTGGTGCTGGTCGGCGCCTCCCCTGCCCAAAGCCAGACAGGCGGCTGGAGCCTCCTGACCCGTCCCGTCTTCAGTTCCACCGGCCTGGCCATCTGGACCCGCCAGCTGGCAGGCCTGATCAGCTCCGGGCTGCCGCTGGAGCGGGCGCTGACCGTCCTGACGGATGAAGCCGAGAAAGAATCCGAACGCCATTTGCTGGCAACGCTGCGCTCGGAAGTGAACGCGGGCTCGGCTTTTGCCAAGGCGCTGGCCCAGTTCCCCCGGGATTTCTCCCAGATCTACACCGCTGTGATTGGCGCCGGCGAGCAAAGCGGCCATCTGGGCCTGGTCCTGGAGAAGCTGGCGGACGACCTCGAGGAACGGCAGGCCCTGAAAGCCAAGCTGCTGGCAGCCGCCCTGTATCCGGCCATCGTGACCCTGGTCGCCATCGCCATCGTGCTGTTCCTGGTCGCCTACGTGGTCCCGCAGGTGGCCAATGTCTTTATCGGCACCAAGCGCGCCCTGCCCTTCCTGACGGTGGCCATGCTGGGCATCAGTTCTGCGGTGCGCGACTACGGCTGGGCCATGCTCTTCGTCCTTGTTCTGGCGGCCACGGGAATGGGGTTCGCGCTGCGCAATGATGGCTTCCGGGAACGTTTCGACGCTTTCTGGCTGACGATCCCCCTGGTCGGCAAATTGTCACGGGGCTACAACGCGGCGCGCTTCGCCAGCACGCTGGCCATGCTCGCCGGGGCCGGTGTGCCCATCCTGAAGGCACTGCAGACGGCCGGTGAAACCCTGAGCAACCGGGCCATGCGCGCGGACGCGGTCAGCGCCGTGGTCCTGGTGCGCGAAGGTGCGCCGCTGGCTTCGGCCATAGCCCAGAAGAAGCGCTTTCCCGGCCTGCTGAGCATGTTTGCCCGCCTCGGGGAGCAGACCGGCCAGCTGCCGGCGATGCTGCAACGGGCGGCCAACCAGCTTAGCACCGAAGTTCAGCGCCGGGCCGTCCAGCTGGCCACCATCCTGGAGCCGCTGCTGATCGTCACCATGGGCCTGGTCGTGATGCTCATCGTGCTGGCCGTCCTGCTGCCCATCATCCAACTCAACACATGGGTCCGCTAGATGGCCGCCACGCTCGATAACAAACTGGTGGTCGCGATCTCATCGCGTGCGCTGTTCAACTTCGAAGAGGAAAACCGCATCTTCGAAAGCGGCGAGGCCCAAGCCTATATGGCCTTGCAACTGCAGCGCCTGGAGACGCCGGCGCGGCCCGGCATCGCCTTCTCGCTGATCCGCAAACTGCTGGCCTTCAACGACGCGAGCACCCAGCGCGTGGAAGTCGTGATCCTGTCGCGCAACGACCCGGTCTCGGGCATGCGCATCTTCCGCTCCGGCCATGCCAACCAGATCAAGCTCGAGCGCGGCGTCTTCACCCAGGGCCGGGCGCCGTTCCGCTACCTGCGCCCCTTGCGCGCGCACCTGTTCCTGTCCGCGAACGCCGAGGATGTGGGTGAAGCCCTTGCCGCCGGCTTTCCCGCGGCGCGGGTGCTGACCGAGTCCGTGCTGGCCGGCAGCAACTACCCCCATGAAGTGCGCATCGCCTTCGACGGCGACGCCGTGCTCTTCTCGGACGAGGCGGAGCGGGTGTTCCAGGCCCAGGGCCTGGACGCATTCCAGCAGCACGAGCTGAGCAAAGCCGCCCAGCCCCTGCCGGAAGGGCCCTTCAAGCCGCTGCTGGCGGCCTTGCACCGGCTGCAGCAGGCCGGCACCGAGATGAAGATCCGCACGGCCCTGGTCACGGCACGCAGCGCGCCTGCCCATGAAAGAGCCATCCGCACCCTGATGGACTGGAACATCCACGTCGACGAAGCGATGTTCCTGGGCGGCCTGCCCAAGGGTGAGTTCCTGCGCGAGTTCGAACCCGATTTCTTCTTCGACGACCAGACCGGCCACGTCAACCACGCCGCCTTGCACGTGCCGTCAGGCCATGTGGCCGGCGGCATCACCAACCTGCCGTCCTGACGGTGCGCCCAAGGCGCTTCAGGCGCGCGGACTGCGCGACTCGCGCCGGGCGATCCACAAAGTGGAGGCGCAGATCACCACACCGCCCACCAGCGTCCACTGGCTGGGCAGGTCGCCAAACACCAGCCAGCCCAGGGCCGAGGCCCAGACCAAGTCCAGGAACTTGACCGACTGCGTGGCGGAAATGTCGGCCACGCCGAACGAGCGGGTCAGGCAATAGTGGCCCGCGCTGCCCAGCATGCCGCACACCAGGAAGCCGGCCCATTGCGCAGCCGTCGGCCACTGCCAGTGCAGCAGCGCCAGGGGCAAGCTGAAGAAAGTGACCGAGATGGTCTGCCAGGCCACGATCACCGAGGCGCGTTCGTAGCGCGTCAAGGCCTTGGTGATGAGGAAAGACGCGGCGAACACAGGGGCGGACGCCAGCATGACCAGCGCATAGATGCCGCCGGCTCCCGTCAGCTTGGGGGCGACGACCAGCAGCACGCCGGCAAAACCCACCGCAGCAGCAGCCCAGCGCTCCCAGCGCATGGGCTCGCGAAAGATCAGCACGGCGCCGATCATGATGAAGATGGGTCCGGTGAAGCCGATGGCCGTGGTGTCGGCCAGCGTGATGTGGGGCACGGCCAGGAACCACAGGCACAGACCCAGGGTGTGGATGGCGCCGCGCGTGAACTGGCCCCTGATGTTTTTCGGCCGCCAGCTGGCCAGGCCGCTGCGCAGCATCAGCGGCAGCATCAGCGGCAGCATCACCAGCACGCCGAAGGCATAGCGCAGGAACTGCGCCTGGAACGGGTCCAGCTGCAAGGCCAGAGCGCGCATCAGGCTGTTGAGCAGCACGAACAACAGGCCCGCCACCATGGACCACAGCAGGCCCCGCACCGTCGGGTCCAGCCGCGCGACCCGGCGCTGGGCGATGGCGGCGCAGCGGCGCAAGCTCCCTCGGGGCCGGCCGGCGCGCCCCTCCACCACCCCATGTCTTGTCTCCATGCTGCCCACTATAGGGGCGCGTCTCAGCCATGCCAGATGCGGTGCTGCCATTTCCGCCCAGCTTGAATGCCTAAGAAAATCCCTTATGATTAGCACTCGCCGGAGTTGAGTGCTAACACCAGCCTCCGCCGTTGTTAACAAGCGCTAACTTTGTTGGCGCTTTTTGATTCCCCTTCCCCGCTTCCATCCAAGGAGATGCAAATGAAACTTCGTCCTCTCGCCGATCGCGTGATCGTCAAGCGTATCGACAGCGAAACCAAGACCGCCTCGGGCATCGTCATCCCCGACGCAGCCGCCGAGAAGCCTGACCAGGGCGAAGTCCTGGCCGTGGGTCCTGGCAAGAAGACCGACAAGGGCGAACTGCTGGCCATGAACGTCAAGGTGGGCGACCGCGTGCTGTTCGGCAAGTACAGCGGCCAGACCGTCAAGGTCGATGGCGACGAACTGCTCGTCATGAAAGAAGAAGACCTCTTCGCCGTGGTCGAGAAGTAATTTCTCGCCGCATCAACCGATCAACTGAATTTCTGGAGTCATCAACATGGCAGCAAAAGACGTAGTCTTCGGCGGCGAAGCCCGCGCACGCATGGTCGAGGGTGTGAACATCCTGGCCAACGCAGTCAAGGTCACCCTGGGCCCCAAGGGCCGCAACGTGGTGCTCGAGCGCTCCTTCGGCGCCCCCACCGTGACCAAGGACGGCGTGTCCGTCGCCAAGGAAATCGAACTGAAGGACAAGCTTCAGAACATGGGCGCGCAGATGGTCAAGGAAGTCGCTTCCAAGACCAGCGACAACGCCGGTGACGGCACCACCACCGCCACCGTGCTGGCCCAGGCCATCGTGCACGAAGGCATGAAGTACGTTGCCGCCGGCATGAACCCGATGGATCTGAAGCGCGGCATCGACAAGGCCGTCGTGGCCCTGGTCGAGCAGCTCAAGAAGGCCTCCAAGGCCACCACCACCTCCAAGGAAATCGCGCAAGTCGGCTCCATCTCGGCCAACAGCGACGAATCCATCGGCGAGATCATCGCCAAGGCCATGGACAAGGTCGGCAAGGAAGGCGTCATCACCGTCGAAGACGGCAAGAGCCTGGACAACGAGCTGGACATCGTCGAAGGCATGCAGTTCGACCGCGGCTACCTGTCGCCCTACTTCATCAACAACCCCGAGAAGCAATCGGCGTTGCTGGACAACCCCTTCGTGCTGCTGTTCGACAAGAAGATCAGCAACATCCGTGACCTGCTGCCCGTTCTGGAGCAGGTCGCCAAGGCCGGCCGTCCGCTGCTGATCATTGCCGAAGAAGTCGAGGGCGAAGCCCTGGCGACCCTGGTGGTCAACACGCTGCGCGGCATCCTCAAGGTTGTCGCCGTCAAGGCCCCTGGCTTCGGCGACCGCCGCAAGGCCATGCTGGAAGACATCGCCATCCTGACCGGCGGCAAGGTCATCGCCGAAGAAATCGGCCTGACGCTCGAGAAGGTCACGCTGGCCGACCTGGGCCAGGCCAAGCGCATCGAAGTGGGCAAGGAAAACACCACCGTGATCGACGGCGCCGGCGCCGCTGGTGACATCGAAGCGCGCGTCAAGCAGATCCGCGTGCAGATCGAGGAAGCCACGTCCGACTACGACCGTGAAAAGCTGCAAGAGCGCGTGGCCAAGCTGGCCGGCGGTGTTGCCGTGATCAAGGTTGGCGCTGCCACCGAAGTCGAGATGAAGGAAAAGAAGGCCCGCGTGGAAGACGCGCTGCACGCCACCCGTGCCGCCGTTGAAGAAGGCATCGTGGCTGGCGGCGGCGTTGCGCTGCTGCGCGCCAAGCAGTCTGCTGGCACCATCAAGGGCGACAACGCCGACCAGGACGCCGGCATCAAGCTGGTGCTGCGCGCCATCGAAGCGCCCCTGCGCGAGATCGTCTACAACGCCGGCGGCGAAGCCTCCGTCGTGGTCAACGCCGTGCTGGCCGGCAAGGGCAACTACGGCTTCAACGCCGCCAACGACACCTACGGCGACATGATCGAAATGGGCATCCTGGACCCGACCAAGGTGACGCGCACTGCCCTGCAGAACGCAGCCTCCGTCGCTTCGCTGATGCTCACGACCGAAGCCATGGTTGCTGAAGCCCCCAAGGAAGAAGCTGCCGGCGGCGGCATGGGCGGTGGCGGCATGGGCGGCATGGGTGGTATGGGCGGCATGGACATGTAATGTCCGCCTGAGCTCACGCTCAAAGCAAAAGGGCCGCGCAAGCGGCCCTTTTTTATTGTTCGCCGGGCATCACGGTGGCCGGCAGCTCCGCGTCCTGCGGCGTCAGGCCGTACTGGTTGCTGCGCGCCTCGCCAGGCTGGGCCGCCCAGTAGACCAGGAGAATCCAGCCGATCAGCGGGATGAAGCCGACCAGCTGCAACCAGCCGCTTTTGCCGATGTCATGCAGACGGCGCGAGCCGGCCGCCACGGTGGGCACGATCATGGCCAGGGAAAAGAGCCAGCCCAGCACCGGCGCCACCATGCTCAGGACGAGGCTGACCACCACCTGGGCCAGGATGAACCACCAGAACTCCGGCCGGGCCGCGCGGCCATTGAAGTCGGCGTACTTGCTCAGGCAGGTTTTGACCGCCTTCTGGATCTCTTCCATCGCTCACTCCTCATGTTCACCACCGGGATAGGTGCGAGGGCATGGTATGCGGCCCGGCGCGAATGCGCCAGTCAGGAAGTCACATCTGGGCTGCGCAGGCGCTGCAGCAGGCCGGCGGTGGAGCCGTCCAGGCCGCGAAGATCACCGCTGGCAAAGCGCGGCGCGATGTCGCCGGCCAGCACCTTGCCCAACTCCACACCCCATTGGTCGAAGCTGTTAATGCCCCACAGCGCGCCGCTGCAGAACACGCGGTGTTCCTGCAGCGCGATCAGGGCGCCCAGGCTGGCCGCATCCAGGCGTTCCAGCACCAGCATGGTGCTGGGCCGGTTGCCGGGAAAATCCTTGTGGCCACCCGCATCGGCCTTGCCCTGCATCAGGGCCTGGGCCTGCGCCAGCACATTGGCCAGCAGCTGCGTGTGGTGGCCGGCCAGCTTGTGCGCCGCCTGCTTGACCGCGATGAACTCCACCGGCACCACGTCCGTGCCCTGGTGCAGCATCTGGAAGTAGGCGTGCTGGCCATTGGTGCCGGGCTCGCCCCACAGCACCGGCGCCGTGCCAAAGGGCAGCAGCCGGCCGTGGCGGTCCACCCGCTTGCCGTTGCTCTCCATCTCCAGCTGCTGCAGGTAGGCCGGCAGCCGGCGCAGCGCGCTGTGGTACGGAGCAATGCTGCGGCTGCTGAAACCGTGGAAGTTGCGGTACCAGACGTCCAGCAAGGCCAGGCGCACCGGCAGGTTGCGCTCCAGCGGCGCGCTGGCGAAGTGCTCGTCCATCGCCTGCGCGCCCGCCAGCAGCTCGCGAAAGCCCTGCGCGCCGATGGCAATGGCGATCGGCAGGCCGATGGCCGACCAGAGGGAATAGCGCCCGCCCACCCAGTCCCAGAAGCCGAAGGTGGTGCTGATGCCGAAGTCGCGCGCCGCCTGCACGTTGGTCGTCAGCGCGGCGAAATGGCGGGCCACGTCGGTGCCGCCATGGGCCAGGAACCAGTCGCGCGCCGAGCGCGCGTTGGTCATGGTCTCCACCGTGGTGAAGGTCTTGGAGGCGACCAGGAACAGCGTGCTGCGCGGCTCGACCCTGGCCAGCACGGCCGCCAGCTCGTGGCCGTCCACGTTGGACACGAAGTGCAGGCGCCGCCCCGGCGTGGCCAGGCCGTCGAGCGCCAGCACCGCCATCTGCGGCCCCAGGTCGGAGCCGCCGATGCCGATGTTGACGATGTCGGTGATGGCCGCATCGGCACGCACCTGCTGCGCGTAGGCCAGCATGGCGTCGCGTGTTGCCGCCACGTCGGACAGCTTGCTTGCTATGTTTTCAATAGCTGCATCGGAAGTATTGCCGGGGGCTGCGGCCTGTTTTCTCAACAAAACATGGAGAACAGAACGGTTTTCCGTGTTGTTGACCGCGGCACCGGAGAGCATCGCGTCACGCTGCGCTTCCAGAGCGCACTGGCGCGCCAGCGCCAGCAGCAGCGACTGCGTGGGCGCGTCCACCAGGTTCTTGGACAGGTCGGCGAAGACATGGGGCGCTTCCTGGCTGAAGGCCTGGAAGCGGTTCGCATCGCTTGCGAAGGCGGCTCGCAGATCGAACGTGCGGCCACTGCTTGCGAACGCCTGCTGCAGCTGGTGCCAAGCAGGCGTTTCGTCGCAGCGCGGCCAGACCGGGGCGGCAGTGGCCATGCTCAGGCCGCCTTCATCAGCTGTTCGAGCTTGACCGCATCGGCGGCGAAAGCACGGATGCCCTCGGCCAGCTTGTCGGTGGCCATCGCATCCTCATTGAGCGCATAGCGAAAGCCCGCCTCGTCGTAGTTCACTGGCTCCAACGCCATGCTCTTGGCCGCTTGCGGGTCGAGCGCGCGCTCCAGCGGCGCATCGCTGGCGGCCAGCTGGGCCAGCAGCTCCGGGCTGATGGTCAGCAGGTCGCAGCCGGCCAAAGCGGTGATCTGGCCCAGGTTGCGAAAGCTCGCCCCCATCACCTCGGTGGCGATGCCGAAATGCTTGTAGTGCTGGTAGATCTGGCGCACGGACTGCACGCCGGGATCGTTGGCGCCGGCCCTGGCGGCCTCGTCCCAGCTGCTGCCGGCGCTCTTCTTGTACCAGTCGTAGATGCGCCCGACAAAAGGCGAGATCAGCTGCACCCTGGCCTGGCCGCAGGCCACAGCCTGGGCAAAGGAGAACAGCAGCGTGAGGTTGGTACGGATGCCGCGCTGCTCCAGGGCGGCGGCCGCCTGGATACCTTCCCAGGTGGCGGCGACCTTGATCAGCACGCGCTCGGTGGGCACGCCGGCGGCGCGGTACAGATCGATGATGCGCTCGCCGCGCGTCAGGGTGGCATTGGTGTCGAAGCTCAGGCGCGCATCGACCTCGGTCGAGACCCGGCCGGGGATGATGGACAGGATCTCGGTGCCGAAGCGCACCAGCAGGCGGTCCATGGCCTCGTCCAGCGGCGCCGTGCGGTACCTGGCCATCGTCTCCTGGAGCAGCGGCGCGTACTCGGGCTTTTGCACCGCCTTGAGGATGAGCGAGGGATTGGTCGTGGCGTCCTGCGGCTGGAACTGCGCCAGCTGGCGGAAGTCGCCGGTGTCGGCGACCACGGTGGTGAACTGCTTGAGCGCGTCGAGTTGGTTCATGGCCGCATTATCCAGCGGCCGGCGCCCGGATGCGGCTTGTCGCGGTTACGAAACCTGCACCACCGAGACCCCATGGCCAGCCAGGCTGAGTCCAACGTCGGCGCCCACCGCCAGCGCGGCGCTGATGTCGGGCGAGACCACGAAGACCGGGCCCAGTTCGGTCTCGAAAACGTATTCGTAGTTGCTGCCCAGGTAGGCCGCCTTGGCCAGCCGGCCGGCGATGCCGGCGCCGGGCGGGCCGATCAGCCAGGCCTCGGGCCGCACCGCCACCTTCACCGCGCCTTGCGCCATGGCCTGGCGCGGCGTGATGCGCAGCGGCCCCAGGCTGACGGTGCCTGCCGCATCGGCGCGGGCGGCAAACAGCATGGCCTCGCCCATGAAACCGGCGACGAATTCGCTCTTGGGAAACTCGTACAGCTCCTGCGGCGTGCCGCGCTGGGCGATCGTGCCCTGGTCCATCACGATGATGTGGTCGCTCACGGCCAGGGCCTCGCTCTGGTCGTGCGTGACATAGGCCACCGTCAGGCCCAGGCGCTGCTGCAGCGAGCGGATCTCTTCGCGCATTTCGCGGCGCAGACGGGCATCGAGGTTGGACAGCGGCTCGTCGAACAGCAGCACGTCGGGCTCGAGCACCAGGGCGCGGGCCAGCGCCACGCGCTGCTGCTGTCCGCCGGACAGCTCGCTGGGCAGCCTGTCGTCATAGCCCACCAGGCCGACGTTGCGCAGGGCCTCGGTCGCCCGCGCTCGGGCCACGTCCCTGGCCACGCCGGACATCTTCAGGCCATACATCACGTTGTGCGCCACGTCCATGTGCGGGAACAGGGCGTAGCTCTGGAACATCATGCTGACGTTGCGCTGCGCCGGCCCCAGCGTGGTGACGTCCTTGCCGGCGATGAGGATCTGGCCCGCCGTCGGTGCCTCCAGCCCGGCGATCATGCGCAAGGTGGTGGTCTTGCCGCAGCCCGAGGGGCCCAGGATGGTGGTCAGCGAGCCGCTGGGCACACTGAAGCTGATGTCCCTGACGGCCAGCGGCGCGCCGGCCTGACTGCCATAGCGCTTGCTGACGTTGCGAAATTCGATGCCTGGGCCGGATGCGTTCATGGGGTCCCCTGGGTTGCCGCCCGCAGCGGCGCGACTGCGCGCTGGCGCCGCCCCAGCTTGCGCTCGCCGACCAGCAGCTGGATCAGCGCCGTGGCGCCGCTCATGAGCAGGATCAGCACGGTGCAGTAGGCCAGCGCGACGCCGTAGTCGCCGTTGCCGACGCGGCCGATGATGTAGGTGGTGGCCAGTTCGTTCTCGGCCGTGACCAGGAAGATCACGGCCGACACCGTGGTGATGGCGCGCACGAAGCTGTAGACCAGGGCCGCGACGATGGCCGGCTTGAGCAAGGGCAGCACCACGTGCCACAAGGTCTGCAGGCTGGAGGCGCGCAGCATCACCGAGGCCTCGTCGAGCGACTTGTCCAGCTGCTTGAAGGCCGCCGTGCCGGCCCGCACGCCCACCGGCAGATTGCGGAAGATGAAGCACAGCACGATGATCAGCGCCGTGCCGGTCAGCTCGAAGGGCGGCACGTTGAAGGCCAGGATGTAGCTCACGCCCAGCACCGTGCCGGGGATGGCGAAAGCCAGCAGGGCGGCAAACTCGAACAGGCCCTGGCCCTTGAACTCGGTGCGCGCCAGCAGCCAGGCGATGGCCAGACCCAGCGTCGCCGTCATCGGCGCGGACAGCGCGGCAAGTTTGACCGTGGTGAAGAAGGAGTTCCAGGCCGTGCCGGCCCAGACGATGCCGAACTGCCCCCACTCCAGCGCGAAAGCCGTCTTGAAGTGGTTCAGCGTGAAGCTGTAGTCGCGGCCCCAGGTCTGCACGAAGCCGCCAGCAAAGGCGAAGAGGTAGACCACCATGGTGAAGGCGATCCACGGCAAGGCCAGGCCGTTGACCAGGGCCTTGACCCGCGGCGGCAGCGGCAGCGGCACGCCGGCATCGCCCTTGCCGCTGACGGTGGTGAAGTTCTGCCGGCCCAGCACGGCGCGCTGGATGGCAAACACTGCCAGCGCGAACAGCGTCAGCACCCAGGCCAGCGAGGCGGCACGGCCCTGGTCGTACTGCGCGCCGACGATGGCAAAGAAGATCTCGGTGGACAGCACGGAGAACTGCCCGCCCACCACGATAGGGTTGCCGAAGTCGGCCATGCTCTCGATGAAGCCCACCAGGAAAGCATTGGCCAGGCCGGGCTTGAGCAGCGGCAGGGTCACCGTCATGAAGGTCTGCTGCGGGCTGGCGCGCAGGGTCTGCGAGGCCTCTTCCAGGCTGGGCGCCACGCCCTGCACCACGCCGCGCATGATCATGAAGGCGATGGGCGTGAAGGCGAAGGTCTGCGCCACCCAGACACCGAACCAGCCATAGAACCAGCGCGTGGGCTCGACGCCGAACCAGCTTTCCAGCAGCTGGTTGACCACGCCGGCGCGGCCGAACAGCAGGATCAGGCCCAGGCCGACGACGAAGGGCGGCGTGATGATGGGCAGCATGGCCAGGACGTTCAGCGGCCGGCGCAGGGCGCGGCCGCCGCGCTCGGCCATCAGCGCCATCAGCGTGCCCAGCAGCGTCGTGGTGCCGGCCGTCAGCAGGCCCAGGAACAGCGTGTTCCAGGCCACGCCGCAGCGCACACCGCCGGCCAGGCAGGACAGGCCGAAGTTGCGGTCATTGGCGACCCGCTCGGCGAACGCCGCCAGGGACGGCTGGCCATCCTCCGCCACAAAGGCGGCCGCCAGCGTCTTGGTCACCGGGAACACGATGAACAGCAGCAGCAAACTGCCGCAGGCCAGCACGGCCGCGGCCACGAACAGGTCGCCCTTGAAAAAGCCGCGCCGGGCGACACCAAATGCCGCCAGCACCAGCAGCGCCGTCAGCGCGGCGAAGGCGCCCCAGCCCATGCCTGGCTGGCGCGCGGCCAACTCGCCGAAGGCCGCTGTCAAGGACTCGAAGGCCCAGCCGCGTGCGCCGACCAGGAAGCCACTGGCCAGCAGGGCCAGCAGGCCCAGGCCACCGCCGGCGAGCAGCACCGTGCCCTGGCGCCGCCCGGGCACCATGGCAGCGCCGACCGCTGCGACAGCCAGGCCCAGCAGGCCCAGCCACAGCCAGGGCCGGCCGAAGGCGGCCGCCTGCAACAGGCCGTTGCCGGCCTGTTCCGTCGAGAACACCTGGAGGACCTGGGTCAGGCCGTTGGCATCCTGGATCGCATACCAGGGCAAGGCCAGATAGGCCAGCAGGCCGGCAAGGGCCCACAGGGCCGGGGCCCGGTTCGCAGCAGCCATCATGTCGTGCGCCGCAGCCGCGTGTTCAGCGCGACTGGTTGAGCACTTCCTTTTCCCACTTGGCGATCAGGCGGCGGCGCTCGGTGCTGGCGCCGTACTTGGCGTAGTCGTAGTCGATCAGCTTCATCTTGGCCGGGTTGCTCATGCGCGGGTCGACCGGCACCTTGGAGTTGCTGGGCAGCTGGAACTGCTTGGCCGCCAGACCGAACTGCTGGCCGCCGGGCGTCAGCGCCCATTCGTAGAACTTCTTGGCCGACTCGGTGTTGGGACCGTTCTTGACGATGCTCATGGAACCGACTTCGGCGCCCGTGCCCTCGGCCGGCGTCACCGAGGCCACCGGAAAGCCCTGCACGGCCTCGGTGGTGACGTCGTGCACGAAGCTGATGGACACGCCGGTCTCGCCGCGCGCGGCGGCCTTGGCCGGCGCCACGCCCGAGCGGGTGTAGGTGCTGACGTTCTTGTGCAGCGCACGCAGGTAGTCGAAGGCCTTGTCCTCGCCCATCAGCTGCACCAGGGTGGCGATGACGGTGTAGGACGTCCCGCTGGAGGCGGCGTTGGCCATCTGCACCTCGCCCTTGAACTCGGGCTTGAGCAGGTCGGCCCAGGACTTGGGCGGCGCGACCTTCTTCTTGGCCAGCAGCTCGGTGTTGTAGCCGAAGCCCAGCGGGCCCAGGTAGACGCCCACGGTGCGGTACTTGGAATCGACCGCCTGCTTTTGCGCCCAGGGATAGAGCTGGGCCAGCTGGGCCGACTTGTACTCCAGCGTCAGGCCCTGCTCGGCGGCCTGCAGGTGCGGATCGCCCGTGCCGCCGAACCAGATGTCGGTCTTGGGGTTGGCCTTCTCGGCGTTGAGCTGGGCCAGGGCCTCGCCCGAACCCTTGGCCGTCATGTTGACCTTGACGCCCGTGGTGCGGGCATAGACGGTGGACATCAGGTTGCACCACTCGGCCTGCACCGAGCAGATGACGTTGATCTGGCCCTGGGCCGCGGCGCCCAGGGAAGCGCTCGCCAGCAGGGCTGCAATGGACAGTTTTTTCATGTGGGTCGTGGGTAACTTGATTACCTGCCGAGCATAGGCAGCGCCAGGGTGCAATGGAACGGGGAAAACACCAGCCGAACACTGATCGGAGGTGCGTCAAGCTGTCTTGTTCCTGTCAATCAGAAGGGCATGAAACTAAGTTACAGTCACAAAAAACCAAAGCACTCCTGCCATGAGCTTCGACCTTGTCCTTTTCGGCGGCACCGGCGACCTGGCCTGGCGCAAACTGATGCCCGCGCTGTTCCAGGCCTTCCGCCACGGCACTCTGCCCTCCGGCGGCCGCATCATCGGCGTGGCGCGCGACGCGCTCAACGACGCCCAGTACCGCGCCCTGATCCACGACCGCTTCGACCAGGTCGAACTGGCCAAACGGCCCAGCGAGGAAGAGTTCGCGCGCTTTGCCGCCCTGCTGCACTTCGTCCAGATGGACCTGTCCAAGCCGCAGGATTACGCGCGACTGGCGGCCAACTTGCGCGAGCGCAATGCCGACACGGTGGTGATGTACCTGGCGACCGCGCCTTCGCTGTTCACCCAGGCCTGCGAGCAGCTGGCCGCCGCCGGCCTGAACAGCCCGACGACCCGCATCGTGCTGGAAAAGCCCCTGGGCCACGACCTGGCCTCCAACCGGCTGATCAACGAGGCTGTGCGGCGCGCCTTCAGCGAGCGCCAGATCTTCCGCATCGACCACTACCTGGGCAAGCCCTCGGTGCAGAACCTGTTCGCCCTGCGCTTTGGCAACGCGCTGTTCGAGCCGCTGTGGCGGCGCGAGACCATCGCCAACATCCAGATCACCATCGCCGAGGACCTGGGCGTGGAAAAGCGCGGCGCCTTCTACGACCAGACCGGCACGCTGCGCGACATGGTGCAAAACCACGCCCTGCAGCTGCTGTGCGCCATCGGCATGGAGCCGCCGATCAATGCCCATGCCGACGCCATCCGCGACGAGAAGCTCAAGGTGCTGCGCTCGCTCAAGCCCTGGACGGCGCAGACGCTGTCGCAACATGTGGTGCGCGGCCAGTACGCGGCGGGCACGTCCGGCGGCGAGGCCGTGCCAGGCTACCGGCAGGAGCCGGGCGTGAACCCCGCCAGCACGACCGAGACCTTCGTCGCCCTGCGCACCGAGATCGCCAACTGGCGCTGGGCCGGCGTGCCCTTCTACCTGCGCACCGGCAAGCGGCTGGCCGAGCGCGATGCCCACATCGTCATCAACTTCCGGCCGGCGCCCCATGCCATCTTCAAGTCGCCGCCGGGCGCGACCAACCAGTTGGTGATCAACCTGCAGCCCAAGGACGGCCTGGAGCTGCACCTGCTGGCCGAGGGCCAGGAGAACCGCCGCGCCATCCAGTCGCTGGCGCCGGTGCAGCTGGACCTGGACTTCGACAAGCGCTTTGGCTCGGAGCGGGTCGGCGCCTACGAGCGCCTGCTGCTGGACGTGATCGACGGCCGGCTGAACCTGTTCGTGCGCAGCGACGAGCAGGAAGAAGCCTGGCGCTGGGTCGAGCCCATCCTGGAGCACTGGCGCACCGACAGCAGCAGCCTGCGCCCGTACAACGCCGGCACCTGGGGGCCCAGCGCGTCCAGCGCCATGATCGCCCGGGACGGCTACTGTTGGTCTGAAGAATGTTAGACAGGATCAAAGCTTCGCTGTCCTCGCTGGCGCCGGCGGAGCAGCGCGTGGGCCGCGTCGTGCTGGAAGACCCGCGCGCCTTCGCCAACCTGCCGGTGACCGAGCTGGCGGAGCGGGCCCACGTCAGCAAGCCCACGGTCGTGCGCTTTTGCCGCAGCATGGGCTATGACGGCCTGTCGGACTTCAAGCTCAAGCTGGCCGGCAGCGTCAGCGAAGGCGTTCCCTTCATCCACCGCAGTGTCGACGTGGACGACAAGACCGGCGACGTGCTGGTCAAGGTGATCGACAACACGGTGGCGGCCTTTCTCAAGTACCGCAACGACGCCTCCGCTTTCGCCATCGAGAAGGCGGTCGAGGCCCTGGCCGGCACCTACAAAACGGGCCGTCGCATCGAGTTCTACGGCGCAGGCAACTCCGGCATCGTGGCGCAGGACGCGCAGCACAAGTTCTTCCGCCTGGGCGTCAACACCATCGCGTACAGCGACGGCCACATGCAGGTGATGAGCGCCTCCATGCTGGGCCCGGGTGACTGCCTGGTGGTGATCTCCAACTCGGGCCGCACGCGCGACCTGATGGATGCCTGCGACATCGCCCGCAAGAACGGGGCGACCACCATCGTCATTACCGCGACGGCCTCGCCGCTGGCCTCGGCCGGCCACATCCACCTGGCGGCCGACCACCCGGAAGGCTACGACCGCTACAGCCCCATGGTCTCGCGCCTGCTGCACCTGATGATCATCGACGTGCTGGCCACCACCGTGGCGCTGCGCATCGGCGGCGGCCGCCTGCAGCCGCTGCTGCGCGAGATGAAGAACAATTTGCGCAACAAGCGCTACGCCTGAAAACCTAGATCCGGCCCTCTTCCACCGCGTGGCAGGCGATCCTGGCGCCGGCGATGGTCAGCAGCGCCGGCCGCTCGGCCTTGCAGCGCGCATTGGCGTGCGGGCAGCGCGGATGGAAGGTGCATCCCGTGGGCGGGTTCAGCGGGTTGGGCACCTCGCCCTGCACCGGCGTGCGCGAGCGGCCGGTGTCGTGCATCTTCGGGATCGCGTCCAGCAGCATGCGCGTGTAGGGATGGCGCGGATTGCCGAACAGCTGGTGCTTGCCAGCCAGTTCCACCAGGCGGCCCAGGTACATCACGCCGACCTGGTCGCTCACGTGGCGCACCACCGCCAGGTTGTGCGAGATGAACAGGTAGGTCAGGCCGCGCTCGCGCTGCAGGTCCTTCATGATGTTCAGGACCTGGGCCTGCACGCTCACGTCCAGCGCCGAGGTCGGCTCGTCGCAGACCAGGAACTCCGGCTGCGTGGCCAGTGCGCGGGCAATCGAGATGCGCTGGCGCTGGCCGCCGGAGAACTGGTGCGGGAACTTGACCATGTCCAGCGGCGACAGGCCGACCGACTTGAGCAGGTCGGCAACGCGCTCTTTGAGTTCGGGCTTGGCGGTCACGATGCCGTGCTCCAGCAGCGGCTCGCCCACGATGTCTTCCACCGTCCAGCGCGGGTTCAGGCTGGCATAGGGGTCCTGGAAGATCATCTGCACGCGCCGGCGCAAGGCCCGGCCCTGCGGCGAGCGGTAGGCCTGGTGGGCATCCTGGCCATCGAAACGGAAGCGCCCCTCGTTGGGCTCGTACAGGCCGACCAGCAGCTTGGCCACCGTGCTCTTGCCGCAGCCGGACTCGCCCACCAGGGCCAGGGTCTGGCCCTTCTGGATCTCGAAACTCACGCCGTCCACCGCGTGCAGCAGCTGTCGCTGCTTGCCTTCGAGCACCCGGTTCAACCAGGGCGCCGACACGTCGAAGGTCTTGGCCAGGTCCTGGGCTTGCACCAGGGGGACCGTGCTGGACTCGCTCATGCCTGCGCTCCTGCGTGGGCGTCGTGCAGCCAGCAGGCCGCGCTGGTGGCGCCGGCGGTCAGCAGCTCAGGGCGCTCCCGGGTGCAGCGGTCGAAAGTCCGCGGGCAGCGCGGGTTGTAGGCGCAGCCCGCCGGGATGGCGTTCAAGCGGGGCATGGCGCCATCGATCTGGTGCAGGCGTTCACGGTCCACGCTGATGTCGGGAATGGCCGCCATCAATCCCAGGGTGTAGGGATGGGCCGGCTGGTTGATGACTTCGTGCACCGGGCCGATCTCGGCCACGCGGCCGGCGTACAGCACGGCAACGCGGTCGCAGGTTTCGGCGATCACGCCCATGTCGTGCGTGATCAGCATGACGGCGGCGCCGCGGTCCTTGCAGATCTTCTTGAGCAGCTGGATGATCTGCGCCTGGATGGAGACGTCCAGCGCCGTGGTCGGCTCATCGGCGACGATCAGCTTGGGCTCGGCCGCCAGCGCCAGGGCGATCACCACGCGCTGGCGCATGCCGCCGGAGAACTGGTGTGGAAAATGGTCGACGCGCTCGGCCGCCGCCGGAATGCCGGTGTCCTCCAGCAGGCCGATGGCGCGCCGTCTTGCCTCTGCATTGCTCACCGGCAGGTGGGCCTGGATAGTTTCGACCAGTTGGCGGCCCACGCTGTACAAGGGGTTCAGCGAAGTCAGCGGGTCCTGGAAGATGGCGCCGATCTTGCGGCCGCGGATGTGGCGCATCTGCTCGTAAGGCAGGTTGTCGATGCGTTGGCCTTCCAGCAGGATCTGGCCGGAGGCGATGCGCCCCGGCGGCTCCAGCAGGCCGATGATGGAAGCGCCGGTCAGCGACTTGCCGGCGCCGGACTCGCCGACCACGCCCAGGATCTCCCCCGGGGCGATCTCGAAGGAAATGCCGTCGAGTGCCCGCAGCGTGCCGTGGCGGCCGGGGAATTCAACGACGAGGCGGTCAACCTGGAGGAGGCTCATGGAATGGTGATCGTCGGGGTCAGCGCAGGCGGGGGTTCATCGCATCGCGCAGCCAGTCGCCCAGCAGGTTGATGGACAGGGCGATGGCCACCAGCATCAGGCCGGGGAACACCGTGATCCACCAGTTGCCGGAGAACAGGAACTTGTTGCCGACCTGGATCAGGGTGCCCAGGGACGGTGAGTTGGGCGGCACGCCCACACCCAGAAAAGACAAGGTGGCCTCGGTGATGATGGCGGTGGCCACCTGGATGGTGGCCAGCACCATCACCGGGCCCAGGATATTGGGCAGCACGTGCTTGACGACGATGCGGTGCGGCCGCACGCCGGTGACGCGGGCCGCCTGCACGTACTCCTTGTTGCGCTCGACCATCACGCTGCCGCGCACGGTGCGCGCGTACTGCACCCATCCGCTACCGCCGGTCAGGGTGATGGACAGGACCAGCACGCCGAACACCAGGATGTCCTGCGCGTTGGGGAACAAGGCGCGCGAGACGCCCATGATCAGCAGCGCGACCAGGATGGGCGGGAAGGACAGCATCACGTCGCAGACGCGCATGATCACGGTGTCGATCCTGCCGCCGGCGAAACCGGCCAGCAGCCCCAGGCTCACACCCATGGCCACCGACAGCATGACCGCGGCGATCCCCACGAACAGCGAGATGCGCGCACCGAACATCACCGCCGACAGGATGTCGCGGCCCTGGTCGTCGGTGCCCAGCAGGTAACGGCTCCTGCCCTCCGGCAGCCAGGCCGGCGGCAGGAAGGCGTCCATCAGTTCCAGCGAGGCCAGATTGAACGGATTGTGCGGCGCCACCAGGTTGGCGAACACCGCGCAAAACAGGCAGACGAAGGCCACGATGGCCGCGGCCACCGCGACCGGGGAGGTGCGGAAGCTGTAACCGACGTCGCTGTGCCAGGCCCGGCCGAACCAGCCCCCCATTGCTGCGCTGCTCATCACTTGACGGTGGCGTATCTCCACATCATGCCGTTGTCAGGCCATTGCACCAGGTCGACGTTCTTCTTGACGCCCCAGTTCAGGGTCTGGGCGTGCAGCGGGATGTGGCCGATGTCGTCCTGGTGGGTCTTGATCGCCTCGTGGATCATTTCATTGCGCTTCTTCACGTCGGTTTCCGAAGCGATCTTGGCCGTCAGCTCATCGACCTTGGGGTTGCTGTAAGCGCCCAGATTGAACTGGCCGCGGCCGCCTTCACCCGGCGAGGACAGGATGGCGTACAGCACGTTGTGCGCGTCCACCGTGGAGGAGGTCCAGCCCAGCATGTAGAAGCCGGTGTCGCGGCGCAGGATCTTGGGGAAGTAGGTGCCCTTGGTCTCGACTTCCAGCTTGATCTTGATGTTGGCGCGGGCCAGGTTGGCGGCCACGGCCTGGCAGATCGCGCCGTCGTTGACGTAGCGGTCGTTCGGGCAGTTCATGGTCACCTCGAAGCCATTGGGGTAGCCAGCTTCGGCCAGCAGCTTCTTGGCGCCTTCCACGTCGTAGGGCAGGCGCTTGTTCAGGTCGGGCGCATAACCGTTGACCTGCTCGGGGAACATCTGGGCGATCGGCACCGAGGCACCGCGCATGACGGTGCGCTTGATGCCCTCGACGTCGATGGACTGGTAGAAGGCCTGGCGGACGCGCTTGTCCTTGAAGGGGTTCTTGCCCTTGATGTTGGAGAACAGCAGCTCGTCGCGCTTCTGGTCCATGCCCAGGAAGATCACGCGCAGCTCGGGGCCTTGCATGACCTTGAGGTTGGACGCGCCCTTGATGCGCTCCACGTCCTGCACGGGCACCGGCTCCATGGCGTCGATCTCGCCCGAGATCAGGGCGGCCACGCGGGTGGCGTCGTTGCCAATCACATTGAAGATGACCTCGTCGACGTTGCCTTCGATCTTGCCCCAGTAGTTGCCATTGCGCACGAAGGTCGTGCGCACATTGGGCTGACGCTCACGCAGGCGGAACGGGCCCGTGCCGTTGGCGCGGAACGATGCCGCGTTCTCGATGCCCTTGCGACGGTCCACCGGCTTGGTGGCCTGGTTGGTCTCGCACCACTTCTTGCTCATGATGTTGAAGTGCGTGAACAGCTCCGGCAGGATGGGGAAGGGCGAGGTCGTGACGATGTCGATCTGGTGGTCGTTGATCTTCTTGATTTCCTTGATCGGGCCGACGTAGGTCTTCATGTCCGAGCCGTCGCTCTTGGCGCGCTCGTAGCTGAAGATCACGTCGTCGGCGGTGAAGGGGGTGCCGTCATGGAATTGCACGCCCTTGCGCAGCTCGAAGCGCCAGACAGTGGGCGAGGTGGCCTTCCAGCTGGCGGCCAGGGCCGGCGCCAGCTTGTAGTCGCGGTTGCGCACGACCAGAGGTTCGTAGACGTTCTCGGTAACGCTCAGCTGCAGCGACTCGTTGAGCGAATGCGGGTCCATGGACAGGGCGTCGCCCTGGTTGCCCACCCTCAGGGTGGCCGCGTGGCCGGCGAAGCTGGCGGCGCCCAGCGCCACCGCAGCAGCGGCGGTCAGCAGGTTCGATTTGAATTTCATCAGGATCTCCTCGAGTGGAACGGACACATAAAAATCAGTCGGCCAATGGCATGGCCTGCTCCGCCAGGCCGGCGTGCAGCGCCGAACCCAGTGGCAGGATGTCATCGTTGAAATCGTAGCGGCTGTTGTGCAGGAAACAGCTGCCCTCGCCCCCCTGGCCGATGCGCAGGTAGGCGCCCGGTTTGGTTTGCAGCATAAAGGAAAAATCTTCAGCGCCCATGCTCGGCTCCATGTCGCGCACCACATTGCCCTCGCCCACCAGGGCCTGCGCAACGTCGCCGGCGAACAGGGCCTCGGCGGGCGTGTTGATGGTGGCCGGATAGATGCGCTCGAACTGCACGCTGGCGGTGGCGCCGAAGCCCAGGGCGACGGCGCTGCACAACTCCTGCAGGCGCCTTTCCACCAGAGCCTGCACCTCGGAACTGAAGGTGCGCACCGTGCCGACGATGGTGGCGCTGCCGGGGACGACGCTCATCGCGTGCAGGTCGCCGGCCTGGACGGCGCACAGGCTGACCACGGCGTTGTCGATGGGCCTGACATTGCGCGAGACGATGCTTTGCGCCGCCGTGATGATGTGGGCCGCCACCAGCACCGGGTCGACCGTGAGGTAGGCGTGGGCGCCATGGCCGCCGCGGCCGGTGATCTCTATCCTCACCCGGTCGGCGGCCGCCATCATGGGGCCGGGGTTGATGCCGATGGTGCCAGGCTTCATCGCCGGCCAGTTGTGCATGGCATACACCGACTGCACAGGGAAGCGCTCGAAAAGACCGTCTTCCACCATGGCCTTGGCGCCGGCGAAGCCTTCCTCGCCAGGCTGGAAAATCAGCACCGCCGTGCCGTCGAAGTTGCGCGTCTCTGCCAGATAGCGCGCGGCGCCCACCAGCATGGCGGTGTGGCCGTCGTGGCCGCAGCCGTGCATCATGCCGGCGGTGACCGACTTCCAGGGGAAGTCGTTGTGCTCGGTCATGGTCAGCGCGTCCATGTCGGCGCGCAGGCCGATCATCTTGCCGCTGGCCGAGCGCTTGCCCTTGACCAAGGCGACCACGCCGGTCTTGCCGATGCCCGTATGGACCTCGTCGACGCCGCACAGCCTGAGCGCCTCGACGACGCGGGCTGAGGTGTAGACCTCCTCGAAGCCCAGCTCGGGATGGGCGTGCAGGTCGCGCCGTAGCGCGGTGAGCTCGGGATGGAAGGCTGCGATGTGGGCGAACGCGCGGCCGCCCGCCTTCAGGCGTGGAGCAAGCATCAATGTCCCCTGGCGCCGCCGGTACGCAGGCGAGGATCGACGGCGAAGTACAGCATGTCGACCAGCAGGTTGATGACGACGAAGATCAGCGCGATCAGGCACAGGTAGGCGGCCATCACCGGGATGTCGGCGAAGGTCACGGCCTGGATGAACAGCAGGCCCATGCCGGGCCACTGGAACACAGTCTCGGTGATGATGGAAAAGGCGATCAGTGTGCCCAGTTGCAGGCCAATGACCGTGATGACCGGCACCAGGGTGTTCTTCAGCGCGTGGCCGAAATGGATGGCGCGGTTGGGCAGGCCCCTGGCGCGTGCGAACTTGATGTAGTCGGTGCGCAGCACCTCCAGCATCTCGGCGCGCACCAGGCGCAGGATCAGGGTGAGCTGGAACACCGCCAGCGTGATCGCTGGCAGCACGATGTGGTGCCAGCCGTCGCGCGTGAGCAGGCCGCTGCTCCACCAGCCGAGCTTGACGACATCGCCGCGGCCGAAACTGGGAAACCAGCCGAGCACCACGGCGAACACCAGGATCAGCAAAATGCCGACCAGGAAGGGCGGCAGGGACACGCCCAGCAGCGAGACCGTCATGAACATCTGGCTGCCGATGCTGCCGCGGCGCAGCGCCGTGTACACGCCCATGGGGATGCCGATGCCCACGGCCAGCACGCCGGCCACCACGGCCAGCTCGAAGGTGGCGGGGAAGCGCTCACCCAGCAGGCGCGAGACTTTGGCGCCCTGGCGCAGGCTCAGGCCGAATTCGCCCTGGGCGGCGTTCACCAGGAAGTGCCAGAACTGCACGAAGAAGGGCTGGTCCAGCCCAAGGTCGCGGCGCAACTGCGCGATCTGATCGGGCCGGGCGTCCTGGCCCAGCAGGAAGACCACCGGATCACCGACGTACTGAAACAGCAGGAAAGCAATGAACGCGACCACGACCATCACGATGATGGCCTGGACCAGACGGCGCAGGATGAAGACAAGCATGCAGTTGGGAAAAGAGCGAGGCGATGCTAGCAGAGCAAGTGTCGTGCCGACACAGGGCTTTCCTTGAGGCTTAAAGCAAATGCGTCAGCCAGGCCTTCAGCAGCGGGCACCGGACTAGCGTTTGCCAAGCACCACCGGCGCCAGTTGCACCGGCCCATACCAGGCCCTGGTGGTGGAACGCGTGTTGTCGCTGTCGGTCATGATGGCGATGCCCACCAGGGCGCCGGGCGCCTCGCCGAAAGCGCGCTGGAAATCGGCGCGGATGTCGCGCTCGTAGTCCAGCCACTGGTCCAGTTTCTTCGACCCTGACTCGACGACCAGCTTGCGGATGCGATCGGTGCGCGGGCTGGGCACCACCGTGCCCGCCGGCCGCTTGTTGGACCAGACGTACATCAGGGTGGCGTACGGCATCTCTTCGCCGGTGAGGGCGAGCGCCAGTTCGGACAGCATGGCGTCCTTGGCGGAAAAGCTGGAGCGGCTGCCCTCGAAGGCCAGCACGATGCGCACGGGCGAGTCGTCGGCATCGCGCAGCGCGCCGTCGGCCTGGGCAATGAGTTCGGGCACCTTCCACGAGAAGCGCACCTTGCCAAGGTCGGCCGGCTCGATGCGCACGGCATTGCGCAGCATGCTGGCGGACGACTGGGCCATGGCGGCGATACAGTGGCGGCCATCCTTGCGCGCGTAGCTGAATTCGGTGGGGGTTTTGCCGGGCAACCTGTAGTGCTGCCATTGGCCGGCAGCCGGGCCGGCCCGCTCCTCCATGCCCGCATGCACCGACTGCGTGGCCCAGGGACTGCGTCCGACGTCCGACTGAGGCTCAGCCACAGGCAGAGCCGAGCAGCCGCACAGCAGCATGGAAGCGACGGCCAGCAAGGCGCAGCGCCAAACGAAGCTCATGAAGGTCCCAACGTGTGTCTCTTGTTGAATTTCATGGAAGCCTACTACAGCTGCAGCGGGCTTTCATGAAAAAAGCCGCCCGAAGGCGGCTTTTCAAGTTTCTTCATTTTCAGCTGGCACAGGTCCAGCCGTTGAATCAGAAGCTGTGGCGAATGCCGAAGTCGTAGCCGGTGGACGAAGCGTTGACCGCGCCGACAGCACCGTTCAGGGCTTGCGAAGCGCCGCCGTCGTTGCTCAGGTGAGCGAACGTGGCGTACAGAGCCGTGCGCTTCGACAGGTTGTGCACGTAGCCGATGGCGTACTTCGTGACTTCCGGATTGGTCGTCGCCACACCCAGGCGAGCGTCGGTCTCGTAGGCCGAGTACGACAGGCGGATTTCGCCAGCGCCGACCGGGATCAGGCCGCCGATGAGCCAGCCCTTGCCGTCGAGGTTCAGAGCCGTGCCACCGCTCAGTTCGTTGGATGCGTACTGACCGATCAGCTTGGCAACACCGAAGTCCCACTGGCCGCCGATGTTCCACGTCTCGAAGTCGCCAGCAGCGAAGTTCGTCTTGGCGTAGGCAATGGCAACGTTGAAGGGACCAGCAGCGTAACCGCCACGGAGACCAAAGCCGGAGCCGTCGTCTTCGGTCGGGCCGCCCTGGATGTTTTCACCCATGTAGTACTGTGCCTGGCCGTAGAAGCCGCCCAGGTTGCCCGGCAGGAAGTAGCCGATGCTGTTCGAAGCACGAACGGTGACCGGGTCGCCAGTCTGTTGCGTGTTGTTCAGGGTGGCGGAAGTGCCAACGCCATTCGTGCCGAACGGATCGAACACGGTCAGGTTCCAGAATTGCGGGGTGTAGTCACGACCCAGGCGCAGTTCGCCCCAGCCGCCGGCCAGGCTGACGGTGGAACGGCGATTGAAGGTCAGACCTTGACGGCCAGCAACAGCAGCACCGGCACCGGTGGGCTGGTTGTTGGCGTTGGTGGCGGCGCCTTGGCCGTCATCGTTGTTCAGGCCGGCTTCCAGCCAGAAGGAGGCGGACAGGCCACCACCCAGGTCTTCCGTGCCACGGAAGCCCAGACGCGAGCTGTTGTAGCCGGAATTGGTCAGCTGGGTCTTGTCGCCGCCGTCGCCCTTGCCGAAGGCCAGGGTCGCGTCAACAACGCCGAACAGCGTAACGGAAGATTGGGCAGAAGCCGCGCCGGCAGCAGCCAGAACAGCCAGAGCAATCAGGGACTTTTTCATGCAAGTTTCTCCAAGGTTAAACATAGGGCTCCGGTGCGAAGGGGTCACGAAAATGCAGGCACTTTTGCGCTCCCGCCGGTTCCCCGGGCCAACCTCCTTTTGGGAAGTTGTCGTTATTGCACCAGAGCGGCCTTTGTTTCGCAAAGTATTTAACCGGGAAGCGCGGCTTTCGTTGCACCCTGGCAACATCTGCAAACAGCTGAGTGGATGCCGCGCAACACCCTGGACCTGCCTGGACAAATACCACAAAAGAGAACTTTTGTGCGTCAGCCAGCACCCCTTTACGCAAGCTTGTGCGAGCCCCTTAAACTTGCACCATGGACCGTTTCTTTGGCGCCGCCGACAGCGCCCTGCGCACCCTGTTTGCCCGCCCTCGCGCCAGCCGCGCCTGTCCGGTCCTGCCCGCCGACGCCACCGAACTGACGGCGCCGCAGCGGCGCCACGCTGGCGCCCTGATGCGGGTCAACCACGTTGGCGAGGTCTGCGCCCAGGCGCTGTACACGGCCCAGGCCGCCACCACCGGGGACCCTGCGCTGCGCAAGCACTTCGAGGAAGCGGCGCGCGAGGAGAACGACCACCTGGCCTGGACCCGTGAGCGCCTCGACGAACTGGGCGCGCGCCCCTCGCTGCTCAATCCCCTCTGGTACGCCGGGGCCTTCGGCCTGGGCCTGCTGGCCGGCCGGCTGGGCGATCGGGTCAGCCTGGGCTTCGTGGTGGAAACCGAGCGCCAGGTCGAAGCCCACCTGCAAAGCCACCTCGAGCGGCTGCCGGCGGCTGATCACGCCTCGCGCGCCATCGTCGCCCAGATGAAGGACGACGAAGCCGCCCATGCCCGCCAGGCGCAGGACGCCGGCGCGATCGAGCTGCCGGCGCCGGTCAGGTCGCTGATGCGCTCAGCGGCCAAGGTCATGACGACCACGGCCCACTACATCTAGAAGAAGCTCAGGCCTCAAGCAGGTCGAAGCTGGTGGTGATCTCGGCGGTCTTGGCCAGCATGATGCTGGCCGAGCAGTACTTTTCGTGGCTCATGGCGATGGCCCGCTCCACCGCATTGGCGGGGATGGCCTTGCCGGTCACCGTGAAGTGCATGTGGATCTTGGTGAAGACCTTGGGGTCGGCCTCGGCGCGCTCGGACGTGAGCTGCACCGAACAGCCGCGAACATCGTGACGGCCACGCTTGAGGATCAACACCACGTCGTAGGCGGTGCAGCCGCCGGTGCCGGCCAGCACGGTTTCCATCGGCCGGGGTGCCAGGTTCTGGCCGCCGTTGTCCGGCTTGGCCGCGTCGGGCGCGCCGTCCATCGCCAGCACATGGCCGCTGCCGGTTTCGGCAATGAATCCCATGCCCGAGCGGGTGCCGGCGGCCCCTGTCCAACTGACCTTGCACTCCATCATTGCCATCCCGTCCTTGATCACTTGCGTTTGCCGCAAACAAATTCCGCTAATAGTTCACAGGAACACCCATTGGCGCTTGCTGCAATGCAACAAATCCCGGGCTATACTGCTTTCACAGCATAACGAATTTGTTATGCCCCACTTGTCTCCTCCACCTTCTCCTTTGGTGGATTAGCCCCCCGGATCGCAAGGCCCGGGGGGCTTTTTTCATGCCTGGCGGGCTGTGAAAGCCGGCGCTTATCATCCTTTGCTCATGACAAAGCAGCTCAAGCCCGCGGATTACCTCAAGAAAATCCTCACCGCCCGCGTCTACGACGTGGCGGTGGAATCGGCGCTGGAGCCGGCCAAGAACCTCAGCCGGCGGCTGCACAACAAGGTGTTGCTCAAGCGCGAGGACCAGCAGGCGGTCTTCAGCTTCAAGCTGCGCGGCGCCTACAACAAGATGGCCCAGCTCACGCCGGCCCAGCTCAAGAAGGGCGTGATCTGCGCCTCGGCCGGCAACCATGCCCAGGGCGTGGCCATGTCGGCGCACAAGCTGGGCACGCGTGCGGTGATCGTCATGCCGGTGACCACGCCGCAGCTCAAGATCGAGGCGGTCAAGGCCCTGGGCGGCGAGGTCGTGCTGCACGGCGACAGCTATTCGGACGCCTACACCCACGCCGCGGCCCTGGAGAAAAAGCAGGGCCTGACCTTCGTCCACCCCTTCGACGACCCCGATGTCATCGCCGGCCAGGGCACCATCGCCATGGAGATCCTGCGCCAGCACCAGGGCCCGCTGGACGCAGTCTTCGTGGCCATCGGCGGCGGCGGCCTGGTCTCGGGCGTGGCCAACTACATCAAGGCCGTGCGACCCGAGATCAAGGTCATCGGCGTGCAGATGAACGACTCCGACGCCATGGTCCAGTCGGTCGCGGCGAAAAAGCGCGTCACCCTGGCTGACGTCGGCCTGTTCTCCGACGGCACGGCCGTCAAGCTGGTGGGGCAGGAGACCTTCCGCATCGCCCGCGGCCTGGTCGATGAATTCATCACCGTCGACACCGACGCCGTCTGCGCCGCCATCAAGGACATCTTCGTCGACACCCGCGGCATCGTCGAACCGGCCGGCGCGCTGGCGGTGGCGGCGATCAAGCAGTACGTGGCCACGCACAAGACCAGGGGCCAGACCTACGCCGCCATCCTGTGCGGCGCCAACATGAACTTCGATCGCCTGCGCTTCGTCGCCGAGCGCGCCGAGGTCGGCGAGGAACGCGAGGCCCTGTTCGCCGTCACCATCCCCGAGGAGCGCGGCAGCTTCAAGCGCTTTTGCGGCCTGATCGGCGAGCTGCCCGGCGGCCCGCGCAACGTCACCGAGTTCAACTACCGCATCAGCGATTCGGCCCGGGCCCATGTCTTCGTCGGCCTGACCACCCACGGCAAGGGCGAGTCGACCAAGATCGCCGCCAACTTCTCGCGCCACGGCTTCGACGCGCTCGACCTCACCCACGACGAGCTGGCCAAGGAGCACATCCGCCACATGGTGGGCGGCCACTCGTCGCTGGCCAAAGACGAGCGCCTGCTGCGCTTCGTCTTTCCCGAGCGGCCCGGCGCGCTGATGAAGTTCCTCTCGCACATGCGTCCCAACTGGAATATCACCTTGTTCCACTACCGCAACCAGGGCGCCGACTACGGCCGCATCCTGGTGGGCCTGCAGGTGCCCAAGGCCGACAGCAAGGCCTTCGGCGCTTTCCTGGACACGCTGGGCTATCCCTTCGTGGAAGAGACGGACAACCCGGTCTACCGCCTGTTCCTGCAGACCTGAGCGGCCGGCGGCCCTGCATGAACTTCCTGCGCCACTACCTGCTGGCGGTCCAGTTTTTCACCCGCATTCCGGTCACCGGCGCCTTGGCGCAATGGGTGGGCTTCAGCCCGCAGCTGCTGCGCGCCAGCGCCGGCCACTTCCCCGGCGTCGGCTGGCTGGTGGGCAGCGTCGCGTGCCTGGCCTTTGCCCTGCTGTCGCTGGCGCTGGGCGGTTCGGCGCCGCTGGTGGCGGCCGTGG
Organism: uncultured Ramlibacter sp.; assembly: GCF_936925435.1. Classification (GTDB taxonomy): domain Bacteria; phylum Pseudomonadota; class Gammaproteobacteria; order Burkholderiales; family Burkholderiaceae_C; genus Ramlibacter. Next base: position 102,806 of record NZ_CAKZHQ010000047.1, on the reverse strand, counting down.
GCTGCACCATCGTCACCGTGCTGCTGACAGGCGGCTTCCATGAGGACGGTCTGGCCGACGTGGCCGACGGCCTGGGCGGCGCCAGCGAGCGCGGCCGCGCGCTGGAGATCATGAAGGACTCGCGCATCGGCGCCTTCGGCGCCATGGCCCTGGTGCTGGGCATGCTGGCCAAGGTCAGCCTGCTGGCCCTGCTGGGTGCGCGCTCGCCCAGCGGCGTGCTGGCCGCGCTGCTGGGCGCCCATGTGCTGTCGCGCTTCTGGCCGCTGCTGCTGGTGTGGGCCCTGCCCCACGTGGGCGACGCCGCCGGCTCCAAGAGCAAGCCGCTGGTGGCGCAGATTTCCGGCCGCACCCTGGCCGTCGCCCTGGCCTGGTGCCTGCCGTCGCTGGCGCCACTGGCCTACCTGCAGGGACCAGGCTTGCTGGCGGCCGCTGCGCTGGCCAGCGGCCTGGCCCTGCTGTGGATGTGGCGGCTGTTCGCACGGCGGCTGCAGGGTTTCACCGGCGACTGCCTGGGCGCGACCCAGCAGGTCTGCGAGATCGCCTTCTACCTGGGCGCGGCCGTGGTCCTGGTGCGCCCATGAAGCTGTGGCTGGTGCGCCATGCCGCGCCCTGCGTCGAAGCCGGCATCTGCTACGGCAGCACCGACCTCCCAAGCGATGCAGCTGCCACGGCACAGGCCGCCTTCCAGCTGGCCGCAGTGCTGCCGCAGGGGCTGGCGCTGGCCACCTCGCCGCTACAAAGATGTGAGCAGCTGGCGCAATGTTTACGGGAGCTGCGGGCCGATTTACCTTTAAAAAGCGATGCCCGGCTGGCCGAGATGGATTTCGGCGCCTGGGAGGGCCGGCGCTGGGACGCGATCGGCGAAGCGGCGCTGGCGCAGTGGACCGCGGACTTCTGGCAGCACCATCCCGGCGGCGGCGAATCGCTGGCGCAGTTCATGGCGCGCGTGGGCGCGGCCTTCGACGACAGCGTGCGCGCCGGCCGCGATGCCGTCTGGATCACCCACGCCGGCGTGATCCGCGCAGTGCAATTGCTGATCACGGGACAGCGCAGCGTGCAGCACGCGCACCAGTGGCCGGTGCAGGCGCCGGCCTTTGGCGCCTGGCAGGTGCTGGAAGTGCCGGCCTAGCGGCGGCGCAGCGCCGGCAGCTCCAGCGTCAGCACGGCGGGGCCGTTGGCGCTGGCGGCCAGGGCGGCCTGCTGGCCCTGCACCGACAGCAGCCACAGACCCTCGTCGATCTGGCTGCCCACGCGGAAAGGCCGGGCCGGCTTGCCGTCCACGGCAATCAGGGCCGCGCCGCGTTGCGCGCCGGCCACCACACCCACCAGAGCAAAACGGCTGGCCAGGCTGGCCACCGGCGCAGCCGTGGCAGCAGATTGGGCAGAGGCGCCGAGCAGCCGCGCCACCAGGGCCGCGTCAGCCGGCGCCACGGCGCGCGGCAACGGCGCGGCGACGGCGCCGCCCGAGGGACTGGCCGCCAGCCGCAGCGCCCAGAACACGGCGCTGCCCGCGACCAGCGCCCACAGCAGGAAGCTTGCGCCGCGCACGACCCACAGACTCTGCAGCTTGCTCAACATGCGGCGATTATCATGGAAGCGATTGCACTCACCGCCAACACCCATGAAGTCCCTCACCGTCCAGTTCCGCCGCGCCGTCCAGCGCGGCTTCACCCTGATCGAATTGATGGTGGTGCTGGTCATCATCGGCGTGCTGGCCGCGCTGATCGTGCCCAATGTGCTGGACCGCGCCGACGATGCGCGTGCCACCGCAGCGCGCACCGACGTGGCCAACCTGATGCAGGCCCTCAAGCTCTACCGCCTGGACAACCAGCGCTATCCCGGCGCCGAGCAGGGCTTGCAGGCCCTGGTCGCACGGCCCACTGCCGGCACCATCCCGCCCAACTGGAAGCCCTACCTGGACAAGCTGCCCAACGACCCCTGGGGCCGGCCCTACCAGTACCTCAACCCGGGCATCAAGGGCGAGATCGACGTGATGTCCTTCGGTGCCGATGGCCAGAGCGGCGGCGAGGGCAAGGATGCGGACGTCGGCTCCTGGCAGTAGCTTGGCCCCCGCGCTCCTTTCGCGGGAACGGGGCTTCACCCTGCTCGAGTTGCTGGTGGTGGTGGCGATCATTGCGGTTGCCTCGGCTGGCGTGGGCTTCGCGCTGCGTGACTCGGCGGCCACCCAGCTCGAGCGCGAGGCGCAGCGGCTGACGGCCCTGCTCGAATCGGCCCGTGCGCAATCGCGCACCAGCGGCGTGCCGGTGCGCTGGAGCACCACCGCGCAAGGCTTCCGTTTCGACGGCGTGCCGCAGGGGGCGCTGCCCGAGGCCTGGCTCGCACCCAGCACCCAGGTGCTCGGCACGGCGGTGCTGGTGCTGGGCCCCGAACCCATCATCGGGCGCCAGACGGTGGAGCTGGCCTCCAGCGCCCTGCCCGGGCGCAGCCTGCGCGTCGCCACCGACGGCCTGCGGCCGTTCGCGGTGAACCCGGAGCCCGCACCGTGAGGCAACGGGGTTTCACGCTGATCGAGGTGCTGGTGGCGCTGGCCATCGTCGCCATCGCCCTGGTCGCCGGCCTGCAGGCGACCGCCGCCCTGACCAACAACGCCTTGCGCCAGTCCAGCGTGCTGCTGGCCCATGTCTGCGCCGAGAACGAGCTGGTGCGCGTGCGCCTGTCCAAGCAGATGCCCGGCGTCGGCGAGACCAGCGTACCCTGCGAGCAGGCCGGCCAGATGTTCAATGTCACCGTGGCCGTGGCACCGACGCCGAATCCGAGTTTCCGCCGTGTCGACGCCCAGGTCTTCGACGGCACGTCGCCGGTGCTGAGGTTGTCGACCATCGTGGGGAAGTTCTGATGAAGAAACAGTGCCCCCACGCTTCCCGCTGCGCGTGGTGCGCTGCCCCCCGAGGGGGCTCGTGCGCCTCGGGGCGGCCCAGCGGCGCCCGGCAGCGCGGCTTCACCCTGGTGGAACTGCTGGTGGCGCTGTTCGCCATGTCCATGCTCGCCGTCCTGAGCTGGCGCGGGCTCGACGGCATGACGCGGGCCCAGGCCAGCACGCAGGCGCGCGCCGACGAGGTGCTGACGCTGCAGACCGGGCTGGCGCAGTGGGGCGCCGACCTCGATGCGCTGCAGCAGTTGCCGCAAGCCAACGCGATCGACTGGAACGGCCGCGTGCTGCGCCTGACGCGCCGCGGCACGGCCGGCGCCGGCGATGGCGTGCTGGTGGTGGCCTGGACGCGCCGCGCCGGCAGCTGGCTGCGCTGGCAGTCACCGCCGCTGACCAGCCGCGGCCAGCTCAGCGAGGCCTGGCAGAAGGCCGACATCTGGTCGCAAAACCCGGGCGACGCCGAACGCAGCAACGAGGTGAGCATCACGCCGCTGGACAACTGGCAGATCTTCTACTACCGCAGCGACGCCTGGACCAACCCTTTGTCCAGCGACGCCAGTGGCGCGGCGGGCGCCGCCAGCCCGGGCGGCGTGGCTGTGGTGCCCGATGGCGTGCGCGTCGTTCTCACGCTGCCGCCGGGCCAGGCGCTGGCCGGCACCCTGGTGCGCGACTGGGTGCGGCCCACCATCGGCGGGGGCAAGTCATGACAGTGCGCCGGCGCCAGCGCGGCCAGCGCGGCGCGGCCATCCTGATGGCCATGCTGACGGTGACCCTTGTCGCCACCTTTGCCGCCGCCGCCATGTGGCAACAGTGGCGCGCCGTGGAGGTGGAGGCGGCGGAGCGCTCGCGCATCCAGGCCTCCTGGGTGCTGACCGGCGCGCTCGACTGGGCCCGCCTGATCCTGCGCGAGGACGGGCGCACGGCCGGTGACCACCTGGCCGAGCCCTGGGCCGTGCCGCTGGAGGAAGCCCGCCTGTCGACCTTCCTGGCGGCCGACCGCAATGCCAGCAGCAGCGAGTCCGACTCGGACAATGCCTTCCTGTCGGGCCAGATCATCGACCAGCAGTCCCTGCTCAACGTCCGCAACCTGGTCGACGGCAACCGTGTTTCCGAGGCCGGCTTGCGCAGTTTCCAACGCCTGTTCGAGCAGCTGTCGCTGCCGCAGGCCCAGCTCACCCGGCTGGCCGAGAGCCTGCGGTTCGCGCTCGACACCAGCGCGGACAACCGTTCGGGCAGTCAGGCGCCGCTGCTGCCGCAACAGGTCGGGCAGCTGGTCTGGCTGGGCCTGCCGGCGCCCACCGTGGCGGTGCTGCAGCCCTACATCACGGTGCTGCCGACGCGCACGCCGGTCAACCTCAACACCGCCAGCGCCCAGGTGATCCATGCCGCCATCGACGGCCTGAGCCTGGCCGACGCCCAGGCCCTGGTGGCGCACCGCGGCAGCCAGCCGTTTCGCAGCCTCGCCGACGCTAGCCGCCTGTTCGCCGGCCATGAGCAGGCCTTCACCACGGACGCCGTGAGCGTGGCCTCGGGCTATTTTGAGGTGATCGGGCGGCTGAGGCTGGACCAGGTGATGGTGGAAGAGCGCTCGCTGGTGCAACGCACCAACATGAATGTGACGACCTTGCAGCGCCAGCGCGGCGTCGCCGACGCCAGCGCCCTGGTGGCGGCGCCACCCATGCGCTGAGCGGCGACACACGCCCTCCCTACAATCGCCGCATCCATGAGCACCCTCGTCGTCCTGCTTGCCCGCCAGCCGGCCCCCGCCCAGCCCGAGTTCGACCATGTGCTCAGCCCCGACGGCCGCAGCCCCGGCGCGCGCGCCAGCCTGCCGGCCGCCCTGCTGCCGCAGCCCACGGGCGCCGGCGCCGAGGTCGTGGCCGTGGTGCCGGCCGGCGCCCTGTCCTGGCACCAGGTCGAGTTGCCCCGCGGCGTCGGGCCCGGCTCGGCCCGCCTGCGCGCGGTGCTCGAGGGGCTGCTGGAAGAACGCCTGCTGGACGAACCCGAGGCCCTGCACTTCGCGCTGCAGCCGCAGCCGCGCCCCGGCGCGCCGTGCTGGGTCGCGGTGTGCGACCGCGCCTGGCTGCGCAGCTGGGTGCAGGCGCTGGAAGCGGCGCAGCGCCCGGCCTCGCGCATCGTTCCCGAGTTCACGCCGCAGGAGGAAGCCAGCCTGCATGCGCTGGGCGAGGCCGACGACGCCTGGCTGGCCGCCGCCGGGCCGCAGGGTGTGCTGGCGCTGCCGCTGTCGGCGGCTTCGCTGGCGCTGCTGCCCGCGCTGCCGCCCGAACTGGAGGTCCGCTCCGAGCCGGCCGTCGCCGCCCAGGCCGAGCAGCTGTTGCAGCGCAAGCTGGTGTTGCAGCAAGCCCCCGAGCGTTGGCTGCAGGCCGCGCAGACCTCCTGGGACCTGGCGCAGCTGGAGTTCGCCAGCTCGGGCCGCAACCGCACCGCCCGCAAGCTGGCCGCCGGTTGGGCCGGCCTGTTGCGCGCGCCCCAGTGGCGCGCCGTGCGCTGGGGCGCCGCGCTGCTGGCGGCCGTGCATCTGCTGGGCCTGAACGTCTGGGCCTGGAAGGAACGCGCCGCGCTGGAGTCCAAGCGGGTGGCCATCGAGACCACGCTGACCCAGACCTTTCCGCAGATCAAGACCGTGGTCGCGCCACTGGTGCAGATGGACAAGGAAATGGCACTGCTGCGCCAGGCCGCCGGCGCCGCCTCCGGCCGCGACCTGGAGACCATGCTGGGCGCGCTGGCCGCCGCCGCGCCGCAGCAAGCCGTCACCGGCCTGGAGTTCACCGGCACCGAGCTGCGCGCCAGAGGCGTGGTGGCCACAGCCGACGCGGCCCGGCCCCTGCTGACCAGCCTCAAAGGCCAGGGCTATGCGGCAACGCTGCGCGGCGACGTGCTGGTCATCACGCCGGAGGCCGCGCCATGAAAGCGATGGACATCCTGCGCGCACGCTGGCAGCAGCTGGCGCCGCGCGAGAAGACCCTGGTGGCCGGCGCCGCCGCGCTGGTCGGCGCCAGCCTGCTGTGGTGGGTCGCGCTGGCGCCGGCACTGGCGACGCTGCGCAGCGCGCCGGCCCAGCACCGCACGCTGGACACCCAGCTGCAGCACATGCTGGGCCAGCAGGCCCTGGCCCGCCAGCTGCAGGCCCAGCCCCGGCTCGGTTACGACGAAGCCCTGCACCTGCTGGAGACCTCGGTCAAGCAGGCCCTGGGCACCAGCGCACGCATCGCCGTCAACGGCGACCGCGTCACGCTGACGCTGGCCGGCACCGCGCCCGGCGCGCTGGCGCAGTGGCTGGCGCAGGCCCGCGCCAACGCCCGCGCCCTGCCGGCCGAAACCCGGCTCACCCGCAACGCCGCCGGCCAGTGGGACGGCACCGTGGTGCTGAACCTGCCGTCGGCGCGCTGAGCCGGCACCGCCCGCCGACGTGGCCCGCAGCAGCATCCCCTCCCAATGGCCCTGGGCCCTGGCCGGCGCCGCGCTGGGCCTGGCGGCCGCTGTGCTGCTGTTCGCGCCGGCGCAGTGGCTGGCCGGCGCCCTGGTGCGCGCCAGCGGCGGCCATGTGCTGCTGCACGATGCCCGCGGCACGGTGTGGAACGGCTCGGCGCAGCTGCTGCTGGCCGGCGGCCAGGGCAGCAGCGCCGCCATCGCCCTGCCCTCGCGCCTGGACTGGCAGCTGCGCCCGGCCTGGGGCGGCGCCGACCTGGCGCTGTCCAGCGCCTGCTGCACGCCGCAAGCGATGGCACTGCAGGTCCGGGCGCGCTGGGGCGGCCTGGCGCTGCAGGTCGCCGATGCGCGCTCGCAGTGGCCAGCGGCCCTGCTGGCCGGCCTGGGCACGCCCTGGAACACCTTGCAAATCGAAGGCGACCTGCAGCTGGCCACGCAGGGCCTTTCAGTAGAATGGATCGAAGGCAGGACCCGCATTGCCGGGCGGGCCGAACTCCAGGCGCAGCGGCTGTCGTCGCGCCTGTCCACATTGAGGCCCATGGGCAGCTACAGCATCACGCTTGTCGGAGGCGCCAGCCCCACGCTCCAGCTCGGCACCCTGGAAGGGAGCCTGCGGCTGTCGGGCAGCGGCCAGTGGGTGGGCTCGCGCCTGCGCTTCAACGGCGAGGCCAGCGCCGCGCCCGAGCACGAGGCGGCCCTGGCCAATCTCCTGAACATCATCGGGCGGCGCAACGGCGCACGCTCCCTCATCACCATAGGCTAGTTGCATGAAGCGGTTCCGGTTTGCTACTCTTTCAATAGCAACATGCGCAGTATTGGCGGGGGCTCCAGGCATTGGGCACGCCCAACGCGCGAACGAGCCGATCACCCTGAACTTCGTCAACGCCGAGATCGAGGCGGTGGCCCGCACCATGGCCGTGATCACCGGCCGCTCCATCGTGGTCGACCCGCGGGTCAAGGGCACGATCAACCTGGCGACCGACCGGCCGGTGCCGCCGCAGGCCGCCTTCAACCAGTTCCTGGCCGCGCTGCGCCTGTCGGGCTACACCGTGGTCGAGTCCGGCGGCCTGTACAAGGTCGTGCCCGAAGCCGACGCCAAGCTGCAGGGCGGCACGGTCAGCGTCGGCCCGGCCGGTCCGGGCGGCAGCCAGATCGTCACCCAGATCTTCCGGCTCAACCATGAGACGGCCAACAACCTGGTGCCTATCCTGCGGCCGCTGATCAGCCCCAACAACACCATCAACGTCAATCCCGGCAACAACTCGCTGGTGATCACCGACTACGCCGACAACCTGCAGCGCATCGGCCGCATCATCTCGGCGCTGGACGTCTCCAACGCCACCGACGTCGAGGTGATCCCGCTGCGCCATGCGCTGGCCTCCGACCTGGCGCCGGTGGTCCAGCGGCTGGCCGAGACCGGCGGCGGCAGCGCCAGCGGCGCCCCGGCAGCCGCTGCCGGCCAGGGCCAGAGCGACACATCGTTTCGCACCACGGTCATCGCCGAGCCGCGCAGCAACACCCTGGTGGTGCGCGCCGCCAACGCCGCCCGCATGAACCTGGTGCGATCGCTGGTGGAACGCCTGGACCAGCCGGGCTCGCAGAACCCCAGCGGCAACATCTATGTGGTCTACCTGAAGAACGCAGAAGCGACACGGCTGGCCGTGACGCTGCGCGCGGCCATGGCCGGCATGTCCAGCACGGGTGGCGCAGGCGCCGGCACCGGCGCGATCGCGCCGGCTGGCATCGGCGGCGCCAACGCCACGGCCGCGGCCAGCAACCCCGCCACGGCTGCCCTGCAGGGCGCGGCCCAGCCGTCCACCGGCGGCCAGATCCAGGCCGACCCGGCAACCAACTCGCTGATCATCACCGCGCCCGAGCCGCAGTACCGCCAATTGCGCGCGGTGATCGACCGGCTGGACGCGCGCCGCGCCCAGGTCTTTGTCGAAAGCCTGATCGCCGAGGTCAACGCCGACAAGGCCGCCGAGTTCGGCATCCAGTGGCAGAACGTGCTGGGCGCAGCCACCAGCAGCGTGCTGGGCGTGCTGGGCACGAACTTCAGCATAGGCGGCACCAACATCATCGACCTGCAAAAGGGCGTTGCCACCGGCGCGGCCACACCGGCCACCGGTTTCAACTTCGGCCTGGTGCGCAATGCCAACGGCAACTACGTGCTGGCCGCGCTGGCGCGCTTCCTGGAGACCAACGCCGAGGGCAACGTGCTGTCCACGCCCAACCTGCTGACGCTGGACAATGAGGAAGCCAAAATCGTGATCGGCCAGAACGTGCCCTTCATCACCGGCCAGTACACCAACGCCAACAGCGGCAACAACGGCAGCGTCAACCCCTTCCAGACCATCGAGCGCAAGGACGTGGGCCTGACCCTGCGCGTCAAGCCGCAGATCAGCGAGAACGGCACGGTGCGCATGCAGATCTTCCAGGAGGTCTCCTCGGTGCTGCCCTCCTCGATCAACTCCTCCACCGGCCTGGTCACCAACAAGCGCTCGATCGAGTCCAACGTGCTGGTCGAGGATGGCGCCATCGTGGTGCTGGGCGGCCTGCTGCAGGACGAATACGGCAGCGGGCAGGAGAAAATTCCCGGGGTTGGCGATGTGCCGGTGTTCGGCAATCTGTTCAAGACCGAGACCCGCAGCCGCAAGAAGACCAACCTGATGGTCTTCCTGCGGCCGGTGGTGGTGCGCGATGCGGCGGCCAGCGACGCCCTCTCGCTGGACCGCTACGACATGATGCGCAACCACCAGGGCGCGGCCCAGCCCGTGCCCAGCGTGCTGGTGCCGGTCAATTCCGCGCCGGTGTTGCCGCCGCTGGTCCCGATTCCGCGTTTCAATGCGCCCGCGGCCGCGCCGGCGCCGTCCAGCGCTCCCGCGTCCAGGTAAGCCGTGGCCCGCTACCCGCTGCCCTATGCCTTCGCGCGCAGCAGCCAGCTGCTGCTGGAGGACGACGGCCAGGGCCTGACCCTGTGGCATGCCGGCCCGCCGGCGCCCGGCGCCTGGGGTGAGGTGCTGCGCAAGCACCCGGTGCGCGCTGTGCAGCAGCTGGACGCGCAGGCCCTGGCCCAGCGCATCAGCACGGCCTACGCCCAGGGTGAATCGAGCGCCGCCACCGTGGTCAGCGAGGTGCAGAACGACGCCGACCTGTCACGCATGATGCAGGAGCTGCCGGCGGTGGAAGACCTGCTGGAGGCCAGCGACGACGCGCCCATCATCCGCATGCTCAATGCCCTGCTGACGCAGGCCGCGCGCGACGGCGCCAGCGACATCCACATCGAGCCCTACGAGCGGCACTCCAGCGTGCGCTTTCGCGTCGACGGCACGCTGCGCGAGGTGGTGCAGCCCAACCGCGCGCTGCATGCGGCGCTGATCTCGCGCCTGAAGATCATGGCCGAACTGGACATCGCCGAAAAGCGCCTGCCGCAGGACGGCCGCATCTCGCTGCGCATCGGCACCCGCGCCGTCGACGTGCGCGTGTCCACCCTGCCCAGCGCGCACGGCGAGCGCGCCGTGCTGCGCCTGCTGGACAAGAGCGAGAGCAAGCTCAGCCTGGAGTCGGTGGGCATGGGCGGCGAGACGCTGCGCCGCTTCCTGGGCCTGATCGGCCAGCCGCACGGCATCATCCTGGTGACCGGCCCGACCGGCTCAGGCAAGACCACCACGCTGTATGCGGCGCTGTCGCGGCTGGACGCCGGCGCCAGCAACATCATGACGGTGGAAGACCCGATCGAGTACGAGCTGCCCGGTGTCGGCCAAACCCAGGTCAACGCCAAGATCGACCTGGATTTCGCCAAGGCCTTGCGTGCCATCCTGCGCCAGGACCCCGATGTCATCATGATCGGCGAGATCCGCGACTACGAGACCGCGCAGATCGCCATCCAGGCCTCACTGACCGGCCACCTGGTGCTGGCCACGCTGCATACCAATGACGCCGCCAGCGCGGTGAACCGGCTGATCGACATGGGCGTCGAGCCCTTCCTGCTGTCGTCCTCGCTGCTGGGCGTGCTGGCCCAGCGCCTGGTGCGCAAGCGCAGCGCCACCGATCCCAGCGGCTACCAGGGCCGCACCGGCATCTTCGAGCTGATGGTGGCCAACGACGCCATCCGCGCCCAGATCCACAGCCGCGCCGCCGAGTCGCAGATCCGCGAGACGGCGCTGGCCAGCGGCATGACCCTGATGCGCGACGACGGCGAGCGCCTGGTGCGAGAAGGCGTCACCACCCGCGAGGAGCTGGTCCGCGTGACGCGCGACTGATGTTCTTGACGCGCGACTGATTCTTCACGCGCAACGGATGTGCGCAGGACGCGGAATCTCCATGCCACTGCAGTATCTCGATTTCGACTACAGCGAAGACGCCGACGGCCACGGCAGCTTCGATGCCATGGCCAGCGCTGCGCCGGCGCAGCTGGCGGCGCTGCAGGCCGAGGTATTGCAAGTGCTGCAGTGGGCGCAAGGCGAGTTCCCCAGCGGCCCGGCGCCGCTGGACGAGGGCGGCGACTGGGATTGCGAGCTGCAGGGCGTGCAGGAAGTGGCCACCGCGCTGGAAGTGCGCTACGACGCGCAGGCCGGCCAGCTGCACACACAAGCAGGCGCTGCCGCCGCGCCGCGCACCACGCTCAGCCTCACCTTGAGCGGAACGCCGCAGTTCTGCGCGGCGCTGCGCCAGGCCTTCGGGCTGTGACTGTCAGATCTTGAACCTGGCGCGGTCCTCGGCCCGCACCAGATCCTGGTACTCGGCCTTCTTGCGGATGTAGCCGGCGAAGAACTCGCACTCGGGGACCACGTGCAGGCCTTGCGCACGCGCATCGTCCAGCGCGAAGCGGGCCAGCTTGGAGGCCAGGCCCTGGCCCTCGAAGGCGGCGCCGATCTCGGTGTGGAAAAACACGACGGCCTCGCCCTCCAGACGGTACTGGGCGAAGCCGGCCAGGGCGCCGGCCACGGTGATCTCGTAGCGGTGTTCGCTGCTGTTGTTACTCACTTGGGGATCGGTGCTCATGCGCCCATTATCCGGGGCGGCAGGCATCTCGATGCAAAATGTCCCGATGAAAGCACCACCGCGCCTGCAGTCCCTGATCGAAGAAGGCCTGATCGACACGGTGGTGCGCCAGTTGATGAGCGGCAAGGAAGCCATGGTCTACGTGGTGCGCTGCGGCGAAGAGACGCGCTGCGCCAAGATCTACAAGGAGGCCACGCAGCGCAGCTTCCGCCAGGCGGTGGACTACACCGAGAACCGGCGCGTCAAGAACACCCGCCAGGCCCGCGCCATGGCCAAGGGCACGAAGTTCGGCCGCCAGGCGCAGGAAGCAGCCTGGCAGAGCGCGGAAGTCGATGCGCTGTACCGCCTGGCGGCGGCCGGTGTGCGCGTGCCCCAGCCCTACAACTTCCACGAGGGCGTGCTGCTGATGGAGCTGGTGACCGACGCGCACGGCGACGCCGCGCCGCGCCTGAACGACGTGCCTTTCACGTCCGAGGAAGCCCTCGCCCACCACGCCAGCCTGTTGGCCGAAGTGGTGCGCATGCTGTGCGCCGGCGTGGTCCATGGCGACCTGTCGGAATTCAACATCCTGCTGGCGCAGGACGGGCCGGTCATCATCGACCTGCCCCAGGCGGTGGACGCCGCCGGCAACAACCATGCGCAGCGCATGCTGCTGCGCGACGTGGCCAACCTGCGCGGCTTTTTCGGCCAGTTCGCGCCGCAACTCATGGCCACCGAATACGGCGCCGAGATGTGGGACCTGTACCAGCGCGGCATGCTCAGCACCGAGACGCCATTGACCGGGCGTTTCGAGCGTCCGGCCGGTTCGGTGGACCTGAGCGGCGTGCTGCGCGAGATCGACGACGCCCGTGCCGAAGACGCGCGCCGCCGCCTGCTTCAGGCCGCCCCGTAGCTCTCGCGCAACTGCCGCTTGAGCACCTTGCCGATGTCGCTGCGCGGCAGCTCGGCGGCATAGCGCAGGTCCGACAGGCGCTGGGTCTTGCCCAGTTGCGCGTTGGCCCAGCTGCGGATTTCCTCGGGCTGGGGCGCACCGGGCGCGGGCACGACGAAGGCCACCGGGGTCTCGCCCCATTCCGTGGACGGCACGCCCACCACCGCAGCGTCGGCCACGCCGGGGTGGCCGCGCAGCACGGCTTCGATGTCGCTGGGGTAGATGTTGAAGCCGCCGGAAATCACCATGTCCTTGCGCCGGTCCATCAGCGTGAGGAATCCGTCGGCGTCGAAGCAGCCGACGTCGCCGGTGCGGATGAAGCGCTTGCCCTGGCCGTCGTACCATTCGGCCTCGCGGGTTTTGGCCGGCTGGCCGTGGTAGCGGCTCATCATCGCACCCGAGTGGCCGACCAGCTCGCCGGTCTCGCCGGTCGCCACCTGCTTGCCGTCCTCATCGATCAGCCGGATGTCATGGCCTTCGGCCGGCCGCCCCACCGTGTTCAGCTTGTCCGGGAAGTTGTGGGCCTCCAGGATGCAGGTGCCGCCGCCCTCGGTCATGCCGTAGAACTCCACCAGGCCGCCCGGCCAGCGCGCCAGCACATCGGCCTTGAGCGGCGCCAGGAAGGGCGCGCTGGTGCAGAACTTCATGTGGAAGGACGACAGGTCGTGGCGGCCGAAATCGGGCAGCGCCATGATGCGCTGGTACTGCACCGGCACCAGCATGGTGTGGGTGGCGCGCACCTCCTGCGCCAGCGCCAGATAGGTCGCGGCGTCGAACTTCGGCGGCGCCAGCACGGCGCAACCGCCCCGCGCAACGGTGGGGAAAAAGCACACCAGGGTGGTGTTGGAGCACAGCGAGGTGGCGATCAGGGTCACCGATTGCGCGTTGTAGCCGTAGCTCTCGGCCCGCGCCACGTGGGCCCAGCGCATGCCGTGCGGCTGGACAATGCCCTTGGGCGTGCCGGTGGTGCCCGAGGAATAGATGATGTTGAACGGCCACTCGGGCTCGGCCTGCACCGGCAGCGGCCGGCTGCCTTCGCTCGCCAGCCAGTTCTGCAGTGGCTGCGCCTGCGCCAGGCCGTCCAGCGCGATGCGACGCGCATCCGGGGTATCGAAGGCCGGCACAGCGGCATCGACAAAGAAGTGGCGGGCGCCGCAGTCTGCCACCATGCCGGCCAGCTGGACCGGCAGCGAGCCGGTCTGCAGCGGCGCAACCACCACGCCGGCGCGCAGCGCGCCCAGGAACAGCGCCGCGTACTCGATGGAGTTGGCAGCGCAGATGGCAATGGCCTGGCCCGGCGCCACGCCGTCGCGCTGCAAGGCGGCGGCCACGCGGTCCATCAGCGCGTCCAGCGCGCCCCAGTCCAGGCGGCGCGCACCCTGGCGCAGTGCGGCATCGCGCGGGCGCGCCAGCGCATGGCCGCGGACCATGCTTTCGATGGTGCGGAATTCCGGGGCCAGGGACATCAGCCGGCCTCGCTCTCGTTGAGGGTGAAGCGGAACACCGCGCCGCCGCCGGGACCGGATTCGCCCCAGACCTGGCCGCCGTGCAGCAGCGCGATCTTGCGCACGATCGCCAGGCCGATCCCGGTGCCGTCGAATTCGTGCATCGAATGCAGGCGCTGGAAAGGCACGAACAGCTTGCTGGCATAGGCGCTGTCAAAGCCGACGCCGTTGTCGCGCACGAAGAACACCGGCACGGCGCCGCCGGCCTCCTCGACGCCCAATTCGATGCAGGCGCCCTCGCGCCTGGAAGTGAACTTCCAGGCGTTGTCCAGCAACTGCTCAAGCAGGTCGGCCAGCAGGCGCACGTCGCCCACCACCCGCGGCGTGTCGGCAATGCTCACGCTGATCTCGCGCTCCGGATGCTCGCCGCGCATGCGGTGCTCCCAGGCCCGCGCCAGCGCCGACAGGTCCACGCTCTGGCACAGCACCTCGGCCTGCGACAGATTGGCCAGCGACAACAGGGCGTCGGTCAGGTCGGACATCAGCTTGACGCCGGCGCGCACCCGTTCCATGTAGTGCAGGCCCTGGGTATCGAGCTGCCCCTCCAGTCTGCGTTCCAGCTGGCGGCTGAAACCGTCGATCGAGCCCAGCGGCGCGCGCAGGTCGTGCGCCAGCGAGTAGGCGAAGGTGCGCAGCTCCGCATTGCTCTCCTCCAGCTTCTCGGTACGCAGGCGCACACGGCGCTCCAGCACGCTATTGAGGAGCAGGACCTCGCGCTCGGCAGCGCGGCGCTGCGTCACGTCGGTGTTGACCGAGAGCACGGCCGAGGGCTGGCCCTGCTCGTCGCGGATCAGGGTCAGGCGGCGGTCGATGTCCAGCAGCTTGCCGGCAGCCGAGCGGCAGCGCGTGGACGTCACCAGGTGACCGGTGGCCAGCAGCTCCTCGTGATGGGCGCCGGTGAAGGCCTCACTCATCTGCGTCAGCTCTGCAAAGAACTGGTCGAGCGCCTGAGCGGCGCTGAAGCCGAACAGGCGCTCGGCACCCTGGTTCCAGTAGCGGATGCGCCTGTCCAGGCTGTGCAGCACGATGGCGTCGCTGGCCTGGTCCAGCATCTGGGCCTGCTCGCGGATGCGGCGTTGGTCAGCCAGCTGCTGGCTGATGTCCTCCGACACGGAAATGAAGTAGGGCTCCTCGTCGGCGTTGCGCACCAGCGACACCGAGACTCGCGCGGGGATGCGCGTTCCATCCTTGCGGGTGAAAAAGCGCTCGGCGGTATAGGACTGGGCTTCGCCGCGCAACAGGGACTGGAGCTGCTCGCGGCTGCGCTGGCCCTCCTCGCCCACCACGCCGTGCGCGTCCTGCAGGTAGATTTCCTCCCGCGTGTAGCCCAGCATGTCGCACATCCGCTGGTTGGCGCGCAACGTCCGGCCGTCCTTGGACAGGTGGGCGATGCCCAGTGGCGCCTGCTCGAAATTAGCGCGGAAGTGCTCCTCGCTGACGCGCAAGGCGTCCTCGCGCGCCTTGCTTTCGGTGATGTCCTGCACCTGCAGGAT
The DNA here is from genome assembly GCF_936925435.1 of uncultured Ramlibacter sp. GTDB lineage: Bacteria > Pseudomonadota > Gammaproteobacteria > Burkholderiales > Burkholderiaceae_C > Ramlibacter. Next base: position 87,533 of record NZ_CAKZHQ010000047.1, on the reverse strand, counting down.
GAACTGCACCGGCTTGCCGTCGCCGTCGCGCGCCAGGGTGCAGGTCTGCAGCGTCCAGACCGTGTGACCATCACGGTGCACCAGGGCCTTCTCGCGCTGGTAGGCGTTGCGCGTCCCGGCCAGCATCTCGGCGCGCAGGGCGATGTCCTTCGCCCGGTTCTCCGGGTCGCTCACCAGGGGCGGGACCGGGCCGATCAGTTCTTCGGGCAGGTAGCCCAGCATGACGGCGGCGGCGCGGTTGACCCGCAGCGGATGGGAGTTGCGGTCCATCAGCACCATGCCGACGGCCGCCTGGTCGAAGGCGGCGCTGTATTGCTGCTGGCTGCTCGGTCCGGTGCTGTCTTCACCCATGTTTTCGACGCTCGTGCGTCCTCCAAATGAGGGGTCTACGATACCAGCGCCGCGCAGGCGCAGTCCGACACGTAGGCCACCGGCCTTCCGACGCACCCGCCGCCGCTGCGCGCCCAGACTGCCTACAACCACAGGAGATTCCATGGCATTGAGCAGCATCCTGGGCGGCGAACGCGCCGCCATCCACCCCAGCGGCAAGACCACCGGCGCCCTCGGACCCAGCGACAGCTCCGACAGCGGCAGCGACGCCATGGGCGAACTGGGCGACGGCCAACTGGACAGCGACAGCGACCGCCACGGCACGGGTGAGCGGGCCTCGGTCGACGCCCGCGACGACGGCCGCAGTGCCGACATCCTGCCGGACCATGTGGCGCGGCTGGACGGCGACGAAGGCAGCGACCTGGGCAGCGCCGACGACCTTGCAGGCGACGACAGCGAACCCTAACGCGCCAGCGTCGACTTGCCGAACAGGCTCTGGACGAACTCCACCGCCAGTTCGGCCGTGCGGTTGCGCACGTCCAGCGCCGGGTTGATCTCCACCACATCCAGCGAGGCCAGGCGGCCGGTATCGGCGATCATCTCCATGCACAGTTGCATCTCGCGGTAGGTCGGCCCGCCGCGCACACCCGTGCCCACACCGGGCGCGTCCGCCGGGTCCAGGCAGTCCAGGTCGAAACTCACGTGCAGGTGCGTGTCTTCGTCGACGTCATGCAGAGCCTCGGTCATGGTGTTGCGCATGCCATGCTCGTCGATGTGGCGCATGTCGTAGACCTGCAGGCCCAGGCGGGCAATCGCCTCTTTCTCGTCGGCGTCGACGCTGCGGATGCCGATGAAGTCGATGTCGTCGGCGCCCAGCGCCGCGCGCTCGCCGCTCCAGCCCACCAGGGCCGCCGGTCCGTGGCCCAGCAGGCAGGACACCGGCATGCCGTGCACATTGCCGCTGGGGCTGATGGTCTCGGTGTTGACGTCGGTGTGGGCGTCCAGCCAGACCACACGCAGTTTTTTGCGCTGCTGGCGGCAGTGGCGCGCCACGGCGCTGATCGAGCCGATCGCCAGGCAGTGGTCACCGCCCATGAGCAGCGGTGTCCGGCCCTGCGACAGCGCCTCGGCCACCGCGTCGAACACCAAACGGTTCCAGGCGATGACTTCCGGCAGATGGCGCAAGCCCTGCTGCGGCGGCGTCCAGGGCGTGGGCGGACCGGCCAGGTTGCCGCGGTCGATGACCTCGAAGCGGTGCGCATGCAGCGCCTCCACCAGACCGGCCACACGCAATGCATCCGGGCCCATGCCGGCACCTCGCACGCTGGCGCCGACGTCGGTGGGTGCGCCGATGAGGCTGACGGTTCTCATGTTCTGTCCGGCTCCTGCGAATGCACTGGCAGTGATTGTGGCGGCTGGTTAAAGTCGCATGCTACGCCCTGGATTCCCACATCCGCTACCGCTCCTCACGCGGGAATGACAAGACCACCATCCATGCGAATCTCTGACATTCCTGCCGACTCCCTCAAGGTGCTGCGCCGCGGCGCGGCCATCCCCGCCCATCTGCTGGCGCTGGACGCCAGCCGCAAGCTCGACGCGCGGCGCCAGCGCGCCATGACGCGCTACTACCTGGACGCCGGCGCCGGCGGCGTGGCGGCGGGCGTACCCTCCACCCAGCTCGCCATCCGTGATGTCGGCCTCTACGCGCCGGTGCTGGAGCTGGCCATGCGCACGGCGCAGGACTGGGAGCCGATCGGCGGACGCCGGCCGCTGTTCATGGTGGCAGGGCTGGCCGGCCGCACGCAGCAGGCGGTGCGCGAAGCCGGCATCGCCCGCGGCATGGGTTATCACGCCGGCCTGCTGAGCCTCACAGCCATGAAGGGCGCGAGCGAGGACGCGCTCATTGCCCACTGCGGGGCCGTCGCCGAAGTGATGCCGGTGGTCGGCTCCTGCCTGCGGCCGGCCGACGGCGGCATCCAGCTGTCGGCCTCGTTCTGGCAGCGCTTTGCCGCCATCCCCAATGTGGTGGCGATCAGGATGGCGTCCCAGGACCGCTACCGCGCGCTGGACGTGGTCCGCGGCGTCGTGGCGGCGCGGGCGGAACAGCGGGTCTCGCTCTACACCGGCAACGACGACCATATCGTGCTGGACCTGCTGACGCCCTTGACCTTCGTGCGCGATGGCCGGCCGCTGACGGTGCGCATCCGCGGCGGGCTGCTGGGCCACTGGAGCGTCTGGACCGAGCGCGCCGTGCTCCTGCTGGAAATGATCCACGCCGCCATCGAGGACGACAGCATCGCCTCCGAGCTGCTGGCCATGGATGCCCAGGTGACCGACTGCAATGCCGCCCTGTTCGACGTGGCGCATGACTTCCACGGCTGCATCGCCGGTTGCCATGAGGTGCTGCGGCGCCAGGGCCTGCTCGAAGGCATCTGGTGCCTGGACCCCAAGGCGGGCCTGAGCCCCGGCCAGGCCGAGGCGCTGACACGGGTGAGCAGCGAGTACCCGCACCTGGTGGACGATGCCTTCGTCGCCGCGCACCGCGAGCGCTGGCTCGCGTGAGGGCGTGCGCCACTAGACTGTGGGCATGGACGCCCTTCGCCAACTGCAATCGGCCGGTTTCTCCCTGCCCAGCCCCACCTACATTTTTGGCGCGCTGCTGTTCGGCCTGGTGGGTTGGGTGGCCTGGCGCCATGGCAAGCGCAGCCAGCGCGCCACGCCCAAGTGGCTGGGCTTGGCGCTGATGCTCTACCCCTATGCCGTGCCGCAGACCTGGGCGATGTACCTGGTCGGCGCCGCCCTGTGCGGCTGGCTGGCCCTGGCCTGGAACTGAGCCTCAGTCGATTCTCCCTGGGCAGGGCCCTCGCCCAAGGCATGGGCTTGTCACGCGCTTGACGCGCGCGCCGCGCGGCCCTGTCCCACAATCGCCCGCATGACCGAACTCCGCTCCCCCGTGCAGGCCAGCATCGTGCAATGGCTGGTCGCGCCCGGCGACACGGTGCAGGCCGGCGACCTGTTGCTCGTTCTGGAGGCGATGAAGATGGAGCATGAGGTCCGCGCGCCGGCGCCGCTGCGCGTGCGCGAACTGCTGTTCGGCGCCGGCGAAGCCGTCAACGAAGGCGACTTGCTCCTGATTTCAGAGCAGTCAAGGGAGGAAAATCGGGGCCCGCAGGCAGATTCGACCCTCACAACGGCCGCAACGACCGATGCCAGCGGTGCGCGCGCCGACCTGCAGCGGGTGCGCGAGCGCCATGCCCTCACGCTGGATGCGGCGCGGCCCGAAGCGATTGCCAGACGCCATGCACGCGGCCAGCGCACGGCGCGCGAGAACATCGCCGACCTGTGCGACGCCGGCTCCTTCAGCGAGTACGGCGCGCTGGCCGTCGCCGCCCAGCGCAGCCGCCGCAGCGAAGACGACCTGCAGCGCAACACGCCGGCCGACGGCATGGTCACCGGCATCGCCGGCATCAACGGCGCGCTGTTCGGCCCCGACAAGAGCCGGGCCGTCGTCCTGGCCTATGACGCCACCGTGCTGGCTGGCACCCAGGGCATGCGCAACCACCAGAAGACCGACCGCCTGCTGGGCATCGCTGCGCAGAACAGGCTGCCGGTCGTGCTGTTTGCCGAGGGTGGGGGCGGCCGGCCGGGCGACACCGACATGCCCGTCGTTGCGGGATTGCATGTGACGACCTTCGCCAGCTTCGCGCGGCTCAACGGCCAGGTTCCACTGGTGGGCATCGCCGCCGGCCGCTGTTTCGCCGGCAATGCCGCCTTGCTCGGGTGCTGCGACGTGGTCATCGCCACCCGCGACAGCAACATCGGCATGGGTGGGCCGGCCATGGTCGAGGGCGGCGGCCTGGGCCTGTTCACGCCCGAGCAGATCGGGCCCAGCGCCGTGCAGCATGGCAACGGCGTGATCGACATCCTGGTCGACGATGAAGAGCAGGCCGTGGCGGCGGCGAAGCACTATCTGTCGTTTTTCCAGGGCCGCGTGCAGGACTTCACCGCGCCGCCGGACCAGGCCTTGCGCGACCTTGTGCCGGAGAACCGCCTGCGCGTCTACGACAGCCGCGCCGCCCTGACCGGCATCGCTGACGCCGGCTCGCTGCTGGAACTGCGCAGCGGCTTCGGCAAGGGCATCCACACTGCGCTGGCCCGCATCGAGGGTCTCCCCGTTGGTCTTCTCGCCAACAACCCGCTGCATCTGGGCGGCGCCATCGACGCCGACGCGGCCGACAAGGCGTCCCGCTTCATGCAGCTGTGCAACGCCCACGGCCTGCCGCTGGTGAGCCTGGTCGACACGCCCGGCTTCATGGTCGGCCCCGCCGCGGAAGAACAGGCCCAGGTACGCCATGTCAGCCGCATGTTCATCGCTGCCGCGCACCTGCGCGTGCCCTTCTTCAGCGTGGTGCTGCGCAAGGGCTACGGCCTGGGCGCCATGGCCATGTGCGCCGGCGGCTTCCATGCGACCGACGCCACCGTGGCCTGGCCCAGCGGCGAGTTCGGCGCCATGGGCCTGGAAGGCGCGGTGCGCCTGGGCTACCGCAAGGAGCTGGAAGCCCAGCCAGAAGGCTCGCAGCGCGAGGCCCTGTACCAGCAGCTGGTCGACACCCAGTACGCCGCCGGCCAGGCCGTCAACATGGCGGCGACGCTGGAGATCGACGCCGTGATCGACCCGGCGCACACCCGCGCCTGGCTGGCCCGCGGCCTGGCCTCCGGGCGGCTGCGCGAGAGCGCCGGGCCGGCCATCGACACCTGGTAAACCTCCGGGAGCGGGGTTGAAAGCCCCGTGCTAAGCTGGCCGCCCTCTTTTGCCGTAACACACAGAGCGAGACAACCATGCCCGGATTGCTGCCCAACGTCGACCCCGACGGCCTGCTTGAATTCTCCGTGGTCTACACCGACCGCGCCCTCAACCACATGTCCAAGAGCTTCCAGGGCGTGATGAAGGACATCTCGGCCATCCTCAAGGATGTCTACAAGGCCAGGTCCGCGGTGCTGGTCCCCGGCAGCGGCACCTTCGGCATGGAATCCGTGGCCCGCCAGTTCGCCGGCGGCAAGGACGTGCTGGTCATCCGCAACGGCTGGTTCAGCTACCGCTGGACCCAGATCTTCGACATGGGCGGCATCCCCGCGTCCAGCACGGTGCTGAAAGCCCGCCCGGCCGGCCCCGGCGCCAAGTCGCCCTGGTCGCCCGCGCCCATCGCCGAGGTGCAGGCCACCATCCGCGAGAAGAAGCCCGCCGTGGTGTTTGCGCCCCACGTGGAAACCGCCGCCGGCATGATCCTGCCCGACAACTACCTGCGTGCCGTCGCCGACGCTGTGCACGAGGTCGGCGGCCTGTTCGTGCTGGATTGCATTGCCTCGGGCGCGATCTGGGTCGACATGCAGGCCACCGGCGTCGACGTGCTGATCTCGGCGCCGCAAAAGGGCTGGAGCAGCTCGCCCTGCTGTGCCATGGTCATGCTCAGCGAGCGCGCCCGCGCCGCCATCGATGCCACCACCAGCACCAGCTTTGCCATGGACCTGAAGAAGTGGCTGGCCATCATGGAAACCTACGAGGGCGGCGGCCATGCCTACCACGCCACCATGCCGACCGACGCGCTGACGCGCCTGCGCGAGGTGATGGTCGAGACCAAGGCTTACGGCTTTGCCAAGGTGCGCGCCGAGCAGGAAGAACTGGGCCGCAAGGTGCGCGCCCTGTTCGAGAGCCGCGGCCTGGTCAGCGTTGCCGCCGAGGGCTTCAAGGCGCCGGGCGTGGTGGTCAGCTTCACCGACGATCCGCAGATCCAGTCCAGCGCCAAGTTCCTGGCCGAAGGCCTGCAGACCGCCGCCGGCGTGCCGCTGCAGTGCGATGAGGGCCCGGAGTTCAAGACCTTCCGCGTCGGCCTGTTCGGCCTGGAGAAGTGGCACCACGTGGACCGCACCGTCGCCACGCTCGCCGCCGCGCTCGACCACATCGGCATCAACGCGCCGGCCAAGGCCGAGCCCGCAACGGTTTAAACGCCTGTCAGGAACGCCGCAGCGGCGTCATGTCGGTTTCTTGACCCGCTTGGCAGCAGCGCGAATCGGCGTGACCTGGGCTGAGTCGGGCGCCGGCGCCGGGCCGGCGACGACGACGGGCTGGGTCATGGTGGCGATGGCGTCGGCATAGACATTGCCGCCGCTGGAGATGTGGCCCGTCATCAGGCGGTACGCGGCCTCCTCGTCGCCCGCCAGGATGGCCTGCACCACGCCGTTGTGCTCGGCCACGGAATTGCGGATGCGGCCGGGCCGGTCGAACATGGAGGCTTGCGGGTGCCGCATGCGCGCGCGCATGGCGCGCAACTGGCGGGCCAGCACTTCATTGCGGCTGCCGTCATAGATGATCTCGTGGAACAGGCGGTTGGCCGCCACGTAGTCCGCGGAATCCTTGGCCAGGGCCGCCTTCTCGCAGGCCCGGGCGGCTTTCTCGAGCGCATGGCGCTGGGCAATCGCCATGCGCCGGGCCGACAGCTTGGCAGCCAGGCCTTCCAACTCCATCAGCACCTCGAGCATCGCCACGTATTCCGACAGCGAAATGCCGCTGACCACCGCCCCCTGGCGCGGCACCAGGCTGACCAGGCCAGCGGACGTCAGCTGCAGCACCGCTTCGCGCGCTGGCGTGCGCGACACACCAAACCGGTCCATCAGCGCCTGCTCTTCGATGCGGGCGCCGGGTGGCAGCTGGCCGGAGGCAATTTCCGCCTCCAGGGTGGCGCGGATCTTGTCGCTCAGGTTGACGCGTGGGGTTTGGCTCATGAGGGTCTTGGGTTGTGGCCGATTTTAGAGCAGGGAAAAGGCAGGAATTAGCCATAAATATACATACAAACCCCATTTGAATTTTTTTAGCGTTTGTCCATACACTGCGCCACCGCGGCCAAACACAGGCCGCGCCCCAGGAGACAAGATGCAAATCAATCGCCGCCAATTCAGCGCGCTCGCAGGCTCGGGCCTGCTGGTGCCCCACGCCCTTGCCCAGACGCCTGCCTTGCTGGCGCAGTTGCACGAAGCGGCGAAAAAGGAGGGTCAGCTCACCTGGTACACGGTGCCGCAGACCTCGGAGGTCGCCGAGCGCATGGGGCGCAGCTTCAGCACCCGTTATCCGGGCGTGAAGGTGAACGTGGTGCGCACGACGGCGCAGGTGGCCTTCCAGCGGCTGAACCAGGACCTGAAGGCCGGCGCGGCCAACTGCGACGTGTTCACCTCCACCGACCTGGCGCATTTCGTGGACCTCAAGGGCCGCAACCTGCTGATGAAGCACACGCCCGCGGCCGCCGCGTTGCTGGACAAGCGCGTGCAGAACATGGACGCGGACGGCTACTTCCACGCGTCCAGCTGCTTCATGATGGGCTTGATCTACAACACGGCCAAGGTCAAGGGCGCGGCCGTGCCCACCAGCTGGGCCGACCTGGCCGACCCGAAGTGGAGCGGTGTCGCGGCGATGGCCCACCCGGCCTACAGCGGCGCCGCCGGCGCCTGGTGCATCGAGATGCGCAAGCTCTATGGCGACGGCTTCTTCAAGAAGCTGGCCGCCAACAAGGCGCACGTGGGCCGCTCCACCATCGATGCGGTGACCACGGTGATCTCGGGTGAATGCTCGGTGTCGGCCGGCCCCATGAGCCTGGCGGCGCTGCACGCGTCCAAGGGCAACCCGGTTGCCACGCTGGCGCCCAAGGAAGGGCCGGTGCTGATCCTGTCGCCCTCGGCCATTCTGGCCAGCACCCGCCGGCCCAACGCCTCCAGGCTGTTCATGGAATGGCTGCTGGGCAGCGACGACACGGCCCGCATCGCCTTCGAGGAATTCGGCGTGCCCCTGCGCCCCAGCGTGCCGGCCGCACCGGGCGTGCTGCGCCTGGCCGACGCCAAGCCCCTGCTGGCGCCGACGCCGCCGCAGATGGTGGTGCAGATCCCCAAGGTGATCGACCTGTGGAAGGACGCGTTTGGTGTCTGAGGCAGCCCTCACCCCCACCGCTGCTGTGGTCCGCGCGCCGGGGCGCCTGGCCGACCCGGCGCTGTGGCTGTTTGCCATCCTGATCGCGGCCCTGGTGCTGCTGGTGGCCAACCCCATCCTGCGGCTGGCCTGGGACAGCCTGCACACCGCGCAGGGCGACTGGTCGCTGCAAAGCTATGCGGCCGCGCTCGGCAGCAGCCGCAACCTGCAGGCCCTGCTCAACTCGCTGTACCTGGGCGCCGCCGTCACAGTGCTGGCGCTGGTTCTGGGCGTGCCGCTGGCGCTGGCAGTGTCGCGCTCCAACATGCCGGCGCGCGGCCTGGTCCACCTGAGCGTGCTGGCGGCTTTCGTCATGCCCAACTTCCTGGGTGCGATCGCCTGGATCCTGCTGGCGGGCCCGAATGCGGGCTGGCTCAACCGCCTGTTCATCGAGTTCACTGGCTTTGACAAGGGGCCGTTCAACATCTTCAGCTTCTGGGGCCTGGCCTTCGTCATCGCGCTCTACACCTTCCCGCTGATCTACGTGTTCACCACGGCCGCGCTCGACCTCATCTCCACGGAGCTGGAAGACGCTGCGGCCATCCACGGCGCGGGCAAGTTCCAGACCATGGCCCGGGTCACGCTGCCCCTGGCCCTGCCGTCCATCATCGGCGCGGCCATCCTGATCTTCCTGGAAGCGATTTCCCTGTACGGCACGCCCGCGCTGATCGCCATCCCCGCACGCATCAATCTGGCGACCACGCAGCTGGTGTCTTTCTTCCAGTACCCGCTGCAGGTGGAACAGGCCGCCGCGTTCTCCATGCCCATCCTGCTGCTCACGGTGGTGATGCTGATGCTGCAGCGCCACCTGCTGGCGCGGCGCGGCTATGTGTCGGTCTCGGGCAAGGGCGGGGAGCGGCGGCCGCTGGACATCGGCGCCTGGAAATGGGTGCTCCTGGCGTATTCGGCCCTGGTCGGCCTGCTGGCCGTCGTGATGCCGCTGGCCATCCTGGTCATCGCATCGCTGTCCAAGGCCTGGGGCAAGGGCCTGGCCATCAGCAACCTCACGCTGGCCAACTACCACAACATCTTTTTCGAGCAGCTCACCGTGCGTTCGGCCCTGATCAACACGGTGCTGTATTCCCTCTCGACCGCCCTGGTCTGCGTGCTGATGGGCATCTGTATTGCCTATGCAACGCAGCGCCGCATCACGCCCTTCCCCTCGGTCGTGCAGTTTCTCGCGCTGGCGCCGGTGGCCGTGCCGGGCATCATCCTGGCCATCGGCCTGTATGCAGCCTACGCCGGGCCGCCGTTCTCGCTGTACGGCACGGGCCTGCTGATCGTGGTGGCCTTCACCACGCGCTTCCTGCCGATCGCGGTGACGGCCTGCGCCGCCGCCGTGCGCGCGCTCAACCCGGAGCTCGAAGAGGCCGTGCGCGTGCTGGGCGGCGGACGCGTGACCGTGCTGCTGCGCGTGGTCGCGCCGCTGCTCAAGAAAACCCTGGTGGGCGCCTTCATCCTGATCTTCGTGATCTGCACCAAGGAGCTGTCCACCGCGGTGTTCCTGTCGGGGCCTGAGTCGCGCGTGGTGTCGGTGCTGACGCTGGACCTGAGCGAGCAAGGCAATTACGAAATCCTGGCCGCCATGGGCGTGGTGCTGGTGGCCATCGTCACACTGGTCGTCGCCGCCGGCATGCGCGTGGCCGGGCGCGACTTCATGCTGCGCCGCGGCTGACGAACAAGGTAGATATGTCCAAGCTCCAACTGAAAAACATCTGCAAGTCCTACGGCGCCAACCCGGTGGTCGATGACCTGAGCCTGGATCTCCAGCAGGGCGAGCTGGTCACCCTGCTGGGCCCCTCGGGCTGCGGCAAGACGACCACGCTGCGCATGATCGCCGGCTTCATCGACCTGGGCGCGGGCTCCATCAGCATGGCCGGCAAGGAAATCTCCACGGCGGGCCGCACCGTGCCGCCCGAGCACCGCGGCATGTCGATGATCTTCCAGAGCTATGCGATCTGGCCCAATATGACCGTGGCCGAGAACGTGGGCTTCGGCCTGAAAGTGCGCGGCACGCCGGCCGATGAAGCCAAGCGGCGCATCGCGGAGATGCTGGACGTGGTGCAGCTGGGCGCCCTGGCCCACCGCTACCCAGCCGAGCTCTCCGGCGGGCAGCAGCAGCGCGTGGCGCTGGCCCGCGCCATGGTCGTGCGGCCGGAGGTGCTGCTGCTGGACGAGCCGCTGTCCAACCTGGACGCCAACCTGCGCGAGGAAATGGCGGGCGAGATCCGGCGCCTGCACGACGAGTTCCGCTTCACCACCGTCTATGTCACGCACGACCAGTCCGAAGCCATGACGATCTCGGACCGCATCGCCGTGTTCAACCTGGGCAAGCTCGAGCAGATCGACACGCCGTGGAACCTCTACAACCGTCCGCGCACGCAGTTCGTCGCCGGCTTCATCGGCCGGACCAACCTGGTGACGGCCCAGGTGAACAACGGCCTGCTCACGCTGGCGGGCCTGAGCGGCACGCTGCGGCCCGACCAGGCCGTGACCGGCGGCGCCAGCGATGTGCGCGTCTCGATTCGCCCGCAATCGCTGTACCTGGGTAACGAGGGTAGTGCGCGTGAGGGCGCCGTGGCCATGGGCGAGGTCTCGGTGCTGTCGCGCACCTACCTGGGTGAGCACTGGGACTACGTGGTCAGCCCCGTGGGCGGCGGCGATTCCCTGCGCGTGCATGCGCCACCGGCCAGCGTGCTCGAAGTCGGCCAGCAATCGCCGCTGTTCATCGATCCGCGCGGCGTGGCCGTGGTGAGTTAAGAAACAAAGAAGCAAAACGACATGAACAACAACATCCTTGTCTCGCGCCGCCGCCTGCTGGCGGGCGCAGCCGCCAGTTCGGCGCTGGCCACCGGCCTGGCCCGCGCCGTCAGCGAATGGGACATCTTCCCCGTGGTGGAAACCAGCAACGGCCGCCTGCGCGGCCTGGTGTCCGGCGGCATCAACGTCTTCAAGGGTGTGAACTACGGCGCCGACACCTCCGGCGCCAATCGCTTCATGCCGCCGGCCCCGGTCGTCAAGTGGGCCGGTGTGAAAGACGCGACAGCGTACGGCAACTACGCGCCGCAGCTGCCCAGCAGCCGAGTGCGGGCCTACGCCGACCTGATCATGTACGACCTCCAGCCCGGTGGCATGGGCGAGGACTGCCTGGTGCTCAACCTCTGGACGCCGGGGCTGGCCAAGACGGCGAAGCGGCCGGTGATGCTGCACCTGCACGGCGGCGGCTATTACGGCGGCTCGGGCAACTCGCCACAGTTCGACGGCGAGATGCTAGCGCGCTCGGGCAACGCCGTGGTCATCTCCATCAACCACCGCCTGGGCTCCTTCGGCTTCCTGGACCTGGCCGAGGCCGGCGGCGCGCGTTATGGCCAGTCGGGCGCAGCGGGCATGCTGGACATCGTGGCCGCGCTGGGCTGGGTGCGCGACAACATCGAGGCCTTTGGCGGCGACCCTTCGCGCGTGCTGGTCTACGGCCAGTCCGGCGGCGGCGCCAAGACCAGCGTGCTGATGTCCATGCCCTCGGCCAAGGGCTTGTTCCACCGCGCCGGCGTGATGAGCGGCTCGGTGCTGCGCGTCGCCACGCCCGAGCGATCGAGCCGGGCGGCTGCGATCTACCTCAAGCTGCTGGGTCTGGACAAGGACTCCGTCGCCCAGCTGCACAAGCTGCCCTGGCACCAGCTGCTGGCAGCCCAGGTGACCATGGAAGGCATGGACCGCGCCAAGGGCGAGGCGCCAACCGCTTTCACGCCGGTGCTCGACGGCGTGGCCATCCCGCGCCACCCCTTCGACCCCGACGCGCCGGCCGTTTCCTCCGACGTGCCCATGATGATCAGCACCACGCTGGACGAGCGTGCCTACCGGCAGATCAATTTCGACCTGGACGCGCCCGGCCTGCTGGCCTATGCCGAGCGGCAAGCGCCCGGCGACGGCGACAAGCTGGTCAGGATGTACCGCGAGGAAGACCCCAAGGCCACGCCCTTCGTGCTGCAGGCCCGCATCGACAGCGACATGACTTTCCGCAAGACGGCGCACGTGCAGGCCCCGCGCGCCGGTCTACACCTATCTGTGGAAGATTGCCAGCCCGGCCTTCAACGGCCGCTATGGCGCGCCGCACGGCGTGGACATCGGCCCCAGCATGAACGACATCCGCAATGGCCTCAATGGCCCCACAGCCGAGAACCTGTTGCTGGCCGGCCAGTTGTCCAGCGCCTGGGTCAGCTTTGCCGCCACCGGCAATCCCAACAACCCGAAGACGCCGCAGTGGCCTGCCTACACCCTGCCCGCGCGCACGACCATGGTCTTCGAAGGCGACAGCAGCCGCACGGCCGCGCAAGCCGACCCGCGCAAGGAATTCCGTGAGTACTGGGCCGCTCGCTAGGCCCTGAAGTCACCCATGAACCGGAGCAACACATGACCCAAGCGCCTCTCTCGCGCTACACCGTGCTGGACCTGACCATCGCGCGCGCCGGCCCTGCCGCCGTGCGTCTGCTGGCGGACTGGGGCGCGACCATCATCCGTGTCGAGCCGCCGCCGGAGTCCAGCCGCGGCTCCGTCACCGGCCGGCGCCGCGGCCCGGACGAACAGAACCTGCACCGCAACAAGCGCAGCCTGGTGCTGGACCTGAAGACGCCGCAGGGCGCCAAGGTGCTGCGCCGCCTGATCGAACGCAGCGACGTGGTGGTGGAAAATTTCCGCTCCGACGTCAAGCAGCGCCTGGGTCTGACCTACGAGCAGCTCAAGAAGATCAACCCGCGCATCATCCTGGCCAGCATCTCGGGCTACGGCCAGGACGGCCCCTATGCGCAGCGGCCGGGCGTGGACCAGATCATGCAAGGCATGTCGGGCCTGATGTCGGTCACCGGCGAGCCCGGACGCGGGCCCATGCGCGTGGGCATCGCGATCTCCGACACCACGGCAGGCATGTTCCTGGGCCAGGGCATCCTGCTGGCCCTGCTGCACCGCGAGCACACCGGTGAAGGCCAGTGGGTCCACACCTCGCTGCTCGAAGGCATGCTCAACAAGCTCGACTTCCAGGGCGCGCGCTACACGGTGGCGGGCGAGGTGGCACCGCAGGAGGGCAACGCCCATCCCACCCAGGTCCCCATGGGCACCTACAGCGCCAGCGACGGCCTAGTGAACATCTGCGCCGTCACGCTCAAGATGTGGGAGAGTTTTTGCACCGCGCTGGGCGCGACTGAACTGCTCCAGCATCCCGACTACCACGATGGGGCCGCAAGGCTGAAGAACCGCCATGCCCTGGACGAGGCCGTCAACGCCGTGACGCAGCGCTTCAGCATGCAGGATCTGATGGCCAAGCTCAACCCGGTGGGCGTGCCCTGCGGCCCGATCTACGACATCGGCCAGGCCTTCGAGGACCCGCAGGTCAAGCACCTGCGCATGACGCGGCCCGCCCCCCACCCGGTGCTCGGTGATGTGGAACTGGTGCGCTCGCCGATCAACCTGTCCGCCTTCCCGCACCCGGAACGCTTCCAGCGCGCCGCGCCCGACCCGGGCGAGCACAGCGCGGAGCTGTTGCGCGAGCTGGGCTACAGCGATGCGGAGATCGACGCCATGAGGACGCAAGGAGCAGTGGCATGACGGCCAGGACCATCCCACTGAAGACGGAAAAAATCCTGGCCCGCGTCGAGGACGGCGTGGGCTGGCTGACCTTCAACCACCCCGAGCGGCGCAACGCCGTGTCGCTGGAAATGTGGCAGGGCCTGGCCGATGCGATGGCGGCCTTCGAATCGGACACCGATGTGCGCGTGGTGGTGATGCACGGCGCGGGCGGCAAGTCCTTTGCGGCCGGCGCCGACATTTCGGAGTTCGACAAGCACCGCGCCAACGCGCAGCAAAAAGACGAGTACGCGCGCATCGCCTACGCCGGCCAGAAGGGCCTGGTCACCCTGAGCAAGCCCCTGGTGGCCATGGTCCATGGCTTTTGCATCGGTGGCGGCCTGGCCATCGCACTCAACGCCGACATCCGCTTTGCCTCGCCCGGCTCGCAGTTCGGCATTCCCGCAGCCAGGCTCGGGCTGGGCTATGAATACGCTGGGCTGGCCACGCTGGCGCGCCTGGTCGGGCCTTCGACCGCGCGCGACATGCTGTTCAGCGCGCGCTTCCTGGACGCGCCCGAGGCATTGCGCTGCGGGCTCATCAACTTCGTCGTCGAAGAGGCGCAACTGGAAGAACAGGTGCGCGCCTATGCCGCGCGCATCGCGGCCAACGCGCCGTTGACCGTGCACGCGGCCAAGGCCGCCCTACGGGTGTTCGAGCGCTATTCGCAGAACCCGGCCGCGGAAGAGATCGAGACCCTGGTCAACCGCTGTTTCGACAGCGCAGACTACCGCGAGGGCCGAACCGCCTTCATCGAAAAACGCACGCCGCACTTTGTGGGGAACTGACATGGGCGCACCCGAACTGAGCATCGCCGGCCACGTCGCCACCATCACCATCCGACGGCCCGAACAGGCCAACCGGCTCGAGCCCGGCGACCTGGCCGTGATGACAGGCCATATCGCGCAGGTCAACGCAACGCCCGAGGTGCTGGTGCTGCGGCTGCAGGCCGAAGGAAAATACTTCTGCAGCGGCTACGACATCGGTCGCATGGGTGCGCAGCGCACCGTGGAGTTCGACGAGATGGTCAATGCGCTGGAAGACGCGCGGCCGGTCACGCTGGCGCTCATCCAGGGCGGTGTCTATGGCGGCGCGACCGACCTGTCGCTGGCCTGCGACTTTCGCATCGGCGTGCAGGGCATCGACATGTTCATGCCGGCGGCGCGCCTGGGCCTGCACTTCTACCAGCGCGGGCTGGAACGCTATGTGAGCCGGCTGGGTGTGGACGTGGCCAAGCGCCTGTTCCTCACCGCCGAGCGCATTGACGCCCAGGAGATGAAGGCCGTGGGTTTTCTCACGCACCTGGTGGCGCCCGAGGCCCTGGCACCGACCGCGGACGCGCTGACCGCGGCGCTATCGGGCATGGCGCCGCTGGCCATGCTGGGCATGAAAAAGCACATCAACCGCATCGCGCGCAATGCATTGGATGCACAGGACCTGCAAGTCGACATTGCCCGTGCAGCCGCTTCGCAGGATCTTGCCGAAGGCCGCGCCGCCTGGGCTGAGAAACGCCCGCCGCGCTTTAGCGGCCGCTGAACCTGCTCCCAGCTTCAAGGAGACAAGACCATGAAACTCACGCACGCTCTGGCAGCCACGGCAGTGGCACTGTGGGGGTCCTGCGCCTGGGCCCAGGCCTATCCCAACAAGCCGATCCGTCTCATCGTCGGCTACTCCCCGGCGGGCGCCGGTGACACCATCGCCCGCATCGTGGGCGATGCCATGTCCAAGCAATTGGGCCAGACCATCGTCATCGACAACAAGGCCGGCGCGGGCAGCACGCTGGCGTCCAATCTGCTGTCGCAGGCTCCCGCCGACGGCTACACGCTGGGCCTGGCCACGGGCACGCTGTACGGCATCGACCAGCACCTGTACAAGGTCAAGTACACGCCGGCCAGCTTCACGCCCATCACCCGCTTCACCATCTCGCCGCTGATCCTGGCGGTCAACAAGGACCTGGGCGTCGGCTCGGTCAAGGACCTGGCGGCGCGCGCCAAGGCCAACCCGGGCAAGCTGAACTACTCGTCCTCGGGCATCGGCGGCTCGCCCCACATGGGCGGCCTGTCGTTCGAGAAAGCCATAGGCGCGAAGATGACCCACATCCCCTACAAGGGCGGCGCGCCCGCGCTGCAGGCGGTGGTGGCCGGTGACGTTCAGCTCTCCTTCGGCACGGCGTCCTCGGTGCTGCAACTGGGCCAGGCCGGCACGGTGAAGATGCTGGGCGTGACGACCGTGCAGCGCTCGGCCATCGCGCCGGAGCTGCCCACGCTGGCGGAAAGCGGCCTGCCCGGCTTCGACTTCAATTTCTGGTTCGGCCTGTTCGGCCCGGCCAACCTGCCCAAGGACGTGCAGGAGAAACTCTTCAACGTCGCCACCCAGGTGCTCAACGACCCGGCGATGCGCGCCAGGCTGCTGGGCACAGGCAATGAATCCGCGCCCTCGAAGTCGCCTGCGGAATTCCATGAATGGGCGAGCGCCAACGGCAAGGCCGTGCTCGAGCGCGCCGAGGCGGCCGGAGTCAAGGTCGAATGATCACGTCTGCTGTCATTGCCCGCCGCCATGGCGGGCCGGAAGTGCTGGAGTACGCCGAGATCGAAGTGGCCGAGCCCGGCCCCGGCGAGTTGCGCATCGTGCAAAGCGCCATCGGCCTGAACTTCGCCGACGTCTACCAGCGCCAGGGCGCGGCGGGGCCGCACAGCGCCACGCAGTTCCCTGTGATCCTGGGCGCGCAGGGCGCGGGCGTGGTGGAGGCCATCGGCGCCGGCGTGCAGGGTTTCGAGATCGGTCAAGCCGTGGCCTATGTCCATCCCGGCGCCTATGCGGGCGCGCGCCTGCTGCCGGCGGCGCGCACCCTGCCCCTGCCCGAAGGGCTGACGCTGGAAACCGCCGCCGCCAGCCTGCTACGCGGCATGACGGCCGAATACCTGCTGCACCGCCTCTACACCGTCAAGCCAGGCGACACCATCCTGGTCCATGCGGCCGCCGGCGGCATGGGCCAGATCCTGTGCGCCTGGGGACGGGCACTGGGCGCCACCGTCATCGGCACGGTGGGCTCCGAGGCCAAGCGCAAGGTGGCGCTCGAACATGGCTGCCACCATGTCATCGACTACCGGCAGCAGGACTTCGCGGCCGAGGTCAATGCACTGACGCGCAACGAGGGCGTGGCCGTGGTCTACGACGCGGTCGGCCGCGACGCCTTCCTGCCTTCGCTGGACTGCCTGCGCGTGCGCGGCATGGCCATCAACTTCGGTACGGCTTCGGGCGACGTGCAGGCCTTCGACCTGCAGCGCCTGCACGCGAAATCGCAAACCGTCTGCCGGCCCACGCTGCGCAGCTTTGTCGCCAGCACCGAGGACCTGCGGCTGTCGGCCACAACGTTTGCCGCCGCCGTGCGGCGCGGTGACGTCCGGGCCCAGGTGGACCGCCACTACCCGCTGCGTGAAGCCGCGCGCGCACACACCGAACTCGAAAGCCGCCAGACCACCGGCGCGGCCATCCTCATCCCCTGAAAGCTTGAAAGAAACAAGATGCTGATCCTCTACCACGGCTGGCGTTCCAGCGCGTCGCGGCGCGTGCGCCTGTGCCTGGCCGAAAAAGGCCTGGACTACGAAAGCCGCCTGGTCGACATGATCCGCGGCGAACAGCATTCGCCCGAGTACCTGGCGATGAACCCGAACGGCGTGGTGCCCGCGCTGATCCTGGAAGACGGCCGTGTGTTGTACGAGAGCTCGGTCATTGCGGAATACCTGGAAGAGACGTATCCCACACCCTCGATCCGGCCGGCCGACCCCTACGAACGCGCCACCATGCGCAACTTCGTGCGCTGGGTCGACGAGAAGTGCCTGGCCAAGCTGATCGTCTTCAACTGGAGCCAGTCCATGCAACCCGTGGCCAGCCAGTGGAGCGAGGACGAGCTGGCCAAGCGGATGGCGCGCATCCCGACGCCGGAGCGGCGCGAGGCCTGGTTGCGCGTGGCGCGCAAGCCCTACACGGAGGAGGAAAAGGCTGAGGCCATGCGCGGCCTGCTGCTGCTGCTGGAGCGCATGGACGGCATGCTCGAAGCCAGCGGCAGCGGCTGGCTGGTGGGCAAGGCCTATTCGATTGCCGACATCGGCGCCGCGCCTTTTGTGATGCGCATCAGCGAACTGAACGCGCCGGCGCTGGCCGAGCACCCGCTGGTGACCGATTGGTGGGCGCGGGTGCAGGCCCGGCCCTCGTTCACCACGGCCCGCATCGAGGCCTACATCGAATCGGCGGCCAAGGACACCGCGAAAAAGTGAGCGCCTAGTGCATCAGCGCAACGGCGCCTGAAAAAGTCAGGAAAGCCGCCGCGGTGGTCAGCAAGATGATGCGGGCGATGCGGCCGGTGTCGGCGCCGAAGCGCTCGGCCAGCAGCGAAACGTTGCTGGCGCTGGGCAGGGCCGCTACCAGCACCATCACCGTCAGCGTGAAGCGGTCCAGCGGCAGGCCGAAGGCCATCGCTGCCCAGCCCACGCCGAACACCAACAGCGGGTGCACCAGCAGCTTGACGGCCACCACCGGCAGGAAATCCCGCCAGGCCAGCGGCGCATGCTCTTCCCGCGCCGCCAGGAACTGCGAGCGGAACAGCACGGCGCCGATGGTGAACAATGCCACCGGCGAGGCCGCATCGGCCAGCAGGGCGATGGTCTGCATCACAGGCTTGACCGGCACGATCTGCAGCGCCGACGACAGGCCCCCCAGCAAGATGGCCCAGGGCATGGGGTTGAGCGCCATGCCCCTGAGCGCGTTGCGCGCCGCCCGGGAGGCGCCGTGCTCGTCGGCGCCGTCCAGCCGCGACAGGGCGATGCACAGCGACGAGGTCACCACCAGGTCCAGCAGGATGGTCAGGATGGCCGGGCCGGCGGCGGCCGCGCCCAACAAGGCCACCAGCAGGGGCACGCCCATGAAACCGGTGTTGGGAAAGGCCGCCACCAGGGCGCCGAAAGCCGCGTCGTTCCAGCGGATGCGCGCGTTCAGGCTGAAGGCCACCACGGCCCAGACCACCAGCAGGGCGCAGGGCAGGTAGACCGCCACCGCCGCAGCGTCCAGCAATTGCGCGATCGGCGTGCTGGCGCCAAAGCGGTACAGCATGCAGGGCAGGGCAAAGTACAGCACGAAGCTGTTGAGCCCCGAAATCGCGTCCAGTGGCAGCATGCGCCGGCGGGCGGCGACATAGCCGCACAGGACCAGGGCGAAGAAGGGGAAGGTGACGAGCAGGACGGCGAGCACGGGCGATATTGTCGCGGACGCGGCGCCGCCGGGGGTGTCAGGGCCCTGACGGCGCTCGCCGGTATGATTTGGCGGCGCCCCTCCCCCGGCCTTTTTCCTCCCGCAGTCCCCCTCCCCCTGTCCATGTCCGCCGGCCTCAACCTCGCCCAGCAAGAAGCAGTCAACTACATGCATGGGCCCTGCCTGGTGCTGGCGGGCGCCGGCTCGGGCAAGACCCGGGTGATCACCCACAAGATCGCCCGGCTGATCGCCGCCGGCCTGGAGCCCCAGCGCATCGCCGCCATCACCTTCACCAACAAGGCCGCCACCGAGATGCGCGAGCGCGCCAAGGGCCTGATCGGCCGCGATGCGAAAAAGGTGGTGATCTGCACCTTCCACGCCCTGGGCGTGCGCATGATGCGGGAAGACGGGGCGGTGCTGGGCCTCAAGCCCCAGTTCTCCATCCTGGACAGCGACGACGTCACTTCCATCCTCAAGGACGCCGGCGGCAGCACCGACACTGCCACCGCGCGCCAGTGGCAGTGGGCCATCAGCCTGTGGAAGAACATGGGCCTGAACGCGGCCCAGGCCCTGGCCCAGGCCAAGGACGACAACGAGCGCGTCACCGCCACCATCATGGCCCGCTATGAAGAGCGGCTGACGGCCTACCAGAGCGTGGACTTCGACGACCTGATCGGCATGCCGCTGGCCCTGCTGCGCGACCACCCTGAGGTGCGCGCCAAGTGGCAGGCCCTGCTGGGCCACGTGCTGGTCGACGAGTATCAGGACACCAACGCCACCCAGTACGAGGTGCTCAAGATGCTGGTGGGCGAGCGTGGCCGCTTCACCGCCGTGGGCGACGACGACCAGTCGATCTACGGCTGGCGCGGCGCCACGCTGGACAACCTCAAGAAGCTGCCGATCGACTACCCCCAGCTCAAGGTCATCAAGCTCGAACAGAACTACCGCTCGACCAGTGCCATCCTGCGCGCCGCGAACAACGTGATCGGGCCCAATCCCAAGCTCTATCCCAAGACCCTGTTCTCCGAACTGGGCGAGGGCGAGCCGGTGCGCGTGGTCGACGCCGACAACGAGGAACACGAGGCCGAGCGCACGGTGGCGCGCATCCAGTCCATCCGCGCCGGCATCACGGCCACAGGCGCCGGCCACGAGTGGCGCGAGTTCGCCGTGCTGTACCGGGCCAACCACCAGGCCCGCACCTTCGAGAAGGCCTTGCGCAAGGCCCAGATCCCCTACAAGGTCTCGGGCGGCCAGAGCTTTTTCGACCGCGCCGAAATCAAGGATCTGTGCGCCTGGTTTCGTCTGTGGATCAACAACGACGACGACCCGGCCTTTCTGCGCGCCGTGACCACGCCCAAGCGCGGCATCGGCCACACCACGCTGCAGGCCCTGGGCAGCTTCTCCAGCAAGTACAAGCTCAGCCTGTTCGAGGCCCTGTTCTCCTCCTCGCTGGGCTCGGTGCTGCCGGCCAAGGCGGTGGGCAGCCTGCACGAATTCGGCCGTTACGTGAACGACCTGGAGTTCCGGGCCCGCCACACCCACGGCGCGCAGGATGCGCGCGCCTTCATGCTGGAGTGGCTCAAGGACATCGACTACGAGAAGCACCTGTACGACGGCGAGGACAGCGAGAAACTTGCCGCATCCCGCTGGACCAACGTGCTGGATTTCTGCGACTGGATGTCGGCCCGCGCCGGCGGCGAGATCGATGACACGTCCGGGGCCAGCATCGTGAGCGAGAAGAAAAGCCTGCTGGAAGTAGCGCAGACCATCGCCCTGCTGTCGACCATCAGCGAGCGCGAGCAGGACCAGAACGTGGTGACCCTGTCCACATTGCACGCCGCCAAGGGCCTGGAGTGGCCGCACGTGATGCTGGTGGGCGTGACCGAGGGCATGCTGCCCTTCAAGCTGGGCGATGACGACAACCCCACCGGCCGTGCCGACGGGCCGATGTCCGAAGGCATACTGCAACGCCTGCAGGAAGAGCGCCGCCTGATGTACGTGGGCATCACCCGGGCCCAGCGCTCGCTGGCCGTGAGCTGGACCAAGCGGCGCAAGAAGGGCCGCGAGATGATCGCCGCCCTGCCCAGCCGCTTCATCGCCGAGATGGCACTGGACAAGACCACGGCCAAGGAAGACCCGCGCGAAAAACTCAAGGCGCTGCGGGCAGAGTTCGCCAAAAAAGCCGTCGACAGCGCCGCAGCCGCCGCCGCGGCAACCGCCGCCAGTGCCCCATGAAATCCTGGATAGCTCCTTTTTTGATAGCGTATTGCGCAGTAACGACGGGGGCCAGGGGCCAGAATGCCCCTGACAAGCCGCTTGCGGACTGCCCCAAGGCGGCCGAGGTCGGCCAGCCCCACATGCTGGGCCTGTGGCAGGCCGACTTCTCGGGCCTGTGGCAGGGCGCCACCTTGCTGCTGGAGAACAACGCGCACTACACCGAGAGCTTCAGCGGCGCCGTCAACCGCGACGGTGTGCGCACCAAGGTGGCGGGCGACGTGGACAACGGCGAGTTCACGCTGGAGGAGTCCGCCGACGGCCAGCGCATCACCGCCACCTGGAGCGGCGACGTGGTGGAGGGCTCCTGCGGCCGCGAGATCCGCGGCAGCTGGCAGGCGGCCGACGGATCGCCCGCGCGCGGCTTCGTGTTGCGCAAACAGCCTGCCCGCTGAGTCGCCTTTGGCCTACAAGGCCGGGCCGGGCCCGCTGCTAATGTCGCGGCTCCCCACCGTTGAGTTTCTTTTCCAGGAAGGCCGTGCCCATGGCGCCCGTTCGCATCCCTTTGCCCCTCCGAGCCAGCATGTTGGCACTTGCCACCGGCCTGTGCACCGCACCGGCGGTCCAGGCCCAGACCCAACCCGCATCCACCTCGGTCGGCTGGCAGGCCTGCGCCGCCAACCCCGATACCGCGGCCCGGCTGACCTGCTTCGACCAGTGGGCGCAGCAGCAGCAGGTGCAGCCGGGCGTGGTCTCGCCCGCCGGCGCCGCCGCTTCGGTCGCCCAGGGCATCACGCCGCCGGCCGCGCCCATCATCGCCGGCGTCAACGGCTGCCAGGACACCCAGTACTCGCCGCTGTCGCGCTTCTGGGAGCTGCAGGACGCCACCGACTGCGGCACCTTCGAGCTGCGCGGCTACCGCCCGATCTCGCTGGCCGTGGCGGCGTCGGACGGCGTCAACCGCCAGCCCAGCTCGGATGCGCCGGACCACACGGCGCCGACCGCGGTCGACTACCAGAAGAACGAGGCGCGCATCCAGCTGTCGGCCCGGGTCAAGGTGGCCAAGAACATCCTGGTGCGTGACGACGCAGCGCGCAGCGACTCGCTCTGGGTGGGCTTCAGCCAGCAGTCCTACTGGCAGTTCTTCAACGGCACGCTGTCGCGGCCCTTCCGCACCACTGATTACGAGCCGGAGGCCATGTACGTCTATCCGCTGGACCTGGGCCTGCCCGGCGGCATGAAGGTGCGCTATGGCGGCCTGGGCATCTCGCACCAGTCCAACGGCCGCGAGCTGCCGCTGTCGCGCAGCTGGAACCGCGTCTACGCCATGGCCGGCATGGACCTGGACAACAAGTTCTCGCTCGAGGGCCGCATCTGGCAAAGGCTGAACAACGAATCCGGCGGCGACGACAACCCCGGCATCGAGGACTACATCGGCCACGGCGAGCTCAAGGCCACCTGGTATGCCGACGTCAAGAACACCTTCTCGGGCACGGTGCGCGGCCTGCTGTTCGAAGACAAGGGTTCGCTGCGGCTGGAATACTTCCGGGCGCTGGGCAAGGGCAACCGGCCCGGCGGCCTCAACGACCTGCGCCTGCATGTGCAGGCCTTCAGCGGCTACGGCGACAGCCTGCTCGATTACAACCGCAAGCGCAACGTGGTCAGCATCGGCCTGGCGCTGGTGGACTGGTGAGCACTCACCAGTAGCCCAGCAGCTTCCACCAGGCCGTGCCGACCAGCGCAAAGACCAGCAGTTCGAGCACGCACATGACGGCGCCCACGCGCCACCAGGTGCCCATCGTGACGTAGCCGCTGCCGAAGATGATGGGCGAGGTGCCGGTCGCATAGTGGGTCAGCGTCATCATGATGCCCGAGCCCGCCGTCATCATCAGCATGAAGGGCACCACATAAGCGGGCGGAATCAGCTGCGCGCCCACGCTGAGAAAGGCCAGCATCATCGCGCTGATGTGGGCCGTGGTGCTGGCAAACAGGTAGTGCGAGAAAACGAACACCAGCACCAGCACGGCGGCGATCGGCAGCCAGCCCATGCCGCTGGCAACGATCGCGCCCTTCATGCCCGCCGCGAACCAGGCGATCACGCCCAGCTTGTTCAACTGCTCGGCCAGCATGACCAGGGCACCAAACCACACCAGCGTGTCCCAGGCGCTCTTCTCGGACAGCACGTCGTCCCAGTCCAGGGTGCCGGTGATGATCAGGATGAACAGGCCGACCAGGGCCACGACGGTGGGGTCCAGCGTGAACGCCGGGCCGAACAGCGCCGCCGGCAGATTGGCCCACAGCAGCAGCATCAGGCCGAAGGTGGCCATCATCACTTTTTCCGGGCCCGACAGCGGGCCCATCTTCGCCATCTCGGCGCGCGCATAGCCGACGGCGTCGGGCGTCGCCTTCAGTTGCGGCGGTGACAGCAGGTAGATGACCAGGGGCATCAGCGCCAGACAGATCAGGCCAGGCAGCAGCATGCACAGGGCCCAGGTGGTCCAGCTCAGGTGGAAGCCCTGGCCGGTGGCCTTGGCGACAAAGTCCACCACCAGCGGGTTGGGGGCTGTTGCCGTCAGGAACATCACCGAGGTGATGGGGTTGGCGTGGTAGTTGACCAGCGCCAGATAGGTGCCGACCTTGGCCTGCGTGCCCTGGGCCGGATCGGAGCCGAAGGCGCTGGCGATCGACTTCATGATGGGATGAACGATGCCGCCGCCGCGCGCTGTGTTGCTGGGCGTGAAAGGCGCCAGCAGCAGCTCGCAGATCGCCAGGCCATAGCCGATGCCCACGGTGCGCCGACCCAGCAGCGAGATGAACAGCAGGCCGATGCGGTTGCCCAGGCCGGTCTTCTTCAGGCCGCGGGAAATCAGGACCGCCACCACGATCAGCCAGATCAGCGGGTTGGAAAAGCTGCTCAGCGCATCCGCGATCGCGCCTTTGGAGGACGTGGACGTGACCTGCGAGACCGAGACGATCACGATGGCCATCAGCGCCATCACGCCGATGGGCATGACCTTGAGGATGATGGCCACGATGGTGGTCAGGAAAATCGCCACCAGGCTCCAGGCATGCGGCGCCAGCCCCTGTGGTGTGGGAATGAGCAGCAGGACCGCCAGCACGGCGGTCGTGACCAGCGCCGGCACCAGCCGGAAAGGCACGGCCTGCTGGAAGTAGCGAAGCATCGCTGTGAGAGTCTTCAACATGGCCTGTTTTTCCTTAAAGCTGGAAGTCGTAGTCCAGCGTGATCGGCGCGTGGTCGCTGAATTTCTCGGCCTTGTAGATCGCTTCGCTGCGTGCCAGCGCAGCCAGCGCCGGCGTCGCCAGATGGTAGTCCAGGCGCCAACCCACGTTGTTCAGATAGGCCTGGCCGCGGTTGCTCCACCAGGTGTAGCAGGCGTCGGTGGTGTCGGGTTGCAAGCGGCGGTATACGTCGACCAGGCCGGTTTCGTCTAACAACTTTGTCATCCAGGCGCGTTCTTGCGGCAGAAAGCCGCTGTTCTTCTGGTTGCTGCGCCAGTTTTTCAGGTCTTTTTGCTGGTGGGCGATGTTGACGTCGCCGCACAGGATGAACTCGCGTTCGCTCTTGAGCCGCACCAGGTGGGGATCGAGTTCATCCAGGAAACGGAACTTGGCCTGCTGGCGCTCCTCACCCGAGGAGCCGCTGGGAAAGTAGCAGCTGATCAGCGAGAGCTTGCGCGTCGGCGTGTCAAAGCGCAGTTCCACATAGCGACCCTCGGCATCGAATTCGCCCGATCCATAGCCCACCACCACGTCGCTGGGCTCATGGCGGCTGTAGACCGCCACGCCCGAGTAACCCTTTTTCTCGGCGAAGTGGAAATGCCCCTGCAGCCCCGCCAACTGCTCGAAACGGCCCTGGACGTCGGCCGCCTGGGCCTTGACCTCCTGCACGCAAATACAATCGGGCTTGGTTTTTGCGATCCAGGCTTCCACGCCCTTGCTGTGGGCCGAGCGGATGCCGTTGAGATTGAGGCTGGTCAGTTTGAACAAGGATTTTCCAATGGCAGTGGGGACAGGAAGCCAGGACACGCTGGCCCAGGACTTCGTGCAATTCTCGGTGGACTCGGGCGTGCTGCGCTTTGGCGAGTTCAAGACCAAGGCCGGCCGGCTTTCGCCCTACTTCTTCAACGCCGGCCTGTTCGACGACGGCGCCAAGCTGGGCCGGCTGGCGCAATTCTATGCACAGCGCATCCTGGCCTCGGGCATCGAGTTCGACATGCTGTTCGGCCCGGCCTACAAGGGCATTCCGCTGGCCGCGGCGGTGGCCATCGAGCTGGCCCGCCTGGGCCGCAACCTGCCCTACGCCTACAACCGCAAGGAAGCCAAGGACCATGGCGAAGGCGGCACCCTGGTGGGCGCGCCCGTGCGCGGCCGGGTGCTGATCGTCGACGATGTGATGTCGGCCGGCACGGCGGTGCGCGAATCGATCGCCATCATCCGCTCCGCCGGCGCCACGCCCCATGCGGTGGCGATCGCCCTGGACCGCCAGGAAAAAGCGACGCAGGACGGCCAGGACGTGGACCATAGCGCTGTGCAGTTCGTGCGTGACCAGCTGGGTCTGCAGGTTTGCACGATTGCGCAGCTGTCGGATCTGCTCCAGTATCTGCAGCACCAGGGCGGGACCACGCTGGGCGAGCACTATCCACAGGTCCTGGCCTACCGCGACCGCTACGGCGTGGATTGAGACCAAGACAAGGAGACCTGTCGGGAATGACCCAGCTGTTGATCGGCCTGTTGTTGGCGGCCGTGCACCTGCCCGGCATGGGCCAGGGCTCCATCTACACCTGCACCGACAACAAGGGCAACCGGCTGACGTCCGACCGGCCGCTGCGCGAATGCATGGACCGGGAGCAGCGCGAGCTCAGCCCCACTGGCACGCTGCGGCGCACCATCCCGCCCACGCCGACCGCCGCCGAGCGCGCCGCCGAGGAAGAAAAGGCGCGCAAGGCGACGGAGGAGCGCGAGCGCCAGGCCGAGGAAAAGCGCCGCGAGCGCGCCCTGGTGGCGCGCTATGCCAGCCGCGCCGAACACGACAAGGAGCGCGCAGCGGCACTGCAGACCGTTGACGCCGTGGCCAAGTCTGCGCAGGCGCGCGCCACCGAACTGCAGGCCCAGCGCCAGAAGCTGGATGAAGACACGGGCTTTTACCGCAACGATCCGGCCAAGTACCCAGCCGCCCTGCGCCGCCAGCTCGAGGAAAACGACAGCAACATGGCCTCGCAAAAGCGCTTCCTGCTGCAGCAGGACGAGGAAAAGAAGCGCATCAACCAGCGCTTCGACGATGAGCTCGAGCAGCTGCGCCGGCTGTGGGCCCAGCAGGCCACACCCGCCGCCGTGCGCTAGCCCTCAGAGCGCAGCCAGCCGGGCGCGCAGCAGCTCGTTGACCTGGGCCGGGTTGGCCTTGCCCTTGCTCGCCTTCATGGCCTGGCCGACCAGGGCATTGAAGGCCTTGTCCTTGCCGGCGCGGAACTGCGCGACGTTGTCCGGGTTGGCGGCAATCACCTCGTCGATGATTTTTTCCAGCGCGCCGCTGTCATTCATCTGCTTGAGGCCCTTGGCCTCGATGACGGCATCAACCTCGTGGCCTTCACCATTCCATAAAGCCTCAAAGACCTGGCGGGCGGCGGCGTTGGAGATGGTGTTGTCGGCGATGCGGCTGATCAGCGCGGCCAGGGTCTTGGCGCTCACCGGCGCCTGCTCGATGCCGGCGTCGCCGGCGTTCACGCGGCGCGACAGCTCGCCCATGATCCAGTTGCTCGCCAGCTTGGGCTGGCCGCTGGCCTGGGCCGCGGCCTCGAAGTAGGCCGCCATCGCCTTGCTCTGCGTCAGCGTGGTGGCGTCGTATTCGGGCAGGCCGTAGTCCTTGACGAAGCGCGCGGCCATCACCCTCGGCAGCTCCGCCATCTGCGAGCGCACGCTCTCCACCCATTCGGGCGCCACCACCAGCGGCGGCAGGTCGGGGTCGGGGAAGTAGCGGTAATCGGCCGCGTCTTCCTTGGTGCGCATGGAACGGGTCTCGCCGGTGTCGGGGTCGAACAGCACGGTGGCCTGCACGATGGCGCGCCCGTCCTCGATCTCCTCGATCTGCCAGCGGATCTCGTAATCGATGGCCTCTTTCATGAACTTGAAGCTGTTCAGGTTCTTGATCTCGCGCCGCGTGCCCAGCGGGGCGCCGGGTTTGCGCACCGAGACATTGGCGTCGCAGCGGAAGCTGCCTTCCTGCATGTTGCCGTCGCAGATGCCGATCCAGGTGACGATCTTGTGCAGCTCCTTGGCATAGGCCACGGCCTCGTCGGACGAGCCCATGTCGGGCTCGGTGACGATCTCCAGCAGCGGCGTGCCGGCCCGGTTCAGGTCGATGCCCGACTGGCCGACGAAGTCCTCGTGCAGCGACTTGCCGGCGTCTTCCTCCAGGTGGGCACGCACCAGACGCACGCTTCTTTTCTCGTCGCCCAGGAAGAACTCCACGCTGCCGCCTTGCACCACCGGGATCTCGAACTGGCTGATCTGGTAGCCCTTGGGCAGGTCGGGATAGAAGTAGTTCTTGCGCGCGAACACGCTGTGCGGCGCGATGGTCGAATTGACGGCCAGACCGAACTCGATGGCGCGTTCGACCGCGCCCCTGTTCATCACCGGGAGCGTGCCGGGCAGGGCCAGGTCCACCGCGCAGGCCTGGGTGTTGGGCTCGGCACCGAAGGCCGTGGGCGCACGGCTGAAGATCTTCGACTGGGTCGACAGCTGGGCATGCGTCTCGAAGCCGATGACGACCTCGTAGCCCTGGATCAGTTTGTTCATCTCAGAAACCTTCCGGCTTGCGAAGGTGGAAATCGGTGGCCTGCTGGAAGCGGTGGGCCGCGTTGAGCAGCTTCGCCTCGCCAAAATAGTTGCCGATCAGCTGCAAGCCCACGGGCATGCCGGCGGCGCCGAAGCCCGCCGGCAGGCTCATGCCAGGCAAACCGGCCAGAGAAGCGGGCAATGTGAAGATGTCGGCCAGGTAGTTGGCGACCGGGTCGTCGCTCTTTTCGCCCAGCTTCCAGGCCACCGTCGGCGCCACCGGGCCGGCGATCAGGTCGCAATGCTGGAAGGCCTGCTGGAAGTCGTCGGCGATCATGCGGCGGATCTTCTGCGCCTGCAGGTAGTAGGCGTCGTAGTAGCCGTGCGACAGCACATAGGTGCCGATCATGATGCGGCGCTTGACCTCATCACCAAAGCCCTCGGCGCGGGTCTTGCGGTACATGTCGGCCAGGTCGGCGTACTGTTTGGCCCGGTGGCCGAACTTGACGCCGTCGAAGCGCGACAGGTTGGACGAGGCCTCGGCCGGCGCGATGATGTAGTAGACGGGAATCGACAGCTCGGTGCGCGGCAGCGAGATCTCCACCAGCGTCGCGCCCAGCTTCTGGTACTCCTTGAGCGAGCCATCAACGGCGGCGCGCACGTCGGCCGCCAGGCCATCGCCGAAGAACTCCTTGGGGATACCGATGCGCAGGCCATCGAGCTTGTCGCCCAGCGTCCTGCCAAAGTCCTCGGCCGGCCGGTCCAGCGAGGTGGAGTCGCGGTCCAGGTCGGGGCCGCACATGGCCGACAGCAGCAGGGCGCAGTCTTGCGCGGTGCGCGCCATCGGCCCGGCCTGGTCCAGGCTGGAAGCGAAAGCGATCATGCCGTAGCGCGAGGCCCGCCCATAGGTGGGCTTGATGCCGGTGATGCCGCAAAAAGCGGCCGGCTGGCGGATCGAGCCGCCGGTGTCGGTGCCGGTCACCGCCGGCGCGAGCCGCGCCGCCACCGCCGCCGCGCTGCCACCCGACGAGCCGCCGGGGATGCGCCCCAGGTCCCAGGGATTTTTTGCCGGCGCGTAGGCCGAGTTCTCGTTGGACGAACCCATGGCGAACTCGTCGCAATTGAGCTTGCCCAGGGTCACGGCGCCAGCTTGCGCAAGTTTGCTCACCACGGTGGCGTCAAACGGCGAGCGGTAGCCCTCCAGCATCTTCGAGCCGGCAGTGCTGGGAAAATCCTTGGTGACGAAGATGTCCTTGTGGGCGATGGGCACGCCGGCCAAGGCGCCGCCCTGGCCGGCAGCGATCTGCGCATCGGCGGCGCGGGCCTGGGCCAGCGTGACCGCTTCGTCGGTGGCCAGGTGGGCGCCCAGCGTCGCATGGGCCTTGCCGCGGGCCAGGAAGTGCTGCGCCGCCTCGACGGCCGACACCTCTTTGGTCTTGAGTTTTCCGGCCAGTTCGGCCACCGTCAGATCGTGCAACTGGCTCATTCGATCACCTTCGGGACCAGGAACAGGCCGCGTTCGACGGCCGGCGCGCTGCGCTGGTTGGCCTCGCGCTGGTTGGGCTCGCTGGCGATGTCGTCGCGCAGGCGCAGCGCCACCTCCTGGATGGCCGCCACCGGGTGCGCCAGGGGTTCCACACCTGTCGTGTCCACGGACCGCATGGCCTCGACGATGCTGAAAAAGTCGTTGATCTGGGCCAGCATGCGATCGCTCTCATGCGGCTGCAGCTCGAGCCGGGCCAGGCTGGCGATGCGGCTGATGTCTTGGGGGGTCAGGGACATGGCGGAAAAAAGCTGGAAAGGACGGCGTAACCGGAGGTGTCACCGTGAAATTCAGGCCCAGTCGGAGCCGGTTGTTCACAGGGGATCAGGTATTATCCCGCCTTTGGTGCAACGGCCGCTTTCGCGGCCTTTTTCGCAGAAAAACGAAGGAATTTCCCAATGTTCGGAGCTTTCCGTCGGTACTTTTCCACCGACCTGGCCATTGACCTGGGCACGGCCAACACGCTGATCTTCGTTCGCGACCGCGGCATCGTGTTGGACGAGCCCTCGGTGGTCGCCATCCGCCACGAAGGCGGCCCCCAGGGCAAGAAGACCATCCAGGCGGTCGGCCACGAGGCCAAGGCCATGCTGGGCAAGGTCCCCGGCAACATCGAGGCCATCCGCCCGATGAAGGACGGCGTGATTGCCGACTTCACCGTCACCGAGCAGATGCTCAAGCAGTTCATCAAGATGGTCCATCCCCGGTCCGTCCTCAAACCCAGCCCGCGCATCATCATCTGCGTGCCCTGCGGCTCGACCCAGGTCGAGCGCCGGGCCATCCGCGAGTCGGCCCTGGGCGCCGGCGCCTCCGAGGTCTACCTGATCGAGGAACCCATGGCCGCGGCCATCGGCGCCGGCCTGCCGGTGTCCGAAGCCTCCGGCTCCATGGTGGTCGACATCGGCGGCGGCACGACGGAAGTCGGCGTGATCTCGCTGGGCGGCATGGTCTACAAGGGCAGCGTGCGCGTCGGCGGCGACAAGTTCGACGAGGCCATCATCAGCTACATCCGCCGCAACTACGGCATGCTGATCGGCGAACCCACGGCCGAGGCCATCAAGAAGAACATTGGCTCGGCCTTCCCGGGCAGCGAAGTCAAGGAAATGGAAGTGCGTGGCCGCAACCTGTCCGAAGGCGTGCCGCGCTCGTTCACCATCTCCTCCAACGAGATCCTGGAAGCGCTGACCGACCCGCTGAACAACATCGTCAGCGCGGTCAAGAACGCGCTGGAGCACACGCCGCCCGAGCTGGGCGCCGACATCGCCGAGCGCGGCATGATGCTCACGGGCGGCGGCGCCCTGCTGCGCGACCTGGACCGCCTGTTGTCCGAGGAAACCGGCCTGCCGGTGCTGGTGGCTGAAGATCCGCTGACCTGCGTGGTGCGAGGCTGCGGCATCGCCCTGGAGCGCATGGAACGCCTCGGCTCCATCTTCACCAGCGAGTAATCCCCGAGGGAAGCAGCGATGCCGCTCGGTACGCTGGACAGAACCCCACCGCCGTTCTTCAGGCAGGGCCCGACGGCCCTGTCCAAGCTCATGGTTTGCAGCGCCCTGGCGTTGTTCCTCATGGTGGCGGACGCACGCTTCAAGATCACCCAGCCCCTGCGCGCCGCAGTCGGCACCGTGCTGTACCCGGTGCAGTGGCTGGCCCTGCGCCCGGTACTGCTGGTGCGCAATGGCGGCGAGTACCTGGAGTCGCTGCAGGCCGCGCAGGCCGCCGAAGCGACGGCCCGTGCGCGGCTGGCCCAGCAGGCGCTGCGCGCCAGCCAGGTCGAGCTGCTGGCCCAGGAGAACATCCGGCTGCGCAAGCTGCTGGACCTGCGCGGACGCGTCACCACGCCGGCACAGGCGGCCGAGGTGCTGTACGACGCCGCCGATCCCTACACCCGCAAGGTCATCATCGACAAGGGCCTGGCCCAGGGCGTGGAGGCCGGTTCGCCGGTGATCGACGAGGTCGGCGTGCTGGGCCAGGTCACGCGCGTACATCCGCTGATCAGCGAGGTCACCCTGGTGATCGACCGTGACCACGCCATTCCCGTGCTCAACACGCGCACCGGCGCGCGCAGCGTCGCCTATGGCGACCCCACGGGCGCGCATGGCGGCTCGCTGGAACTGCGCTTCATGGCCGGCAATGCCGACGTGCAAGCCGGCGACATCCTGACCACCAGCGGCGTCGACGGCGTCTACCCGCCGGGCCTGCCGGTGGCCAAGGTCGAAAGGGTCGAGCGGCGCGCCGACTCGGCCTTCGCCCGCATCTACTGCTCGCCCCAGGCCCTGGTGGACGGCGCGCGCCATGTGATGGTGCTGCAGCCCGTGAGCGGCCAGCTGCTGCCGCGGCCCGCCGCCGAAGACCCCGCGCCCGCCAAAAAAGGAGGCCGCAGATGATCATGCGCCAGGGTCAGCAGCTGCTGCTGCCAGCCAACCCGGTCTTCATCTGGGGCAGCCTGCTGCTGGCCCTGCTGGTGAACATGCTGCCGCTGGGCCGCACGCCCTGGATGCCGGACATCCTGGCCCTGGTACTGGTGTTCTGGAGCGTGCACCAGCCGCTGCGCGTGGGCATCGGCGCGGCCTTCATCTTCGGCCTGTGCATGGACGTGCACCAGACCGCCCTGCTGGGCCAGCATGCCCTGGCCTACACGGCGCTGAGCTTCTTCGCCATCACCATCCACCGCCGCCTGCTGTGGTTTTCAGTGCCCTCGCAGGCGGTGCAGGTCGTGCCTCTGTTCTTTGCAGCCCATGCCATCGAGCTGGCGATCCGCATGCTGGCCGGCGGCGTCTTTCCCGGCCTGGGCGCACTGGCAGCGCCGGCAATCGAGGCCCTGCTGTGGCCGCTGGTCAGCGTGCTGCTGCTGGTGCCGCAGCGCCGCGCGCCCGATCCGGACGAGAACCGGCCCATATGAAACTTTGCGGGACAGACCAAGATCGGCGCTTGCGCCGATTTGCTCTGTCCCCAACTGACCAGAAGCGATGACAGAACTCAGGAACGTCGAAGCCGACCTGTCACGCTTTCGCGCACGGGTGCTGGTGGCCAGCATGGCGGTGCTGGTGTGCTTCCTGCTGCTCGCGGCGCGCCTGGTCTACCTGCAGGTCTGGCGCCACACCGACCTGGACGAGCAGGCCGAGGCCAACCGCACGGCCATCGTGCCCATCGTGCCCAACCGCGGACTCATCCTGGACCGCAACGGCATCGTGCTGGCCAGCAACTACTCGGCCTACACCCTGGAGATCACGCCGTCGCGGCTGTCCCTGGGGCTGGAGGCCACCATCGACCAGCTGGCCCAGGTGGTGGACATCCAGCCGCGCGACCGCCGCCGCTTCAAGAAACTGCTGGAGGAGTCCAAGAGCTTCGAGTCGCTGCCCATCCGCACCCGGCTGAGCGACGAAGAGGTGGCGCGCTTTGCCGCCCAACGCTTCCGCTTTCCCGGCGTGGACATCAAGGCCCGCCTGTTTCGCAGCTACCCTTGGGGCGAGCTGGCCAGCCACGTGATCGGCTACATCGGCCGCATCAACCAGTCCGAGAAAAAGCAGATGGAGGACTGGGACGAGGAAGACCAGGGCAACTACCGCGGCACCGAGTACATCGGCAAGCTGGGCGTCGAGCAGAGCTTCGAAAAGCAGTTGCACGGCGTCACCGGGGTCGAGCAGGTCGAGACCTCGGCCGGCGGCCGCGCTGTGCGCAAGCTCGCCAGCAATCCCGCCACGCCGGGCAACACCGTGATGCTGTCGATCGACATCAAGCTGCAAAAGCTGGTGGAGGACATGTACGGTGATCGCCGCGGGGCGCTGGTCGCCATCGACCCCAAGACCGGCGAGGTGCTGGCCTTTGTCAGCAAGCCCACATTCGATCCCAACCTCTTCGTCGACGGCATCGACACCGAGAGCTGGCAGATGCTCAACGAATCGATCGAAAAACCACTGCTCAACCGGGCCCTGCGCGGCACCTACCCGCCCGGCTCGACCTACAAGCCCTTCATGGCGATGGCCGCGCTGCAGACGGGCAAGCGCAGCCCCAGCCAGATCACGCAGGACAACGGCTCCTGGAGCTTCGGCGGCCACGTCTTTCGCAGCCACGGCGACACCGGCCTGGGGCCGGTGGACATGCACGCGAGCATCGTCAAGTCCAGCAACGTGTACTACTACTCGCTGGCCAACGACCTGGGCGTGGACGCCATGCACGACTTCATGAAACCGCTGGGTTTCGGCCAGATCACCGGCATTGACGTCTTCGGCGAGGTGCGCGGCGTGCTGCCCAGCCAGGAGTGGAAGCGCAACTACTACAAGCGGCCCGAGCAGAAGAAGTGGTATGCCGGTGAAACCATTTCGCTGGGCATCGGCCAGGGCTACAACAGCTTCACCATGCTGCAGCTGGCCCAGGCCACGGCCATCCTGGCCAACAACGGCATCAAGCACAAGCCCCAGCTGGTGATCGCCACGCAGGATGCCGTCTCTCGCGCGCGCGTCCCGGTTGCGCCCGCGCCGGCGCAGGACCTGCGCTTTTCGCCGGAGAACGTGGCCGTGGTGCGCAAGGCCATGGTCGGCGTCACCCAGGGCGGCACCTCGGCGCGGGTGTTCGCCGGCGCGCCCTACCTGTCGGGCGGCAAGACCGGCACCGCGCAGGCTGTGACCATCGGGCAAAAAGAAAAGTACCAGGCCAGCAAGCTCGAAGAGCACCAGCGCGACCACGCCCTGTACATCGCCTTCGCGCCGGCCGATGACCCGAAGATCGCGATCGCCGCCATCGTCGAGAACGCCGGCTTCGGCGCCGCCTCGGCCGCGCCGATCACGCGCCGCGTGTTCGACTACTGGCTGCAGGGCCTGTACCCCAGCGAAGAGGACATGGCGGCGGTGCGCAAGGGCCTGGCTGCCGCTCCCATCGGCAAGCCGCGCGACGCGACCCAGGTGGCCTGGCCGCCCGGGGCTTCTGTGCCCGCCGGCGCGACCTCGGCGCCCGCCGCTGCCGCCTCGGCAGCGCTGACAGCCGCTTCCGCAGCGCCCGTCAGCGCCCTGACCGCACGCTGAGCGCGGCGCGCCGGTTCAGGCGGCGGCGTCCAGCAGCCAGCGGCCGACGGCCTGCGGCATCTGCTTGACCTGGCCCGGCACTGCGCCATGGGGAAAGCCCACGTGGCCGCCCTGGCCCGGCTGCCACAGCGTCACATGCTGCCCCACAGCGCCGCGCGCCGGCAGGCTGGCCGCCGGCACGAAGGGGTCGTTGCGCGCATTGAGCGCCAGCGCCGGAATGCGGATGCGGTGCAGGTGCGGCTTGGCCGAGGCCCGCGCGTAGTAGTCGTCGGCGCTGGCAAAGCCGTGCAGGGGCGCGGTAAAGATGTGGTCGAAAGCGTAGAGATCGCGCGCGCCTTGCAGCGCGTCGCCGTCGAACAGGCCCGGATGCTGGGCCAGCTTGGCCAGAGCCTTGGGCTTCATGCTGCGCAGGAACATGGTGGTGTAGACCAGGCGGTTGAAGCCGCGACCTATGGCCTGGCCGCCGGCCGCCAGGTCCAGCGGCGAGCAGACGGCCGCCACGGCATCAGCGCTGCGGACCGCCAGCTCGCCCGCCTCCGCGGCCCAGCGCAGCAAGGCATTGCCACCCAGCGATACGCCCACGGCCAGCAAGGGCCCGCCATGGCGCAGGCGCAGGCGCGCCAGGATCCAGCCGATCTCCTCGTGGTCCCCCGAGTGGTAGGCGCGCGGGCCGTGATTGAGCTCGCCGCTGCAGCCGCGAAAGTGCGGCACGACATAGGCCATGCCGCGCGCGCGGGCAAAGTCGGCGAAGGCCTCGGCGTAGTGGCTGCGCGACGAGCCCTCCAGGCCGTGGAACAGGACCAGCAACGGCTGGCCCGCATCAGCTGCGTTGTCTAACCAGTCGAGGTCGATGAAATCGCCGTCGGGGGTGTCCCAGCGCTCACGCCTGTAGGCGATGGGCGCTCCGGCCACACGGCGCGCGAACAGGGCCGGCCAGATGGTCTGCAGGTTGCCGCCCGGCAACCATGCGGGCGCCGCGTAGTCCCACATCGCCATCAATGCAGCACCGTGGGCGAGTCCGACACTTCCTGGATGTCGCCGGGCGTGCCCGGGCTGGCGTGGTGGGCCACCATGCGCCAGCCCTGCGCGGTCTTCTGATAGACATTGGTGGCGATCACCCAGGCGTGGCGCGCGCCCTCGGGCGTGGCCACCTCGACCCGCTCGAGCAGGTTGTGCACGGCGCTGCCCAGCGCCTCGATCTTGCGCACCCGCTCCGGCCAGGCCTTGATCGTGCCGTTGGCAAACATGGCCTCGAAGGTGGCGCGTATGGCCATGGCGCCCAGCACGCGCGGCCCACCGGGGTGGATGCAGACGATGTCGTCCTCGTCCGCCCAGCAGGCCATCAGCTTGTCGAGGTCGGCGGTCTGCAGCGCCTCGTAGAAAGCCGCCTCGACGTCGTCGGCGCTGCCGGTGAGGTGGGCGGCTTGGAGCTTGGACTTGCGCATGGAGGCTCGATTCTATTCAGCGCGCCAGCCACTGGGCCGCCACGTCGCGCGCGCTGCCCTGCGCGGCGCGCCAGACCAGCTCGGGCGCGCCGACGTGGATGCCTGGCGGCGCCAGCTCCAGGGCCACGCCCACCAGCTCGGCCACCTTGGCGGCGCGCACCGGCTGCTCGCTGCTGGGCACCATGAAGCTCAGCACCGAGAGCATCCATTGCGCCAGCCGCGGCAGCGCGTGCGCTGCAGGTGCGGCGCTGGGCTTGCTGGCCGAGCGGATGATCAGCAGGCGTTCAAAACCCAGGGCCGCCACCGCCTGCTCGTCCAGCCCGGCCAGGCCGCGCTTGAGCGCCTCTGGAAGACGGCCCTGCGCGTGCGGCAACACCACCGCCAGCGTGACGACGCCGCTGCGCCGCATCCAGGCGGCGGTGGCCCCCAGTTGCTGCGGCAGCGGCGTCCACAGGGCGCGCTCGCGGTCGTGGAACAGGCGCGGCGGCTCGAACAGGATCACGCCGACCTGGGCGGCGACGGCGGGCCAGGCGGCCGGCGCGTCACCCTCCACCAGCAGCGCGTGGACGCCGCGCAGGCCTGCCTGCATGGGCTCGCGCACCGTGACCTGGAGCGTGCCAAAGCGCTGTGAACCGAGCAGCCGTCGCAGCACCTCGTTGCCCAGCACGCCGCTGGCGCCGGCGATCAGCAGGTCCGGCCGCGCGACCGGCGCGGGCACCCCACGGGAGGCGGCTTGCAGGACTTGAATCGGCTCATGGCGCATGCCATCTATGCTACCGTTGCCTCTCTCCACGAAAGGAAGAAGCGATGCGCCGTTGGATCCTGATCATGCTGTCCGCCCTGGCCCTGAGCGGCTGCGGCTACAACGACTTCCAGCGCCTGGACGAGGCCACCAAGTCGGCCTGGAGCGAGGTGCTCAACCAGTACCAGCGGCGCGCCGACCTGATCCCCAACATCGTCAACACCGTCAAGGGCGAAGCCAACTTCGAGCAGGAGACGCTGACCAAGGTCGTGGAGGCACGCGCCAAGGCCACCTCCATGCAGGTCACGCCCGAGACGCTGAACAACCCCGAAGCCTTCCAGAAATTCCAGCAGGCCCAGGGCGAGCTGTCGGGTGCGCTCAGCCGCCTGATGGTGACGGTGGAACGCTACCCCGACCTCAAGGCCAACCAGGGCTTTCGCGACCTGCGGGTGCAGCTCGAAGGCACGGAGAACCGCATCACCGTGGCGCGCAACCGCTACATCCAGACGGTGCAGGAGTACAACGTGCTGGCGCGCAGCTTCCCCAGCAACCTGACCGCCATGGTCTTCAGCTACCAGCCCAAGCCCGTGTTCACGGTGCAGAACGAAGCGCAGATCTCGACGCCGCCCCAGGTCGATTTCGGCGTGAAAAAGTAAGTTCCCGCGCCACAACCAGAAAGAAAAGTGGCGCCATCCCGCTTGCAGTGGACCCGGGCAGCTATCTTTTTGGTAGCGCTCTGGTGTTCCTTCGCATCCGCGCAAGGCCTGCAGCCTGTGCCGCCGCTGGCGGCCCACGTCACCGACCAGACTGGCACGCTCGATGACATCCAGCGCAAGGGCCTGGAAGACAAGCTCACGGCCTTTGAGGCGGCCAAGGGCACGCAGATCGCCTTCCTGATCGTCGCCACCACCCAGCCCGAAGACATCGCCAGCTACGCCAACCGCGTAGCCAACGCCTGGAAGATCGGCCGCAAGGGCGTGGGCGACGGCCTGCTGCTGGTGGTGGCCAAAGACGACCGCAAAGTGCGCATCGAGGTCGCCAAGACGCTGGAGGGTGCAGTGCCCGACCTGGCGGCCCGGCAGGTGATCGACGAGGCCATCACGCCGAATTTCCGCAAGGGCGACTATGCCGCCGGCCTGCATGGCGCGGCCGACCAGCTGATCGCGCGCATCAATGGCGAGGCCCTGCCGGCGCCGCCACAGCAGGAGGAGCGCGGCACCGACGGCCGCGATGCCGGCTTCCAGTTCGTCGACCTGGCAGTCTTCCTGTTCTTTGCTGTGCCCATTGCCGGCGCGCTGGGCCGGCGATTGTTCGGCCGCAAGCTCGGCACCTTGCTGACCGGCGGCGGCGTCGGCGCCCTGGCTTTTGTGGCGACCTCCAGCGTGTTGATCGCCGGCGCCGCCGCAGTGATTGCCGCCATCTTCTCTCTGTTGTCAGGCCTGGTGCCGACCCGCCGCGGTGCTTGGGGTGGGGGGGGTGGCGGCTTTGGCGGCGGAGGTTTCGGTGGTGGTGGCGGTTGGAGCAGCGGCGGCGGTGGTGGCGGCGGCTTCAGCTCCGGCGGCGGCGGTGACTTTGGCGGCGGCGGCGCCTCGGGAGACTGGTGATGCTGGACAAGATCAAACGCCTGCTCAAGCACCGCTGGATGGACGACGACGACACCCGCAAGGCGCTGCCGCCAGAGCTGCTACAGCGCCTGCAACAGCGTGTCGCCGCCAGCGAGCGGCGCCACAGCGGCGAAATCCGCATTTACGCCGAGGCCGGCCTGCCCACCAGCTACATCTGGCGTGGCGCCAGCGCACGCGAGCGCGCCGTCGCCATGTTCGGCAAGCTGCGCGTCTGGGACACCGAGCACAACAACGGCGTGCTGGTCTACCTGCTGCTGGCCGAGCATGCGATCGAGATCGTTGCCGACCGCGGCCTGAACAGCCGGGTCGACCCGCAGGAATGGCAGCGCATCATCGCGCGCATGGGCGCGGCCTTCCGCGACCAGCGCTTCGAGGACGGCCTGACCCAGGCACTGGAAGAAGTGTCGGCCCTGCTGGTGCAGCACTTCCCGCTGGCCGACGGCCAGACCAATCCCAACGAGTTGCCGGACCAGCCCGCTCTCGGTTGAACCACGTCATTGGCACACCACTTGCACTGAGGGGTGCATGCTGCATGCGCCGCGCGCCTATGTTTACCTCGATGCCGTCGCCCGCGCCGGCTCCATCCGCAAGGCGGCCGAGCGCCTGCACGTCGCCTCGACGGCGCTGAACCGCAAGATCCTGGAGATCGAGGAAGAGGCCGGCACGCCGCTGTTCGAGCGGTTGCCGCGCGGCGTGCGGCTCACTGCCGCCGGCGAACTGCTGGTCGCCGCCGTCCGCCGCAGCATCGCCGACCTGCGCTCCGCCGGCTCGCAGATCGAGCAGCTGCGCGGGCTGGTGCGCGGCACCGTGCGCGTGGGCTGCGCCGAGTCGGTCGCCACCGACTTCATACCCAATGCGATCGCCCACTACCAGGAGAGCCATCCCGGTGTGCAGTTCCAGGTGCTCTCGGGCGTGACGGGCCAGCTGGTCGCGGCGCTGCTGCGCGACGACGTGGAGCTGGTCATGGTCCACGACCCCCAGCCCAGCGACGCGCTGCGGGTGCTCACGGCGCTACCGCAGACGCTGTGCGCGATGCTGCGCCCCGACCATCCCCTGGCGGGGCGGGAGAGCTTGCGCCTGGCCGACTGTGCCGGCTACCCGCTGGCACTGGGCGACAGCTCCTTTGGCAGCCGGCGCCTGATCGACGCAGTCTGCGCGCAGTCGCGGATCACGCTGCAGGTGGCGCTGGAAGCCAGCTCGGTGCAGACGCTCAAGGAGTTCACGCTGCGCAGCGGCGCGATCAGTTTCCAGTTCGAGATCGGCACCCGCCGTGAGGCCCGCCGCGGCGAACTGCTGACCTTGCCGCTGCGCGACCGCGCCTTCGCCGGCAGCCAGCTGGTGCTGGCCACCCGCGTCGGCCGGGTCCTGCCCATGGCCACCACCCATTTTCTGGAGGGCCTGGTCGCCGAGCTCGCGGATCCGCAATGACCGGCTTTGGGGCAGGAGTGCACACATTTTGTGCTCACCCCGAGCGAAAGTTTGAGCTAGTCGTTCTCACTCGCGCTGCCGATACTGGCCCCGAGCTCGCATTTCCACTCCCATGACCTCCCATTTGTCCGAACCCACCACCCGCCGCCTGCGGGTCGACCGCCTGGCCATGGCGCACCCTGGCGACCTGACTGCCCTGGCCGCCCTGCTGGACGCCGATGCCCTGCGCGCTGACGACATCGTGGCCGTGATCGGCAAGACCGAGGGCAACGGCGGCGTCAACGACTTCACCCGCGGCTACTTCACGCAAAGCCTGATGCAACTGCTCGCGCAACGCACGGGTCGCAGCGCCGGGGAGTTGCTGCACACCGTGCCCTGTGTGCTGTCCGGCGGCACCGAGGGCGTGCTCAGTCCGCATTACGTGGTGTTTTCCCGCAGCGCCGCCCCGGCGCGCTCCGGGCCCGGCGGCGCACTGGCCATAGGCACCGCCATCGGCACGGCGCTGCCCGCACACGAGATCGGGCGCTGGACCCATGTGCGCTCGGTCGCCGCGGCCGTGCGCGCCGCCATGGCCGATGCAGGCATCGAACGGGCCGATCAGGTGGCCTTCGTGCAGGTCAAGTGCCCCTGCATCACCTCGGCCCGTGCCACGGCCGCGGCCGCGGACGGACAGCAGGTCGTGAGCGCCGACCCGGGACGCTCCATGGCCTTCGCCCGCGCCGCTGGCGCTTTCGGCGCGGCCCTGGCCCTGGGCGAACTGGCCGACGATCCCGCCCTCGCTGCGGCCCTGCTGGCGGACTTCGGCATCGCCTGCGCGCGCGCCAGCGTGTCCTCGGGGGTCGAAGTACTGGCCGACGAGGTGATCGTCCTGGGCCACAGCCCCGCCTGGACCGGCCCGCTGCGCATGGCCTGCGCGCCCATGGCGGACGCGCTGGACATCGCCGCCGTCGCCGCCGCTCTGGCGCCGCTGGGCATCGAGGCGACGCCCCAGGTGCGCCAGGACCAGCGCCAGCGCATAGTCGCCGCCTTCGTCAAATGCGAGCCGGACCGCCGCGGCCAGGTGCGCGGCGCGCGCCACACCATGCTCGACGACACCGACATCAACGCGCAGCGCCATATCCGTGGTGCGGTCGGCGGCCTGGTCGCCGGCGTGCTGGGCGACAGCCGCATCTTCGTCTCCGGCGGTGCCGAGCACCAGGGTCCCGACGGTGGCGGCCTGGTGGCGGTCATCGCGCAGGTGCCCGACCTGCCTTCGTCCACACTCTCACGGGAAGCCATCGCATGAAGATCGTCATCCTCGGGGCCGGTGTCGCCGGCGCCTTGCTGGCCCGCCGCCTCGCCCGCATCCCCGGCATCGACGTGACATGCCTGGAACGCGTGCAGCCCGACGACCACTCGGAGGCCGGCACCGGGCTGAACGTCGGGCCCAACGCGGTCAAGGCGCTGCGCCTGACCGATCCGGCGCTGGCCGCACAGGTGGAAGCCGCGAGCCTGCCCTGGTCGCGCTGGACCGCGGCGCTGGCCGACGGCAGCGTGCTGTTCGATCTGCCGATCGAGAGCGTCGCCGACAACCCGGGCATCCGCATCCGCTGGTCCGAGCTGTACCGCGTGCTGCGGGTTGGCGCTGGCAGCGCCATCCGCTACGGCTGCGACGTCACCGGCGTCGGCCGCGACCCGAAGGCGCCGGGCAAGACTTTCGTCACCTGGGAGGAAGGCGGCCAGGTGCACCGCAGCGAGGGCATCGACCTGCTGGTGGGTGCCGACGGCCGCTACTCGTTGGCGCGCTCTGCGCTGTCGGGCGTGCCGCAGCCGCGCCACGTCGGCGTCGCCATCCTGCGCGCGCTGGTGGAGGACACCAGCGGCGGCCTGGTCGATGACTACGGCCAGTGGTTCAACGGCGCGCACCGCCTGCTGGCCTTCCGCGTCAAGCCCGGCCACGTCTACATCGCGGCAACCTTTCCCCTCGTGCCGGGCGCGCCGGTGGCGCCCGCCTGGAGCACCGCGCCGGTGATGCGCGCCACCTGGGAGCCCGCCAGCGGCCGGCCCCGCAGCGCGACCCTGCAATGGCTGCTCGACGCCCTGTGCGAGCAATTGCCGGACAGCCACTGGGCCCGCATGCAGGAGTCCGACGTGCGTTACCACGAGACCGACGCCAACGTGCTCTACCTGGGCGACAGCGCGCACGGCATGGTGCCCACGCTGGGCCAGGGTGCCACCCAGGCGATGGAGGACGCATGCGCCGCCGCACTGATCATCGAGGACGAGATCGCCCAGGGGCAACGCCCGGTGGCGGCCTGGCTGGAACGCATCGCCCGCGTGCGCACGCCGCGCGTCCAGTTCGCGATGGCGCTGTCGCTGCAGGCGAGCGACACCCTGCTGGCCGGCGCCGACCCGGTCGCCGGCGCGCACTGGAAGACGCAGCCCCCCTTCCTGGCCGACCTCTCCCGGCTGTTCCGCGACGTTGCGCTGGGCAAGGAACTTGCACAGGAGCTTGCCACCCCATGAACGACGGCGCTCTCACCCACGGCCTCTTCCACCTGGCCATCAAGACCGCGGACCTGCAAGCCACGCGTGCCTTCTGGTGCAGCGTGATCGGCCTGCGCGAGGTGGAGCGGCCCGACTTCGGCTATCCCGGTGCCTGGCTGGCCTGCCCGCAGCCGGGTGGCCAGGCCATCATCCACGTCTACGCCGGCGGTCCGGCGCTCGGGCCCGGCGGCGCAGTACAGCAGGGCACAGCCGCCATCGACCATGTGTCGCTGGCCTGCAGCGGCTACCACGCCTACATCGCCCGCTTCCAGCGCGCCGGCCTGGACTGGCGCGAATTCCTGGTGCCCGGCACCACGCTGTGGCAGCTGTTCGTCTACGACCCCAGCGGCGTGCAGCTGGAACTGACCTTCGAGGGCCGCGCCGAAGCCGGTGTGCCGCCCGACATGTCCCCCGCCCGCAGCTACCGCGCAGGCGTCCCTTTCTTCACCCCCTCGCTCTACCCAGTCCTTTCCCAGGAGTCCCACGATGCAACGCCCTGAATTCCTTCGTCGCGCCGCGCGCGCCCTGGTCGCCGCAGCCGCGGCAGCCGTCCTGCTGCCCGCCGCCCACGCTGCC
This sequence comes from uncultured Ramlibacter sp., assembly GCF_936925435.1. Taxonomy (GTDB): domain Bacteria; phylum Pseudomonadota; class Gammaproteobacteria; order Burkholderiales; family Burkholderiaceae_C; genus Ramlibacter. The sequence goes on along the minus strand of NZ_CAKZHQ010000047.1, from coordinate 44,423 downwards.
GACCGCGTGAAATTCGGTGTCTTCCCGTCCAGCGCCGCACTGCCCTTCTACATCGCCCAGAACCGCGGCTACTTCCGCGAAGCCGGTCTCGAGGTGGAAGAGATTCCGATGAACAGCCACCCGCTGACCGTGCAGGCCCTGGTGGCCGGCAGCATCGACGGCGCGGCCAACCTGGTGACGCTGGAGGGCGCCAACATGGAGGCGCGCCGGCCCAAGACGCTCAAGTACATCTCGCTCAATGGCCAGAACAGCCAGCACGTGATCGAACAGTTCGTGGTCAAGGCCAGCAGTCCGGCCAAGAGCCTGAAGGACTTCAAGGGCGGCTTCAAGCTGTTCTCCGCGCCCGGCCCGGCCAACATCGGCGCCGCGCGCGCGGTGCTCAAGAAGGTCGGTCTGGTGGAGGGCACCGACTTCAGCATCCAGGAGCAGCCGATCAACATGCACCTGAGCGTGCTGCAGGCGGGCACCTTCGACGGCGGCTACACGCTGGAGCCCTCGGCCACGGTGATGGTCGGCCAGAAGATCGGCAAGCGCGTGGAGACCGGCGTCATCGCCACCCACCTGCTGGGCCGCAAGGAAGCCCATGCCTTCGCCGCCGGCGCCGTGCTCTCTGACAAATTCATCGCCGAGCATCCCGATGTCGCGAAGCGCTTCGCCGCAGCCTGGACGCGCGGCGTGCAGCAGGCCATGGCCGACAGCAGCACGCGCGGCTACCTCATCGCCGGCATGAAGGTGCCGCCCGAACTGGCTGCCACCGTGCCGCTGCCGCGCATCGTGATGGTCAAGGACATGACGGCGGCCGATGTCAGCGACTTCCAGAAGTTCCTGGACATCGGCACGGAGCTGGGCGTGGTGAAGGACCGCATCGACGGCAAGGCCGTGACGAAGGCGTTCTGATGGCGGCCGTGCTCCAACTGCGCCCGGCGGCCGAAGCGCCGCCGCGCAACCAACGCTGGTACCCCGAAGGCACCCACATCACCGTGCGGGGGCTGACCAAGCGCTTCGGTGACGCCACGGTCTACGACAACTTCGATCTGGACATCCCCAAGGGCAAGATCACCTCGGTGTTCGGCCCGAATGGCTGCGGCAAGAGCACGCTGATCAACATGATCTCGGGCATCCTGCCGCACGACGGTGGCCAGATCCTGTTCGAGGGCAAGACCGCGCGCGAGACGCGCATCGGCTACGTGTTCCAGAACTACCGCGAGGCGGTCTTTCCCTGGATGCGCGCGATCGACAACATCCGCTATCCGCTGCAGTACCTGGGCATCCCCAAGGGCGAGCGCCAGGAACGGCTGGACCGGCTGGTGGCCAGCTTCGAGGTGCAGTTCGACCTGAACCGCTATCCCTACGAGATGTCGGGCGGCCAGCAGCAGCTGGTGTCCATCATGCGCGCCCTGGTCGTCGATCCGGAGGTGCTGTTCCTGGATGAGCCTTTTTCCGCCCTGGACTACGAGATGGTGATGTTCCTGCGCGGCCGGCTGCAGAAGGTGCTGGCCGAGCGCCAGGTGACCACCATGCTGGTCTCGCACGACCTGGACGAGGCCGTGCTGCTGGCCGACGAGGTGCTGCTGCTGACCAAGCGCCCCACCCGCGTGGCCGACCGCCTGCGCTTTGACGCGCCGCGTCCCCGAACCGTCGACACCACCGTGGCCGCCGACTTCATCGCGACCAAGACGCGGGCTCTCGAAGTCTTCCTGCAGGAGGTGCGGCGATGAAAAGTGCTGTCTGGATGGCGCGGCTGCGGCCGCTGACCGGCGCCGCCCTGGTGCTGCTGGCCTGGGCGATCCTGCACGGCTCGCGCGCCGTCGACCCGGTGCTGCTGCCCTCGCCCGGCGAGGCTTTCGACGCCTTCTGGAAGGGCCTGTCGCACGGCACCCTGTGGGCGGACTTCTGGAAGACCATTGTGCGGACGATCTCGGCCTTCGTGATCGCCCTCGTCATCGCCGTGCCGCTGGGCATCGTGCTGGGCGCTTCGCGCAAGATCTACGATTCGATCGAGTTCGCGATCGACTTTTTCCGCTCCACACCCGCTTCGGCGCTGTTCCCCTTGTTCCTGGTGATCTTCGGCGTGGGCGAGAAGACCAAGATCGCCGTGGCGGCCTTCGGCGCCGGCCTGGTGATCCTGTTCAACGTGGCCTATGGCGTGATGGGCGTGCGGCGCCAGCGTCAGCTGGCCGCGCGCGTCATGGGCGCCCCGCGCTGGCGCGTTTTGACCGACGTGACACTGCTGGAGGCCATGCCCCAGGTCTTCGTGGGCATGCGCTCAGGCGTGTCGCTGGCGCTGGTGATCGTCATCGTCGCCGAGATGTTCATCGGCTCCACCGACGGGCTGGGCCAGCGCGTGATCAATGCGCAGATGATCTTCGACATGCCGGAAATGTACGCCGCGATCTTCGCGGCCGGCCTGCTCGGCTACGTGATGAACCTGGTGTTCATCGTGGCGGAACGGCGCTTCGTGCACTGGGGCGGCAAGTAACCCCCGGCTAGGCGGGCCGCGCGCGCCGCAGCGTCTCCTGCATGGCCAGCACGCCGGCGCCCACCAGGCCGCCGCGCGTGCCCAGCGGCGCGTACTGGATCTCCAGGTGCCGCGTGGACAGGGCCAGCGAGCGTTGGTAGACACTTTGCCGCACGGACGCCAGAAATTGCGGGCCGATGCCGGTGACGCCGCCGCCGATGAACACGTGCGAGGGGTTGAAGAAGTTCACCACCGAGGCCAGCATCTGGCCGATCAGGTTGCCCGAGCGCTGCAAGATGGCGTTGGCTGCGGCATCGCCGTTGTGGCTGGCCTGGGCCACGTCCATGGTGGTGATCGCGCCGTGCTGCGCCAGGCACTGCGCCAGCTGCTCGCTCTGGCCGGCCTGCACGGCCTCCAGCCCCATGCGGGCGATCGCCGGGCCGGCCGCCATGGCCTCGACGCAGCCCAGGTTGCCGCAGTGGCAGCGCGGACCCGAGCGGTCCACGCAGATGTGGCCGACATCACCGGCCGAGCCGTTGGCACCGCGGTAGACCTCACCGTGGCAGACGATGCCGCAGCCGATGCCGGTGCCGACCTTGATGACCAGGAAGTTGGGCAGGGCCCGCTGGAGGCGCCATAACTCGCCCAGCGCCATCAGGTTGACGTCGTTGTCGACGAAGACCGGCGCGGCATAGTCCTCGGCCAGGAAGTCGCGGATGGAAAAGCTGTCCCACTCGGGCATCAGCGGCGGGTTGACCAGCTGGCCGCTGGCGAAGTCCACCGGACCGGGCAGGCCCATGCCGATGGCGATGACCTGCTGCGGCGTCGCGCCGCATTCCTGCAGCAACCGGCCCAGCAGCGTGCGCATGCGCGCCAGCACCACGCCGGGCCCGGCGCGCACGTCGGCGGGCTCGGCGTGGTGGGCCAGTACCGTGAGGTCGGGCCGCATCACCGCCACGTCCAGGCTGGTGGCGCCCAGGTCGGCGCCCAGCACCACGCCAAGTGCGCCATTGAGCTTGAGCGTCTCGGGCCGGCGTCCGCCCGACGAATCCTGCAGACCGGCTTCTTCGAGCAGGCCCTGCTCCAGCAGGCCCGAGGCCAGGGCATTGGCCTTGCTGCGCGAATAGCCCAGCCGGCCGGCCAGCAGGTGGCGCGAGACGCCGGCCGACCAGAAGGTCGCGCGCAGCAGCTCCATCTCGGCATCGGACAGTTCATCCCAACGCGTCACCGCGGTCTCCTCGGTTGGTCCGGGCCATCCTAAGCGATGGCGGGAAAGCAGGGCTGGACTTGCCGGTACAGCTGGGCGAAGCGCTCGCCGCGCGCGCGCAGGAAGGCGTGCCTGCCGGCCTGCGGCTCGTGCACCGCGAGCAGCGCGGGCTCGGTACAGATCTCGGTGGCCGCAACCTGGTCGCAGGCCATCCAGGCCAGGCGCGCCGCGCCCAGTGCCGGACCCACCTCGGCCTCGGCGCGACGCTGCATGGGCAGGCCCAGGATGTCGGCCAACAGCTGGCTCCAGTAGGCGCTGCGCGCGCCGCCGCCGATCAGGCTGATGGACTGCAGCGGGGCGCCGGCCGCCTGCAGCGCGGCCACGCCCTGGGCCAGGCCATGGCCCACACCTTCCAGCGTGGCGTTGGCCAGGTCGGCACGGCTGGTGGTGGCGTGCATGCCGAAGAACACGGCCTGGGCGGCCGGATTGTTGTGGGGTGTGCGCTCGCCATTGAGGTAGGGCAGGAACAGCGGTGTGGCCTCGTCGATGCCGCCTTGTTCGGCGTGCGCCAACAGGGCCGCCACATCGGCCTGGCCGGTGAGCCGCGCCGTGAAATCCAGGCAGGCGGCAGCCGACAGCATCACCGACATCAGATGCCAGGTGTGCGGCAGCGCATGGCAGAAGCTGTGCACGGCCTGGGCTGGGTTGGCGACGAAACCGTCGGTTGCAACAAAGCACACGCCCGAGGTGCCCAGCGACAACATGGCCTGGCCTGCTCGCACCACGCCCACACCCAGGGCACCGGCGGCGTTGTCGCTGGCGCCGGCGATCACGGGAATCTCGCGCAGGCCCAGGCGCTGCGCGATGTCCTTGCGCAAATGGCCGCTGACTTCCGGGCCTTCGTGCAGGCGCGGCATATGGCTGCGCGACAGGCCGGTGGCCCCCAGCAGCGCGTCGCTCCAGTCACGCCGGCCCACATCCAGCCACAGCGTGCCCGCCGCATCCGACATGTCGCTGGCGAATTCGCCGGTCAGGCGCCAGCGCAGCCAGTCCTTGGGCAGCAGCACCTTGGCGATGCGCCCAAACACCTGCGGCTCATGGCGTGCCAGCCACAGCAGCTTGGGCGCGGTGAAGCCCGGCATCATCAGGTTGCCGGTGATGGCGCGCGAAGCGGGCACCAGGGTTTCGAGGTCGGCGCACTCGCGGTGCGAGCGGCCGTCGTTCCAGAGGATGGCAGGCCGTAGCACCTGGCCCTGCGCGTCCAGGCAGGTGGCGCCATGCATCTGGCCGGTCAGGCCGATGGCCTCGATGGCGGAGGCAGCGATGCCCGCCTCGCGCGCCTGGGCCAGCACTGCGGCCAGGGCTTGCTCGCAAGCGCCCCACCAGTCGTTCGGGTCCTGCTCGCGCCACAAGGCCTGGGGCTGCTGCACCGTCAGCGGGGCCGAGGCGCTGGCCAGCACCTTGTGGCCGCGCTCCAGCAGGATGACCTTCAGGCCCGAGGTGCCCAGGTCGATGCCGAGAAACATGGGGCGCCCTTACTGCAGGCTGGTCCACTTGTGGCTGCTGGCCGCGGACTCCACGGTCTTTTCGATGAAGCGCACGCCACGTGCACCGTCGGCCAGGGTCGGGTAGTCGGCCGCCAGCGGATCAGGCTTGCTGCCGGCCTGCAAGGCGCGGATGTGCGCCGCCACGCCCAGATAGACGTTGGCAAAGGCCTCGATGAAGGCCTCGGGGTGGCCGGTGGGCAGGCGCGTGGCCAGCTTGGCGGACTCACCCAGCCAGGGCGAGCCGCGCGTGAGGATGCGTTTGGGCCCGTCGATGGGCGCATGCACAAGGTAGTTGGGGTCTTCCTGCCGCCAGTCCAGCGTGCCGGTGCTGCCGAACACACGCAGACGAAAATCGTTCTCGCAGCCGACCTCGATCTGCGAGGCGATCAGCACGCCGCGCGCGCCGTTGGTGAAGCGCAGCAGCATATTGCCGTCGTCGTCGAGCTTGCGGCCCGGCACAAAGCTGGTGAGATCTGCGCAAAGGCTCTCGATCTCCAGCCCGGTGACGGTGAGGGCCAGGTTCTCGGCATGCGAGCCGATGTCGCCGATGGCGCCGGCCATGCCGCTGCGCGCCGGGTCGGTGCGCCAGTCGGCCTGCTTGTTGTCGCCGCCTTCCAGCCGGGTGGCCAGCCAGCCCTGGTTGTATTCGACGATGACTTTGCGCACCTGCCCGATGGCGCCCTTGCGCACCAGATCACGCGCCTCGCGCACCATGGGGTAGCCGGTGTAGTTGTAGGTGACGCCGAAGACCACGCCGCTTTTGGCGACCACGCGGCCCAGGTCGGCTGCCTGCTCGCTGGTGTGGACCAAAGGCTTGTCGCAAACCACGTGGATGCCGGCCTCGGCAAAGGCCCGGGCCACCGGGAAGTGCACATGGTTGGGCGTGACGATGGAGACGAAGTCGATGCGCTCACTGGCGGGCCGCTGGAGCTCGTCGGCCAGCAGGGCTTCCCAACTGGCGTGGTTGCGTTCGTCGGCCAGGCCGAGCTCGCGGCCGGAGGCGCGCGCCTTCTCGGCGCTGGACGACAGGGCACCGGCGACCAGTTCGATCTGGCCGTCCAGCGCAATGGCCTTGCGGTGCACGCCGCCGATGAAGGCCCCCTGCCCGCCGCCGACCATGGCGTACTTCAGTTTAGACATAGAAACCTCCGCGCGGCGCGCTGCGGTATTCGCTCTTGGGGCGGCCCAGCGAGCTCATGAACCCGCCATCCCGCCTTGCTTGGCCTTGTCGAAGACGGCGTCAAAGGCGCCGGCCGCCGGCTTGAAATCGAGCCGCTTGCAGAAGGCCGCACTTTCGGTGGCGCCGTGCACGCGGTCCATGCGGCTGTCTTCCCACTCGACCGAGAGCGGACCCTGGTAGCCGATGTCGTTGAGGGCGACGATGAGCGACTCGAAGTCGATCATGCCGCGGCCCACGCTGCGGAAGTCCCAGAAACGGCGGGCGTCGCCGAAGCTGGTGTGGCCGCCGAAGACACCCGCAGTGCCGTCGCCCTTGCCCCACCAGACGTCCTTCATGTGGGCGTTGTAGATGCGGTCGGGGAAAGTCCGGATGAATTTGATGTAGTCGACGCCCTGGTAGCCCAGGTGGCTGGGGTCGAAGTTGAAGCCGAAGCGGCGATGCCCCTTGACGGCCTCGACCGCGCGTTGCGCGGAGGCGGTGTCGAAGGCGATCTCGGTGGGGTGGACTTCGAGCGCGAAGTTCACGTCGACCGATTCGAAGACATCCAGGATGGGTGTCCAGCGTTTCGCGAAATCGGCGAAGCCCTTGTCCCAGAAGGCCTGGGTGGTCGGGGGAAAAGCATAGGTGGCGTGCCAGACCGAAGAGCCGGTGAAGCCGGTCACGGTCTTGACGCCGAACTTCGCGGCGGCACGCGCCGTGTCCTGCATCTCTTTGGCAGCGCGCTGGCGCACGCCCTCGGGATCGCCGTCGCCCCAGAGCGCCCCGGACAGAATGGACTGGTGGCGCTCGTCGATCAGGTCGCACACGGCCTGGCCGACCAGGTGGTTGCCGATGGCGAAACAACGCAGACCATGCTGCTCAAGCAGGGCCTGCTTGTCGCGCACATAGCTGTCGCTGGCCAGCGCGGCCTGCACGTCGAAATGGTCGCCCCAGCAGGCCAGTTCCAGGCCGTCATAGCCCATGCTCTTGGCCAGGGGCGCCAGTTCCTTCAAGGGTAGGTCGGCCCATTGGCCGGTGAACAGGGTGACGGGTCTAGCCATGGTGGGGCTCCTCGCTTCGCCTTAGAAGGGCGACTTCGGCTCGTAGAACTTGGCGGCGTTGTCCTTGGTGATCAGCACCGAGGGGATGATGGTGGTGGCGGGCATCTTCTCGCCCTTGACGCGCGCAGCGGCGGTCTGGTTCATCGCGTCGGCAATCATCTTGGGCGAGTAGGTCACGTCGGCTGTGACGATCTTGTCGCCGTCCATCACCTTCTTGATGTAGTCCTTGGAGCCCGCGCCGCCCAGCACCAGCTTGACGTCGGTGCGCTTGGCCTGCTCGATGGCCTTTTGCACACCCACCGCCATGTCATCGTCCGAGGCCCAGACCGCGTCGATGTTCTTGAAGCGCGTCAGGTAGTCCTGCATGACCTTGAAGGCGTCGTCTCGGTTCCAGTTGCCGTGCTTGGCGTCCAGCACCTTCATGCCGGGATTGGCCTTGATGACGGCGTTGAAGGCGTCGACGCGCTGGTTGTCGATCACCGTCGGGATGCCGCGCAGGATGACGATGTCACCCTTGCCGCCCAGGGCCTTGGCCATGTACTCGCCGGCCACCTTGCCAAAGCCCGGGTTGTCGCCGGCCACATAGGCATCCTGCGCCTTGGCATCGGTTAGGCCGCGGTCGACCACGACGACGTAAACGCCCTTGGCCTTGACCTGGGCCACCGGCTGCGTCAGCGGTGCCGACTCAAAAGGCAGGATCACCAGGGTGTCGATCTTGCTGGCGGTCTGCAGGTCTTGCACCTGGTTGGCCTGCTCGGCGGCCGAGCCCGCGGTCTTGACCGTGACCTTGAGGCCCGGGTACTGCTTTTCCAGTTCGTCCTTGGTGCGGTTGGCCCAATAGACCACGCCGCCGGCCCAGCCGTGGGTGGCCGCGGGGATGGCCACGCCGATGTGCGGTTTGTTCTGCGCGGACGCGGGCGCGGTACCCAGCGCGGCGAGCACTGCTGCGGTGGCAGTGAGCATGCGGATCATCGATTTCATGGTTTGTCTCCTGGTGGTTGGAAGAAGTAGCTCGGGCTACGTTGGGGGAAATCCGGTTCGGGTCAGCGGCGTCCTCGCTGGAAGAAGGCGACGGCAATGATCACGAAGCCTTGCACCGCCGCGTTGAGGTAGACGCTGATGATGCTGGTGAGGTTGAGGATGTTGCTGATCACCGAGAGCAGCACGGCGCCGATCACCGTGCCGGTGATGCCGCCGGCGCCGCCCTTGAGGGCCGTGCCGCCGACGATGACGGCGGCGATCGCCTCCAGCTCCCACAGCAGGCCAGTGGTCGGCGAGGCCGAGCCCAGGCGCGGCACGTACAGCAGCGTGGCCACGCCCACGCACACCCCCAGCAGCACGTAGGTGATGATCTTGACGCGGTCCACTTCCACCGCGGCATAGCGCGCCACCTGCTCGTTCGAGCCTATGGCCTGCACATAGCGGCCATAGGCCGTGCGATTGAGGATGACGCCGCCGGCCAGGGCGACGGCGATGAAGACCCAGACCGGGATGGGCACACCCAGCAGCGCCCCGTAGTAGACCGGGCTGTAGACGGTGGACAGCGCGGAATCCAGCGTGATGGCCCCGCCGTTGGAGAAGTAGGTCAGGTAGGCGCGAAAAATGCCCAGCGTGCCCAGGGTGACGATGAAGGGCTCGATGCGGCCCTTGGTGATCAGCAGGCCATGGGCCAGGCCGAACAGCGCGCCCAGCACGACGGCGAACAGCATGCCCAGCATGACGACCAGCACCGGGGAAGCGATGCTGGCGGCTGCCGCATTCATCAGCAAGATGGTGCTGCCGGCGATGAGCGCCGCCATCGAGCCCACCGACAGGTCGATGCCGCCGGAGATGATGACGAAGCACATGCCCACCGCGATGATGCCGATGAAGGCCGTGCGGGTCAGCACGTTCATCGCGTTGTCCAGGGTGGCGAAGTTTTCGTTCAGCAGCATGCCGGCGATGCACAGCAGCGCCAGCCCGATCAGCGGGCCCGTGCCATGCAGCGAGAAGCGGCGAGCCGCCTGGGCGCGAACGACGGGGACAGGCACGGTGGCCTCAGTGGGTTCCGGTGGCATGGGCGATCATGACCTCTTCGGTCAGCTGGTCTGCAGTCAGGGTGGTGACGAGGCGGCCGCCACGCATCACGGCGACGCGGTGGCACAGGCCGATGAGTTCCATCAGCTCCGAGGAGATGACGACCACCGCCTTGCCCTCGCGCGCCAGGCGCTGGACCAGGTGGTAGATGTCGAGCTTGGCGCCGACGTCGACGCCGCGGGTGGGCTCGTCCAGCACCACAACCTGCGGCCCCGGGTGCAGCACTTTGGCCAGGGCGAGTTTCTGCTGGTTGCCGCCGGACAGCGACGACGCCGGGGTGTCCAGCGAGCCGGCGCGGATGCCGAAGTCGCGCACCGCGTCGTGCAGGGCCGCGCGTTCCGCATCCGGCGACAGCAGCGGGCTGGTGTAGCGCTCCAGCGCCATCAAGGTCAGGTTCTGCCGCAGCCCCAGGTGCACATGCAAGCCCTTGTGCTTGCGGTCCTCGCTCAGGTAAGTCAGGCCGCGCGCCGCCGCGCTGCGCGGGCTGCGGCGCGTCCACGGCTGGCCGGCCAGCAGGACACTGCCTGCCAGCGCGGGGCGCAGGCCCAGCAGGCCCTCGAACAGTTCGGTGCGGCCGGCGCCCACCAGACCAGCAAAGCCCAGGATCTCGCCGGCGCGCACCTCGAAGCTCACATCGCTGGCCCAACCCGGCACGCTCAGGCCCTGCACCTGCAGCAGCACCGGCTGTGCCGTGTCCATGGCCTCCTTGCGCGGATAGAGATCGGACAGCTCGCGGCCCACCATCAGGCTGGCCATCTGCTGGCGCGTCAGGCTGGCCGTGGGCCGCTGCGCGACGAAGCGGCCGTCGCGCATGACCACCACCTCGTCGGTGATGCGCTCAACCTCATCGAGCTTGTGCGAGATGTACAGGATGGTGACGCCCTCGGACCGCAGCTGGGCGATCAGGGCGAACAGGCGCTCGGTCTCGCCCGGCGTGAGCGTGGCGGTGGGCTCGTCCATCACCAGCAGCCGGGTCTTGCGGGCCAATGCCTTGGCGATTTCCACCAGCTGCTTTTCCGCCACGATCAGCTGGCCGACACGGGTGTCGGGACTGGCGGCCAGGCCGACCTGGTCCAGCACGCGCCGCGCCTCGGCACGCATGGCGGAATCGTCCAGCAGCCAGCCGCGCTTTTTCTCGTGGCCCAGGAAGATGTTCTGCGCAATCGTCAGGTCCTCGGCCAGGTTGAACTCCTGGTGGATCATGACGATGCCCCTGGCCTCGGCCGCACGCGAGCCGGCAAAGTGCGTGGCCTGGCCGTCGATGTGCAGTTCGCCGCCACTCAAGGCCTCGTAGCCGGCCAGGATCTTCATCAGCGTGGATTTGCCCGCGCCGTTCTCGCCCAGCAGGCCGATCACACGCCCGGGGGCCAGCTCAAAGCTCACGCCATGCAGCACTTCGACGGGGCCGAAGCGCTTGACGACGTCCTTGAATCCGACGGCGAGGCTCACTGTGTCTCCTGTATTTTTCTGCGTAGCGTGGCGGATGCTATGAAGCACACTTATGCCAGTCAAGGCGCAACTTCAGCCATATTCAGGCAAAAGAAGCCGTCACTTTGGCTCAAGCAATGCCGCCGAAGATGGCCGAATTGACGCGGTTCTCCAGCCATTCCTGGCGGCCGCTGACCGGTTGCGGATTGAATTCCTGGACGAAAGCGTGCTCGGCGACCTGGGCCAGCGTCATGCCGCCGGCCAGCATGCGCTGGCCCAGCTCCTTTTGCCATCCGGCATAACGCTGGTCCTTGAAGCGCTGGAGTTCGTTCTGCTCGACCAGGTGCGCCGCGCTCTTGAGGGCCAGCGCCAGCACGTCAATGGCACCGACGTGGCCGTGCAGGATGTCGACCGCATCCAGGCTCTGGCGCCGCACCTTGGCATCGAAGTTGAAGCCCCCATTGGTGAAGCCGCCGGCCTTGAGGATCTCGTACATGGCCAGGGTCAGGTCCTCCACGCTGTTGGGGAACTGGTCGGTGTCCCAGCCGTTCTGCGGGTCGCCGCGGTTGGCGTCGATGCTGCCGAACAGGCCCAGCGCCGCGGCGGTGGCGATCTCGTGCTGGAAGCTGTGGCCAGCCAGGGTGGCGTGGTTGGCCTCGATGTTGAGCTTGATCTCCTTGTGCAGCCCGAATTGCTGGAGAAAGCCGTGCACCGTGGCGCTGTCGTAGTCGTACTGGTGCTTGGTCGGCTCCAGCGGCTTGGGCTCGATCAGGATGTCGCCCTTGAAACCCGTCTTGTGCTTGTGCTCGACCACCATGGACATGAAGCGGCCCAGTTGCTCTCGCTCCTGCTTGAGGTCGGTGTTGAGCAAGGTGTCATAGCCCTCGCGGCCGCCCCACAGCACGTAGTTGGCGCCGCCCAGTCGCTTGGTCGCGTTCATCGCGCTGAAGACCTGGGTGGCGGCGTAGGCAAAGACTTCCGGGTCGGGATTGGTGGCGGCGCCGGCGGCATAGCGGCGGTGGCTGAACAGGTTGGCTGTACCCCACAGCAGCCGCATGCCGGTGGCCTCCTGCTTTTGCGCCAGCACGTCAGTCATCGCGGCAAAGTTGCTGCGGTACTGCGCCAGGTTGGCGCCTTCGGGCGCAACGTCGGTGTCGTGGAAGGTATAGAAGGGCACGCCCAGGCGGGTGAACAGGCTGAAGGCGGCGTCGGCCTTGCGGCGCGCCAGCGTCAGTTCGTCGGCGCCCTCGTGCCAGGGCCGGTTGAAAGTGCCGTGGCCGAAGATGTCGCTGCCGGGCCAGACGAAGGTATGCCAATAGCAAACCGCCAGGCGCAGATGCTCGGCCATGGTCTTGCCCAGCAGCTTCTCGCCGGCGTTGTAGTGGCGGTAGGCCAGCGGGCTGTCGCCACCTGGGCCTTCGTAGCGCACCGGCGCGAACGAATCAAAGTAAGACATCTGGTCGGGTCCCGTTTTGAAGATGAACGGGCGAATGCTAGTGAGCGGGACGCCAGACTTCGATTGCGAAATTGACCAGCGGACCTGGCAATATTCGTTGCTGCACCGCAAAATATGAAAGCATCCGCCAGAATGCAGCGGACTGATCCACCGTTTTATGCGTGCCAGCGCCCCTCCCGCCGAGCCCAAAGTCCACCGTGTCGCCCTGCTGTTCCACGCCAGCAAGGTCTATGACCGCGAGATCATTGCCGGCATCGGCTCCTACGTGCACCACACGCGGGTGGCCTGGGACCTGTTCCTGGAGGAGGACTTCCGCTTCCGGCTGGACGGCATCGCCGACTGGCACGGCGACGGCATCATCGCGGACTTCGACGACCCGGCCGTCAGCGCCGCCCTGTCGTCCATGCAGCTGCCGGTGGTGGCCGTGGGCAGCTCCTATGCCGACGAGGCCACCTACCCGGCAGGCGTGCCCTACGTGGCCACCGACAACCAGGCGCTGGTGCAGCAGGCCTGCGGACACCTGATCGACAAGGGCCTGCGCCAGTTCGCCTGCTACAGCCTGCCGGAGTCGCCGCTGAACCGCTGGGCACAGGAGCGCGAGCGGGCCTTCGAGACGTTGATGCTGCGCGACGGCATGGCGTGCCGCATCCACCGCGGCCTGGCCACCAGTGCCCCGACCTGGGACAGCGCGGCGCGCCAGCTGGTGGGCTGGCTGCAGACCCTGCCCAAGCCCGTGGGCATCATTGCCGTGACCGATGCGCGGGCGCGCCAGCTCCTGCAGGCCTGCATCCTGGCCGGTCTGGCCGTGCCGGACGAAGTGGCCCTCGTGGGCATCGACAACGACACCCTGGGCCAGCACCTGACGCGCATCCAGCTCAGTTCCGTGAGCCAGGGCACGCACGAGATGGGGCGCACCGCCGCGCATCTGTTGCACCAGATGCTGGGCGGCGCCGTGCTCAAGGACACACGCATCGTCGTGCCACCGGCCGGGATCCACCCGCGCGCCTCGACCCAATGCGAGGCACCGCATGGCCCCTATGTGATGCGGGCACTGCACTACATCCGGCAGTACGCCTGCCAGGGCATCAAGACCGAACAGGTGGCGACGCACGTAGGCCTGTCGCGCTCATCGTTGGAGACCTGGTTTCGGCGCGAGCTGCGGCGCACAGTGCACGACGAAATCCTGCTCTACAAGCTGCAGCATGCCCGCACCCTGTTGCAGGAATCGCCGCTCAGCGGCGCCGAGGTCGCCAGCCGCAGCGGCTTCGGCTCGGTGCAATACCTCAACGCCGTGTTCAAACGCGAGCTGGGCTGCACGCCGCGTGAGTACCGCGAGCGGGCAGCGGCAGCGCAATAAAAAGGCCCCGGTCTTTCGAACGGGGCCTGGAGTGCGCTATGTTTTTGGCGCTTGTTTTTGCAGGGGTGGGGACAGGGCTTGCGCCTGTCCCGGCATTTCACTTCATGTCGCGGTATTTGCGCAGGGCCGCGATCTGGGCGGCCATGACGGCCAGCTCGGACTGGGCCTTGGCGATGTCGAGTTCGCCCTTGGCGTTGCGCAGGGCCTCTTCGGCCGCAGCACGCGCTGCGTTGGCTTTTTCCTCGTCCAGGTCCTTGCCGCGAATGGCGGTGTCGGACAGCACGGTGACGCTGTTGGGCTGCACTTCCAGCACGCCACCGGCAACGAAGACGAATTCCTCGGTGCCGTCGGCCTTCTCGATGCGCACCGAGCCGGGTCGGATGCGGGTGATCAGCGGCGTGTGGCGCGGGTAGATGCCCAGCTCGCCGGCTTCGCCGGGCAGGGCAACGAAGCGGGCCTCGCCGGAGAAGATGGACTCTTCGGCACTGACCACGTCGACGTGGATGGTGTGCTTGCTGTCCATGGCTTAGACCTTCTTCGCCTTCTCGAAGGCCTCGTCGATCGTGCCGACCATGTAGAAGGCCTGCTCAGGCAGGTGGTCGCACTCGCCGGCGGTGATCATCTTGAAGCCGCGGATGGTTTCGGCCAGCGAGACGTACTTGCCGGGCGAGCCGGTGAACACTTCGGCCACGTGGAAGGGCTGGCTCAGGAAGCGCTGGATCTTGCGGGCACGGGCCACGGCCAGCTTGTCTTCGGGCGCCAGTTCGTCCATGCCCAGAATGGCGATGATGTCGCGCAGTTCCTTGTAGCGCTGCAGGGTGTTCTGCACGGCGCGGGCGGTGTTGTAGTGGTCTTCGCCGACGACCAGGGGGTCGAGCTGGCGGCTGGTCGAGTCCAGCGGGTCCACGGCCGGGTAGATGCCCAGCGAGGCAATGTCACGCGACAGCACCACGGTGGAATCCAGGTGAGCGAAGGTGGTGGCGGGCGACGGATCGGTCAAGTCGTCGGCCGGCACGTACACGGCCTGGATCGAGGTGATGGAACCCACCTTGGTGGAGGTAATACGCTCTTGCAGGCGACCCATTTCCTCGGCCAGCGTCGGCTGGTAGCCCACGGCGGAAGGCATGCGGCCCAGCAAGGCGGACACTTCCGTGCCGGCCAGCGTGTAGCGGTAGATGTTGTCCACGAAGAACAGCACGTCCTTGCCCTCGTCACGGAAGGACTCGGCGATGGTCAGGCCGGTCAGGGCCACGCGCAGGCGGTTGCCCGGCGGCTCGTTCATCTGGCCGTAAACCATGGCCACCTTGGAGTTGGGCAGGTTCTCGAGGTCCACGACCTTGGAGTCAGCCATCTCATGGTAGAAGTCGTTGCCTTCGCGGGTGCGCTCACCCACGCCGGCGAACACCGACAGACCGGAGTGGGCCTTGGCGATGTTGTTGATCAGTTCCATCATGTTCACGGTCTTGCCCACGCCGGCGCCGCCGAACAGGCCAACCTTGCCGCCCTTGGCAAACGGGCACACCAGGTCGATCACCTTGATGCCGGTTTCCAGCAGTTCCTGCGAGGGCGACAGTTCGTCGTATGCGGGAGCCTTGCGGTGGATCGAAGCCGTCAGTTCGGCGTTGACCGGGCCGCGCTCGTCGATCGGGTTGCCCAGCACGTCCATGATGCGACCCAGCGTGGCCTTGCCCACCGGAACCATGATGGCTGCATTGGTGTTGTAGACCATGTTGCCGCGGCGCAGGCCGTCGGACGAGCCCAGCGCGATGGTGCGGACAATGCCGTCGCCCAGCTGCTGCTGCACTTCCAGCGTCAGGGCCGTGCCTTCCATCTTCAGCGCGTCGTACACCTTGGGCATCTTGTCGCGCGGAAATTCGACGTCCACAACGGCGCCGATACATTGAACAATCTTGCCTTCAACTTTTGCCTGAGCCATTTGCTTGCTCCAAAAAATATGTAAATCGGGTCACTGGGGCGGTCAGACCGCCGCGGCCCCTGCAACGATCTCCGAAAGCTCTTTCGTGATCGCCGCCTGGCGCGTCTTGTTGTAGACCAGCTTGAGTTCGCCAATCACGTTGCCGGCGTTGTCGGTGGCGGACTTCATGGCCACCATGCGGGCCGACTGCTCGGACGCCATGTTCTCTGCCACGGCCTGGTAGACCAGCGCCTCGAGGTAGCGCACCAGCAGCTCGTCGATCACGGTCTGCGCGTCGGGTTCGTAGATGTAGTCCCAGCCGTGCTCGCCCTGGTCGGCCTTGAGGTTGTCGCTGGTCAGCGGCAGCAGCTGCTCGATGACCGGCTCCTGCTTCATCGTGTTGATGAAGCGGGTGTAGCTCAGGTAGACCGCGCTGATCTGGCCGGCGGCATAGGCGTCGAGCAGCACCTTGACAGGCCCGATCAGCTTGTCCAGGTGGGGCGTGTCGCCCAGCTGGGTGACATGCGAGACCACCTTGGCGCCGATGCGGTTGAGAAAGCCCAGGCCCTTGTTGCCGATGGCCACGGCCTGCGATTCCACGCCGGCCGCCTGCAACTCGCGCAGTTTGCTGGTCACGGCGCGCAGCACGTTGGTGTTCATGCCGCCGCACAGGCCCTTGTCGGTGGTCACCACGATGAAGCCGACCGCTTTCGCGGCGTTGGTCTTCATGAAGGCGTGGGTGTACTCCGGGTTGGCCTTGCCGAGGTTGGCGGCAATGTTGCGCACCTTGTCGCTGTAAGGCCGGGCCGAGCGCATGCGCTCCTGCGCCTTGCGCATCTTGGAGGCGGCCACCATTTCCATGGCCTTGGTGATCTTCTTGGTGTTTTCCACCGATTTGATCTTGCCCCGAATCTCTTTACCTGCAGCCACGTTGGCTCCTGTTCAATAGAGACTTAAGCGAACGACTTCTTGAACGCGGCGACGGCTGCCGTCAGTTCGGCCTCACCGTCGATGCAGACCTTCTTGAAGGCCTTCTTCTCGTCGCTGTCGGAATCCTTGGCGGGCTTGTTGTCCCACTTCGCGCCATTCTTCTCGATGGTGGCGAGCAGGGCGGCGTGCTTGTCCTTGAGCCAGCCGTGCAGGCCGTGCTCGAAGGCCAGGACCTTCTTGACTTCGATGTCGTCCAGGTAGCCCTTGTTCACCGCGAACAGCGTGGCGCCCATCAGCGAGATGGGCAGCGGGCTGTACTGGGCCTGCTTGAGCAGTTCGGTCACGCGGGCGCCGCGGTCGAGCTGCTTGCGGGTGGCTTCGTCCAGGTCCGAGGCGAACTGCGCGAACGCAGCCAGCTCACGGTACTGCGCCAGGTCGGTACGGATACCGCCGGACAGGCCCTTGATCCAGTTGGTCTGGGCAGCGCCGCCAACGCGCGACACCGAGATACCGGCGTTGATGGCGGGGCGCACACCTGCGTTGAACAGGCTGGTTTCCAGGAAGATCTGGCCGTCGGTGATCGAGATCACGTTGGTCGGCACGAAAGCTGACACGTCGCCGGCTTGCGTTTCGATGATCGGCAGGGCCGTCAGCGAACCGGTCTTGCCCTTGACGGCACCCTTGGTGAAGGCTTCGACGTAGTCGGCATTCACGCGGGCGGCGCGCTCGAGCAGGCGGCTGTGGAGATAGAACACGTCGCCGGGATAGGCTTCGCGGCCCGGCGGGCGGCGCAGCAGCAGCGAAACCTGGCGGTAGGCCACGGCCTGCTTGGACAGGTCGTCATAAACGATCAGGGCGTCCTGGCCGCGGTCGCGGAAGTACTCGCCCATGGTGCAGCCGGAATAGGCCGACACGTACTGCATGGCGGCCGATTCGGACGCCGAGGCGGCGACCACGATGGTGTACTCCATCGCGCCGGCTTGTTCCAGTGCGCGCACCATGTTCTTGATCGTGGATGCCTTCTGGCCGATCGCGACATAGACGCAGGTCATGTTCTGACCCTTCTGGTTGATGATCGCGTCGACGGCCACGGCGGACTTGCCGGTCTGGCGGTCGCCGATGATCAGCTCGCGCTGGCCGCGGCCGATCGGCACCATGGAGTCGATCGACTTCAGGCCGGTCTGCATGGGCTGGCTCACCGATTCGCGGGCGATCACGCCCGGGGCGACCTTTTCGATCACGTCGGTCATCTTGGCGTTGACCGGGCCCTTGCCGTCGATGGGCTGGCCCAGGGCGTTGACCACGCGGCCGATCAGCTCGGGGCCGACCGGCACTTCCAGGATGCGGCCCGTGCACTTGACGATGTCGCCTTCGGAGATGTGCTCGTACTCACCCAGAATCACCGAGCCGACCGAGTCGCGCTCGAGGTTCAGGGCCAGGCCGAAGGTGGGGCTGCCGTCTGCCGTGGGCGGGAATTCCAGCATTTCGCCGGCCATCACGTCGGACAGGCCGTGGATGCGGCAGATGCCGTCGGCCACGGACACCACGGTGCCCTGGTTGCGGATGTCGGCGCTGGCGGACAGGCCTTCGATGCGGCTCTTGATCAGTTCAGAGATTTCTGCGGGATTGAGTTGCATGACTCTTTCCTTTCCTTAAAGTTGGTCTGCCGGCTTCACGCCGAACATTAGGCCGTGAGGGCGACTTTCATTTGCTCGAGGCGGGCCTTGACCGAGGTGTCCAGCACCTCGTCACCCACCACCACGCGGACGCCGCCGATCAGCGACGCGTCCTGCTGCACGCTCACATTGAGCTTGCGGCCGAAGCGCTTTTCCAGCGCCTGCGTGACGCCGCCGAGCGCGCCCGCGTCGATCGGGAAGGCGCTGTAGACGATCGCGTCGGACGAGCCGCCCAGCGCGTTCTTGAGCGAACGGAACTGCGTCGCGATTTCGGGCAGGGCCGTGAGGCGGCCGTTCTCGATGACCGTGCGCAGGAAGTTCTTCGCGGCGTCGGGCAATGCGCCCTTGGCCACGCCCGCGATCACGTCATAGACCTGCTGGTCCGTCACGTTCGGGTTGCCGGCCAGTTGCAGCAGCTGCGCATTGGCGGCGATGGCGGCAAGCGATTCCAGCCATTGCGTGGTGCCGTCCAGATCCGCCTTGGCGGACTGGAAGAGCGCTTCGGCGTACGGTCGGGCGATGGTGGCGAGTTCGGCCATGGTCTACCTTCTTACAGCTCGGTCTTGAGGCGGCTGAGCAGCTCGGCGTGAACGCCGGCGTTGACTTCCTTGCGGAGAATCTGCTCTGCGCCCTTGACGGCCAGTGCGGCGACCTGCTCGCGCAGGGCCTCGCGGGCCTTGACGCTCTGCTGCTCGGCTTCGACACGGGCGGCGGCAACGATCTTGCTGCCCTCTTCCGTGGCGCGGCCCTTGGCCTCCTCGACGATGACCTGGGCGCGGCGCTCGGCATCGGCCAGCAGCGCAGCGGTCTCGTTGCGCGACTTCGCCAGCTCGGCTTCCACGCGCTGGTTGGCGGCGGACAGCTCGGACTTGGCCTTGTCGGCGGCAGCCAGGCCATCGGCGATCTTCGCTGCACGCTCGTCGAGCGCGGCGGCGATCGGCGGCCACACGAACTTCATCGTGAACCCGACCAGGATCAGGAACACGATCATCTGAATGATCAGGGTACCGGTGATGCTCACTTTTTCATCCTTCACCCCGGCGCTGGCGCCAGGGAAATGACATGGGCCGCTGGATGCTTACTTCGGCAGGTTGGCGATCTGGGCCAGGAACGGGTTGGCAGTGGCGAACCACAGGGCCACACCGGTGCCGATGATGAAGGAAGCGTCGATCAGGCCGACCAGCAGGAACATCTTGGTCTGCAGTTCACCCATCAGCTCAGGCTGGCGGGCGGCCGACTCGAGGTACTTGCTGCCCATGATGCCGATGCCGACGCAGGCACCGAAAGCGCCCAGGCCAATGATGATGCCGGCGGCCAGTGCGACAAAGCTGATAACTTCCATGATGACTCCTAAAGGTCTTGGTTGAAAAGAAAGGGAAACGGAAACTCTATGGTCTGAGCGGGGCTCAGTGGGCGTCGTGCGCCTGGCCGATGTACACCAGCGTCAGCATCATGAACACGAAGGCCTGCAACACGATGATCAGGATGTGGAAGATGGACCACACGGTGCCGGCGATGATGTGGCCGATCGCCAGGCCGATGCCGGTGGCCGACAGCGACCAGGCACCGCCCATCAGGGCAATCAGCAGGAAGATCAGCTCGCCGGCATACATGTTGCCGAACAGCCGCATGCCGTGCGAGACGGTCTTGGCGACGAATTCGATCAGCTGCATGGCCAGGTTCAGCACGCCCAGGATCAGCGCGAAGATGGGGTTCTTGCTGGTGCCGAACGGCGCGGTGACCAGCTCGTGCGACCAGCCGCCGATGCCCTTGATCTTGATGTTGTAGATCAGGCAGATCAGCAACACGGCGACCGACATGCCCATGGTGACCGACAGGTCGGCGGTGGGCACGACGCGCAGGTAGGCGTGGTGCGGGTCGCGGCCGGCGGCGCCGTAGATTTTTTCCCAGATGAAGGGCAGCAGATCGACCGGCAGGAAGTCCATCGCGTTCATCAGGATGATCCAGACGAAGATGGTCAGGGCCAGGGGCGCGACGAACTTGCGGCTGGTGGCGTTGTGCACGATGCCCTTGGCCTGGGAATCGACCATCTCGACCATCATTTCGACGGCGGCCTGGAAGCGGCCCGGCACGCCGGAAGTGGCCTTGCGGGCCGCCTTCCACAGCAGCAGGCAGCCAACGATGCCCAGCAGCGTGGAGAAAAACAGGGAGTCGAAGCTGAAAACGCTGAAGTCGACAACCGCCTTGGGCTTGTGGTTCTGCAGGTGCGTCAGGTGGTGAATGATGTATTCACCGGCGGTGGGTCCGTGTTCAGCAGCCATCTGTTGTTACTCGTCAGTTCGTTTCGATTTTCGGGGCGCCAAAACCAGCGCGCCCCAATACACCTGCATCGTCACCACCAGGCCGACCAGCATTGCCGGCCAGCTCAGGTCCGTTACCAGCCTTGGCGCGGCGAACAGCATCGCCACCGTCAAGGCCACTTTGACCATCTCCCAGACCATGAACCCGGCGGCCGCGGCAGCCGGGTTGAGCGAAGCGAAACGTCCGGTCAGCCCCCGCGCAAAAATGGCCGCGGGAATCACCACGGCCAGCGCGCCATACCCGGCGGACCACCCAACGTTTTGCCTCCCGCTCAGGGCCCAGGCGGCAATCGCCACCCCGGCCCCCACAACCGACTGCCACCCGATCACCCACCAGGGGGAGACCTGGGGGTTTCTTTCACGCAACCGGCGCGCCTCTTCGGCGGTGAGCGGCGTGACAGGGGGCTGTTCGTCTTCTATTTCAGGCAGCGGGGCTATTTTTTTCATTGGAATGCCGCCTCGCGTGTTGGCCCTGAAATTCAACAAAGCCACTGATTATAAGTAGAAACCCCCTGCTTTTCCTTCAATCTGACCAGCGAAGTCAGACTTGGCTGCTTGATAAGGTGTTTTAGCCTGCAGGTCACAAGTGACGCCACAATGACCGCGCTCCCTCATTTCCAAGGCCACCCATGCGCAACCTCCTGCTGTTTTTCCACCTCGCCGCCGCCATTTTCTGGATGGGCGGCATGGCCTTCATGGTGCTGGCCTTGCGCGTGCCGGTGAGTGAGCAATTGCAGCCGCCCGTGAGGCTGCCGATGCTGGCAGCCGTGCTGCGCCGCTTCTTCAGCGTGGTGGCCATCAGCATTGTGGTCTTGCTGGCCACCGGCGTGCCGCTGTTGCTGGCCGCGGGAGGCAAGCCGCCGCCAGGCTGGCACGCCATGGCCGGCCTGGGCATTGCGATGGTGCTGGTCTTCGGCCACATCTTTTTTGCACCCTGGCGCCGCATGAAGGCGGCAGTGGCGGCGGCCGACTGGCCCGAGGCCGGCCGGCGCATGGGCCAGATCACCCTGCTGGCCAAACTCAACCTGGGCCTGGGCTGGCTGGCGATCGCCGCGGTGCTGCTCTGGCGATGACGGCGCCCGGCGCCAACGACAGGCGGCACCACACACCCAAGGGCTTCACCAACACCGACGGCAGCCAGGTCGGCAAGTCGCTGGGCGAGGTGCTGCGCTGGCAGCGCCAAGCGCGCCGCCAGGGCCTGCCGCGGCCGCCGCAGGCGCCCACGCCCGTCGTCCAGCCCGATCTGCAAGGCCTGCGCGACAACGCCGGCGGCACACGGGCGCCCGCCGCCACCTGGGTCGGCCACGCCACCATGCTCATGCAGGCCGGCGGCCTCAATGTGCTGACCGACCCGGTGTTCAGCCGGCGCGCCTCGCCCGTGCAGTTCGCCGGCCCGCTGCGCGCGCAACCGCCGGGTGTGGCCCTGGACGATCTGCCGCCGATCGATGTGGTCGTGCTGTCGCACAACCACTACGACCATCTGGACCATGCCAGCGTGGTCGCACTCGACAAGCGCAGCGGCGGCCGGACGCTGTTCCTGGTGCCGCTGGGCATCAAGGCCTGGATGGCCAGGCAGGGCATCAGCAACGCGGTCGAACTGGACTGGTGGGAGTCGCACACGCACGGCGGTGTCGATTTCGTCTTCACCCCCGTGCAGCACTGGTCGAACCGCGTGCTGGGCGACAGGCAGCGCACGCTGTGGGGCGGCTGGGCCGTGTTCGCGCCGGACTTCCACTGGTATTTCAGCGGCGACACCGGCTACAGCCGCGACTTCAGCGCCACGCGCGAGCGCTTCGCCGGCCGCCAGCAGGACGGCGGCTTCGACGCCGCGCTGATCGCCATCGGCGCCTGCGAGCCGCGCTGGTTCATGAAGGACCAGCACGTCAACCCGGCAGAGGCAGTCCAGGTCCACCTGGACCTGGGCGCCAGGCGCAGCATCGGTGTGCACTGGGGCACCTTCAACCTCAGCGACGAGTCTCTGGACCAGCCGCCGCGGGAGCTGGCCCAGGCCCGCAGCGACCGGGGCCTGCCCGAGGACGCGTTCTTCCTGCTTCAGATCGGCGAAACCCGCCACCTGCCGCGCCGCGGGGACACGGCGAAAACGGGACAATCAACACCATGAGCGACACCTCCATCCCTTCCCTGCCCTGTTACCTCAACGGCGAATTCAGCACCCTGCGCGATGCCAAGGTCAGCGTCCTGGACCGCGGCTTCATCTTTGGCGACGGCGTCTACGAGGTCGTGCCGGCGTACAACGGCAAGCCCTTCCGCTTTGCCGAGCACATGGCCCGGCTCGACCGCAGCCTGGCCGAACTGCGCATCACCAACCCCAAGACGCATGCGCAATGGCACGCGCTTGTTATCAAATTGATAGCGGCCTATGCCCATTCGACGGGGGCTACAGCCGAAAATACCAACCAAATGGTGTACATCCAGATCACCCGCGGCGTGGCCATGCGCGACCATGTCATGCCGCCCGGCCTGACGCCCACGGTGTTCGCCACCAGCAACCGCATGGCCATCTACTCGGAGGCCGACCGTGCCAAGGGCGTGGCCTGCGTGACGGCCGACGACTTCCGCTGGGAAAAGGCCCACATCAAGACCACCAGCCTGGCCGCTGCCGTTCTGGCGCGCCAGCTCAGCGCCGACGAGGGCGCGGTCGAGACGGTGATGTTCCGTGACGGCTTCCTGTCCGAAGCCGCGGCCAGCAACGTCTGGGTGATCAAGGACGGTGTGGTCATGGGCGCGCCGCGCGACAACCTGGTGCTCGAAGGCATCCGCTACGGCCTGATCGAGCAGCTGTGCCGGGACGCCGGCATAGGCTTCGAGCTGCGCCGGATCCCGCGCGACGAGGTGCTGGCGGCCGACGAAATCCTGCTGTCCTCGGCCACCAAGGAGGTGCTGCCCGTCACCCTGCTGGACGGCCGGCCGGTTGGAAACGGGCAACCCGGCCCCATCTACCAGCAGCTGCACGCGCTGTACCAGCGCGCCAAACAGACTTCCTGACCATGAGCGCCTCCATCCATCCGCCCGCCCCCGAACCGGCAGCCCGCAAGGACTCGCTGATCGATTACCCCTCGCTGTTTCCCATCAAGGTGATGGGCATCAACGCAGAGGGCTTCGTCCATGCCGTGACCCAGATCGCCGGGCAGTTCGACCCGAACTTCGATGCCGCCAATGTGCAGCTGCGCGACAGCAAGGGCGGCAAGTACCTGGGCGTGACCGTCACCGTCACCGCCACCAGCCGCGAGCAGTTGGACGACCTGTACCGGGCGTTGTCGGCGCACCCGATGGTCAAGGTCGTGCTCTGAAATGACGGCCCCCACGCTTGTCACTGCGTGTACGCGCTGCCCCCCGAGGGGGCCCAAGCCTCCTAAGGGCGGCCTGTCGGAGGCTTGATGGAACTGCGCGACCTCGGCCGGGTCGCCTACCTGCCGGCCTTCCAGGCCATGCAGGAGTTCACCGCGGCGCGCGGCGAGGCCACAGCCGACGAACTCTGGCTGTGCGAACACGAGCCGGTCTTCACCCAGGGCCTGGCCGGCAAGCCCGAGCACCTGCTGGACCCGGGAGCCATCCCGGTGGTGGCCAGCAACCGCGGCGGCCAGGTCACCTACCACGGGCCCGGGCAGGTGGTGGCCTACCCGCTGCTGGACCTGCGGCGCGCCGGCTACTTCGTCAAGGAATACGTCTACCGCGTCGAAGAAGCGGTGGTCCGCACCCTGGCCCACTACGGCGTGACCGGCCACCGCGTCGCCGGCGCCCCGGGCATCTATGTGCGGCTGGACGCCCCCTTCTCGCACCAGGCGCTGACCGGGCCGCAGCCGGCCGGCCAGCCCTTTGCCGGCCTGGGCAAGATCGCCGCCTTGGGGCTAAAGGTCAGCCGACACTGCACTTACCACGGGGTGGCGCTGAACGTGGCCATGGACCTGGAACCCTTCTCGCGGATCAACCCCTGCGGCTACGCCGGGCTGAAAACCGTGGATCTTTCTACAATCGGCATCTCCACCACCCCCCAAGAGGCGGCGCAGGTGCTGGGCCACAAACTCAGCGTCCACCTCGCGCCCTGAAGGATTCCATGAGCTCCACCGACGTCGTGCGCGAAGCGCAAAGCAGCGAAAACTACAACCCGCTGGCCAAACAGAAGGCCGCGGCCAAGCTGTCGCGCATCCCGGTCAAGGTGGAACAGGCCGAGGTGCTCAAGAAGCCGGACTGGATCCGTGTGCGTGCGGGCTCGCCCACCACGCGCTTTTACGAGATCAAGCAGATCCTGCGCGAGAACAAGCTGCACACGGTCTGCGAGGAAGCCTCCTGCCCCAACATCGGCGAGTGCTTCGGCAAGGGCACGGCGACCTTCATGATCATGGGCGACAAGTGCACGCGGCGCTGCCCCTTCTGCGACGTCGGCCACGGCCGGCCCGACCCGCTGGACAAGGACGAGCCGCTGAACCTGGCCCGCACCATCGCCAAGCTGCGTCTGAAGTACGTGGTGATCACCAGCGTCGACCGCGATGACCTGCGTGACGGCGGCGCCGGCCACTTCGTCGAGTGCATCCGCAACATCCGCGAGCTCTCGCCCGGCACCACCATCGAGGTGCTGGTGCCCGACTTCCGCGGCCGCGACGACCGCGCGCTGGAGATCCTCCAGGCTGCGCCGCCGGACGTGATGAACCACAACCTGGAAACCACGCCCCGCCTGTACAAGGAAGCGCGGCCGGGCTCGGACTACCAGTTCAGCCTGAATCTGCTCAAGAAGTTCAAGGCCCTGCACCCCGGCGTGCCCACCAAGAGCGGCATCATGGTCGGCCTGGGTGAGACCGACGAGGAGATCCTGCAGGTCATGCGCGACATGCGCGCGCACGACATCGAGATGCTGACCATCGGCCAGTACCTGTCGCCCAGCATGAGCCATCTGCCGGTGCGCCGCTATGTGCACCCCGACACCTTCAAGATGTTCGAGCAGAAGGCCTACGAGATGGGCTTCTCCCACGCCGCCGTCGGCGCCATGGTGCGTTCGAGCTACCACGCCGACGAACAGGCCCACGCTGCCGGCGTCGCCAACACATAAGGCGGCAAGAGCGCGGCGCCGCCGCGCTTACAGTCAGTGCCCATGCACGCGAATGTTTATGCGCTGGGCGCGATCGCCCTGTGGACCAGTCTGGCCTCGCTGGGCCTGGCCCTCAAGCACGTCCCGCCCTTTCTGCTGACCGGCATCGCCCTGGTGATCGGCAGCATTCCGGCCTGGCCTCTGTTCAAGCAGTGGCGGGTGCCGGCCTCGACCCTGGCCCTGGGCATCTGCGGCCTGTTCGGTTACCACTTCCTGCTGTTCATCGCGCTGCGGCTGGCGCCTGCGGTGGAGGCCAACCTGGTCAACTACCTGTGGCCGTTGCTGATCGTGGTGCTGGCGCCGGTGCTGCTGCCCGGCCTGGGGTTGCGCTTGCGGCCCGCCCATGTGGCCGCGGCGCTGGCCGGCTTTGCCGGTGCCGCCATCGCCATCCTGGGTGCGGGAGGCGGCGCCAGCGCAGCCTGGTCCTGGGGCTATCTGCCGGCGCTGGGCTCGGCGGTCATCTGGGCCACCTATTCGCTGCTGACGCGCCGCGTCCAGGCCTTCCCCACGGCGGCCATCGGCCTGTTCGGCCTGGTCTCGGGCCTGCTCTCGCTGCTGTGCCACTGGGCGCTGGAGCCGGCCGCCATGCTGTCGGGACAGGACTGGCTGCTGCTGGCGCTGATGGGCCTGGGCCCGCTGGGCGCGGCCTTCTTTCTCTGGGACAAGGCCTTGAAGCTGGGCGACGCCCGCCACATCGGCATCCTGAGCTACCTCACGCCACTGGCCTCGACCGCCTTGCTGATGCTGGTCAGCGGCCGGCCGTTGACCTGGAGCATCGCGCTGGCCGCGGCCATGATCATCGGCGCGGCCGTGGTGGGCACAAGGGCCCGCTGAGCACGCTCAGCGCGGCAGCGACTCGACCTCGCGGGCCCAGCGGTCGATCAGGCGCCTGCGCTCGGCGGCCTTGCCGTATTTCTCGAAGTCGTACTTGATCAGGCGCACGTTGTCCATGTTGGGAATGCGCGGGTCGGGCTGGAAGGTCTTGTTGGCCGGCGACTGGAAACTCTCGGCCTTCGCGCCGATGGCCTGGCCGGCGGGGCTCATGAGGAAGTCGTAGTAGCGCTTGGCGTTGGCCATGTTGCGCGCGCCCTTGATGAGGGCGATGCCGCCGACCTCGTAGCCCGTGCCCTCGCACGGCGCCGTGGTCTTGACCGGGTACTTCTGCAGGCGCCATTTGTCGAAGCCGAAGATGAAGCTCACGCCGATACCGACCTCGCCCTTGGCCACATTGGGCGCCTGGGCCTGGCCGCTGCGGGTGTAGTTGCTGACGTTCTTGTGCAGCTTCTTGAGGTAGTCGAAGGCCGGCTCCTCGCCCATCATCTGCACCAGACCGGCGATCACGGTGTAGGCCGTGCCGCTGGTGGCCGGATGCGATATCTCGATCTCGCCCTTGTACTCGGGCTTGACCAGATCGGCCCAGCATTTGGGCTCGGCCAGCTTTTTCTTCTTGAGCACCTCGGTGTTGTAGCCGAAGCCCATGGCGCTGGTGTAGAAGCCGCCGACCATGTTCTGCGACATCGCGTACTGGCGCACGCTCCAGCTGTGCAGGTCATTGATGTAGGCCGGGCGATAAGCCTCGAGCAGGCCCAGTTCGGCCGATTGCAGGAAGGGGTCGCCGGTGCCGCCCCACCAGATGTCGGTCTTGGGATTGGCCGCCTCGGCACGCAACTGCGCCGCCGCCTCGCCCGTGCCCTTGTGCGCCTGGGCCACGCGGATGCCGGTGGCCTTGGTGAATTCCTGCGCCGCCAGCTCGCACCAGGACTGGTCGGTGCTGCACAGGGCGTTGATGGCGCCGCTTTGCGCCTGGGCGGCGCTGGCCAGCAGGAACGACAGCGCAAGAACGATGGAGCCGGTCTTCATGGTGCCCTTTCGGAAAGCGTTGCGCCATTGGGCCACAATCCATGCCTTCCTTCGAGCGCCCCATGAAAGCCACCACCCCCCGCCGCAAACTCATCGTCGTCCTCCTGGTGGTCCTGTCGGTCGTGGGGGCGGTGGTCCGCTACAGCGCAGCCGACCCCTCGGCGCTGCGCGACGTCGGCACCCTGATGATGCTGCTGTGGCTGCCGGTGATCGGCAACGTCGTGGGCTGGGTGATCGGGCAGCTGCGGCCACGCCAGCCGCCACCGGTGTTGGCGTTTCCGGCAGACCGGCCTTTCCATGGCCAACTGCTGGCGCAGCTGTCGCCTCTGCCGCCGGGCCAGCGCCCCGCCACGCAGGACCTCGACGCCAACAACACGGTCTGCGCCCTGCTGTGCGGCACCGAGGGCTACACAGTGCGCCTGGCCCAGCCCCTGGCGCAATGGCTGGAGCGGGGCCAGACCCAGGCCCTGGAGCTGGAATTCCTGCGGCCCGATGTGGCCCTGCCCAAGCTGCCGCCGGGCACGGCCTTCCATGTGCTGGCCGGCAACGGCGCCATCGGCCAGGGCCACGTCCTGCACCCCATCACAGCAGAATAATCGGCCCATAGCCCCCATCCACCGGACCTGGAGCGCTATCGAAACAGGAGCGCCCGGCGTTCAGCCGATCAGCGCAGAGGGGTCTTCGGCAGCGATCACCTGTTGCGCCCAAGGCGCCAGACGCTGCACGTCGGCGCGCAGCACCTCCTGCTTGACGGCCAGGATCTGCGCCGGGTGCATGGAGAACGAGCGCAGGCCCAGGCCCAGCAGCAGGCGGGTGAACGTGGTGTCGCCGGCCATCTCGCCGCAGACGCTCACGCCCTTGCCCTGGGCATTGCATTCGGCAATCGTCTGCGCCACCAGATTGAGCACCGCCGGGTGCAGCGGGTCGTACAGGTGGGCCACAGATTCATCGGCGCGGTCGATCGCCAGCGTGTACTGGATCAGGTCGTTGGTACCGATCGACAGGAAGTCGAAGTACTTCAGGAAGGTCTTGAGCGTGAGCGCCGCTGCGGGGATCTCGATCATCGCGCCCAGTTCCACCGGGCCGTAGGTGACGCCGCGGTTGTCCAGCTCGGCCCGTGCGAAGTCCACCAGCGAGACGGTCTGGCGGATCTCGCTGGCATGGGCCAGCATGGGCACCAGCAGGCTGACCTTGCCGTGCACCGCGGCGCGCAGGATGGCGCGCAGCTGGGTCAGGAACATGGCCGGGTCGGCCAGGCTCCAGCGGATGGCGCGCAGGCCCAGGGCGGGGTTGAGGTGGGTGTCGTCGCGCATGGCGGCGTCCAGCGGCTTGTCGGCGCCGACGTCGATGGTGCGGATGGTCACCGGCAGCCCCTGCATGCCCTCGATGGCGCGCTTGTAGGCCTGGTACTGCTCTTCCTCGCCCGGCGTGTCGCCCTTGTTGCGGCCCATGAAGAGGAACTCGCTGCGAAACAGCCCCACGCCCACGGCGCCGGCGTTGAGCGCCGCGGCCGCGTCCTCGGGCATCTCGATGTTGGCCAGCAGCTCGATCTTCTGGCCGTCCATGGTGACGGCCGGCGTGTGGCGCAGCCGCGCCAGCCGGCCGCGCTCGAGCTCGCCCTGGCGCTGCTTGAAGCCGTACTCGGCCAGGATGATGGGCGAGGGGTCGACGATCATCACGCCGGCGTCGCCGTCGATGATGACCCAGTCGTCCTGGCGCACCAGCTGGCTGCCGCTGCGCGTGCCGACCACGGCCGGGATGTCCATGCTGCGCGCGACGATGGCGGTGTGCGAGGTCTTGCCGCCGACGTCGGTGACGAAGCCGGCGAACACGCTCTGCTTGAACTGCAGCATGTCGGCCGGCGACAGGTCGTGCGCCACCAGCACCAGGGGCACGTCCACGCTGTCGTCGGTCAGCAGCATGTCCTGCTGGCGCGCCGGGCTGGAGCGCCGCGCCGCGCTGGGCGGCGGAATCGGCGAGGCCACGCCCTTCATGTAGCGCAGGATGCGCTCGGCCACCTGCTCGAGGTCGGCCTTGCGCTCGCGCAGGTACTCATCCTCCATCTCGTCGAACTGGCGCGACAACAGCTCGAGCTGCGTCATCAGCGCCCACTCGGCGTTGTACAGGCGCTCGGTGATCCAGCGCTTGACGCCCTCGACCAGGTCCTCGTCCTGCAGCAGCATCAGGTGCACGTCCAGCAGAGCGCCCAGCTCGTGCGGCGCTTCCTTGGGGCCCATGGCGGTGATGGTCTGCTGCAGGCGGTGGATCTCGTCGATCACCGCGTTGCGGCCGTCGCGCACGCGGGCGATCTCGGCCTCGACCTGGCCCGCATCGATGAAGTAATGCGCCACGTCCACCCGGCCGGCCATCAGCACCGCCCGCCCGATGGCGATGCCTCGGGCGACGGCCAGGCCGTGGATGGAGAAGGTCACTCACCCTCTCCAAATTTGTCGGCGATCAGGGCCAGCAACGCGTCCATCGCCTGCTGCTCCTGCTCGCCACTGGTTTCTATCAGCACTTCGCTGCCGATGCCGGCGGCCAGCATCATCACGCCCATGATGCTCTTGGCGTTGACGCGGCGTTCGCCGCGGCTGATGAAGATCTCGCAGGGGAAGCTGCCGGCCAGCTTGGTGAGCTTGGCGGAAGCGCGTGCATGCAGGCCCAGCTTATTGCTGATGGTCGTATTTGTCTTGATCATTTTTGCGTCGGGGCTGGTTCTGCGGCGCCGTCACGGCCACCTGCATCACGCCCTGGGTGCCGCCGATGACGGCGCGCGAGACCAGGGCGTCGAGCGGCTCGTGCCGGTAACTCACGGCACGCAGCAGCATGGGAAGGTTGACGCCGGTGATCAGGCGCGAGCTCACGCCGTCGACCAGCTTCTGGGCCACGTTGCTGGGCGTGGCGCCAAAGATGTCGCTGAGCACCAGGATGCCCTTGATGCCCGGCTGCATCAGCTGCGCCATCGCGATGCGCGCCGTCGCCAGGGTCTCATCGGGCGACAGGTTGGGCTGCACATCGATTGCCGACAAAGTGGCGCCGCAGTCGGGAAAGACATGCAGCGCGCATTGCCGCAGCGCGTGGGCCAGCGGCGCGTGGCCGATGAGGAGGATGGCGTTCATGGGAATCAGGGTGGTCCTGGATTATGGCGTTGGGCCGCCATGAACCAACCGTAGGCGGCCACGCTGCACGCCAGGAACAGTGCCATCGCGGCGCGAAAGGACGCCACCGTGTCCAGACCGGCCGCGGCAAAGGCGTCGATGGCCACCCCCATGCCCCACTGCATGAGGAAGACACCGCCGAAGATCACCAGGTTGTAGGCCGACAGGGCGCGGCCGGCCAGCGCCGGCGCAAAGGCCATGCCGACCGCCGGCTGGGCCAGCGAAACAAACGTGGATGTGATGCAGAACATGGCCCAAGCCCCCGCCCCTGCTGATGGTCCCGCTATGATAATCGTAGCGAGCGCCAAAAAACTCAAAGGCAGGCCCAGGGCGATCAGGCGTTCGGCCGGCAGGCCGCGGCGGGCCAGCCAGGGATTGAGCAGGCCCCAGCTCCAGAAGGCGCACAGCATGCCCAGGTTGATGGTGAACAGGCCGGCCGCCGCCTCCACCGGCGCATAACCGGCCACGCGCACCATCCAGGGACCGGCCCACAGGGTCTGGATGGCGATCATGCCGCCATAACTGAAGAAGCCGACCGGCGCCATGCGCCGGAAGTAAGGGTGCTTCCAGACCTGCGCGTAACTGCCGGCGCGTTCGCCAGCGGCCGGCGCCGTCTCCCAGCGCGGTACCTGCCAGGCGATCACCACCATCGCCACGCCGATGGCCGCCGCCAGCAGCCAGAACAGTGGCCGCCAGCCGGCCAGCGGCACCAGCCACTGCACCGGCAGGGTGGAGGCCACCATGCCGAAGGAGCCGGTCATCAGCATCCAGGAGTTGGCGCGCAGCTGGGTGCCCGGGGTGAGCCAGCGGCGGTAACCGGTCAGGGGCGCCATCAGGCAGGCGCTGACGCCGGCGCCGCACAGCACGCGGGCCACCAGCAGGCCCGAGAAGCTGGTGGCCAGGGAGAACGCGATGCAGCCGGCCACCGCCACCAGCAGCAGGCCCAGCACCACCTTGCGCGGGCCGTGGCGGTCCAGCCAGGTGCCCAGTGGCAGCTGGGTGGCGGCAAAGCCCAGGAAGTAGCCGCCGGCCAGCAGGCCCAGTTCGCGCGCATTGAGCGCGAACTCCTGCGTCAAGGTGGGCGCCAGCGTGGCGGTGACGGCGCGCAGCAGGGCCGAGAAGAAGTAGGCAAAGGCGAACGCGAGAAAGACCGCCACCGCCTGCGAGCGCCCCAGCAGCGCGTCAGCCTGCACGGGCGGCGTCACGCCGCTCATTCGAGGCGCAGTCCGGCCAGGAAGCCGGCGGCCATCTCGGGCTTGAGTGCGTCGCTGTAGATCACGGCCTGCACCACCTGGCTGCCGCGGGCGGCGTAGGCCGCATGGCTTTCAACCTTGCTGCCGTCGGCCCGCTGGCCGCTGGCGACCACCTGGACCGCCTCGCGTAGCGCGAAGCCGCCCGGCGGCAGGAAGGGCTGCTCGCGCACACCGGTGGCGCGCATGTTGGCCAGGGTCGCCTGCTTCCACTGCGCCAGCGCCTCGCCGGCGCGGCCGGCCTCGCCGATGTCGGCATAGAGCACGGCGAAGGTAGCGCCGCCGGCCTCGCAGCCCAGCACATGCAGATCCACCTGGCGGCCGGCCATTGGCACCTGGCGCGTGGCCTTGTCAGGTTTGCAGGGCAGCGAGGCGCGCAGCGTGCCGGATTCGGCGCGCACTTCACGCCAGTTGAAGGTCGGACTGCAAGCGGTGGCGGCGCAGGCGGCCAGCAGGGCGGCCGCGGCGGTGGAACGGGACATCGCCGCATTATCCGTGCGCCACAATGCGCGCATGACATCCCTTGCAGGCATCCGCGTCCTCGACCTGTCCCGCGTGCTGGCCGGCCCCTGGTGCACCCAGACCCTGGCCGACCTGGGCGCCGACGTGATCAAGATCGAGCGGCCCGGCAGCGGTGACGACACACGCAGCTGGGGCCCACCCTTCCTGAAGGACCGGGACGGCCATGACACCCAGGAGGCAGCCTATTACCTGGGCACCAACCGCAACAAGCGCTCGGTCACCTGCGACATCGCCCAGCCCGCCGGCCAGGCCCTGATCCGCGAACTGGTGCCGCTGTGCGATGTGTTCGTCGAGAACTTCAAGGTCGGCGACATGGCGCGCTACGGCCTGGACTATGAGTCGCTCAAGGCACTCAACCCGCGTCTGGTGTACTGCAGCGTGACGGGCTTCGGCCAGACCGGCCCCTACGCCGAGCGCGCCGGCTACGACTACGCCATCCAGGGCATGGGTGGCTTGATGAGCGTGACCGGCGAACGCGATGACCTTGGCGGCGGCCCGCAAAAAGTGGGCGTCGCGGTGGCCGACCTCTTCACCGGCATGTACGCCACAGTCGCCATCCTGGCGGCGCTGCGCCATGCCGAGCGCAGCGGCGAAGGCCAGCGGGTGGACATGGCGCTGCTGGACACCCAGGTGGCGATGCTGGCCAACCTGGGCGCCAACTACCTGGTCAGCGGCAAGGCGCCGGGCCGGGCCGGCAACGCCCACCAGAACATCGTGCCCTACCAGGTCTTCGAGGTCGCGCCGGCTGCAGACGGCGACGGCAACAAGGACCACCTGATCCTGGCGGTGGGCAATGACGGCCAGTTCGCCAAGTTCTGCGCTGTCGCCGGCCGGCCCGAGCTGGCGGCCGATGCGCGCTTCGCGCAGAACAAGGACCGGGTGGCCAATCGCGCCGTGCTGGTGCCCCTGCTCGAGGCGGTGATGCTGACGCGTCCCAAGGCGCAATGGCTGGCGGCACTGGAAGCCGCCAAGGTGCCCTGCGGCGCCATCAATAACCTCCATGAGGTCTTCACCGACCCGCAGGTGCACGAGCGCGGCATGGTGACGCAGTGGGACCATCCCGTCGACCCGCAGCTGCGCTTGGTGTCCAGCCCGATCAAGCTGAGCGTCACACCGGTGCGCACCGACCTGCCTCCGCCCATGCTCGGCCAACACACTGACGAAGTGTTACGCGGCCTGCTCGATTGCACCGATGATCGGTTGCGGGCATTGCAACGCGACAAGGTGGTCTAGATGGCAAATTTCGTCCTGGTGCATGGCGCCTGGCATGGCGGCTGGTGCTGGCGTTCCGTGGTGCAAAACCTGGCCGAAGCGGGCCACCGCGCCCATGCGGTCACCTTGACCGGCGTGGGCGAGCGCGCCCACCTGATGTCGCCGGCCATCACACTGGAGACCCACATCACCGACGTCACCAACGCCATCCAGATGGAGGAGATGGACGAGGTGGTGCTGGCCGTGCACTCCTACGCCGGCATGGTCGGCACGGCACTGGCCGACCGGCTGTCGCAGCGGCTGCGCCATCTAGTCTATGTGGACGCCGTCGTGCCCGAGCCCGGCGAAAGCTGGAGCAGCACCCACACACCGGCCACGCGTGAGTCGCGCAGGGTGGCGGCCCAGGCCTCGCCCGATTTCAGCTTGCCGCCGCCCGACCCCTCGGTCTACGGCCTGAGCGGCGAGCACTACGAATGGGTCAAGCGCCGCCAGACGCCCCATCCCGGCCACACCTACGATGCGGTGCTCAATTTCGACCCGCAGCGCGTGGCCGGTGTGCCGCGCACCTACATCAGTTGCACCACGCCAGCGCTAGGCACAATCGACGCCAGCCGCTCCAGGGCGGCCGATCCCGGCTTCTGGGGCGGGGCCTGGGGCGCCGGCGGCGGTGCCCGGCTGCTGGAGTTGGCCACCGGCCACGACCCCATGGTCAGCGCCTCCGCAGAATTGACGAAATACCTCACGGATTGCCTCTAAAAAGCTGCGAACTCCTCCCATCTTGATACATATGTGTCAAGATGTTTCTTCAAAGGGGGTTCCATGCGATCCAGCCCGTCCGTCACTGCAGAAGCGCCAACAGCCCCCGCGCCGTTGGAAGCAATGGCATTGCCGGCCCTGATCGGCGCGGAACTGGCGGGCCCTCTGTCCCTCATGCAAGGCGTGATGCAGGACATCAAACGCAACAGGGGCATCACGCGCAGCCAGGTGGCAGCGCTCAACGACTCCCTGGCCTGGGCGCAGCGCATTGCCCAGCAAAGCCAGCAGATTCCTCGCCTGGCGGGTGGCCGGCTGCGCCAGTCGCACGAGCGCCTGAGCCTGGACCAGATGCTGATGGACGTGGTGGTCAGCCGCGGCCCCCTCTTTCGCAAGACCGGCGTGGAAATCGAGCATCACCTGCGCCAGGTCGACGTGATCGTCGATCCCGGCCTGCTGTGCAGCCTGCTGGAAGTCGTTGTGGACTGGGCCGTCGAGCAGGGAAAGCGGCTGCAACTGTCGCTGACCATCAAGAACTGGCCGGAGTATGGCGTGCTGGTCCTCAAGGCCAGCCAGCACGTCGCCACCGCCGACGATGCCCGTGGGCAGGGCGGTGCGGACACGCTGAACTGGCACATGCTGCAGCAGATCGCCCAGGTCATGGGCCTGATGGTCGATCGCGTGGTCGGCACCGACCATACCGTGCTGCGGATCGAATTCCCGCGCACCGTCAAGGAGCTTGAAGGACTCACCGCCGTGGAGGTCGACGTCGGCCGCGATTCACACTCGCGCTACAGCGACAGCAAACCGCTTGCCGGCCACCGCCTGCTGCTGGTGACCGCCGACCGCAACCTGCGCGCCCACGTCAAGCATATCTGCAGCTCGCTGGGTCTGGTCATGGACACCGCGCTGAACCCTGAGCACGCGGTGCGCTTTTGCGAGCAGGACAAGCCGCACGTGATCGTCATCGACCAGGAGCTGCGCGACGAGATTTTCGAGGAGCTGCGCGAGGATCTATTGCGCAGCGACATCAATTTCCCCTTCGTCGAGATCGCCAGGGATTCGAACACCTTCGAGATGTCCAATTGGATGGGCGGCAGCATCAGCCGCATCAGCCGCGACGTCCTGGATGCGCAGCTGCCTTCCATCCTGGCGATGGAACTGGCCAAGGTGCTGTAGCGGGCCGACGATCGAACTTTCGGGCGGCACGCGAGTCCATCCAGCATTCGCCCCGGGCGACATGCCAGGGGGCCGGCTCCCATGGTCATTGCCGGCGCCTCCAGCGGCGGCGCCGGCACACCCTTAAACTGTCGACAAATCAATGAATGCATCCTGAGATGAAACGCGTTTTTTATGGGGCCGCAGCAGCAGCTGCCCTGGCAATTGCCGCCGCCGTGTTCTGGGGCAGCGGCAGCAGCGCCGCGCCGCAGTCCACCTTCGTGCTGCTCGATGGCTCCAGCCAGAACACAGCCGACCTCAAAGGCAAGGTCACCCTGGTGAACTTCTGGGCCACCAGCTGCACCACCTGCGTGGCCGAGATGCCCAAGATCGTCGCCACCCACGACAAGTACAAGGCACGCGGCTACGACACGCTGGCCGTGGCCATGAGCTACGACCCGCCCAGCTACGTGGTGAACTACGCGCAGACGCGCAAGCTGCCCTTCAAGGTGGCCATCGACAACACCGGCGCCGTGGCCAAGGCCTGGGGCGACGTGCAGCTGACGCCAACCACCTTCGTGGTGAACAAGCGCGGCGAGATCGTCAAGCGTTTCGTCGGCGAGCCCGACTTCGCCGAGCTGCACCAGCTGATCGAGAAGCTGCTGGCGCAGACCTGAGCACGCTGCGCCGCATGCACAAAGGCCCGCGATTGCGGGCCTTTTCTTTTGCGCGCCGGGGCGGCGCGTCAGATGTTGCGGAACGCGTCGTGGCAGGCCTTGCAGGTGCCGGCGGTGGCGCCGAAAGCGGACTTCAGGTTGTCCAGATTGTTGGTCTTGGCCGCGGCCAGCAGCTTGGCGGTCTCGCCCACCAGCTTCTCGTTGTGCTCCTTGAACTTGGCCTGTTCGGTCCAGATTTCCGGCTTGGCGGCCTTGGAGATCTTGTCGGTACCAGCGCCAAAGCCGGCCCAGGGCAGCTTGGCCATGTCGGCCACGACCTCGGCGTTGTCCACCGCTGCCTTGGCGTCGTAGGGGACACGGCCATTGGCCATGGCGCCGATGCGGCCGAAGTGCTGCGCCATGACGAACAGCGCGCTCTGGCGGTATTTGACGGCGTCCTCCGGTTTGGCGAACTGCGCCGAGGCCGGGGCGGCAAACGCGCAGACCGCGGCGGCAAGGGCAAACGATGCGATGGATTTCATGGTGTTCCTTCTTCGTGGGTCGTTGAAAATCTCTGGGGTCCCGCTTTGAGGATAGCCAGAATCCGTAAAAGTTCTGCGGGAACCTTCGGTCTCAGGGAATCTACTAATCCGTTGGCGGCTTCGCCATCCAAGCAAAATCAGAGCCCGTCATGGGCCACAACGAGGGAAACACATGCGCAACACCGTCCGTGTCTGGGACCTGCCCACACGCCTGTTCCACTGGGCCCTGGCGGCCTGCGTCCTGGGCCTGCTGGCCACCGCCTACGCGCCGGGCTCCTGGATCGAATGGCATGCCCGGCTTGGGTACACGGTGCTGGCGCTGCTGCTGTTTCGCATCGTCTGGGGCTTCATCGGCGGCCGCTGGTCGCGCTTTGCCGCCTTCCTCTATTCCCCGGCCAGCGTCTTCAACCACCTGCGCGGCCGGCCGCACCCTGACCACCTGGTCGGCCACAACCCGCTGGGCGCCGGCTCGGTCTTCGCCATGCTGGTCTTCCTGCTGGCCCAGGTGGCCACCGGCCTGGTCAGCGACGACGAGATCGGCTTCACCGGCCCGCTCAACCGACTGGTTTCCACGGGCCAGGGACTGCTGGCGACCTGGTACCACAAGCAGGTCGGCCAGTGGGTGTTGATCGCCCTGGTCGTGCTGCATGTAGCTGCCATCCTTTACTACCTGCTGCGCAAGAAAGACAACCTGGTGCGGCCCATGCTGACCGGCGACAAGGCCGTCGCCCACGCCGTGCCGTCCTCGCGCGACGGCACAGGCCCGCGCCTGCTGGCGCTGGCGGTGCTGGGTGTCTGCGCTGTGCTGGTGTGGTGGCTGGTGCGCAACCCCGCCGTGGCCTAGCAAGCGGCTAAACTGGAGCGCCCATCTTCCAGCTTTGCGCTTGAACAAGCCCTCCCGCCCCCTGGTGCAGTTGTCCACGCCCGCCTCTCCCGAGGAGCTGGAAACGGTGCGCGGCATCTTCCGCGAATATGCGCAAGGCCTGGGCGTGGATCTGTGCTTCCAGCAGTTCGACCAGGAGCTCGCAGGCCTGCCCGGCGACTACCAGGCGCCGCGCGGAACCTTGTTGCTGGCCACTGTGGACGGCGCTTTGGCGGGTTGCTGTGCCCTGCGCCCCCTGGACACGGCAGACTACCCCAATGCTGCCGAGATGAAGCGACTCTATGTGCGCAAGGCCTTCCGCGGCCTGGGCCTGGGCCGGCAGCTGGCCGAGGCCGCGCTCGATGCGGCACGGCAGGCGGACTATGCCTGCGTGCTGCTGGACACGCTGGACGACATGGAGGCGGCGCGTGCGCTGTACGAAGACCTGGGCTTTTGCGCCATCCCGCCCTACTACCACAACCCGATTGCCGGGGCGCACTACCTCAAGGCCGACATCTGAAGCCCTGGATGGCCCAAGCCCCCGTCAAATGGGCTTGAGCAGCTATCAAAACAGGAGCATTCGCGGCACTCAGGCGGTGGCCTGGCCCAGCAGGGTGGTGGCATCGCTGACCTCGAACTTGCCCGGGGCCTCGACGTTGAGCGAAGCCACCTTGCCGTCCTTGACCAGCATGGAATAGCGGTTGCTGCGCAGGCCCATGCCACGCGCGGTCAGGTCCAGCGTCAGGCCGGTGGCCTTGGCGAAGTCACCGCTGCCGTCGGCCAGCATGCGCACCTTGGTGCCGGTCTTTTGCTCACGGGCCCAGGCGCCCATGACGAAGGCGTCGTTGACGCTGACGCACCAGATCTCGTCGACGCCGGCCTTCTTGAGCTCCTCGGCCTTCTCGACGTAGCCGGGCACGTGCTTGGCCGAGCAGGTCGGCGTGAAGGCGCCGGGTAGGGCGAACAGCGCGATGGTCTTGCCCGCCGTGGCCTTGGCCACATCGACAGGGTTCGGGCCGATGCTGCAGCCGTTGCCTTCGACCTCAGAGTACTCCTGCAGAGTGGTGGCAGGAAGGGTGTCGCCGACTTTGATCATTTGTGCGCTCCAAAAAGAAAAACGACCCACATTGTGGGTCGTTTCGGGGAGTCTTGCCGACCCAGAACGCCGTTTGACGTTTTGGGCTTGGGCGCAGGCGGGAATTAAACCGCTGCGGCCTTCTCCACCAGGCGGGTCGCGACCCAGTTCTTGGTCTTGGAGATCGGGCGGCTCTCGGTGATCTCGATCACGTCGCCGAGGTGGTACTCGCCCTTTTCGTCATGGGCGTGGTACTTGCTCGACTTGGCAACGATCTTGCCGTACAGCTCGTGCTTGACGCGGCGCTCGACCAGGACCGTGACGGTCTTGGTGCGCTTGTCGCTCACAACCTTGCCGATCAGGGTGCGCTTCAGGGAAGTCTTGGCTTCAGTCATGGTGCTTCCTTACTTGGCGGCCTTGGACTCAGCCTGCTTTTGGGCGAGGATGGTCTTGGCGCGGGCGATGTCACGGCGCGTGGCGCGCAGCGTACCGGTGTTGTTCAACTGTTGCGTGGCCTTTTGCATGCGCAGGCCGAAGTGGGCCTTTTGCAGCTCTTTGACCTCGGCCTCGAGGCCGGCAACGTCTTTCTGGCGCAGTTCAGTAGCTTTCATTTGTCATCACTCCTGAATTACGAGCCGATCATGCGGCTGACGAAGGTCGTGCGCAGCGGCAGCTTGGCAGCAGCCAGCTTGAACGCTTCGCGCGCGAGCTCTTCGGGCACGCCGACGATCTCGAACACCACCTTGCCGGGCTGGATTTCGGCGACGTAGTACTCGGGGTTGCCCTTGCCGTTACCCATCCGCACTTCAGCGGGCTTGTGGGAGATCGGCTTGTCGGGGAACACACGGATCCAGATGCGGCCGCCACGCTTGACGTGACGGGAAATCGCGCGACGCGCGGCTTCGATCTGGCGGGCCGTCAGACGGCCGCGGTCGGTGCACTTGAGGCCAAAGTCGCCGAATGCCACCGAGTTGCCTCGGGTGGCGACGCCGGTATTGCGGCCCTTCTGCTCTTTGCGGTATTTGCGGCGAGCGGGTTGCAGCATGTTTATTCTCCTTTACCGTCGGCAGCGGGAGCTGCCGGCGCGGCTGCCTTGCGGACGCGCTTAACGGTAGTTTTCGGTGCATCGGCACCTGTCGTTGCTTCTGCGGGCTTGTCGCTGCCGTCAGCCGGAGCGACATTGCCTGCACCAGCTGCGGGGCGGCGGGGAGCGGGACCACGGCGGTCGCCGGTCGGGCGTTCACCCGGACGGCCATCGCGACGCGGGCCACGCGGGCGGCGCTCTTCTTCAGGACGCGGGGTCTCCACGGCGGGCGCATCGCCACGGCCGAGGGTGTCACCCTTGTAGACCCAGACTTTGACGCCAATGACGCCGTAGGTGGTCTTGGCTTCCGAGGTGCCGTAGTCGATGTCTGCGCGCAGGGTGTGAAGCGGCACGCGACCTTCGCGGTACCACTCGCAACGTGCGATTTCGATGCCGTTGAGGCGGCCCGACGACATGATCTTGATGCCCTGAGCGCCCAGGCGCATCGCGTTCTGCATGGCACGCTTCATCGCGCGGCGGAACATGATGCGCTTTTCCAGCTGCTGGGTGATCGAGTCGGCGATCAGCTTGGCATCGATTTCGGGCTTGCGCACTTCTTCGATGTTGACTGCCACCGGCACGCCCAGGCGCTTGGCGAGCTCTTTCTTGAGCGCTTCGATGTCTTCGCCCTTCTTGCCGATCACCACGCCCGGACGTGCCGAGTATATGGTGATGCGGGCGCTCTTGGCGGGACGCTCGATGATGACGCGCGAAACGGCGGCATTCTTGAGCTTGGCCTTGAGGTACTCGCGCACCTTGATGTCTTCGGCCAGCATGCCGGCGAAGTCACGGTTGTTGGCGTACCAGCGGCTGGCCCAGTTGCGGCTCACCGACAGGCGAAAGCCAGTAGGATGGATTTTCTGTCCCATAGTCTTCGCCTGTTAGTTGCCGACCGTCACGTACACATGGCACGTGGGCTTGCTGATACGGTTGCCGCGGCCCTTGGCCCGCGCAGTGAAGCGCTTGAGCGTCGCGCCCTGCTCGACGTAGATGGTCTTGACCTTCAGTTCGTCGATGTCGGCGCCGTCGTTGTGCTCGGCGTTCGCAATTGCGGACTCCAGCACCTTCTTGATGATGACGGCGGCTTTTTTCTGGGTGAATTCCAGAACGTTGAGAGCCTGATCCACCTTCTTGCCGCGGATCAGGTCGGCGACGAGCCGGCCCTTGTCGACCGACAGACGGACACCCCTGAGGACTGCACGTGTTTCCATGGTCTTTCCTTACTTCTTCTGGACTTTTTTGTCCGCGGGGTGACCCTTGAAGGTGCGCGTCAGGGCGAATTCGCCCAGCTTGTGGCCCACCATCTGGTCGGTGATATAGACCGGGACGTGCTGCTTGCCGTTGTGCACGGCGATCGTCAGCCCGATGAATTCGGGCAGGATCATGGAGCGGCGCGACCAGGTCTTGATCGGCTTTTTGTCCTTAGTCGTCACGGCCTTGTCGGCCTTGGCCACCAGATGGTGGTCAACGAAAGGACCCTTTTTGAGAGAGCGAGTCATTTGCTATCCCCTTACTTCTTGCGACGCGACACGATCATGACCTGCGTGCGCTTGTTGTTGCGGGTGCGATAGCCCTTGGTGAGATTGCCCCACGGGTCCACTGCGTGACGGCCTTCGCCGGTCTTGCCTTCACCACCGCCATGGGGGTGGTCGACCGGGTTCATCACCACACCGCGAACGGTCGGGCGAATACCCATCCAGCGCTTCACACCGGCCTTGCCGAGCTGGCGCAGGCTGTGTTCTTCGTTGGCGACTTCGCCGATGGTGGCGCGGCACTCGATGTGCACCTTGCGCACTTCACCGGAACGCATGCGGACCTGGGCGTAGGTGCCTTCGCGCGCCAGCAGCGTCGCGGAGGTGCCGGCCGAGCGGGCGATCTGCGCACCTGCACCGGGCTTGAGCTCGATGCAGTGGATGGTCGAACCCACCGGGATGTTGCGGATCGGCAGCGTGTTGCCGGCGCGGATCGGGGCTTCCGAACCGCTCAGCAGCGTTGCGCCGACTTCCAGGCCACGCGGGGCGATGATGTAACGGCGCTCGCCGTCGGCATACACCACCAGGGCGATGTGGGCCGTGCGGTTCGGGTCGTACTCCACGCGCTCCACCTTCGCCGGGATGCCATCCTTGTTGCGGACGAAATCGACGACACGATAGTGGTGCTTGTGGCCACCGCCCTTGTGACGGGTGGTGATGTGACCGTTGTTGTTGCGGCCCGACTTCTGGATCTGGGGTTCCAGCAACGGCGCATACGGATCACCCTTGTACAGGTGATCGCGCGAGACCTTGACCACGGCACGTTGGCCGGGCGAGGTCGGTTTCATCTTGATGACTGCCATG
This sequence comes from uncultured Ramlibacter sp., assembly GCF_936925435.1. Taxonomy (GTDB): domain Bacteria; phylum Pseudomonadota; class Gammaproteobacteria; order Burkholderiales; family Burkholderiaceae_C; genus Ramlibacter. Next base: position 2,260 of record NZ_CAKZHQ010000047.1, on the reverse strand, counting down.
ATTAAGCGGCCTCCCCTGCGAGGTTCAGCTCTTGACCGGGCTTGAGCGTCACGTAGGCCTTGCGAATGTTGTCGCGGCGGCCCACCGAGCGGCCGAAGCGCTTGGTCTTGCCTTTGGTATTGACCACGGAGACACCCTTGACCTCGACCTTGAACATCAGTTCAACGGCGGCCTTGATCTCGGGCTTGGTGGCGCTCTGCAACACCTTGAAGGTCACGGTGTTGGTCTTGTCGGCCACAGCCGTCGCCTTTTCGGAGACGATGGGGGCGACCAGGACCTGCATCAAGCGGCCTTCGTCGAACGTGCGCTGTGCGGGCGTGGGATTGACGCGGCTCATGCGAACATCTCCTTGAGCTTGTCGATGGCACCCTTGGTGACCAGCACCTTCTTGTAGTGCACCAGCGACAGCGGGTCGGCGTAACGCGGCTCGACGACGAGCACGTTCACCAGGTTGCGCGAGGCAAGGTACAGGTTTTCGTCGACTTCCTCGGCGATCACCAGCACCGATTCAAGGTTCATGGCCTTGAACTTGGCAGCCAGGTCCTTGGTCTTGGGCGAGTCCACCTTGATGGAGTCGACCACGGCCAGGCGGCCTTCACGGGCCAGCTGCGAGAAGATGGCGGCCATGCCGGCGCGGTACATCTTCTTGTTGATCTTCTGGGTGAAGTTCTCGTCCGGGCTGTTCGGGAAGATCCGGCCGCCGCCGCGCCACAGGGGCGAGGACGTCATACCGGCACGGGCGCGGCCCGTTCCCTTTTGCTTGAACGGCTTCTTGGTCGAGTGCTTGACCTGCTCGCGGTCCTTCTGGGCGCGCGTGCCCTGACGGGCATTGGCCTGGAAGGCGACCACGATCTGGTGCACCAGATCTTCGTTGTATTCACGGCCGAACACGGTCTCGGGCGCGTCGTACTTGGACGCGGCCTGGCCCTGGTCGTTCAGGAGTTCGAGTTGCATTTACTTCGCTCCCTTCGCAGCGGCAGTGTCGGCGGCAGGCTTGGCCTTGATGGCGGCACGCACCGTGACGAAACCACCCTTGGAGCCGGGAACGGCACCCCGGATCAGCAGCAGCTGACGGGCTTCGTCAATGCGGAAGATGTCCAGGTTCTGGGTGGTGACGGTGTCGACACCCAGGTGACCGGTCATGCGCTTGCCGGGGAACACGCGGCCGGGATCCTGCGCCATACCAATCGAGCCGGGCACGTTGTGCGAACGGCTGTTGCCGTGCGACGCGCGCTGCGAACTCATGTGGTGACGCTTGATGGTGCCGGCGAAGCCCTTGCCGATCGTCGTGCCCTGCACGTCGACCTTCTGGCCCACAGCAAACACGTCGGAGGCAGGCACCGTGGCACCCGCTGCGTACTTGGCAGCGGTGTCGGCGGTGACGCGGAATTCCTGGATCACTTCACCGGCTTCCACACCCGCCTTGGCGAGGTGGCCGGCTTGCGGCTTGGTCACACGCGAAGCTTTGCGCGCACCGAACGTGACCTGCAGGGCCACGTAGCCGTCGTTCTCTTGGGTTTTGACCTGGGTCACACGGTTGTTCGACACATCCACCACCGTGACAGGAACTGCGTCCCCATCATCGGTGAACAGGCGCATCATGCCCACCTTGCGGCCCAGCAACCCTAGGGAGTTGCTCAGACTCATTTTTTGCTCCAAAACTTCCGCCGCAGCCGCTGCAATTGGCTTCTGCGTTGCCGGAACCACCCGAGGGCAGCCCATTGCGAAAGAAGGTTAATCATCCACCACGAATGGCGGCTCGCCCCGAAAGGTCGTTTTTCTCTGCCCAAAATGGACAGAGCCTGAAATTATAACGCGGACTGCCTTTTCAGGCAAGCCCGCGTCTGGAAAAGCCGTGAACGGCTTATTGCAGCTTGATCTCGACGTCCACGCCGGCCGGCAGGTCCAGCTTCATCAGGGCGTCCACGGTCTTGTCCGTGGGATCGACGATGTCCATCAGGCGCTGGTGCGTGCGGATCTCGAACTGGTCGCGGCTGGTCTTGTTGACGTGCGGCGAACGCAGGATGTCGAAACGCTTCATGCGCGTCGGCAGGGGCACGGGGCCCTTGACGATGGCGCCGGTGCGCTTGGCAGTGTCAACGATCTCGGCGGCCGACTGGTCGATCAGCTTGTAGTCGAAGGCCTTGAGGCGGATGCGGATTTTCTGTTGCGTGGCCATGTGATTACTCCAGGATCTTTGCAACCACACCCGAGCCGACGGTCTTGCCGCCTTCGCGGATGGCAAAGCGCAGACCTTCTT
>NZ_CAKZHQ010000046.1 GCF_936925435.1 uncultured Ramlibacter sp. | reverse complement strand
GGAGTTGAGGTTGGTCTCGATCACGGCGTCCCAGTCCTCGCGGGTCATCTTCAGGAACATGCGGTCGCGGGTGATGCCGGCGTTGTTGACCAGCACGTCGATCGGGCCGTGCTCGGCCTTGGCCTTGCTGAACGCCTCCACGGTGGAATCCCACAGACCCACATTGCCGACCGATGCATAGAAGGTGTAGCCCTGGGCCTTCTGTTCGTCCAGCCACTTGCTGAAGTCACGCGTGGGGCCGCAGCCGGCGATGACCTTGAAGCCCTCCTTGTGCAGACGCTGGCAAATGGCGGTACCGATGCCTCCCATGCCACCGGTGACGTAGGCTACTTTCTGACTCATGATGCTCTCCTCGTTGTAAACACTATCAATTCAATAGCAGCATATCCTTTAATCACAAGGCTTAGCGGCAAAAAACCCAACAAAATCAACGCTCGATGGTCAAGGCCACGCCCATGCCACCGCCGATGCACAGGCTGGCAATGCCTTTTTTGGCCTGGCGGCGCTGCATCTCGTGCAGCAGCGTCACCAGGATGCGGCAACCGGACGCTCCGATGGGGTGACCGATGGCAATGGCCCCGCCATTGACGTTCACCTTGCTGGTGTCCCAGCCCATCTCTTTGTTCACGGCGCAGGCCTGGGCGGCAAATGCCTCGTTGATTTCAAGCAGGTCCAGGTCAGCGGCTTGCCAGCCGGCACGTGCCAAGGCCTTTTGCGAGGCGGGCACCGGGCCCATGCCCATGGTGGCGGGGTCCAGCCCGCTGGTGGCAAAGCTGGCAATGCGCCCCAGCGGCGTCAAACCCAGGGCGGCGGCCTTCTTGGCTGTCATCACCATCACCGCGGCAGCGCCATCGTTGATGCCCGAGGCATTGCCGGCGGTCACGCCACCACTTTTGTCGAACGCCGGTTTGAGGCCGGCCAGGGCTTCGGCGTTGGTCTTGCGGTTGACAAACTCATCGGTGTCAAAGATCAGCGGATCGCCTTTGCGCTGCGCAATGCTGACCGGCACGATCTCGTCCTTGAACTTGCCCGCGTCCTGGGCCGCCGCGGCTTTTTGCTGGCTGGCCAGGGCCAGCGTGTCCTGCATCTCACGCGTGATGCCGTACTGCTTGGCCACGTTCTCAGCAGTAATGCCCATGTGGTACTGGTTGTAGACGTCCCACAGGCCGTCCACGATCATGGAGTCGATCATTTTCCAGTCGCCCATGCGCTGGCCGTCGCGCGAGCCCAGCAGCACGTGCGGGCTGGCGCTCTTGTTTTCCTGGCCACCGGCAATCACGATGTCGCTGTCGCCATACGCCACGGCCTGCGCCGCCAGCATGACGGCCTTGAGCCCAGAGCCGCAGACGGCGTTGATGGTCAGGGCCGGAATTTCCTTGGGCAGGCCGCTTTTCATCAAGGCCTGGCGCGCCGGGTTTTGGCCGCAGCCGGCCGCGAGCACCTGGCCCAGGATGACCTCCCCCACCTGGGCCGGCTCCAGCCGGGTACGGGCCAGCAGGTCTTTGATGACCAACGAGCCGAGTTCGGTGGCCGGCACCTTGGCCAGGGTGCCGCCGAATTTGCCCACGGCGGTACGGGCCGCAGCCACGATAACGATGTCTTCCATGATGTGTTGTCCTCCTATTCGTGCGCCCTGAGCTTGGTCGATGGGCGTTGATCTGTTGCCATGGGCTTCGACAGGCTCAGCCCGAACGGTGTTACCCGGCTTTTTGCTTGACGTAACGGCCGGGCGCGGCCTCAATGGCCTTGTACTTGCCCTTGCCGTAGGTTTTGGGTGCAGCAATTTGCTTGCCAGCATGGGTTTGGAGCCAGGCCGCCCAGTCGGGCCACCAACTGCCCGCGTGCTCCTGCGCCCCCGCCAGCCAGGCCGTCAGGGTGGCGGGCAGCTTGCCGTCGGGGCGCCCCCAATGGCTGCGTTTCTTTTTCTCTGGCGGGTTGATGACGCCGGCAATGTGGCCCGACGCGCCCATGACAAAACGTTTCTTGCCCGGCAGCACCTGGGTGCTGGCATAGGCGCCGCCGATGGGCACGATGTGGTCTTCACGCGAGCCGTAGATGTAGACCGGGAGATCCACCTGCCGGAAATCGATCTGCTCGCCACAGACCGTCAAGGCCCCGGGCTGGATGAGCTTGTTTTCCAGGTAGGTGTTGCGCAGGTACCAGGCGTAAAACGGTCCGGGCAGGTTGGTGCTGTCGCAGTTCCAGTACAGCAGGTCAAACGGCGGCGGCGTCTCGCCCTTGAGGTAGTTGCCCACCACGTAGTTCCAGACCAAGTCGTTGGGCCGCAGGAAGCAGAAGGTCGATGCCAGGTCCTGGCCCTTGAGAATGCCACCGCCACCGAGCTGGCGCTCGCGGAACTCGACGAAGGCCTGGTCGATGAACAGGTCCAGCACGCCGGTGTCGGAGAAATCCAGGAAGGTGGTCAGGAAGGTGGCGGATGCCACCGGCTTTTCGCCACGCTGCGCCAGCACGGCCAGGGCCGTGCCCAGGATGGTGCCGCCCACGCAAAAGCCCAGGGCATTGATCTGCTTGGCGCCGGAAATCTCCTGCACGACGCCGATGGCCTCGATCGCGGCGTCTTCGATGTAGCTGTCCCAGGTCGCCTGCTCCAGCGATTCATCCGGGTTGCGCCAGCTCACGACGAAGGTGCGGTGGCCCTGCGCCACCGCATAGCGGATCAGCGAGTTCTCCGGCTGCAGGTCGAGGATGTAGAACTTGTTGATGCAGGGCGGCACCAGCAGCAGCGGCCGCTCGTACACCTGTGGGGTCAGCGGCTTGTATTCGATCAGTTGGAACAGCGCGTTCTCATAGACCACGGCGCCCTCGGTCGTGCCGACGTTGCGGCCGACCTCGAACAGGCTTTCGTCGGTCATGGAGACATGGCCCTGCTGGATGTCGTGCAGCAGGTTTTGCAGGCCCTTGGCGATGCTCTCGCCTTGGCTCTCCACGGCCTTTTTCAGCGCCTCGGCATTGAGCGCCATGAAGTTGCTCGGGGCGGCGGCGGCCATGCATTGCTCGACCGCGAAGCGCAGCCGCGCCTTGGTCTTGTCGTCGGCCTCGGCCGCGTCGGCCAGGCCTTGCAGGGTGCGGGCGTTGAGCAGGTAGAGCGCGGCGGAAAACGAGGCGACCGGGTTGGCCGCCCAGGCATCGGCGGCGAAGCGCTTGTCGGCGGCCGGCGGATGGACCGTCAGGCCCTGGTTCCACAGCTCGGCGGCTTCCTTCAGGTAGCTTTGCTGCAAAGCCTGCAGCTTCTCCGGTGAAAAACTCAATTGCGGCAGGCCGGCAGCCATCGCGCCAAGGTCCAGGCCATGCAATGCCTCAGAATTCATCGTGTCTCCTGCCGATCATTTCCCGGTGTTCAAAACAAGTATCCCACTGTCAATGCTGAACAGCAAAAAACGCACCAGCCAACCATGTCCGTGATCCTGATTGTCCTGATCGGCTGGCTTTATGTCGCCCTGATGATGGCGGTGACCGAAGCCACAAGCACCACCGGCTCGCTGCTGGGCGCGCTCATCACCTTTGTACTCTATGGCGTGGGCCCTGTGGCCCTGCTGGTCTATCTGATGCTGACGCCGGCGCGCAAACGGCTGCGCAGGGAACGCGAGGCGCGCGAGGCCGCGCAGTGGGCCAGCCAGCAGCAGGCCGCGCCCTCAGGCCAGCCAGACGCTGACGGCGAGGCGCCCACTGACCCGGTCACGCCGGTGCGAAAAGAACCTTGAGGGGTTGACCACGGTGCACCAGGCGCGGCTGCCGTCGTTGCCATAGACCTGGCTGACGCCCAGTGCGGCCAGCCGCAGGCGGGCCAGGCCCGGCAGGTCGGCCAGGAACTTGCCGCCGGCCAGGGGCCGGAACAGCGCCGCGGCCTGGGCGTCGTGCGCCACGAACGCGGCCTTCACCTCGGGCCCGACCTCGAAGGCCTGGGGGCCGATGCAAGGGCCCAGCCACGCTATTGTTTTGCTAGCGCGGCAGGCAGATTCTCCGGGCGCTACAGCCTGAAATGACTTGAAAACCGATTCCAGGATGCCTTGGCCGCCCTGCCCCGCCAGCCCGCGCCAGCCGGCATGGGCCGCGGCCACGGCGCGGCCATAGTCATCGCACAAGAGCACGGGCAGGCAGTCGGCCACCATCATCGTGCAGGCCAGGCCGCGCTCTGTTGTGACGCAGCCATCGGCGCGCGCGCCATCGGCCGTGGCAGATGTGATGGCGATGCAGTCCTGCCCATGGACCTGGTCCAGGAACACAGGCCGCGCGCCCAGGGCATTGGCGTAGACACCGCGGTTGGCTTGCACAGCGGCCGGGGCGTCTCCCACATGCGTGCCCAGGTTCAGGCTGTCGTACGGCGGCAATGAAACACCGCCGCTGCGCGCCGAGCACAGGGCCCGCACATTGGGCGGCGCAGGCCAGTCGGGCACCAGCCAATCGGCGGGTGTGGCCATCTTCAAGCCTCGTTGTCGGGGCAGCTGGAGGGCTGCGCGCGCTGGAAGGCGGGATGCGCCATGCAGGCGTCGAAGGCCGCCATGGTGCGCGGCAAGCCGCTGAAATCGACATTGAAACGCTTGCCGTTGAAGATCTGCGGCACCAGGCAGCAGTCGGCCAGGCTGGGCGTGTCGCCGTAGCAGAAGGTCGATGGCGGCAGCTGCGCGAGCTCGCGCTCCAGGATCTCCAGGCCGTCGCGCACCCAGTGGCGGTACCAGGCGTTCTTGGCTTCCTCTTCCACCTTGAGATCGCGCACCAGGTACTTGAGCACGCGCAGGTTGTTCAGCGGGTGGATTTCGCAGGCGATCAGCTGCGCCAGTGCGCGCACATGGGCCCGGCCCAGGGCGTCGGCCGGCAACAGGGCCGGCTCGGGATGGGTTTCATCCAGGTATTCGATGATGGCCATGGACTGGGCCAGGCGCTCGCCGCCATCGGTCACCAGGGTGGGCACCAGCCGCGAGGCCGAGACCGCGGCATAAGCGTCCTGCTTTTGCTCTCCCTTGACCAGGTGCACTGGGACGTAGTCATAAGGCAGGCCCTTGAGTTCGAGCGCGATGCGCACGCGAAAGGAGGCGGAGGAGCGGAAGTAGTTGTACAGCTGCATGTTCAAAGCATAAACCCGATGGCACACTGCCAGCGCATGAATGCCCTGCCAAGCATCCGCGGCTGCCTCGTCGCGCTGGCCATGGCCTGCCTGGCCGGCTGCGCCAGCCCGCCGCCGGCCATGCAAGTCGTGCCGCTGCCGGTGCTGCCGCAAGGCCCGGTGGACATGCGCGTGGCCTATGCGGTCAATCCGCGATTGCCGCGCATGGACGCCGCCCAGCTGCAGCTCCTGCTGGCCAGCATGGGCGAGGCCGTGCGCCAGAACTTCGGCATCGAACTGCGCTTCTCGCCGGTGACCGAGGTGCCCATCGCCAGCCTCTTTGCCACCATCCCGGCCAGGCGCCGCGACGATGCGGCCAGGGACAGCTACGACTTCAAGTCCGGCCGTGGCGACCGCGCCAGGCTGGACAAGGCCTTCACCGAGGGCTTTCGCAGCAGCGGAGAGTCCATGGAGGCGATGCGCGCCTTCGCCCTGCCCCACACCGGCCCCATCGCGCCGGGCGACACGGCTTTCGGCGCACGCATCGCCGCCTTGCAGCTGGAACGCGTGGCGCTATGGAGCAGCCGCCAGGCGCTCGATGGCGGGCCTGCCATCGACAACACGCCCTTCAATGAATTCCCCATGTGGCTGGCCCTGGGCTTTGGCGATGTCCCGTATGAACTGGTGCTGACCAACCAGCTGATCGCCGGCGTGGAGCTCACCTGGCCGGCCGTGCACACGGCCGTGCGCGGCGGCTACTCCAATGGCATCACCACCTACAGCCGGCTGGCACGCTACGGCACGGTCTCGGTCTGGAGCACCTATGCCTTCGGCAGCAACGACGCGCAACTGGTGCAGCTGCGCGGCGGAGAGAGCTACACACCGCACGAAGCGGCGCGGCTGGCCGGCCTGTCGGGCGCCCACGAGATCGGCCACCAGTTGCTGCACCTGTTGCACCCCTATGGCCAAGCAGCCTGCCTGATGCATCCGGTGGAGATGTTGGCCTACCGCGACTGGGCCAGCAAGCTCTCGCCGCGCGACTGCCCCGTGGGTAGCAGTCCGGCGATGACACCGGGCGTCTACAAGTTCGAGTATTGAATAGTGCCCCCACGCTCGCTCACTGCGTGTGGCTCGCTGCCCCCCGAGGGGGCCTTCGCGCCTAGGGGCGGCCCGTCGGCGCTCAAGCGACGAAGTATCGGCATAAGGCCACGGTGGCCGCGCCGGCCACGGCTGCCACGATGTCCTTGTGGGTGAGCTTCATGGCAACGATGACGGCCAGCAGGCCCAGCATCTCGGGCAGCTTGCCGGCCGCCACGGCCGGCGTGACGATGCCTATCATCACGCCCAGCGGAATGGCCTTGAGGGCCGCTTCCACGCGCGGCGTCACAGGCACGAAGCGCATCAGCACGAAGCCGGCGATTCGGCAGCTGTAGGAAGCCGCGGCCATCGCTGCCAGGGCGATGAAGAAGGCGTGCTCAGCGGCCATGGCGCAGGGCCCCCACGATGCCGGCGGCGACACCGGCGCCGACGATGTACCAGCCGCCGGGCAGCAGCGCGTGCATGCTGATAGCCACGGCCACGGCAGCGGCCGCCGGCCACAGGTCCGACTTGCCGCGCCACAGCGAAATGCCGATGGCGGCGGCAAAGGCCACCAGCATGAAGTCCAGGCCCAGGGCCGCGGGATTGGGCACGCTCTTGGCCAGCAGGTGGCCTACCAGGGTGCCGCCCACCCAGGGGATGAACATGGCCACGCCCGAGCCGAAGACAAAGCCGGCGTCGCGGTAGCCCGCGTGGTACTCGCGCATGGCCAGGGCCCAGCTGCCGTCGCCCAGGAAGAACAGGCTGCCGTAAGCCTGGCGCGGCGTGGCCTGCACCAGCCAGGGTTGGATGGCGGCGCCGAACAGCACGTAGCGCGCGTTGATGACCAGCACGGTGAACACCAGCGGCAAGATGGCGGCCGAGGCCGTCCAGCCCTGCAAGGCCGCCAGCTGGGCGCTGCCCGAATAGACGAAGGCGCTCATCACCATGGCCTGCAGCACCGACAGGCCGCGCTCGCTGGCCAGCACGCCGAAGACCACGCCGTACAAGGCCGTGCCGGGCGCCAATGGCTGGGCCATCAGAAAGCCGCGCCGGATGCCGGCACGGGTGAAGCTGAAATCATTGCCCCCACGCTCGCCCACTGCGTGTGGCTCGCTGCCCCCCGAGGGGGCCTTCGCGCCTTGGGACGGCCCAGCGGCGCTCAATGCCCAACCACCAGCCGGATCGCCGGCAGCACTCTTTCGGATTCCTCGCGGCGCTCCAGCGCCAGGCGCATATTGGTTTGCGCCACCTCGGTGTGCTCCACCGCCAGCGCCTGGGCGCGCGCGCCCTCGCCACGCTTGATCGCTTCGAACAGCATGTGGTGCTGGCGGTGCGCGTACAGCATCCAGTCGCGGTCCAGGGCCACACTGCCTTGCATGGGCAGCATGGCCGAGGCCGGTGCGAAGGGCAGCTTGTCGTTGAGCGCCACGGCGCGCTGCAGGGCGCGGTTGCCGCTGGCTTCGAGGATGAGGGCGTGGAAGCGGTCGTTCATGGCTGCGTAGGCAGCATAGCTCTCGTAACTGAGCGGATTTGTCAGCAGGGCCGCGTCGCCTGCGTCCAGGCAGGCCTGCAGGTCGCCCTGCAGCTGGCGGGACAGGCCGTGCTCGGCCACCAGCCGCGCCGCCATGCCTTCCAGGTGACCGCGCACGGCGATGGCATCGGCCACCTCGCGCGGCGTGAACTGGCGCACCAGGTACTTGCCGGTCTCATTGGCCTCGACCAGGCCTTCCTGCTCCAGCGTCACCAGGGCCGCACGCACGGGTGTGCGCGAGGCGCCCAGGCGCTCGGCCAGCTGCTGCTCGGCCAGCTTGGTCCCTGGCGCAAATTCGCCGCGCAAAATCAGGTCGCGCAACTGCATCAGGACTGTTTCTTGCAAGTTCATTCCAGATGAATGTACACTGAATTCAAATTTCGGGATACCGTTTCAAGGAGCCACGATGAAGGCCGAACAGAATGAGTTGTTGACGCGCGTCGGCCCGGGCACGGCCTGCGGCGCGGTCTTGCGCAGTTACTGGCAGCCGGTGGCGCTGGTCGACGAGTTCAACCCGGCGCTGGACGCGCGCATGGCGCAGCGCCCGGTCAAGGCCGTGCGCGTGATGGGCCAGGACCTGGTGCTGTTCAAGGACGACAAAGGCGCCTGGGGCCTGCTGGACCGCGACTGCCCGCACCGCGGCGCCGACCTGTCCTTCGGCCGCGCCGAGGGCGACGGCCTGCGCTGCCCCTTCCACGGCTGGAAGTTTGACGTCAACGGCAAGTGCCTGGACACGCCGGCCGAGCCCGCCGGCAGCCGTCTGTGCGACCGCGTCAAGCAGCGCAGCTACCCGGTGCTGGAGCGAAGCGGCATCGTCTTCGCCTGGCTGGGTGAGGAAGACAGCACGCCGCCGCCCTTCCCTGAGTTCGACTGTTTTGCCGCGCCGTCCACCCACACCTTTGCCTTCAAGGGCCTGTGGAACGCCAACTGGCTGCAGTGCTTCGAGGTCGGCATCGACCCGGCGCACCCGTCTTTCCTGCACCGCTTCCTCAATGACGAGGCGCTGGACGCCATCGGCGACAACGCCGCCGGCAAGCAGTTTCGCAGCGCCAGCGCCGGCGATGCGCAGGGCGAGCGCTGGCCGATGACACGCATCATGCGCGAGTTCCACCAGCCCGAGATCAGCTTCGAGGCCCAGCCCTGGGGCCTGCAGCTCACAGCCCTGCGGCCCATGACGCAGGAGCTGACCCATGTGCGCATCACGCAATCGATCTTCCCCCACACCTTCGTGATCCCGCTGTCGGAGACCCTGACCATCAGCCAGATGCATGTGCCGGTGGACGACACCCACACCTATTGGTACTCGGTCTTCACCAGCTTCGACGGCCCGGTGGACAAGGAAGCCATGCGCAATCAGCGCACCCAGTACATCAGCCTGCCCGACTACATCCCCAACTCGGGCCGCCACAACAACTGGGGCTTCAACGCCGACGAGCAGCGCAGCAGCACCTATCTGGGCATGGGCGAGGACGACATCAACGTGCACGACCAGTGGGCGGTGGAAAGCATGGGCGCCATCCAGGACCGCACGCGCGAGCACCTGGGCACCAGCGACAAGGTCATCATGGCGAATCGCCGCATGCTGCTCAAGGCCATCGAGGCAGTGCAGGCTGGCGGCACCTTGCCGGGACCGGCCGACGCAAGCCAGGCCGCCGCCATGCGCGGCCCCGACACGGTGGACGGCATCGCCCCCGCGGGCGAATGGCCGACCTGGTGGCGCGAGCGGGTGCAGGCCAAGCGCGACGGCGCGCCCTGGATCGCCAAGGCGCCCACCGACAAGGCTGTCGCATGAGCGGTTATTTCGCCCAACGCTGCGGCATCCACGACGCGGCACGTGAAGAGGCGCTGCTGCGCACGGCGCGGCTGATCGAGGCCAGCGGCCTGGAGCTGGTGCGCTTTGTCTGGTGCGACCTGCACGGCATCACGCGCGGCAAGACCCTGGTCGCTTCGGCCGCCGCCCGCGGCATGCGCGAGGGCGTGGGCATGGTCAGCACCCTGATGCTCAAGGACACCTCGGACCGCACGGCCTTCAAGGTGTTCGAGCCGGGCGGCACCGTCACCCTGCCGGGCTTCGGCTTCGCCAACAACCTGCTGCTGCTGGCCGACCCCGACAGCTTTGTCCAACTGCCCTGGGCCGACAAGACCGGCTGGCTGCGCTGCCAGCCCTGGTTCCAGGACGGCCAGCCGGTGGAACTGGACACGCGCCGCCTGCTGCAGCGCGCGCTCGCCAGGCTGGCCGAGGCCGGCCTGGGCATGCAGTGCGGCCTGGAGGTGGAGTTCCACATCTACCGCATCGAGGACGAGACGGCGCAGATGGACCCGGCGCGCGCCGACTGGCCGGGCCTGCCGCCCGAGGTCAGCCTGGTCCACCCCGGCTACAACCTGCTGGCCGAGGGCTGGGCCGACATGGCCGAGGAGCCCATGCGCATCGTCCAGCACACGGCCCAGGCCCTGGGCCTGCCCCTGCTGTCGCTGGAGATCGAACTGGGCCCCAGCCAGGTCGAAGCGGTGTTCGATGTCACCGATGCGCTGACGGCGGCCGACAACATGGTGCTGTTCCGCAATGCCGTGAAGCAGGCCCTGCGCCGGGCCGGCTACCACGCCAGCTTCATGTGCCGGCCGCCCTTTGCCAACATCATGTCCAGCGGCTGGCACCTGCACCAGTCGCTGGTCGACAGCGCCACTGGCCGCAACGTCTTCCAGCGCGAGGCGCCGGCCAGCGACAGCACGTCGGCCGATGCCCAGCACACGCTGTCGCCGCTGGGCGAAAACTACCTGGCCGGCCTGCTCGAGCATGCGCGCGGCATGACGGTGTTCTGCACGCCCACCATCAATGGCTTCGGGCGCTTCCGGCCCAACGCGCTGGCGCCGCAGTCGGTGCTGTGGGGCCGCGACAACCGCGGCGCCATGCTGCGCGTGGTGGGCGAATGCGGCGACGCAGCCACCCGCATCGAGAACCGCATCGGCGAGCCGGCGGCCAACCCCTACCTCTACCTGGCCTCGCAGATCCACGCCGGGCTGGACGGCATGGAGCGCCGCCTGAAGGCGCCGCCGGCCACCGACGCGCCTTATTCCGACACGGCCGAGCGCCTGCCCACCAGCCTGGAAGACGCGCTGGCCGCGTTGCTGGCCGACACCGCCCTGGTGGACGCCTTCGGCGCCGACTTCATCAGCTACCTGACCCAGATCAAGCAGTCCGAAGTGCTGCGCCACGCCCAGGCCGAGGACAAGGACGCTTTCCAGGTCCGCGAGTACTTCAGCCGCTTCTGACACACGACCCATGATTGCTATTCATTTCGTAGCGCCTAGCGAAGACTCCTCGGGCTCTGAAGGCACAATTCACTGCAAAACCGGACAAAGCCTGATGCAGGCAGCAGTGGCGGCCAACATGGCCGGCATCGAAGCCGACTGCGGCGGCCTGCTGACCTGCGCGACCTGCCATGTCTATGTGCGCGAGCCGCACGCCAGCCAGTTGCCGCCGCCTTCGGCCGACGAACTGGGCATGCTGGCGTTCACCGCCGCCGAACGCCGGCCCAACAGCCGCCTGTCCTGCCAGATTGACCTCACCCAGGCACTGGACGGCCTGACGGTAGACTTGCCCGCAAGCCAACACTGAAGGGAAAGTCATGATTCTGGAGATCGCGGAAATCCGCATCGCGCCGGGCCAGCAGGCCGCTTTCGACGAGGCCATCGCGCGCGGCCTGCAAACCGTGATCGCCCAGGCCAAGGGCGTGCGCGGCTGGAAGGTCAACAAGTGCATTGAGTCGCCCGAGCGCTATGTGCTGCAGATCTTCTGGGACACATTGGAAGACCACACCGTGGCCTTCCGCGAAGGCCCGCTGTTCCCGCAGTGGCGCGCCATCGTCGGGCCTTTCTTCGCCAGCCCGCCGCTGGTGGAGCACTTCGAGCTGCTCACCAAGTCGGATTGAAAAAGGGGCCCGCGGGCCCCTTGTGCTGTGTGCTGCGCTTTTCAGCGGGCGGCGACACGCTCGCCCAGGTAGATTTCCACACGGCGGTTGCGCGCCCGGCCGGCGTCGGTCGTGTTGTCGGCGATGGGCTCGTGCTCGCCGCGCCCTGCGATCTGGATGCGCGCCGGATCGACGCCGCGCGCGGCAAGGTAGTCGCGCGTGGCCTGGGCCCGCTGCATCGACAGGGGATTGTTCACTGCGTCGGAACCGGTGCTGTCGGTGTGGCCGATGATGCGCACATCGGTCTGGGCCTGGCCTTGCAGGCCGCTGGCGAACTGGTCGAGGATAGGCCGCAGGTTGGACTTGATGTCGGCACGGCCGGTGTCGAACGAGACGTCGCTAGGGATGTTCAGCTTGAGCTGGTTGTCCGGCGTCTGCGTCACCGAAACGCCGGTGCCCACGACGACCTTCTCCATCGTCGTCTTCTTGTCCTGCATGTACTTGGACCAAGCGTAGCCGCCGGCCGCGCCGACCAGGCCGCCGATGGCAGCGCCCTTGCCGCCGTCGATCAGGCCACCGACCACCAGGCCAGCGCCGGTGCCGATGGCCGTGCTCTTCTGGGTCGGCGTGAGGTTCATGTCGGCGCAACCGGCCGCAGCCAGCGCGACGGCCGTGAAAACGGCGACAAGTGCGCGGCGATGGGAAATTTGGGGGGTGTTCATGGATGTCTCCTTCAGGCTGGGAACCAGCAGCTCGCATTAGAGCTCTGTGCTCGCCATGACGTTCAAGGCGGCCAGCGCGAAACGGCGTAGGACGGCGCCGCGTTGTCAGGTATCGGGCTGCGCGTGCCCTGCCACCAGCTTGTCGAGCAGGGCCACCAACTGGGCCCGCTCGGCGGCCTGCAGCGGCCCGACGATGCGGGTCTGCGCCTTCGCAACGGCGCGCTTCATCTGCACGGCCGCCTGCTCGCCCTCGTGCGTCACCCACAGCAGCTTGCGGCGCCTGTCGCGCGCATCGGCCTCGCGCCGCACCCAGCCCTTGGCCTCGAGCCGGCCGATCACCGATCCGAAGGTGGCGGCGTCGAATGCCACCTTGGCGGCCAGCGTGACCTGGTCCTCGCCGGGGTCGTCGATCAGGGCGTTGAGGATGGCGAACTGCACCGGCGTGACGTCGAAACCACCCGTCTCCTCCATGAAGATGGCCACCGCCACCTGGTGGGCGCGGCGGATCAGGTGGCCCGGCGCATGCTGGAAATCGAAGCTTTTTGCCATGCGGCAGTGTAGCCACCACCCACCGGGGCAAGCCTGCTTGCGATGCGGCTTTTTGCTATGTATGCTTAGTATTCTTTGTCCGACCGATTTTCCATGCAAGACAGATTGACCGAACCCAGCCGGCAGACGACGGTGCTGGGCGACTACGACGTGGTTGTCCTCGGCGGCGGGCCCGCCGGCATGGCGGCCGCCGTGGCCGCCGCGCGTGCCGGCCGCAGCACCTTGCTGCTGGAGCGTTACGGCTTCCTCGGCGGCATGGGCACGGCTGCCGGCGTGACCAACTTCTGCGGCCTGCATGCCAACGTGCACGGCGACATCCGCCAGGTGGTGCACGGCGTGGCCGACGACCTGCTCTCGCGCATAGCCGCTCTGGGCGGGCTGAACAAGCCGCACAACCTCTTCGGCAAAACCGTGGCCCAGGCCTACGACACGGCGGCCTACAAGATCGCCGCCGACGACTTGCTGCTGTCGGCCGGCGTGCAGGTGCTGTTCCACGCCCTGGCCGCCGGCGTGCTGATGGACTCGCCAAGCCGTGTGGCCGCCCTGCTGGTGGAGACCAAGTCGGGCCGCTTCGCCGTGCGTGGCCGGGCCTTCATCGACTGCTCGGGCGACGGCGACCTGGCGGCCTGGGCCGGCGCGCCCTATGACAAGGGCGACGGCCAGGGCAACATGCTCTACCCCTCGACCATGTTCCGCCTCAACGGCATCGACCCGGTGCGTGCCGGCGAGGCCTGGAAGACCATCCCCGAGCTGATGCTCAAGGCCGAAGCCCAGGGCCGCTACAAATTCCCGCGCAAGACCCCCATCATCCGGCCGCAAAAGAGCGGCATCGAATGGCGTGTCAACCTGACCCAGCTGGCCAACCGCGACGGCAACGCCATGGACGGCACCAGCGCGCAAGAGTTGAGCGAGGCCGAGGTGCTGGGGCGCAGGCAGATCGCCAGCGTGGCCGGCTTCCTCAAGGAGGTGCCGGGCTTCGAGAACTCCTACATCGTCGACATCGCGCCCCAGGTGGGCATCCGCGAGACCCGGCGTGTGCGCGGCCACTACATGCTGACGGAAGCGGACGTCCTGGAGTGCGCCAGCTTCGACGACAGCATCGGTGTCAACGGCTGGCCGCTGGAACTGCACCTCAAAGGCGACGTCGAGTTCCGCTGGCCCCAGATTCCCGAGAGCCGCGGCTTCAACCAGCTGCCCTACCGCATGACCGTGCCGCAGGGCCTGGACAACCTCTGGGTGGCGGGGCGTTGCGCCTCCATGAGCCACGAGGCCCAGTCGGCCGCGCGTGTCACCGGTGCCTGCTTCGTGATGGGCCAGGCGGCGGGCACAGCGGCGGACCTCGCACTGAGCGCCGGCACCACCGCCGCAGGCGTGGACACCGCGGCCTTGCAGGCGCGGCTGGCCAAGGAAGACGCCTACCTCGGGCAGACTTGGTGAGCACAAGGAGACAGCCATGAATGCACCCCACCCCGCCGCCATGCAGCGCCAGCAGCTGTACCGCGACATGGACCCGCTGAACCTGACCCCACTGTGGGAGGTGTTGCATGCTCTGGTACCGCCCCAGCCCGCGTCCCCCTGTGTTGCGGCGCTATGGAAATATGAGCAGGTCCGGCCCTTTCTGATGCGCGCCGGCGATGCCATCACGGCCGAGGAGGCCGTGCGCCGGGTGCTGATCCTGGAGAACCCGGCGCTGCGCGGCCAATCCTGCATCACCCAGTCGCTGTACGCCGGCCTGCAGCTGATCCTGCCGGGCGAGGTGGCGCCCAGCCACCGCCACACGCAAAGCGCGCTGCGCTTCATCGTCGAGGGCTCGGGCGCCTACACCGCGGTCGACGGCGAGCGCGCCACCATGGCGCCAGGCGACTTCATCATCACGCCCAGCTGGACCTGGCACGACCATGGGAACGAGGCCGACGGCCCCGTGGTCTGGCTCGATGGCCTGGACATCCCCATGCTGCGCTTCTTCGATGCCGGTTTCGCCGAGAACGGCACCGCGCGCTCGCAGACCGTCTCCAGGCCCGAGGGGGCGAGCTTCGCCCGCTACGGCCACAACATGGCACCGCTGCGCCATGACGCGCCCTTTGGCGCCACCTCGCCCATCTTCAGCTACCCCTATGCACGCAGCCGCGAGGCACTGGAGCAGTTGGAGCGCGACGCCCCCATCGACAGCTGGGACGGCGTCAAGCTGCGCTACCTCAATCCTCTGACCGGCGGCGCGCCCATGCCCACCATGGCCACCTACATGCAAAAGCTGCCGGCGGGCTTTTCCGGCAAGCCCTGGCGCCAGACCGACGGCGCGGTCTACAGCGTGGTCGAAGGCACAGGTGTGGTGCACATCGTTCAGGGGGAAACGGTGCAGCGCTTTGACTTCGGCCCGCGCGACCATTTCGTGATTCCCTCATGGCACACTGCGCGCTTTGAATCGGCGCCGGGCTGCGTGCTGTTCAGTTATTCCGACCGCCCCGTGCACCAGGCGCTGGGCATCCACAGAGAAGAAAGATTGTCATGAGCTACCTTTTCACCCCCACCGTCGCCTCCCTGCCCATCGTCGGCAAGGCGGAGCGCTTCCCGGTGCGCCGCATCTACTGCGTGGGCCGCAACTACGCGGCGCATGCACGCGAAATGGGTGCCGACCCGACACGCGAGGCGCCGTTCTTTTTCTGCAAACCGGCCGACGCCATCGTCGTCGTGCCCACAGGCACCACGGTGGCGCTGCCCTCCCTGGCGCGCTGCAGCGCCGTCTTCAACTCCACGCCCAGGATGTAGTCCGAGCCCATGAAGTGCGAGCTCAGCAGCAGCAGCACCAGCTCGCTGCGCAGCAGCTCCTGGTGGATCTCGGTGTCCCAGGCGGCGCCCGGCACGATGGCCCGGTCGTGCCAGGGCAGGATCAGCCGGCGCAGCTGCAGGATCTTCAGGTGTCGCGCCAGCTCGTCGCGCAGCGGCTCGTCTTCATGGGCATCGCTGTAGAACAGCGACACCGGCGCCGGGCTGGCCGATGGCACGCCGTCACCCGCAGGGCGCAGCGACGGCGGCGGCTACGGGACGCGCCATGTCGCCGACCGCCTGGCCACGCTGGCCGACGCCCAGGAGCGGCGCGACGCGCAGGAACGCCAGCTGATGTCGGTCAGCCTGTTCCAGCACCTGCACGAAGGCCTGCTCATCACCGAAGGCATCATGCCCGGCCTGGCCCAGCCCGCCGCCCTGGTGGGCCTGGCCGCCGCGCTGCTGCGCGGCCAGACCAGCCTGATGCCGCCCAACGCGCTGCCCGAGACGCTGGCACAGCTGGCCCAAGATGACCTGCCGGCCTACGCGCTGGTCGACGACGCCGCCGGCCTGGACACCGGCGCGATGGCCCAGGTGGTGGTCGAACGCGCCGCCTGCGCGCCCGCCACCGACGTGCCGCTGCTCGACGCCGACCTGGAAGCTGACCTTGCGGACCGTGAAGGTCTCCTGCAGGCCCGAGCCCTGGCGGCCGATCACGTTCCCCTGGAACACCTGGACGCGCTCGCGGTTGCCTTCCTTGACCTTGACATTGACGATCACGGTGTCGCCCGGGCCGAAATCGGGCAGCTGGCGCGCGGCCTGGGCAGCGACCACGTCGACCATCGCCTGCGCCACGCCGACTTCCGCCAGGAAACGGGTACGGTGCGCTGGCTGGGCACG
>NZ_CAKZHQ010000045.1 GCF_936925435.1 uncultured Ramlibacter sp. | reverse complement strand
CTTGCCGTGGTCAACGTGACCAATCGTGCCCACATTGACGTGCGGCTTGGTCCGCTCGAATTTTCCTTTTGCCATTTCGTATCTCCAAAGAGCAATGCCCGTGTGGGGTTTAACGTCTGCATCACATCACCGATCCCACCGCACGGGCACAGCGGGGTGTGTGATCGCAGACAGGTTCTTTTACTTGGCGCGAGCCGCAACGATGGCTTCTGCCACGTTGCGCGGAGCTTCAGCGTAGTGCTTGAACTCCATCGTGTAGGTGGCGCGGCCTTGCGACATCGAGCGCAGGGTCGTCGAGTAGCCGAACATTTCAGACAGGGGCACTTCGGCCTTGATGGCCTTGCCGCCACCAACCATGTCTTCCATGCCCTGCACCATGCCGCGGCGTGAGGACAGGTCGCCCATCACGTTGCCGGCGTAGTCTTCAGGCGTCTCAACTTCCACGGCCATCATGGGCTCGAGGATGACCGGACCGGCCTTGCGGCAGCCTTCCTTGAAACCGAAAATGGCAGCCATCTTGAACGCCAGTTCGTTCGAGTCCACGTCGTGGTACGAGCCGAAGTGCAGCGTCACCTTGACGTCAACCACCGGGTAGCCGGCCAGCACGCCTTGCGTGACGGCTTCGTTGATGCCCTTTTCCACCGCCGGGATGAACTCGCGCGGAACCACGCCGCCCTTGATCGCGTCGACGAACTCGATGCCCTTGCCCGGCTCGTTCGGCTCGATCTTGAGCACGACGTGGCCGTACTGGCCCTTGCCGCCGGACTGACGCACAAACTTGCCTTCGGCGTCCTCGATCGTCTTGCGGATGGTTTCTCGGTAAGCCACCTGCGGCTTGCCCACGTTGGCTTCCACGCCGAATTCGCGCTTCATGCGGTCGACAATGATTTCCAGGTGCAGCTCGCCCATGCCGGCGATGATGGTCTGGCCGGATTCCTCGTCGGTACGCACGCGGAACGACGGATCTTCCTGTGCCAGGCGGTTCAGGGCGATGCCCATCTTTTCCTGGTCAACCTTGGTCTTGGGCTCCACGGCCTGCGCAATCACGGGCTCGGGGAACACCATGCGCTCGAGCATCACGATGGCGGACGGGTCGCACAGCGTTTCGCCGGTCGTCACATCCTTCAGGCCCACGCAGGCAGCGATGTCGCCGGCGCGGATTTCGTCGACTTCCAGGCGGTTGTTGGCGTGCATCTGCACGATACGGCCGATGCGCTCCTTCTTGCCGCGAATCGGGTTGTAGACGCTGTCGCCCTTGCTCAGCACGCCGGAATAGACGCGCACGAAGGTCAGCTGGCCGACGAAGGGGTCGGTCATCAGCTTGAACGCGAGCGCAGAGAATTTTTCGCCGTCGTCCGCCTTGCGGGTGATGGGCTGCTCGTCTTCATCCATGCCCTTGACGGGCGGAATGTCCACCGGCGAGGGCATGAGTTCGATCACGGCGTCCAGCATGCGCTGCACACCCTTGTTCTTGAACGCGGTGCCGCACAGCATCGGCTGGATTTCGCTGGCGATGGTGCGGGTGCGCAGGCCGAGAGTGATCTCTTCTTCGGTCAGGTCGCCCTCTTCCAGGTACTTGTTCATCAGGGTTTCAGAGGCCTCAGCGGCCGCCTCGACCATCTTCTCGCGCCATTCCTTGGCGGTCTCGAGCAGATCCGCCGGGATCTCGGCGTAGGTGAACTTCATGCCTTGCGAGGCCTCATCCCAGAGAATGGCCTTCATCTTGCGCAGATCAACCACGCCGGTGAAGTTCTCTTCGGCGCCAATCGGGATCACGATCGGCACAGGATTAGCCTTCAGGCGCAGCTTCATCTGCTCGACGACCTTGAAGAAGTTCGCGCCGGTGCGGTCCATCTTGTTGACGAACGCCAGGCGGGGCACCTTGTACTTGTTGGCTTGACGCCAGACGGTTTCCGACTGAGGTTGCACGCCACCCACGGCGCAATACACCATGCAGGCGCCGTCAAGCACGCGCATGGAACGCTCCACTTCAATCGTGAAGTCCACGTGGCCGGGCGTGTCGATGATGTTGATGCGGTGCTCGGGGAAGGACATGTCCATGCCCTTCCAGAAACACGTGGTCGCAGCGGACGTGATCGTGATACCACGCTCCTGCTCCTGCTCCATCCAGTCCATGGTCGCAGCGCCGTCGTGCACTTCGCCGATCTTGTGGTTCACACCGGTGTAGAAAAGGATGCGCTCGGTGGTCGTGGTCTTGCCGGCGTCGATGTGAGCCGAAATACCAATATTGCGATAGCGCTCGATGGGCGTCTTGCGGGCCATGATGATCTTTCGTTAAAAGGGTGCAGGCCCGCTCGTGGCGGGCCCGCACTCCAGATGGGGACGGTTCTTAGAAGCGGAAGTGGCTGAACGCCTTGTTCGCTTCGGCCATGCGGTGAACTTCGTCACGCTTCTTCATGGCGCCGCCACGGCCTTCCGTGGCTTCCATCAGTTCGTTGGCCAGACGCATGGCCATCGACTTCTCGCCACGCTTCTTGGCAGCCTCCTTGAGCCAGCGCATTGCCAGCGCCAGACGGCGCACCGGGCGCACTTCGACGGGCACCTGGTAGTTGGCACCGCCGACACGGCGGGACTTCACTTCGACCATGGGCTTGACATTGTTGATCGCCATGGTGAAGGCTTCCACCGGGTCTTTGCCCGGGTTCTTCTTCTCGATCTGCTCGAGCGCGCCGTAAATGATGCGCTCTGCAACCGCCTTCTTGCCGCCTTGCATGATCACGTTCATGAACTTGGCGAGCTCGACATTGCCGTACTTGGGATCGGGCAGGATTTCACGTTTAGGGACTTCGCGACGACGTGGCATTTTTTCACCTCTTAATTTGCTTCAGTTGGCCCGCCTTCCGGCTGACCGCGGGAGCCATCAGGCTTCCCACTTACTCGACCCAACAGCGGGTCACTACGCTTGCTTCGCCTGCCAGGGCGATCAAGCACCGACAAACAACAAAACCGTCAGGCCTTCTTCGGGCGCTTGGCGCCGTACTTGGAGCGCGACTGCTTGCGGTCTTTCACGCCTTGCAAGTCGAGCGAGCCACGCACGATGTGGTAACGCACACCGGGCAGATCCTTGACGCGGCCGCCGCGAACCAGCACCACGCTGTGCTCCTGCAGATTGTGGCCTTCGCCGCCGATGTAGGAAATGACTTCGAAGCCATTGGTCAGACGGACCTTGGCGACTTTACGAAGGGCCGAGTTCGGCTTCTTAGGCGTCGTGGTGTACACGCGAGTACACACGCCCCGACGCTGGGGGCTGTTCTGCATCGCGGGGCTCTTGCTCTTGGTCTTTTCGACCTCGCGCCCCTGACGCACCAGTTGATTGATGGTTGGCATTGAAAAACGTCCCTAAACGTTTGGAAAACGGATTGCCGCGAATGCGGCAGGCAAATTCTTCCCGCACCCAATTGCGGGAAAGCCTTCTAGTATATCCCGGTCAGGGTCTTCCCGCAATTGGCGGGCTTGCGCATCAGCGTCAGTAAAGACTCACTATTCGGCTTCACTTGATCCACAAACGCATGGCATCCCAGGCTCGTCCGAGGACGCCCGCCTGCTCCACCGCCTCCAGGGCCAGCAGGGGGACCTCCGCCACGGTCTCGTCGCCGGCTGTGACCTTCAGACGCGCCACCACCTGGCCCTTGGTGAACGGCGCCACCAGCGGGTCGGCACGCAGCACCTGGGTCTTGAGCCGGCTGCCGGTACCGGCGGGCACGGCCACCACGATGGCCTGCGGACGGCCAAGCTTGACCGAGCGCGACGTGCCCTTCCAGACCTCCGGCGTCACCACCGCCTGGCCGGCATCGAACAGCTTGATCGCCTCATAGGCGGTATAGCCCCAGTTGAGCAGCTTCTGCGACTCGTTGGCCCGGGCGTTCTCGCTGGCAGTGCCCAGCACGATGGACAGCAGGCGGCGCCCCCCGACATTGGGGAAGTCGCGCTTGGCAGTGGCGATCAGACAGTAGCCGGCGGCTTCGGTATGGCCGGTTTTCAGACCATCGACCGTCGGGTCGCGAAACAGCAGCAGGTTGCGGTTGGTGTCGTTGGCGGTGGGCGTGCCTTCGTACCGGTAGCGCTTGATCGAGTAGTAATGCAGGTATTCGGGGAAGTCCTGCATCAGCCGGGTGGCCAGTACGCTCAGGTCGCGCGCCGTGGTCGTGTGGCCGGCCACCGTCAGCCCTTCGGGGTTCTTGTAGCCGGTCGCCTTCATGCCCAGCGCCTGGGCCTGTTCGTTCATGAGCTGGACAAAGCGCTCCACCGTGCCACCCACGCCCTCGGCCAGGGCAATGGTGGCGTCGTTGCCCGACTGCACGATCATGCCCTTGATGAGGTCGTCCACCGGCACCGTCATCTTGGGGTCGATGAACATGGTCGAGCCGCCGATCTTCCAGGCCCGCACGCTCACCGGCAGCCGCTGCTGCAGGCTGATCTTCTTGGACCGCAAGGCATCGAACACCAGGTACTGGGTCATCAGTTTGGTCAGCGAAGCCGGCTCCACCGGGCTGTCGATGTCACGCGAGGCCAGGATCTGGTTGGCCGTCACGTCCAGCAGCAGGTAGCTGCGGGCGGCGATCTCGGGCGGTTGCGGCGCCTGGGCGGCAGCGGCAAAGCACAGCAGTGCCAGGATGGTCGCGGCAAACGCCTGCAAGATTCGTTTCATGGAGTTCAGCTACGGAGGTGGCGGGCCACCAGGGTTTTGAGAAGCGGCAATTGTCCGTGAAAGAAATGGCCGCCGCCGGGCACAACCGTCACCGGCAGTGACTGCGGCCGGGCCCAGTCCATCACGGCCGACAGCGCCACCGTGTCGTCCTGCTCACCGTGGACCACCAGCGTGCGTTCGTGGGCTTCCGGCGGCAACGTGGCGACCTGGAAGCGCGCAGCAGCGGTCCCGACCAGGACGATCTTCTCGATCTCGCGCGCCGGCCAGAGGCTTTGCAGCGCGCTGCAGGTCACGAAGGAGCCGAAGGAAAAGCCGGCCAGCGCCAGCGGGCCTTCGCCCGCGGCCGCGGTCACCACGGCCAGGAAGTCCTGCGCCTCCCCCCTGCCCTCGTCGTGCGCGCCTTCGGTGGCGCCGACGCCGCGAAAATTGAAGCGCACGGCCGTCCAGCCGCATTGCACAAAGGCGCGCGCCAGCGTCTGCACCACCTTGTTGTCCATGGTGCCGCCGAACAGCGGATGGGGGTGGGCGATCACGGCCACTCCACGCGACACATCGGCGGGCCGGTCGCGCAGGGCCTCGATGGCCCCGGCCGGCCCACGCAGTTCGAACCGCTCGGTCTGCGCGTTCATGCTCAGCGCCCCAGGTGCGGCGGCGTCAGCAGGCGCTCGACGACCTGGCCGTTTTTCAGGTGCGACTCAACGATCTCGTCGATGTCGGCGCTGTCCACATAGGTGTACCAGACGGCTTCCGGGTAGACCACGGCCACCGGGCCCGCGGCGCAGCGGTCCAGGCAGCCGGCCTTGTTGACGCGGACCTTGCCCGGCCCGGCCAGCCCCTGTGCCTTGACCTGCGACTTGCAGCGGTCGAAGGCCTCCTGCGCGCGGTGCTGGGCACAGCAATCCTCGCCGTTCTCGCGCTGGTTCAGGCAAAAGAAGATGTGGCGTTCGTAATAGGACGTGGTCGGGGCAGTGGAAGGCTCGCTCATGCGTCCATTCTAGGTGGGCGCTCGCTGCGCGAAAGCCGCAGCAGCACATAGGCCAGGGCCGCATAAGGCCAGAGCCAGCCCAGCCACTGGGCCAGGCCATTGAAGCGGATGAAGCGCCCCTGCTCCCAGGCCTGCAAGGTGTCGGCGAAGTAGGCACTCTCGGGCGCCTGGTTCAGCAGGCTCAGGTGCAGCACCAAGGCCAGCAGCATCAGGGCCGCGCAGCCGCGCCGCGGCAGGGCCAGCAGCAGCATGGCCATGACCAGCCCCGCCGCCAGGCCCAGCCGCACGGGCAGGCTCAGCCAAGCCCAGGCGTGGGCAGGCCCCCAGCTCAGCGCCGCGGAGAGCGCCGTGCTGGCGACGCCTGCAGCCACCAC
This sequence comes from uncultured Ramlibacter sp., assembly GCF_936925435.1. Taxonomy (GTDB): domain Bacteria; phylum Pseudomonadota; class Gammaproteobacteria; order Burkholderiales; family Burkholderiaceae_C; genus Ramlibacter. The sequence continues at coordinate 84,075 of NZ_CAKZHQ010000045.1, read as the reverse complement.
AAAGCCCGCGAAGGCAGCGCGGCGGCCCACCGAGCGCATCACCGAATAACCCAGCAGGCAGGGGATCAGGGCGCCCAGCATCACGCACAACAACTCCACGCCCGGCACCAGGGGCTGCAATTCCACGTCGCGCACCGGCAGCCATTCGAGGAACGGCGTGTCCAGCAGCCATTCGGCCAACGCCGTTTCCAGCCGCTCGAAGACCTGGCCCAATCCCAGCGGGACCGCTGCGGGAAACAGCAGGGCGAACGGCCACAGCGCCAGCAGCACCAGGGCGCCGCGCGCGTCGCCGATGAACCAGCGCAGGCGAAAGCGGCTCCAGCGGTCGATCGCGCCGGCCAGTTCCAGCGCGCCGGCGGCGACCGCGCCCAGCAATGCGCCCAGAAGGTTGAGAGCGAAATCGACGTTCGACGGCACACGCGACGGCAGATAGGTCTGCAAGGCCTCCATCCACAGTGAGAGCACGCCCGCGGCCAGCGTGGCCACCGCGATGGCGGCGCTGTTGGTGGTGGGCGCAAAGCGCTCCTGGCCGCGGCGCAGGAAGCTCAGGGCCAGCAGGAATCCCAACGGCGCGTAGCCGGCGACATTGGCCGCCACGTCGAAGCCGGTCCAGTAGCGCGGCAGCGGACTGGCCAGGAACTCCCAGGGTGCGATGTTCTGGTCGCGCCAGCCGGCAAACGGGTAGAGGCTGGCATAGACGATCAGCGCCGCATATGCTTGCGCCAGCGGCCAGGCGGATGTCTTGTGCCGCGCCATCACGGCTAGAAGGGCTTGACCACCACCAGCACCACGGCCGCCAGCAGCAGCAGCACAGGCACCTCGTTGAACCAGCGGTACCAGCGGTGGCTGTGGCCATCAGAGCCGGCCTGGAGCTTGCGCAGCAACACAAAACACGCATGGTGGTAGCCGACGGCCAGGGCGACCACCGCCAGCTTGGCATGCAGCCAGCCGTTGCCCGGCCCCCGGCCGATGCCGTAGCCCAGCCACAGCCAGGCGCCCAGCGCCAGCGCCGGCACGGCCAGCAGGGTGGCAAAGCGCAGCAGCTTGCGCGCCATCAGCAGCAGGCGTTCGCGCTCGGCCAACGAGCCGGGCGCCACCATCGCCAGGTTGACGAAGATGCGCGGCAGGTAGAACAGCCCGGCGAACCAGCTGGCGACGAATACGATGTGGAAGGCTTTGACCCAGAGCATGGGCCGAGTGTAAAGACAGCCCCGAAAGCCCCGGCAGCGCCCGCAAAAATGCCGCGCAAAAAAAACCCCGGCCAAAAGCCGGGGTGGGAAGCCTTTTTGCTGTCACACATTAAGGCGCCCGCTCAGGGAGGAAAAGCGGGGAGCGGCAAGCCGCCCGGGCGTAATTTAACAAACGGGCCGGGTGCTTTCAAGGCCTGGGACCAGATTTAACTGACGGTTTTCCCTCGGTGCGGGCTGGCGCGCGGGAATGGGGCACAATTTTCGGCATGAGCCCCTATGCACCTTTTCCCCTGGGCCGGCCGCGCCGCCTGCGTCGCGACGACTTCACGCGCAACCTTGTGCGCGAGCACGCACTCACGGCACATGACCTGATCTACCCTGTTTTCGTGCTCGATGGCAAGGGCCGCCGCGAGGCGGTCGCCTCCATGCCCGGTGTGGAACGCGTCAGCCTGGACCTGTTGCTTCCCGTGGCTGAGCAATGCGTGGCGCTGGGCATTCCGGTGATGGCGCTGTTTCCCGTCATCGACCCTTCCCTGAAAACCGAGGACGGCCGCGAGGCCTGGAATCCGCAGGGGCTGGTGCCACGCGTGGTGCGCGAGCTCAAGCAGCGCTTCCCGCAACTGGGCGTGATGACCGACGTGGCGCTTGACCCCTTCACCAGCCACGGCCAGGACGGCCTGCCCGACGCCAGCGGCTACATCCTCAACGACGAGACGGTCGAGGTGCTGTGCAAGCAGGCCCTGGCCCAGGCCGAAGCCGGCGTCGACATCGTCGCGCCCTCGGACATGATGGACGGCAGGATTGGAGCGATTCGAGCGGCGCTCGAAGCCGGCGGCTTCATCCACACGCGCATCATGGCCTACAGCGCCAAGTACGCCAGCGCCTTCTACGGTCCCTTCCGCGATGCCGTCGGCTCGGCGGCCAACCTGGGCAAGAGCAACAAGAAGGTCTACCAGATGGACCCGGGCAACAGCGACGAGGCGCTGCGCGAGGTGGCCATGGACATCGCCGAAGGCGCCGACATGGTGATGGTCAAGCCCGGCATGCCCTACCTGGACGTGGTGCGCCGGGTCAAGGACGAGTTCCGCGTGCCCACCTTCGCCTACCAGGTCAGCGGCGAGTACGCCATGCTCAAGGCCGCTGCCCAGAACGGCTGGCTGGACCACGACGCCGTCATGCTCGAGAGCCTGCTGGCCTTCAAGCGCGCCGGCGCCGACGGCGTGCTGACCTACTTCGCCCTGGATGCGGCGCGCAAGCTGCGCGCCTGACCATGCAGATCATCGAGTTCGCCGGCGGGACCTTGCGCTTCCTGGAGGCGGTGCCGGACAAGGCGCCCGCCGACGGCTTCGTCTGGATCTGGCTGGACCGCGAAGCCCTGGCCAACGAACTGCCCCAGCTGCAGGAGGCGGCGCAGCGCCTGGGCGGCTCGCAACTGCTGGACCTGCATGTGCAGGATCTGCAGAACGCCTCGCACCCCTCGCACTACGACTACACCTCGATCTACGACCTGGTGGTGTTCCGCCGGCTGGCCACCGGTGAGGAGGTCGATAACGAACTGCAGGGCAAGCCAGCGCCTGCCGTGCTGGCCAGCTTCCAGCGCATCCGCACGCGCGCCGTCGCCTTCGTGGTGTTCGACCGCCTGCTGGTGAGCGTCCATCCCTCGGGCTGCATCACCGCCCGCTCCTTCATCGAACGCTACCTGGCCGACGCCATCCAGACCGACGGCCTGGTGGTGGTCAGCCGCAGCCGCCTGCCCACCAGCCCGTCGGACCTGATGCTGCGCATGCTCAATGTCATGGTCGACAGCGACCTGGAGCTGCGCAAGCAGCTGGGCAGCGAGATGGACAGCTGGCAACAGCAGCTGCTGCGGCCGCGCACCGAAGGCGCCGACTGGAGCGCGCTGATGACGGCGCGCGCCGAGCTGCACACGCTGGAAGACCTGTGCGAAGGCCAGAACGACGCCATCCAGGAATGGCTGGACACGGCCCGTGAGCAGCCATCCTCGGCCCTGTCGCAAGCCGAGCGCGACGGCCTGGTCGCCCGCGCCCGTGACGTCATCGAGCACATCCAGCGCGTGGTGCACCAGGTGCGGCGCATGGAGCAGGCTGCCGAGACCGCGGTGCAGATCCATTTCTCGGCACAGAGCCATCGCACCAACAACATCATGCGCACGCTCACCGCGCTGACGGCGATCTTCCTGCCGCTGAACCTGATCACCGGCATCTTCGGCATGAACTTCGAGTCCATGCCCTGGATCCGCCATGCCTGGGGCTTCTGGCTGGCCCTGGCCATCATGGTCGGGGTGGCGATGACGCTGGGCGTGGTCTTCTGGCGCAAGCGTTACCTGCAGCGCACCGGCGGGCGCTGATGCGTGCCGCGCACATCGGCTGCGCGGGATGGAGTCTGGCGCGCGCTGCGCAGCCGCTGTTCGATGCCGGCGCCAGCCAGCTGCAGCGCTACGCCACCCGGTTCAACGCCACCGAGATCAACTCCTCGTTCTACCGCCCCCACCGGCGCGGCACGTACGAGCGCTGGGCCGCCAGCGTGCCACCGGACTTCCGCTTCGCGGTCAAGCTGCCCAGGGCCATCAGCCATGAGAAGCGGCTGGCCGGCTGCGGCGATCTGCTGGCGGACTTCCTGGCGCAGGCCGGCGGCCTGGGCGAGCGGCTGGGCAGCTTGCTGCTGCAGCTGCCACCCAGCCTGGCCTTCCATCCCGTGGTGGCGCCGGCCTTTCTGCACGAGCTTCGGCGCCAGCACCAGGGGGCTGTCGCACTGGAGCCGCGCCACGCCAGCTGGTTCACCGCCGAAGTCGACGCGCTGCTGCGGGAGACACAGATCGCGCGCGTGTTGGCAGACCCCGTGCTGCATGCCGCCGGGCGTGATCCGGGCGGCTGGCAGCAGTTGGTCTACCTGCGGCTGCACGGCTCGCCGCGTGTGTATTACTCGGACTATTCGCAAGAAGTGCTGCAGGCGCTGGCACAACGTATCGGCTTGGCCCTACGCGAAGGCAGCGGCGTGTGGTGCATCTTCGACAACACCGCCGCCGGCGCAGCCACCCACAACGGCCTGGCCCTGGCCGCGGCATTGAACAAGGACCCGCCATGAGCCAGAGCGCCACCGACCAGCCGCAGGCCGATTACCGCTCGGCCAAGACCATGGCCGACGTCACGCGTCACAACATCCAGGCCATGCGCAAGCTCGAGGAACTGGCCCTGACCCAGCGCAGTTTCGCCGACCGGATGGCCGCTTTCGTCGCAAAGTTCTGCGGCAGCATCATCTTCGTCTGGGTCCACGTGCTGATCTTCGCCGTCTGGATCGCCTTCAACGTCCTGCCGGGCTTGCAGCATTTCGATCCCTACCCCTTCACCTTCCTCACCCTGTGCGTGTCGCTGGAGGCGATCTTCCTGTCGGCCTTCATCCTGATCAGCCAGAACTACGAGATGCGCATCAGCGAGCGGCGCAACCAGCTGGACCTGCAGATCAACCTGCTGGCCGAACAGGAATCGACCAAGACCCTGCAGTTGCTGGAGGCCGTGGCCCGCAAGCTGGGCGTGAGCGAGGGCAACGACCCGGAGATCGCGGCGCTGGAGCAGGCCACGCGGCCCGACAAGCTGGCGCGCCAGATCGAGAAGGCCTACCGCGAGGACGCCGGCCAGCCGGCGCAAACAAAGCCCTAGACGTAAGGCGGCGCCAGCTGCTCGTGGGCCAGCACCCGCTGCACGGCGGGCCGCTCCAGCATGCGCTGCAGATAAGGCCCCAGATGGGCGCGGCTGCGCGCCGGCTCTGACTTGAAATTGCGCGTCCAGCGGCACAGCGTGAAGACATAGGGATCGAGCGCGGTGTAGGTCTCTCCCATGAACCAGGGCCCGCCATGGCGCGCCAGTTCGGCAGCGAGCTGGTCCAGCATGGCGCCGACCTTGGCCTGCGCATGCTTTTTGAGTTCGGCCGCGCCGGCGGCATTGCCCGGGTTCATCCAGCGCTCGGGGTAGAAGTAGACGATCAACGTGGCCTGCAAGGTGTTGGTCAGCCAGACCAGCCATTTGTGGAAATGGGCGCGCTGCACGCTGCCGTGCGCCGGTGCCAGCGCCGACAGCTGGTGGGTGTCCACCAGGTGCAGCACGATGGCCGCCGTCTCGTACAGCACCAGCTCGCCGTCGGTCAGCACCGGGAGCAGGCCGTTGGGATTGAGCGCCAGGTACTCCGGCGCCTTGTGCTTGTCCTGGGCGCGGTCGACCAGCACGCGCTCGTAGGGCGCGCCGATCTCTTCGAGCAGGATGTGCGGCACCATGGCCGCGGTGCTGGGGTAGTAGTGCAACTCCATCATGGCTGCTTCATCCCGAACAGGCCGGCCGCGTTGTCCCAGGCGATGCCGCGCGCCATGGCCGGCGGCAGATCACCCAGCCAGGTCCGGTAGCCCTTCATCAGCTCGTCGTAGTACTGCCAGCGCTGGTTGACCCAGGTGTCCGAGCCGATGACAAAGCGCGTGGGGTACTTGAGCAGCAGCGTGCGCCACTCGGGACAGAGCTTGCCGCCCTCGCAGGTCAGCCCCGGCCGGTAGGACAGCTCGCCCACCAGTTGCGGGTATTTCGCGAACAGCTGGTCGACCCGCGCGACACTCGCGCCGCCGATGCCGGTGTGGGCCCAGATCAGCCGCGCCTTCTGGCCTTTGGACGGCGTGTTGGCCATCAGCAGGTCGATCGCCACGTCGTCCACATGGGCCAGCACCACCAGGCCCTTGTCCTCGGCCAACGCCATCAGCTTCTTCGCGACGGGACCGTTGGCATTGGCGCTGTCGTAGAGGTGGAACTCGCCGATGCCGCGGTAGGGGCCGGCGGCCGTGCCGGCGGCCAGCTCGGTGAGCACCATCTGGTAGATGCTCTCGTCGCGGAACCAGTTGTCGTAGTCGGCGCGGTCGCGGTACAGGCGCACGAAGGGCACAACGCTGACGCCGGCCTGGCGCGTCAGCGGCGACGCCGCCAGGGCCTTGCTGCCGTCATTGGGACGCGAGTTGGCAACGATGGCGCGCACGCCGTTGCGCTGCATGCGCGCCAGCACGTCTTCCAGCGGATGCGGGCCGGCGCGGCCGTCCCAGGCTTCCGTGTTGTAGTGCAGGTGCGCGTCGAACAGCGGGCCGGCATAGTCGGCGGCCGCTGCCGGCCCCGCGCTTGCTCCTGAAATGAGAGCTGCGAACGCCCAATGGACGGGGGCTACAGGCCAATTTCTCTCAAAAAAGCAGCGCCAGGCCATGGCATCAGCCCAGGTGCTTGCCGAAGAAGTACAGGGTGCGCTCGCGCGCCGTCGCGGCGGCGCCGGCGTTCCAGGAGCCGCGCTGGTCGCAGTTGAAGCCGTGGTTGGCCTCGTACACATGGACCTCGACCTCGGGATGCGCTTTCTCGAAGGCCTGCACCGTGTCCATCGGAATCCAGTGGTCCTGGGTGCCGAAATGCGCCATCACCGGCACCTTGGGCTTGCGTGCGATCTCCTCCGGCGTGGTCACGCCGCCGCCGTAGTAAGGCACGGCGCAGGCCAGGCCCTCGAGCTCGCAGGCCGCGCGCCAGGTCAGCAGGCCGCCGTAGCAGTAGCCGACGATGCCGACCGGGCCAGCGTCGGCCGCATGGCGGATTGCCGCCTGGATGTCCTGCAGCACGCCGGGCGCGGGCAGGGCCTCGACCGCGGCCTTGAGCGCCATGCCGGCGGTCATGTCCTCGGTGCTGTAGCCCAGGTCCACGCCGGGCTTGGCGCGGTCGAAGGTGGACGGCGCAACTGCGTAATAGCCCTCGGCCGCAAAGCCGTCGGCGATGGCCTGGATGTGCGAGTTGACGCCGAAGATCTCCTGCAGCACTACGACAGCGCCCTTGGGCTTGGTCGTCGGCATCGCCGTGTAGGTCTGGATGCGCAGGCCGTCGGCCGACTGCAGTTCGATGAAATTGCCCATGGGGGTGTCCTCGTTCGTGATGAAAAATGATGGGTCAGGCCCGCAGCTTGCGCTCCAGGAAGTCGAGCCGGTCCTGGCCCCAGAAGATCTCGCCGTCGACCACGTAGCTGGGCGCGCCGAAGATCTGGCTGTCGATCGCCAGCTGGGTGTTGCTGTCGTAGCGCTGCTGCACGTCGGGCGCGCGGGCGCGCTCCAGCAGGCTGGTGGGAAGGCCGGCCTCGGCCAGCAGTTCGGCCAGCACCTGGGCATCGGCGATGTTGCGCTCCTGCGCCCAGACAGCGGCAAAGATGCCGCTGCACAGGCGCAGCGCAGTCTCGCAGCCTTCCTGCGCATCGGTGGCAATGATCAGCCGCGCGGCGTCGTCCACCGCCACCGGGAAGTATCTGGGCTGCAGGTTCAGAGGCAGCTGCAGGAATTGCGAGAAGCGCGCCAGTTCCACCAGCCTGTAGGCCTGGCGCTGCGCCGGCCGCTTGGCCAGCGGCAGGCCGCCCGAGACGGGGAAGACCCGGCCCAGGTCCACGGGCAACACGCGCACGGTGGCGCCGCTGTCCCGGGCGATGCGCATGAAACGCTGGTGCCCCAGGTAAGTCCAGGGGCTTTGCGGCGCGAACATGTAATCGACCAGGGCCAAGGGAAGTCTCCGTGCCGCGCGGACGGCATGTTTGCTCTAATGGGGTTGTAGGTTGTAGCTTATCCGTTCACCACGTGCAGGAGGCAGGTTTTGCAACAGGTTTTGCTCGTCACCGGAGGCAGCCGCGGCATCGGCGCCGCCACCGCGCTGCTGGCCGCGCAACAGGGCTGGGCCGTCGCCGTCAACTACACGGCCGATGCCCAGGCGGCGCAGGCCGTGGTGCGGCAGATCGAGGCGGCCGGCGGCAAGGCCATCGCGCTGCAGGCCGATGTGGCCGATGAGGGCCAGGTGCTGGCCATGTTCGCGGCGGTCGACGCGCAACTGGGGCGCCTGACCGGCCTGGTCAACAACGCCGGCGTGGTGGACGTCACGGCCCGCGTCGAAGACATGGAGATGGCACGCTGGCGCCGCATGTTCGACATCAACGTGCTGGGCACCATGCTGTGCGCGCGTGAAGCCGTGCGCCGCATGAGCACGCGCCGCGGCGGCGCCGGTGGCGCCATCGTCAACCTGTCCAGCGCCGCGGCGCGGCTGGGCGCGCCCGGCCAGTACGTGGACTACGCCGCCGCCAAGGGCGCGGTCGACAGCTTCACCATCGGCCTGGCCAAGGAGGTGGGCGCCGAGGGCATCCGCGTCAACGCGGTGCGGCCCGGCCTGATCGAGACCGACATCCATGCCTCGGGCGGCCTGCCCGACCGGGTGCGCGACCTGGCCCACCTGGTGCCCATGGGGCGCGGCGGCTCGGCACCGGAAGTGGCGCAGTCCATCGTCTGGCTGCTCTCGCCGGCGGCCAGCTACACCACCATGGCCCTGCTCGACGTCTCGGGTGGCCGCTGATGGAACTCAAGCCCCTGATCATCCTGCTGGCGGTGGTCAACCCGCTGGCCATCGTGCCCTTCTTCATCCACTACACCGAAGGCTTCTCCAAGCTGCAGCGGCGACGCACGGTGGTCGTCGCCTCGTTCACCGCCTTCCTGGTGATCGCCTTCAGCGCCCTGCTGGGCATCAAGGTGCTGGACTTCTTCGGCATCTCGCTGGCCAGCTTCCAGGTCGGTGGCGGCCTGCTGCTGCTCAGCGGCGCGCTCAACATGCTCAATGCCCAGCCGGCCGAGGCCAAGGCGGCGGTCGACGAGATGGCCGAGGGCGCGCAAAAGGCCGCCATGGGGTCGAGCATCGCCGTCGTGCCCCTGACCATCCCGCTGCTGACGGGGCCGGCCACCATCTCCACCGTCGTCATCTATGCCGAGCGGGCCCACAGCCTGCTGCAGATGGCCACCCTGCTGGGCTACGGTGTGATCATCGCCCTGGCGACGGCGCTGTGCTTCTCGCTGGCCGACCCGATCGCGCGCGTGCTGGGACGCACCGGCATCAACGTGATGACCCGGCTGGCGGGCCTGATCCTGGCGGCGCTGGCGGTGGAGGTCATGGCCGTGGGCCTGATCAAGCTGTTCCCGGTGCTGACCGGCCGCTGAACCTTCAGGTTTTTTGCAAGGCCTTGACCAGCTGGTTGCTGGTGTTGCGCAGGCGCTGGGCCAGCAACTGGGTGATCTTGACCAGCAGCTTGGCGCCCACGGCCGGGTGCTCGGTGATCAGGCCGGCGACGGCAGCGCGCGTCAGCACGGCGGCCTCCACCTCGGACAGCGCCCAGCAGCTTGCATAGCGCGGCTCGCCATCCAACATCGACATCTCGCCCAGCGCCGCGCCGGCCTTGAGCACGGCCAGCCGTGTGGTGTTGCCGGGCTCGTTGGCATCGATGGCGGCGCCGACCCGGCGCTTGCCCACGTCCACCGTGCCACTGAGCAGCAGCATCATCCAGTCGCTGGCCTCGTCCTCGGCGATCAGCACCTGGCCGGGTTTGGCGCGCACGCGCAGCATGGCCAGACCCAGGATGTCGGCCTCGGCCGGCGTGAAGTCCTGCAGCAGATCCGAGTCGCGCAGCAGCGTGCTCTGCTGCGACAGGCGCTCGCAGCAGCCGATGATCTCCAGGCCGGCGGCGCGCAGCTGCTCCAGCGCCGGGCGGCGCGGCGCGACGCTGGTCACCAGTTCGGCGGCGCCGACGGTGGAGCCAGTGTCTTCGGGATCGTGCGGGCTGTCAGCCATGGCCTGCGCTGTCAGCGCACCTGTTGCAGCCACTGGCCGATCTCGGTGGCGGCGGCATCGGTGGCGGCGGCCAGAGCGCGCACCCCGCCGGGCGCGTCGGCCGTGGCCGCGGGACTGCGTGCCACCACGCTGCGCTGGGCCAGCAGCTTTTCGCCGGCCGTGGTGTTCTCCAGCAGGGTGGCGCGCATGCGCACCAGGCCAAAGCTCTGGCTCGGGCTCTCGAACAGGTGGGAGAACTCCTCCAGCTCGATGTGCAGCACGCGCGGCAGCACGCCGCCCTCGCGCGCCAGCGACGCACTTTCGGCCGGGTTGAGCACGGCGCGCTCGCGACCCAGTTGCTCGCGCAGGCGCTGGCGCACCAGCTGCGGCGGCGGTGCGCTCCAGCGCGCCTGCGCGTAGGGCCGCAGCTGGTTGGCGTCGGCATAGGCCAGCCGGTAGAGCACGGCCGAGCCGTCCAGCGCGCCGGCGGCGTCGATCTCGGACAGCACCAGGGGCGCCAGCTGGCGCGTGGCGGCGGCCGGCGCGCTCGCGCCCGGGCCGAAGTCGTAGAGCGTGCGCTGCACCGGCTTGTCCACCAGGCCGGCGCAGCCGCCCAGCAGGCCCGCCAGCAGCAAAATGCAAACAAATTGGCCTCTAGTCCTCAGAAAATGGACCTGACGCGCTATTGATTTCATAGCAAGCGAAGACTTCAAGGGGTTCATCGGCTGGCTCCTGGCGGGGTGAAGCCGGACTCGCCCGGCCCGGGACTGACGCCGCCGGTGCCGAAGATCAGCGACTGCGGGTTGTCATTGATGCCGTTGACGGTACGGCTCAATTGCCGCACGGCGCGCGAGGTGTCTTCGGTGGCGCGGTTGATGCGCGGCAAGGTGGCGGCATTGAAGGCATCGGCGGCGTGCGACAAGGCCTGCGTGCCGTCGGCCAGCCGGTCGATCGGGCCGTCCTTCTCGTTCAGGCGTTTGGCGGTCTTGCCGATCTCGGAGACCGCCGTCCTGGCCTCGTCGGAGGTGCCGCGCACCGAGGCCAGCGTCGCGTCGAGGTTCTTGACCAGCGTGGGAATGCTGACCTTGTCGGGACCGAACTGCGCATTGAGGATGGCGGTGAGCGTGCTCGACAAGGTGTTGACGCTGGCGGCGGCCTGGCCGACGTTGTCCAGCGCCGTGGCCAGACGCTGCTGGTTGGGGTCGGCCAGGATCTTGTTCATGCGCGCCGTGATCTGTTCGACCTGGTCGAGGATGACCTCGCCCTTGGCGCTGATCTTGGACAACAGGCCAGGCTTGAGCGGGATGCGCGGCGGCACTTCATCGTTGGGCACCAGGCGCGGCGATGTCTTGCCACTGTCGTCCAGCTGCACGAAGGACAGGCCGGTCACGCCCTGGAAGCCCAGGGTGGCGAAGGTGTCCTCGGTGACGGGGGCCTCGCGCTCGATCTCCAGGCGCATGAGCACGTTGCCCTGCACCTTGGGATCGAAGCCCAGGGCCGCCACCTTGCCGACGTCGACGCCGCGGTAGCGCACCGGCGCCTGCGCCTGCAGGCCGGTGACGGTCTCGCGGGTGGAGATCTCGTAGATGTCGCGCTCGCCGGTGTCGCGTGTGAGCCAGGCGGCCAGCAGCACCAGCAGCGCGCTGAGCGCCACCACGAAGATGCCGGCGGCCATGGCATGGGCCTTGTTTTCCATGGAAGCTTCCTTCTGTGGGCTAGACGGCGAACGGGTACTCGCGCAGCAATTCCATTGCGCGCTGGCCCCGCTCTCCGAGGAAAAAATCGTGAACGAAAGGGTGCTGGAAAGCGATCACGTCGCGCGGCGCGCCGGTGACGATCACCTTCTGGTCGGCCAGCACGGCGATGCGGGTCGACAGCTCGTACAGGGTGTCCAGGTCGTGCGTGACCATGACCACCGTCAGCGCCAGGTCGCGGTGCAGCGAGCGCAGCAGGGTGACGAAGCCGTCCGAGCTGTCGGGGTCCAGCCCCGCCGTCGGCTCGTCCAGCAGCAGCAGGGGCGGGTCCATGATCAGGGCCCGCGCCAGCGCCACCCGCTTGATCATGCCGCCCGACAGGTCCGAGGGCGCCTTGTCGGCGTCCGCGGGCTTGAGGCCCACCATCTGCAGCTTGACCATGGCCGCCTCGCGCACCAGGGCCGGCGGCAGCGTCTTGAGCTCGCGCAGCGGGAAGGCGATGTTGTCCAGCACGCTGAAGGCCGAGAACAGGGCGCCGTGCTGGAACAGCATGCCGACCCGGCTGGCCGCGCCCTTGCTGCCCATTTTCTCGACCGGCTGGCCCAGCACCGCGATCTGGCCGCGGGTGGGCCGCTCCAGGCCCAGGATCTGGCGCAGCAGCACGGTCTTGCCGGTGCCCGAGCCGCCCACCAGCGAGACCACCTCACCTCGCTGCACGTTGAAATCCAGGTCCTTGTGCACCACGAAGCGCTTTTCCGGGCTGGTGAACACGGTCCACAGCTTGCGGATGTCCACCATGGGCGCGCCCTCGGCGGGGATGAAGTCCTCGGGCACAAGGTCGGCGCTCACAGCCCCACCTCCTTGAACAGCACGGCAAACAGGGCATCGACCAGGATCACCACCGTGATCGAGGTGACCACCGAAGCGGTCGTGCCCTCGCCCAGGCTCTGGGTGTTGGGCTTGACGCGCAGGCCGTAGTGGCAGGCGATCAGCGCGATCAGCACGCCGAACACCACCGACTTGCTGCTGGCCAGCGCCAGGTTGCCCAGGCTCACCGCCTCGGGCAGGGCCTTCATGAAGAAGGTCGGCGTGATGCCCAGCGAGACGTCGGCCGCCAGCATGCCGCCGGCCAGCGAGGCCAGCGTGGTCCACACGCTGATCAGCGGCATGGCGATGGCCAGGGCCATGGCGCGCGGCATCACCAGGCGGTAGCTGTGCGAGATGCCCATCACGCGCATGGCGTCGAGCTCCTCGGTCACGCGCATCACACCGATCTGCGCCGTGATGGCCGAGCCCGAGCGCCCGGCGATGAGGATGGCCGCCAGCATCGGGCCGAGTTCGCGGATCAGCGCGATGCCCAGGATGTTGACGATGTAGGCGTCGGCGCCGAACTGGCGCAGCTGCTGCGAGGTGAGATAGGCCAGCACCACGCCGATCAGGAAGCCGACCAGGGCGGTGATGGGCAAGGCGGTGGCGCCGATGCCCACCAGGTGGCCCGACAGGTCGCGCCAGGGGCCGTCCTGCGGCGCGCGCGCCAGCCGCACCAGGTTGAGCGCCAGCTGGCCGGTCAACCGGATGAAGAACTTCATCTGGTTGACGCCGTGCATCACGCGCGCGCCCAGGGCCAGGTAGTGCTCGCGCCAGCTGGTCTTGCGGGGCTGGGGCGGCGGCGCGGTGAACTGCGCCACCCGCTCGAGCACCGCGCGTTGCGCCGGCAGCAGCTCCAGGCTGGCCGGCCATGCGCGGCCCCAGTGGTCCCACAACAGCTGCGCACCCACGTGGTCCAGCTGGTCGGCTTCGCGCAGGTCCCAGGCCGCGCCGCCGGCCGCGACAAGGCTGGCTTCGAGCTGCTGCAGCAGGCGGGGCTGGGCGAACTGCGCCGCCGTCCACTGGCCCAGCACACGCGCACCGGCACCGTCGGACGCAGCTTGCTGCTCGAGGCGGGGCGTGGTTTCCGACATTGCGGGGGGCACTCCTGGAGATGAGCCGCCATCCTAACGGCTGAGCGCGGCAGTGGCTGTAGGAATGGGCGCCGGGGGTATAAACCAGCCATCCCCCAAGGAGACAGGGCAATGAGCGAGACGGCCGACGGCGAACTGCTGGTTGAACAACGCGGATCTGTGCTGTGGCTGACCATCCACCGCGAGGCGCGGCGCAATGCCATGAGCCATGCGGTCCTGGCCGGCATGGCCCAAGCCATCGCGGCTGCCCAGGCCAACCGGGCGCTGCGCGCCATCGTCATCACCGGCACCGGCAGCAAGGCCTTTTGCGCCGGCGCCGACCTGCAGTCGGCCCAGGCCTTCACCACCGACTACTCCGAGCCGCACGGCCACCTGGCCCAGCTGCTGCGCCAGGCCCGCTCCAGCAATGTGCCGCTGGTGGCCCGCGTCAACGGCGCCTGCATGGCCGGCGGCATGGGCCTGCTGGCCATGTGCGACATGGCGGTGGCGGCCAGCCATGCGGTCTTCGGCCTGCCCGAGGTCAAGGTCGGCGTCTTTCCGGCCCAGGTGCTGTCGGTGCTGCAGCACCTGATCCCGCGGCGCAAGCTGGCCGAGCTGTGCCTGACCGGCGAGCCGCTCACTTCGGCCCAGGCACTGGAGTTCGGCCTGGTCAACTACGTGGACGACGATGTCGACGCCAAGCTGGACTGGCTGCTGGCGCGCCTGCTGGACAAGTCGCCGGCCGCCATCCGCCGCGGCCTGTACACCATGAAGAAGATCGAGGCCATGGCCTTTGAGGAGTCCATGGCCTTCACCGAAAGCCAGATCGCCCTGTTCACCCTGACCGAAGACGCCAAAGAGGGTCAGGCCGCCTTCCAGGACAAGCGCCAACCGCAGTGGAAGGGTCAGTGATGGCCGGCAAGGTGGTCAGGATAGGAGGTGCTTCGGGCTTCTGGGGCGATAGCAGCGTGGGCGCGCCGCAGCTGGTGGCCCTGGGCCAGGTCGACTACCTGGTGTTCGACTACCTGGCCGAACTGACCATGTCCATCCTGGCGGCGGCGCGGGCCAGGAACCCGGAGCTGGGCTACGCCACGGACTTCGTCAGCGTCACGCTGCGCGCCATCCTGAAGGACGCACTGGCCCAAGGCATCCGCATCGTCAGCAACGCCGGCGGCGTCAACCCGCAGGCCTGCGCCCGCGCCATCGAGGCCCTGGCGGCCGAACAGGGCCTGGCGGTGAAGATCGCCGTGGTGCTGGGCGACGACGTGATGCCACTGCTGTCGCAGTTGCGCGGCGAGGATGTGCGCGAAATGCAAAGCGGCGCCGCCCTGCCGGACAAGCTGCTCACCGCCAATGCCTACCTGGGCGCGCGGCCAGTCAAGCAGGCGCTGGACAGCGGCGCGCAGATCGTGGTCACCGGCCGCTGCGTGGACAGCGCCGTCACCCTGGGTACGCTGATGCACGAGTTCGGCTGGCAGGCCGACGACTACGATCGCCTGGCCCAGGGCAGCCTGGCCGGCCACATCATCGAATGCGGCTGCCAGGCCACCGGCGGCCTGCACACAGACTGGCAGGATGTGCCCGACTGGGCGCACATCGGCTATCCGGTGATCGAATGCCACGCCGACGGCAGCTTCGTGGCCACCAAGCCCGAGGGCACGGGCGGCCTGGTCAACACCGCCGTGATCGCCGAGCAGATGCTCTACGAGATCGGTGACCCGCGCCGCTACCTGCTGCCCGACGTGGTCTGCGACTTCAGCCAGGTGAGGCTGCAATCCGATGGCGCACAGCGCGTCCTGGTGCAGGGTGCGCGCGGTCTGCCGCCCGGCCCGGCCTACAAGGTCTGCGCCACCTGGATGGACGGCTTTCGCTGCACGGCGCAGCTGACCATCGTCGGCCTGGATGCGGCGGCCAAGGCCAGGCGCACCGGCGAGGCCATCCTGGAGCGCACGCGCGAGCTGTTCGCGCAGCAGGGCCTGGCCGATTACAGCCGCAGCCTGATCGAGGTGCTGGGCTCCGAGGCCGGCAACTTCGGCCCGCAGGCGCGCGGCCTGGCCGTGCGCGAAGCCGTGCTGCACCTGGCCGTGATGCATGCGCAGAAAGCGGCGCTGGAGCTGTTCGCCCGCGAGATCGCAGCGGCGGGCACCAGCTGGTCGCCCGGCACCACCGGCGCCGCCGGCCGGCCCAGCCCCGCGCCCTGCATCCGCCAGTTCGCCTTCCTGCTGGACAAGCGCCGCCTGCAGTCCACCCTCCTGCTCGATGGGCAGGAAGTTCAATTGGGGTCAGATTCCAATTTCGCTGCATCAGCGCAGACCAGCGGCGCGTTAGCTGCCGACCCGGCGCCCTCGGGACCAGCGCTCACCGCCACCGGCGAGACCGTGCCGCTGATCGCGCTGGCCTACGCCCGCTCCGGCGACAAGGGCAATATCTCCAACATCGGCGTCATCGCCCGCCGGCCCGAGTGGTTGCCGCTGCTGCGCGCCGAACTCACCGAGGAGCGCGTCGCCACCTGGCTGGCGCACCTGGTCCAGGGCAAGGTCAGGCGCTATGACCTGCCCGGCATCCATGCCATGAACTTCGTCTGCGAGCAGGCGCTCGATGGCGGCGGCATGGCCTCGCTGCGCAACGATGCGCTGGGCAAAGGCATGGCCCAGATCCTGTTAACAATTCCGATACGCAAACCTGGCAACTAAAGCACAGCTTTTCGCTCCATTCCAGCGATATGCAAAGGTAGAGCTAGCGCCTAAATTCCATGCATCAGCCAGCGCCCTTTCCCGGGGTGCGGCCCCTTGGCAGAAGGACCACAGAGGCGTGCGATGCAGGGCTCCCAAGATGACCACACGAACAGCGCGCTGCTCGCCGGCAGCCGCTGGGGCGACGGGTCGGGCAAGACAGTCCTGAGCTACTCGTTCGCCGATGCCGATTCGCGCTACACCGACGCTGCGCGCCTGTTCGACGCAACGCGCAGCAGCTTCAGTGCCGCGGACCAGGCCACCACGCGCAGCGTGCTGGCCGCCATCTCGCAGGTTTGCAATCTGGACTTCGTCGAGGTGACCGAGGCAGGCGGCAGCCCGGGCACCCTGCGCTTTGCCTACTCGGCCTATCCCAACCAGTTGGGCTATGCAGGCTTCGGCTACTTCCCTTCCGCGCTTGAAACCGGCGGCGACGTGTGGAT
Organism: uncultured Ramlibacter sp.; assembly: GCF_936925435.1. GTDB lineage: Bacteria > Pseudomonadota > Gammaproteobacteria > Burkholderiales > Burkholderiaceae_C > Ramlibacter. The sequence goes on along the minus strand of NZ_CAKZHQ010000045.1, from coordinate 67,431 downwards.
CGGCCTGGACCAGGCCGATCCACAATGGGCCCAGTACCGTCCCTTTCTCATCCTGCACGAGACGCTGCACGCCATCGGCCTGAAGCATCCAGCCGATGCCAGCAGCACCATGGCCACTACGGTAATGAGCTACGCGGCGACGCCGGGCAGCCACAGCGGCGCCTTGTCGTCCTATCCGGCGCAGCCCATGCCGGCCGACGTCGCGGCTTTGCAAGCCCTGTATGGCGCCGCCGCGCACAACCCGGGCGACACGCGCTACGACTTGAGCGGGCCGCAATGGCAGACCTTTTGCTCGCTGTGGGACTCCAGCGGCATCGACACTCTGGACGCGACGGCCTGCCGCCAGGGCGTCACGCTGGACCTGCAAGCCGGTGCCCGCAGCGACGTGGGTGCGAGCGTCATTGCGTTCAACTATTCCGGCGCCGCCGGCGACTGGCGCTACGAGCAGTCCGTCTACACAGACACCCTGGCGATCTGCGCGGGCTGCGCCATCGAGAACGCGGCGGGATCGGCCTTCGACGATGTGTTGCTGGGCAACGGGGCGGACAACATCCTCGATGGCGGGGCAGGCGACGACCATCTCGACGGCCGCGGCGGCAACGACGTACTGCGTGGCGGGTCGGGCAAGGACATCTTCAAGGTGTCCAGCGGCAACAACCGCATCGACGGCGAGGCCGGCCATGACACAGTGGTCTTCCTGGGCCAGCGCTCGGCCTATCGCATCGAGGAAGCGTCGGGCCAGGCCAAGGTGGTTTGCCTGGCCGACGGCAGCGTGACGGGCCTGACCCACATCGAACGGGTGGAATTTTCGGACGCCGTGCTGGCGACCCAGGCCGGGCCGGACGTGCTGCCCACCGGCAGCGCGGGCCAAGCCATTCGCCTGTACCGCGCCGCGCTCGACCGCATGCCCGACGCCTCCGGCCTGACCTACCAGACCCAGGCGCTGGAAAGCGGCACGAGCTTGCGCGACATGGCCAGCCAGTTCATGGCCAGCGCCGAATTCAACACGCGTTTCGGCCAACCGGGGAACGCCGAGTTCGTGCGCAGCCTCTACCGCAATGTCTTCGATCGCGATCCCGACGCGCAAGGACTGGCCTTCCATCTGGGCCACCTGGAGTCCGGCGCCGCAGCACGGGCCGACCTGCTGGTGGCCTTTTCGGAGTCCCCGGAGAACCAGGCCGCGCTGGTCGGACTGGGACAGGCCAGCTTGTCCCAGGTCTGAGCCATCCGGCCGGAGCACCCTGCGCCACGCGGGGTCTTCGCCGCTTTTTGCCACAATGCGGCTTTCACACCAAGCATTGCGCTTGCAGGATCCCCCATGAGCACAGCATCCATCAGCCACTTCATCGCCGGCCGCGTGGTCGCCGGCACCTCTGGCCGCAGCCAGGACGTCTTCAACCCGGCCACCGGCGCGGTCAGCGGCCAGGTGGCTTTGGCCAACGCCTCCGAGGTCGCTGCCGCCGTGGCCGCCGCCCAGGCCGCCTTCCCCGCCTGGGCCGACACCCCGCCCATCCGCCGTGCCCGCGTCATGTTCAAGTTCCTGGAACTGCTGAACCAGAAAAAGGACGACCTGGCCCGGGCCATCACCGCCGAACACGGCAAGGTCTTCACCGACGCCCAGGGCGAAGTCACCCGCGGCATCGACATCGTGGAGTTCGCCTGCGGCATTCCGCAATTGCTCAAGGGCGATTACACCGACCAGGTCTCCACCGGCATCGACAACTGGACCATGCGCCAGCCCCTGGGTGTGGTGGCCGGTATCACCCCCTTCAACTTCCCGGTGATGGTGCCCATGTGGATGTACCCGGTGGCCATTGCCGCGGGCAACTGCTTCATCCTCAAGCCCAGCCCGCTGGACCCCACCGCGTCGCTGATGATGGCCGAGCTCTTGAAGCAGGCCGGCCTGCCCGATGGCGTGTTCAACGTCGTCCAGGGCGACAAGGAGGCGGTGGACGCCCTCTTGGAGCATCCCGATGTGAAGGCCATCTCCTTCGTCGGCTCCACTCCAATCGCCCAGAAGATCTACGAGACCGGCGCCCGCCACGGCAAACGTGTGCAAGCCCTGGGCGGGGCCAAGAACCACATGGTGGTGATGCCCGATGCCGACATGGAGCAGGCGGTTGACGCCCTGATCGGTTCGGCCTTCGGCTCGGCCGGCGAACGCTGCATGGCCATCTCGGTGGGGGTGTTGGTGGGCGATGCGGCCGACAGGATCCTGCCCATGCTGGCCCAGCGCACCCAGGAGCTCAAGATCAAGAACGGGGTCGAGCTGGACGCCGAGATGGGGCCCATCGTCAGTGCGGCGGCGGCCAGCCGCATCACCGGCTACATCGGCCAGGGCGAATCGGAAGGCGCCAAGCTGGTGGTCGACGGCCGCAAGTTCCAGGCGGCCAAGGCCGGCGTCGGCTCGAACATCGACACGTCGGGCGGCTTCTGGGTCGGCGGCACCCTGTTTGACAACGTCACGCCGGACATGAAGATCTACAAGGAAGAAATCTTCGGACCGGTGCTCGGCTGCGTGCGCGTCAAGGACCTGGCGGCGGCCACCGAACTGATCAACAGCCATGAGTTCGGCAACGGCGTGTCCTGCTTCACCCGGGACGGCAATGTGGCGCGGGAATTCAGCCGCAGGGTGCAGGTGGGCATGGTCGGAATCAATGTGCCGATTCCCGTGCCCATGGCCTGGCACGGCTTTGGCGGCTGGAAGAAGAGCCTGTTCGGCGACATGCACGCCTATGGCGAAGAAGGCGTGCGTTTCTACACCAAGCAGAAGTCCATCATGCAAAGGTGGCCGGAAAGTATAGGTAAAGGTGCTGAGTTCGTAATGCCGACAGCGAAATAGACTCACCCCCGAAGCGGCTGTCGCCGCCTCCCCCTCAAGGGGGCGCAACCAGCGGCCCGGCCAAGCCTGTCCGCGGTTGCCCTGGAAGAAAACAAAAGGCGGGCATGAGCGATACGAGTTTCGACTACATCATCATCGGCGGCGGTACGGCCGGTTGCCTCCTGGCCAACCGCCTGTCCGCCGATGCCTCCAAACGGGTGCTGCTCATCGAAGCCGGACGGCGCGACGACTACCACTGGATCCACATTCCGGTGGGCTACCTGTATTGCATCGGCAATCCGCGCACGGACTGGCTCTACAACACCGAACCGGACGCCGGCCTGAACGGCCGGCAGCTGCGCTACCCGCGCGGCAAGACGCTGGGTGGTTGCTCCAGCATCAACGGCATGATCTACATGCGCGGCCAGGCGCGCGACTACGACCAGTGGGCCCAGCTCACCGGCGATGCCAACTGGACCTGGTCCAACTGCCTGCCCGCCTTCAAGCAGCATGAGGACCACTACAAGGGCGCGGACGGCCTGCATGGCGCGGGCGGCGAATGGCGGGTGGAAAAGCAACGCCTGCGCTGGGACATCCTGGACGCCTTCGCCCAGGCCGCGCAGGAGGCAGGCATCCCGCACAGCGAGGACTTCAACCGCGGCGACAACGAGGGCGTGGGCTACTTCCAGGTCAACCAGAAGAACGGCTGGCGCTGGAACACCGCCAAGGCCTTTCTGCGGCCCACCTGCTACGGCCGGCCCAACTTCGAGATGTGGACCTCGGCCCATGTCCAGAAACTGCTGCTCGAACAGCAGCCGGACGGCACGCAGCGCTGCACCGGGGTCCTGGTGCACGACGGCCACGAGCTGGTGACGGCAACAGCCGAAGGCGAAGTTCTGCTGTGCGCGGGCAGCATCGGCTCGCCGCAGCTTCTGCAGCTCTCGGGCATCGGCCCGGCGGCCCTGCTGCAACGCCATGGCATCCCGGTGCTGCAGGACCTGCCGGGCGTCGGCGCCAACCTGCAAGACCATCTGCAGATCCGTTCGGTCTACAAGGTCAACGGCGTGGCCACGCTCAACACCATGGCCAGCAGCTGGCTGGGCAAGGCCAAGATCGGTCTGGAGTACGCGCTCAAGCGCAGCGGGCCGATGAGCATGGCGCCCTCGCAGCTGGGCGCTTTCACGCGCAGCACACCCGACAGGCTGCATCCCAACATCGAGTACCACGTGCAACCGCTGAGTCTGGATGCCTTCGGTGAGCCCCTGCACGGCTTCAATGCCTTCACCGCCAGCGTCTGCAACCTCAACCCGACCAGCCGCGGCAGCGTGCAGATCCGCAGCAACAAGCCCGAGGACGCTCCGGCGATTGCGCCAAACTACCTGAGCACGGCGGAGGACCGCCAGGTGGCGGCAGATTCTCTGCGTGTGACGCGCCGCATCGTCGCCCAGCCGGCGCTGGCGCGTTTCGCGCCGCAGGAATGGAAACCGGGCACGCAGTTCGAAAGCGACGAGGAACTGGCCCGATTGGCCGGCGACATCGCCACCACCATCTTCCATCCGGTGGGCACGACCAAGATGGGCCGCGACGACGACCCCATGGCGGTGCTCGATTCGCAGATGCGGGTACGCGGGATCGCAGGCCTGCGGGTGGTCGACGCGGGCGCCATGCCCACCATCACCAGCGGCAACACCAATTCGCCGACACTGATGATGGCCGAGAAGGCCGCCGACTGGGTGCGGGCCGCCGCGCGCCGCCCGGCCTGAGCGCGTGCAAAATCAGCGGATACCGCCGACATAGCGCGGCGCATTGGGATCGCGCGGCTTGCGCACGCGATCCGGGCCCACCATGGTGGAGTCGGCAAAACCCGACTCGCCAAACACCGACTGGCCAAAGCCGCTGGCCGAGGGTTCAGACGCGGGGGCGGGGGCGGCTACCGCAGCTTGGCCTTGCGGCGGCACCGCGTGGCGCTCACGCACCATCTGCATCGCGCTTTGCGCCAGCGGCTGCTTGCCTGCCGGCTTGCCCTCCAGCATCGCGCGCTCGAGCTTGTCGGCCCATTCCGCCAGGTCCGGATGACCGTCCTCGGCCGCCTTGGCGCGCGAGAAGCGGATGATCTCCAGCGCGTACTCCCGGTTGCCCGCCAGCCATTCGGTGTCGGTCACCCGTCCTGTCTTGCGCCTGAGCAGGACGTGCAGGTGGGCGGCGATCGCAAGTTTCTCGCTAACAAGCATGGCGAAACTCCTTCAAATGGACCTCGCGCCCATGGGCGCTCAACCTCCCAGGCGCTCCCTGTGTTGCGCGATGTCCAGGCCGGTGAGCTCGCTTTGCTCGTCGACCCGCAAGCCGACGATGACCTTGGTCACGAGCAGCAGCAGCGCCGTCATGACCAGGCTGTAGGCGGCAACGGCTGCAACACCGATCAACTGCGTGAGCACGCTGCCCTCCACGCCGGAAATGCTCTTGCTCGCCAGCAGGCCCGTCAACAGGGAGCCGACGATGCCACCGATGCCGTGGACGCCGAAGACGTCCAGCGAATCATCGGCGCGCAGCAGGCGCTTGAGGGCCGTCGCGCCCCAATAGCAGGCAACGCCGGCAACTGCACCGATCACGAGCGCCGACGTCGGCGACACGAATCCCGCTGCGGGCGTGATGGCCACCAGGCCCGCGACCAGACCGGAGCACAGCCCCAGCAGCGACGGGCGGCCGCGCACCACCCACTCGCCGAACATCCAGGACATGGCGCCGGCGGAAGCGGCGATGTGGGTGACCGCCATGGCCAGGCCGGCGCGGCCATCGGCCGCCACGGCCGAACCGGCGTTGAAGCCGAACCAGCCCACCCAGAGCATGCCCGCGCCGGCCATGGTCAGGCCCAGGCTGTAGGGCTCAAAGGGCTCGCGCCCATAGCCGCGGCGCGGCCCCAGGAAATAGGCGCAGACCAGGCCCGAGACACCGGCGTTGATGTGCACCACCGAGCCGCCGGCAAAGTCCAGCGCACCGAGTTGCGCCAGCCAGCCGCCCGGCTCCCAGACCCAATGTGCGATCGGCGCATAGACTACAAGCGACCACATGCTGATGAACCAGAGCAGGGCCGAGAACTTCATCCGCTCCACCAAGGAGCCGACCACCAGAGCCGCCGTGATGATGGCAAAACTCAGCTGGTACATCGCGTACACCGACTCGGGGATATTGGGCGCCACGTGGCTGACCATCACCTTGCCCGCGTCCTTCAGGTAGTCCAGGCCGCTGAACCACATCCGGCTGCCGTTGCCCAGGAAGCTGCTGCCCGGCGTGAAGGCCATCGAGTAGCCCGCCGCGAACCACAACAGGCTGATCAGACCGGCGATGGCCACCACACTGGCCATGGTGTTGAGCACGCTTTTCTTGCGCACCATGCCGGCGTAGAACAGGGCGATGCCGGGCAGCGTCATCAGCAGCACGAGGGCCGTGGACGTCATCATCCATGCGGTGTCGGCACCATTGAGGCTGGACTGGGCGACCAGTGTGGGGCGTGTGAGTGCGGGTGCAACGACCGCTTCGGGTGCGGCGGCGGGGGCCGCTGTCACAGGCGCAGCGGCTGGCGTGGGGGCCGGCACGGCAACCGCCGCAGACGGCGCCGCCTCGCTCTGGGGTGGCGGGGCACTCTGTGCCAGCACGGCCCCGTTCAACGCAATCCAGAGTCCGACAACCAACGCAAAGTGACGCCCACCTGCCTGCATGCCTGTTCCTTTTTATGACCCAACGCCAAGGGGCGACGCATAACTCATGCCATGGCAATGCACGGGTGCTTGATCCGTCCACGGCGCGGGGCGGGAAAGTCCCGATGCACTGGCAGGGTGCGGCCCACTACATTGGCTGCACTCGCAAACAAGGCCGCGTGCCTGTTGCAGGCGAGGGACCGAGGAGACAATTTCCAGAACACCACAAGAATTCAAGGCATTGACCGATGCCGTTTGACAAAGGCGCCGTACCCCGGCGCCTTTTATTTTTTCAGCGTAATCTGCCTGTACCCCCCGTCAATCCTTCTTGATTCGCTACGAATTTCATAGCGATCGCGAATGCGACAATCGACGCCATGGAATTGCTGCTGGTGTCGCTGGCCTCGCTGCTGGCCGGATTTGTCGATGCGATCGTGGGTGGCGGCGGCCTGATTCTGGTGCCCGCGCTATTCGCGATCTTTCCCAATACCCATCCGGCCACCCTGTTCGGCATCAACAAGAGCGCCTCCATCTGGGGCACGGCCATCGCGGCCCTGCAATACAGCCGGCGCGTCGACCTGAACTGGCGTGCACTGCTGCCGGCCGCACTGGCCGGTTTGCTGGGCTCCTTTGCCGGCGCCTGGACCGTGACCGTGGTGTCCCCCGAATTCCTGCGCAAGCTGCTGCCCGTCGTCTTGCTGGGCGTGCTGGCCTACACCCTGGCGCGCAAGGATCTTGGCCGCCACCACATGCCCCGCTTGTCCGGCCGTGCAGAAGTGCTGGCGGCCAGCAGCATCGGTCTGGCCCTGGGTTTCTACGACGGATTCTTCGGGCCGGGCACAGGGAGCTTCTTTGTCTTTCTGTTCGTGCGCTGGCTGGGCTACGACTTCCTCCATGCCTCGGCCAGCGCCAAGCTGCTGAACACCGCGACCAATCTGGCGGCCCTGGTGCTCTTCGCGCTCAAGGGCCATGTGTGGTGGCACTATGCGCTGTCCCTGGCCGTCGCCAACGTGCTGGGCAGCCTGCTGGGCACGCATCTGGCGCTCAAGCACGGGGCGGCTTTCGTGCGCGTGGCTTTCATCGTGGTGGTGTCGGCATTGATTCTCAAGACAGGCTACGACGCCTTCCTGCGCTGACGGGCAGCCCCGTGCCAGTGCACAGCGCCGGATAATCCGGCCATGGATGACATTGTTCGCCAGGCCATCGCCAAGTGGCCCAACGTCCCTGATTGCTACGGCTGGCTGGGCCTCGATGCGCGCGGCAACTGGTACATGCGTGACGACCGCACCCAGGCCGCCGGGCCTTTCCCGCACAGCCGTGGCTCGGTGCTGCGCCACGACAAGCTCATCGAGTTCATCGGGCGCAACTACGAAGCCGATGCGCAGGGCCGCTGGTACTTCCAGAACGGGCCGCAGCGCGTGTATGTGGAACTGGAAGCCACGCCCCTGGTGTGGCGCCTGGAGATGGACCTTGCCGTGACCTCCCACACCGGCCGCCCGGCCCAGGTGCAGCGCTGCCTTCTCGATGAAAACGGCTTGCTCTATCTGGAGACGGACACCGGCTTTGGCCTTGTCCACACGCTGGATGTGGCCTTGGCGGCGCAGGCCATCGAGCAGGGCCTGTGGTCCGCGCCCGAGGACGTGCTTGCGGCCTCGCTGCCGGCGCGCTTTGGCTTCATGCGCAGCCCGATTGCCGGGCAGGCAGCCCCGAGCGCCTGACAAAGAAAAAGCCGGTCAACGACCGGCTTTTTTCTTGCGCTGGGCGAAGCCTCTTACTTGACGGCCTTGACCATGTAGTCCACCGCTGCGTGCACGTCAGCGTCGGAAGCGGCGCTGCCGCCCTTCGGAGGCATGGCGCCTTTGCCCTTGATGACAGACTGCACCAGCTGCGGCACACCAGCGGCCAGGCGCGGGCCCCAGGCGGCCTTGTCGCCGAATTTGGGTGCGTTGGCCACACCAGTGGCGTGGCAGGCGACGCAGGCCTGCTTGTAAAGCGCCTCGCCGGCACCGGCTGCGGCAACTGCGGCGACCGGGGCTGCAGCAGGGGTTGCGGCCGCCGAAGCAGCTGCCGTTGCTGCTGCGGGTGCAGCGGAAGCGTCGGCGGCAACGGCGGGGCGTTGCGGTTCGGCAAACTTGCCGCCTGCACTGTTGGCCATGTAGACAGCAGCGCGCGCAATCTCGAGATCGTCGAAATCACCACCGCTCTGGGCCGGCATGGCGCCCTTGCCCTTGAGAGCCGAGTGCACCAGAGCTTCCAGGCCGCTGCCCAGGCGCGCAGCCCAGGCCGCTGCGTCGCCCAGTTTGGGAGCGCCGGCGGCGCCGGTGCTATGGCAGGTTGTGCACTGGGCCTTGAACACCTCTTCACCGGTCTTAAGCGCCCGGTTGGCATCGCGGATTTCCACGGTGCCGACCTTCTGGATGCGCACGTTCACGCCCTTGCCCACATCCTGGGTGTTCAAGCCGCCCAGGGCATAGCTTGCCTCGTGGGCACTGCCCGCCGGCTTGGTGTCGGACACGACGTAAAACACCAGTCCGATGATGGCGAAGACCGGGACGACGAACGAAAAAAACACCGCCAGCAGAAGTTGCTTGGGGGTCTTGATCGGGCCTGTGTGGGCTTCTTCCTGGGTGCTGTCGCTCATGGCGTCCTCAAATATTGCGGGGGCTTGGAAATCAACCTTAGATTATAGCCAGGGGGCGAGGGCTGTCCGCGTGAGCACAAGAGCATCAGAGAACGCTGTCCGCATGAGGGATAATGCGGCTCGCCTCGCAAAGATGCGGCTGTAGCTCAGTGGATAGAGTATTGGCCTCCGAAGCCAAGGGTCGTGGGTTCGATCCCCGCCAGCCGCACCATTTTCCCCCGTCGGATCCGCCCTCACACGGGCCCGCGCTCAGCCACGCGGCTGTTGAAAGTCAGCGGCCCTGTGACACGAGGTCACCGCAGGGCGCGGGATCTGCATTCACCATCGCGCCCCTTCGAGCTACGCCGCACCTGGATCGTCACTGCCTCGGAGGGCCGCGCCCTCGAACAGGCGCAGCACCGAGCCTTGCGCCGAGCCTCCACCACCTTGCCGATTGAGAAGATCAAGATCTGGCGCTCATGGGCGCCAGGGAGGCCCCGTCCGCCCCGCGCCCAAGAGTAGGCTTGACGCGAGCGGCCAGCTTGGGTGCAGTCGCCGCGCGTTGCGTGCGAAACAATTCAGTGAAGGGCCTTGGGGGGAAAGATCCCGGTTGAAGCAAGCTGGCCTGATGTTCGCCCAGCGACGACTGCGCAGCCCGCAGGACTGCCGGCACTTGTCGAAAAAAAGCCAAAAAAAACGCCCACAATTTGTGGGCGTTGTCGCGAGCGAAAATCGCTCAAAGATTTGGTTGCGCGAGCAAGATTTGAACTTGCGACCTTTGGGTTATGAGCCCAACGAGCTACCAGGCTGCTCCATCGCGCGTCAGTGTTTTGATTATACGCTACGCAGACTGCTTATTCCGCAGCAGGAGCATCTGTTTCCAGAATTTCGGGCCGGTCCACCAGCTCGACCAGGGCCATGGGCGCGTTGTCACCAACGCGGAAGCCCATCTTCAGGATGCGCGTGTAGCCACCGGGACGGGCCTTGTAGCGCGGGCCGAGCTCGGCGAAGAGCTTGACCACGATGTCGCGATCGCGCAGGCGGTTGAATGCCAGGCGCTTGTTCGCAAGCGTGGGCTCTTTCGCCAGCGTGATCATGGGTTCCACAACGCGGCGCAGTTCCTTGGCCTTGGGGACCGTGGTCTTGATGACTTCGTGATCGAGCAGCGAAACCATCATGTTGCGCAGCATGGCGAGGCGGTGCTCGCTGGTGCGGTTGAGTTTACGGAGGCCGTGGCCGTGACGCATGGTGTGTTCCTTTCCTTATCTAAAACGCAGCCGTGTCAGGTACTGCGAGTTCACCAATGTTGATTAACGCTTGTCGAGGCCGGCGGGAGGCCAGCTCTCGAGCTTCATGCCGAGCGTGAGACCACGCGAGGCAAGAACTTCCTTGATTTCGTTGAGCGACTTGCGACCCAGGTTCGGGGTCTTAAGCAGCTCGTTCTCGGTGCGCTGGATCAGGTCACCGATGTAATAGATGTTCTCGGCCTTCAGGCAGTTGGCGGAGCGCACCGTCAGTTCGAGTTCGTCCACCGGGCGCAGCAGGATCGGATCGAACTGCTGCGAGCTGCGCTGCACCGGAGCGTCGAAGGCGGCGAGTTCGCTGCCCTCGAGCTGGGCGAACACAGCCAGCTGTTCCACCAGAATCTTGGCCGAGGCGCGCACTGCGTCCTCTGCCGTGATGGCGCCATTGGTCTCGATCTCGACAACCAGCTTGTCCAGATCGGTGCGCTGCTCGACACGGGCGCTTTCGACGGTGTAGCTGACGCGCTTGACCGGCGAGAACGAAGCGTCCAGCACGATGCGGCCAATCGACTTGGTCGGCTCATCGGCGTAGCGGCGCATCGTGCCCGGCACATAACCGCGGCCCTTTTCGACCTTGATCTGCATGTCGATCTTGCCGCCTTGCGACAGATGGGCGATCACGTGGTCGGGGTTGATGATCTCGACGTCGTGCGGCGTCTGGATGTCGGCGGCCGTGACAACGCCTTCGCCGTCCTTGCGCAGGCTCAGCGTGACTTCATCGCGGTTGTGCAGCTTGAACACAACGCCCTTGAGGTTCAGCAGGATGCTGACGACGTCTTCCTGGACACCGTCGATCGACGAGTACTCGTGCAGAACACCGGCGATCGTGACTTCGGTTGCGGAATAACCCACCATCGAGGACAGCAGAACGCGGCGCAGGGCATTGCCCAGCGTATGGCCGTAACCACGCTCGAACGGCTCCAGCGTCACCTTGGCACGGTTCGTACCAAGCTGTTCCACATTGATGGCTTTGGGTTTCAGCAGGTTGGTTTGCATGCAGGACTTCCTCTCAATACCCCCGGCTCGTTACACCGGTAAGGCTGGTGAAGTGCCCGGCCGGGATGCCGGCAGGGAACGGAAAAATCAGGTACGGGCCAGCAAAGCAGGCACGTATCGTCTGCTTATCGGGAATACAGTTCGACGATCAGCGACTCGTTGATGTCGGCCGCGAATTCGTCGCGATCCGGCACCTTCTTGAAGACGCCTTCGGCCTTGTCGGCATTGACGTCCACCCAGGCCGGGATGCCGACCTGCTTGGCCAGCTCGAGCGCCTCGACGATGCGGTTCTGCTTCTTGGACTTGTCGCGAACGGCAATCACGTCACCGGTCTTGACCAGGTAGGACGGGATGTTCACGGGGTTGCCGTTGACGGTGATCGCCTTGTGCGATACCAGCTGGCGGGCTTCTGCGCGCGTGGAGCCGAAACCCATGCGGTACACCACGTTGTCCAGGCGACTTTCCAGGATGAACAGCAGGTTGGCGCCGGTGTTGCCCTTGCGGCGATCGGCTTCTTCGAAGTAGCGGCGGAACTGGCGCTCCAGGATGCCGTACATGCGCTTGACCTTCTGCTTTTCGCGCAGCTGCAGGCCGAAGTCGGAAGTACGTTGGCCCGAAGTACGGCCATGCTGGCCGGGCTTGGAGTCGAACTTGGACTTGTCCGCAATCGAGCGACGTGCGCTCTTGAGGAACAGGTCCGTGCCTTCACGGCGGGAGAGTTTGGCCTTGGGGCCGAGGTAGCGTGCCACTTTGTTTCCTTTACATCATCTGCCGCAGCCTGTTGCTGCGGGAGCCGTCGCCCTGAGGGGGTGGCGGCGGTGGGCTTGGTTAGAAATCAGGTCAACCGACTCTGATCGCGGTCGCGATCAGATCCGACGACGTTTTTGCGGGCGGCAGCCGTTGTGCGGCACGGGCGTGACATCAGCGATCGAATTGATGCGGATGCCCAGCGCGGCCAACGCGCGGACCGACGATTCACGGCCAGGACCAGGACCCTTGATCTCGACGTCGAGATTCTTGATGCCCTGCTCGATGGCAGCACGACCGGCGACTTCAGATGCGACCTGGGCGGCGAAGGGCGTCGACTTGCGCGAACCCTTGAAACCCTGGCCACCCGAAGATGCCCACGACAGGGCGTTGCCCTGGCGGTCGGTGATCGTGATGATGGTGTTGTTGAAGGAAGCATGCACGTGAGCGACACCGTCGGACACGTTCTTGCGGACCTTCTTGCGCACTCGCTGCGCTGCGTTATTGGCGGGAGCTTTTGCCATGACGATTCTCTTTCCCGGTTATTTCTTGAGGGCCTGAGCGGCCTTGCGCGGACCCTTGCGGGTACGGGCATTGGTGCGCGTACGCTGACCGCGCATCGGCAGGCCGCGGCGATGGCGGAAACCACGGTAGCAACCAATGTCCATCAAACGCTTGATGTTCATGGTCGTTTCGCGGCGCAGGTCACCCTCGATCGTGATGTTCGCGATCTGATCGCGAATCTTCTCGAGGTCACCGTCCGTCAGGTCCTTGACCTTCTTGGAGTAGGGAATGCCCGTGGCTTCGCAAATCTTGCGAGCGCGCGTGCGGCCGATGCCGAAGATCGCCGTCAGGCCAATCTCGGCGTGTTGATGCGGCGGAATATTGATGCCAGCGATACGTGCCATGTTCGTCCTCTATAACTCTATGCTCAGCCTTGGCGCTGCTTGTGACGCGGATCCGTGCAGATCACGCGAACAACGCCCTTGCGGCGGATGATCTTGCAGTTGCGGCAAATTTTCTTGACCGAAGCCGAAACTCTCATTTGCAGTTCTCCTAAAACTCTTTGCGCTTACTTGGCGCGGAACACAATTCGTGCCCGCGACAAGTCGTAGGGCGTCAATTCAACCGTGACCTTGTCACCAGGGAGGATGCGGATGTAATGCATCCGCATCTTTCCCGAAATATGCCCGAGCACTACGTGCCCGTTTTCCAGCTTCACGCGGAAAGTCGCGTTCGGCAGGTTTTCCACAACTTCACCCTGCATCTGGATGACATCGTCTTTCGCCATGTCTCTCAGCCGCCGAGTGATGTCTTGAAGTTAGCCTTTTTAAGCAGCGATTCGTATTGCTGCGACATCAAATAATTCTGCACCTGGGCCATGAAGTCCATCGTCACGACCACGATGATCAGCAAGGACGTTCCACCGAAATAGAACGGCACGTTGTACTTCAGGATCAGAAACTCGGGCAGCAGGCAGACAAAAGTGATGTACACCGCACCGGCCAGCGTCAGCCGGATAAGGATCTTGTCGATGTACCGCGCCGTCTGGTCACCCGGGCGGATGCCTGGAATGAATGCACCGCTCTTTTTCAGGTTGTCCGCCGTCTCCCGGCTGTTGAACACCAAAGCCGTATAGAAGAAGCAGAAGAACACGATCGCGCTGGCATACAGCATGACGTAAATCGGCTGGCCCGGCGTCAGCATGCCCGCGATGTCCTTGAGCCAGCGCATGGCATCACCTGTGCTGAACCAACTCACCACGGTGGCGGGCAGCAGGATGATCGACGAGGCGAAGATCGGCGGGATCACACCAGCCATGTTCAGCTTCAGCGGCAGATGCGACGACTGGCCGCCGTAAACCTTGTTGCCGACCTGGCGCCTGGCGTAGTTCACCAGGATCTTGCGCTGACCACGCTCGACGAATACCACGAAGTAGGTCACGAGCCCCACCAAGGCGACGATGAACACGGCAGCCAGGATGCTCATCGCACCGGTACGCACCAGCTCCAGCAGACCACCCACAGCGCTGGGCAAGCCAGCGGCGATGCCCGCAAAGATCAGGATGGAGATACCGTTGCCCAGGCCGCGCTCGGTGATCTGCTCGCCCAGCCACATCAGGAACATGGTGCCTGCCGTCAGGCTGACAACCGCCGTCATTCGAAAGCCAAAGCCGGGGTTGAGCACCAAGCCAGCCGAGCCTTCCAGCGCCATGGCAATCCCCAGCGACTGGAAGAGGGCCAGGCCCAGCGTGCCATAGCGGGTGTACTGCGTGATCTTGCGACGGCCGGACTCGCCCTCTTTCTTCAGTTGCTCGAACGTCGGAACGACGTACGTCAGCAGCTGCATGATGATCGAGGCCGAGATGTACGGCATGATGCCCAGCGCGAACACCGTGAAGCGCGACAGCGCACCGCCGGAGAACATGTTGAACAGGCTCAGGATCCCGCCCTGCTGACCCTTGAACAGGGATTGCAGCTGGTTCGGATCGATGCCCGGCACAGGAATGTGCGCGCCCACGCGGTAAACCACCAGCGCGAGCAGCAAGAAGACCAGCCGGCGACGCAGGTCGCCGAACTTGCCGGTCTTTGCAATTTGGGCTGCGCTAGTGGCCACGCGAGTCGTCCTTCAATCCAGACAAATCAGGCAACACTGCCGCCGGCTGCCTCGATGGCAGCCTTGGCGCCGGCGGTTGCGCCGATGCCATTGAGCTTGACAGCGATCTTGATCTCGCCGGTCTTGATGACCTTGACGACCTTGATCATCTGGCCCACGAGGCCAGCCTGCTTCAGCGACAGCAGATCGACTTCCGCCGCGCCCAGGAGTTCCAACGAGGTCAGAGAGACTTCGGCGTTGAACTGGAGCAAGTGCGACTTGAAGCCACGCTTGGGCAGACGGCGCTGCAGCGGCATCTGGCCGCCTTCGAAGCCAACCTTGTGGTAGCCGCCCGAACGCGACTTCTGACCTTTGTGGCCACGACCTGCGGTCTTGCCCAGGCCAGAACCAATGCCGCGACCGACGCGACGCTTGGCGTGCTTTGCGCCCGCTGCGGGCTTGATGCCATTCAATTGCATAAATGCCTCAGAGGACCTTGACCAGGTAACTGATCTTGTTGATCATGCCGCGCACTGCGGGGGTGTCCTGCAGTTCGCTCACGCTGTTGAGCTTGCGCAGACCCAGACCACGGACCGTCGCGCGATGCGACTCCTTGGTGCCGATGGGGCTGCGAACCAGCTGGACCTTGACGGTTTGTTCTTGGGTGGCCATGTCTGTGCTCCTGTCAGGCGAAGATGTCTTCGACCGACTTGCCGCGCTTGGCTGCAACTTCCGCCGGGGTGGTGGAATTCTTCAGCGCATCGAAGGTGGCGCGAACCATGTTGTACGGGTTGCTCGAACCGTGGCTCTTGGCCACGATGTCGGTGATGCCCATGACTTCGAAAACGGCACGCATCGGGCCGCCGGCGATGATGCCGGTACCCTTGGGCGCCGGGCCCATCTGAACACGTGCAGCGCCATGCTGGCCGAACACGTTGTGCTGGAGGGCACCGTTCTTCAGGGTCACCTTGGTCATGTTGCGGCGGGCCTCTTCCATGGCCTTCTGCACCGCAGCCGGCACTTCCTTGGACTTGCCCTTGCCCATGCCCACGCGGCCTTCGCCGTCGCCCACCACGGTCAGTGCGGCAAAACCGAGAATCCGGCCGCCTTTAACCACTTTGGTGACGCGATTGATCGCGATCATCTTCTCGCGCAGGCCGTCTTCCGGACCGTCGCCTTGCGTCTTCGCTTGAAATTTAGCCATGTTAAATCCCCGTGTCCGTTAGAACTGCAAGCCGGCTTCGCGCGCTGCGTCGGCCAAAGCCTTGACGCGGCCGTGGTACGCAAAACCTGCACGGTCGAATGCCACCTTCTCGACGCCGGCAGCCTTGGCCTTCTCGGCGATCAGCTTGCCGACCTGCTGGGCAGCGGCGGTGTTGCCCCCCTTGCCCGAGCCGCCGAGCGACTTGCGAAGATCGGCCTGGGCCGTCGACACAGTGGCCAGCACCTTGGCGCCGTCGCCGGAGATCACGGTGGCGTAGATGTGCAGATTGGTGCGGTTCACCGTCAGGCGCGCGACGCCCTGTGTGGCGATCCGGATGCGGGTCTGGCGCGAACGACGCAGACGTTGCTCTTTTTTGGTCAACATGATGCTGCCCCTTACTTCTTCTTGGTCTCTTTGATCGTGATCTTCTCGTCCGCGTAGCGGATGCCTTTGCCCTTGTAGGGCTCGGGCGGACGGATCGCACGAATCTCAGCGGCCACCTGGCCCACGCGCTGGCGGTCAGCACCCTTGATCACGACTTCCGTCGGGGTCGGGGTTGCAACCGTGATGCCCGCGGGCATGTCCTTGTTGACGGGGTGCGAGTAGCCCACCGTCAGATTCAGCTTCGCGCCCTGGGCCTGGGCCTTGTAGCCCACACCGACCAGGCTGAGCTTCTTCTCGAAGCCCTTGGTCACACCAACCACCATGTTGTTCACCAGCTGACGCATGGTGCCACTCATGGCATTGGCTTCGCGCGAATCGTTGGCCGGCTCAAAACTGAGCTTGCCATCCTTGTTGACGATCTTGACCAGCGCGTTCTGGGTCAGCAGCAGCGTGCCGCCGGCGCCCTTGATGCTGATCTGATCGTCCTTGATCGCCACGTCCACGCCTTGCGGGACGGCGACAGGCATTTTTCCTACTCGGGACATTTTTCTGCTCCTCCCTTTAGGCCACGTAGCACAGGACTTCGCCACCGACACCGGTAGCGCGAGCCTTGCGGTCCGTCATCACGCCCTGGGGCGTGGTGACAATCGCCACACCCAGGCCGTTCATGACCTGCGGAATGGCATCGCGGCCCTTGTAGACGCGCAGACCAGGACGGCTGACGCGCTCAATGCGCTCGATGACCGGACGGCCAGCGTAGTACTTCAGGGCGATTTCGAGTTCGGACTTGCCGGCTTCGGTCTTGACCTGGAAGCCGTCGATGTAGCCCTCATCCTTCAGCACCTGGGCGATGGCAACCTTCACTTTGGAGGAAGGCACCGAAACCGTCGGCTTGGCCACCATCTGCGCGTTGCGGATGCGGGTCAGCAGGTCGGCAATGGGATCACTCATGCTCATGTTCTGTCTCTCCTGCCTGGCTTACCAGCTGGCCTTGATGACGCCCGGGATGTCGCCTGCAAATGCAAGCTCACGGACCTTGTGGCGCACCAGGCCGAATTGGCGGAAGGTGCCGCGGCCGCGGCCGGTGATTGCGCAGCGGTTACGCTGACGCGTCGGATTGGCGTTGCGCGGGAGCTTCTGCAGGCCCAGACGGGCGGCAGCACGCTCTTCCTCGCTCTTCTTGAGGTCGCTGGCAATCGCCTTGAGTTCCGCGTGTTTCTTCGCGTACTTGGCGACCAGTTTGTCTCGCTTGAGCTCGCGCTCGATCAAAGCTACTTTAGCCACACGACACCTCAGTTCTTGAACGGGAAACGGAAGCCAGCGAGCAGTGCCTTGCACTCTTCGTCGGTCTGGGCCGTTGTGGTGATGCTGATATTGAGACCGCGCAGGGCGTCGACCTTGTCGTACTCGATCTCAGGGAAAATGATCTGCTCTTTCACGCCGATGTTGTAGTTGCCACGGCCGTCGAAAGCGCGACCGGAGATGCCGCGGAAGTCACGCACACGGGGCAGGGCCACGGTGACGAAACGGTCCAGGAACTCATACATCTTGATGCCGCGCAGCGTCACCATCGTGCCGATGGCCTGGCCTTCGCGGATCTTGAAACCGGCGATAGCCTTCTTGGCCTTGGTCACGACGGGCTTCTGGCCGGCGATCTTGGTCAGGTCGCCCACGGCGTTGTCCATGACCTTCTTGTCGGCGACGGCCTCCGAGACACCCATATTCAGGGTGATCTTGGTCAGGCGCGGAACCTGCATCGGCGACTTGTAGCCGAACTTCTCGGTCAGTTCGGGAACGATCTTTTCGCGGTAATGTTGTTGAAGACGTGCCATGGTCATGCCACCTTGATTTCTTCGCCGCTGGACTTGAACACGCGAACGCGCTTGTCGCCATCGGTCTTGATACCCACGCGGTCAGCCTTGCCGGTGGCGGCGTTGAAGATCGCCACGTTGGACTGGTGAATCGGCATGGTCTTCTCGACGATGCCACCGGTGGCGCCCTTGAGGGGGTTCGGCTTGGTGTGCTTCTTCACCAGGTTGATGCCCTCGACCAGCAGGTGAGAGTCATCCTTGCGCAACGTGACCTTGCCACGCTTGCCTTTGTCACGGCCTGCGAGCACGATGACCTCGTCGCCTTTGCGAATCTTGTTCATGACGCGTCCTCTTACAGAACTTCAGGAGCCAGAGACACGATCTTCATGAACTTCTCGGTGCGCAGCTCGCGCGTGACCGGTCCGAAGATGCGGGTGCCAATGGGCTCCAGCTTGTTATTGAGCAGCACGGCGGCATTGCCGTCGAACTTGACCAGCGAGCCGTCGCTGCGGCGGATGCCCTTGGCGGTGCGGACAACCACAGCGCTGTAGATCTCGCCCTTCTTGACGCGACCGCGCGGAGCAGCTTCTTTGATGCTCACCTTGATGACATCGCCGACGCTGGCGTAGCGACGCTTGGAGCCGCCCAGCACCTTGATGCAAAGGACGGACTTCGCGCCGGTGTTATCGGCGACTTCGAGTCGAGATTCAGTTTGGATCATTTTTCAATATTCCCAACTTGTACCCAATGCCGCGGACAGTCCACAGCTTCAGGTCAGTCTTGGGCCCGCCGTCCACGCCATGAACCACTCATGACGCTTCCGCTGGGCAGAAGTTGGAAGCTCTTTCGAGTTTCCTGCACCTTTGATTAGCGCAGCCCGCAATTATGGCAGCTTGGCTGGCGGTCGTCAAGCGCCTTGTTCGGGCAAAGCCAAATACAGCTTGACCAACTCGCCAAAAGCCTCTGCGCGCGGGTCGGCGCCAGTCTCTTTGCGCAGGATGGCGCCCACCGCATCTGCCAGCGAGCCGGCCAGCCGGGCGTCCAGAAACAGCATCCGGCAGCGCCGGGCCAGGACGTCTTCCACCGTCCGGGCGTACTCGCTACGGGCAGCAAACCGGACCATGGCCTCGGTCAGGCCCCCACCCAGATGGCGGTCGGCCCCCGGCAGGCCAGCCACGACAGCCGCCTCGCTGCCATAGGAATGCAGGCCCTGCGCCGCGCTGAGGGGGCCAGGCTGGCCACTCAAATGTTCGCTGCCGATCAGCTTCAAGTTGGTGGTCACTCCCGCAGCATGCCGTTCCAGAAGACGACTGGTGAAGCATTTCTCCAGAACATCCTCGGCCATGGCCCGGTAGGTGGTCCATTTGCCGCCGGTGACGGTGACCATGCCGGAACGGCTGACCAGGACGGTGTGCTCGCGGCTCAGGCCCTTGGTGTTCTCGCCGTCGTCGTCAGGCGGCTTGACCAGGGGGCGCAGGCCCACCCAGATGCTGCGGATGTCCTCGGGACGCGGCGCCCGACTCAGGTAGCGGGCCGACTCGCCCAGGATGAAGTCCAGTTCTTCCTTGAAGGGCCGGGGTTCGCGCGCCAGATCGCCGCGCGGCGTGTCCGTGGTGCCCAGGATGATTTTGCCCAGCCAGGGGACGCCGAACAGCACGCGGCCGTCCGCCGTCTTGGGCACCATCAGGGCGTGGTCACCGGGCAGGAACTCGCGGTCGACCACGATGTGCACGCCCTGGCTGGGCGCCACCATGGGCCGCACGGGACGGGCGATGGCCTCGCCGTCCTTCTGGCGGAATTCATCCACCCAGACGCCGGCAGCGTTGATCACGCAGCGGGCCTTCAATTCAAAGGTCCGGCCGCTCTCACTGTCCTGGCAGCGCAGGCCGGCCACCTTGCCGCCTTCGTGCACCAGGCCAGTGGCCGGGCAGTAATTGACCAGCAGCGCGCCGCGGGCCGCTGCCGTGCGGGCCAGGGCCAGGGCCAGCCTGGCGTCGTCGAACTGGCCGTCCCAGTACTTCACCCCGCCCTTGAGCCCCTCGGGCCGCGCCGTCGGCAGGCATTCCAGAGTCCGCTCGCGGCCCAGGAATTCGGTGGCGCCCAGGCCGGCCTTGCCTGCCAGCGCGTCGTACAGCTTCAGGCCGATGCCGTAGAACGGCGTCTCCCAAAATTTGTAGGAAGGCATGACGAAGGGCAGCGGCTGGGCCAGGTGCGGCGCGTTGTGCAGCAGCGTGGTGCGCTCGTGCAGCGCTTCGCGCACCAGGGCCACATTGCCCTGGGCCAGGTAGCGCACGCCACCGTGAACCAGCTTGGTGGCCCGGGACGATGTGCCGCTGGCAAAGTCGTGCGACTCGACCAGCACCACCGAGAAGCCGCGGGCTGCCGCATCCAGCGCCACGCCCAGGCCGGTGGCGCCGCCGCCAATGATGGCCACGTCATACGTGACGGGCCGTGCCAGCCGCTCCAGCAGATCCTGCCGGCCAGCCCCTGGAATTTCTTGTTGTTGTGTCATCAAATCAGTGTGGAATGCTGCCCTGCCTATTGTCGGTCCGATTGCCGGCGCCTCGGGGACAATGGCAGCATGAACACTCTACGGACATCCGCTACTTCCAGCCGGGCCGCGGCCGATCTGCCGCCGGTCGCCTTCATCGGCGGCGGCAACATGGCCAGCGCCATCATCGGCGGCCTGGCCGCCCAAGGCATGCCGCTGGAGCGCATCCACGTGGTCGAGCCCTTCGACGCCGCCCGTGCGCAATTGCAAAGCAAGCTGGGCGTGACGGCCAAGGCGGCCGCCGGCGAGGACCTTCGCGCCTGCCACACGGTGGTCTGGGCGGTCAAGCCGCAGAGCTTTCGCGAAGCCGCCCAGACCGTGGCGCCCTTCACCGGTTCGGCCCTGCACCTGAGCGTGGCCGCCGGCATCCGCAGCGACAGCATCAGCGGCTGGCTGGGCACGCAACGCGTGGTGCGCGGCATGCCCAACACGCCGGCCCTGGTCGGCGCGGGCATGACCGGCCTGTACGCCGGCGCCGGCGTCTCCGAGGCCGACCGCAGCCACGTCGATGTCCTGCTGTCGTCCACCGGCCAGCGCCTGTGGTTCGACCAGGAGCGCCAGCTCGACGCGGTGACCGCGCTGTCCGGCTCGGGCCCGGCCTATGTCTTCTACTTCCTGGAGGCCATGGTGCAAGGCGGCGTCGAGATGGGCCTGACGCCGGACCAGGCACGCCAGCTGGCCGTGGCCACTTTCGCCGGCGCCACCGCCCTGGCCGCCGCGTCGGACGACCCGCTGCAGGAGATGCGCCAGCGCGTCACCTCCAAGGGCGGCACCACCTATGCGGCCATCACCTCGCTGGAGGCCGACGGCGTGCAGCAGGCCTTCGTCAAGGCTGTGCATGCGGCGCAACAGCGCGCCAAGGAACTGGGCGACGAGTTCGGAACCTAAAGTTGCGTGTAGCCGGCCACCACGCCGGCGAACACGGTGAACCCCAGCCAGTGGTTCAGGCGGAAGGCCTGGAAGCAGCCTTCGCGGCTGCGCCCGCGGATCAGTGTGTAGTGCCACAGGGCCTGCGCCGCAGCCAGGCCGATTGCTATCAAAAAGAGGGCTGAGGAGCGAAGATCGCCAGGGGCCAGAGCCCAGATCGCCAGGTAAATGGCATAACTGAGCATGACCACGGCCAGATCGGCCCGGCCCAGCGTGATGGCCGAGGTCTTCATGCCAATGCGCAGGTCGTCGTCGCGGTCCACCATGGCGTACTCGGTGTCGTAGGCCAGCACCCAGAACAGGTTGCCCAGCAGCAGCAGCCAGGCCAGCGGCGGCACGCGCGACTGCACGGCGGCAAAGGCCATGGGGATGCCGAAGCTGAAGGCCACGCCCAGCACCGCCTGCGGCATGGAGACGAAGCGCTTGGCATAGGGATAGGCCAGGGCGATGGCCAGGGCGGCGAACGACCAAATGATGGTCACGCTGTTGGTGGTCAGCACCAGCGCGAAGGCCAGCAGGGCCAGCACGGCGCCCAGCAGCAAGGCTTCTTTCACCGACACCGCGCCGCTGGTCACAGGCCGGTTCGCCGTGCGCTTGACGTGGCGGTCGAAGTCGCGGTCGGCCACGTCGTTGACGCAGCAGCCGGCGCTGCGCATGAGGATGGTGCCCAGGGTGAAGACCGCGATCAGCTTCCAGCCCGGAAAGCCGTGGGTGGCGATCCACAAGGCGCTGAGCGTGGGCCACAGCAACAGCAACCAGCCGGCCGGCCGGTTCCAGCGGACGAGGTCCAGGTAGAGCGCAAGCCTTGCGCGCATCGCCCTCAGACGCCGATCTGGCGCAGGTCGAGCTTGCCGTCCCGCATCGGCGGGCACCAGAAGTAGGCGCCGGTCACGGGCTTGGAGATCGCGAACATGGCATCGGTGATGCCGTCTTCCTGGCCGGCCATGCGCTTGATCTGCGCCTCGAAGGCGTAGAAGGACTTGCCGAAGGCCACGAACATCAGGCCGGCCTGCATGCTCATCATCCAGGGCATGGAGCGGCGCAGCAGGAAGGCCTCGGGATCGAAGCTCTCCTGCGCCGTGCGCTTGACGTGCGACGAGGTGGGCGAATCCTCCAGCTCGAAGTTGTCGCTGCGGCGCCGTCCGAAGTGGTTGTCCTGGTCCTCGCTGGCCAGGGCGTCGAAGGCGTCCAGGTCGTGCAGCCACTGCTGGACGGCGACATAGCTGGAGCCGTCGATGCCCTCGCCCTGGCCGTGGGCCAGAGCGGCTTCCTCTGCGGCTTCGCCGCTGGGGTTCTCGGTGCCGTCCTCGTAGCCGGTCAGGTCCTTGCCATGGCCGCTGTCGCTCAGCGCATGGCGGAAAGCGTCGACCACGTGGCGCACGCCAAAAGCCGGCGCCAGCGCCTTTTGCACCTTGCGCGTCAGGTGCAGCAGGTCGCCCAGGTCATCACCACGCACCCAGCACCACAGCACGCCCGGGGTGGACGGCACCTTGACGCCGTGGCCGGACAGCGCGGGAAACTCGTGCAGACCGGGGACGCTGGCGCCCAGGGCCGCCACCAGCGAGGGCCCGAGGCCGACGACGACGTCGCTGCCGTTGGCCAGCGGCGAGAGCCGGCACAGCGCCTCCCTGATGGCGGGGACACCGCCGGCCTGGTCATTCAGGGCAAACAGGACATAGCGTGCCACGGCGGGCACGGACTCCAGGATTCCGGGTTGGGCGAGAGACATGCCCCCGATGTTAAGGGCCGTTGGACTTGGGCGCCCACAGACCGGCGCGGCCCAGCACGCCGTGCAGCTGGAGGGGATCACGCCCGACCAGCATCTGGCTGCCCGCGACCGTTGCCGGCACGGCGGGCAAGCCCAGCATGTTGAAGGCGTCGCGCGCCATACCGCCGGCTGAAACGTCCATCACCTCCATGCCGGCAACGGCCCCTGCGCGCACATCCTCCACCGCGCCCAGGCACAGCGGGCAGCCGCTGCCGACAAAAACCACGACGTTATTGCGCCCCAGCGGCAGGTTGTCGCGGCGGTCCAGGATGTAGGCGCCGGTGTTGACCACGCCCCCCGGCAGGATGACGACGCCGCCGGGCGCCGTCTGGGGGTTGCGGCCCAACAGCCGGTCCCAGAAACCCTGGGCAGCCGCCGGCTGGACCGACGCGGCTGCGGACAGCAGGAACAGCAACGAAGCGGCAAGGCGGGGGACGGTGCGTGGCATGGCGGTCTCCAGGGGAGTGTCAAACCATGTTAGCGCGCGGCCTGCGCCGCGGGTTGACGGCGTAACGCAAGGCTACGGTAAAGACCGCCTCAGGACAGGCGGATCACGCCGGGCAGCTCGCAGGCGTAGATCGAGTTGCGCAGGGCCGCAATGGCCTCATAGCGGGTGAAGCTGCGGCGCCAGGCCAGCACCACGCGGCGGGTCGGCGGGTCGCCGTCGAAGGGCACATAGCGCACATAGGCCTCGTCGTCGCTGCGGCGCTTGGGCTTGGCGTCCATCGCGCCCTTGGGCACCGACAGCCGCGGCACCAGGGTCACGCCCATGCCGGCGGCCACCATGTGTTTGATGGTCTCCAGCGATGAGCCCTCGAAGCTCTTGCGGATGCCCTCGGCGTTGCTGGAAAAGCGCGCGAACTCGGGGCAGACCTCGAGCACGTGGTCGCGAAAGCAGTGGCCCGTGCCCAGCAGCAGCATGGTCTCGCTCTTGAGCTCCTGCGAGGTGATGGTCTTGCGCGCCGCGAAAGCATGGCTGGCCGGCACGGCCGCCAGGAAGGGCTCGTCGTACAGCGGCGCCATCGCCAGGCCGGTGTCGGGAAAGGGCTCGGCCATGATGGCGCAGTCGATCTCGCCGGTGCGCAGCATCTCCAGCAGGCGCACGGTGAAGTTCTCCTGCAGCATCAGCGGCATCTGCGGGTTGCGGTCGATCGCCTGGCGCACCAGGTCGGGCAGCAGGTAGGGACCGATGGTGTAGATCACGCCCAGCTTGAGCGGTCCGGCCAGCGGGTCCTTGCCGCGCTTGGCGATCTCCTTGATGCTGGCCGCCTGCTCCAGCACGCTCTGGGCCTGGCGCACGATGTCCTCGCCCAGCGGAGTGACCGTCACCTCGTTGGCGCTGCGCTCGAACAGCTTGACCTCCAGTTCCTCTTCCAGCTTCTTGATCGCCACCGACAGCGTGGGCTGCGAGACGTAGCAGGCCTCGGCCGCCTTGCCGAAATGCTTCTCGCGCGCGACGGCGACGATGTATTTGAGTTCGGTCAGGGTCATGGCTCTAGGCTTTCAGGAACTCGGATTTTCCTCCCAACCAGCGTGCCGTGTGCTTGCGGGCCAATTCGGGGTGCTCGTCGAGCATGGCAGGCGCCAGCGCGCGCGCCCATTCCAGCAGATGGCCGTCGGTGGCCAGGTCGGCAAAGCGCAGCAGGGGGGCGCCCGACTGGCGCGCGCCCAGGAACTCGCCGGGACCGCGGATGTCCAGGTCGCGCCGGGCGATCTCGAAGCCGTCGGCGGTTTCCGCCATGGCCTTCAGGCGCGCACGCGCCGTCTCGCCCAGGCGGCCGTTGTCGCCGGCGGCGTACAGCAGCACGCAGGCCGAGGCCGCTGCGCCCCGGCCGACGCGGCCGCGCAGCTGGTGCAGCTGCGACAGGCCGAAGCGCTCGGCGTGCTCGATCACCATCAGCGAGGCGTTGGGCACGTCGACGCCGACTTCGATCACGGTGGTGGACACCAGCACGCCCATCTGGCCACCGTTGAACAGCGCCATCACCGTCTTCTTTTCCGCCACCGGCATGCGCGAGTGCAGCAGGCCCACCATGACGCCGGGCAAGGCGGCGCTCAAGGCCTCATGGGTGGCCGTGGCATTGGTCAGGTCCAGCGCCTCGCTCTCCTCGATCAGCGGGCAGACCCAATAGACCTGGCGGCCTTGCGCCAGCTGGGCGCGGATGCGCTCGGTCACCTCGTCGCGCCGGCTGTCGGCCACCAGCTTGGTCACCACCGGCGTGCGGCCCGGCGGCAGTTCGTCGAGGGTCGAGACATCGAGGTCGGCGTAGTAGCTCATGGCCAGGGTGCGCGGGATGGGCGTGGCCGACATCATGAGAAGGTGGGGCTCGCGCTGCGCACCGGCCACCGGCTGCATCTTGGAACGCAGCGCCAGCCGCTGGGCGACACCGAAACGGTGCTGCTCGTCGATCACGGCCAGGGCCAGGGCCTTGAACCGCACCTGCTCCTGGATCACGGCATGGGTGCCCACCACCAGGGCGGCCTCGCCACTGGCGACCAGCTCCAGCATCTGCGTCCGCTCCTTTTTCTTCTGGCTGCCGGTCAGCCAAGCCACGCGCAGGCCGCGCGGCGCCAGCAGCGGCTCCAGCCAGCCAATGAGCTTGCGGAAATGCTGTTCCGCCAGGATCTCGGTGGGCGCCATCAGGGCGCACTGCCAGCCGGCATCGATGGACACCGCTGCGGCCAGCGCAGCCACCACGGTCTTGCCCGAGCCCACGTCGCCTTGCAGCAGGCGGTGCATGGGCACCTCGCGCCCCAGGTCGCGCGCGATCTCCTCGCAGACGCGCCGCTGCGCCGGCGTGAGCTGGAAAGGCAGGGCCGCCAGCAGTTGCTCCTGCAGGCCGCCCTGCTCGGCCAACAGGGCCGGGGCGCGCAGCATGGCACGCTCGCGCTTGCTTTGCAGCTGCGACAGCTGCTGCGCCAGCAACTCCTCGGCCTTCAGGCGCTGCCAGGCCGGGTGGCTGCGGTCTTCCAGCGCGGCGAGTGACACGTCAGGCGCGGGTTGATGCAAAAATGATAGCGCCTTTGGCAGATTCCACGGGGGCTCACGGCCGATTGAATAGGGAACATCGGCCGGAAAGCTATCCGAGAGGTCGGCCCGCCCCAAGCCACCCAACACCGCCTTGCGCAGGTAAGCCTGGGGCAGGCTCGCCACGGTTGGATAGACCGGCGTCAGCGCGCCAGGCAGCTCGCCGCTGGCGCTGCGGCAGGTGGGATGGACCATCTGCCAGCCCAGGAAGCCGCCCTTGAGCTCACCGCGGATGCGCAGGCGCGCGCCCACCGCCAGCGCCTTTTGCTGCGAGGGATAGAAGTTCAGGAAGCGCAGCTGGCAGGTGTCGCTGCCATCGTCGACCGTCACCAGCAGCTGGCGGCGCGGCCGGAAAGCGATCTCGCTGTGGGTGACCATGGCCTCGATCTGCACCGTCTCGCCCTCGCGCGCATCGCGCAGTTGCACGATGCGGGTCTCGTCCTCGTAGCGCAGCGGCAGGTGCAGGGCCAGGTCGATGTCGCGCGCCAGGCCCATCTTGAGCAAGGCTTTCTGCGGGGCGGACATCTCCTTGGCAACGGGCATGGGACAATTCTGCCCGCTCTTTCTTTTCCACTTGGAACGGGCTCGTCCAGCCCTCAAGCATGCGCAACTTCACTCTCGGCGACTTCGACTTCGCCCTCCCCCCCGAGCTGATCGCCCAGCACCCCGCAACCGAACGCAGCGGCTCGCGCCTGCTCGATGGCCGGGGCGCCACGCCCATCGACCGCATCTTCCGCGAGCTGCCCGGCCTGCTGGCGCCGGGCGACCTGCTGGTGTTCAACGACACGCGGGTGGTCAATGCCCGCCTGTTCGGTGAGAAGCCCACCGGCGGCAAGCTGGAACTGCTGGTCGAGCGGGTGGTGCAGGGCCGGGAAGTCGTGGCCCACATGAAGGTGAGCAAGAAGCCGCCGCTGGGCACGGTGCTGCAGATGGTGGGGGGCTTCACCGCAACCCTGGTGGGCCGCTGGCCGCAGGATGACGGCCCGCTGTTTCGCTTCGAGCTGAGTGCCGACCCCTACGCCTTGATGGAGCAGCACGGGCACGTGCCGCTGCCCCCGTACATCACGCACACAGATTCGGCAGACGATGCGCAGCGTTACCAGACCGTGTTCGCGCGCCATCCCGGCGCGGTGGCGGCACCAACGGCCGCCCTGCACTTCGACCAGGCCCTGCTCGATGCGCTGGAGGCGCGCGGCGTGCAGCGTGCCAGCGTCACCCTGCATGTGGGCGCCGGCACCTTCCAGCCGGTCAAGACCGAGAACATCGCCGAGCACCGCATGCACAGCGAGCGCTACCAGGTGCCTGAGGCGACGCAGGCCGCGCTGGCGCAGGTGCGCGCGCGCGGCGGCCGGGTGGTGGCCGTGGGCACGACCACGGTGCGCACGCTGGAGTCGTGGGCGCAGTCGGGCCAGGCCCAGGGCGACACCGCCATCTTCATCACGCCGGGTTTCCAGTTCCAGGTGGTGGATCGGCTGCTCACCAACTTCCACCTGCCCAAGTCCACCCTGATGATGCTGGTCAGCGCCTTTGCCGGCTACGACCGGGTGATGGACCTGTACCGCCACGCCATTGACCAGCGTTACCGCTTCTTCAGCTACGGCGACGCCATGCTGCTGGACCGCGCCGACGCAAGGCGCATGCGCGACAATTGACCCCATGCTGAAGTTTGATTTGTTGGGCACCGAAGGCCTGGCCCGGCGCGGCCGGCTGACCCTGAACCACGGTGTGGTGGAGACCCCCATCTTCATGCCGGTGGGCACCTATGGCACGGTCAAGGGCGTCACGCCCCAGTCCCTGCACGACATGGGCGCCCAGATCATCCTGGGCAACACCTTCCACCTGTGGATGCGGCCGGGCCTGGACGTGGTCCAGCAGTTCGGCGGCCTGCACCGCTTCGAGGGCTGGAACAAGCCCATCCTGACCGACTCAGGCGGCTTCCAGGTCTGGAGCCTGGGCGAGATGCGCAAGATCAGCGAGGAAGGCGTGAAGTTCGCCTCACCGGTCAACGGCGACCGCCTGTTCCTCACGCCCGAGATCTCGATGCAGATCCAGACGACGCTCAACAGCGACATCGTCATGCAGTTTGACGAGTGCACGCCCTACGACACCAAGGGCCACCTGACGACCGAGTCCGAGGCCCGCGTCTCGATGGAGTTGAGCCGGCGTTGGGCCGAACGTTGCAAGACGGAGTTCGCCCGGCTGGAAAACCCCAACGCCCTGTTCGGCATCGTCCAGGGCGGCATGTTCGAACACCTGCGCCAGGAGTCCCTGGACGCGCTGGTGGAGATGGATTTTCCCGGCTACGCCGTGGGCGGCGTCAGCGTCGGCGAGCCCAAGCCGGAGATGCTTCGCATCATGGCCCACACGCCGCAGCGCCTGCCGGCCCACAAGCCGCGCTACCTGATGGGCGTGGGCACGCCGGAAGATCTGGTCGAGGGCGTGGCCCAGGGCGTGGACATGTTCGACTGCGTCATGCCCACGCGCAACGCGCGCAACGGCCACCTGTTCACCCGTTTCGGTGACCTCAAGCTGCGCAACGCGCGGCACCGCAGCGACGAGCAGCCGCTGGACACCACCTGCACTTGCTACACCTGCAAGGGCACGACAGCGCCCGACGGCACGGTATCCGGTGGATTCAGTCGGGCCTACCTGCACCATCTGGAGCGCTGCGGCGAGATGCTGGCGCCCATGCTGGCCAGCATCCACAACCTGCACTACTACCTGAACCTGATGCGCGAAGTGCGCGCCGCGCTGGACGCCGGCGCCTTCGCGGCCTTTGTCCAGCAGTTCAAGCAGGACCGCGCCCGCGGCGTCTGAGGCATCAGGCTGCCAGCAGCCGCGCCACCTGCGAATGCAGGCCCTGCGGCTGCACGTCCTGCGCGCTCAGGGGCTCGCCGACGTTCAGACCGACCCGGTTGAACAGGCCTCGGCGAAACGGCCGCACCATGGCGCCGCCCTTCTCGATCCGGCTGAAGAATGAGCCCCACAGGTTGGTCAGGGCCATGGGCACGACGGGCGCGCCCTGGTGCTCCAGGATCTTCATGATGCCGCCCTTGAACTCCTGCAGCTGCCCGTCGCGCGTGATCGAGCCCTCCGGAAAGATCGCCAGCAGGTCGCCGTCCCGCAGCACCTGGGCGGCGCGCTGGATGGCCGCCTCGTACACGGCAGGATCCTCCTTTTGCGGCGCGATCGGGATGGCCTTGGCCAGGCGAAAGAACCAGCCCAGCACCGGCGTGCGGAAAATGCGGTGGTCCATGACAAAACAGATGGGCCGCGGGCTGGCCGCCATCAGCAGAACGGCATCGACAAAGCTCACGTGGTTGCACACCAGGATGGCCGCACCCGCCACCGGGATGTGCTCGTCGCCCTGCACCTTGAAGCGGTAGACCAGGCGCGACAGCACCCAGGCCACGAAACGCAGCAGGTATTCGGGCACCAGGGCGAAGATGTAGACGGCCACCAGCGCATTGGCCAGGCCGACCAGCAGGAAAATCTGCGCGATGCTCAGGCCGGCGTGCAGCAGCGCGCCGGCGATGACCGCGCTGGCGATCATGAACAAGGCGTTGAGGATGTTGTTGGCGGCGATGATGCGGGCCCGGTGCGTGGGCTGGGCGCGCAGCTGGATCAGCGCGTACATGGGCACGCTGTACAGGCCGGCGAACAGGCTGAGCAGGGCCAGGTCGGCCATCACCCGCCAGTGGGCCGGCACCGCCAGAAACTGCGCCAGGCTGAAGGCCGCGTCCGCCGGCAAGGCCAGGCCGCGCGAGGCAAAGCACAGATCGATCGCGAACACGCTCATGCCGATCGCGCCCAACGGCACCAGGCCGATCTCCACGTGGCGGCGCGACAGCACCTCGCACAGCAACGAACCCGTGCCGATGCCGACGGAAAACACCACCAGCAGCAGGGAAGCAACATGTTCGTCGCCGTGCAGCACCTCCTTGGCGAAGCTGGGGAACTGGCTGAGGAAGACCGAGCCGAAGAACCACATCCAGCTGATGCCCAGCAGCGAGCGGAACACCACCAGGTTGCCGTGCGCCAGCTTGAGGTTGCGCCAGGTCTCGGTGAAGGGGTTCCAGTTGATCTTCAGGCCCGGGTCGGTGGCCGGTGCCGGCGGAATGGCCTGCGCGGCCACCCGTCCGAGCAGCGCCAGCAGCACGCAGGCGATTCCCACGTCCCGGCGGCCGACCTCGGGGATGGCCACGATCAGGCCGCCGGCCACGCTGCCCAGCAG
The DNA here is from genome assembly GCF_936925435.1 of uncultured Ramlibacter sp. Classification (GTDB taxonomy): domain Bacteria; phylum Pseudomonadota; class Gammaproteobacteria; order Burkholderiales; family Burkholderiaceae_C; genus Ramlibacter. Next base: position 36,746 of record NZ_CAKZHQ010000045.1, on the reverse strand, counting down.
GATGGCCACGAAGGTGCCCATTTCCACCATGCCGTTGCCGCCCGTGAGCTCGCGCTCGTCCAGCACCTGCGGCAGGTAGGCGAATTTCACCGGCCCGAACAGGGTGGAGTGCAGGCCCATCAGAAAGGTGCAGGCCAGCAGCACGGCCACGTTGTCCAGCCAGAAGCCCGCCGCCGCGAACAGCATGATGGCGATCTCCAGGTTCTTGACGAAGCGGATCACCGCCGTCTTGTCGTGCTTGTCCGTGAGCTGGCCGCTGGTCGCCGAAAACAGCAGAAAGGGCAGGATGAACAGCGCGCCGATCACCAGGCCGGCCAGCGCCGGCGGCAGCCAGGCCACCTGCAGCTGGTAGGTCACCATCACGGTGAAGGCGAACTTGAACAGGTTGTCGTTGGCCGCGCCGGCAAACTGCGTCCAGAAAAACGGCGCGAACCGGCGCTGGCGCAGCAGCGCGAACTGGTTCGGGTGGCTGTTGTTGCCCATGCGGACCTCCTCCTGTTGTCGGATTGCGCTGTTCCGCCCGCATTCTGCCTGGATGGCCTGCGGCACCGTCGCGCCACCCCGGCGCGCTGGACGCGCGGCTAAACTGGCCGCATGACTGCCCCAGCCCCGGTCACCGACCCGCGCCATTGCCCGCTGTGCGGCCAGGCCAATGGCTGCGCCATGGAGGCGGCGCGCGTGACAGGTCAGGAGCAGCCGCCCTGCTGGTGCATGCAGGTGGATTTTCAGCGTGCGGTTCTGCTGCAGATCCCGAGCGCCGCGCGCGGCCTGGCCTGCATCTGCCGGGCCTGCGCCACGGCCGGGACGGCGGCCGCGTGAGCGACCCCTCCTCCAGCCTGCAGGCCCTGAGCGCGCGCTACGGCCCGCGCTACCGCTGGCTGCTGATGCTGTCGGTGATGGTCGGCACCATGGCCTCCATCATGTCCTCGACCATCATCAACGTCGCCATCCCGGGACTGAGCCAGCATTTCGTGCTGGGCCAGGAGCGAGTGCAGTGGGTCAGCTCCGGCTTCATGGTGGCGATGACGGTGGCCATGCTGACCACGCCCTGGCTGCTGGCGCGTTTCGGCTACCGCAAGACCTACCTGGGCACCATGGTGCTGCTGATGGCGGGCGGCATCGCCGGCGGCCTGGCCGACAACTTCAGCCTGGTGCTGGCGGCGCGCGTGGCCGAGGGCCTGGCGGCCGGCGCGGTGCAACCCATCCCGGCCATCATCATGATGCGGGCCTTCGAACCCAGCGAGCAGGGCAAGGCCGGCGGCCTGTTCGGCATGGGCGTGGTGCTGGCGCCGGCCATTGGCCCGAGCATAGGCGGCGTGCTGGTGGACTTGTTCGGCTGGCGCTCGATCTTCTTCATGGTCGTGCCCTTCTGCCTGACTGCGATCTGGCTGGCGCTGAAGTTCGTGCCCAGCAGCGCGCCTGGCGGTGAGGCGGCCGAGCGCGGCGCCGCGCTGGACTGGCGCGGCGCGCTGCTGGGCGCCGGTGGCACGCTGTGCCTGCTCAATGGCCTGGTCGAACTGCACGGCGACTCAATGCTGCAGGCCACGGCCCTGCTAGTGGCGGCGGCCGGCGCCCTGGTGACCTTCATCTGGTGGCAAAAGCGCATGCTCTCCAGCGGCCGCGAACCGCTGATGAACCTGCAGCTGTTCGGCCACCGCACCTTTGCCATGGGCAGCATCGTCTCCTTCATCTATGGCACGGCGCTGTTCGGCTCGACCTATCTGCTGCCGGTCTACATGCTGCTGGGCCTCAAGCTGTCGGCCTCGCACGTGGGCACCATCTTGCTGCCGGCCGGCCTGGTGCTGGCTTTCACCATCCCCGGCGTGGCGCGGATGACGAACCGCGTACCGACCTATGTGCTGGTGACCACCGGCCTGGTGCTTCTGGCAGCTTCGTTTGCGCTGATGCCGACCGTGGGGCTGTCGGCGTCGCTGGGCCTGCTGGTGGCCTGGGCCGTGCTGGGCCGCATCGGCCTGGGCTTCATCCTGCCCTCGCTCAACCTGGGCGCGCTGCGCTCGCTGGACAAGGACCTGGTGCCCTTCGGCGCCAGCGCCATCAGCTTCCTGCGCATGCTCGGCGGCGCGGCCGGCGTCAGCCTGTGCGGCATCGTGCTGGAGTGGCGACTCGCGGTGCACGGCGACTCGCTGGCCAACCCGGACACCAGTCCGGCGCGGCTGGCGGCCTTCAACGAATCCTTTTTCTTCCTCGCCGCGCTGTGCTGCCTGGCGATCGTGGCGGCCTGGCAGCTGCGACCGCAGCGCCCGGCCGCGGGACAATGACGCCATGTGCCAGCTTCTTGGAATGAATTGCAACACGCCGACCGACGTGACCTTCAGCTTCACCGGCTTTGCCCAGCGCGGCGGCCGCACCGACCACCATGCCGACGGCTGGGGCATCGCCTTCTTCGAGGGCCACGGGCTGCGCCACTTCGTCGATCCGGCGGCGGCCTTCGACTCGCCGGTGGCCGAGCTGATCCGCCGCTACCCGATCAAGAGCCGCAACGTCATCGCCCACATCCGCAAGGCCACCCAGGGCCAGGTGGCGCTGGAGAACTGCCACCCCTTCGTGCGCGAGCTGTGGGGCCGCTACTGGGTGTTCGCCCACAACGGCGACCTGAAGGACTTCCAGCCGCGCCTGCACGCGGGCTTCCGGCCGGTGGGCACGACCGACAGCGAGCGCGCCTTCTGCTGGATCATGCAGGAGATGGCCAAGTCGCATGCTTCCGTGCCCAGCGTGCACGAGCTGACCCTGACCCTGCGCGAGCTGGCGCCGCAGATCGCCAGGCACGGCACCTTCAACTTCATGCTGTCCAATGGCCAGGCCCTGTGGGCGCACTGCTCGACCAGCCTGTTCTTCGTCGAGCGCAAGCACCCTTTCGCCCACGCGCATCTGGCCGACGAAGACCTGTCGATCGACTTCGCCCGCAACACCACGCCGCAGGACAGGGTGGCCGTGGTGGTGACGGCGCCGCTGACCACGGACGAGACCTGGACCCAGTTTTCGCCGGGTGAGCTGCGGGTCTTCGTGGACGGCGTCAACGCCTGAAACGCTCCTGTTTCAGGAGCATCCCAGGTCCACTGGACGCTGGCTACAGGCCTATTTTGCCGAAATCGCCGCTTCCAGCGCATCGACGAACATGGCCGGCACGTCGAAGCCCGCCTGGTCGTGGATTTCCTGGAAGCAGGTCGGGCTGGTGACGTTGATCTCGGTGATGCTGCTGCCGATCACGTCCAGCCCCACCAGCAGCAGGCCGCGCGCCGCCAGCACCGGGCCCACGGCGTTCGCCAGCTCCAGGTCGCGCGCCGACAGCGGCTGGGCCACGCCCTTGCCACCGGCTGCCAGATTGCCGCGCACCTCGCTGCCCTGCGGGATGCGCGCCAGCGAAAACGGCACAGGCTTGCCGCCGATGATGAGGATGCGCTTGTCGCCGGCGGCGATCTCTGGCAGGAATTTCTGCACCATCAGGCTGGTGGCGCCGTCGCGGTTGAGCGTCTCGGTGATTGAGCCCAGGTTCAGGCCGTCGGCCTTGACCCGGTAGATGCCCATGCCGCCCATGCCGTCCAGGGGCTTGAGGATGATGTCGCCATGCTCGGCGTGAAAGCGCCGCACTTCATCGGCGCTGCGCGTGACCAGGGTCGGGCCGATGTACTGCGCGAACTCCATGATGGCCAGCTTTTCCGGATGGTCGCGCAGCGCCGCCGGTTTGTTGAAGACGCGCGCGCCCTCGCGCTCAGCCTGTTCCAGCAGGTGGGTGGCGTAAAAGTACTCGCTGTCGAACGGCGGGTCCTTGCGCATCAGCACGGCGTCGTAGTCCTTGAGCGCCTTGACCGGCGTGCCGGTCTCACGGAACCAGTCGTCGGCTTCGCCGGTGAGCGTGATCTCGCGCACCGCGGCCTGCACCAGGCCGCCGGAGCGCCAGGCGATGTCCTGCGGGCCGCAGGCGGCAATGCGGTGGCCGCGCCGCTGCGCCTCGCGCATCATCGAGAAGGTCGTGTCCTTGTAGGTCTTGAAGGATGCGAGCGGGTCGGCAATAAAGAGGATGTTCATCAGGATGCTTCTCTGGGACGCCGGTACTGTTGCACAAAAAGAGCGAGCGCGCCCGCGACCACGCCCCAAAACGCCGAACCGACTCCGGCTATTGCCACGCCGCTGAGCGTGACCAGGAAGGTGATGAGCGCGGCCTCGCGGTGCGCCTCCTCGCGCAGCGCCGTGGCCAGGCCACCACCGATGGTGCCCAGCAGGGCCAGGCCGGCGATGGCCACCACCAGCTCCTTGGGGAAGGCGGTGAGCACGCCGGTGACGGCCGTGCCGAAAACGCCGATCAGCACATAGAGAGCGCCGCAGCAGACGGCCGCGGTGTAGCGCCTGGCCGGATCTTCGTGGGCCTCGCGGCCCATGCAGATGGCGGCGGTGATGGCTGACAGGCACAGGGCAAAGGCGCCAAAGGGCGCCAGCAGCAGCATGGCCAGCCCAGTGACGGTGATCAGCTTCGAAATCGGCATCTGGTAGCCGGCGGCCTGGATGGCCGCCACACCCGGCAGGTTCTGCGAGGCCATGGTCACGACGAACAGCGGCAGCGCCAGGCTGGTGAGGGCGGCAAAGCTGAACTGCGGCATGGTGAACACCGGCATGGCCGGTGCGAACGTGACGCGCGACCATGCCATCTCGCCGCGCGCCGCCACGAACGCGATGGCCACCACCAGGGTCAGCACCACGGCATAGCGCGGTGCGGCGCGGCGTGCCACCAAGTAGGTGGCCAGCATCAGCAGCACCAGGGGCAAGGCGGTCTGGGCGGCAGCAAAGGCCTGCAGGCCAAAGCGCGCCAGCACGCCGGCCAGCAGGGCAGACGCAATCGCCATCGGGATGCGATTCATCAACTTCTCGAACCAGCCGGTGGCGCCGAACAGCACGATCAAGGCACCGCAGACCAGGAAGGCGCCCACGGCTTCGGCCATGGAAAAGCCGCCGGCCAGGCCGGCCGTGGCCAGCACCGCCGCGCCCGGCGTCGACCAGGCCACCATCACCGGCTTCTTGAGCACCAGCGAGGGAATGGCCGAACACAGGCCCATGCCCAGACCGAGCGCCCACATCCAGGAGGAGATCAGCTCCGGCGTGGCGTTGAAGGCCTGTGCCGCCTGGAAGACGATGGCGACCGAACTGGTGAAACCCACCAGCACGGCAACAAAGCCGGCGGTCAGGGCGGAAAGATTGACGTCGCGGAAAAAACCCATGGGGGGATTTTGTCAGCGCGCTGCCGCAGGTGTCGCTGGCTGGGTCAGCAGGCGCAGCGCAAACGGCAGCGGCCATTGCCCGTCCGCGCCGGCTGCGGCCTCGCTGCGCAGATCCAGCTGGGGCCAGGCGCGCGGGCCGGCCCAAAGGCTGTTGTTCGCCACGCGAGCGCAATGCGCCGGGTAGCTGTCGGCGCCGCCGAGATCGATGAACAGGCCCAGGGCCGGCAAAGTCTCCCGCGCGTTGCCCCACTCGTGCATGTAAGCGGCGCCCAGCGCACGGCATGTGGCCGACATGACGGTGTAGCGATCGTTCCCTGCGGCGTCGACAAAGATGCCGGTGCCGTTCGCGTGCGAGGTCCCCAGGCCCAACTGGCCGACGGCGTACTCATCGTGTCCGTCCTCGTCCACAAACACGCCAACCGACAGGTCGTTCGCGGCGCCCAGCGCCATCTCGTGGCTCGCGCGGTAGACGTCGTTGCCGGTGCCGCGCTTGAGGAGGATCCCTGCGGCGTGGTGCACGCCGGCGCCCATCGCGTACCAGGCCGCTTCGAAGTGGTCGTTGCCGCCGTCGTCCAGCAGCATGCCCAGGCCCTCGTGGTAGCCGACGCCTTGCGCGAAGACCTGCGCCTCATAGCGGTCGTTGCCCGCCAGGTCCAGCAGCATGCCGATCCCTCCGGCGGTGGAGCGCCCGTCGAAGAAGACCCCGCGCATTCCGTAACCGGCACCCTGCCCCATCGAGACGTTGTGGTCCGGCAACTGAGGAGAGGGCCGGACCAGCGGCACGTTGCCCAGCGTGTAACGGTCATCGCCGCCGGTATCAACCAGCACCGCGGCGCCCCCCGGGCCGCCCGTGGCCTGCGAGTAGGTTTGCGCGGTGAACGCGTCGTCGCCGCTGCCGCTGACCAGCACCGCCACACCGCCAATCGCGTGCGCCTGCGAATGGCTGCTTGCCGCGAAGCGGTTGCTGCCGCCGCCGTCGACCAGCAAGGCCGCGCCGAAGAGCGCGGACGCCTGCGCTTGCCCGGTTCCCTGGTAACGGTCGTCGCCTTCCGTGTCCCACAGGATGCCGTAGCCGAGCGTGGCGCTCGACGGGTCTGCGCCGGCAGCCGCCGTCGCATACCGGTCGTTGCCGCGGTGGTCCAGGAGCACGCTGATGGCATGGGTGTCGCCCGGGGCCAGGAATTCGTACTCGTCGTCGCCGCCCACGTCCAGCACCAACAGCGCATCTTTGAGCAGGTGGCGATTGTTCTGGCCGCTCGTGTCGACGACGATCCGGCCTAACGGTGTCTGCAGCGACCAGGCAAGCGAAGGCAGCGCCGCCTCGCTCTTCACGAAACGCTGCAGGCGTTCGACGGCGCCCACCAGATCGAGCATGCCGGCCAGGACGGCTTCATGCTCGATGAGCGGCAGCAATTGCCGGTAGTCCGGCATCTCGAACTGGGTGAGCTGGCCGTCCAGCGCCTGCCGGCGCAACAGTTGCGGCGTCACGCCCGGGGGAAAGCGTGCGAAAGCGCGCTGCAGGAACGCATGCGGCTGCGCCATGGCGGCGAGAACGCGTGCGAGTTCGTAGCGCAAGGGGCCACGCAGTTGTGCCTCGTCGGGCAACACCGGCACCCATCCAGCGCCCGCCGGCGTCGAAGCCATCCACGCAAGGCCTGCCGCCAGCGGGTCGGGCGCGGCGCCCAGCCGGGCTTCGATGGCGGCCATCCCGAAGTCGGCCGGGCGCTGCAGCCGCGCGCCAGAGAGCGCTCCCGCCCGGCCGATCAGTTCCCGCGGCGATCCCACCGCGCCCCGGAAGGAATCTCCCAACACGCCGGCGCGGTAGGGCGCAACCAGCGGCGCGGCCATCACGGCGCGAAAGAACGGCTGCTGCTGGCCGCGTGTCGGGGAGACGTCCAGGGCCACCAGGTCGGGGGCGCCGCGGCTGTTGGCGGCACCCGCCCGTTGCAGCAGTTCCGGCAGAGGCGGCCGGTCCTGCGTTTGTGCGCCTGCAGGCCCCGCCAAGGCGACGGAGAACAGCAGGGCGGCCAGAAGGCTATGCATCGGCCGCACTGTAGCAACACGGCCTGCAAAAGCCCCTACAGCGGCGCGATCAGCCACTCCACCGCGGAAGTGATTTCGGCGAAGACGCGCAGCTGCACGCCATGGGCCTGGGCGGTCTGCTCGCTGACGCGGGTGATCTTGTCCTCGGGCACCAGGGAGGCGATGCGCTCCAGGTGCGACAGGTGGCGAAAGACCAGCTCTCCCGCCCAGCGGTGGCTGTCGATGTCGAGCGTGCCGACGAAATCGGTCAGGTCGATCAGCAAGCGCTTGTCTCCGTGCTCACGGGTCTGCTCGGCGATGGCCATCACGATCTCCTGCGCCTCCTCGTGCGAGGCCAGGGCCGTGACCTGGGCCGCCGCCATCCTGGGCGAACGCGTGATGTTGAGACGAAATGCCATCTCTCCTCCTTGCGACCATGGTATCCCAGCGTGGCGGCGCCCCGATGAAAGTCAGCCCGCTCCGAGGTAAGCCCGCGCCAGCGTGCCATCGGCGGCGATTTCAGCGGCCGTGCCCTGCGCGACGATGCGGCCACCCTCGATGACATAGGCGCGGTCGGCCAGCGCCAGCGCCAGCGCCGCCATCTGGTCGACCAGCAGCACGGTGATGCCCTCCTGGCGCAGGCCATCGAGCGCGGCAAACAGGTCGGCGATGACCTTGGGCGCCAGGCCCAGCGAAGGCTCGTCCAGCAGCAGCAGGCGCGGCTGCGACATCAGGCCGCGCGCCACTGCCAGCATCTGCTGCTCGCCGCCGGACAGCAGGCCGGCGCGCTGCTGCAGGCGCTCGCGCAGGCGCGGAAAGCGCACCAACATCTGCTCGGTGCGCGCCTCGATGCCGCGGCCGTCGAGGAAGGCGCCCAGGCGCAGGTTGTCCAGCACACTCAGCTCGGGGAAGACCTGGCGGCCCTCGGGCACCAGGGCCAGGCCCTGGGCCACGATGCGTTCGGCCGGCAGCGCAGCGAGCTCCACCCCTGCCAGGTGGATGCCGCCCTGCACCGGCCGGTGCAAGCCGGCCAGCGCACGCATCAGCGTGGACTTGCCCGCACCGTTGGCGCCCAGCAGGGCCACCATCTCGCCGGGCCGCACGCTCAGCGAGATGCCATGCAATACCGGCCCGGCGCCATAGCCGGTGCGCAGCTCGCCGACGCCCAGCAGCTCGGTCGCGTCCTCGGCCAGGGGCGCACGGGCCTGCGCATTGCCCGACAGCTCCAGCGACTCGCCCAGGTAGGCGGCGCGCACGGCGGGGTTGGCCTGCACTGCGGCGACATCACCCACCGCCAGGCGCTGGCCGGCGTCGATCACCACCACGTGATGGGACACGCCCATCACCAGCTCCATGTCGTGCTCCACCAGCAGCACGCCGATGTCCTGCGCGGCGATGCGTTGGAGCAGCGCTGCAAGAGCGTCCTTGTCCTCGCGCGAGAGGCCGGCGGCCGGCTCGTCCAGCAGCAGCATGCGCGGCGAGGTGGCCAGCGCACGGGCGATCTCCACCAGGCGCCGGTCCACGTGCGCCAGATCGGCCGCCGGCGTTTCCAGCGCCCCCGCGTAGCCGCAAAAGGCCAGCAGCTGGGCGGCCCGCGCGCGCGTGGCGCCGGCGCGCAGCCGGGCCGCGCCCAGCAGCGGGCCCAGCGTGCCGCGGCCCAGGGCCAGCGACACGTTGTCCAGCACGCTCAGGCTGCCGAACAGCTGCGAGGTCTGGTAGCTGCGCGCGATGCCGGCACGCGCAATGCGAAAGGCCGGCAGGCCTTGCAAGGCCTGGGCGCCCAGCGCGAAGCCGCCCGAGGTCGGCGTGTAAAAGCCGCTGAGCATGTTCAGCGCCGTGGTCTTTCCGGCGCCGTTGGGGCCGATCAAGCTGGTGATGCGCCCGGGCTGGGCCTCGAAGGCCAGGCCCTGGACGGCGCGCACGCCGCCAAACTGCATGCCCAGGTCCTGCGCCACCAGGGCGGGGCCGGCTTCGGGCCGCAGCAGGGGCACATCGCCTGCCGCGGCGGGCAGTGCTTCGGCCTGGGGCTTGGGCCGCCACAGGCCGGCCGCGCCATTGGGCGCCACCCACAGCACGACCAGCAGCAAGGCACCGAACAACAGCAGCCGGTATTCCTCCAGGCTGGCCAGGACCTCGGGCAAGAGGCCGACGATGAGCGCGCCCACCAGCGGACCGGCCACCGAACCAGCGCCGCCGATCATCACCACCAGCACGAACAGGATGGACTGCAGAAAGCCAAAGGCCTGCGGCGTCACAAAGCCCGACAGCGGAGCAAACAAGCCGCCGGCCGCGCCGGCACAGGCGGCCGAGACGGCAAAGGCCACGGTCTTGACCACCAGCGGGCGCAGGCCCACCGACTCGGCCGCCGTTTCGCTGTCGCGCACCGCGCGCAGGGCCGCGCCCCAGGTGCCGCGAGAGAGCAGGGCAAACGCCACCAGCAGCGCCGCAGCCAGCAGCACGGCCAGCATGGCGGCAGCGCGCTCACCGCTGGCCAGGCCGAACAGCGAGGGCGCGGCCACGCCCATGATGCCGTTCTGGCCGCCGGTCAGGCCGCGCGCCTCGACGATGGCGTGCTCGATGATGAAACCAAAGGCGATGGTGATCATCGCCAGGTAAGGCCCGCGCGCGCGCAGCGCCGGCAGCGCCAGCAACGCACCCAGGGCCGAAGCAATCAGGGCCGCCAGCGGCCAGGCCGCCCAGAAACTCCAGCCGTACTTGCTGGTCAGGATGGCCACGGTGTAGGCGCCGACGGCGTAGAAGCCGACATGGCCGAACGAGACCTGGCCGCTCAGACCCAGCAGCACGTTCAGGCCGACGCCGACCGCGACCAGCAGGGCGACGTTGGCGATGACGAAGACGTAGTAGCCATTGACTTTGGTCAGCAGCGCCAGGGCCGCCAGGACGAGGACAGCCAGCGCCAGAGCCGGCGCGCGGGACAACAGGGAACGGCTCATACTTTGCGAAGCGTGGCGCGGCCGAACAGGCCATTGGGCCGCAAGGCCAGGGCAACGATCACCAGGGTGAAGGTCAGGATCTGGGTGTAGCCCGAGCCCAGGGTGGCGGTGATCAGGGCCTCGGCCGTGCCGAACAGCAAGCCGGCCAGCATCACGCCCCAGGCGCTGGTGATGCCGCCCAGGATGGCGACCGCAAAGGCTTTCAGGCCGAACAGCGTGCCCATGTCGGCATGCACGTTGTACAGCGGCGCGATCAGCACGCCGGCGATGCCGGCAAACAGCGCTGACAGCGCGAACGAGGCGGCGACGGCGCGCTTGATGGGGATGCCCATCAGGCGCGCTGCCTCACGGTTTTGCACCACGGCCAGCAGGGCCACGCCCCAGCGGGTGCGGCGCGAGACGGCGTGCAGCACACCGGCCAGCGCCAGGCCGACGACTGGGATCAGCAGTTGCAGCGGGTAGATGCCCAGCCCCATCTCGCCGAACTTCAGCGGCGTGACGGCCAGTGGGGAGGGCAGGCTGCGCGGCTCCTTGCCGAAGCTGAACATCACCAGGTTGTCCACCACGATGCCCAGGGCCACGGTGGCCATCAGCCAGGACTCGGAGCCGCGCCCGGCGAAAGGCCGCACCGCCAGCAACTCGACCAGCAGGCCGTACAGCGCGCACAGGCACAGGGCCAGAAGCGCCGACGCCAGCATGGGCCAGCCCAGGGTCTGGGCAAAAGCGAAGGTCAGCACCGCCCCGAGCATCATTGCGCTGCCCTGGGCGAAGTTGACCGTTCCCGAGACGGCATATGTGACATAGAAGCCCAGGGCCATCAGCCCGTACATGCTCCCGAGCCCCAGCCCGCTGATCCAGGCAGACAACAACATCGGCGCTGCTTACTTGGCCAACGCAACGGGCAGGATGCGGTTGTCGATGAACTGGGCCCAGACGTAGTCGCTGGCCGTCACCGCGTCGTGCACCGCGGGCGTGAACGGCTTGACGTAGGTCTTGATCAGGCCTTCGTACTTGTCGATCTTGTAGAAGCCCTGGCGCACGGCGTCGCCATCGGTGGAGCCTGCGGCGGCGATCGCCAGGCCGGCCAGCATCATGCCGTCGTAGGCGTTGGCCACACCGACCGCGGGCGTGATGTCGTCCGGGCCCTTGATGGCGGGGTACTTGGCCTTGAGCGCGGCGACCACCTTCTCGCCCACCGGCGACTGCTTGCCGAAGAAGCTGTAGGTCTGGACGAAGTGCACGTTCTTGCCGTTCGGGCCGGCCAGCTCGGTGAAGCGGCCGCCGGCCGGCCCCCAATGCGAGACGATGGGCACCTGCCAGCCCATGCGGTCCAGCGACTTGACGACCTGGGCCGAGGGGCCGACGTTGCCGACCAGGAACAGGGTGTCGGCGCCGGCGGCCTTCAGGCGCGTCAGCTGGGGCACGACGTCGACGTCGCTGCCTTCGAACTTCTCGATGCCCACGGCCTTCATGTTCTTGGCAGCCAGGGCGGCGATCAAGCCCTTTTCGTTGGACTCACCCCAGGGGTTGTTGACCAGGATCATGCCGAACTTGCTGCTCTTGAAGTTCTTCTGCGCGTAGTCGAGCATGCCCACATTGACGATCTCGTCGACGGCCGAGACGCGGAAGGCGAAGTTGGGATTGGCGCCGTTCTTGGTGATGGGCGTGCCCGCGGCCCAGGGGCCCATGAAGGGCGTCTTTTCCTGGTTGATCACCGGCACGATGGCCATGGACACCGGCGTGTCCAGGCCGCCAAACAGCACGGCGACCTTTTCCTTGAAGATCAGTTCTCGCGCGGCAACCACGCCCTTGGCCGGGTTGGCCTCGTCGTCACGGCGCACCAGTTCCAGCTTGCGGCCGCCCAGCAGGCCGCCCTTGGCATTGATCTCGTCGATGGCCACGGTCAGGCCGCGGGTGATGGCCTCGCCGGCCAGGGCCGACTGGCCCGACAAGGCGGTGACCAGGCCGATCTTGATCGGGTCGGCGGCGAAGGCCGTGCCGGAAGTGGCCAGGCCGGCGGCGGCAAGGGCGGCGCACAGGAAGCTGCGGCGGGCATTGGGGCGGAAGGCAAAGGACATGGCGATCTCCGGAAAAATGAGGCTGCACAAAAATGTGGCGCGCTGCCACGGACTGCCTGCGGGAATGCAAGGGCCGTGCCATGTCTACAATTCATGACAATCATTGTCGACACTTGATTGGCTGCCATGTAAACAAACGGCATGGCTTTTGCTGCAGTCTGACCATCGCAGCTTGTGCACCATTTCAGTGATTCTTCGGAGGATCCATGTCCCACGCTTCAGAAACTGCCGCCCCACCCGGCCTCGCGCCCGGCCCCCTGGTCGACGAATACCTGCGCCGCCACATGATTCCCGACCCGGAGGCTGCAGCCGAACTTGTCGCGCCCGGCATGCAGATCCGCTTCACAGGGAACCGCGCCATGCGCCACCCTGCCGAGGCCACAGCCTTCAACCGCGGCCGCTACGCCTGGGTCAAGAAGAAGATCGAGCGCACCGAAGTGGTGAGCGGCGGCACGCCCGAAGAAACCGTGGTCTACAGCCTGGGCACCCTGTACGGCGCCTGGCCGGACGGCACGCCCTTCGAGGGCAACCGCTATGTGGACCGCTATGTGGTGCGCCATGGCCTGATCTGCGAGATGGACGTCTGGAACGACAGCGCCGAATGGCTGCTGGTGCGCGCCGGCCTGGCCACGCTGTGAGCACCCTGCCCGTCTGGCCCGGCGCCCTGCCCGAGCACGGGCGCTTCGGCTACAGCCCCATCAACCGCCGCCCCGACTGGGTCTGGCCCAATGGCGCACGGCTGGCCGTCTATCTGGGCTTCAACATCGAGCACTTCGCGTTTGGTGAGGGCCTGGGCGCCTGCCTGGGCCCGCCCTCGCCCCAGCCCGACGTGCTGAACTTCAGCTGGCGCGAATACGGCAACCGTGTCGGCGCCTGGCGCTGCCTGGAGTTGTTCGACAGCCTGGGCCTGCCCTCGTCGGCCATCATCAACACCGCCCTGTACGACCACTGCCCCGAGCTGGTGGCGGCCTGTGTGGCGCGCGGCGACGAGATCGTCGGCCACGGCCACACCAATGCCGAGCGCCAGGGCGTGTACAGCGAAGAGGCCGAGCGCGGCCTTCTGCTGGCCTGCCGCAAGCGCATCGCTGCCGAAAGCGGCGCGGCGCCGTCCGGCTGGCTCTCGCCCTGGATCTCCGAGAGCGCCGTCACGCCCGACCTGCTGGCCGAAACCGGCTACGGCTACACCCTGAACTGGTGCCATGACGACCAACCCGTGGCCATGCGCACGCGCAGTGGCGCGCGCCTGTGGTCCGTGCCCTATCCGCAGGAGCTCAACGACATCCCCATGGTCATGGGCCGGCTGATGGACGCCAAGGATTTCGCCGACATGGTGGTGGACAATCTGGAGGAAATGCTCCTGCAAGCGCGCGTTCAACCCCTGGTGATGGGCCTGGCCCTGCATCCCTACATCGTCGGCCAGCCCTACCGGCTGCGCCATCTGCGCCGCGCGCTGCAAGCCCTGGCCAGCGCCCGCGACGCCGGCAGCGTCTGGCTGTGCACGCCGGGCGCCATTGCCAGCCAGATGGACCAGCTGGCCGCCGAACGGCCGCAGGACTTCGCATGAGCGTAGCTGCCGTGCCACCAGTGGACGAAGGCGTCGACGACGTCGAGGAGCGCATCTACCGCTCGGTCTTCGATGGCGTCATGAACCAGCGCCTGGCGCCCGGCACCAAGCTGCCGGAAGCGGCCCTGTGCGAGCTGTTCCAGGTCAGCCGCTCGGTGGTGCGCAAGGTGCTGCAGCGGCTGGCGCACGACCGCATCGTCGACCTGCGCCCTAACAAGGGCGCCGTCGTCGCCTCCCCCACGCCGGAAGAAACCCGCCAGATCTTTGAGGCGCGGCGCGCCCTGGAGGCGGCCATCATGCGGCTGGCCGTGCGCAACGCCACGCCCCAGGACATCGCCGACCTGCGCCAGCGTATGGGCAAGGAGCACGAGGCCATGCACCGCTTCGACCAGCCGGCCTGGGCCCGGCTGGCCAGCTCCTTCCACCTGCGGTTGGCCGAGGTGGCAGGCAACGAGATGCTGCAACGCTACCTGACCGAGCTGGTCTCGCGCTGCTCGCTCATCGTGGCGCTGTACGAGCCGCCTGGCAACGCTTCCTGCGAGCACGACGAACACGAGGCCCTGGTCGGCTGCATCGAGCGGCGCGACGCCGAGGGCGCGGTGCGCCTGATGGAGGAACACCTGCAGGTGCTCGAGCGCAACGTGCGGCTGCAGCAGGAGACGCCCGAGCGCAGCCTGGCGCGGATGCTGGGTCTGGGCTGAAGGCCCGCCGGGGCGCCGGCCTCAGATCTCGATCTTGCTGCCCAGCTCCACCACCGAGTTATTGGGCAGGTTGAGGAAGTCGGCCGCGGCGCTGGCGTTGTGGTGCATCTGGGCGAACAGTTTTTCGCGCCAGCCCGCCATGCCGCTGCCGATGGTCGGGATGACGCTGTCGCGCGACAGAAAGTAGCTGGTGCTCATGCGCTCGAGCTCGCAGCCGCGGGCCCGGATCTGCTCGAGCGCGCGCGGCACGTCAGGGTCGTTCTTGAAGCCGTAGTGCAACACCACCTGCCAGCAATCGTGGCCCAGCGACTCGATCTCCACCCGCTTGTTCATGCCGATCCACGGCACCTCGTGGCTGCGCACGGTGACGAACAGGTTGTGCTCGTGCAGGACCTTGTTGTGCTTGAGGTTGTGCAGCATGGCGTTGGGCACGGTGCCGGGCTCGGCCGTGAGGAAGACCGCCGTGCCTTCGACCCGCGTCGGCGGGCTCACGAAGACCGCCTCCAGGAAGCTGTTCAGGTCGATCGCATCGGCCTTGAGCTTGTCGTTGAGCAGCTGCCGGCCTTCCTTCCAGGTCATCATCAGCGTGAACACCACGCCGCCGATCATCAGCGGGAACCAGCCGCCGGCAAACAGCTTGAGCATGTTGGAGGCGAAAAAGACGAGGTCAACCACGAAGAACCAGACGGTGGCGGCGATGCACAGCCACAGCGGGTACTTCCAGCCGAAGCGGATGACGAAGAAGGTCAGGATGGTGGTGATCAGCATGTCCAGCGTCACCGCGATGCCGTAGGCCGCCGCCAGGTTGCTCGACGAGCGGAACATCACCACCGCCAGCACGATGGCAGCGAACAGGCTCCAGTTGACGAAGGGAATGTAGATCTGGCCGGTCTCGCGCACGCTGGTGTGCTGGACTTGCAGGCGCGGCAGGTAACCCATCTGGATGGCCTGCTTGGTGACGCTGAAGGCACCGGTGATCAGGGCCTGCGAGGCGATCACCGTCGCCGCCGTGGCCATCACCACCAGCGGCAGGGTCGCCCATTCGGGCGCCATCAGGAAGAAGGGGTTCTTCACCGCTTCGGGGCGCTCCAGCAGCAGGGCACCCTGGCCGAAATAGTTGAGCGTCAGGGCCGGCATGACCACGCTGAACCAGGCCAGGCGGATCGGCCGCTTGCCGAAGTGGCCCAGGTCGGCGTACAGCGCCTCGGCGCCGGTCACGCACAGGACGACGGCGCCCAGGATGATGAAGGTGGTGCCGGGGTTGCGGAACATGAAGCCCAGCGCATGGTGCGGGCTGATGGCGGTGAGGATTTCCGGATGCCGCACGATGTTGGCGACGCCCAGCACGGCCAGGATGGCGAACCAGGCCAGCGTGACCGGGCCGAAGAAGCGGCCTATGCCCGTGGTGCCGTTCTTCTGCACCGCGAACAGGCCGAACAGCACGACCAGGGTCAGCGGGATGACCCAGTCCTTGAAGGCGGGCGAGACGACTTCCAGGCCCTCGATCGCCGACAGCACCGAGATCGCCGGCGTGATGACGCCGTCGCCGTAGAACAGCGAGGTGCCGAAGATGCCCACCGTGAGCAGGATGTTGCGCAGCTTGGGCTTGTCTTTGACCGCCTGCGAGGCCAGGGCCAGCATGGCGATCAGGCCACCCTCGCCGTTGTTGTCGGCCCGCAGCACCAGCACCACGTACTTGATCGAGACGATGGTGGTCAGCGTCCAGAAGAAGATCGACAGGATGCCGTAGATGTTGTCGGTGGTGAAAGGAACGTGGCCGGAGCCGAAGACTTCCTTGACGGCGTACAGGACGCTGGTGCCGATGTCACCGTAGACGACACCGATGGCGCCGAGCGTCAGCGCCGCGAGCGAGGATTTCGAGCTTTGCACTGGAGATCCCCGTCTTGTGCCTCTTCAATCGGCCAGCGGGGTTGTGTAACCTTTGGGACCGCTATTGTGCGCCTGTGCCCGATGGGAAAGACCCTATGTTGCGACGCAACAACGTGGCGCCGCCAAGCCCCTCTATTCGTAGACCTCGGCGTCGGGGTCGGTCGCTTCCAACTCGTAGCTGGCGGCCAGCATGGCCAGCCGGCCGATCACGCCATACATGTAGAAGCGGTTGGGCGCACTGGCGCCCGGCCTCTCGCCCGGCTGGGGTAAGCGCGTACTCTCGGCAAAGGCTAGGGGGGCAAAACTGGCGCCGGGGGCGTTGAGGTTCTCGTCCACGCCGCGCTCGGCATGGACCCGGTAGAAGCCGCCCACCACGTAGCGGTCCATCATGTAGACCACCGGCTCGGCGACAGCGTCGTTGACCCGCTCGTTGGTCAGCACGCCTTCCTGGATGATGACGTCGTGCACCTCCTGGCCGTCCTTGATGACCGACATCTTGTTGCGCGTCTTGCGATTGAGCTGGTCCAGGTCCTTGACGTCGCGCACCGTCATGATGCCCATGCCGTAGGTGCCGTTGTCGGCCTTGACCACGACGAAGGGCTTCTCGTTGATGCCGTATTCCTTGTACTTCTTGCGCACCTTGGTCAGCAGCGCGTCGACATTGCTGGTCAGGCATTCCATGCCCGTGCCCTCGGCGAAGTTGACCTCGCCGCACTGGTTGAACATGGGGTTGATCAGCCAGGGATCGATGCCCAGCAGCTTGCCGAAGCGCTTGGAGACCTCTTCGTAGCTCTTGAAGTGGCGGCTCTTGCGCCGCACCGACCAGCCGGCGTGCAGCGGCGGCAGCAGGTACTGCTCGTGCAGGTCTTCCAGGATGCCGGGGGCGCCGGCCGACAGGTCGTTATTGAGCAGGATGGTGCAGGGGTCGAAGTCCTTCAGGCCCAGGCGGCGCTTGCTGCGCACCACCGGCTCGAGCAGCACCGAGCCGCCGCCGGGCAGCTGGACCTCGGTGGGCTCCTTGATATCGGGGCTGATGGAGCCGATGCGCACGTTAAGGCCGGCCATGTGAAAGATGCGCCGCAACTGGTCGATGTTGCTCAGATAGAAGGTGTTGCGCGTGTGGTTCTCGGGGATCACCAGCAGGTTGCGCGCCTCGGGGCAGATCTTCTCGATCGCCGCCATCGCCGACTGCACGGCCAGCGGCAGCATCTCGGGCGTGAGGTTGTTCCAGCCGCCGGGAAACAGATTGGTGTCCACCGGCGCCAGCTTGAAGCCGGCGTTGCGGATGTCGACCGAGCTGTAGAAGGGCGGCGTGTGCTCCATCCATTCCAGCCGGAACCAGCGCTCGATCGCCGGCATGGACTCGAGGATGCGCTGCTCGAGTTCGTTGATGGGGCCGTTCAGGGCGGTGACGAGATGGGGAACCATGGGCCCTCTGCCTTCTGACTTGGAATATTCGACTGGAATTGTAGGGAATCTGGGGCCGCGGCCCCCGCTTGCAAGCCCGCCAGGCCTGACGCCGCCCTCAGGACTGCTGCGCCAGCGGCAGATTCAGCAGCAGGTTCTGCGGCTTGAGCTTGAGGCGTTTGTCGGCATCCATGGCCATCGCCAGGTAGACCGGCTTGCCGGCGATCTCCGGTCGCATGACGCCGCTGTGGGTGAACTCCAGCCGGAACAGGCACAGCATGCGCGCCATCTGGGCCTCGTCCACGTCCTGGCCCTGGTAGAGCGCATTGAGCACGGCGCTGGCCTGCGCGTCCAGGCCGACATGCCAGACCCAGTGTTCGTCGTCGATCTCGCGCTCCACCGTGATGGCCACCTCGGCCCCCAGGAAGTGCCGGACCCAGCGCTCCAGCACCCGGCACAGCGCCTCCAGGGCGCTCTGGCCGTGGTTCAGGCTGACCACCAGGTCATGGGCCTCGCTGCGCTCCCAGTACTGGTCGGCGTTGTCCTCGTTGAGGACGTCGAGTTCGGCGGTGCGCAGCACGGCCCCACCTTGCGCCAGCAGCTCGCCCAACGTGCCGAAGCTGCCGGCGATGGCGTGGCGCTCCACCGTCTCGTCGTCGGCCGCCATCACCTGGCCCTGCTCCAGGATGGAGATCTTCTGCGGGCGGAACAGCATCTCGGCCACGCGCGCCTGCAATGGCGCCGCTTCCGCGCCCAGCACATGGCGCAGCAGGATCTGGGTCAGCTGGTGCACCAGGACCGGCGGCACGTCGACATCGCCGTGGAACAGCGCCAGGTAGCTGCCCTCCAGCGTGGGCTGGGCCAGCAGGCGGGCGCGAAAGCGCAGCCAGACGGCGTAGTTGGCGCGGGCGTCCTCGTCGCGCAAGCCGGCCAGCGCCACGGCGTCGATGGGCTGGCGCGGATCGCGCAGCAGCTGCTCGTGCAAGCCCAGTTCGGCCGGGCAGGACTCGGGCGCCGGCGCCAGTTCCGGGCGCTGCAGCAGGCTGCGCAGGAAATCGTCGGTGACACGCAGCTGGCCGTCGGCACCGGCTTGCAGGAGGCTGTAGCCGCAGCCGGGCCAGTAATCGTGCATGGAAGAAATTGGGGAAGCCGCGCTTTCAGCCGCGCACTTCGCCCTGGCCCAGCACCACCCACTTCAGGGAGGTCAGGCCTTCGATGCCCACCGGGCCGCGGGCATGGAATTTGTCGGTGCTGATGCCGATTTCGGCACCCAGGCCGAACTCGAAGCCATCGGCGAAGCGGGTGCTGGCGTTGACCATCACGCTGGCCGAATCCACCTCGCGCAGGAAGCGCTGGGCATGGACGTGGTCGCGCGTGACGATGGCATCCGTGTGGTGGCTGGAATAGCGGTTGATGTGGGCGATGGCCTCGTCGACGCCCTCCACCACTTTGACGCTGATGATGGGCGCCAGGTATTCCTCGGACCAGTCCTGCTCGGTCGCTTCTTTCAGATTGGCGCCGCGCACAGCCTGCAGGATGGCCTGGGCCTGGGCGTCGCAGCGCATCTCCACGCCCTTGGCGGCATAGATGGCGCCGATCAGCGGCAGGAACTGCGCCGCCGCGCCGCGCGCCACCAGCAGGCCTTCGCTGGCGTTGCAGGGGCTGTACTTCTGGGTCTTGGCGTTGTCGGCGATGGCCACCGCCATGGCGATGTCGCAGGGATCGTCGACGTAGACGTGGCAGTTGCCGTCCAGGTGCTTGATCACCGGCACCTTGGCCTCGCGGCTGATGCGCTCGATCAGGCTCTTGCCGCCGCGCGGGATGATCACGTCCACATACTGCGGCATGGCGATCAGCTGGCCGACAGCTTCACGGTCGGTGGTCTGCACCAGCTGCACCGCCTCGACCGGCAGGCCGGCCTCGGCCAGCGCCTGCTGCACCAGCCGGGCCAGGGCCTTGTTGGACTCGATGGCCTCGGAGCCGCCGCGCAGGATGCAGGCATTGCCGCTCTTGATCGACAGGCTGGCCGCCTCGATGGTGACATTGGGCCGGCTCTCGAAGACCATGCCGAAGACGCCGATCGGCACCCTCATTTGCCCCACGCGGATGCCGCTGGGCTGCTGCTTCATGCCGATGATCTCGCCGATGATGTCCGGCATCGCGGCCAGCTGCTCGCAGCCCTGGGCCACGGTCTCTAGCACCTTGGGCGTGAGCTTGAGCCGGTCGACCATGGGCGCGCTCAGGCCGGCGGCCGTGGCCCGCTCGATGTCCCTGCCGTTGTCGGCCTGCAAGGCCTGGGCGTTCTCGCGCAGGAGCCGCGCCAGCGCCTTCAGCGCTACATTTTTCGTAGCGCTCGAGGCAGCCGCCATGGGGGCCGAGGCTTGTTTTGCCTGCAAACCCAGGGTCTGGATGTACTCTGCGACGTTGAGAGCGTTCATGGCCCTATTTTCGCACGGGGGCGCTTTGCGGCGCGCACTCCTGGCAAAGCCCCTGGGCCAGGCGGTGCAGGGCCTGCCAGCCGTCGCTGGGCCAGCCCGGCGCCTTCAGGCCCTTGACGATGCCGTCGACCAGGTGGGCCGAGTGCAGCAGATTGTCCAGGCCGGTGGCCGTCAGGCGCGGCAGCACCCGCTCGAACAGCCGCTCCTTGATGCCCCAGACGCGCTGCTCGCGCAGCGCCATGGGCAGCGGCCGGCCGGCCGCCATGGCGTCCTTGACGCGCTTGAGCGCGCGAATGTCCTCGGCCAGCGTGTAGTGCACCAGCACCTCGGCCTCGCCCTCGGCCTGCAGGCCGTCGAGCATGCGCTGCACCCGCGCGGCCTGGCCGCCCAGCACCGCCTCGGACAGCTTGAAGACGTCGTAGCGCGCCACGTTGAGCACCGCGCCTTCGACCTGGTCGAAACCCAGCTCGCCCTCAGGGTGCAGCAGGGCCAGCTTCTGGATCTCCTGGTGGGCCGCCAGCAGGTTGCCCTCGACCCGGTCGGCAAAAAACTGCAGCGTGCGCTGCCCCTCCTCGCCGGAGGCCACGCGCTGGCCCTGACGCGCCAGCCGCTGGGCAATCCATTGCGGCAGCGCCGCGCGGTCCACCGGGTCGAACTGCAGCGTCACGCCGAAGCTCTCGAGCGCGCCGAACCAGGCGCCGCTGCGCGTCATCTTGTCCAGGCGCGGCAGCAGCACCAGGGTCAGGGTCGTGTCGTTGCCCTGCGCGGCCTCGGCCAGCTGCTGCAGGGCCGGGCTGCCTTCCTTGCCGGGCTTGCCCGAGGGGACGCGGATCTCGACAATCTGCTTGTCGGCAAACAGGCTGAGCGAGCCGCCGGCGGCCAGCACCTCGCTCCAGTCGAAGTGGGCACCTGCGACCGTGTGCACTGTGCGCTCGGTGTAGCCCTGGGTGCGCGCCGCGGCCCGGATGGCGTCGGCCGCCTCCTGCACCAGCAGCGGCTCGTCGCCGTGCAGGGTGTACAGGGATTTGAGCCCCTTTTGCAGGTGCGCTGCGAGTTGGCCGGCGGCAAGCTGCATGGTGCGGCTACAAGGCCTTGATCGCCGCCAGCCGGCGCATCAGCTGCTGCACGATGTCGGTCTGCATGTCGCGGTACAGCAGGTTCTCTTCGCCTTCCTTGGCCAGCACCGCCGACTCGTTGAAGCTGATGTCGCGCTGCTGCAGCAGCTCGGTTTCGGGGATGAGCTCCTTGCCCTGCGCCGTGCGCAGGCGGAACTTGACGCGCGTGCGCAGTTGGAACTCGCGCACCTGGCCGGTGGAGTTCAGGGCCACCACCACCTTCTCGCGCTGGTCCAGCGGCACGTCCAGGATGACCTGGGCCCGTTCGACCGGCACCACCTGCACGGCGCCGCTGGCGGCAATGCTGCGCCGCAGTTCGGTCAGCAGGGGCGACTCGGCGCCGCCGACGTAGACGGTGCTGAAAGCGAAGTTGGGCGCTTTGCGCAGCTCGAAGCCGCAGGCCGCCAGGGCGGCGGGTGCGGCCAGCAGCAGCAGGCGGCGGCGCGACAGGAAGCTGGTGGGTGCCATCTTTCTAGACCACCACGTTGACCAGGCGGCCAGGCACCACGATCACCTTCTTGGGCGCGGCGCCGCCGGCATGCAGGGCAAAGGCCTCGCTGGCCAGGGCCAGCTTCTCGATCTCTTCCTTGCTGGCGCCGGCCGGCACGGTGACCGCGCCGCGCAGCTTGCCGTTGACCTGGAGCATCAGCTCGATCTCGTCCTGCTTGAGGGCTTCGGCATCCACTTGCGGCCAGGGCGCGTCGATCAGCTCGCCGCGCGCCGCGGCCCAGCCCAGGTCCTGCCAAAGCGCCTGTGCGATGTGCGGCGTGGCCGGGTAGAGCACGCGCAGCAGGATGGCAAAGCCCTCGGCCATCGCCTCCTGGCCGCCGGCGTCGGCCGCGCCCTTGAAGTCCTCCAACGCATTGAGCAGCTTCATCGCGCCGGAGACGACGGTGTTGTACTGCATGCGCTGGTAGTCGTAGTCGACCTGCTTGAACACGCTGTGGATCTCCAGCCGCAAGGCCTTGGCCTGTTTGCCAAATGCAGTGCCAGAGCCCGCAGATTGTCCGCGGGTAGCTATCGAATCCATAGCAGACAGCTTGTGACCGAAGTTCCAGACGCGGCGCAGGAAACGGTACGAGCCCTCCAGCGCGGCGTCGTTCCACTCCAGCGTGGCCTCGGGCGGCGCGGTGAACATGGTGTACAGGCGCGAGGTGTCGGCGCCGTACTTCTCGATCAGGTCCTGCGGGTCGACACCGTTGTTCTTGGACTTGGACATCGTCGTCCAGCCCTCGTAGGTGACGGCCTGGCCGTCCGCCTTGGCGGTGGCCGACAGCACCTTGGCGTGCTCGTCGCGCACGATGTCCAGCTCATGGGCCCAGAAGTACTGCTTGCCGGTGGTGGTGCGCGAGAAGGCCTCGTTGAGCACCATGCCCTGCGTGAGCAGCTTGGTGAAGGGCTCGTCGACCTTGACCAGGCCCATGTCGCGCATCACCTTGGTCCAGAAGCGCGCGTACAGCAGGTGCAGGATGGCGTGCTCGATGCCGCCGATGTACTGGTCCATCGGCGCCCAGTAGTGCGCGCCCTGGTCCACCATGGCCTGGCTGTTCTGCGGGTCGCAGTAGCGCATGAAATACCAGGACGAGTCGACAAAGGTGTCCATGGTGTCGGTCTCGCGCCGGGCCGGCTTGCCGCAAACCGGGCACTGGCAAGCCAGGAAGTCCTCGCGCTTGTTCAGCGGGTTGCCCGAGCCATCGGGCACGCAGTCCAGCGGCAGCACCACCGGCAGGTCTTTTTCGGGCACCGGCACTGCGCCGTGCTCGGCGCAGTGGATGATGGGGATGGGCGTGCCCCAGTAGCGCTGGCGGCTGACGCCCCAGTCGCGCAGCCGCCAGGTGGTCTTCTTGCCACCCAGGCCCTTTTGCTCCAGCGTGTGCGCCACGGCGTTGACCGCCTCCTGGTAGCCAAAGCCGCTGTAGATGTCGGAGTTGATGGTCACGCCGTTGACCTTGTCGCCGTACCAGTCGTGCCACTGCGTGTAGTCGTAATGCTCGCCGTCCACGTGCACCACCTGCATGATGGGCAGCTTGTACTTCATGGCGAAGGCGAAATCGCGCTCATCGTGACCGGGCACGCCCATCACCGCGCCGTCGCCGTAGCTCATGAGCACGTAGTTGCCGACCCAGACCGGCACATCATCGCCGGTCAGCGGGTGCGTCACCACCAGGCCGGTGTCCATGCCGACCTTGTCCTTGAGCGCCAGTTCGGCCTCGGTCGTGCCGCCGCTCTTGCACTCTTCGATGAAGGCCGCCAGCGCCGGATTGCCTGCCGCCGCGTGGCTGGCAAGCGGATGCTCGGGCGCCACCGCGCAGAAGGTCACGCCCATGATGGTGTCAGCACGGGTGGTGAAGACATACATGCGGCCGTCGCCGATCAGTGCACCGTCAGCGCCGCGGATGGCGTGGGGGAACGCAAAGCGCAGGCCCTCGCTCTTGCCGATCCAGTTCTCCTGCATCAGCTTGACCCGCTCGGGCCAGCCGGGCAGCTTGTGCTGCACATGGTCCAGCAGTTCTTCGGCGTAGTCGGTGATCTTCAGGTAGTAGCCGGGGATCTCGCGCTTTTCCACCACCGCGCCGGTGCGCCAGCCCTTGCCGTCGATGACCTGCTCGTTGGCCAGCACGGTCTGGTCGACCGGGTCCCAGTTGACGACCTGGGTCTTGCGGTAGGCGATGCCTTTTTCCAGCATCTTCAGGAACAGCCACTGGTTCCATTTGTAGTAGCTGGGGTCGCAGGTGGCGATCTCGCGCGACCAGTCGACGGCCAGCCCCATCGCCTGCATCTGCTTCTTCATGTAGGCGATGTTCTCGTACGTCCACTTGGCCGGCGGCACGCCGTTCTTGAGCGCGGCGTTCTCGGCCGGCAGGCCGAAGGCGTCCCATCCCATCGGCATCAGCACGTTGTAGCCGTTCATGCGCAGGTAGCGCGTGAGCATGTCGTTGATGGTGTAGTTGCGCACGTGACCCATGTGCAGCTTGCCGCTGGGATAAGGCAGCATGGAACAGGCGTAGAACTTCTTCTTGTTGGCGTCCTCGGTCACGCGGTAGGCGTCGCGGGCGGTCCAATGCGCCTGGGCGGCCTTTTCGACCTCGATGTGGTTGTACTTGTCTTGCATGGGCAAATTGTAGATGCCCACCCTGTGCGGGGCACCCGCCCGGACTCAGGGATTGCGCGGCTCGGCGACGAAGCCGATGCGGTTGAGCCCGGCCTTCTGGGCGGCGCCCATGACCTCGACCACCCGGCCATAGGGCACGGCGGCATCGGCGCGCAGCTGGACTTCGGTCTGCGGGTCGGCCCGGGCCGCGCCGGCCAGCCGCTCGGCCAGTTGCGCCGGCCCGACCGGCTGGTCGTTGAAGAAGGCCTGACCGGCCTTGTCCAGGGCGATGCTCACGAACTTCGGGGCGTCGCCGGGGCTGGCCGCATCGGTGCGCGGCAGCTCCAGGCGCAGCGAGCTGGCCAGCAGCGGGGCGGTCAGGATGAAGATCACCACCAGCACCAGCATCACGTCCACCAGGGGCGTGACGTTGATCTCGCTCATGGGCTGCGGCCCCTGGGTGCGCTCCAGCCGGCCAAACGCCATATCAGGTTCCGGATTCGCCGAAGGCGCTTCGGGGGGGCGTCAATATTTCGCGCAAGTCGCGGGCGAAGCCTTCCAGGTCGGCCTCGATGCGGCCGATCCAGCGGCCGAAGATGTTGTAGCCCAGCACGGCAGGAATGGCCACGGCCAGGCCGGCGGCCGTCATGACCAGGGCCTCGCCGACCGGCCCGGCGATCTTGTCGACGCTGATCTGGCCGCTGGCGGCGATGGCGGTGAGCGCGTGGTAAATGCCCCAGACCGTGCCCAGCAGGCCGACAAAGGGCGCTGTCGAACCCACCGTGGCCAGCAGGACCTGGCCAAACTGCAGCTTGTCGAGCACCCGGTGCAAGGCGTCGCGCAGCACCCGGGTCAGCTGCTGCGAGCGGTCGCCTGCGGCGGCCAGGCCGGCCGGGACCGGCCCCTGGGTGGCGGCGATCAAGGGCAACAAGAGACGCTCACGGTCGAAGGCGCCGACTGTTTGCAGCGCCTGGGCGATCGAGTCGGATTGCCAGAAGGCCGCTGTGGCGCGGGGCAGGTCAGCGCCGGCGCGGCGTAGCAGCCAGGCTTTCCACAGAATCAGCACCCAGCTGGCCACCGACATGGCCAGCAGCGCAGCTGCCACGGCCTGGGTGAGCGCGTCACCCTGGCTCAACAGCTGCTGCAGGCTCATCTGAGCCCAAGCACGTCGAACATGTCGAACAGGCCAGTCTTCTTGCCGGCCAGGAAGCGCACGGCGTGCAAGCTGCCCTGGGCGTAGGAAGCGCGGCTGGACGCCTTGTGGCTGATCTCGATGCGCTCGCCGGTGCCGGCAAACAGCACGGTGTGGTCGCCGATGATGTCGCCGCCGCGGATGGCGGAAAAGCCGATGGTCGACGGATCGCGCTCGCCGGTCACACCTTCGCGGGCGTAGACGGCGCAATCCTTCAGATCGCGGCCCAGGGCCTGGGCGATCACTTCGCCCATCTTCAGGGCCGTGCCCGAGGGCGCATCGACCTTGTGGCGGTGGTGGGCCTCGATGATCTCGATGTCGTAGCCGGTGGACAGCGATCTGGCGGCCATCTCCAGCAGCTTGAGCGTGACGTTGACGCCCACGCTCATATTGGGCGCCATGACGATGGCGATGTCGCGCGCGGCGTCCGCCACCTGGCGCTTGTCCGCATCGCTCAAACCGGTGGTGCCGATGACGGCGTTGACGCCCAGCTCGCGGCAGGCCTTGAGATGGGCCAGCGTGCCCTCGGGCCGGGTGAAATCGATCAGGACCTTGGCCGCCTGCAGACCCGAGCGCAGGTCGGCCGATACCGGCACGCCGCTGGCCACGCCCAGGAAGGCGGCAGCGTCATTACCGATGGCCGGGCTGGCGGCAATGTCCAGGGCGCCGGCCAGCTGGCAGTCGCCCGAGGCGCGGATGGCCTCGATCAGCATCTGGCCCATGCGGCCCGAGGCGCCGGCGACGGCGACGGCGACCTTGTGTTGCTCTGCTTCCTGCGCGGCCATCTCAGCGCGGCTCCAGCGGCGGGTAGCTCACCGCCGGCGGGGGCTCGGGCGCGGCCACGGGCTGCGCGGCCGGCTTGCCACCGAACTTGGCCAGGCTCTCTTCGCTGGCCTCGAGCGGCGGCACCTTGCCGGTGCGGCGCTTGACGTCCAGCGTCGCCACGAAGTCCGCCTCGCTGGGCATGGTGTCACCCTCGAAGCGCTCGAGCTGGTCACCCTTGAAGAACACGGTGAGCTTGCGCGACTGCGGCTCCACGCCCTGGCGGCGCAGGGTGAAGATGTAGTCCCAACGGTTGCTGTGGAACACGCTGGCCACCAGTGGCGTGCCCAGCACGTCACGCACCTGCTGGCGACTCATGCCCGGCTGCAGGGCATCGACCTGCTCCTTGGACACGAAGTTGCCCTGCACCACCTGGATCTTGTATGGCGCCAGGGAGCTGGCGAAGCTTTGCGTCGCGCTGTCGATCGAGCTGCAGCCGGCGGCTGCGGCACAGGCCAACGCCAGGCCCAAGCGGGTCATGCTGGAAGGAAAAGCGGGCATGGGTCTACCGGTGGCGATATGATCAAACCATTGTAGCGGCAGCCCCCCTGGCGCCCGCTGCCAGGAAGACCATGGCCAACATCGACGAACTCAAGAGCACCGGCCTGAAGGCCACCCTGCCGCGGCTGAAGATCCTGGACGTTTTCCAGAAGGGCGCGCAGCGCCACATGACGGCCGAAGACGTGTTTCGTGTCTTGCTGCAGGACCATTCGGACATTGGCCTGGCCACGGTGTACCGCGTGCTGACCCAGTTCGAGCAGGCCGGCATCCTCAGCCGCAGCCATTTCGAGAGCGGCAAGGCCGTCTACGAGCTCAACGAAGGCACGCACCACGACCACCTGATCTGCACCTCCTGCGGCCGGGTCGAGGAGTTCTACGACGCCGAGATCGAGAAACGCCAGCAGATGGTGTCGCAGGACAAGGGCTGGGTCCTGCAGGACCACGCGATGTCGCTGTACGGCCTGTGCGGCAACTGCGCCCAAAGCCGCTGATGCGCCGCTAGAGCGCCGGCGCGCTAGCCGGAGCCCTTTTCCATCGCCTTGCGGTGGCGCTCGACGAATTCCTGGTAGGTGTCCACCCCGCGCAGCTGCAAGATGGTGTTGCGCACCGCCGCCTCCACCAGCACGGCGATGTTGCGGCCGGCCACCACCTGGATGACGGCCTTGCGCACCGGCACACCCAGCACGTCCTGGGTCAACGGTTCATACGGCAGGCGCTCGTATTCGCGCTCCAGCGTCTCGCGGCGCACCAGGTGGACGATCAGCTTCAGGCGCATCTTGCGGCGCACCGCGGTCTCGCCAAAGATGGCCTTGATGTCGAGCAGGCCGATGCCGCGCACCTCCAGCAGGTTCTGCAGCAGCTCCGGGCAGCGCCCCTCGATGGTGGTCTGGTTGATGCGGTACAGGTCGACCGCGTCATCGGCCACCAGGCCGTGGCCGCGCGAGATCAGCTCCAGCCCCAGCTCGCTCTTGCCCAGCCCCGACTCGCCGGTGATCATCACGCCCACGCCCAGGATGTCCATGAAGACGCCGTGCATCGAGGTGCGCTCGGCGAAGTGCTTGGACAGGTAGGCGCGCAGCACGTCGATGACAAAGGCCGAGGGCTCGGTCGTGGCAAACATCGGGATCTGGGCCCGCTCGCACATCGACAGCAGGGCGTCGGGCGCGGCTTGGCCGTCTGTCAGGATGAGCACCGGCGGTTCCAGCGTCACGATGCGTGAGATGCGCCGGGCGCAATCCTCGGCCGTGGCGTTGGTCAGGTAGGCGATCTCGCGCTGGCCCAGGATCTGGACCCGGTAGGGATGGATGTAGTTGAGGTAGCCCACCAGGTCGGCGCCCGACCGGGCCGCCTTGACCACCTCTTCGTCGAAACGGCGCTCCGAAGCACCCAGTCCGGCCACCCACTCCCACTTGAGCTGGGCCCGATGGTCTTCGAACAGGACGTCGGCGCTGACGACGGTGGGTTTCACGCGGGTTGGGCAGACTGCCAGGTGGCAATCAGGCTGTGCAGCCCGGCCGCGTCCGGGCTGGCCTTGATTTTTTCGCGCAAGGGCGCGTCGCTGAGCAACTCGGCGATTTCGGACAGGATTTCCAGGTGCTTCTGGGTAGCCGCTTCGGGCACCAGCAGGAAGATCAGCAGGTTGACCGGCTGCTCGTCCGGCGCGTCGAACCCGATCGGCTGGACCAGCTGGAACAGCGCAGCCATCGGCGCCTTCAGGCCCTTGATCCGGCCGTGCGGAATGGCCACGCCGTGGCCCAGGCCGGTCGAGCCCAGCCGTTCGCGGGCAAACAGGCTGTCGGTGATCAGCGCCCGCGACAGGCCATGCAGGTTTTCGAACAGCAAGCCCGCCTCTTCGAAAGCACGTTTCTTGCTTGTGGCATCGACGCTCACGAGCACTTGAGCGGCAGGCAGGATGGACGCGAGGCGGTTCATGGTCGGGCGGATGGATTATGCACTTCGGACAGTGCACTGCAACAAACGTGTCACAGACCGTGCCCGTGGACACCCGGAAAGCAAAAAGCGCCCGAGGGCGCCTTTGTTCACGTTTTCACATCAACCTTTTGGGGGCATCGTGGTGGTGGTCCTGCAGGCGGGCCTTGTGCTTGCCAACCTGGCGGTCGAGCTTGTCGACCAACTCGTCCAGGGCCGCGTACAGATCCGCGTGAGAACTTTCGGCGAACATGTCGCTGCCCTTGACGTGGATCATGCACTCGGCGCGTTGTCGTCGTTCCTTTTCCTTCTGATTCTCGACGGTGAGGAGCACCTTGATGTCAACGACCTGGTCGAAATGCCTGGTGATGCGGTCCAGCTTTGTTGTTACGTAATTACGCAGCGCCGGGGTGACTTCGAGATGGTGACCGCTGATCGTCAAGTTCATGAAAGAGCCTCCTGTTGCTCGGGTTGAAAGCCGCCTCCCGGAAGGCGAGGCGGACGGCGAACGGGGAAACGAAAGGGTCGAATCACTATGCGCCGCTGGGCAGGGAAAAGCAACCGCTTTCACCCCAGTGCAGCGTGTGAAAAGGCAAGCCCTGTACCCCTATGTCCCGGCCACTGACCACAGGCTGACTTTTCGGCGCCCCAATGAAAAAAGGCGGCCCTCCGGGGCCGCCTTCACCGCCTTGGGCGGGCTCAGGGCCGGGCCGAGGGCCAGGCCGAGATGGGGTGGCGCGCTTGCCAGCCGGCGGCGCGGGGGTGGAACTGGGCGCCGGGGCGCTCCAGGTTGGCATGCTCGCCCCGGTCCACCTGCGGCTTGTCACGTGGGGCTTCGGATGGGCGGTCAGGGCGGGTGGATTCAAGGGACATAGTTTCTCCTGGGCTCAGCTGCCGGCGCTGCTGCCGGCGGCCTTGGGGCTGTCTTGCGCTGCCGGCTGCTGCGCATGGCGGCTGATGAAGGGCCAAGCGTGGCCGCTGCGGCCGCGCTGAAACTCGAAATTGCGCGATTTGCCGTCGTTGGCTGCCGCGTGCACACCCATGCGGGCGGCATTCGCTTGGCTGGCGAGCTGGATCATGGCGGGGCTCCTGTGGGCAGTCTTGCGGGATGGCTGGACGACAGGATTCCAATTTACGGCCCCAGCCTGAGCAGCCGTGTCGGACAGCTCGCGCCAAATTTGTAGGACTTGTCCTGCGCCGGGCCGGCTCCGCAGCGTCGAGCTGCTGGTCTTCTTCAATACCAGCGCGGCATAATCGCGCGGTCGCAATCACTGGAGACCCTCCTTGGAAACCTACCCTAGTCGGTAGCTTTCAACGCCCGTGAACGGGGTTGAAAGCGCACCTCGCCACAACACCGAATACAACAACACGGGACGGGCCCATGCTCAACATTTTCTCGCTCGCCAACGGCCGGCTCTTCCAGGAAGAGATCGAGTCGCTGGAAGAGCTCTCGAAATTCCAGCCGATCTGGGTCGACCTGGAGTCGCCCACGCTGGAAGAAAAGCGCTGGATCAAGCAGTACTACGGCCTGTCGATCCCGGAAGACGCGATGGACGAGGACATCGAGGAGTCCGCGCGCTTCTACGAGGAAGACAACGGCGAGCTGCACATCCGCAGCGACTTCCTGATCGCCGACGAGGACGAGCCGCGCACAGTGCGGGTCGCCTTCATCCTGAACCTGATGAACGAGTCGCTGCGCAGCAAGGGCGTGCTGTTCTCCATCCACGACGAGGACGTGCCGGTGTTCCGGCTGCTGCGCATGCGGGCGCGCCGCGCCCCCGGACTGATCGAAGACGCCAAGGAAGTGCTGCTCAAGCTGTTCGACGCCGACGCCGAGTACTCGGCCGACACGCTCGAAGGCATCTACGACGAGCTGGAGAAAGTCAGCAAGCAGGTGCTGGCCGGCGACGTGACCGACGCCCTGGCCGGCGAGGTGCTGGGCGCCATCGCCCGCCATGAGGACTTGAACGGCCGCATCCGCCGCAACATGATGGACACGCGCCGCGCCGTCAGCTTCATGATGCGCAGCCGCATGCTCAACGCCGACCAGTTCGAGGAAGCCCGGCAGATCCTGCGCGACATCGAGTCACTGGACAACCACACGGCCTTCCTGTTCGACAAGATCAACTTCCTGATGGATGCGACCGTCGGTTTCATCAACATCAACCAGAACAAGATCATCAAGATCTTCTCGGTGGCCAGCGTGGCGCTGCTGCCGCCCACGCTGATCGCCAGCATCTACGGCATGAACTTCAAGTTCATGCCCGAGCTGGACTGGCAGGCCGGCTACCCCTTCGCGCTGGGCCTGATGGTGGCCTCTGCCCTGGTGCCCATGTGGTACTTCCGCAAGCGCGGCTGGCTGAAATAGCCCGATTTTCGAAGGAAATCGGGCTGTAACCCCCGAGAGATGGACCTGGGGCGCTATGAATTCGAGAGCATCTGCAGCAACGCGGCGATGATGGCGGCACTGTGGCGGCTGGCCACCTCCTCGATGAAGCGCGTGAAGTCGCCGTGCGCCGCGTCGTCGGCGCGGTCGGAGATGGTGCGCACCGCGGCGAAGGGCAGGCCGTAGTCGTGGCAGACCTGGGCGAAGGCCGCGCCCTCCATCTCCACCGCCAGCGCATCCGGCAAGGCCACCTGCAGGGCCCGGCTTTCGGCACTGGACGCCACAAAGCGGTCGCCGCTGGCCACCAGGCCCTGGTGCAGGCTTGTCCCTGGCAGGGCGCGCCGCACCGCCTGAGCCAGCGCCGCCGTCAGCGCCGCGTCGGTGGCGAAGCGGCTGGCGCCATACAGCGGCACCTCGTAGCGCGGGAAAATCGGCGAGGCATCCATGTCGTGCTGCACGAAGCTGCCAGCCACCACCACGTCGCCCACCTGGACGCCCGGACCCAGGCCGCCGGCCACGCCGGTGAAGACGATGCGCGTCACGCCGAAGCGCTCGATCAAGGCGGTGGCCGTGGTCGCAGCCGCCACCTTGCCGATGCGCGACAGCACGCACACCACCTCCTGCCCGTGCAGGTGGCCGCGCCAGAACTCGCGGCCGGCCACCACCTGCTTGTGCTCGTCCGGCATCAGGTCCAGGACAGCCGCAAGCTCCTGGTGCATGGCAGAGACGATGGCAATGGTCATGGAAGGTCCTGGGCAAAGAAAAAGCCCCGGCGCCGCGAAGCGCCAGGGCTTGAGTATCGGCGCGGTGCGCTTATTCCTTGATGTCGACGCCGTAGAAGTTATGGCGGCCGAAGGGGCTGAGCTTGAAGTCGATGACCTTGTTGCTCATCGGCTTGAGCTGCACGGCGTGGGCGATGGTGAACCAGGGCGCCTGTTCCTTGAAGATCACCTGGGCCTTCTTGTACAGGGCGTCGCGGTCGGCCTGCTTGGACACCGTCTTGGCCTTGAGCACAAGCTCCTCATACGGCTGGTGGCAGAACTTGGCCACGTTGGAGCCATTGGTCTTGGCCGAATCGCAGCCCAGCAGGGTGTGCAGGAAGTTGTCCGGGTCGCCGTTGTCGCCGGTCCAGCCCAGCATGCCCATCTGGTGCTCGCCAGCCTGCATGCGCTTGCGGTACTCACCCCATTCGAAGGTCTTGATCTCGGCCTTCACGCCGATCTTGGCCAGGTCGGCCTGCATCAGCTCGGCGATGCGCTTGGCGTTCGGGTTGTAGGGGCGCTGCACCGGCATGGCCCACAGGTCAGTGCTAAGCCCGTTGGGGAAACCGGCGGCTGCCAGCAGCTTCTTGGCGCCTTCGGGATCGTAGCCATCGTCCTTGATCGCGTCGTTGTACGACCACATGGACGGCGGGATCGGGTTCTTCGCCGCCACGCCGGTGGTCAGGTAGACGCCGTCGATGATGGCCTTCTTGTTGATGGCCATGCTGATGGCCTTGCGCACGCGCACGTCGTCGAAGGGCTTCTTCTGTGTGTTGAACGCCAGGTAGCCGACATTCAGGCCGGCCTGGTCCATCACCTTGATGTTCGGGT
This sequence comes from uncultured Ramlibacter sp., assembly GCF_936925435.1. Lineage (GTDB taxonomy): Bacteria > Pseudomonadota > Gammaproteobacteria > Burkholderiales > Burkholderiaceae_C > Ramlibacter. The sequence continues at coordinate 3,833 of NZ_CAKZHQ010000045.1, read as the reverse complement.
CCTTGCGGATGGCATCCAGGTCGGCCGGATTGGGGTACGGCATGACATGGCACTCGCCCTTTTGCAGCTTGGCCCAGCGCACCGAGGCGTCCGGCGTGATCGAGTACACCAGATCGTCGATCTTGGCCTTGCCGCCCCAGTACTGCGGGAAGGCCTTGTAGCGGATGACGGCGTCTTTCTGGTACTGCACCAGGGTGAAGGGGCCGGTGCCGATGGGCTCCTGGTCGAGCTTCTCGGGCGTGCCGGCCTTGAGCATGGCGATGGCGTATTCCTGCGACTGGATGGCCGCGTAGGGCATGGCCATGTTCGCCAGGAAGGGCGCTTCGGGCTTGTTCAGCGTGATCTTGACCGTGTACTCATCGACCTTGTCGACCGACTTGAGCAGCTTGGGCATGCCCATGTCGTTGAAGTACGCATGGTTGGAGCTGGTGACCTTGTAGTAGGGGTCGGTGTCCAGCCACTGGCGGTGGAAGGCGAAGATCATGTCGTCAGCGTTGAAGTCGCGCGACGGCTTGAAATTCTTGTTGCTGTGCCACTTCACGCCCTTGCGCAGGTTGAAGGTGTAGACCAGGCCGTCGGGCGAGATCGACCACTTTTCTGCCAGGCCGGGCACGACCTTGGTGCCGCCGCGCTCGAATTCGACGACGCGGTTGTAGATCGGCTCGTTGCCGTCGAACGAGGTGCCGGTGGTGTTGATGCCGGGATAGAAGTTTTCCGGGCTGCCTTCGGAGCAGTACACCAGGGTCTTGGCACCGGCGCCGGCCGTGGCCGCCAGGGCCAGGGCCGCAATGGCGAAGTGCTTACTGTAGGTCGACAGATTCATGGACACACTCCTTGAGTGAAGTAAATGGTTTCCGGCTCAGCCGGGAAGACTTGCATTATCAACAGCCGGCGATGCGGGAAAACCCGATTCCAGGAACTGTTCGGCGAAGTGGCATGCAACAAGCCTGCCATCCACCGGCCGGGGCAGCGGCCGCTCGGCCTTGCACTGGGCAAGGGCGTAGGGGCAGCGGCTGGAAAAGACGCAGCCGCTGGGCGGGTTCAGCGGCGAGGGCAGCTCGCCCTTGAGCACGATGCGCTGGACGCTGCGCGCGCCCACGCCGGGCGTGGAAGCCAGCAGGGCGTTCGTATAAGGATGGAGCGGCCGGGCAAACAGCTTGTCCTTGGGCCCCTGCTCCATCACATGGCCCAGGTACATCACCAGCACGTCGTGCGCGATGTGGCGCACCACGGCCAGGTCGTGCGAGATGAACAAAAAGGCCAGCTGGAACTGGGCCTGCAGGTCGGCCAGCAGGTTCAGCACCTGGGCCTGGATCGACACGTCCAGCGCCGAGACCGGCTCGTCGGCCACCAGCAGCTTGGGATTGAGCATCAGCGCGCGGGCAATCGCGATGCGCTGGCGCTGGCCGCCGGAGAACATGTGGGGATAGCGGGCAGCGTACTCGGGACGCAGGCCCACCTGGGCGAGCATGGCGCGCGCGCGCTCCGCCCTTTCAGGCGCAGCCAGATCGGTGTTGATGGCCAACGGGTCTTCCAGCACCGCGCTGATCTTCTTGCGCGGGTTGAGCGATCCGTAGGGATTCTGGAACACCAACTGCACCGCCTGGCGCAGGCGCCTGCGATCAGCCGCCGGCGTCTGCACCGCATCCGTACCGTCGAGCACCAGGCTGCCCTCGGTGGGCTTTTCGATCAGCGCCACCATGCGTGCCAGGGTCGACTTGCCGCAGCCGGACTCGCCGACCACGGCCAGGGTCTTGCCCGCCTCGATGGAAAACGACACGCCGCCCACGGCCTGCAGCTGGGCCGGCTCGCGGAACATGCCACGCCGGATCTTGTAGACCTGGCGCAGGTTTTTGGCTTCAACCACCACCGTCATGCCGCCACCTCGGTCTGGAGCGGCAGGTCGTGTTCGATCCGGGCCTGGCGCTGCGGGTCACCCAGCGGATAGTGGCAGCGCACCTGGCCGCCCTGCCAGTCGCGCAGCTCGGGCCGCACGGCCGCCGAATGCGCGGTGGCATAGGCGCAGCGCGGCGCAAACAGGCAGCCATGGGGTCGGTCGAAGACGCCCGGCACCACGCCGGGGATGGTGGCCAGGCGGTGGCCGGCCGGGCCGCGTTCGGGCAAGGCGGCCAGCAGCGCTTCGGTGTAGGGATGCTGGGGATTGGCAAACAGGCTGGCGGCGGCCTGCTGCTCGGCCACCTGGCCGGCGTACATGACAGCCACACGCTGGGCCATCTCGCTGACCACGCCCATGTTGTGGGTGATCAGCACGAGGGCCATGCCGCGCTCCTTCTGCAGGTTGCGCAGCAGATCCAGGATCTGCGCCTGGATGGTCACGTCCAGCGCCGTGGTCGGCTCGTCGGCGATCAGCAGGCGCGGGTTGCAGGAGATCGCCATCGCGATCATCACCCGCTGGTTCATGCCGCCCGACATCTGGTGCGGGTAGTCGTTCAGGCGGGTGTGGGCGGCCGGGATGCCGACCTGCTCGAGCAGCTCGATGGCGTGGCGTTTGGCGCTGGCCTTGTCCAGCGGCGAATGCAGGCGCAGCGTTTCCATCAGCTGGAAGCCGATGGTGAAGCAGGGGTTGAGGCTGGTGGTGGGATCCTGGAAGATCATCGCCATGTCCTTGCCCACCAGGCGCCGGCGCTCCTTGTCGGAGATGCCCAGCAGGTCGTGGCCGGCAAAGCGCAAGGTCTTGGCGCGCACCCGGCCCGGATAGGCGATCAGGCCCATCAAGGCCATCATGGTGACGCTCTTGCCGGAGCCGGACTCGCCGACGATGCCCAGCACTTCGCCTTCTTCCAGCGTCAGGCTGACGCCTTCGACCGCATGCATGACGCTGCCTTGCGTGGGGAACTCCACGTGCAGGTCTTCGATTTCGAGCAAGGGCATGGTGCTTTTGCTCCTCAACGTTTGAGCTTGGGGTCCAGCGCGTCGCGCAGGCCGTCCCCCATCAGGTTAAAAGCCAGCACCGCCACCAGGATGGCCAGGCCCGGGAAGGTCACGACCCACCAGGCGCGCAGCACGAACTCGCGCGCGTCGGCCAGCATGGTGCCCCACTCGGGCGAGGGCGGCTGCGCGCCCAGGCCCAGGAAGCCCAGGGCGGCGGCATCGAGGATGGCGGTGGACACGCCCAGCGAGGCCTGCACGATCAGCGGCGCGGCGCAGTTGGGCAGCACCTCGCTGAACATCAGGCGCAGCGTGCCGGCGCCGCTGACGCGGGCCGCCGTGACGTAGTCCTTGGAGACCTCGGAGATCACCGAGGCACGGGTGATGCGCACGTAATGCGGCAGCACCACCACCGACACCGCCAGCATGGCGTTCATCAGCCCCGGGCCCAGGATGGCGACGATGACGATGGCCAGCAGCAGGCTGGGCAGGGCCAGCATCACGTCCATCAGGCGCAGGATGGCGGTGCCCCAGCCGCGCGGGAAGAACGCCGCCACCAGCCCCAGGGCGATGCCCGGCAGCAGGGCCAGCACCACCGCCAAAGCGCCGATGGTCAGCGATAGCCGCGCGCCGAACAGCAGGCGCGACAGCAGGCAGCGACCCACGTCGTCGGTGCCCAGCGGGTACAGCGGGTTGCCGCCTTCGGCCCACATCGGCGGGGTGAGCAGGGCCTCGCGGAACTGCTCGGTGGGGTCGTGCGGGGCCAGCCAAGGGGCGGTCAGCGCGCACAACAGCACCAGCGCCAGCAGCCCCAGGCCCGCCAGGGCGCCGCGGTTGGACGAGAAGCTTTGCCAGAAGCGCGCCAGCCGCGACGCGGGCCCAAAGGTTTCTTCCGCAAGGCTGGCCTGGTTCATGGGGCGCTCCCATCGCGTGGGGGAAGCCGG
>NZ_CAKZHQ010000044.1 GCF_936925435.1 uncultured Ramlibacter sp. | reverse complement strand
CGTCGCACTTGCTCGGTCGCGCTCCCTGCCACTGATGAGCCATGACGATACCGATATCGAACACATTGACGAGGCGCTGGCCGATGGCGTCAGCATTTCCGAATTCCCCTGCTCGATCGAGGCAGCACAAGCCGCACGCGACAAGGGGCTGGGCATCGTCGCCGGCGCACCGAACATCCTGCGCGGCGGCTCGCAGTCCGGAAATATCGCCGTGCGCGACCTGCTGGTTGCCGATCTCGTCGATATCCTGGCATCCGACTATGTGCCGCGCTCGCTGCTCGATGCGGCCTTCATGATCGCCGCCGATCCGGGCCTCAGCTACGATCTGCCGCGCGCGGTGGCCATGGTCACCCGTGCACCGGCGCTGGCCGGCGGCTTGAAGGATCGCGGCGAAATTTCGCTCGGCCTGCGCGCCGACCTGATCCGCACCGACCTGCACGACGGCCATCCGTTCCTGAAAGCCGCCTGGCGGTCGGGGCTGCGGGTGGCGTGAGCCACCCGGCACGATCAGCGGCGCCCAGGATCAGTTGCGCCCTTTGTCAGTCGCGGCGAAAACCCTCGCTGGCGGTGAGAAGCTGGCGCGTGTAGTCGGTGGAAAAGTCGCGGCTGCGCAACTGCTCCGTCGACAGGGTTTCCACCACCTTGCCGGACTTCATCACCACCAGCTTTTCGCACATGTGGCTGATCACCGAGAGATCGTGGCTGACCATGACAAAGGTCAGGCCGCGATCCTTGCGCACCTGTTCGAGCAGGTTGAGGATCTCAGCCTGGATCGAGGCATCGAGCGCCGATGTCGGCTCGTCGAGCAGCAGGATCTGCGGCTCGAGGATCAACGCCCGGGCAATGGCGATGCGCTGGCGCTGGCCACCCGACAGCTGCGAGGGGAAGCGGTCGGCCAGCCAGTCCAGCTGCACCAGGCTGAGAAGGTCGTGCACCTTCTTCTTGATCTGGTCTTCGCTGGGACGCTGGCCGCGCGGCTTGACGCGCAGGCCGAAGGCCACGTTCTCGAACACCGTCATGTGGCGAAACAGGGCGTAGTGCTGGAAGACGAAGCCGACCTGGCGCTCGCGCACATGCTTGTCGGTCGTGTCCTCGCCACTGAACAGGATGTTGCCGGCGTCGCCTGTCTCCAGGCCGGCGATGATGCGCAGCAGCGTGGTCTTGCCGCAGCCCGAGGGGCCGAGCAAGGCGATCAGCTCGCCCGAGTTGATGTCCAGCGAGACATCGCGCAGGGCGTGGAAGTCGCCGAACTGCTTGCTGACGTTGCGGATTTCGATGCTCATACAGCTTCCTTGACTTGCAGGGGGCGCTCGGGAGGAGCGTCCGCCGCCAACTTCATTTCGCGCTCGTGGCGCCATTCGACGACCGACTTGATCACCAGCGTGACCAGCGCCAGCAGGGCCAGCAGCGAGGCCACGGCGAAGGCGGCGACTGACTGGTACTCGTTGTAGAGGATCTCCACGTGCAGCGGCATGGTGTTGGTCTGGCCGCGGATGTGGCCAGAGACCACCGAGACCGCGCCGAACTCGCCCATGGCCCGCGCGTTGCACAGGATCACGCCATAGATCAGGCCCCACTTGATGTTGGGCAGGGTGACATACCAGAAGGTCTGCCAGCCGCTGGCGCCCAGCACGATGGCGGCCTGCTCCTCCTCGTTGCCCTGGGCCTGCATCAGCGGGATCAGTTCGCGCGCGATGAAGGGAAAGGTCACGAAGATGGTGGCCAGCACGATGCCGGGGATGGCGAAGACGATCTTGATGTCGTGCGCGGCCAGCCAGGGGCCGAACCAGCCCTGGGCGCCGAAGACCAGCACGTAGATCAGGCCGGCGACCACAGGCGAGACCGAGAACGGCAGGTCCACCAGGGTGGTCAGGAAGGCCTTGCCGCGGAACTCGTACTTGGCGATGCACCAGGCCGCCGCCACGCCGAACACCAGGTTCAGCGGCACGGCGATGGCCGCGGTGATCAGCGTCAGCCGGATGGCCGCCCAGGCGTCGGGCTCCTTCAATGCCTCCAGATAGGCGCCCGCGCCCTTGCGCAGCGCCTCGGTGAAGACCGCCGCCAGCGGCAGCACCAGGAACAGGAACACGAACAGCAGCGCGATGCCGATCAGCGTCCAGCGCACCCAGGCCGCTTCCGTGGTCTTGACGCGCTTTGTGGTCAGGTTGCTTGTTGCCATGTCAGGCTCCCGACCGTTTGCGCTGCCAGGACTGCAGGGCGTTGATCACCAGCAGCAGGACGAAGGACATGAGCAGCATCACCGTGGCCACCGCGGTGGCCCCGGCGTAGTCGTACTGCTCGAGCTTGCCGATGATGATCAGCGGCGTGATCTCCGAGACCATGGGCATGTTGCCGGCGATGAAGATGACCGAGCCGTACTCGCCGATGGCGCGGGCAAAAGCCATGGCAAAGCCGGTCAGCAAGGCCGGCGCGATGGCCGGCAGGATGACGCGGCTGAAGGTCTGCCAGCGGGTCGCGCCCAGGCACATCGCAGCCTCTTCCAGCTCTTTCTCCGTGTCTTCCAGCACCGGCTGCACCGTGCGCACCACGAACGGCAGGCCGATGAAGATCAGGGCGATGACCACGCCGTTGGGATTGAAGGCCAGCTTGATGCCCATGGGCTCCAGGTACTGGCCGATCCAGCCGTTGCCGGCCAGCAGGGCCGTCAGCGAGATGCCGGCCACGGCCGTGGGCAGGGCGAACGGCAGGTCGACGAGGGCATCGACGATCTTCTTGCCGGGGAATTCATAGCGCACCAGCACCCAGGCCAGCAGCAGCCCGAAGACCACGTTGACCATGGCGGCGATGAAGGAGGCGCCAAAGGTCAGGCGGTAGGAGGCCAGCACCCGCGGCGAGCTGATGGCAGCCCAGAACTGGTCCCAGCTGAGGGTGAAGGTCTTGAAGACCAGGGCCGACAGCGGAATCAGCACGATCAGGCTGAGGTACAGGACGGTGTAGCCCAGGGTCAAATTGAAGCCGGGCAGGACCTTCCTGGATCCGCGCCGGCTCGGCACCGGTGCACTTGGCAGCGGCACCGCGATACTTGTAGCGCTCATGCTTTGTATTTTTCGTGGGTCACCGCGGATCCGGCTTTGCCGGGCCGCTGGTGGCGCCCCCTCGAGGGGGAGGCGCCAAAGGCGCTTCGGGGGTGGGTCATTTCACTGTGTAGATCTTGTCGAACTGGCCGCCGTCGTTGAAGTGCACCTTTTGTGCCTCCGACAAGGAACCGAACAGCTCCTGCACGGTGAACAGCTTGACCGGCTTGAAGGTGGTGGCGTATTTCTTCAGCACCGCCGGATTCTGCGGGCGGATGGAATGCTTGGCGGCGATCTCCTGGCCTTCGGGCGAGTACAGGAAGTCCAGGTAGGCCTTGGCCAGGTCGGCCGTGCCCTTCTTGGCCACGGTGCGCTCGACCACGGCCACCGGGTTCTCGGCCACGATGCTGACCGAAGGATAGACGGCATCGACCTTGCCTTCGCCGAACTCCTTGTTGACGGACTCGACTTCGGACTCGAAGGTGATCAGCACGTCACCGGTGTTGCGCTGCAGGAAGGCGGAGGTGGCGTCGCGGCCGCCCCGGGCCAGCACCGGCACGTTCTTGTACAGCTTGGACAAAAACTCCTGGGCCTGGGCGTCGGTGCCGCCCTTCTTCTTCACGTAGCCCCAGGCCGCCAGGTAGGCGTAGCGGCCGTTGCCACCGGTCTTGGGATTGACCACCACGACCTGCACGCCGGGCTTGATGAGGTCGTCCCAGTCCTTGATGCCCTTGGGGTTGCCGTTGCGCGTGAGGAACAGCATGGTGCTGCTGGTCGGAGAGGCGTTGTTGGGGAAGCGCTTGGCCCAGTCCTTGGCGACCACGCCCTTGTCGGCCAGGAACTCGATGTCGGTGGTGGTGTTCATGGTCACCACGTCAGCATCCAGGCCGTCGGCGACGGCGCGCGCCTGGGCGCTGGAGCCGGCATGCGACTGGTCGACCTTGACGTCCTTGCCAGTGGCCTTCTTGTAGGCCGGGATGAAGGCGGCGTTGATGTCCTTGTAGAACTCGCGCGCCACGTCGTACGAGACGTTCAGCAGGGTCTGGGCCGATGCCAGGCTGCTGGCGGCGATGGCGGCCGCGGCCACCAGGGTCTTGATCTTGAAATTCATGCTGTTTCCAGAGTTTGCGATGCGGTAAGCGATTGCAGGAGCGCCACGCCCAGGGGCCACTCGCCGTGCCCCGATTCAATGTTGATGTGACCGGCGCCGGTGAGCCGGACGAACTCGCTGCCCCAGGCCCGCGCATAGGCGCCGGCCAGGCGCACCGGGCAATACGGGTCGTTGCTGCTGCCCACCACGATGCTGCGGTAGGGCAGGCGCTGCGACGGCACGGGGGCGAAGTCGTTGAGGATGGCGCGGCGCTCCGGGTCGGCCGGGGCCACCAGCAGCGCGCCCGTGATCCGGGCTGCAGCCTCGGGCGGCAGGTGGCTGGTGGCGATGCAGCCCAGGCTGTGAGCGGCGATCACCACCGGGCCTTCGGCCTCCAGGATCTGGCGCGACAGCGAGCCGACCCAGGCGGCGCGGGTGGGCGTGATCCAGTCGTCCTGCACGACGCGGCGCGCGCCGGGCAGGCGCTGGGCCCACAGGCTCTGCCAGTGCTCCGGGCCGGAGTCCCGCCAGCCGGGCACGATGATGACGGTGGCCGACGGCACGCTGGTCCGCCGGCTTATTTGTTCGGCTGCGGCGTCAGGCGCAGGTAGGGCTTGATGGCATTGAAGCCCTTGGGAAAGCGCTGGGCGATCTCGGCCGGGTCCTGGATGCTGGGGATGATGACCACGTCGTCGCCATCCTTCCAGTTGGCCGGCGTGGCGACCTTGTGGCTGTCGGTCAGCTGCAGCGAGTCGATCACGCGCAGGATTTCATCGAAATTGCGGCCGGTGCTGGCCGGGTAGGTCAGCGTGGTGCGGACCACGTGCTTGGGGTCGATGATGAACACACTGCGCACGGTGGCGTTGGCCAGCGAGTTCGGGTGGATCATGTCGTACAGCGTGGCGACCTTCTTGTCGGCGTCGGCCAGGATGGGAAAGTTGACCGTGGTGTTCTGGGTCTCGTTGATGTCCTGGATCCATTTGCCGTGCGATTCCAGCGGGTCGACGCTGACGGCGATGGGCTTGACGCCGCGCTTGGCGAACTCGCCGGACAGGGCAGCCGTCTTGCCCAGCTCGGTGGTGCACACGGGCGTGAAGTCGGCAGGATGCGAGAACAGCACGACCCAGGAGTTGCCGGCCCATTCGTGGAAGGAGATCGGGCCCTGGGTGGAGTCCTGCTGGAAGTCGGGGGCGGTGTCGCCCAGTCGCAAAGTCGCCATGTTCTTGCCTGCCTTTCGAATAACGAGAACATGAATTCTGGGGTTTTGGTTATAAATACCCAACGACTCTCTTGTTCTTACTTTATGGCGCCCGCGGCATAAGCCAAGCTCGGCGGGGCCTGGCGGCCGACAGCGCAGGGCTAGAGCAAGGGCCGCAGTTCGCGGGCCGCGTCCTGCAGCAGGGGTAGGAGTTCGCGCTCCAGCGGACCGGGCTGCAGGCGCTGGGGGCTGGTCACCACGTTCAGCGCCGCCACTGTGACGCCCTGCATGTTGCGCAGGGGCACGGCCAGGGCATGGACGCCCAGCTCGTGCTCCTGGCTGGCCACGCACCAGTCCTGCGCCCGCACCTGCGCGACCAGGGCGCGGAACTTCTTGGGGTCCACCACCGTGTGGGCGGTCAGCCGGGCCAGCTCCTTGCCCTTCATCCAGGCATTGAAAGCCGCCTTGGTCTGGGCGGCCAGCAGCACGCGGCCGGTGGACGTGGCATGGGCCGGCAGGCGCGCGCCCAGGTGCAGACCGTAGGCCAGCATGCGGTGCGATCCGCTGCGCGCCACGATCACGCCCTGGTCGCCATCGAGCACCACGGCGGAAAAGGACTCGCCATCCTGGGCCAGGCGGTTGAGCGTGGGCTGGACGGCGCGCGGCAGCCGGGCCGAGGCCAGGTAGCTGCCGGAAAAGCGCAGCACCTTGGGGGCCAGCCAGAAGTACGCGCCATCGGTGTCCAGGTAGCCCAGGTGGGCCAGGGTCAGCAAATGGCGCCGCGCCGCCGCCCGTGTGATGCCGGCGCGCTGGGCCGCCAGCGTGGCGTTCAGGCGCTGGCGCTCGGTGTCGAAGCTTTCCAGCACGGCCAGGCCCTTGGCCATGCCTACGATGAAATCGGCCTTGGCGATGGTCATAGAGCCCTCCCGCACCATGGACTGCTGCGCGATCATCGCGCAAAGAAGGCGATCATCGCACAGCCGCGCGGCCTGCTGCTGGCCGTGCCGCCCTGCCCCGCCTAAGCTGCAGGCTTCTCCAGGAGACACCTATGCGCACCCAGGTTGCCATCATCGGCGCCGGCCCCTCGGGCCTGCTGCTCGGCCAGTTGCTCGCCAAGGCGGGCGTGGACAACATCATCATCGAGCGCCAGACCGGCGACTACGTGCTGGGTCGCATCCGCGCCGGCATCCTGGAGCAGGTGACGGTCGATCTGCTCGACGAGGTCGGCGTCGGCGCCCGCCTGCACGCCGAAGGCACGGTGCACCACGCCATCGAGCTGGTCTTCGACGCCACCCGCCATCCCATCGCGATCGACGAGCTGACCGGCGGCAAGACCGTCACCGCCTATGGCCAGACCGAGCTGACGCGTGACCTGATGGAGGCGCGCGCTGCCGCCGGCCTGACGACCATCTACTCGGCCGACGAGGTCAGCCTGCACGACTTCGACGGCGCGAACCCGCGCGTGCGCTACCGCAAGGACGACCAGGAGCATGAGATCGCATGCGACTTCATCGCCGGCTGCGACGGCTTCCACGGCGTCAGCCGTGCCACGGTCAAGGATTCCATCACCGAGTACGAGCGGGTCTATCCCTTCGGCTGGCTGGGCGTGCTGTCGGACACGCCGCCGGTCTCGCCCCACGCCATCGTCTACGGCAACAGCCCGCGCGGCTTCTCGCTGTGTTCCATGCGCAGCCTGACGCGCAGCCGCTACTACGTGCAGTGCCCGATGGACGACAAGGTCGAGGACTGGAGCGACCAGCGCTTCTGGGACGAGCTGCGGCGCCGCCTGGACCCGGAGCTGGCCGAGCGCATCGTCACCGGCCCCTCGATCGAAAAAAGCATCGCCCCGCTGCGCAGCTTCGTGGCCGAGCCCATGCGCTTTGGCCGCTTGTTCCTGGCCGGCGACGCCGCCCACATCGTGCCGCCCACCGGCGCCAAGGGCCTGAACCTGGCCGCTTCCGACGTCAAGTACCTGTCCACAGCCTTGATCGAGCATTTCCAGGAGAAATCGGCCGCCGGCATCGACAGCTATTCGGCGCGCTGTCTGCGCCGGGTCTGGAAGGCCGAGCGCTTCTCCTGGTGGCTGACCTCGCTGATGCACAAGTTCCCGGACGACGGCGGCTTCGGCCAGAAGATCCAGGAAGCCGAACTGGACTACCTGGTGCACTCGCGCGCCATGTCCACCGCGCTGGCCGAGAACTACGTCGGCCTGCCGCTCTGAACGCTGCGGTGTCCTCGTCCCAGCGGCAACAGCCATCAGGCCAGCGCATCGGCCTGCACCTGGTGGGCCACAAGTCGCAGGATGCCGATGGGGACTTGCCGGTCATGGCGCAGTGCGCTCTTCCAGCCTTCAGGCCGCGGCGCCGTCGAACACGATCTCGTGCGCCGGCGCCAGAGTGACGCGGGGGCCGAAGCTCCTGATGTCGGCCAGGGTGCGGTTGTGGTGCGCAATGATCTGCGCAGCCGTCAGCACGCCGTTGTCCGCGGTGGTGTGGCCATCGGCCAGCAGCGTGACCGGATAGCCCAGACCCAGCGCCCGCCGCGTGGTGGTGTCGACGCAGAACTCGCTTTGCAGGCCGCAGATGACCAGGCTGCGCACCGCCAATACCTCCAGGGTGGCTTGCAGCACGGTCCCATGGAAGGCATCGGCGGCGGTCTTGCCGACCACGGTGTCCGCAGGCTGGACATCCAGCTCGGGCGCCAGCTCCCATCCCGGGCTGCCGCGCTCGAGCGGCCCGTCCGACGATGCGTGCTGGATGAAGACCACCGGCGCGCCGGCGGCGCGCGCACTGCGCAACACCGCGTTGATCCGCACGATCACCGCCTGGACGGCGAAGGCGCTTTCGCACACGGCGCGCTGGACATCGATGACCAGGACGGCGGACTTCATGGCGCGGTCATCAGTAGGCCCGCGGCATGCCCAGCACGTGCTGGGCCATGTAGGCCAGGACCATGTTGGTCGAGACCGGCGTGATCTGGTGCAAACGGGTCTCCCTGAATTTGCGCTCCACGTCGTACTCGCAGGCGAAACCGAAGCCGCCGTAGGTCTGCAAGCAGGCGTCCGCGGCTTCCCAGGCGGCCTTGGCCGCCAGGTACTTGGCCATGTTGGCCTCGTCGGCGCAGGGCCGACCGGCGTCGTACAGCTCGCAGGCCCGAAAGCGCATCAGGTTGGCGGCCTCGGCCTCGATCCAGGCCTGGGCCAGCGGGAACTGCACGCCCTGGTTCTGGCCGATCGGCCGGTTGAAGACCACGCGCTGGTTGGCGTAGGCCGTGGCCCGGTCGATGAACCAGTAGGCGTCGCCGACCGCTTCGGCCGAGAACAGCGCGCGCTCGGCATGCATGCCCTCGAGCAGGTAGGCAAAGCCCTGTCCCTCCTTGCCTACCAGCATGTTGGCGGGCAGCTCCAGCCCCTCGAACTGCAGCTCGCTGACCTCGTGGTTGACCATGTTGGGAATGGGTTTGACCGACATGCCCTGGCCGATGGCCTCGTGCACGTTGACCATGAACATCGACAGGCCCTCGGTCTTGCGCTGGCACTGCTCCAGCGGCGTGGTGCGGGCGAGCAGCAGCATGCCCTCGGTGTGGCGCACGCGCGAGATCCAGGTCTTGGTGCCGTTGATGGTGTAGTAGCTGCCCGCGCCCGACTTGTGCAGCACGGCGGTGGTGCTGATGCCGGTGGTGTCGGTGCCGGCATCGGGCTCGGTCACCGCCAGCGATTGCAGGCGCAGCTCGCCGGTGGCCACGCGCGGCAGCCAGGCGTCCTTCTGCGCCTCGCTGCCGTTGCGCGCCAGGGTGCCCATGGCGTGGATCTGGCCGTGGCAAAAGCCCGCATTGCCGCCGCTGCGGTTGATCTCCTCGACGATGATGCTGGCCTCCGACAGGCCCAGGCCACTGCCGCCGTAACGCTTGGGCACCATCACGGCCAGCCAGCCGGCCAGCGTCAGGGCGCCGAAGAACTCCTCGGGAAAGCCGCGCTCGCGGTCGATGCGCTGCCAGTAGGCGGAGTCGAAAGGCGCGCAGGCGGCGCGAACACCTTCGCGCAGGTCTGCGTACCGGTGATCCTGGGCGGCGGCGAGCATCAAAGGGCGCAAGCCCGGTTGGGCGCGGCCACCATCGGCAGCTTCTTGTTGTTCATGCGGTCCCCTTTTGGTTCTTTTTTGCAGCCTGACCCACTGCTTGTTCAAAGCCTATCCGGGAGTCCCCCGGACCGCAAGACATTCAGGGCGGCAACAGCCCGAGCGCCACCAGGCTATTGCGATCTTCGTGGTCGCGGACCCACAGATCCATGGCCATGTCTCTGCTAGTCTTGCGCAAAACACTGCCATCACAAGCCATGCCCGCCGTCCAAGTCCTCCAGGGCGTTCGCGTCCTCAGCCTGGCCCTGAACCTGCCCGGCCCCGCCGCCCTGATGCGCTGCCGCCGCATGGGCGCCCATTGCACCAAGCTCGAGCCGCCGCACGGCGACCCGATGGCCCACTACAACCGCCCGGCTTATGCGCAGTTGCACGAGGGCGTCAAAGTGGAGAGCGCCGATCTCAAGACTGCCGAAGGCCAGGCCCTGCTGCACCGCGAGCTGGCCCGCACCGACGTGCTGCTCACCTCCTTCCGGCCTTCGGCCCTGATCAAGCTGGGGCTGGACTGGAAGACCCTGCACACCCGCTATCCCTCGCTGTGCCACGTGGCCATCGGCGGCGGCGCGGGCGCGCTGGCCGAGGAGCCCGGTCACGACCTGACCTACCTGGCAGCCAACGGCCTGGTGACCGGGCTGGAACTGCCGGCCACGCTGTACGCTGACATGTGCGGCTCGGTGATGGCCAGCGAGGCCGTGCTGCAGGCCGCGCTGCACCAGGCCCAGCGCTACACCGGCACGGGCGAGGTCCATCCGCGCGGCATCCGGCTGGAGGTCGCTCTGGCCGAGACTGCCGGCTACCTGGCACTGCCGCGCCAATGGGGTCTGACCCAGCCCGATGGCGCGGTCGGCGGCGCCCATGCCGGCTACGGCATCTACCGCTGCAAGGATGGCCGGGTGGCAGTGGCCGCGCTGGAGCCGCATTTCGCCGCGGCCCTGTGCGCTGCCGCCGGTGTGCCGGTCTCCGACCTGCGCGCCATGTTTGCCCAGGGCACGCACGAGGCCATCGGCCGCTACCTACGCAGCCAGACCCGCGCCGAACTCGAGCGCCTGGCTGCCGACCTGGACATTCCCCTGCACACGCTGGCCGATTGAGGCGGCCGCGGCGTCACGCGCGCCGCGCCATCCCGCTCAATCCCGCCACCGCCACACCCCAAGCGACCAGCGCCACCGCCAGGCCGCTGCTGGCAGCCAACGGTTCACCCAACACCCAGAAAGCGCCCAGCGCCGTCATCGGCGGCACCAGGGCCGACGAGAGCGCGGCGCGGGCCGCACCCAGCCGCACGACCGCGGCGGTATAGGTCACCAGGCCCAGCACGCCGGCGATGCCGCCCTGCCACACCACCTGGAAGGCCAGGTCGGGCCAGGGTGCGGTCAGCAGGCGCGGCGCGCCCAGCCAGGGCAAGACCAGCAACAGCAGCAGCGCCGACCAGGCATTGACCAGGGCCGCGCCCTGCCAAGGTGTCAGGCCACTGCGGCGAAAGGCCAGGGTGTAGACCGCCCAAGCCAGGGCCGCCAGCAGGAACAGCAGATCGCCGCGCCAGCTGGCGTTGCCCCAACCGGCCGAACCCAGGATGGCGACGCCCAGCGCCACCAACAGCAGGCCGGCCTTGCGCAGCGCATTGAAGCGCTCGCCCTCGACCCGCCAGGCCAGCAGCGCGGCGAACAGAGGCATGGCGCCCGACAGGAAGACGCCGATGTGGGCGGCCGGCGCGAACTGCGCGCCCGACAGCACCAGCAGGCCGAAGGGCAGGCCGCCGCCGGCCACCAGCAGCAGCAAGACCAGCCTGGGCACCCCCGCTGGCAGCAGGCCCAGGCCGCGCAGGCAGGGCGACAGCATCAGCGCCGGCAGGCCATAACGCAGCACCGCCAGTTCGATCGGCCCCAGGCTGGTGGTGACGCCGTGGCGCGAGACGAGTTGCCAGCCTGTGCCAATCAGGGCAGCGAGCAAGGCGGCAAGGAGGCCGAGAAGGAGATTGCGTGACATGGCCGCGAGTGTGGGCCGGCCCGGCCCGCGCGGCTATCAGATTCCTGCTGTTGCGCGGGCCAGGGCCACGCGTGCGCGCGCCGGCGAGAGGCCCAGCTCGCGCCGGAAGACCTCGCCGAAATGGCTCTGGCTGCAAAAACCCAGTTCGTGCGCCAGGTCGGCCAGGTCACGCTCGCCTTCTTCCAGCCAGGCCAGCGCCGTCGCCAGCCGCAGGCGCTGGCGGTACTGGTGCAGGCCCAGGCCCAGCGCGCGGCGAAAGCTGCGCGCCAGATGGAAGGGCGAGCTGCAGGCGGCGTCGGCCACCTCCTGCAGCGTGGCACGGCCGCCGGCCTGGCTGAGAAGAAAACTGCGCGCGCGCAGCACCGGCCGCGCCTGTTGCACGCCGGATGCCAGGGCCACTGCACTGTGCAGCGCCTGGCCGAGCACCTGCGCCGTGGCCTGGGCCTGCGCGCCGCCGGCCTGCAAGGCCAGCCAGTGCAGGCGCAGCCTGTACAGGGCGGCCGGCGGCAGCAGCCAGGCCTGGGCCAGCTCCTGCGCCACGCCGGCACCGGGCGCCTCGCTGACCACCACGCTGTCGCGCTCGTCGGGCAGTTCGGGCCGCAGCTGGTAGGCCAGGTCCTGGCCGACGCGAAAGGCTGTCAGGGTGTCGATCAAGAGGTCCGAGCCGGCGCAGCGCAGGCGCGCCGCGCCGCTGCCGGGCAAGACCAGGCGGCGGCTGGGCGCTCTGTAGACGGGACTCCATTGCGGCGCGGTGGCGTGGCTGCGCACACGCTCCACACGCAAACCGCTGCCATCGGCAATCAGCTTGCGGTCCTGCGGCATGGTCAGCGGGGTTTGCGAACGGGCTTGGCGCCCGGTTTGGCCGAGCCGGTCACACGCGGTGGCAGGCCCGTGTGCTGGGTCAGGATGCGGCCCTTGACCGGGGCACCGGCCTTGACCGGCGTCGCGGTCGAATTCTTGCGGCGCGCGCTGACGTAGCTGCCGTCGGTGATGGGCTG
Organism: uncultured Ramlibacter sp.; assembly: GCF_936925435.1. Taxonomy (GTDB): domain Bacteria; phylum Pseudomonadota; class Gammaproteobacteria; order Burkholderiales; family Burkholderiaceae_C; genus Ramlibacter. Next base: position 79,274 of record NZ_CAKZHQ010000044.1, on the reverse strand, counting down.
GAAGCTGGGGATGAGATGGTGCTTGCCGTTGCCGATCAGGTCGGCCCGGCCCATGGCCTTCAATGCATCCCGCAGCAGCGGCCAGTTGTTGGCGTCGTGGTAGCGCAGGAAGGCCTTGTGCAGGCGCCGGCGCTTCTCGCCGCGCACGATGTCCACCGTGTCGTCGGCCTCCGCCGTGCGGCGCACCTTGCGCAAGGTGTTGCGGCCGGAGTGGTACATGGCCGTGGCCGTGGCCATGGGGCTGGGATAAAAGGTCTGGACCTGGTCGGCACGGAAGCCGTTCTTCTTGAGCCAGATGGCCAGGTTCATCATGTCTTCGTCGCTGGTGCCCGGGTGGGCGGCGATGAAGTACGGGATGAGGTACTGCTTCTTGCCCGCCTCGGCCGAGTACTTCTCGAACATGGCCTTGAACTTGTCGTAGCTGCCGATGCCCGGCTTCATCATCTTGGTCAGCGGGCCTTGCTCGGTGTGCTCCGGCGCGATTTTCAGGTAGCCGCCGACGTGGTGCTGGACCAGCTCCTTGACGTACTCAGGCGACTGCACGGCCAGGTCATAGCGCAGGCCCGAGCCGATCAGGATTTTCTTGACGCCCTTGAGCGCGCGCGCGCGGCGGTACATGTGGACCAGGGCCGAGTGGTCGGTGTTGAGGTTCTGGCAGATGCCTGGGTAGACGCAGCTGGGCTTGCGACACGCTGCCTCGATCTCGGGCGTCTTGCAGCCGATGCGGTACATGTTGGCCGTCGGGCCGCCCAGGTCGGAGATGACGCCGGTGAAGGCCGGGATCTTGTCGCGGATCTCCTCGATCTCGCGGATCACGGAGTCTTCCGAGCGGCTCTGGATGATGCGGCCTTCGTGCTCGGTGATGGAGCAGAAGGTGCAGCCGCCGAAGCAGCCGCGCATGATATTCACGCTGAAACGGATCATCTCCCAGGCCGGGATCTTGGTTTCCCCTTCATGGCTGCCGCTCGCATCGGCGTAAGACGGATGCGGGCTCCTGGCATACGGCAGGCCGAAGACATAGTCCATCTCCGCCGTGGTCAGCGGGATGGGCGGCGGGTTCAGCCAGACATCGCGCTCGCCATGGGCCTGCACCAGGGCGCGGGCATTGCCGGGATTGGTCTCCAGGTGCAGCACGCGGTTGGCGTGGGCATAGAGCACGGGGTCGCTCTTGACCTGCTCGTACGAGGGCAGGCGGATGACCGTGCGGTCGCGCGGCGGCACCTTGAGTTTGACCTTGGGGTTGGGCACGAAGGTCAGGGGCTGGATGGCCGGATTGACATCCGGCATGCCCGTGCCCTCTTCCTTGGCGCAGGTCTCGCCTTGCGCGGCGGCCTGCTCCGAGGTGGTCTGGTAGGGGTTGATGTGGTCTTCCACCCGGCCCGGCTGGTCGACTTCGGTCGAATCGATCTGGAACCAGCCTTCGGGCTTGCTGCGCTGGAAAAACGCGGTGCCGCGCACGTCGGTGATGTCGTGCACCGGCTCCTTGGCGGCCAGGCGGTGGGCAATCTCGACGATCGCGCGCTCGGCGTTGCCGTACAGCAGCAGGTCGCACTTGGCGTCCGTCACAACCGAACGGCGCACCTTGTCCGACCAGTAGTCGTAATGCGCGATCCGGCGCAGGCTGCCCTCGATGCCGCCCAGGATGATGGGCACGTCCTTGTAGGCTTCGCGGCAGCGCTGGCTGTAGACGATGGCGGCCCGGTCGGGCCGCTTGCCGCCGATGTCGCCCGGGGTGTAGGCGTCGTCGCTGCGGATCTTGCGGTCCGCCGTGTAGCGGTTGATCATCGAATCCATGTTGCCGGCGGTCACGCCGTAAAACAGGTTCGGCTTGCCCAGGGCCTTGAAGGGCTCGGCCGACTGCCAGTCGGGCTGGGCGATGATGCCCACGCGAAAGCCCTGCGCCTCCAGCACCCGGCCGATCACGGCCATGCCGAAGCTGGGATGGTCGACATAGGCGTCGCCCGTCACCACGATGATGTCGCAGCTGTCCCAGCCGAGCGCATCCATCTCCCGCCGGCTCGTGGGCAGGAAAGGCGCCGTGCCGAAGCGGGCCGCCCAGTACTTGCGGTAGCTGGTGATCGGCTTGGCGGCGCGCGCGAAAAAGGAGACGTCGACCGGAGCGTTCATCGTGGGAAAGAAAAAAGGCGCTCGCAGCGCCTTTGGGAGGGGGAGGCCCTGATTTTACCGGCTGGGGCGCCTCCGCGCGCGTTTCAAGGGCTTTGGAAGTCGCTATTACGGGCTTCGGCATGGCACTGGGCCCGCACATTGCCGATCAGGCTGATCACGTCGTCGGCCCGCTCGTAGCGGGCCATCAGGGCCAGGCAGGTCATGGACAGGAAGAGTTCGGTGCGGGCCGGCCCCAGCTCGGCCATGGCTTCGCACAGGGCGGTGTAACTGCGGTCCAGGTCGGTGTCGGTCATGCTGTCCATCCTAAAGCTTCGAGCGCCACCAGCAGTGGCGCGGGGTCCAGGCCGCGCCAGCGGCCCAGCACATAGCCATCGGGCCGCACCAGGACCAGGCCCTGGGCCGCGTTGTCGGGCAGGCCATAGCGCTGGCGCGCCTGGCCCAGGCTGTCGGCCTCGGCCGGGATGTCCAGAACGGCCACGCCCTGGGCGGGCAGCGAGCGCAGGGCCTGCGGCAAGGCCGCATCGCCAAACACCAGGCACAGCAGGTCCTTGCCGAAGCACTGCGTCAGATGGAAAGAGCCATGGGGGCCAAGCAGCAGGGCCTCGGGTGCCGGCGCGCCGGGCGCGGCCAGGGCACTGGACCACCCGCCCTGCTGCGCCAGGTTCAAGGGCGAGTCGCGGTAGTCGATGGCCGAGGACTGGCGCGGGTTGACCAGCGAGCGCACCTTCTCGTCCGTCACCGCCAGCCGCAACGCCGCCTCGCGCATCAGCCTGAAGGCGAAGTTGGGCGGCGCCATGAATTCCGTGCTCTTGGCGCCAAAGGCCAGGTTCTCACGGGTGGCGTGCAGGCGCTCGGGCGAGTACGAGTCCAGCAAAGCGTCGGGCGCCCTGCCCTGCAGCACGGCCGCAAGCTTCCAGGCCAGGTTGCCGGCGTCGTCCAGGCCTGAATTGAGGCCGCGCACGCCGAAGATGGGCACCAGGTGGGCGGCGTCGCCGGCAAAGAACACCCGGCCATGGCGGTAGTCCGGCAGGCTCAGGCACTTGGCGTTGTAGACCGAGATCCACAGCGGCTCCCAGGGCGCGGTCTCGCCGATCATTGCCAGATGGGCCTGCACCCGCGGCAGCACGTTCTCGGGTTTCACCGCTTCCGCCGGGTCCTCGTCGTCGCGGATCTGGTAGTCGATGCGCCACACGTCGTCGGGCTGGCGGTGCATCAGCAGGGTGGATCCGGGATTGGAGGGCGGGTCAAACCAGGCCAGGCGTTCCACCGGGGGCTGCGTCTTTTGCACGATGTCGACGATGACGTAGCGGCCCTCGTACTGCGTGCCCTGCAGCTGCAGCCCCAGCTGCTCGCGCACCGTGCTGCGGCCGCCGTCGCAGGCGACAACATAGTCCGTCTGCACCGTGTGGCGCCCTGTGGCGGTCTCGATCTCCACCTCGGCCCCGTCCGCCCGCTGGCGCAGACCGGCGACCCGGCTGCCCCAGGCAACGGTGGCCAGTTCCGGCGCAGCGGCCAGGGCTTCGTGGACGAACTGCTCGACCAAGTACTGCTGGATGTTGACCATGGGCGCGAAGCGTTGGCTGGGCTCATGCGGCATCTGGAAGTGCAGCACCTCAGTGCCGCGCCAGTAGCTGCGCCCACCCGTCCACGGCAAGGCCTTGGCCGCCAAAGCCTCACCCACACCGGCCCAGTCCAAAATTTCCTGTGAGCGCCGCGAGATGCAGATGGCCCGGCTGCCCGCGCAGTACCCGCTGTCGGCCTCCACCACCAGGCTTTGAATTCCATGGCGCGCCAGCAAAGCTGCCAGCGTCAGGCCCACTGGACCGCCACCGGCGATGAGGACGGGGACGTGGGCAGGGAACGAGGTGGGGGATTCGAAGCTGCGCAAGGTGGGAGCAGCGTTGGACTGCGCCATCACTTTAGCGCGTGTCTGTCATCCCGGCTTGGCCCCTGCGCTGTCCTCCCGGGTCAGGCCCGGGAGGACAGCAAACCTTAGCGGCGCTCGCTCAGCTGACCACGGATCTCGCCGCCGGGGAAGCGGGCGGTGTGGATGTTGACGTACCACTGGCCGTTGACCAGTTGGGTCACCTGCTCGGGCGTGATGGTGGCTTCGCCTTCCATGGGCTGGGCGTTCATGTTGCCGGTGAAGGGCACGACGACGCCGGCGTTCTGGCCCACGGGTGCGGGACCATGGATATGGGCGGCCGTGACGGCGCCGGTCAGGCCGCTGTAGGTGACCTTCCACTTGATGGTGTTGTTGTTCTTGTTCAGCTGCACTTCAGCTTGGCCGCCGCCGCCACCGGCGGCGGGCGGGACTTCCTGGGCGTTGCTCAGGGTGGCCTGGTAGATGTCGATCTTGTTTTGCGGACGCATCTGGCCGCAGGCAGCCAGCGAAGCGATCAGGCCGGCGGCCAGGGTCGTGCGAATGAGGGTTTGGCGGTTGATCATGGGCGATCCTTCTCGTTATCGGAAAAGGACGATCTTTCGCCCGCAGCAGGCAATGTGTCTGTAGGACGCAAGGACAGCGGCCTGTAGGTCGCTCAGCCTTTGGGCGGCCTGGTCTTCGCGGCCTCTTTGTCCGCCGCGCCAGGGCTGCCGGCAACGGCCTTGGGCAGGTCCTTGCGGCTGGGCGGCACCTTGCTGGACAGCTCGCCCATGGTCTTGTTGCCGCAGCCGTCGCTGCTATGGGTCTCGTTGCCGCCGGTCGCGCCGCCGGGTCCGATGCTGGTGGTGGTGTTGCTCATGGGAGTCTCCTTGGCGCTTCAGTCGGCACGGGCCTGGCGCACGTCCTGGCGCAGCTGCTTGCGGGCCGCCCGCTCGCAAGTGATGCGGTCACGCCTGCTGGCGCTGGGTTCCTGCCTGGCCTTGTCGCGGCAGGCGCTCAACTGGCTGTTGTACTCTTCGCCGGCATGGCGCAGGGCAGCGTCGCGCTGGGCAAGCTGCTCGGCTGTCAGCGGTGTGGCGGCACTGGCCATGGCATGCATGGCCATGGCGACGGCGAACACCACAAACAGCATGGTCATGTGAAAGCGCATGGCGGCTCCAGCAGATTGGCGATGTGCCAAGGCTAGGGCCGCGCGCAGCAGCGCCGGTGTAGGAAGGGGCCGCCACCGCGTGTGCGGCGTGCCTGGGGCCTGCCCTAGTTGCGCAGCTGGCCGGTGAAGCGCTCTGGCGTTGCGGCCGCCGGCAGGGGCGCCAGCGTGCCAGTGGCCGAGTCCTGGAAGTCCTCGGTCAACACGCTGCCGTTGGCATCGACGTGGACATCGACCTGCACCAGCGCATAGGCATCCGGCGTCAGCACGGTGCAGCCGGGCTCGGCGCGGGCGGCGGCCTGCGCGGCCAGCGTGGCCACCGGGCTGCTCACCAGGGCCTGGTGTTGTTTGCCGTCCATGCCGAAGGAAGCGATCTCGCCATGGCCGCTGTGGATGCCCATGCGCAGGCGCAGCCTGACGGCGCTGCGCTGCAGTTCCATGGCCATGCGCACGCAGGCTTCGGGCGACTCGAAGAAGACCAGGGTGCCGCCCCAGCCATAGCGGTCCACCGTGCCGCGGTAGCGGGTGGCCAGAGTGTCCAGTTGCGTGGCAAAACCGTTGCGTTCGCGCTCGCTGCAACCGGCCAGGGTGGCCGACTCGGCAAAGAGCACGCTCAGGGTTTTCTGGCTGAAGGCGATGCTGTCGCGGCCGGCGCCGTGAAACAGCTCTTGCCAGGCGTCGGGCGAGAGGTGGCGCGACAGGCGCTCGGACAGCGCGTCCATGCGGCGCTCCTGCACGGCGGCAGCCACATGCTGCTCCACACGCTGGATCACCTGCAGCGGATCGATGGGTTTGGTCAGGTAGTCAACGGCGCCCAGGTTCAGCCCCAGGGCGGCATCGGGCGGGCTGGCCAGGGCGCTCAGGAAGATCACCGGAATGTGGGCCGTCGGCGGGTGCTGGCGCAGGCGGCGCAGCACCTCGTAGCCGTCCATGCCCGGCATCATGATGTCCAACAGCACCATGTCGGGCAGCTGGCCGCCCATCACCATGCGCAGGGCCTCTTCGCCGGAGGCCGCCTGCAGCACGTGGTAGCGCTCCTCGAACAGGCCGTTCATCAGGAACAGGTTGTCCGGCGTGTCGTCCACCACGAGGATGCGCGGTGCGTTGGCGTCGGGGGCGGGGTTGGGCAGGCTGCTCATGTGCGTCTCTTTGGAACCCGATTTCGGGCCGTACCATGAGACCACCGGCCACCCCTGCCGGCTTAGGCAAAAGCGCCGGCTGGCCTAGGGGATTGGCCTAAGGGGGTTAAGGGGTGGCCGCGCCCAGCTGGCGCGGCACCAGCTGGTAGTAGTCCCAGCCCGCGCTGCGCCCGCCCAGGCAGGCAGCCAGCGTGTCGTCGATGCGCCGCCACATCTCCAGCCGGTTGCGCCAGCGCCGCACGGAATGGCCCTCGTCGGGGAAGGACAGGTAGTCCACAGGCCGGCCCAGCTGGCGCAGCCGCGCCACCACCTCGTCGGAGTCCTGGCTGAGCACGCGGATGTCGTTGGCGCCGTGGATCACCAGCATGGGCGCGGTGATCGCATCCACATGCGAGATCGGCGAATTGGCCAGCATGCGCGCGCGCTGCTCCGGCACCTTCGCGTCGCCCAGCAGGGCCTCGAACATGTGGCGGTTGCGCCAGAACGGCGGCCAGTTCTCCACCACCCGCGGCCAGTTGGCCACGCCCACCACATTGACGCCGCAGCGCCAGTCCTGCTGCTTCTGGGCCAGCTGGGCCATCACCGAAAAGCCGCCGAAGCTGGCGCCCAGCACCGCCATGCGCGTCGGGTCGGCGATTTTCTGGTCCACCGCCCATTGCGCGGCCTCGGCGATGTCCTTTTGCATGCGGCCCCAGTACTCGAGATTGCCGGCCAGCAGGAACTCGCGGCCATAGCCGGAGGAGCTGCGGTAGTTGATGTGGAGCACCGCATAGCCGCGGTTGGCCAGCAGTTGCGCGGTGTTGAAGGTGGCGGGATTCCAGTGGTCGCGCCCCCAGGGACCACCGTGGATGACCACCACCAGCGGCGCCGGACCGGTGACGCCGCGCGGCCGGGTGATGTAGCCGTGCAGCGGCCTGCCGTCCGAGGCGCGGAAACTGTAGGAGCGCTCGGCGGCCAGCCAGGCGGCGGCCTCGGCGTCGCGCGGGTCCAGCCGCGTGACCTGACCCGTGGCGCGGTCCCACAGCAGTTCGGCCGCATCGAAGTCGCCCAGAGCCCCCAGCACCATGCGCCGGCCGTCTTCGGCCGTGCTCCAGGGCCGCACGCTCACCGGGTCGGCCGCCAGCAGGCCTTGCGCACGGGCGCGCTGGACGGCGGCCGCCACCTCGGCACCCAGCGCCTGGTCCAGCCAATGCACCACAGGCATGCCGGCGTAGCTGGTGTAGGCCTGCGGCGCGCCGCGCAAAGGCGGCAGGCTGGCCGAGTCCAGGTCCACCTCCGGATGGGCCGCCAGCACGGTCTCGCGGCCGCTGTCGAGCGCGACCTCGACCAGGGCCATCTTGTCGCGGCCCAGGTTGGAAAAACCCCAGGCCTTGCCGGCCGCCGTGTCGATGCGGTTGAGCCAGTACGCATCGAAAGCCTTGACCGTGGCCAGCGTCCGCCAGCTGCCATCGGGCTGCAGAAGTTCCACCGAGATGTCGGAGCCATCGGCCGAGCCGAGCTGGCGGCTGCGGCCCACCAACTGGTGGTTGCTGCCGATCAGCCAGGACAGGATGCGGCCGTCGCTGCGCGCCACTTCGCGCACCTCGCGGGTGGCGGCATCGGCCTCGTACAAGTCCATGGCGGCCTTGTCGCGGCGGTTGCTGGCAAAGAAGAATTTCGCCGTGCCCGGCGCGCCGCGCGCCACCGTGTAGGAGCGCGCGCCCGGCCAGGGCGTCACCACCCAGGGGGCGAAGGCGGCCTGGGTGTCGAAGGCATGGATCTGGGTGTTCTCGTCGCCGCGCGGGTCCTTGCCGTAGATTGCATGGCGGCTGTCGCCCAGCCAGATGTAGTCCGTGCCCTGGCGCCGCGAGAAAACACCGGTGGGAAAGCTGGTGGTGGCGCCGCCGGCCACCGGCCGCGTCGCCAGGCCGACGTCGGTGCCCACGGCCTGCGACCACAGCAGGCGCTGGCCGTCGGGCGAGAGCAGGAAGCCGCCCTCGTGGTCGATGTTGGCCACGAAGCGTCGCACCGGCAGCAGCGGCGGCAGCTGGCCGGCCTGCTGGGCCGACGCGATGGCCGGGTGGGTGGGAGCGGTGCTGCAGCCGGCCAGCGCCAACAGGGTGGCGGCGCCCAGCGCCAGGACAAGACGGTGGATGGCCATGGAAATCCCTCCTCGTTGCTCAGCCGCGATGATAGCGGCGAACAGGCCTCCAGCCCCCGTCCAATGGACGGCACCCGCTATGAAATCAGGAGCGTTTGCGCGGCTTGGGGGCCAGCAGGGAGAGGTCCAGTTCCACCCAGGCCGGCGCATGGTCGCTGGCATGGGGCTGTCCGCGCACCCAGCTGTCGACGCCGGCCTCCTGCAGGCAAGGCAGCAGCGCCGGGCTGAGCAGCAGGTGGTCGATGCGCAGGCCCGCATTGCGCTGCCAGTGCTGGCGGAAATAGTCCCAGAAGGTGAAGGCCGGTTCCTCCGGGTACAGATGGCGGATGGCGTCTGTCCAGCCCTGGCCCAGCAGTTCCTGGTAGCAGGCCCGGCTCTCGGGCTGCAAGAGCGCGTCCTTGCGCCAAGACTTGGGGTTGTAGATATCGAAGTCGGTGGGCACCACGTTGAAGTCGCCGGCCAGCGCCACCGGGTGGCCCGACTTCAACAGGCCCTGCGCATGCGCGATCAATCGCCGGAACCAGCCCAGCTTGTAGGCGAACTTGGGGCCGGGCTGCGGATTGCCGTTGGGCAGGTAGAGGCAGGCGACGACGATGCCGTCGACGGCAGCCTCCAGGTAGCGGCTGTGCTCGTCGTCCGGGTCGCCCGGCAATTCGCGCCGGATCTGCACCGGCTGCGCGCCGCGCGCCAGGATGGCCACGCCGTTCCAGGACCGCTGGCCCTTCCACAGAGCCTCATAGCCGGCCTCGCGCAAGGCAGCCTGCGGGAAGGCGCCGTCCAGCGCCTTGAGCTCCTGCAGGCAGGCCACGTCGGGCTGCTCGCGCTCCAGCCACGCCAGCAGATTGGGCAGGCGGCTGTGGATGCCGTTGACGTTGTAGGTCGCCAGCTTCATGTCTTCAGGGCCTCCTTGGGTGCTGCCTGCATGATGGCCGGCCCTGCGGCGCTACGCCGTAGGAGGCGGCCGATGAACTCTGCCCGGCCTGCCATGTCCCACCTGGATGCGACTTGCCATCCGCGCCCTCGCCCTGCTCCTGCCGGCCTCGCTGGCCCTGGCTGGCAGCGACCCCCTGAAGTCGGCCCAATGCGCCCAGGCCCTGGCCGTCCTGGAAGCTGCGCGCCAGGCCAGTCCGCGCCAGGCTGGCCAGGTCGAGACCCTGCGCCAGCAGGCCGCCGGCGCCTGCCTGGGCAATGGCGGGGCGGACCAGCCGCTGGCGCCGGCCTCGGCGGCGGCGCCAGCCATCCGTCCCCTGCGGCAGCCGCTGCACCTGCCCTCCCCCGCCACGGCCTCGCCGCGTCCGCCGCCGGCGGCGGCGCCCACAGCGCCGGCCTATGAGCCGCCGCCCGTCATCACCAGCTGCGACGCCGGTGGCTGCTGGGACAGCAGGGGCACGCGGCTGAACCGGGCCGGTCCCGACCTGCTCGGTCCCGGTGGCCTTTGCACCCAGCAGGGCCAGACGGTACGCTGTCCCTGAACCCCCGGTCTCCGGCTCCGGCACAATCGGGGGGTTAATAACTGGAGTACCCCCATGGGCAACAAGATCGTTACCGAAGCCGACCGCAAGGCCACCCCCCGTCCCAAAGTCATCGACGGCATGGCCGTCAAGCGCGCTGGCGGCGGCCAGAAAATCAGCCTGGAGCGCGGCACCAGCACGCGCAGCAAGAAGAACCCGGGCAAGCGCCCCAGCAAGGGCGGCTGATGCCCCCTGCGGCCGTTCGCTCCCCGCGGCGGCCCTGAATTCCCAGGATGGGGGCCGCGCCCCCAGCCTGCACCGCCCCAGCGGCGGCGTGGCGAGAGAAGGACGTTTTCGGCCTTTGACAAGGAAAGACCCATGCAACTGGACATCTACCGGCGCCCCGAACCCGAGCACAAGCTGTCGTACCTGGCCGTTCCGGCCGGCAAGCGCCTGCCCGAGGAAGTCACCGACGTCGACTGGGTCAGCGAGGCCCGCGGCGTTCACCTCGATGTCGACACCCACCATCTGGCGCGCTACCCCATCGACGACGCGGGTGCCCAGATCGCCGAAAAAGGCTATGCCATCACCGGACTGAAGCAGCAGGTGCAAGACAAGGACTGAGTCGCGCCGCCTTGAGCGCCGACGGGCCGCCCCTGGGCGCGAAGGCCCCTCGTGGGGGCCTTACTATCGCGGCATGCAGTACGTCGTCGCCGTGCGCGCCCTGTGCGAGTTCACGGCCAAGCAAGGGGACCTGGACCTGCGGTTCACCCCCTCCCCCAGCGCCCAGGAGGGCATGGCCGGCCACTTGGCCGTGGCCGCGCGCCGCCGCGGCAGCTACGAGGCCGAAGTCAGCCTCCAGGGGGAGTACCGCGAGCTGCGCGTGCGCGGCCGCGCCGACGGCTACGACAGCGCCCGCAATCTCCTCGAAGAGATCAAAACCCACCGCGGCGCCCTGGAGCGCCAGCCGGCCAACCACCGCGCCCTGCACTGGGCCCAGGCCAGGGTTTACGGCTGGCTGCTGTGCCAGGAGCGCGGCCTGCAGGAAATCAACCTGGCCCTGGTGTACTACGACATCGGCAGCCAGGACGAGACGGTGTTCACCGAGCTGCACAGCGCTGACGCACTGCGCGAGTTCTTCGAGGGCCTGTGCGGCCGCTTCCTGGACTGGGCGCGGCAGGAGCTGGCCCACCGCGCGGCGCGCGACGCGGCGCTCAACACCCTGGCCTTCCCGCATGCGCAGTTCCGCACCGGCCAGCGCGAACTGGCCGAGGCGGTCTACAAGGTGGCGGCCAAGGGCCGCTGCCTGCTGGCCCAGGCACCGACGGGCATCGGCAAGACCGTGGGCACGCTGTTCCCCCTGCTCAAGGCCATGCCCGGCCAGGGCCTGGACAAGATCTTCTACCTGGCGGCCAAGACACCGGGCCGCCAGCTGGCGCTCGACGCAGCGCAGCGCATTGTCGCGGCGACGCCGCAGATGCCCTTGCGCGTGCTGGAGCTGACGGCGCGCGAGAAGGCCTGCGAACACCCCGACAAGGCCTGCCACGGCGACTCCTGCCCGCTGGCCCAGGGCTTTTACGACCGCCTGCCCGCCGCCCGCGCCGCCGCCCTGCGCTGCGGCCCCATGGACCGGCCTGCCCTGCGCGAAGCGGCCTTGCAGCACAGCGTCTGTCCCTACTACCTGGGCCAGGAGCTGGCGCGCTGGGCCGACCTGGTGGTGGGCGACTACAACTACTGGTTCGACAGCAGCGCCATGCTCCATGCCATGGCCCAGGCCAACGAATGGAAGGCCGGCCTGCTGGTGGACGAGGCCCACAACCTGGTCGACCGGGCCCGCGGCATGTACACGGCGCAGTTGCACCAGGGCGCGCTGCGCGGCCTGCGGCAAACCGCGCCGGGTGCGCTGAAAAAGCCGCTGGATAAATTGAACCGCGCCTGGAATGCATTGCTCAAGGACCAGGACCAGCCCTACCTGACCCACGGCGAGATTCCCGACAGCCTGCTGCTGGCCTTGCAGCAGGCCGGCGCCGCAATCGCCGACTGGCTGGCCGAGGCGCCGGCCGAGCCGGCACCGGCGCTGCAGCAGTTCTTCTTCGACATCGCGCAGTTCATGCGCCTGGCCGAGGCCTTCGGCAGCCATTCACTGTTCGACACCACGCTGGAGCAGGACGGCCGCGGCAAGCCGGCCAGCATCCTGTGCATCCGCAACCTCATCCCCGCGCCCTTTCTGGCGCCGCGCTTTGCCGCCGCGCAATCGGCCACGCTGTTCTCGGCCACCTTGAGCCCGGTGGATTTTTACCGCGACACTCTGGGCCTGCCCGAGAGCACGGCCACCATCGATGTGGCCTCGCCCTTCGACGCCCGGCAGCTGTCGGTGCAGCTGGTGCGCAGCATCTCGACACGGTTCAACGACAGGCAACGCTCGGCCCAGCCGATTGCCGACCTGATTGCCCGCCAGTACGCACTGCAGCCGGGCAACTACCTGGCCTTTTTCAGCAGCTTCGACTACCTGCAGATGGTCAGCAGCCTGTTTGCCCAGCAGCATCCCGATGTGCCGATGTGGGAGCAGTCGCGCCGCATGGCCGAGCCCGAGCGCCAGGCCTTTCTGGCGCGCTTCGAGGCCGGCGGTCGGGGGATCGGCTTCGCGGTGCTGGGCGGCAGTTTTGCCGAGGGCATCGACCTGCCGGGCGACCGCCTGGTGGGCGCCTTCATCGCCACCCTGGGCCTGCCCCAGGTCAACGCCGTGAACGAGCAGATGAAGGAGCGCATGGCCCAGGCTTTCGGCGCAGGCTACGACTACACCTACCTCTTCCCCGGCATCCAGAAGGTGGTGCAGGCCGCCGGCCGCGTCATCCGCACCCGCGAGGACAAGGGCATCGTCTACCTCATCGATGACCGTTTCGGCCGCAGCGAGGTGCAGCGGCTGCTGCCTGCCTGGTGGGGCCTGCAGCCCGCAAATACGATGCAAACAGGCCTCTAGACCGCGCTGAATAAGCCTGGTTAGCTACCAAAACAGAAGCAAACCCTGTCCATGCAACAAAAATGCGTGGGCCAAGGCCGAGCCGCCCGCGCCTTGCAGGCGGGTTTAGGGCCACGACCCCGACCACCTTGTCCGCAACAGCGCTCAGCCGTCCAGCGCCGGGTAGCGCCTGAAGATGCCCTGCTGGTTGAAAGGGATGCGGCGCTCGCTGGCCAGGTAGGCGGCCAGGCGCTTGTGCTGGCGCACGCCGGCATGCAGGGCCAGCACGCGCGGCGTCTGCTTGAAGGCGCGCTCTGAAGCCTTGGGAAAGGCGTAGCGCAGACCCTCGACCAGCTGGAACAGCGACAGGTCCGCGTACGACAGCTTGACGCCCACCAAGTGCGGCGCAGCACGCCCCTTGTTTTTGGGATTGCGTTCCAGCACAGCCTCGAACCAGGCCAGGAATTTCGGCAGACGGTGCCTACGGAAGTCCGCCGCGCGGCGTTTGGCGGCGGCGCGCTGCTCCTCGTAGTACAGGCCGCTGCCGATCGGATGGTGGCTGTCGTGCACCTCGGTCACGAAGTCGGCGATCGTCAGCTGGATCTGGTGCGTCCACAGGCGGTCGGCCTCGCCGGCGGCCACCAGGCCCAGGCGCGGTCCCAGGTAAAGCAGGATGGCGGCGGTCTGGCCCAGCACCAGCGTGCCGTCCACCAGAAGCGGGCAGGCAAAGGGCGGACGCGCGACGGATGCGTCCTGCAGGTAGTGCGTGAGGGCGGGCATGCCCTGGCCTGCGTCTTCCGGCCCGCGCGCCACGTCGACGTAGGGTGCGCCAGCGGCCTCCAGCGCCAGCCGGATGAATTCGCCGCGGCCCTGGATGCTGGGCCAGTAGTGGAGCTGGTAAGGCTTGCGCATGGGGTTTCTCCTGGCTGTTTTGTAGCACGCAAGGCCGCACCTTTACCCGCTGGACACCCGAGGTCAACGCGGGCGTTGTCCAATAGCGCCATCCCCGGCGCTGTCTGGCCGGGCACAAGGAAACAATGTGAAAGCAGTCTTCGCAGCGATGGCGTTGGCCGGCCTGTCCGGCTGTGTGGCCTATCCCCCTTCCGCCTACAACGCGCCGTATGGCGGCTATGCCAGCGCGCCCTACGCCGTCGATGCGGCGCCGGTCTATGGTGCCCCCGTGCCGGCCTACGGTTACGGCTATGGCTACAACCCAGGTTACGGTTACGGCTACAGCGCGCCCTTGGCCCTGCCCTACGCCGTCCCCTACCCGGTCCCCGTCCCACGCGGCCACGTCAGAACCGACCGCGATCGCGACCACGGCCATGGCCGTCCCGATGGCCCCAGGCCGCGTGATGGCAGGCCACCGGCGCCGCCCCGGCCGGAGCAAAACGCCGACGGCCGCCCGGACCGCCCGCCGCAGGTCGCCGGCCAACCCCGGCCGCCGCGCGACCCGGCCCAGGCCGAACAGCGGCGCTTGCAGCGCGCCGCCGAGGCCAGCCGCGGGGCCAAGGTGGATCCCAATACCGGTGGCTACGGCCCCTGAGAACCTGAACCATATCGGCCCGCAAGCCGCATGGAATGGACCGAAGATGCTACTTATTCAGTAGCAATTCAGTTTGCGAAACACGCTGTAGGCAGTTCTCCATGGCCGGCCTCAACCCGGGCCGACAGACAAGGCGCGTGCGCCGCGGCACAGTGGGCGCATGCCGGATTCACTCATCACCCGACTCGAGACGGATGCCAAGATCATCCGTGTGTTGCTGCTGGTGCGCGCCTCACTTTGGACCACGCACGGCGGCCATTGCAAACTCGCCGGCGATGCCGTCGTCACGCTGGACAACCGCCTGGAGGTCGGTGCCATCGATTCGGCCCTGAAGGCCCTGGGCATCGACGGACAGGAGCCGCTGCCGCAGCTGCCCTAGCTCAGCGCCCGTAGCGACCGATGAGCGTGGCCGATCCCTTGGCGCGCCCGGCCAGCCTGGCAAACAGCTCGTCGCGCGTCAGCCCCGGCGGCAAGGCGCCGGGCTCCAGGTCGGTGGCGATCAAGGTGTAGTTGTAGTGGTGCCAGCCGGTGCCGGCCGGCGGGCACGGGCCCATGTAGTTGCCCAGGTTCTGCGTGCTCTTGCCGCCCACGTACTTGGTGCTGGGCACGGCCACCTCGTTCTCGGCAAAGCCGCCCAGCGTAGGCGAGATGCTGTACGCCACCCAGTGCACCACGCCCAGGCCGCTGCGACCGTCCGGGTCGTAGACCACCATGGCCAGGCTCTTGGTGCCGGCGGGCACATTGCTCCAGGCCAGCGGCGGCGAGACGTTGTCGCCCACGCAGTTCGGGTTCTCCTTGAGGTTGCCGGCGTGGCGCTTCTCCAGCACCCCGCCATCGGCAAAGCTCGACGAGCTCAGGGTGAAGGGCGTGCCCGGCAAGGCCGGCGCCTGGGTGGCGCAGGCCCCCAGCAGGCCGGCAAGCAAGGCCGCTGTGGCGGTGGTCATCAACAAACGCATGGCATGTCTCCTGGGTTGGTCATTGTTGTGGATGCATCAGGGCAGAGCCAGGTCTTTGGCCAGGCGCTCCAGCAGTTCGGCGGGTGTGGCGGCAAAGCGCAGGAAGGCCAGTTCATCGGCACGCACCACGCGGCGGGCGACAAGGTCCTTGAGCCGCTCGTCCAGCGACTTCCAGTCTCTGGCGCGCTCGCCCAGGAAGTACACCGGCACGGCCGCCTGCTGCCGGCTCTTGATGGTCTCGATCACCTGGTAGATCTCCCACTCGGTGCCGGTACCGCCGGGCGTGACCACGATCGCCGCCGAATGGCGGACCATGGCGGCCTCGCGCTGCGCCACGCTGGTGAAGATCAGTCCGTCCGAGACGTAGGCGTTGAAAGCCTTGGCCGCGTCCCCGCCATACGGCTTGCTGGCCGTGGCCTGGGCGGGGTCGGCCGGCCTGTCGTAGTAGGTGGTGTAGCCCAGGCTCGGTCCGCCGGCGGCTTTGGCCCCCTCGTTGCCCGCCTCCATCAGGCCCGGGCCGGCGCCGGTCAGGATGGGAAAGCTGCGGCCATGCTTTGCCGTCCAGGCAAACGCGAACTCGCGGACCGCGGCATAGATGTGGTCGTTCTCACGCAGGGTCTGATCGCACTTGCCGGCGGCATCGCAGGCGCGGTTGTCCTTGGCGATGCGCGAGCTGCCGAAGATGGTGACGAAGCCGCGCGGGTACTTGCCGGCCTTGAAGCTGTCGGCGCAATGGACGTCGCGTGCGGCATCCAGCGGCGCGATGACGTTCTCGACCCCGGCATAGGGACCGACGTAAGACGCATTGGGAACAGCGGGCGCCACGGTGCAATAAAAGCTCTGGTCCACCCGCGGCCCCGCGCCTGCGGCGGGCGCAGGCAGGCCCTGGCACGCGGCCAAAACACAGGCCGCCGCGGCGGCCCCCAGCAGTTTGCGCACATTCATCCGGAACTCCAGTAGGTGGTGAACCGAAGCTACCGCAAACCGGCCTGCCAGGCCAAGCTGAAAATGCTCAGAAGTCGACGGTTGCCGACAGCATCAGGGTTCGCGGCGCGCCCACGGTCACGTAGTTGCTGACCACCCAGTAGTCCTTGCCGGTCACGTTCTCGAGGTTGGCGCGCAAGGTCAGCGGCTTGCCCGACAGCCTGGTGGCGTAGCGTGCGCCGATGTCCAGGCGCGTCCAACCGTCCACTTCCATCCGGTTGGCAGCGTCGGCATACACCGACGAGGTGTTGATCACGCGGCCGTTCAGGCTCAGGCCCTGGGCCCAGGGCGTGTCCCAGTCCAGGCCAAGGTTGAAGGTGGACTTGGGCACGCCGGCCGCATCGTTGCCCTGGTTCACGCCGCCGGCGGTGCGCGTGAGCTTGGCGTCGTTGAAGGCGGCGCTGGCCATCAGGCGCAGGCCGCGCTGGACTTCGCCGTAGGCCGTCAGTTCCAGGCCGCGGTTGGTCTGCTCGCCACCGAAGCTGTAGACGTTGGTCAGCGGATCGGTCATGGCGTTGGGCCGCTTGATCTGGTAGAGCGCGGCCTGGGTGGTCAGCTTGCCCCAGTCCACCTTCACGCCCACCTCGTTCTGCTCGGACTTCTGCGGTGCGAAGGTCTGGCCGGCATTGGCCGTGGTGACGCCGGCCGTGCCGCCGCGCGTCAGGCCGGAGGTGTAGTTGGTGTACACCGAGATGTTCTTCTGCGGCTTGAACACCAGGCCGGCCAGCGGGGTGACGGCGCTGGACTTGTAGCTGCCCGTGCCGGCGCCCGTGGCCGGGTTGAAGTTGTCCTGCGCCAGGGTCTGGTCGCGCAGGCCCAGGGTCAGCAGGAAGCTGTCGTCCATGAACGCCATGGTGTCGGCCACGGCGAAGCTGGACTGCTTGACCACCGCGCTCTTGCCCGGGTTGCCGCGCAGGGCCGTGATGACGGGCAGCTGCGACGGGTTGTAGAGGCTGGAGGGGTTGCTGGTTGGCGAGGTCGCGTAGAAGTAAGCCGTTTCCTGGTTCAGGTGGTTCGCGCCCAAGGCCAGGGTGTGGCGCACGCTGCCCGTGCTGAAACGGGTGCGCAGGCCGATGTCGGCCGACGCGCTGTCCGTCTCCTGGTCGTAGTAGGCGTTGGACACGTTGAAGTTGCCGGCGGTATTGGGACGGCCGCTGGGGAAGATCTGCTGGTAGTCCAGGGCGGTGTAGCCGACGCTGCCGTAGACCGTGGTGCTGTCGTTGAGGTCATGCTCCAGGCGCGACATCAGCGTCTTGACGTTGTCTTCCAGCTTGGTGCCGGGATAGAAGTTCAGGCGGGCCGAGGGCGCGGCGGGGACACCCGGGCCGGCAAAGCTGGTCTGCGGACGGAACTCCTTCGTCTCGCCGCCGGTGGCCAGCGCGTCCAGCGAAAAGCGCGTGCGGGCGCCGGCGTAGTCCAGGCCCAGCGAACCCAGACTCAGATTCTGCTTGCCGCCATCGATGTTGCCTTCGCCACCGCGCACCAGGCCGTTGACGCGCACCCCCCATTTGTTGTCCTCGCCAAAGCGGCGGCCCACATCCAGCTGGGCGCCGAACTGGCTCTTGCCCATGTAGGTGGTGGTCAGCTGCGTCAGCGGGATGTCGGAGGCCCGTTTGGTCACCACGTTGATGCTGCCGCCGATGCTGCCGTTGGGTCCCACGCCGTTGGCCAGCGCGCCCGGGCCCTTGAGCACTTCCACCCGCTCGATCATTTCCAGCGGGATGCGGGTGGTGGGTGCCAGGCCCAGCAGGCCGTTCATGGCGATGTCGCCGTTGCCCACCTGGAAGCCGCGGATCTGGAAGTCGTCGCCGAAGCCGCCGCGCGAGGTCAGCGTGCGCACGGAGGCATCGTTCATCACCACGTCGGCCACGCTCAGGGCCTGCTGGTTCTTGATCAGCTCCGAGGTGTAGTTGGTCGTGCTGAAGGGAATGTTCATCAGGTCGATGTTGCCCAGCAGGCCGAGGCTGCCGCCGCGGGCGAACTGGCCGCCCGAATAGGTCTTTTGCAAGCCGCCGATGGCTTCGGCCTGGTCGGTCACGATCACCTGTTGCAGGGTCTGGCTGGCGGGCGCCGTCTGCGCCACGACGCTCGCCGCAGCCAGAGCCAGGCCGGCGCCAAAGCATTGGCGCACCAGCAGGGCCAGCGGGTTGGGGGCGAAACGGGGGTATTTAGACGCTAATGTGTGCATTTGGAGCCGGAATGAATTGTTGCGAATACGAACAATTCTTATTCTAGCTCGCATTTGATGAGCCATTCAATGCATTCGCCGGATCTCATAGCCCTTCTTGCGCAGCGACTCCACCAACCCGCCCTGCCCCACCATGTGCATCGCACCGACGGCGGCAAAGACGCTCTTGCCCTGGGCATGCAGGGCGTCGATGCCGGCGGCCAGGCCGGGATTGCGATCGTCCAGCACGCGGCGCATCAGCGCGCGCTCGGCCGCGGTGTCGGCGCACTCGCACCAACTGGTGTAGGCCTCCAGCTGCCCGATGTCGCCGCGCTCCCAGACGTCGGCGGTCTTGCGCAGCACACCGACCAGCCTGCCCTTCTCCAGGTCGTCCAGGGAGTCGGTGACGAAGCCTTCGGCCTCGGCGGCGTCCCGGGCCAGCAAGGCCTGCAGTTGCTGGGGCACGGTTTCCAGCGAGACCACCGGCTTGCCCAGGCCCTTGGCCAGCAGCGACAGCAGGATTTCCGAGCCATAGACCGGGCTGAAGCCCTCAGCCTCGCCCGCCCCGGCCATCAGACCGAGCACATGCAGTTCGGGTGCGCCGCGTGCCAGGTCGGCCGCAGGCAGGCAAGCGGCTTTCCATGCGGCCTGCAGGCGCTGGGCCGTTCGCGGGCTGAGGCTGCGCCCCTGCTGCGCGGCCTGGCTGGCGGCAAACGCGCGCTGCACGCCTTCATCGAGCAGGTCGATCTCCAGGGCGACGAGGTCGGCGGCCTGCAGTGCCTGACGCACGCCGGGGCCTGGCGCCATCCATTCGGCGCGGCCCAGGTGCAGCGTGCCATAGAGCCAGGAGTTGCGGCCGTCCTTGCTGACGGACCACAGCAGGCCGCGGTCCCTGGCCTGCGCCGCGGCCTGCTGGAACAGCTGCGGCGACAGCGGTTGCGGCGCCGGCGGGCACGCCGCCTGGGCTGCAGCGGCAAAGGCCCAGCCCCAGGCGATCAGCACCAGCAGCACTCTTGCGTACAGCTCTTGCATCCCTTGCCCTCCTGGTGTCCAGGCAGTTTAGCGCCCTGGCGGCGCTACCAACTTGATAGCAAGACGGGCTTATTTTTCGGGGATTGGAGGCCGATTTACTTGAAAACTCAGCGTCCTCTCACCTGTCTCCTTATTCGATCTTGATGCCGGCTGCCTTGACCACCGGGCCGTAGCGCGCCAGATCGCGCGCCATCTCGCCGTGGAATTGCGCAGCCGTGCCCGGCGTGGCCTCGATACCCAGGGTGCGCAGCTTCTCGCGCGCCTCGGGGTCGGCCAGCACCGCATTGAGCTCGGTAGTCAGGCGGGTGGCGATGGCCGGCGGCAGGCCGGCCGGGGCCAGCAGGCCGACCCAGGAATCGACCACGAAGTCGGGCACGCCGGCCTCGGCGAAGGTCGGCACATCCGGCAGCGCGGAGGATCGGGTCGCGCTGGACACGGCCAGAGCGCGGACCTTGCCGTTCTTGACGAAGCCATGGGCGCCGGCCACCGCGGTGTAGACCAGGGGAATGCTGCCGCCCACCACGTCGGTCAAGGCCTGGCCGCCGCCCTTGTAGGGCACATGGACCAGGTTGGCCCCGGTGCGCATCTTCAGCAGCTCGCCGGCGATATGGGGCGTGCCGCCGGTGCCGGAGGTGCCAAAGGACAGGCCGCCGGCCGTGGCCTTGGACACGCTGATCAGCTCGGCCACCGTCTTGACCGACGCCTCGGGATGGGCCACCAGCACCAGGGTGGCGTTGCCGATCTTGCCGATGGCGGTGTAGTCCTTGAGCGTGTCGAAGGGCACCTTGGCGAAGACGTGGGGGTTGATGACCATGGTGCCGTCAAAAGCCAGGGCCAGGGTGTAGCCGTCGGGCGCCGCGTCCTTGACCAGCACCATGCCGATGTTGCCCGAGGCGCCGGGCTTGTTGTCGACGATGACCTGCTGGCCCAGGCGGCGGCCCAGGAAGTCGGCGACCACGCGGGCACTGGTGTCGGTGACACCGCCGGGCGTGAACGGCACGACCAGGCGGATCGGCTTGGCGGGCCAGGCGGTCTGGGCGGCGGCCGGCAGCGCGCCCAGGGCGAAGGCGCCAAGCGCCAGCACGGTGGCGCCAAGCCAGCGGCGGCGCATTGAGAGGTGGGTCATGCTTGTCTCCTGTTGTCGTTGTGGATCATTGTGGCTTGCGCTTGCGCCTGTGCCAGGCCAGGCTGCGGCCGCCCAGCGGCCGGCCCAGTTGCTGCTCGGCAAACGCCACGGCGGCGTCCAGGCCTTCGAGGCTGATGCCGGTGTCCAGGCCGCTTTGCCGGGCCAGCAGGACCAGGTCCTCGGTCGCCAGGTTGCCGGCCGCGCCGGGCGCGAAGGGGCAGCCGCCGATGCCGCCGGCGCTGGCGTCGAAACGGCGCACGCCGGCCTCCAGCGCGGCCCAGGCGTTGGCCACGCCGAAGCCGCGCGTGTCGTGCAAATGCACGGCGGTGCGCTCCAGTGGGATGCTGGGCGCGGCCGCCTGCAGCAGGGCCCGCAGCTGCGCAGGCGAAGCTGCGCCGATGGTGTCGGCGAAAACGATTTCGCTGGCGCCGGCCGCGAGCATGCGCTCGGCCAGGGCGACCACGGTGGCCGGCGCCACCAGGCCTTCGAAGGGGCACTCCACCGCCACGGCGATGTAGGCGCGGGTGGCGATGCCGGCGGCGAGCGCGGCGCGCAGCGTCTCCTCGGAGACGGCCGTTGCCGTCGCCAGGTCCATGTTGATGTTGCGCTGGTTCATGGTCTCGGTTGCCGACAGCACGACCGCGATCTCGCGCGCGCCCGCCTCGATGGCGCGCTCCAGACCCTTGAGGTTGGGCGTGAGCACCGAGCTGCGCAGGCCCGGCGCCACCGCGGCCAGGCCGGCCAGCACGGCGGCGGCATCGGCCATCTGCGGCACGGCACGCGGCGAGACAAAGCTGGCCACCTCCACGCTGGCGACGCCGGCGGCCTGCAGCAGGCGCACCAGTTCCAGCTTGGCCTGCGTCGACAAGTGGACGGCCTGGTTCTGCAGCCCGTCACGCGGCGACACGTCGGTGATGACGATGGCCTGGCTCATGCCACGGCTCCGCTGGCCCGCAGCTGGGCGATCCGCTCCGGCGGGTAGGCCAGCAGTTCCTGCAGCACGCTCTCGGTGTCCCAGCCCAGGGGCGGCGGCGGGGAAAAGCTGGTTTCGTCCTGCGCCGTCATGCCCGAGAGCTTGACCGGGTTGCCCGGCATGCGCACGCTGCCACCGCCGGCCAGCGGCACATCCACCACCATGTTGCGGGCCAGCACCTGGGGGTCGGCCAGGGCCTGGGCGAAGTCGTTGACCGGGCCGCAGGGCACTCGCGCGGCGCGCAGCCGCTCCAGCCAGTGGGCAGCGTCCTGCTGGATGAACAGCCCGTTGAGCACGGCGTCGATGCGGGTCTTGGCGGCCAGGCGGGCCGGCTGCTGGCGGTAGGCGGGTTTGCGCAGCTCGGGATGGTCGACCACCTCGAGCAGGCGCTCGTAGAAGGCATCGCCGATGCAGGCCACGATGATGAAACCGTCGCGCGTGGCGTAGGTGTTGTAGGGCACATGGACGAAGTGGCCGTTGCCGATGCGCTGCGGCATCTGGCCCGACATCAGGTGCATGGTCGCCATGTAATTGAGCATCGAGACCTGGGCGTCCAGCATGGAGACATCGACATGCTGGCCCTGCCCTGTGCTCTCCCGCGCCGCCAGCGCCGCCAGCACGCCGATGGCGCCGAACAGGCCGCCGCCCAGGTCGCCGATGGGGATGCCGGCGCGCGTGGGCGGGCCGTCGGCCATGCCGGTGATGCTCATGCCGCCGCCCATGGCCTGCACGACCTGGTCGAAGGCCGGGCGATTGATGTCGGGGCCGGTCTCGCCAAAGCCCGTGACCGAGCAGGTGACGATGCGCGGGTTGATGCGCGAGAGCGTGGCGTGGTCGATCTGCAGGCGCTGGGTGACGCCGGCGCCGAAGTTGTCGAAGACCACATCGGCCTGCCGGACCAGGTCGTAGAACACGGCGCGCCCGGCCTCGCTCTTGAGATCCAGGCAGACGCTTTCCTTGCCGCGGTTGAGGGTCAGGAAGTACGCGCCCATGCCTTCGCGCGAGTTGTCGGGGTCGCGCGCCAGCAACTCGCGCGTGCCCTCGCCGCGGCCGGGCGGCTCGACTTTGACCGTGCGCGCGCCCAGGTCGGCCAGCAGCATGGTCCCGTAGGGGCCGGACAGCATGTGGGTGAGATCGAGGACGAGTTTGCCGTGCAGGGGTTTCATTGCAGGGGCGGATTGCAAGCCCCATGCCACAGCAACGGCCTAGGGAAACCCTTATGAATCAATGACTTGTCGGCGAACCCAGGCTGGATCAGAATTCATAAACGTTTCATGAAACGCATGAAACACGAATCTGACACGCCCATGAACTCCCTCCGCAAAGCCCGCCTGTGTTTCCTGAGCTATTCCCACCTGACGCGCCTGGCCATGGCGGTGGCGGCCGAATTCGAGGCCGAGGCCGAGATCGAGTTCGTCGACCGCACCTTCGACCAGGCCGTGGCCCATGCGCGCGCGCGCGAGCAGGACAACGCCGTCGATGCCTTCGTCAGCGCCGGCTCCAACGCCGCCCTGCTCAAGGGCGCACTGCGTGCCCCGGTGGCCACCATCAAGGTGACGGGTTACGACATCCTGGTGGCGCTGCGCAATGCGCGCCAGGTCGCGCGCCGCGTGGCCATCGTCACCTACGGCGACACCATCGCCGAACTCGACGCGGTCAAGGGCTTGCTGGACATCGAGATCGCCCAGCGCGCCTACCGCACGCTGGACGACGCGCGCCAGGCCTTCCAGGCCCTGGTGGCCGACGGCCACCGCGTCTTCATCGGCTCGAGCATCATCGTGGAGCTGGCCGAGCAGGCCGGCCTGCTCGGCATCCTGGCCTATTCGACGGCCTCGGTGCGCCAGGGCTTGCAGGACGCGCTGGACCTGGCCCAGGCCGCGCAGCGTGACGCCGCCCGCTACGACCAGCTCAATGGCGTGCTGCACAACCTGCAGGAGGCGGTGCTGGCGGTGGACACCCAGGGCGTGGTGATCGCCATGAACTCGCCGATGGAGCGGGTGCTGGGACAGGTGCGCCGCACGCTGCTGGGCCGGCGCCTCAGTGAGCTGCATCCCGAACTCTCGCTGGCCGCCACCCTGGCCAGCGGGGCCGAGGAGCGCCAGCAGGTCTGCCAGATCAACCGGCGTGAATGGCTGGCCAACCGCACCCTGATGCGCGAACGCGGCGAGGTGGTCGGCGCCATGCTCACCCTGTACGACGCCACCACCATCCAGGAAGCCGACACGGCGCTGCGCTCGCAGCGCAAGAGCCGCCAGCACCCGGACGCGCGCTGGCACTTCGACCAGCTGCTGGGCGAGAGTCCGGCTTTCCAGCGCGCCAGCGCCAGCGCCCGGCGCTTCGCCGGCACCGACAAGACCGTGCTGGTCACCGGCGAGAGCGGCACCGGCAAGGAGCTGTTTGCCCAGGCCATCCACAACGCTGGCCGGCGGCGCGGCCAGCCCTTTCTGGCGATCAACTGCGCCGCCGTGCCCGAAAGCCTGCTGGAAAGCGAGCTGTTCGGCCATGAGGAAGGCGCCTTCAGCGGCGCGCGCAAGGGCGGCAAAGTCGGCCTGCTGGAGGCAGCCCACACCGGCACCCTGTTCCTGGACGAGATCGGCGACATGCCGGTGTTGCTGCAGACCCGGCTGCTGCGCGTGCTGCAGGAACGCGAGGTGGTGCGGGTCGGCGGCGTCGTGCCCGTGCCGGTGGATGTGCGGGTGATCGCCGCCACCAACCAGCCGCTGGCCGAACTCGTGGCCAGCAAGCGCTTCCGGGCCGACCTTTACTACCGGCTCAATATCCTGCGCCTGCATCTGCCCGCGCTGCGCGAGCGTGACGCCGACGTCCAGGCCCTGGCCCTGGCCTTTGTCGAGCGTGGCCTGCACGACCAGGGCAGCCCGATTGCGGCGCAGGAGCTGCTGGCGCCCCTGGCCGTGCGCCTGCGCGCCTATGCCTGGCCGGGCAATGTGCGCGAACTGGAGAACGTCTGCGAGCGCATCGCCGTGGTCTTCGGCGCGCTGCCACGGCTGACGGGACAGGCCTACGAGGAACTGGCGTCGGACTGCCCCGAGTTGTTTGCCGACCTGGGCGCCGCGGCCGCTAGCCAGGCCAGCTCGCCGCAGCAGCTGGCCCAGGTGCTGGCGGCCTGCCAGGGCAATCGTGCCGAAGCCGCCAGGCGCCTGGGCATCAGCCGCTCCACCCTGTGGCGGCGCATGCGCGAAGGGGACGGCGCATGACAGCTGACCATGCCCTGCCCCTGCCGCCCGGTCTGGTCGCCGTCACCGGCGATGAAGGCGCGGGCAAGACCCGCTTGCTGCGCCGGCTCGCCGAACAGGCAGCGCCCTCCTCCCTCTGGCTGGACCTCGCCCTGCCCGGCCAGGACGCACTGGCGGCGCAGCAGGTCTGGGACGGCCTGCGCCAGACCTGCCCGCTGTGGGACACGCAGCTGCTGGCGCAACTGGTCGAGGCGCTGGGCCTGCAACCCCATCTGGCCAAGCAGCTGTTCATGCTGTCGACCGGCAGCAGGCGCAAGGTCGCCCTGGTGGGACTGCTGGCCAGTGGCGCCAGGCTGACCTGCCTGGACCAGCCCTTTGCCGCCCTGGACGCGGCATCGGCCCGCGTCATCCGCGACTTTCTGGCCGACGTGGCCGACCACCCGGCGCGCACCTGGGTGGTGGCGGACTACGAGGCGGACCCGCGCCTGCCCTGGCGGCGCCAGATCGCCCTGGGGTGATTTGTGATGGGTACGGATGCCAGTGGATGGCGCTCGCTGCGCGCGATTGCAACTTCCTGGCATCGAAGGTACATTGCTGCGACCGCGTACGCCGACCCACCGTGCCCACTCTTCTGATCGTCGAAGACAACGAGATGAACCGCGACATGCTGTCGCGGCGCTTGCAGCGGCGCGGCTACGACATCCTCATCGCGACCGACGGCGCCGAAGGCCTGGCGGCAGCCCAGGAACGCAGCCCCGACCTGGTCCTCATGGACATGAGCCTGCCGGTGATCGACGGCTGGGAAGCCACGCGCCGGCTCAAGGCCGGCGAAGCGACATGCAAGATTCCGATCATCGCGCTGACGGCACACGCCATGTCGGGCGACAGGCAGCGCGCGGTGGACGCGGGTTGCGACGATTTCGACACCAAACCGATTGAGCTTGCGCGCCTCCTGGAAAAGATCGAGCAGTGTCTCGGGCGGGCGGACAGGCGTTGAGCCTTTGCCGGCAAACCAGTTGCCTGGCCGTTCCGGCCAGCCTGGGGACGCTGCTGGCCTTCCTGGAGGCCACCTGCAAGGAAGCCGGGCTGGACGATGAAGCAGCTTTTGCCGTGCGGCTGGCGGGCGAGGAAGCCTGCAGCAACATCATCAACCATGCCTACCGCGGCACGGAGCCGGGGCCGATCTTGCTGGACGTTCGCTGCGATGACGCCCAGGTCGTGCTGCTGATCGAGGACCGCGCGCCTGTTTTCAAACCGGCGGACGCGCCACCGCCGGACCTGACGGGCGACTGGGAGCAGCGGCGTGAAGGCGGCCTGGGCTGGCACCTGATCCGCCAGATGATGGATGAAGTCCGGCACGAGCAGGTCGCGGGCGGCGGCAACCGGCTGCAGATGGTCAAGCGCCTGCGGGCGCACTGAATCTTGTTGTCAAGGGCAGGGGGTCAACGATGGAAATTCATGTGGAGCACCGCGCACCGGCCACGGTCGTGCGCATCGTCGGCAATGTCGACGGCCTGACGGCCGAAGCGCTGCTGGCGCAACTGCAGGCCCATGTGGGCGAAGGCCATGTGTACCTGGTCGGCGACCTGTCCGGCGTGGGCTACACCAGCAGCGCCGGGCTGCGCGCCCTGCTCGCGGTGGTGCGCGACACCCGCAGCAGCGGCGGCGATCTGCGCCTGGCGGCCGTCCATGCGCCGGTCCTGAAGATCCTGGAGCTCAGCGGCTTCACCAGCATCCTCAAGGTCTTCGATGACGTCGATGGCGCCGTCGCCAGCTACAGCGCCTGAGCGCTGTTCCAGGATCCGCCATGAACAACAAGACAGGCAAGAAAAAACGTGTGGCGCTGGTGATCGGGGCCGGCAGCGTCAAATGCGCCGCCGCGCTCGGGCTGTGGCGGGTCCTGCAGCGCGAGGGCATCGAACTGGACATGGTGGTCGGCGCCAGCGGCGGCAGCATTTATGCGGCCAGCATGGCGATCGGCCACACTGTCGACGAAAGCACCGCCCTGACCCAGAAACTCTGGACGCCGGAGATCAGCAGCAAGACCAACTGGAAGGGTTTGCTGGGGGCCTTCATGCCCAAATTGTTCGGCTTCGACGGCGGCTTTGCAATGCTCGACGACCGGCCGATCAAGAAGGCGCTGGAGCGCGCCTTCAGCGGCGTCAGCTTCGCCGACACCAGGCTGCCGCTGTACATCGTGGCCACCGACCTGATGAACGGTGAGCGGGTCGTTCTCAAGGAAGGCAGCATTGCGCAATCCATCCGGGCCAGCACCGCCATCCCCTACGTCTGGAAGCCCGTCGAGATCGGCGGCCGGCGCCTGCTGGACGGCTGCGTCTCCGACCCGATGCCGGTGGCCGTCGCGATGCAGGAGGGCGCGGACATCATCCTGACCATGGGCTTCGAGAGCCCCTATCCGTCGCAGATCCGCTCGGCTTCGCGCTACGCCTTCCACGTGACCAGCGTCTACACCAACAACCTGTTGCGCGCGAACTTCGCCTTCAACAACCTGGCCCACCACACCGAGATCATCCCCATCATGCCGGACTTCGACCGGCCGGTGCGCCTGTTCGACACGCACCTGATCCCCTACGTGATCGAGGAAGGCGCCCGAGCCGCCGAGGCCCAGATGCCCTACCTGCACAGGCTGCTGGAAGACCGCGCCGTGGCGCAGGCTGCGTGAAGTGGGCGGGCAGATGAGCGTCCTGTCCGATGGGCCGCAGCACCGCCTGCTGGTGGTCGACGACAACGAGATGAACCGCGACCTGCTGTCGCGCCGGCTGCAGCGCCAGGGCTTCCTGGTGGAGCTGGCGCAAGATGGCCAGCAGGCGCTCGAAGCCATCGCGGCCCAGGCCTTCGACCTGATCCTGCTGGACATCATGATGCCCGTGATGAACGGCTATGACCTGCTGGAGCGCCTGAAGGCCGACCCGGCGCTGCGCCACATCCCCGTCATCATGATCACGGCCATCGACGATGCGGAGAGCATTGCCCGCTGCATCGACATGGGCGCCGAGGACCACCTGCCCAAGCCGTTCAATCCGGCGATCCTGCGGGCCCGTGTCGATTCGGCCCTGGCCAAGAAGCGCCTGCGCGACCGCGAGCAGGTCTACGCCAAGAGCCTGGAGCGCGAACTGGCCATCGGGCGCGACATCCAGCGCAGCTTCCTGCCGGACACCCTGCCCTCGGTCGACGGCTGGGACCTGTCGGCGCGCTTCCAGCCCGCGCGCCAGGTCGCCGGCGACTTCTATGACGCCTTCGCGCTGCCCGACGGCCGGCTGGGCCTGGTGATGGCGGATGTCTGCGACAAAGGCGTGGGCGCGGCGCTGTTCATGGCCCTGTTTCGCAGCCTGCTGCGCGTGCTTGCGCGCCAGGAGTTCAGCGATCCCGACCCCCGCACGGTCGTGGTGCACACCCTGGCCAGCATCAACGACTACATTGCCCAGACGCACAGCAAGGCGAACATGTTCGCCACCGTGTTCTTCGCCGTGCTGTCACCCGCGACCGGCGAGCTGCAGTACGTCAATGCCGGCCACGACCCGCCCGTGGTGCTGGACCCCGGGTCGCCAGCGCCGCGCCGGCTGGCGCCGACCGGGCCGGCGGTCGGCCTGCAGGCCGGGCTGCTCTTCCGGGCCGAATCCACCGTGTTGGCGCCCGGCGCGCTGCTGCTGGCATTCACCGACGGCGTGACAGACGCAAGAGACCAGGATGCGCAGATGTTCGGCGAGGACCGCCTGCTGGCGCTGCTCGGGGCCGAGCCTGACGCCAGCGTGGGGGCACTCCTGGACAGCATCGAGGCGGCGCTGGCCAGCCATGTCGGCGACGGTCCGCGCTTTGACGACATCTCCCTGCTGGCGGTGCGCCATGGCTAGCAAGGACCGGTTGACGCTGGACCAACAGATTCTGGCCGATCCGCAGGAGGCGACCCGCCAGCGGGCGGGCCGCCGGCGCCACATGAACGTTGTCACCTTCCCCAAGGTGCGGTTCATCGGCTTCCAGCTGATGATCATTGTGATGGTGGGCCACAACCTCCTGATCCTGCACGAGACAGCCTGGAAGCCCATGGCCACCTATGCGTTGCTCGTCGAACTCTATTGCCTGGTCTCGTGGCGGGTCCTGGTGCAATGGTTCGACCGGGTCAAGGCCTTCGACCTGGGCCTGCTCTTCCTGACCATCGACCTGGTTTTCTGGACCGGTGCCGTCTATGTGTCCGGCGGCTACAGCAGCTGGCTGTTTTTCCTGCTCGCGTTGCGGGTCGCCGACCAGGCTTTTGTGAGCTTTCGCCGCGCCGCCCTGTTCGCCCACCTGGCGCCGCTGTTCTACGTCGTGATGCTGGTTTACCAGGCCACGGCCGACGGCGTGACGGTCGATTGGGGCCAGGCGCTGGCACTTACCTTGCTTCTGTACCTGTCGTCCCTGTACCTCCTCATGAGCGGACTCAATGCCGAAAGACTGCGCGAACGCTCCGCTGCCGCGGTGCGGTTGGCGCGCGACTCCATCCAGCAGTTGCAGGAGCGCTCGCGTCAGCTCGCCTTCGCCAAGGAGCAGGCGGAAGCGGCAAGCGTCGCCAAGTCACAGTTCCTGGCCAATATGAGCCATGAACTCAAGACCCCGCTCAACGCCGTGATCGGCTACTCGGAAATGCTGATCGAGGAGCCGGACACCGACACCGCCACCCGGCAGGCCGACCTGGGCAAGATCAGGGCCTCGGGCCAGCACCTGCTGGCCCTGGTCAACGAGGTGCTCGAACTGGCGCGGCTGGAAGCGGGCAAGACCGGCGTCAGCCTGGAGGAAATCGACGTGCCGACGCTGGCACAGGAAACCGCCGTCGGCCTGGCGGGCCTGGCGCGCAAGAACCGCAACACATTGGAGATCGAATGCGCGCCCCAGGTGGGCCGCATGGTCACCGATCCGGCCAAGCTGCGGCAGATCCTGCTCAATTTGCTGGGCAACGGCCTGAAGTTCACCGAAGGCGGCCGGGTGCAACTGGACGTGCAGGCGTCGGCCGATGGCAGGAGCCTGCGTTTTCGCGTCGCCGACACCGGCATCGGCATGAGCGCCGAGCACCTCGCGCGGCTGTTCCAGCCCTTCACCCAGGCAGATGGCTCCAGCACGCGCAAGCACGGCGGCGCGGCCCTGGGCCTGACCCTGTCCAAGCGCTACTGCGAAATGCTGGGCGGCAGCCTCAGTGTAGAGAGCACCTCCGGCGCCGGCACGGTCTTCACCGCTGTCCTGCCCCTGGCACCGGTCCCTGCAACGCAGGCCGCAGCATGAACATGGCCCCTTCCCCCGGTCCTGCGATCCATCCCATCGTCCGCGTCGACTTCCTGACGCGCGTGGTGACGATGCCGGCCATCCTGCTGATGGTGATCCTGCACCTCTATCCGGCCGGACTGACCCTGCCCTTGCTGGGCGCGCTGGTGGTCCACACCCTGGTCTGGCCGCACATCGCCTACCACCTGGCACGGCGCAGCAAGACACCGAAGGCGACCGAGCTGCGCAACCTCCTGATCGACGGCCTGGTCACCGGCGTCTGGCTGACGGTGTTGCAGCTCAGCCTCTGGCCCAGCACGGCGATCATTGTCGCCATGGTTGGCGGCCTGCTGAGCGTCGGTGGCCCGGCGCATGCGGTGCGCGGGGTGGTGCTGATGCTGGGCGGCGTCCTGCTGTCGGCCAGCGTCGTCGGCTTGCAGATCCAGCCCGACTCCAGTCTGAGCGTCTCGCTTCTGAGCAGCGCCGCGCTGTTCGGCTACATGCTGACCTTCGCCTACCTGTCCCACGCGCAGTCCAAGCGGGTTGTCAACGGCCTGCGCCAGATCCGGCAGCAGCACGCCGAGATCGTGGAAAAAAGCCTGCTGCTGGAGCAGCGCGGCCTGGAACTGAACGAGGCCAAGGAGAGCGCGGAAGCGGCGAGCCACACCAAGTCGCAGTTTCTGGCCAACATGAGCCATGAACTGCGCACACCGCTGAACGCGATCATCGGCTATGCGGAAATGCTGGCCGAGGAAGCGCAGGACATAGGGCGCACGGGCTTCGTCGACGACCTCGAGCGCATCCGGGGCTCGGGCAAGCACCTGCTGTCCCTGATCAACGAGATCCTGGACCTGTCGAAAATCGAGGCGGGCAAAATGGACCTGTTCATTGAGAGCTTCGAACTCAAGCCCATGCTCAAAGGCGTGGTCGACAGCATCGCCCCCGTCATCGCCGCAAACGGCAACCGCTTCGAGCTGCAGATCCCGGCGTATGCGATCGCCATGCACACCGACCAGACCAAGCTGCGCCAGATCCTGTTCAATCTGCTGTCCAACGCCTGCAAATTCACCGAGCGCGGCACCATCACCGTGAATGTGGAACTCGAGGCCGGCCGGGGCGAGGTGGTACTGGCCGTCCATGACTCGGGCATCGGCATGACCGACGAACAGCTGGGGCGGCTGTTCCAGCCCTTCACCCAGGCGGACGCGTCCACCACGCGCAAATACGGAGGCACCGGCCTGGGCCTGACCATCAGCAAGCATTTCGCCTCCATGATGGGAGGTGACATCGCAGTGTCGAGCCAGCCGGAACGCGGCAGCATTTTCACCGTCCGCCTGCCGCTTGACGCGCGCGCCGCGGCCTGAAGCGCCGTGCGCCGCAGCCCCCGCTCAGGACAGCCGCAGTTCCATGCGGACGGACCCGCCCGCGTCCCAGGGCCAGTCGGCCCCCTGCTGCATGCCGTGCTTTTGCATGAAGGCGAGCATGCGCTCGTTCGATTCGAGGACGTCGCCGTAGAGCTGCTGCACGCCGGCGCTGCGCGCGCCTTCGATCAGCCTGGTCATCAGGACGTGGGCCACGCCCGATCCCTGCCAGGAGTCAAGCACGCTCACGCCCAGTTCGGCGCGCCGCTGCCTGGCATCGACCACATGCCAGCCGCCCTCGCCGACGATCTCCTCCCCGTTGGGGCCCCAGATGCAGGCCACCCAGGCGGCGTGGAGTTCGCCTTCAGCCCCCAGCAGGGAGTCCAGCAGGCCCGGCGCATCGGCGCCGACCGCGCCATGAAAGCGGTTGCGGCGCGACGCGGTGCTCAGTTGCTGGACGAAGCCGCGCATGCACTGCCCGTCTTCCGCTCTGGCGCGGCGGACGAAAACGGTGGGCAGGGGCGTGTCGGGCATCGTCGCTGAATGTTGACCAACGGAGGATCCGAGTGCAAGTCACACTGACCGAACACGATACCACCACGCTCATCAAGATCACCGGCAGCGTCGATGGTCTGAACGCCGAGGCATTGAGCTCAAGCTTCGCCGCGCCGATCGCCCAAGGCCGGGTGCGGCTGGTGGTCGACTTCTCCAGCGTCAACTACACCAGCAGCGCCGGCCTGCGCTCGCTGCTGGGCGCCGTCAAGGACAGCCGCCGCGGCGGCGGCGACCTCAGGATCGCCGCGCTGCAGCCGCAGGTCGAACGGGTGCTTGCGCTCGCGGGCTTCACCGGCATCGTGCAGATCTTTGCCGATGTGCAGGCCGCCACCGCCAGCTTCCAGTCCTGAACGGGCGCACACGATGGCCGCGGATCGCCCCCCAACCGAGGTCACGCTGGTCATCGGTGCGGGCGGCGTACGCTGCGTGGCCGCGCTGGGCGTCGTCAAGGCCCTGGCCGACGCCGGCATCGGCATCGAGCGCGTTGTCGGCTGCGGCACGGGGGCGGTCTTTGCCGCACTGGTCGCCTTCGGCGACCCGATGGACGCGTCCAGGGCGCTGGCCGCACGCCTGTGGCCCAGGGAGCTCGCCGGGGGCCGCGGCATGCCGGGCTTTCTGCGCTCGGTCATGGGGCTGCGCGACAAGCGCGCCACGCAGCTGCGGCAGCTGGACGCGGCCTTTCGCGACAGGCAGATCGAGGGCGCCGCCCTACCGCTGCACCTGACGGCCACCGATTTCGCAACCGGCGACCTGGTGGAACTGGCCTACGGCTCCCTGGCCCAAGGCCTGCGCGCCGGCCTGGCGCTTCCGCCGGCCCTGGCGCCTCAGCGCCTGGGCGAGCGGCTGCTGGTGGACGGCGCATGGGCCGACCCGCTGCCGGTCAGCGTGGCAATCAGGCACGGGGCGCGCGTCATCGTTGCCGTCGGTTTCGAGCTGCCGCTCCATGCGCAGGCCCACGGCGCCAGGCGCAGCGCCGACCAGCTCGCCGCGATCCTGGCCAACAACCTGCTGCGCGCCAAACTGGCATTCCACAGCGCGGCCCACCATGCCGAGTTGATCATGGTCCTGCCCGAGTTCAGGCAGCGCGCCGGCCTGCTCGCCACCGACAGGCTGGCCTATCTCATCGACGAAGGCGAACAGGCCGCACTGCAGCAACTGCCCTACCTGCACCATCTGCTGGCCACCGCCTGAAGCATTTCCCCTTCGTGGCGCGCAACTAGACGCGCCGCCGCAGCGCCTCGAAGAACAGCTCGGACTGCAGGCGCTCACCCAGAGTCTGCTCGCAGACGCGCCGGGCCAGGCCCTGGTCCGCCGGCAGCAGCGCCCGCCCGGTGGAGGCGGCAATCACCTGCAGCTGGCAGCCGCGTTCCAGGTAGTACAGGTCGTCGTAGGCGTGGTCCATGCGCGCACCGCAGACCACCACGCCATGGTTGCCCAGGAAGGCCACGTCGGCGCCGTCCATGGCGAAGGCGATGCGCTCGCCTTCGCTGTTGTCCAGGGCCAGGCCGTTGTAGTGGGCGTCGACGGCGATGCGGCCATGGAAGCGCATTGCCGTCTGCGACAGCGTGGTGTCCAGGGCGCGGTCGCTGGTCAGGGTCAGCGCCGTGGCGTAGGGCATATGGGTGTGCAGCACGCAGGCCTTGCCGGCGATGCGGTGGATGGCGCCGTGGATGAACATGGCGGTGGGCTCGACGTCGTGGCGGCCGGCCAGTTTGTTGCCATCGCCGTCGATCAGCACGATGTCCTCGGCCTGCACCTCGCTCCACAGCAGGCCACGCGGATTGAGCAGGAAGCGGCCCGAGCCGTCGGGCAGCTCGGTGCTGAAATGGTTGCAGACACCCTCGGCCAGCCCATGGTGGGCGGCGGCGCGCAGCGCCAGGGCCAGGTCAGCCCGCAGGCGGGCGACTTCGGGGGAGTCGAAAACGAGGCTGGTCATGTGGGCCTTCTTGCAGTGGCTGGGGACGCCAGCAAGCTACCAGATACCGGGAGATTTCGAAACATCAGGTAACGCAGAGATACCTGCGGCCAACATTTGCGACATGTGAGAGGTGCTCAATGGCATACCGGCGTTGTCCAGCCGGGCAAGGAAGCACCATGAAGGCAGTTCTGGCGCTGACGGCTGTGGCAGGCCTGGCGGGTTGTGTGGCTTACGACCCCTATCTGTACAACTTGCCCTACCCGGGGCCGGTCTACCGGGTGGACGGCGCGCCACCGGCCGAGGGCGCGGTCGCGCCCTATGACCAAGGCCAGGGTACCAGCTACAGCGCGCCCTATTCCGCGTATCCCGCCTATCCTTACTACCCCGCTTACGGCTACCCGTACTACGCGCCCTACTACCCCTACGCCTATGGCTATCCGTGGGCCTTGGGCTGGGGCGTCGGCCTGGGACTGGGTTACAGCTACTACGGCGGAGGCAGGCACCATGGCTACCACGGCGGCGGTGGTGGTCATGGCGGCGGCGGGCGCCCTCCTGGCGCCAGCGGCGGCGGTGGCCGCCCGGGTGGCGGCGGCGGCATGGGCCCAGGGGGTGGAGGCGGTGGCGGGGGTGGCCGCGGAGGCGGAGGTGGTGGCCGGCGCTGAGGCCCGCCGGACCGGCCTCAGAACTGGGCCTTCTTCCACTCCGCGTCGGGATTGAACACCTTGATGGCGCCGGCCTGCTTGGTCGTCTGCGCTCCCAGATCGCGTTCGTAAACCACGCCTTCCTGGTTGACAATGAAGCTCATCACACCGGTCTTTCCGTACTGCACCGGCCAGGCCAGCAGCGCATAGCCGCTGACCATGTTCTTGCCGATCAGGTAGCTGCGCGCGCCGCCCTTAGCATCGGCCCCCTGGCCGGTGAGGATGCGGTAGTGGTAGCCGTGGTAGCCCTCGCCGGCCTGCTTGGGCACGAAGCTCTCGCCCAGCGGGCTGTCGTCGCCCAGCTTGGGGCTCCAGATCAGGCCATCGCGCTTGCCTGGGCTGCTCATGAGCTTTTGCGCGTAGGTCAGCACGCCGGCGCCAGTGCGGTCGGTCTTGGCGTAATCGCGCTGCGCGTCCACGTAGGCCAGCATGGCCTGCATGGCCGACAGTTCGTTGCGGCCGATGCGCCGCGCCTGGACGATCTCATGCCCGCCCGCCGTGTCGAAGCGCCAGCGCCCGTCCTTGCCCTGCAGCAGCGGCACGGGCAGCAACCAGGGGTCGCTGCCAACCACCAGCATGCCCTTGCCTTCCTTGGCGATGACGGCACGCGACTGTTTGGCCTTGTCGAGGAAGGCGGCGCGGTCGGCCGCCGGTACTTCCACCGGCACCAGGCTGCGCCAGTCCTTGCCCAGGACGCGGGCCATCTGCGACTTGTCGCCGGACGAGACAGCTGCGACCAGGGCATCGGCCGCCTGTTCAGCGGTTTCAAACGGTGCCTGCGCCGCCGCGGGCAAGCCCAGCAGCGCGACGAAGGCAAAGGCAGCCGCGCGGGCCTGCATGGAGAAACGATTGAATGTTTTCATGGTTCTTGCTCCTGCCTATCAGCGCCGGCCACCGCCGCCGCCACCACGGCCGCCGCCACCACCACCGCCGGCCCGGGCGCCACCGCCCGCAGCACCGCCGCTGAACGAGCGGTTGGCGCCGCCGGCGCCGGCTGAACTGCGGCTGGCCTGGCCGCGGTCAATGTTGCGCTGCTGCGCACCACCGGCGTCGCGTGCCCCGGAAAAGGCAT
Source organism: uncultured Ramlibacter sp. (assembly GCF_936925435.1). Classification (GTDB taxonomy): domain Bacteria; phylum Pseudomonadota; class Gammaproteobacteria; order Burkholderiales; family Burkholderiaceae_C; genus Ramlibacter. Next base: position 43,588 of record NZ_CAKZHQ010000044.1, on the reverse strand, counting down.
TGTTGCCCGCGCCCCGGCTACCGTCACCGCCGAGGTTGCCGCCACGGTCGCCACCGCCCGCGCCCCGGCTGCCGTCGCCTACGCTACCGCGGTTGCTGGAATCGCGCACTGCGTTGTTGGCCCGCTCGCGGTCTGCGCCCTGCAGCTTGTCGCGGCCAGCGGCCGGGTCGGCACCCCGGTCCCTGAGAGTTTCATTGGCACGCGAGCGCTCGGCGTCGCGGCCATCCTTGCCACGGAAAGATTCGCGGTTCTGCGCGCCATCGGCCTGCTTGCGGCCATAGTTCTCGCGGCTCTTGCTGTCGCGGTAGGGGACATCGCCGCGACGCTCCGCGTTGTGCTGGAAGCTGTTGTTGCCCGACTCGCGCCGGTTGTTGACGTTGACGTTGTTGAACTTGTTGACGTTGATGTTGACGTTGCCACCGCCCCAGTTGCAATTGCCCCACAGGCCGTTGGCGATACCGACCACGGCCGCGCCCCAGAGGAAGCCCCCGACGAAGGCGCCGCCCGGGTAATAATAGGGCGGTGGCGCCCAGTAGTACGGCGGGTAGGACGGATACATCCAGCTGCCATAGGCCACGGAAGGCTGGTAGACCGGCACGTAGACCTGCTCGGGCTGGGCCGGCTCGATGATGATGGCCTGCTTGCCCGCGTCGGTCTGCGTGCTGACCTTCTGCTGCTCGTTGCTCTTGAGGTTGCCCGCTTCCTGCGCCTTCTTGCGCAGGAACTGCACCCTGTCCATCACCCGCGCCGGGTCGGCCAGGAAGGCATCGCCCAGGCGCTGCACGTCGTTGGGCTTGGCGCCCATCATGGTCAGCACCTGCGGAAAGGCCGCCAGCGACTTGACCGCCGGATCCCAGGACTGGCCCTCGACCTGCTTGACCGCGGCATCACCCTTGGCATCGGGGTTGGCCTTGGTCCAGGCCGCGGCGTCCTTGACGTCGACCGGGTAGGTGCTGGCCATCAGGATCTGCGCCAGCAATGAGTCCGGATACAGCGCGATGGGCGCCAGCATCTGGTCAAGCTCTTCGGTCTTGAAGGTGGTGTCTTGCGCATGCGCGGCACCGGCCACGCACGCGGCCAGCACAGCAAGCAAGGCAGCGGCTTGGCGCACGCGTCCGAACTGCTGCAGGACAAGGGAGAAAAAATACGTCATGACTGCATCCTTGGCGAAGGCTTCGCTTTGGGGGATGGGGCAGTATGCAGGAACGGCGGGCCGAAACGCTATGGCACCAAAGCCCAATGACCCGACCCGCGCAGGGCCGGGAAAACACGAATAGGACAAGAGAGCCAAACACCCCACCTCTCTGCATTCCCCCCAGACCTGGAGAAGCGGCGCCGGCCCCTGACTCAGTAAGATATCCGGCTGCCTCGACCGCCCACCATGCAAATCCAGATCGCCCGCCTCCCCGACCGTGTGGAGGCCCGCCTCGCCGGCCCGATCGACACGCCGGCGGTGCTGGAGATGCTGCGCGAGCTGGGGGCAGTGACCCGCTCGCACGGCGACAAGCTGCTGCTGATGGACCTGCTGCTGCTCGAGGGCGAGGTGCCGCTGGCGGCGCAGCTTCAAGTCGGCGAGCAGATCGCGCATTCCATGGCCCACCTGCAGCGCATGGCCTCGGTGGTGGCGCCCGACCGGCTCACCCGCACCAGCGAGAAGGTGGCGCGGGCCCAGGGCCTGCAGTTCACGGTCTTCGACTCCAAGGACGAGGCCATCAGCTGGCTGTGCGAGCCTGCCGGCCCGGACACAGAGCCTGCCGCCGAGTCGGCGCCGATGGACCCGAGCTGCACGGCCATCTGGACGGCTGTGCGCCACCTGTTCCCGCCCCACAGCCAGGCCATCCAGCTGCCCAGCGGCACGCTTGCGATCTCCTGGTCGATCGCCAACCAGCCCGGTGCGGTGTACGAGATGGCCACCCCCATCACGGTGCGGCTGGAGCCGGAGCTGGCCGAGGCCCTGCGGCTGGCCAACCCCGAACAGCGCAAGCGCATCGCCACCCACCAGGAGTCGGCGGTGCGCGCCGGCCTGGTCGGCTACGACCCCTTCACCACGGTGCCGCGGGCCCGGGTGATCGTGCTGGGGTAAGGCGCCCCACGCGATACTCGGGACGTGACATCCCCCGAAGCCGCGCCCGCGTCGCTGCCGCCTGAAACGCAGCGCACCATCCTGCTGTTGTCCAGCGCCGCCTTTTTCAGCGGCGCCGCCCTGCGGGTGTGCGACTCGCTGTTGCCCCGGCTGGCGGCGGACTTCGACCTGACGGCCGGCGCCGCCGGCCAGGTGATCATCTTCTTCTCGGTGGCCTACGGCCTGATGCAGCTGGTGTTCGGCCCGCTGGGCGACCGCTACGGCAAGGCGCGCATGGTGTGCATCGCCATCTGCTGCTGCACCGCCGGCGCCCTCGCCTGCGCCGTCGCGCCCAGCTTCGACGCCCTGCTGGCCACACGCGTGCTGTGGGGCATGGCGGCGGCGGGCGTGATCCCGCTGTCGATCGCCTGGATCGGCGACGCCGTGCCCTACGCGCAGCGCCAGGCGACGCTGGCCAGGCTGCTGACTGGCGTGCTGGCCGGCATGATGGGCGGCCAGCTGACCGGCGGCCTGTTCGCCGATGCCCAGGCCGGCTGGCGCGGCGCCTTCCTCACCCTGGCGGCCGGCTATGCGGTGGTGGCCGTGCTGCTGCTCGCACGCGTGCGGCACATGCCGGCGCCTGTCGCCCCTGAGGGAGCGCGAGCCGGCTTTGCGGCGCAGCTGCTGTCGGTGCTGCGCGTGCCATGGGCCCGCGTGGTGCTGGCGGCGGTACTGGCCGAAAGCGTCTTCCTGCTCGGACCCATGGCCTACCTGCCGGCCTACCTGCATGGGCGCCACGGCCTGTCGCTATCGGCGGCATCTGCGCTGATCGCTCTCTATGCGGTGGGCGGCCTGCTGTATGCGATGTCGGCGCGGCGCATCGTGCAGCGCCTGGGCGAGCGGCGCATGGTGCTGTGGGGCGGCTGGGTGATGGGCGCCGGCTACCTGGCCTGGTGGCTGGCGCCCGCCGGCTGGGTGGCTGGTCCGGTGGCACTGGCGGTGGGTTTTGGCACCTACCTGTTCCACAACACGCTGCAAACGCATGCCACCCAGATGGCGCCCGCGGTGCGCGGCACGGCTGTGGCGCTGTTCGCCTTCAGCCTGTTTGGCGGCCAGGCGCTGGGCGTCAGCCTGGCGGGCTACGCCTTCGACCATCTGGGCCCGGCGCCACTGCTGCTGGTGCCGGCGGCGGCACTGCCGCTGGCCGGCGCCTGGTTCGCGCGGGCGCTGGCGCGGCGCACGGCCTGATCTGTCTCTCAGTCGCCCGAGCGCATCAGGCGCAGGGCGCGGGTGCTCAGGCGGCTGCTGGCGGCAGCAGGCACTACCGCAAGGTAGCTGCCGCGCGGCGCCGGCGTGAAGGCGGCAACCAGCAGGTTCGCGGTGGCAACCAGCCAGGCCTGCAGCGGCGAGGCGTCGAGCCGGGCGGACGGGGCGAATGTGGCGGTGCGGGACATGGAGGGCTCCAGGCAAGTTGTATAGACAGCCTCGATCCTAGGGTTTACACCGTAGAAAGTAAAATGATTTATCTTTGATTTCAATGCATTTTTCTGCATCATGAGCACTCCACCGCAGGATCAGCGCCCATGGACATCACCCTCGCCCGCACCTTCCTGGAAATCGTCTCCAGCCGCAGCTTCGCCCAGGCCGCCCAGCGCCTGCATGTCACCCAGACGGCGGTCAGCGCGCGGGTGCGCACGCTGGAAGACCTGCTGGGCCGCCAGCTGTTCGTGCGCAACAAGGCCGGCGCTTCGCTGACCACCGCGGGCGAGCAGTTCGTGCGCCACGCCCTGACCCTGGTACAGGTCTGGGAGCGGGCCCAGCGCCAGCTGGCCGTGCCCACCGGCCGCCGCGCCGTGGTGACGGTGGGTTGCGAGATCGCCCTGTGGGACCCGCTGCTGCGCGACTGGCTGCTGTGGATGCGCAAGGGTGCGCCCGACCTGGCGCTGCACGCCGAAGTCGGCCTGGCCGAGGAGTTGCTCGAGCGCGTGGCCAACGGCACCATGGACATCGCCATCGCCTACGCGCCGCGCCAGCGGCCGGGCCTGCATATCGAGCTGCTGATCGAGGAAAAGCTGGTGCTGGTCAGCAGCTCGCCGGGCCTGAAGACGCCGCAGGCCGCCAGCTATGTCTATGTCGACTGGGGCAGCGAGTTCGCCACCCAGCACAGCCTGGCCTTTCCCGAACTGACCAGCGCGCCGGTGTCGGCCAACCTCGGACCGCTGGGCCTGGGCTATCTGCTGGCGGCCGGCGGCGCCGGCTACTTCCGCCAGAACATCGCCGCGCCCTTCCTGGAGCAGGGCCTGCTGTTTCTCGTGCCGGATGCGCCGGAGTTCCCCTACCCGGCCTATGCCGTTTACGCGGAGACCGCCGACATGACAGTGCTGGCGCCGGCCCTGGCGGGCCTGAAGCAGGCGGCCGAAGGCCACAGGCGCGCGCCGCTCACGCAGGCGGCGCGCGCCAGCGCCGCCTCGATCGCCTGCACCAGGTCGTCCGGCGCGACCGGCTTGACCAGGTGGACATCGAAACCCGTGCCATCGGCCGGTCCGGCGCGCCGCGGCCCGTAGCCGGTCAGGGCGATGATGGGGATGGCGCGGCTGGCCGGGTCGGCGCGCAGGCGGCGCGCCACCTCGTAGCCGTCCATGTCGGGCAGGCCGACGTCCAGCACCACCACGCCGGGCCGCGCTGACAGCACCGCCGGCAGCGCGCCCGCGCCGTTGGCGACCTCGACCACCTCGTAGCCGTAGGCGCGCAGCAGTTCGCCCATGGTGGCGCGGGCATCCTCGTTGTCCTCCACGTAGACCAGCTTGCGACGGCTGGCCACGGTGGCAGCAGCGCCCCCCGCCTGCCCCTGCTGCGCCGGGATGCTGGGCAGCCAGAAACTGAAAGTGCTGCCCTCGCCCGGCCCGGGGCTGGTGGCGTGGACCACGCCGCCATGGAGTTCGACCAGCTGCTTGACCAGGGCCAGGCCGATGCCCAGGCCGCTTTGCGTGCGGTTGAGCGGCGGCGGTCCCTGCACGAAGGGCTCGAAGACCCGCGGCAGGAGCTCGCGCGAAATGCCGGCACCGCGGTCGCTGACGCTGACGGCCGCTTTGTCGCCGTCGTGGTGCACCTGCACCACGATCTCGCCGCCGGCTTCGGAGAATTTCAGCGCGTTGGTCACCAGGTTGTTCAGAATCTGCTCGATGCGCACCGCATCACCCTCGACCCAGACCGGCTCGGCCCGCACCGTGATGCGGTGGCCGATGGCGCGCTCGGTGGCACGCAGGGCTTCCACGCAGCTGTGCACGCTGTCGGCCAGGTCCAGCGGCTGGCGCTCGAGCACGATCTTGCCGGCCAAAAGGCGGCTGACGTCCAGCAGGTCGTTGACGATGTGGCCCAGGTGGCGGTTCTGCCGCCGGATGATGTCCAGGTAGCGGCTGGAGCGGTCCTTGGCGACGCCGCCGATCTCCAGCAGCGAGGTCGCGCCGGCAATCGCCGCCAGCGGGTTGCGCAGCTCATGTCCCAACATGGCCAGGAACTGGTCCTTGGCGATGTTCTGCGCCTGCGCCGCCTCGCGCGCCGCGGTCTCGCTGCGCAGCAGCCGCTCGCGCTCGGCCTCCGCGGCCTGGCGCGACCGGCGTTCCAGGTCCAGCAGCCCGCCGGCCTCGACCAGGCACTGGTTGAGGATGTTGACCTCCTCGATCGCCGACTGCTCCATCGCGGGCTTCTCGCCCCGGCCCAGCGAGACGGCCGCCCTGCCCGCGCCGTCGATGGCATGGATGAAGCGGTGACCGAAGGCCGCGGCCGCCATGATGGCCGCGCCCAGGGCCAGCGCCATGCCGGCCATGGCCAGCTGCAGCGCCTGGCTGGCGGCGGCCTCGATCGACTTGACCGGCGCGGCCACCGCGATGGTCCAGCCGGTGAGCGCCGAATGCGTGAAAGCATCGTAGGAAGGAACGCCCTCGACGGTGGAATGCATGATCAGACCGTCATTGGCCTTGGCCGCGGCCGCGACCAGCTCCGGCCGCGCCTGCTGGCCGACCAGCTCCTGGGCCTTGTGGCTGCGGGCGATGAAGCGGCCGTTGCGGTCGATGACGGCGACGATCCAGTTGGCCGGCAGGTCCTGCTGCAGCGCGGTCTTGCGCCAGTGGTCGACCATGAAGGCCTGCGCCACCACATAGGACTTGCCGCCGGCAGCCTTTGCCGGCGCATAGACGGTGGTCACCAGCTTGCCGGTGGCCGGCCCGACGAACAGGTCGGTCGCGGCCGGCAGCTGGCTTTCCAGCACCTTGCGCACGCGGTCCCCGGAGACCGGCGGGGGCGTCGGTGTGCCGTAGGGCAAGGCGGTGTTGACCAGTTGCTTGCCGTCGGCGTCCAGCAGCAGGGTCCAGACATCGGGCAACTGGTTGAGCGCCGTGGCCTGCGCGTAGAACGCCTGCAGGTCGCCGGTCTCCAGGTTCGCCGAGTTGCCCAGCGCCTTGAGCCCTGACAGCGATCCCTGCACCTCGCGGTCGACGATCAGGGCCGTGGCGCGCACCGTCTCGCGCAATCCGCGCAAGGCCGCTTCGCGTTCCCCATCGCGGATTTTCTCCAGGGCGATGCCGGCGGCCAGGGCCATGGGCAGCAAGATGGCGCTGGCCATGAGGACCAGGTGGGTGCGGATGCGCATCGGGAATTTCTACACGAAACCGCGCCCGCGCGGGGCCGTCCCCGCCACCTTGAAAGAAAAAAGGCTGCAGCCCCCGTGCAACCTTCCCCTCTAGCTATTGATTCAATAGCAACCAGGAGGCCGCCGGACTGACTTCAGTTCGCGCCAGGCGCCTTCGCCGGCAACAGCGCGGCGCCCAGCAGGCCGGCCACGGCGGCGAACACCGCGCCCACCGCGAACGCCAGCTGGTAGCCGCCGCTGAGCGCCGCGGCCGTGCCGGCCGGCGCCAGTTGCTCCGCGCGCGCCGCCGCCAGGCTGGCCAGCACGGCCAGGCCCAGCGCCCCACCCAGCATGAAGGAGGTGTTGACCACGCCCGAGGCGATACCCGACTCCTGCGGCGCGACCTCGCTCATGGCCGCCAGCAGCATGGGATTGAAGGCGATGCCCGCACCCAGGCCCGCCAGCAGCATGCCGGGCAGCACGTCGGCCAGGAACGTGCCGTCCACAGGCGCTCTGGCAAACAAAGCCAGCCCTGCCGCGGCCAGCAACAGGCCGGAGGCCAGCGGGCCGCGCACGCCCCAGCGCATCACCATGCGGGCCGACAGGCCGACCGAGAAGGCCGCCATGATGAGGTTGGCCGGCAAGAAGGCCAGGCCCACCTGCATCGGCGTGTACCGCAGCACCAGTTGCATGTACAGGGCCGAGATGAAGAACCAGGCGAACATCGCCGCCGCCCACAGCACGCCCGCCACGTTGGCGACCGCCACGCTGCGCAGGCGGAACAAGCCCAGCGGCATCAAGGGCACGGCCACGCGCCGCTCGATGGCGATGAAGGCCACCAGCAGCAGCACCGCCGCCACCAGCAGGCCCAGCGTCTGGACCGAGCCCCAGCCGGCCTGGTTGCCGTCGACCACCGCATAGACGGCCAGCATCAGCGAAGCCGTCACCGTGACCGCGCCCCAGACGTCCAGCCGCGCGCCGGCCTGGCCGCGGCCGCCGGGCAGCAGCACCAGGCACAGGCCGAACACCAAGGCCCCGATGGGAAGATTGACCAGGAAGATCCAGTGCCAATGGAAGGCGCTGGTGAGCAGGCCGCCCAGCAACACGCCGATGCTGCCGCCGCCGGCGCAGACAAAGCCGTACACACCCATGGCCTTGGCGCGCTCGTGCGGCTCGGTGAACAGGTTCATGATCAGCGACAGCGAGATCGCCGACACCATGGCGCCGCCCAAGCCCTGGATGGCGCGCGCCGCCACCAGCAGCAGCTGCGAACCGGCCATGCCGCAGGCCAGTGAGGCCGCGGTGAACAGCGCCAGGCCGGCCAGGAAGACGCGCCGGTGGCCATACAGGTCACCCAGCCGGCCGCCCAGCAGCAGAAAGCCGCCGAAGGTCAGCATGTAGGCATTGATGACCCAGACCAGGGCGGTTTCGGAAAAGCCCAGGTCCTCGCGGATGGACGGCAGGGCGACGTTCACGATGGTCGTGTCCAGCACAATCATCAGCACGCCCAGGCACAGCACGCACAGCGCCTGCCAGCGGCGGTCAGTGCCTTGCGGATGGACTTGCGAAGGAGGTTCGGTCATACAGCGGGCGCAAAGAGCATCACTCTAGCGCCCGCCCGGTCCGGAACTGGCAGCAGGGCGCTCAGGTCTCCAGCCGCAGATTGGCGTCGTGGATCACCTTCTTCCAGCGCGCCAGGTCGCCAGCCACCTGGGTGCGGAAGATCTCCGGCGAGCTCTTGACCGGCGTCGAACCGGCGTTGAGCAGGCGCGCATGCACCTCATCGGTGGCCAGGGTCTCGCGCAGCGCGGCATCCAGGCGCGCAACGATGGACGCCGGCGTGCGTGCCGGTGCCATCAGGCCCACCCAGGAGTTGATGTCCATGCCGGTCAGCTCCTTGTAGCCCAGTTCGGCCAGCGTGGGCACGCCCGGCAGCACCGGCGAGCGGCGCGCGCTGGTGACGGCCAGGCCCTTGAGGATGCCGGCGCGGATGTCGCCCGAGGTGGTCGGCACCGCCGCCAGCATCAGCGGGATCTGCCGGCCCAGCACCTGGGCGCGGGCATCGCCGCCGCCACGGTAGGGAATGTGGACGGCGTAGACGCCCACGCGCTGCTTGAGCAGCTCCATCGTCAGGTGGCCAGTACTGGCCACACCCGAGGTGCCGTAGTCGAACACCCTGCTGCCCATGCCTCCGCCCAGGGAGCGGCGCGACAGGCTGATGAACTCGCCGAAGTCGCGCGCCGGGAAGCTCGGATGCGAGGTGATGAGCACGGGCGCGTCCACCACCTTGCCAATCATGGCGAAGTCGGCCACCGGATCGAAGCCGATGCGCGGGTTGGCCGCCGGCAACGTGACATGGGTGCCGTCGAAGGCCATCAGCAGGGTGTAGCCGTCGGCTGCGCTGGCGGCCACGGCGCGGGTGGCGATGGCGCCGCCCGCGCCGGTGCGGTTCTCCACCACCACCTGCTGGCCCAGGATCTCGCCCAAGCGCGGGGCGATGAAGCGGGCCGTGATGTCGGCGATGCCGCCCGGCGCCAGGCCCACCAGCAGGCGGATCGGCCGCGAGGGATAGTTGCTGTCCTGCGCCCGGGCCAGGCCCACAGGGCCCAGGGCCGATGCGGCTGCCAGGGATGCGCCAAAACTGCGACGGGTGATCATGCGGCCTCCTTTTGTCCGGCCGCCGCGGGAACGTAGCGGCCCTTGATCTGCGAGCGGTGCATGGTGCGGAACTGGTCCGCCGGGAAGGCGTCGCGCCGGTGCATGGTGGTCAGGTTGTTCCACAGCACCACGTCGCCGACGCGCCAGCGGTGCGTCAGCGTGACCGCGGGCGCGGTCGCGTAGCCCCAGATGGTGTCGAGCAGCTGCTCCGATTCCGCCAGCGACAGGCCGGGAATGTAGGCATTGCGCCGGCGCCCCAGGTAGAGGGTGCGCTCGCCCGTCTCGGGCTGGGTGATGACGATGGGATGCAGGGTGCCCACCGAGTACACCGGGTCGTCGTTGGCCGCCATGCCCTTGCGCACGTTGCCGCCGCTGTCGTAGGTGCCGTCGTGCTTGATGTCCAGCCGCTCGATGCGCGCGACCAGGTCGGCCGGCATGGCCAGCAGGGCCTCCGGCATGCTGGCAAAAGAAGTGTCGCCGCCGCTGTCGGGGATCTCGATCGACCACAGCATGGAGGCAAAGGGCGGGCGCTCCAGGTAAGACATGTCGGTATGCCATTGCGCCTCGCCGTCGCCCAGCGCGCCCAGCGGCTCGCCGCTGCCGCTCTTGCGGTTGGACACCACGTACAGGTTGGGATGGCCCGGCACGCTCTTGCGCCCTGCGCCCTGGTTGGGCGGCGGGTCCAGCTCGCCGAGCATGCCGGAAAAGCGCTCGAACTGGGTGTCGGTGAGCACCTGGTCGCGCAGCACCAGCACGTGGTGCTTCATCCACAGGGCGTACAGCTGGTCGAACTGCGCCTGCGTGATGCCGGCCAGATCCAGGCCCTCGATCAGTGCACCCAGCACCGGGGTGACGGGAGAAAATTGCAAAGCCATCGGCATTCTTTCAGACCAGGCCGGCGCTGCGCGAGAAGTGCAGGTTGGCGTAGCCCAGGTCCAGCCCGTTGATGCCGGAAATCCAGGGCACCGCGATGGCCGCGGTCATGGCAAGGCTGCCGCCATGCGACAGGAATGTTCGACGTTTCATGTGTTTGCTCCCAAGACGGCACATGGTGGTTCAGGACGTCCGGCCAGCAGCACTACGTTTACGCTTGTTACGGACGCTTGCGACCACCCCTGTCAGATTTACCCTATCGATTTCATAGCGCTGGAACAAGCACCGGAGTGGGCCTTTCCCATGGAGAGCCATACGCACGGAAGTGGTGTGGTGGCCACACTGGCAAGTCCTGTAGTGCAGCGGCGCGACACATTGCTGGCTGCGGCCAGCGTTTAAGATGGCCCATGCTTCAAAAGACTTTGCTCCCCCTCCTCCTGCTGGCCGCCGCCCTGAGCGCCCAGGCCCAATCGACCCCAGCCAAGAAAGAGCTGGTCGCCCGCATCATCAAACAGCAGCAGCCCGCGATCGAGTCCATGGCGCGCAACCTGGCCGAACAGCCGGCCGCCGAAATCATGGGCCGCGCTGGCCCGGCCCTGACGGCCCGCATCCCAGCCGACAAGCGCGAGGCGGTGGCCAAGGACATCCAGGCCGACGTCAAGAAGTACGTCGACGAGGCCGTGCCCCTGGTGCAGGGCCGCGCCGTCAAGCTGGCGCCCACGACCATCGGCGCGATACTGGAGGACAAGTTCAGCGAGGATGAGCTCAAGCAGGTGGTGGCGATCATCGAGTCGCCCGTGTACAGCAAGTTCCAGGGCCTGGGCGGTGACATGCAGAAGGCGCTGCTGGAAAAACTGCTGGCCGACACCCGCCCGAGCATCGAACCCAAGGTCAAGGCGATGGAACAATCGGTGGCCAAGCGCCTGGGCGTCACCGCGCCGGCGGCTGCGGCCCCGGCCGCCAAGCCGGCCAGCAAGTAAAGGCCGCGCGGCCCCAGGCCGGCCGCGTCATCCGCCAGGCCCTCAGAGCGCGTGGGACAATCCCATCTTGCTATTGAAACTGTAGCAAGCCGCCTCGAAGGAGCGGATTTCAAAGAGGGCTTCGGCCAGGCTCATCTCACCAGCCTCCATCAGCTTGCCGGCCAGGTGCTCGGTCAGCGGCTGCAATCGCGTGAGCAAGGCCTTGGTCTCGCCGTACAGGCGCTCGCTCTGGGCCTCCATGATGGAGCGCGTCTCTTCGTCCACCGCCTTGCCGCCCTGCCCCTCTTGCGCCAGCGCGCCGAAGTTCAGCCGGGTCTTGCGGTACATGCCCATCTCGCCCACCGCGTGGTGAAGCAGCTTGGTGACGCGGGTGATGTCGTTGTGGGCGCCGTTGGTCGTTCCCTGCTCGCCGAAGAACAGCTCCTCGTTGGCCATGCCGCCCAGCAGCACCCGCACGTCGTGCTCGATGTCGCCCTTGGTCTTGAGCAGGTTGGCGCCCTGCTTGTGGAAGACGAAGCCCAGCGCGTTGTTGCGCGGGTTGGCCTTGAGCGAGATCTTGATGGTCTTCATCTCGGCCTGGATCTTCTCCCAGTCGCCGCCGGCGTTCTTGCGCTCGAGCTCGAAGTCGACCAGGAAATGGCCCCACTCGTGGATGGCGATGATGCGCCGGTCCCGCTCGCGCTCCTTGGTGGTGCTGGTGTTGACGTTGCCCACCATCACGCGCTCTGCCGCCTGCATCAGCGTGTCGGCCCCGATCATCCGGCCGGCCTGCACCGCGCTGATGCCGGCCTGGTTGACGATGGTCTCCAGGTCGGCCGGGCTGCGGCCCTCGGTGATCTCCACCAGATGGCGCAGATCCATGTCCGGCAGCACCTTCTCGGCGCGCTGCGCCAGGTAGTGGCCAATGATGGCGAGGCGCTCCTCGCGGTTGGGCAGGCGGAAGTCCACCTTCATCTGGAAGCGCCGCAGCATGGCCTCGTCCATCTGCATGGACTCGCTGTTGAAGTTGCTGGCGACGATCCAGATGATCTCGGCCTCGCTCTTGGTGCGCACGCCGTCGAGCACCGCCAGCAAGGTGTTCTGGGTGTCGTCGTCGAACTTGCGGTGGCCACCGCGCTTCATGAACAGGTCCTGCGCCTCGTCCAGGAAGACGATGCAGCGCTTGCGCCGGCGCGCCATGGCCATGATGCGGCTGAGCGTGTTGGAGCCGCCGGCCACATAGCCGGTCTCCAGGTTGGCGGCCGAATGGAACAGGATGGGCAGGTTCAGCTCGCGCGCCAGGTAGCTGGCCAGCTTGGTCTTGCCGGTGCCGGCCGGGCCGCTGAACATCACGTTGAAGGGCTTGACGATGCCGTACTCGGCGTAGGCGGCGCGGCGCTGGTACTGGTCCTTGATCTGCGCCACCTCGGCCTTGATGTCATCCATGCCGACCAGGTCCTCGATCGAGCCATGGACCTGGCCGGCCTCGACGAACTTGAGCGACTTGAACTGGCCCTTGAGCTGGAAAGCCAGGAAGCCCAGCAGGCCAACGGTCAGCGCGGCCGACAGCACGCCGCTGACGCCGGCCTTCCAGCCGTCCTTCTCGGACTGCGGGCGGCCGGCGGCAAAGCGCTGGTCAAGGCGCTCGAGCATGTCCATGCTGGAGGCATCGAGCTCGGCGCGCGGCACGAAGCTGAGCTTGCCTCCCCAGGCGGCCGTGACGGCCTTGTCGGCAAAGATCTTGCTCTCGATGTCTGAGGGGTAATAGGCGTATTGCTTGCCCTGCGACTGGATGAGCACAAAGCGCTCGGAGACGTTCCACATCAGCGGCTTGTAGATCACGGTGATGCGCTCCACCGGGTTGGACTCCAGGAAGCTCAGCACCGAGCCGGTGCCGAACACCACGGGCAGCTTGTCGTTGAAGCTCCACATGCCCTCGCCCAGCTTCTCGCCGGCGGCCATGGTCTTGACCTGTTCGGCCAATGCCGCCTGGCGGTTCATCAGGACCAGCGAGTAGCCGCCGGTGGCCGGGATCAGCAGAGCGACCGCCAGCAGCATCGCCTTGACCGGCGTGCTCTGGATGACGAACCAGTCCTGCAGGCGGCTGCAGGCCTTGCGGATCGACAGCCACAGGCCACCGGCGGGCTGCTCGTCTTCGTTGCGTTCCAAAGGAGGATTGAGATCCGGCATGGCTGTCTTTCGGAAAAAGGCGCGAACTCGTGTCAGCGCAATCCTACAGAGCCATCCCGCAACAAGCCAGCGCCATCCGTGCGAACCATGCCGCCATCCATCAGCACGTGACTTATTCACGCGGCGGTGTAACACTGCAAGCCAACACTGTGAAGCGCAGGCAAACCTGGGGAACCCGGGGCGCGTGCCGCTCTCCAACGGACAGCCGGGTTTTTTTCAAGTTTCTTCCCCCGGCTCTTTATCCCTCGGCCCTCGCGGTCCGGGGGATTTTTTCTTTCCGGCCCCGGTGTCAGAGCTCGACGATGGTCTTGAAGCCGCCCCAGAACATGCGCTTACCGTCGAACGGCAGGGACTTGGGGTCCATCCCTTCGAGCCGCGGATCCTTCATCACCTTGGCATTGATCTTGTCGCGCTGCGCCCGCGAGGTGTAGATGATCCAGGAGAAAACCACCACCTCATCGGGCTTGAGCTTGACGCTCTGTGGGAAGGAGGTGGACTTGCCGGGCTTGACGTCGTCGGCGACGCATTCCACATATTCCAGCGCGCCGTACTCCTTCCAGATCTTGCCGGCCTTGCGCGCGAGCGTGCGGTAAGCGGCAAGGTTTTTCTTCGGGACGGGGACAACGAATCCATCGACATAGCGGGCCATGGGATCTCCTTGGGGTCTGTTGCGGGAATCAGTCCTGGGCGAAACACAGGATGTTGCCGTCGGGGTCCTTGCACCAGGCCGTCTTGCGCGCGCCGGACACATGGATGTCACCCTGGCGCGTGGTCTGCGGTAGGTCGTAGTGTTCGAACGCGACGCCGCGCTCCTTGAGGGACTGCACCAGGCTTTCGATGCCATCCGTCACGGCCCAGGTGGCGCAGGTGGCCCTGTTGCTACCGGCGAAAGCCGATTCGTAGAGCATCAGGGTCGAGCCCCCGCTGCGGTAGGCCGCCAGGCCGGGCTCACCCGGTCCATCGGCTTGCAGGCCCAGCTGGCCTTCATAAAACTTGCGCGAGCGCGCGACCTCCTTGACTGCGATGGTGGCCATGGCGTTCATTTCCTTGAGCATGTGATCTCCTTGGTCGGGAGTTGCAGGGCGGCACCTTCAGGTGCCGGACGGACGCACGCGCCGCAGCGCAACGACGGCGAGCAGGCAGGCCGCCACAAGCACGGCCGCACTGATCGCGGCACTGAGCTGCAGGCCGTGGAGGAAGGCTTCGCGCGCGGCACCCAGCAGCTGCGCGCCCAGGGCTTGCGGCAGCTCCTGGGCCAGGGCAATGGCAGCACCGGCTGTGCCTTGCGCGGCCTCGGTGGCCTGCGGCGACAGGCCCGATGGCATGGCCTGGGTGATGTGGCTGCGGTAAGCGGCGGTGGCCACGCTGCCCAGCACCGCAATGCCCAGCGCACCGCCGAATTCAGAGCTGGTCTCCGAGATGGCGGCCACAGACCCGGCCCGCTCCGGCGGCGCAGCGCCCATCAGCAGGTCGGTGGTCAGGCTGACCACCGGCGTCAGGCCCAGCGAGAACACCATGGAGCCGGCCACCAGCAGGGCCAGTGGCGACTGCAGCGTGACCTGGCTGAGCATCAGAAAACCCAGGGCCGAAAAAGCCAGGCCGGCGGCCATGACCCAGGCCGGACGGAAGCGGTGGCCGATGGCGGGCGCCACCATGGAGCCGACGGTGAAAGCCAGCGCCGAGGGCACGCTCCACAGGCCGGCCTCGATCGGTCCCATCCCCAGCACCAGCTGCAGGTATTGGGCGACGTAGAAGAAGGCCGCGAACATGGCGAAGAAACCCAGGATGTTGATCGCCAGCGCCGCGCTGAAAGCAGGCGAGCGAAACAGGCGCGTGTCGATCAACGGGTCTTCCAGCCGGCCCTGGCGCCGCAGAAAGAGCGCGCCCAGCACGGCGCCGGCGACAACTGCCAGCAGGGGCGACCAGGCCCAGCCAGCTTCGGCCAGGCGCTTGATGCCGTAGATGACGGCCAGCACCGCCGCCAGCGACAGCGCGGCGCTGGGCAGGTCCAGCCGGCCGGCGTTGGGGTCCTTGAACTCGGGCAGCAGCAAGGGGCCCAGCACCAGCAGCAGGACCATCACCGGCACCGCCAGCAGGAAAACCGCACCCCAGCTGAAGTGCGCCAGCACCACGCCACCCAGCACAGGGCCTAACGCGCCGCCGGCTGAGAAGCTGGCGATCCAGATGCCGATGGCAATCGACCGCTGGCGCGGGTCCAGGAACATGTTGCGGATCAGCGAAAGCGTGGATGGCGCCAGCGTCGCACCGGCCACGCCCAGCACGGCACGCGCCGCGATCAGCATGTTGGCGCTGTTGGCCAAGGCCGCCAGCACCGATGCAAGGCCGAACGCAGCGGCGCCGATCAGCAGCAGCTTGCGCCGGCCGATGCGGTCACCCAGCGTGCCCATGGTGATGAGCGAGCCGGCCACCAGGAAGCCATAGATGTCGACGATCCACAGCAACTGCGCGCTCGTGGGCTGAAGGTCCGCCGACAGTGCCGGCACGGCCAGGTTCAGCACCGTCAGGTCCATCGAATACAGCATGCAGGGCAAGGCGATCACCGCCAGCCCGGTCCACTCGCGGCGGCCGGCACGTGCAGAAGCGCTTGTGGGATGGCTCATGGCGTGGCCATCACCTTGTCGAGCTTGTCGAAGCTGGCGCTCCAGCCGCGCCTGTGGCCGTCGCGTGCGTCGACATCGAAGAAACGCTCGTGCAGGAAGTCCAACTGCGTGCCCTGCGCCGTCGGCCGCAGTTCCACCGTCACCAGCGAGACCCGCTGCGGCGTGCTCTTCCAGGCCCAGCTGAAGACCAGCTTGCGCTGCGGCTCCACCTCCTGGTAGACGCCGGAGACATCGTGTTCTTCGCCATCCTGGGTGCGGAAAGCGATGTGGTAACGACCGCCGACCTGCACATCCATTTCAGCGCGGGTGACGGAGTTCGGCTCACCCGGTCCGAACCAGGCCGCTAGCGCTTGCGGCTCGGTCCACGCGCGCCAGACTTTGGCGGGCTCGACGGGGTAGCTGCGGGAGAGGCGGAGTTCGACTTGCTGCTGGACGGGGCCTTGGGCCATGGTTCGACTTCCTCCTGGTGGTACAGATAGCGGCCGAGTGCATCGAGCCTGTCGTTCCAGAATTTCGAATAGCGGGACAGCCACATCGCAGCCTCCTGCATGGGTTGGGCGGCCAGCTCGCAGCTGACGACCCGGCCCTCCTTGCTGCGCGTGACCAGGCCGGCATCTTCCAGCACCCGCAGGTGCTTCATGAAGCCGGGCAGCGACATGCCATGCGGCCCGGCCAGCTCGGTCACTGTGGAACCGCCCTGCTCCAGCGTCTGCAATACCTGACGCCGGGTCACATCCGACAGCGCCCAGAACACCTTGTCCAGGGTGGCGTCGTCGTGTATGGCGGCGCCCTTCATGCGGCGCGGTCCAGCAAGGGCCGGTTCAGTTGGGTGCGCCAGTCGGCCGGATTGCTGCTGGATTCGGGGCCCTTGCTGTAGACCTCCCAGAAGTCGGCGGCGCATTGGCGGCCTTGTCCATCGACCCAGGCACCGAACTCGCCCCACGCGCCGGCCAGGCCGTCGTAGTTGCCGTGCAAGACTGTGCGCGCCACCGTCATGGCCGGCCACTGGCTGGGCGCGACGCGGCCCGCGGGCTGCACCGACGAGGCCACCGGCACACCGATTTCGAAATCGAAGCTGTCGGTGGGACGGCGCAAATGGTGGGTGAACCAGGGGCCGGTGACGGCAATGCCCTGCGCCGCCACGGCCGCCATCAATTCGCTGATGCCCGGTCCCATGACCTTGGGCATGTCGGCGCAGGGCACGGTCAGCCGGATGACGGCGATGGGCTGGGCAGGGACGCTGGTGATTTCAGGTGTGTCGATCATGGTGTCAGCCCTGGTGGGCCTTCTTGAGTTGCGCGATGTCGAGCTTTTGCATCTCCAGCAGGGCAGCGAGGGTCCGCTGCGCCGCCGGGGAATCGTCACCAACCAGGTCGACCAGGATATTGGGCACGATCTGCCAGGACAGCCCGAACCTGTCCTTGAGCCAGCCGCACTGCTGGGCCCCGGGATCACCGCCGGCCGACAGCTTGTCCCAGTAGTAATCGACCTCGGCCTGGTCGGCGCAGTCGACCTGCAGCGAGACGGCTTCGTTGAACTTGAACATCGGGCCGCCGTTGAGCGCAGTGAAGGTCTGGCCCTCCAGCTCGAACAACACCGTCATCACCGAGCCGGCGGGCCGGCCATGGATCTCCTTGCCGGCATCGGTGTAGCGGCTGACCTTGAGGATCTTCGAATTCCTGAAAACGCTGACATAGAAGTTGGCGGCCTCCTCGCCCTGGCTGTCGAACCAGAGGCAGGGGCTGATCTTGCGGATCGCGGGCATGGCAGGCTCCATCAGTTAACCATACGGTTTAGTATAGCCTGCCGCCGCCGGCTGTCAAGCGCGGCCGTTTGGCCCCTAGCGCGCGCCCAGGCCCATGGACCGCGAGATCACTTCCTTCATGATCTCGTTGGTGCCGCCGTAGATGCGCTGCACACGGGCATCGGCATAGGCCCGCGTGATGGGGTACTCCCACATGTAGCCGTAGCCGCCATGCAGCTGCACGCACTCGTCCATCACCTTGCACTGCAGGTCGGTGGTCCAGTACTTGGCCATGCTGGCCGTGGCCGTGTCCAGCTTGCCCTGCACCACCAGCTCGTTGCACTTGTCGACGAAGACCTGGGCCACCTGCACCTCGGTCTGCAGCTCGGCAAGCTTGTAGCGGGTGTTCTGGTAGGCCGCCACCGGCTGGCCGAAGACCTTGCGCTCCAAAACGTACTGCACGGTCCAGTCGATCGCGGCCTGGGCCGAGGCAACAGCGGTCACCGAGATCTGCATGCGCTCCCAGGGCAGCTGCTCCATCAGGCAGATGAAACCCTTGTTCTCGAAGGCCGGCCCGCCCAGCAGGTTGTGCGCCGGCACACGCACGTTGTCGAAGAACAGCTCCGAGGTGTCCTGGGCTTTGAGGCCCAGCTTCTTCAGGCGCTTGCCTGTCTCGAAGCCGGCCATGCCGCGCTCGACGATGAGCAGGCTCGTGCCCTTGGCGCCGGCGTCGGGCTGCGTCTTGGCCACCACCACCACCAGGTCGGCGTGCCAGCCGTTGGTGATGAAGGTCTTGCTGCCATTGAGCAGGTAGCTGCCATCGGCCTGTTTGATGGCCGTGCTCTTGACGCCTTGCAGGTCACTGCCTGCGGCCGGTTCGCTCATGGCGATGGCGCCCACCATCTCGCCGCTGGCCAGCTTGGGCAGGTAGCGTTGTTTCTGCTCCTCGGTGCCGTAGTGCAGGATGTAGGGAGCGACGATCTCGCTGTGCAGGCTGTAGCCGATGCCAGACCAGCCACCACGCGCCAGCTCCTCCATCTGCACCACCGAGTACAGCTTGTCGGCACCCGATCCGCCGTATTCCTGCGGCATGGTCATGCACAGAAAGCCGTTCTCGCCGGCCTTGGTCCAGACCTCGCGGTCGACATAGCCCTGCTCCTCCCAGGCCGCATGGTGGGGCGCGATCTCCTTGTCGCAGAACCTGCGGAAGGCATCGCGGAAGGCCTCGTGGTCGCTGTTGAAAAGCGTGCGTTCGATCATGCTGTGTCTCCGGGTTCAGGTTGTGCTGGCGCCGTGCATGGCGGCCTTGAGGATGCGGGCGTAGTTGCCGATGAAGATGGCGTGCAGGGTGGCCTGCGCCACGCCGCGCTGGACCAGGTTGTCGGCCACGTCGCGCAGGTCCGCGTAGTTGTGCAGGATGGGGCCGGAGCCTGCGCCTTCCATGTCGGTGCCGAAAGCCACGTGCTCGGGCCCGACCAGGTCAGCCATGCGCAGCATCTCATCGGCGAAGGTCTTGACGTTGTGGACCGGATAGGCCGGGTCGCGGTTGACCCGCACGCTCCACAGGCCGACGGCGCCGCCGCGCGCAGCGATCTTGCGGGCCGACGCCAGCGACAGCGAACGCGCGATATAGCCCGGGTCCTGCCAGTTGCCGCCCTGCGGGCTGATCCAGGAATGCGACCACACCATGGCGGCATCGCTGGCGTCGAGCGCGCCATCGACAAACGCGGCCGTGCTGTGCGCGAGGTCGACCACGATGCCGTGCTGCTTGCAGGCGGCGATCACCTTGGCGCCCGCCGGCGCCAGGCCGCCATGGCGGGGTTCGGCCGTCTGGTGGTCGCCCAGCGGCCCGTGGATGAAATGCACCATCTGCATGTGGCGCACGCCCCAGGCATGGGCCTGCGCCACGCGCGCCGGATCGCCCTCCAGGAAGTTGGCGGCTTCCGTGGCCAGCACAATGCGCGGCTCGCCGGCCAGCGCCGCGTCCACGTCGGCCGGAACCAGGGCCTTGGCCAGGCCCCAGCCCTGCAGCTTGGCCTGGTTGTCGGCCAGCCGCTTCTGGAAGGACTCCCACAGCTCGCCGGGCTGGGGCTGCCGGGTCTGCTGCCAGCCGCGCGGGCTGTTGCTGATCCAGCGGTGGTCGTCGGTGACAGCCCAGGCCAGCAGCGTGGTGCCGGTTTCCCGCATGTGTTTGGCCATGTCCAGGCCAAAGGGACGCGGCATGAACATGCCGTAGTGCGAATGCATGTCGGCCAGGTAGGGCTTGCGGACCTCCTGGCCCCAGGACGGCCACGCCGCAGCTGCGGCGGCGGCCGCCACCCACTGTCCGAAGCCGCGGCGCTGCATCACTGGATAGACCATGGAAGCTCCTTCTGCTGTCGCTATTTTTACAAAGCGTCTGCTTGGTGAAATGAATATACTGGCTTTTGTCACCCAGCCTGGAGAGCAATGATGACCGAAGCCTTTGTCTACGACGCCATCCGCACGCCGCGCGGCAAGGGCAAGAAGGACGGCAGCCTGCACGAGGTCAAGCCGGTCAACCTGCTGGCCGGCGTGCTGGGTGAACTGCAGCGTCGCAATGATTTCGACACCGGCCAGGTGGACGACGTGGTCATGGGCGTGGTCTCGCCCATCGGCGAACAGGGCTCGGTGATCGCCAAGGTGGCGGCGCTCAAGGCCGGCTGGGACTGGCGCTGCTCCGGCGTGCAGCTCAACCGCTTCTGCGCCTCCGGCCTGGAAGCTGTGAACATGGCAGCGCAAAAGGTGCGCTCGGGCTGGGAAGACCTGGTCGTTGCCGGTGGCGTCGAGAGCATGAGCCGCGTGCCCATCGGCTCGGACGGCGGCGCCTGGGCGCAGGACCCGGAGACCAACTCGGCGACATCCTTCGTGCCGCAAGGCATAGGCGCCGACCTGATCGCCACGCTGGAAGGCTTCACGCGCGACGACGTGGACGCCTTCGCCATGGAGTCGCAACAGCGCGCGGCCAGGGCCCGCGAGGGCGGCTTCTTTGCCGGCTCGGTCGTGCCGGTCAAGGACTTCCTGGACCAGGTCATCCTGGCGCAGGACGAGTTCATCAAGCCACGCACCACCATGGAGGGCCTGGCCTCCCTGAAGCCGGCCTTCGAGCAACTGGGCGCCATGGGCTTCGACCAGGTGGCGATCAGCCGCTACCCGCAGGTCGAGCGCATCCACCACGTCCACCATGCAGGCAACTCCTCGGGCATCGTCGACGGCGCCGCCGCCGTGCTGATCGGCAGCGAGCAGGCCGGCAAGACGCACGGCTTCACGCCGCGCGCCCGCATCGTCGCCGCCGCCCTGTCCGGCGCCGACCCCACCATCATGCTGACCGGCCCCATGCCGGCGGCGCGCAAGGCCCTGGCCAAGGCCGGCCTGACGATTGAGCAGATCGACCTTTTCGAGGTCAATGAAGCCTTCGCCGCCGTGCCCATGCGCTTCATGAAGGAGATGGGCGTGCCGCACGACAAGGTCAACGTCAACGGCGGCGCCATCGCCCTGGGCCATCCCCTGGGCGCCACCGGCGCCATGATTCTGAACACCCTGATCGACGAGTTGCACCGGCGCAAGCTGCGCTACGGCATGGCCACGCTGTGCGTGGGCGGCGGCATGGGCATCGCGACGATTGTGGAAAGAATCTGATGAAGACGATCAAGTACGAACTGGCAGACGGCATCGCCACCATCACCTTCGACGAGGAAGGCTCGCCGGTCAACACCATGTGCGCGCAATGGCAAACCGACCTGGTCGAGGTCACGGCCCAAGTCGTCAAGGACAAGGATGCGATCCAGGGCATCGTGCTGGCCTCGAACAAGACCACCTTCTTTGCCGGCGCCGACCTCAAGGGCACGATGCGGCTGCAGGCCGCCGACGCGCCGCAGGTTTTCCGCGAAATCGAGCAGACCAAGAAGTGCTTTCGCACGCTGGAAACCCTGGGCAAGCCCGTCGTGTCCTGCCTCAACGGCACGGCCCTGGGCGGCGGCTGGGAAGTGGCCCTGGTCGGCCACCACCGCGTGGCGGTCAACGACAAGAAGATTCAGTTCGGACTGCCCGAGATCACCCTGGGCCTGATCCCGGGCGCGTCGGGCATCACCAAGATGACGCGGCTGCTGGGCCTGATGGGCGCCCAGCCCTTCATCCTGGAGAGCAAACTGTTCAGCCCGGCCGAGGGCTTGGAGCTGGGCCTGGTGCACGCGCTGGTGGCGGACGCCGCGGCACTGCGTCCGGCCGCCCTGGCCTGGATCGCCGCCAACCCGCAGACCCAGCACCCCTGGGACGACAAGGCCTACAAGATGCCTGGCGGCACGCCCGCCAACCCCAAGATCGCCGGCATGCTGAGCGTGGCGCCGGCCGTTCTCAAGCAGAAGACGCGCGGCCTCTATCCGGCGCCGGAATACGCGCTGGCCGCCATGGTCGAAGGCGCCCAGGTCGACTTCGACACCGCCTTGCGCATCGAAAGCCGCTACCTGGCCAAGCTGATCGTCAGCCCGGTGGCCAAGAACATGATCAACACGTTCTTCTTCAACATGAACGCGATCAAGTCCGGCCAGTCGCGCCCCAAGGACGTGCCAAGGTGGAAGCCGGGCAAGGTCGGCATCCTGGGTGCCGGCATGATGGGCGCGGGCATTGCCTATGCGCAGGCCAGCCGCGGCATCGCCAGCGTGCTCAAGGACGTGACGCCCGACAAGGCCGAAGCCGGCAAGGCCTACAGCGCCAAGCTCACCCAGGCGCGCGTAGCCAAGGGCCGCATGGGAGCGCAGGACCAGGCCGAGCTGCTGGCGCGCATCACGGCCACTGACAAGTCCGTCGACCTGCAAGGCTGCGACCTGATCATCGAGGCCGTGTTCGAGAACCGCGAGCTCAAGGCCAGGGTCACACAGGATGCCGAGCCCCAGCTGGCCGACGGCGGCTTCTTCGCCAGCAACACCTCCACCCTGCCCATCACCGGACTGGCCAAGGCCAGTGCCCGGCCGGACAAGTTCGTCGGCATCCATTTTTTCAGCCCCGTCGACAAGATGAAACTGGTGGAGATCATCCGCGGCAAGCAGACCAACGACGAGACCGTGGCGCGCGCCTTCGACTATGTGCAGGCCCTGGGCAAGATCCCCATCGTGGTCAACGACGCGCGCGGCTTCTTCACCAGCCGGGTGTTCGGCACCTTCGTGATGGAGGGCGCGGCCATGGTGGGCGAAGGCATTCCCGCCGCCGTCGTGGAACAAGCCGGCATCCAGGCCGGCATGCCGGTGGGCCCGCTGGCCGTTCTGGACGAGACCGCCCTGTCCTTGTCGGTCCATGTGCTGGACCAGACCCGTGCCGACATGCGCGCCGAGGGCGGCACCTACATCGCCGCGCCGGGCGAGCTGATCGTCGAGCGCATGGTCAAGGAGTTCGACCGCAACGGCCGCGCCGCAGGCGCCGGCTTCTACGACTACCCGCAAGAAAAAGGCGCGAAGAAATTTCTCTGGCCGCAGCTCAAGCCTCTGTTCGAGAAAGCCGATGCGCAATGGGACATGCAGGAGCTCAAGGACCGGCTGCTGTTCCGCCAGGCGGTGGAGACGGCGCGCTGCCTGTCCGAGGGCGTGCTCACGACGGTGCATGACGCCAACATCGGCTCCATCTTCGGCATCGGCTTTCCGGCCTGGACCGGCGGCGCCCTGCAGTTCATCTACGGCATGGGCATCGATGCCTTTCTGGCGCGCGCCGACGCCCTGGCGCAGCGCCACGGAGCGGGCTTTGCCGTGGCCCCCGCCGTGCGCGATGCGCTTGGCAAACACCAGCCTTCGTATGGCTGAGCCTGCGCGCAGGTTTACCTGCGCTTGACCTGATGGCGGGTCCCTCCCGTCAACTGGGCGCGTGCGGCAGTCGTTGAACGCACAGGGACCCTGTCCCAGGAGTTCAACACCATGCGCGTCACCCAGCCCAACCTGCGCTCCAGCCTGTTCCAGCTGCTGACCGGGCAACCGGGACCGCCGGCAAAGGAAGAGGTCGACGACCTCACCGAAGACATCCGCCAGGCCATGCTCGACAGCCTGGGTCGGGCCGGCGCCGCGCATTTTCCCGGCATCGCCCGCCGCATCCATGGTGCGCTGGACGCCGACACCCTGTGGTACCTGCGCAGCGGCCTGATGGCGGCGCTGTGCGCCATCAGCGGCGAACGCACGGCCCGCGCCGACATGGCCCGCATCTCGCTCATGTTCCGCCGCCTGCCCGGCAATCTGTCCAGCCGTCCCAGCCCGCTTTCGCCGTGAGGTGCGTCACCCAGTTACTTGACTCAGGCAACCATTTGCCTGACGATAGCAAGCATGTCTGCAGCCCCTTCCAGCGTCACGCCGGCCCAGGTCCAGGCCGTGCGCGGGTTCAACCGCTTCTACACCCAGCGCATCGGCGTTCTCGACCCCTACCTGGACAGCGAACTGTCGCTGACCGAGGTGCGGGTGCTCTACGAGCTGGCGCACCGCGACCAGCCCACGGCCAGCGAGCTGGGCCGCGACCTGGCGCTCAACGCCGGCTACCTCAGCCGCATCCTGCGCAGGTTTGAATCGCGCGGCTGGCTGGCGCGCGCGCCCTCGCCCGCCGATGCGCGCCAGAGCCTGTTAAAGCTGACGGCCGCCGGCCACGCCTTCTTCGCCCCCCTGCAGCAGCGCTCGCGCGACGAGGCCGCCGCCCTGCTGGAGGGCCTGCCGCCGCCGGACCGCAAGCGCCTGGTCGATGCCATGGCAACGCTGCGCCAGCTTCTGGACGCTCAGGCGCAGACGCCGCAGACCGTGGTGCTGCGCGAGCCGCGTCCCGGCGACATGGGCTGGGTGGTGCAGCAGCACGGCGAGATCTACGCCCGCGAGTACGGCTGGAACATGGAGTTCGAAGGCCTGGTCGCCGGCGTCGCGGCCACCTTCGTGAAGAACTTCCAATCCGAGTGGGAGCGTTGCTGGATCGCCGAGGTCGACGGCGAGCGCGCCGGCTCGGTCTTCGTGGTGCGCAAAAGCGCCACCGTCGCCCAGCTGCGCCTGCTGATCCTCACACCGCAAGCCCGCGGCCATGGCCTGGGCGCGCGCCTGACCGATGAATGCATCGCCTTCGCGCGGGCCAAGGGCTACCGCAAGATGGTGCTGTGGACCAACGCCAACCTGACCGCGGCCCGCGCCATCTACGCCAAGCGCGGCTTCCTGTGCACTCAAAGCGAGCCCTACACCGGCTACGGCGGCCACAAGCTGGTGGGCGAGACCTGGGAATTGAAGCTGTGAGCCTTGGGCAGGCTCAGGACGAGCGGCGATGAACCTCGCCCTGCTGGCCGCCGCGGCCTCCGGCGTGCTGGCCGGCACGGCCATCGCCGTGACCCGCCTGGCCGTGGCCGAAGTGCCACCGCTGACCCTGGCGATGCTGCGCTACAGCCTGGGCTGCGTCTGCCTCCTGCCCTTCGTTCTGGCACATTTTCGCCCTGTAGAACCCGTCGAATATGCTTCAGGCGCTATCAAATACAGAGCATCCGACCTGCTGGCGATGGCCGCCTTGGGCATCGGCCAGTTCGGCGTACTGATCGCCCTGCTCAATTGGGGCCTGCAGCGCGTGGAGGCGGCGCCGGCGGCCCTGGTCTTTGGCCTGTTCCCCCTGCTCACCCTTTGTCTGGGTGCGGCCCTGGGCCGCGAGCGCATCGGCGCCCGCCTGCTGCTGGGTGTTCTGCTGTCCATCGCCGGCGTGGCGGTCTCGCTGCTGCCCAAGCTGGGCGCGCCGCAATCGGGCATCTGGTGGGGCGAGCTGGCGGTGCTGGGCGCTGCCTGCACCGGGGCCTTGTGCAGCGTGCTGTACCGGCCCTACCTGCAGCGCTACCCCACCTTGCCGGTCTCGGCCTATGCCATGCTGGCCTCGGTGCTGTTCCTGGCCCTGGCCGCCCTGACCGAGGCCTGGCCGCAGCGCCTCCCCGGCTTGAGCGGCCGCGCCTGGGCTGCCATCGCCTTCGTCGGCCTGTCCAGCGCCGTGGGCTACTACTGGTGGCTCTACGCGCTCAAGCACGAGTCGCCGACGCGGGTGACGGTCTTCCTGTCGCTCAATCCGGTGGCGGCAGCCCTGATGGGATGGGCCGTGCTGGGTGAGGCCCTGTCGGCCAACCTGCTGGCGGCCATGGCCCTGATCGCCGCCGGCCTGTGGCTGGCCACCCGAGCAGCAAGCAAGGGGACAGGGATAATCGGCGAGCCATGACAGAGCCTCCTGCGAACGCCGCGCCGCGCCCCCGCCCCCATTCCCTGACCGACCTCTTCGTCTCCTTCACCTTGCTGGCCCTGCAGGGCTTCGGCGGCGTGCTGGCCGTGGTGCAGCGCGAACTGGTCGAGAAAAAGCGCTGGCTGACGCGCGAGGAGTTCGTCGAGGAATGGGCGGTCGCGCAGATCATGCCCGGCCCCAATGTGGTCAATCTCTCGCTGATGCTGGGACACCGCTATTTCGGCCTGCGCGGCGCCATGGTGGCCGTGGCCGGCATGCTGGCCGCGCCGCTGCTGGTGGTGCTGGCCCTGGCCCTGGTCTACGCCCAGTTCGCCGGCAATCCCCAGGTGGCGGGCGCGCTGCGCGGCATGGGCGCCGTGGCCGCCGGCCTGATCGCCGCCACCGGCCTGAAGCTGTTTGGCGCGCTCAGGAAGAATCCGCTGGGCCTGCCGTTGTGCGTTGCCCTGGCGGCGCTGACCTTCGCCGGCATCGCCCTGCTGCGCCTGCCCCTGGCCTACGTGCTGCTCGGCCTGGGCGGCCTGGCCTGTGTGCTGGCCTGGCGAAAGCTGGCGCCATGACGATCCACATGGGCGCTCAGGAATGGCTGGAGTTGTTCCTGCACTACATGTCGCTCTCACTGTTGGCGGTGGGCGGCGCCATCACCACCGCACCCGACATGCACCGCTACCTGGTCGACCGCCAGCACTGGCTGACGGACCCGCAGTTCAGCGCCTCGATCGCCATCGCCCAGGCCGCGCCCGGGCCCAACGTGCTGTTCATCGCCCTGCTGGGGTGGAACGTGGGCCTCAACGCCGGTGGCCTGCCGAGCGCCGCATTGGGCATGGCGGTGGCCATGCTGGGCATCATGCTGCCCAGCACCACCCTGACCTATCTGGCGGCCAGCTGGGGCCACCGCAACCGCGAGCTGCGCGGCGTGCGGGCCTTCAAGCAGGGCATGGCGCCCATCGTGATCGCCCTGCTGATCGCCACGGGCTGGATCCTGGCCACGGGCACCCAGTACCGTCTGGCCGACTGGCCGGTCTGGCTGCTGGCCGTGGCCAGCGCCCTGCTGGTCTGGCGCACCCGCATCCACCTGCTGTGGTTGCTGGGCGTCGGCGCCCTGCTGGGCTGGTTCGGATTGGTCTAGCGTGGAAAAAGCATCTGGCCACATATAGAAACATATCGATACACTCCACCCATAAAAGGAGTGCTTTATGTCGGCATCTGCAGCCACTGTTCCCGGGCTGGACGCATTAGAAACTCCCCTCTACGACGTGACCGTCAGGATGCAGCCCGGTGCCCGTCTGGAAGACGTCCAGCACCTGGCCGAAGCGGCCGGCATCCGGCCGGACCGGGTGGAAGCCCTGGTCAAGGCCCTGCGCAGCGCGCCGCAGGCCAAGATCGGTGCGGGCGTGGACCGTGAGCGTGCCAACAAGGCCAAGGAGCAGTTCAGCAAGGCCGGCCTGTCCGTCGAGCTCACCCCGATCCTGACCCTGGGCAAGCTCACGGCAGGCGCTTTCGACGGCCTGACCGTCTGCCCTTCCTGTTCCCAACGGGTCACCCTGCCCGACAACCGCCAGTGTCCGAACTGCGGCGTGTTCGTCGACAAGATCACTGACGAGGCCCTGCTGCGGCGCAGGATTTTGGAGCAGGAACGCAACAAGCTCGACTTCCAGAACAGCCGGGACGCACAGAACGCCGACAAGCAGACCCGCGAGCAGTTGGAGGCCTTGTTGCGCGCACAGGTGCGCAAGGAACTGGAGGCCAAATACGGCGGCAAGCCCCGAAGCCGATCCGGGCTTTTCAAGCTGGCCGGCGTGGCCGGGCTGCTGGCCCTGGCCTTCGTCGGTGGCCGGGCTGGCAGCACCAGCGGCTGGTCCATGGAGCAGATGCTCCCAGGCAACAAGGCCAAGGGCACCTCGCCCGCGCAAGTCAACAAGATGCTGGACGCCGTCGGTCCGGAAGCGGCCGCGCAGCCGCAGGCTGGCGCTGCGGGCACGGCCACCGGAGATCCCGACATCGATGACCCCCTGATCCAGGCGGCCGGCGGAAAGAAGATCGGCGCGCAAGGAATTTCCATCGAACAGGCTGTCGCGGCTGCAGGCGCGCTGGCGAAATCGGTGGGCAACACGACGGCCCAACGGGCCCTCAACGGTGGCGGCACCGACGCAGCGGCCGGGGCCAGCCAGGCTGCCGCTGCGGGACAGGCTGCAGCGGCAGCCGGCGGTGCGCCTGGGGCTGCGCAGGCGGCGGCCGCTGGGACCGCCGCAGCTGCCGTCGCCAGCGCCGCGGCCACGGTGTCGGCCGAATCCAAGTTGCTGCTGTCGGTGGCGTTCGCGCGCCAGCTGGCCGAAATGGGCCAGACCCAGCGCAGCTTGCAGTGGATGAAGGCATTGAAAGCCTCTCCCAAGCTGGCTGGCGAGCCTGTGGCGGCCGCCGCAGTGCGGGTGGCGGACATGGAAGTCCAGGCCTGGGCCATGCAGTCGCTGGCCGAGGGCCGCGCGCGCCAGGCTGCCGACGCCCTGCTGACCCAGGCCCAGGCCCTGAACGACCCGGGCGAACGCACCCAGGCCCTGAGCCGCCTGGGCTCGATCCTGGCGCGCCAGCCACAGTTGCCGCCGCAAGCTTCCCGGGCTTTCCTGACCCAGGCAGCCGAGTCGCTCAAGCTGATGGCCAATGCACAGCTGCGCGGCGTTGCCGCCAGCGATTGGGCGGTCTGCCTGGGCGAGGCCCTGATGGCGCAGGCCGTCATGCATGCGCGCGCAGGCGCCTGGTCACAGGTCAAGGCCGCTGCAGAACAGATGGCCCGGCTGATCGACATGGCGCCCAACGCCTCCGCCCAGATGCGCCTGTACGCCATCGACTCGCAGCTTCGCCAGCAGTTGGGGCAGCGGGACAAGGCGGCGCACAGCCTGGATGCCGCCCTGGTGCTGGCCGGCAAGACTTCCGACCTGGCCGAGCGGGCGGTGCAGCTGCGCAGCATTGCGCGCCTGTCCGACTCGGCCGCCAGCGAGCGCATGCAGGCCGCGCTGCAGGCCACGGAAACCGAGGCGGCCGGCAAGGCCGGCCTGGAGCGGGCCCAGGCGCTGGCGACCCTGGCCCTGGTTCACGCCGACGCCGGCTTGCGCAGCCGGCTCACCGAGCTGAGCCGGCAAGCCCAGGCGACGGCCGGACTGAGCGCGGCGGACAACGTCGCCCTCAACACCGAGCTGATCTTCCGCTCGGACCTGGCCAGCGCCAGACTGCTGCACAGCATCGGCCTGTACGCCGAGGCTGAGACCATCCTGCAGCGCCTGGGCGGCTACCTGGTCTAGGGCCTGTTCACGCTATTTCCGGGGGCGCGCCGCGGCGCCGCCTGCAGCAACTCGGCCAGGGACTGCTTCCAGAACTTCGCCTGCCCGGTCGTGCCATGGCCGGCGGTCTGCTCGCTCGCCGGGATCAGCACATAGCGAACGTTCCTGATCCGCTTCATCTTGCGTTCCATCAGGCCGGTCTCGGGCGGGTTGCGCTCGTCGTCGGCGGCATTGATAGCCAACACTGCCGCCTCGATGCGCTCCAGGCCGGCCGAGGCGTTGTAGTCGCGCGAGGAATCCCATTGGTAGAGCACGTCGTTGGCGTCCGCCGTGAACGTCGCCTTCAGACGCTGGTCCAGCAGTTCGTCGGCCTTCTCGCGCGTGGGCGCGGCCTTGGCCAGCGCCATGTTGCCGCCGCTGGTGCCGATGCCGAAGAACACCGAGGCGAACTGCGCGCTGCGCGGCTGCTTTGTGTAGTTACCGCCGTTCCAGTCGGGGTCGTTGCGGATCGAATCGGTGATGAGGCGGCGCATCATCCAGTTGCGGCTGGACATCTCGGTGGGCTGCGAGGCCATGGGCACGGCGGCATCCATGAAGCCGGGGTACTTCTGGGCCCAGATCCAGGCCTGCATGCCACCCATGGAGTTGCCCACGATGACACGCAGGTGCTTGACGCCCAGGTGCTCCTTGAGCAGCCGGTATTGGGCATCGACCATGTCGTCGTAGTTGTAGCGCGGGAAGGCCGTGCGCAGGCCGTCCGAAGGCTTGGCCGACTTGCCGGCACCGATGGCGTCGGGCAGGACGATGTAATAGCGCGACGCATCCAGCGGCTGGCCGGCGCCGAACAGCTCGCCGGCGAACGCCGGGTTGAGCATGCTGGCGCCCGAGCCCGCCGTGCCGTGCAGGACGAGCACGGGCTCACCCGTTGGCGCGCCCACTGTCCTGTAGTGCAACCGCATCTCGGGCAAGACCTGACCGGTGTGGAAGCGGAAGTCCCTGGCCACCCAGCTGCCCTCCTGGGGTGCCGGGTAGTCGGCGGCGCTGGCCACCGCCGATGCGGCCAGCAGGCCTGCCGCCGCTGCGTGGCGCAGCATCCTGAACAGCTTCATCCATGTCTCCTTGTGCTGGTTTGCTGCGCACTGTAGAACAGCCGGGATAATCCGCCGATGGCAGATACCCGCACCCTCCCCCTGCGCGCCCTGGGCCGCTCCTCCCTGCAAGTCTCTCCCCTGTGCTTCGGCGGCAACGTCTTCGGCTGGACTGTGGACGAAGCCACATCCTTCTCGCTGCTGGACGCCTGGCTGGACGCCGGCTTCAATTTCATCGACACCGCCGATGTCTATTCGCGCTGGGCGCCCGGCCATACGGGCGGCGAGTCGGAGACGGTCATCGGCAAATGGCTCAAGCGGGGCGCCCGCGAGCGCGTGGTCATCGCCAGCAAGGTCGGCATGGACATGGGCGACGGCAAGCTCGGCCTCAAGCCCGCCTACATCCGGCAAGCGGTGGAAGACTCGCTGCGCCGCCTGCAGACCGACCACATCGACCTGTACCAGTCGCACAAGGACGACGAGGACACGCCGATGGAAGAGACCCTGGCCGCCTACGCCGCCTTGATCCAGGAAGGCAAGGTGCGCGTGATCGGCGCCTCCAACTTCACGGCGCCGCGCCTGGCGCAGGCCCTGGAGACCAGCGCGCGCCTGAGCCTGCCGCGCTACGAGAGCCTGCAGCCGCTGTACAACCTGTACGACCGCGCCACCTTCGAGAAAGAGCTCCAGCCACTGTGCCTGCGCGAAGACGTGGGCGTGATCAGCTTCTACGCGCTGGCCGCTGGCTTCCTCAGCGGCAAGTACCGCAGCGAGGCCGATGCCGGCAAGAGCGCGCGCGGTAAAAACACGGTCGCCAAGTACCTCAACCCGCGCGGACTGGCCATCCTGGACGCGCTGGATGCCGTGGCCCAGCGCATGGCCAGCACGCCAGCCCAAGTGGCCGTGGCCTGGCTGCTGACGCGGTCGGCGATGGCAGCGCCCATCGCCAGCGCCACTTCGCTGGCGCAACTGCAGGACCTGGCGGCGGCTGCGCAGCTGCGGCTGGACCAGGATGCCCTGGACCGGCTGGAGCGCTCCAGCGCCGAATAGGGTTCAGCTGCGCTGGCGCAGCGCCTCGTACAGGCAGATGCCGCTGGCGACCGAGACGTTCAGGCTTTCCACCGCCCCGCGCATGGGGATGGACGCCACGTCATCGCAGGTCTTGCGGGTGAGCTGGCGCATGCCCGTGCCTTCCGCCCCCAGCACCAGGGCCACCGGGACCTTCAGGTCGGTCTGGTACAGGGTCCTGGGCGCGTCGTCGCTGGCGCCGATGATCCAGATGCTGCGCTCCTTGAGCTCGCCCAGGGTGCGCGCCAGGTTGGTCACCATGAAATAGGGCACGGTCTCGGCGGCGCCGCTGGCGACCTTGGCCACCGTGGCGTTGATGCCCACTGCATGGTCCTTGGGCGCGATCACGGCGTGGGCGCCGGCGCCATCGGCCACGCGCAGGCAGGCGCCCAGGTTGTGCGGATCAGTCACGCCATCGAGCACCAGCAGCAGCGGCGGGCCCTCGACGGTGTCGAGCAGGTCGTCCAGCGAATGGGCGATCTCCAGGGCCTGGACCCGGGCGGCCACGCCCTGGTGGCCGGCGCTGCCGGCCAGCTTGGACAGGCGCAGCCCATCGGCCTCGATCAGGCGCACATTGGCCTCACGGGCGCGGTCGAGAAACTGGCGCATGCGCGCGTCGCGGCGGGTGGGTTCGTAATAGACCTCGATCACCGATTGCGGTGCGGTCTTCAGGCGCACGCCGACGGCGTGGAAGCCAAACAGGACTTTGGGTGCAGACATCACAGGATTATCCCGTGGCGCCAGTCCCCCCTGTATAAAATCGCAGACAAAAGGAGTAGAGGCATGGGGCTGCGGCTCAAATTCAACCTGGTGCTGGTGGTGGTGTTCTGCGCCGGGTTCGCGGCCTCGGGGCTCATCTCACGCCAGCTGCTGCAGGAAAACGCCCGTGACGAGGTGGTGCGCAACGCCCGCCTGATGATGGAGGCCGCCAGTTCCGTGCGCACCTATACGGTCGACCAGATCAGGCCCCACCTGATCAAGCAGATGGACGAGGTCTTCCTGCCGCAGACCGTGCCGGCCTACGCCGCCACCGAGGCGATCAACGAGCTGCGCAAGAAATACCCGGATTACAGCTACAAGGAAGCCACCCTCAACCCGACCAACCCGCGCGACCGCACGGCCGACTGGGAGGCCGACATCGTCAACCAGTTCCGCGCGCACGCCGACATCAAGGAGGTGGTGTCCGAGCGCCTGTCGGCCACCGGCCGCACCCTGTTCATCGCCAAGCCAATCCAGATCAGCAACGCCGCCTGCCTGCAGTGCCACACGACGGCGGCGATGGCGCCGCCCACCATGGTCAAGATCTACGGCGAGGCCAATGGCTTTGGCTGGAAGCACAACGAGATCGTCGGCGCCCAGGTGGTCACCGTGCCCATGGAACTGCCCCTGCGCAACGCCGAGCGCGCATTGACCGCCTTCATGGCCTCGCTGGCTGCGGTCTTCGCGGTGGTCTTCGTGGTGCTCAACATCATGCTCAGCTGGCTGATCATCCGGCCGATCCGCAAGATGTCGGAGGCGGCCAACAAGATCAGCACTGGGGACTTCGACCAGCCCGAGTTCGGCGAGCGGGGCCGCGACGAGATGGCCGTGCTGGGCGGCTCCTTCAACCGCATGCGCCGCAGCCTGGAAAAGGCGATGCAGATGATCGGCGAGCCGTAAGGCCCGCCACGCTGCAGCCACGATGGACCAGGCCGCCTCCCAGCCCCCGCCACGGCCGCCCGTGACGGATGCCGCCGGACTGCCGGCCGGCCACCGCATCCACGAGTACGAGATCGAGCGGCCCCTGGGCGGTGGGGGCTTTGGCATCACCTACCTGGCGCGCGACAGCAACCTGCAGCTGCCGGTGGCGCTCAAGGAGTACTTCCCCGGCGACCTGGTCACGCGCGGCGCCGACCAGTCGGTGCAGGCCCGCGCCGGCGACGCCGAAGCGCAGCATAGCTATGCCTCGGGCCTGGAGCGCTTCCTGGACGAGGCCCGGGCGCTGGCCACCTTCCGCCATCGCAACATCGTGCGGGTGCTGCGCTACTTTCGCCTCAACGGCACGGCCTACATCGTCATGGAGTACGAGTCGGGCCTGGCGCTCAAGCGCTGGGTGCCGCAGAACGCGCCCCTGTCGCAACGCTCGCTGCTGTCCATCGTCTACCCGCTGCTCGACGGGCTGGAGGCGGTGCATGGCAGCGGTTTCCTGCACCGGGACATCAAGCCTGACAACATCTACGTGCGCGCCGACGGCACGCCGGTGCTGCTGGACTTCGGCGCGGCGCGGCGCCTGAGCGCCGACCACGACCTGACCAACATCGTCAGCCCTGGCTTCGCTCCCTTCGAGCAATACCACTCGCAGGGCCGCCAGGGCCCCTGGACCGACCTGTATTCGCTGGGCGCGGTGATGTACTGGATGACCACCGGCCGCAAGCCCGTGGAAGCCGCCGCCCGGGTCAAGAACGACACCCTGGCGCCGGCAGCCAGCCTGGGCGAGGCCCATGTCTACGGCGCGGCCTTGCTGCAGGCCATCGACTGGGCCATGCACCCGGACGAGGGGCAGCGTCCGCAGAGCGTGCCGCTGCTGCGCGCCGCCATCCAGGGCTCGGAGCAGCGCGCCCTGGCGTCAGCGGCCTCGGCCCGGCCGGCAGACACCGGCTTCGCGCCATCCCAGCCCGCCAGCGGGCCGGCCCACAGCGGCGCGGGCAGCGCGCAGCGGCGCAACCTGCTGTGCACCATCCTGTTCATGGACCTGGTGGGCTATGCGAACCGCCCGGTCGACGCCCAGGTCGCGCTCAAAAATCTGTTCAACGAGTTCACCGCCAAGGCCCTCAAGGGCGTGGCCGAGGACAGCCGCATCGCCATCGACACCGGCGACGGCGCCGCCATCTGCTTCATGGGCGATCCGGAGGAAGCCCTGCATTGCGCCATGCTGCTGCGCGACCTGCTGGGCCAGCGCCACGGCCCGCTGTCGCTGCGCATCGGCCTGCACATGGGGCCGGTGCGGGTGATTTCCGACATCAACGAGCGGGTCAACGTGGTGGGCGACGGCATCAACGTAGCCCAGCGCATCATGGATTTCGCCCGCCCCAACCAGCTGCTGGTCTCGAGCGCCTACTACGACGTCATCTCGCGCATCACCGACGGCACGGCCGACCTGTTCCAGAGCCTGGGCCAGCACGAGGACAAGCACGGCCGCCGCCACGATGTGTATGCGGTCGGGGGTGGCCCGGGCGGCGCCACGGCCCGCGCGGACAACCCGTCCACCGGCTACACCCAGACCCGACCGGTGCGCAGCGTGCAGGTGCTCGATGCCGCCGAGCTGCAGGAAGTGGAAGCTGACCTGGCGCGCCAGATCGGCCCGCTGGCCAGGGTGCTGGTGCGCAAGGCGCAGCGCCTGGCGCCCAGCATCCAGGGCCTGCGCGAAGCGCTGGCCCCGACCATCGCCGACAGCGCGGCGCGCTCGGGCTTCCTGGCCGGCGGCGCCAGCCGCAGCCGCTCCGGCCGGACCGTGCCCAGCCAGAGCGCGGGCCTGGGGGCAAGCACCACGCACCCGGTCGCGCAGGCCGCGCGCCAGATCGACATCCCGCAGGAAGAACTGGCCATCATCGAGTACACCCTGAGCAATTACATCGGCCCGATGGCGCGCATGCTGGTGCGCCGGGAACTCCAGCGGGCCGCGAGCTTTCGCGCCTTCGTCGAGGCGGTCGCCGCCACCATCGACCAGCCCGAGCAGCGCGCGCGCTTCCTGCATGCGCTGCGGCGCTCCCTGCCCAAGCGCCAGTCCTAGAGCGCCTGTCTAGACCACGCGGCCGGCGTCGATGGTGATGCGACGCTCGCAGCGCTGGGCGATGGCCCGGTCGTGCGTCACCAGCACCAGGGTCGTGCCCAGTTCGCGGTTCAGGTCGAACATCAGCTCCATCACCGTCTCGCCGGTGGCGAAATCCAGGCTGCCGGTGGGCTCGTCGGCCAGCAGCACGGCCGGTTGGACGACAAAGGCCCGCGCCAGCGCCACCCGCTGTTGTTCGCCGCCGGACAGCACCTTGGGGTAGTGGCCCAGGCGCTGGGCCAGGCCGACGCGCTGCAGCATCTCGGTGGCGGCCTTGCGCGAATCGCGCCGGCCGGCCAGCTCCAGCGGCAGCATCACGTTCTCCAGGGCCGTGAGATTGCCCATCAGCTGGAAGCTCTGGAAGACGAAGCCCACTTTCTGAGCGCGCAACGCCGCCCTGTCGTCCTCGTCGATGGCGAAGATGTCCTGGCCGGCCAGGCGCACCGTGCCGCGGCTGGGCGTGTCCAGGCCGGCGATGATGGACAGCAAGGTGCTCTTGCCCGAGCCCGATGCGCCGACGATGGCCGCGGTCTCCCGTGGCGCCAGGCTGAAATCGATATCGCGCAGAATGTCGAGCGTGCCTGTCGAATCGGTCACTGACTTGTGGACATGGTCGACGGCGATGATGGGTTCAGTCATACGGCAGGCAGAAGGGACATCGGGTTTGAATCGCAGAGACTTTATCGCGGCTGGTTTAGCTGGCTGTTACCCGGCCTCCTCGGCGCTGGCGGCGCAAGCCGTCGTGCTGGTGGTGGGCGACTCGCTCAGCGCCGAGTATGGCCTCAAACGCGGCAGCGGCTGGGTGGCCTTGCTCGAACAGAAGCTGGCCGCCGGCAAGAGCGGCGCCCGCGTCGTCAACGCCAGCATCAGCGGCGACACCAGCGCCGGTGGCCGCTCCCGTCTGCCGGCGCTGCTGGCGCAGCACAAGCCCAGCCATGTGCTGATCGAGTTGGGTGGCAACGACGCCCTGCGCGGCCTGCCGCTGTCCATGACCGAAGACAACCTGGCGGCGATGGCCCAGGCCGCACGCCAGGCCGGCGCCAAGGTGCTGCTGGTGGGCATGCAGCTGCCGCCCAACTACGGCAGCGACTACGCCGAACGCTTTGCCGGCCTGTTCGCCAAGGTGGGCAAGGCGCAGCAGGCGGCGGTCGTGCCCTTCCTCCTCAAGGGGGTGGCCGATGGTCCCGATGCGCTCAAGATGTTCCAGGCCGACCGCATCCATCCGCGCGAGGAAGCGCAGCCGCAGATGCTGGCCAATGTA
The DNA here is from genome assembly GCF_936925435.1 of uncultured Ramlibacter sp. Taxonomy (GTDB): domain Bacteria; phylum Pseudomonadota; class Gammaproteobacteria; order Burkholderiales; family Burkholderiaceae_C; genus Ramlibacter. The sequence goes on along the minus strand of NZ_CAKZHQ010000044.1, from coordinate 7,131 downwards.
TGGGTGGAGTTGGGCAAACTGCTGAAATAGAACGACGGCCCGCCCCAGGCGGGCCCACAAGGAGGAGCAACATGGTGAAGCGCGCGTTGACCGTCCTGGCGGCCCTGCTGCTGCTTGTCCTGGCCTATCTGACCCTCTGGCCCGTCCCCGTCGAGCCTGTGGCCTGGACCGCTCCGCCGGCGCCCGGCTACACCGGGCCCCATGCGCCCAACACCCGGCTGGCCGGCCTGCGCACGATCTCGCTGGGCGAGGACCATGGGCCCGAGCATGTGATGCTGGGCCCCGACGGCAAGCTCTACGTCGCGGTCGCCAGCGGCCGCATCCTGCGCATGGCGCCCGACGGCAGCGGCCGCGAAATCTTCGCCAGCACCGGCGGCCGCGTGCTGGGCTTTGACTTCGACGCCCAGGGCCGGCTGATCGCCGCGGACGCCTTCCGCGGGCTGCTGGCGATCGGCGCCGACCGCCAGCCAGTGGTGCTGGCCGACCAGGTCGGCGGCGACCCCATCCGCTACGCCGACGGCGTGGTGGTGGCGCGCGACGGCACGGTCTTTTTCACCGACGCCTCCACGCGCTTTGGCGCCAAGGCCTCGGGCGGCACCTTCGAGGCCAGCGTGCTGGACATCCTGGAGCAGGCGGCCAGCGGCCGCGTGCTGGCCTATGACCCGGCGACACGGCTCACCCGTGTGGTCGCCCAAGGCCTGGCCTTTCCCAACGGCATCGCCCTGAGCCAGGACGGCAGCGCGCTGTTCGTCGCCGAGACCGGCAAGTACCGGGTCTGGAAGCTGCCGGTGGGCGCCAGCAACCTGGACGTGGGCGCAGGCGGCAGCGCAGCCAGACTGCTGTTCGACAACCTGCCCGGCTACCCGGACAACCTGATGCGCGGCCTGGACGGCAAGCTCTGGATGGGCCTGGTCAAGCCGCGCAATCCCACCATCGACAAGCTGGCCGACAAGCCTTTCCTGCGCAAGCTGACGCTGCGCCTGCCCAGGGCGCTATGGCCCGTGCCCAAGGCTTATGGGCATGTGGTGGCGTTTACGGAAGATGGGAAAGTGGTGGCGGACCTGCAGGACCCCTCGGGGGCCTACCCGGAAACAACGGCCGTCACGGAGACGGCCGAGCGGCTCTACATCCAGAGCCTCCACGCCAAGGACCTGGGCTGGTTGCCGCGGTCTCGCTAAGCCTTGCTGCTGCTGGTCAGGCGCCCGACTGCGGCGTCTCGCCGGGGGCCGGCGCGCCGTCCTGGCCGTTCTCACCCGATTCGCCATCGGGCATGCCGCCGACCTTGCGGTCGGCCTTGGACTTGAGCTTCTCTTCCTTCTTCTTCTTCTTGGCCAGCTCTTTCTGCCTTTTCTCGTATCCGTAGTTCGGTGTGGCCACTGGCAAATCCCTTCAGTTGTCGATGGGTCCAATGTAAGCGATAAAACCTCGCAAAAACAGCGTCAGGCCAGAGCCTGCAACGCCTGTTCCAGGTCGGCGCGCAGGTCCTGCACAGCCTCCAGGCCGACCGAAAAACGCACCAGCGTGCCCTTGTGCGGCCAGTTCCTGCGCATCGCCGCCATCTCGTAGGGCACGACCAGGCTGATCGGCCCGCCCCAGGAGTATCCCAGCTTGAACAGGCGCAGGCGGTCGCAGAAGGCATCGACCTGCGCCGGCGTGTGACGTTCCTGGAAAACCACCGAGAACAGGCCGGCAGCGCTGCCGCGCGCGCCATCGGCCTGGCCGTCGCCGCCGCACAGGGCCTGCCAGTGGGCGTGGCCGGGCGAGCCGGCAAAGGCCGGATGCAGCAGCTGGGCCACCTCAGGCCTGCCGCCCAACCAGCCGGCCAGCGCGCGGGCAGCCTGGTCGTGCGCGCGGTAGCGCAGCGCCATGCTCGGCAGGGAACGCAGCACGGCCTCCACATCGTTGACGCCCACCCCCCAGCCCACGCGCATGTGGCAGAGCTTGAGCTTGAGGTGCAAGGCGTCATCGCGGCTGACGATGCTGCCCATGAGCACGTCGCCGCCGCCGCTGGGGTACTTGGTCAGGGCCTGCACCACGATGTCGGCGCCGGCGCCGGGCCCGCCCAGGTCGAAGCCGTTGAAGGCCAGGCCCGCGCCCCAGGTGTTGTCCAGCGCGCTGGTCACGCCGCGCTCGCGGCAGACCTGCGCCAGCTGGACCAGCGGCGGGAACTCCATGCTCACCGAGCCCGGCGCCTCCAGCCAGACCAGCCGGGTCTGCGGGCCGATGCGCGCCGCCAGGTCGGCCGGGTCCATGGCGTCATAGACTTGGTGGCTGATGCCCCAGGCCGCCAGCTCGCCTTCGGCCAGCGCCTTGCCCGGCCCATAGGCGTTGTCCGGAATCAGCACCTCGTCGCCGGCGCGCAACAAGGCCATGTTGACGTGGGTGATGGCCGCCAGGCCGCTGGGCACCAGGATGCAGTGGTGGCCGCCTTCGAGCGCGGCGATGCGCTCCTCCAGCACGAAGGTGGTGGGCGTGCCGTGCAGGCCGTAGGTGTAGCCGGCCTTGGTCTTCCAGTCGCGCGCACGCATGGCCGCGACGTTGGCGAAGATGACGGTGGAGGCCTTGAAGACACCCGGCTGCGGCGCGGCAAAGCCCGGCGGCGGGGTGTAGGGATGGTGGATGAGGTGGGTGACCGGGTCTGTCATCCAGCCATGTTACCGGCTCAGACTTTCCACTTTTCCAGCAGCTTGTCCGGACCCATGCTGTCGTAGCTCTCGAAGGGCTGGTGGATCCAGGGGTTGGTGGGCAGGAATTCCACCGAGTAGTCGGGCGAGAACTTGGACAGGCCCTTGGTCCAGATCACCGCGCTACGCAGCTCGGTGATGGGCGGGTAGCCGTTGCGCAGCAGGTCCACCACTTTGTGCAGGGTGTGGCCGGAGTCGGCCAGGTCATCGACCAGCAGCACGCGGCCGGCGATCTCGCCCTGCGGCGTGGTGATGAAGCGCGCGATGTCCAGGTGGCCCTGCACCGTGCCGGCGTCGGCGCGGTAGGAACTCGTGGACATGATGGCCAGCGGCTTGTCGAAGATGCGCGAGAGGATGTCGCCGGGGCGCATGCCGCCGCGCGCCAGGCACAGGATGGTGTCGAACTGCCAGCCCGACTGGTGCACCTTGATCGCCAGCTTCTCGATCAGGCCGTGGTACTCGTCGTAGCTCACATAGAGGTGCTTGCCGTCTTCCGTCAACATCTTTATTGCTCCAGTTTTAATAGCGTCTCAAGCCCGATTGGCGGGGGCTGCGGCCATATATCCCTCTTACTCGGCGAGGTAGGGATGGCGCATCATGATGGTGTGGTCGCGGTCCGGGCTGGTCGAGATCACGTCGACCGGCACGCCCGTGACCTGCTCGATGCGCTGCAGGTACAAGCGCGCGTTGACCGGCAGTTTGTCGTACTGGGTCACGCCCACCGTGCTCTCGGTCCAGCCTTCCATGGTTTCGTAGACCGGCTTGCAGCGCGAGATCTCGTCGGCGCCCATGGGCAGGATGTCGGTGTGTTCGCCGTCCAGCTCGTAGCCGGTGCACAGCAGCAGTTCCTTGATGCCGTCGAGCACGTCCAGCTTGGTGATGCACAGGCCGGTCAGGCCGTTGACCTGGGCCGAGCGCTTGAGCAGCGCGGCGTCGAACCAGCCGCAGCGGCGCGAACGGCCGGTGGTGACGCCCTTTTCCGCGCCCACGGTGGACAGGTGGTAGCCCACGGTGCCGGGCGTCTCCCAGTCCAGCTCGGTCGGGAACGGGCCGCCGCCCACGCGGGTGCAGTAGGCCTTGGTGATGCCCAGGATGTAGTGCAGCATGCCCGGGCCGACGCCGGCGCCGGCCGAGGCGTTGCCGGCCACGCAATTGCTGGAGGTGACGTAGGGATAGGTGCCGTGGTCCACGTCCAGCAGCGTGCCCTGTGCGCCTTCGAACAGCAGGTTGTCGCCGTGCAGATGGGCTTCGTTGAGTTCACGCGAGACGTCGGCCATCATGGGCTTGAGCAGCTCAGCGTGCTTCATCGCCTCATCGAAAACGGTCTGGAAGTCCACGGCCGGCGCATGCAGGAAATTGGTCAGCACGTAATTGTGCAGTTCCAGCACGACCTTGAGCTTCTCGGCGAAGCGCTCGGGGTGCTTGAGGTCCTGCACGCGCAGGGCGCGGCGGGCGACCTTGTCCTCGTAGGCCGGGCCGATACCACGGCCGGTGGTGCCGATCTTCTCGGTGCCGCCCTGCTCGCGCAGGGTCTCGCGGGCGATGTCCAGCGCCGAGTGGAAGGGCAGGATCAGCGGGCAGGCCTCGCTGATGCGCAGGCGCGAGCGCACTTCTACGCCGGCCTTTTCAAGGCCCTCGATCTCCTCGAACAGCTTGGCCGCCGACAGCACGACGCCGTTGCCGATGTAGCACTTCACGCCCGGCCGCATGATGCCGCTGGGGATCAGGTGCAGGGCCGTCTTGACGCCGTTGATGACCAGCGTGTGGCCGGCGTTGTGGCCGCCCTGGAAGCGCACCACGCCCTGGGCCATCTCGGTGAGCCAGTCGACCAGCTTGCCCTTGCCCTCGTCGCCCCACTGGGTGCCGACGACGACGACGTTGCGACCTTTTGTCTTGTTCATGGAAAACTCGAAAAGAAATTGGTTAGAGGGAGGTCACGACCCAGCGGCCGGCTTGTTGCGTGAGGGCGCGGTCGCACTGGAACTCGTCGACCTCGCTGTCGTGGCCGGGCAGCGCGCAGACCACGGTCTCGCCGCGGCCGCGCAGCGCGGAAATGGCGGCGCGCAGTTCGGTACCGGCGGCGCCGTCGCCGCCCCAGGGGGCGCGGATGGCAGCGCGCAGCGGCCGCCTGGCCGCCACACCCACCAGTTCCTTGAGGTCCAGGCTGAAGCCGACGGCAGGCCGGTTGCGGCCGAACACCGCGCCGACCTCGTCATAGCGGCCGCCGCGCACCAGCGCATCGCTGGCGCCCGGCGTGTAGACGGCAAAGCGCGCGCCGCTGTAGTACGCATAACCGCGCAGGTCGGCCAGGTCGAAGCTGGTCGCTGCGCCTTCCACATGGCTGGCCAGCCACTTGAGGTTGGTCAGCGCCTCACGGACAGCCGGCACGGCCGGCAGGTATTTTTCGGCCTCGGCCAGCACCTTGGCATCGCCATAGAGCGAGACCAGCGCGGCCAGACCCTCGCGCGAAGCCTTGGGGAAATCGCGGGTCAGCGCGGCCAGCGCGCTGGCGTCCTTGGTGGCCAGTGCGGCATGGACCTGGGCCAGCAGCGGCGGCGCCAGATCGATGCCCTCGAGCAGCGAGCGCACGATGCGCGCGTCGGCCATGTCGACGGTCAGCTCGCGCACCTGGGCCGCCTTCAGGCAGTCCAGCGCCAGCTGCAGCGCCTCCAGGTCGGCCTCCTGCCCGGCGTGGCCGTAGATCTCGGCGCCAAACTGCAGCGGCTCGCGGGTGGCGTGCGGCCGGTCGGGGCGCGTGTGCAGCACCGGGCCGCAGTAGCAAAGGCGGGTCACGCCCTGGCGATTGAGCAGATGGGCGTCGATGCGGGCGACCTGGGGCGTGGTGTCAGCGCGCAGGCCCAGCATGCGGCCCGACAGCTGGTCGACCAGCTTGAAGGTCTGCAGGTCCAGCGCCTCACCGGTGCCGGTCAGCAGCGACTCCAGGTGCTCGAGCAGCGGCGGCATGACCAGCTCGTAACCATAGGCACGGGCTGTGTCGAGCAGTTCGCGGCGAAGTTCTTCGATGTGCCGGGCCTCGGATGGCAGGACATCGGCGATGTGATCCGGCAGGACCCAGGCGGACATGAGATTTTCGGACGCTGTTAAAAACAGTATTTTACCGGTCCGCGCCGGACTGGCCGTTCAGGCCATCAGCCAGAGCGTCAACAGACCCAGCGCGATGCTGCACAGGCCGAAGAAACGCAGCTGGCCATCGTGCAGCGCCAGCAGGCGGGCGAAGGTACGGCGCCAGCCGCCGGGCGAGAGAAAGGGAAACAGGCCCTCGATCACCAGCACCAGGGCGCAGGCCGCCCAGAAGGTGTCGCTGTTCACGGCCCGCCGCGCTTACTTGCGCGCCGGAGCGGCAGCAGCGGCGCCGCCGCCGTTGCGGAAGGTCTTGAAGAATTCCGAGCTGGCCGGGTCCAGCACCATCACGTCGCCCTTCTTGTTGAAGCTGGCCTTGTAGGCATCGAGGCTGCGGTAGAACTGGGCGAATTGCGGGTCGCGGCCGAAAGCCTCGCCGTAGATGGCGGCGGCCTGGGCATCGCCCTCGCCACGCACCTTCTGGGCGTCGCGGTAGGCGTTGGCCACGGCGACCTCACGCTGGCGGTCGGCGTCGGCGCGGATCTTCTCGCCCTCGGCCGCGCCGGTGGAGCGCAGCTCGTTGGCCACGCGCTGGCGCTCGGCCTGCATGCGGCGGTAGACCGACTCGGTGATGGTGTCCACGTAGTCGGCGCGCGTCATGCGCACGTCGATCACCTCGATGCCCCAGTTGCGGCCGCGCACCTTGTCCAGCACCTCGCGCTTGACCTCGGACATCAGCTCCTCGCGCTTGGTCGAGATCAGCTCGCGCACAGTGCGCTTGCCGATCTCTTCCTGGAAGGCGTTGCGCACCTCCTGGCTGAGCTTGCTGGCCCCAGCCGCTTCATCCACACCCAGCGCGCGGATGTACTCCGACGGGTTGGTGATGCGCCAGCGCAGATACCAGTCGATCACCAGCCGCTGCTTTTCTGCCGTGTACAGCGGTTCGGTGTCGGTGCTGTCAAGCGTCAGCAGGCGCTTGTCCAGGTACTTGACGTCCTGGAACGGCGGCGGCAGCTTGAAGTTCAGGCCCGGCTCGGTGATCACGTCCTTGATCTGGCCAAGCGCGTAAACCACACCGAACTGGCGCTGGTCGACCACGAAGAGCGTGGAGCTGAGCAGCGCGAGCGCCACCAGCACGGTCGAAATGATGAATCCGATTCTGTTCATTCTTGTTCTTCCTCAGCGCGACTCGCGCTCGCGCGAACGGGCGTTGTCGCGGGTACGGGCGTCGGCCGGCAGCACCGGCGCGGGGGCGCGCCCCCGGGGCCCCCCCCCCCCCCCCCCCCCCCCCGGCCCGGGCCCCCCCCCCCCCCCCCCCGCCCGGAGAATGGTCGACGCGGCGGGGGCGCCGAGCGGCCCCCCGCCC